>NZ_JBPQCY010000001.1:0-1587500 GCF_051376105.1 Aeromonas molluscorum | reverse complement strand
GAAAAGAACCCCTGTGAGGGGAGTGAAATAGAACCTGAAACCGTGTACGTACAAGCAGTGGGAGCCCTTCGGGGTGACTGCGTACCTTTTGTATAATGGGTCAGCGACTTACATTTTGTAGCGAGGTTAACCGTATAGGGGAGCCGTAGGGAAACCGAGTCTTAACTGGGCGTCTAGTTGCAAGGTGTAGACCCGAAACCGGGTGATCTAGCCATGGGCAGGTTGAAGGTTGAGTAACATCAACTGGAGGACCGAACCCACTAACGTTGCAAAGTTAGGGGATGACCTGTGGCTGGGGGTGAAAGGCCAATCAAACTCGGAGATAGCTGGTTCTCCCCGAAAGCTATTTAGGTAGCGCCTCGGACGAATACTACTGGGGGTAGAGCACTGTTTGGACTAGGGGGTCATCCCGACTTACCAACTCCATGCAAACTCCGAATACCAGTAAGTAATATCCGGGAGACACACGGCGGGTGCTAACGTCCGTCGTGAAGAGGGAAACAACCCAGACCGCCGGCTAAGGTCCCAAAGTTCTGGTTAAGTGGGAAACGATGTGGGAAGGCTCAGACAGCTAGGATGTTGGCTTAGAAGCAGCCATCATTTAAAGAAAGCGTAATAGCTCACTAGTCGAGTCGGCCTGCGCGGAAGATGTAACGGGGCTCAAACCAGGCACCGAAGCCGCGGATTCACACTTATGTGTGAGTGGTAGGGGAGCGTTCTGTAAGTCTGCGAAGGTGTATCGAGAGGTATGCTGGAGATATCAGAAGTGCGAATGCTGACGTAAGTAACGATAAAGGGGGTGAAAAGCCTCCTCGCCGGAAGACCAAGGGTTCCTGTCCAACGTTAATCGGGGCAGGGTGAGTCGACCCCTAAGGTGAGGCCGAAAGGCGTAATCGATGGGAAGCAGGTTAATATTCCTGCACGACTTGTAATTGCGATGGGGGGACGGAGAAGGCTAGGTGGGCCAGGCGACGGTTGTCCTGGTGAAAGTGCGTAGGCGGTATCTCTAGGCAAATCCGGAGATGCAACGCTGAGACACGAGACGAAGCCACTACGGTGGTGAAGCCATTGATGCCATGCTTCCAGGAAAAGCCTCTAAGCTTCAGATTACAAGTCATCGTACCCCAAACCGACACAGGTGGTCGGGTAGAGAATACCAAGGCGCTTGAGAGAACTCGGGTGAAGGAACTAGGCAAAATAGAACCGTAACTTCGGGAGAAGGTTCGCTCTTGACAGTGAAGTCCCTCGCGGATGGAGCAGTTGGGAGTCGCAGTGACCAGATGGCTGGGACTGTTTATCAAAAACACAGCACTCTGCAAACACGAAAGTGGACGTATAGGGTGTGACACCTGCCCGGTGCCGGAAGGTTAATTGATGGGGTTAGCGCAAGCGAAGCTCTTGATCGAAGCCCCGGTAAACGGCGGCCGTAACTATAACGGTCCTAAGGTAGCGAAATTCCTTGTCGGGTAAGTTCCGACCTGCACGAATGGTGTAACCATGGCCATGCTGTCTCCACCCGAGACTCAGTGAAATCGAATTCGCCGTGAAGATGCGGTGTACCCGCGGCTAGACGGAAAGACCCCGTGAACCTTTACTACAGCTTGGCACTGAACATTGAACCTACATGTGTAGGATAGGTGGGAGGCTTTGAAGCGATGACGCCAGTTGTCGTGGAGCCGTCCTTGAAATACCACCCTTGTATGTTTGATGTTCTAACGCAGGGCCCTGAATCGGGCTCGCGGACAGTGCCTGGTGGGTAGTTTGACTGGGGCGGTCTCCTCCCAAAGAGTAACGGAGGAGCACGAAGGTTGGCTAATCCTGGTCGGACATCAGGAGGTTAGTGCAATGGCATAAGCCAGCTTAACTGCGAGACGGACAGGTCGAGCAGGTACGAAAGTAGGTCATAGTGATCCGGTGGTTCTGAATGGAAGGGCCATCGCTCAACGGATAAAAGGTACTCCGGGGATAACAGGCTGATACCGCCCAAGAGTTCATATCGACGGCGGTGTTTGGCACCTCGATGTCGGCTCATCACATCCTGGGGCTGAAGTCGGTCCCAAGGGTATGGCTGTTCGCCATTTAAAGTGGTACGCGAGCTGGGTTCAGAACGTCGTGAGACAGTTCGGTCCCTATCTGCCGTGGGCGTTGGATGATTGAAGGGAGTTGCTCCTAGTACGAGAGGACCGGAGTGAACGAACCTCTGGTGTTCGGGTTGTCACGCCAGTGGCACTGCCCGGTAGCTAAGTTCGGAATCGATAACCGCTGAAAGCATCTAAGCGGGAAGCGAGCCCTGAGATGAGTCATCCCTGACCCCTTGAGGGTCCTAAAGGGCCGTTGGAGACCACAACGTTGATAGGTGGGGTGTGTAAGCGCGGCGACGTGTTGAGCTAACCCATACTAATTACCCGTGAGGCTTAACCATACAACACCCAAGAAGTGTTTCTGGTGCTTGTAGCAAGTGCATGAACTACTTACAAATTCAGTGATAGTGACAAGCAACTAGCGAAGTCGTTATTCACGTCAGCTTTCCGAGATTGAAGTTTTTGCCTGGCGGCCATAGCGCCGTGGACCCACCTGATCCCATGCCGAACTCAGAAGTGAAACGCGGTAGCGCCGATGGTAGTGTGGCATTCGCCATGCGAGAGTAGGACACTGCCAGGCTCCTAATTACAGTCACAGCGATGTGACTGGCCAGAAGAAGCGGATGCTTCTTATTGGTAGCAAGACCTTAACAGCCCGCTCTCACGAGTGGGCTTTTTTCATGCCTGCGATTTGGCACGATAGTGCCGCGGCGTAGCGGTTTGCGCGAAGTGGCAGGCGCTTGAGCCAGACGCCCATCGCCAGCGAACCGATAGTATCTAAACTGCTCCCCCTGACTCGCCGCACGGCTGCAGCATCTCCACCACCCCCTCTTCCAGCTGCATGTCGATGTGAAAACCGAGCCGTTTGGCTTAATCGACAATGCAACAAGGTAGCCTTCTCGCAGTATCTATTTCCCTAAATAATGCAGTGCGTAGCGTTGAGCCCACCAAGTGTCAAATATTGGGCGCATTTTATTCATTTTATTTTCTGTTGAAAGAGATGAATTGAGTGAGAAGGTTGCTGAGTGGCCCAGGGTAATGCCAGTTCTCCAATCCGGTAGCTGGCTGGTTATCACAGGCGTTGATAGTGGCTATAGCCTGGATGAGGGATGACAATCGCCTTGGACCCCTTAGACTGTTCTTTTATTCGGGAGGTAAGTGCCATGCTAGGGATCCATGATCTAGCGTTGTTTATCGTATCCGGCCTGCTGCTTAATATGATGCCAGGGCCTGACTCATTGCTCATCATGCTACGCAGTGGCTCTCAGGGATGGCGAGCGGGCTCGATGGCTGCGCTTGGTATAGGCACTGGCACCATGGTGCATGTACTTGCGGCTGCATTAGGATTATCGGCATTGCTGAGCGCCTCTGCCAGTCTGTTCAGCATCATCAAGTTGCTGGGGGCGCTTTACCTCATTTATCTGGGGGTTGGCTTGCTGAGAACGCGATCTGGCCCCCTCTTGGATAAAAGGAAAATCAAGCTGGCGCCTTTGCCCTATGGCCGTCTCTTCTGGCAAGGATTTCTAACCAATCTACTCAATCCTAAGGTGGCGCTGTTTTTTCTGGCATTCGTGCCGCAATTCATTGCGCCGGATGCTCCCCAGAAGGCGCTGGCTTTCATCCTGCTCGGTTGCATATTCAACCTGAACGGCATGATCTGGTGCCATCTACTGGCGCTGTCGACCGCATTTGCCAGCAGCAAGCTGAAGGTCTCGGCCAAGTTGAGTCGCTGGCTCAATCGCGTAATGGGGGGGCTCTTCGTCGTGCTGGGGATACGGCTGGCTACTGAATAGCAGAGACTATCATCATCGAGTTGCGCAACGGCCAGTGCAGACGTTTTGCCTGAGCTCGCTGCGAATGAACACGCCGCAATAGAAAAGGCGCATTCCACTGCTGGAATGCGCCTTGTCCTGCACAGACATGATCGAAAGATCAGTTCATGCCGTAACGTTTGAGCTTTTTACGCAGGGTTCCGCGGTTGATCCCCATCATCACGGCAGCGCGAGTCTGGTTACCACGGGTGTACTGCATGATCACGTCCAGCATGGGAGCTTCGACTTCGGAGAGGACCATATCATACAGCTCAATCACTTCCTGACCGTTCAACTGGGCCAGGTAGTTACGCAGGGCCTGTTGCACAGAGTCACGCAGGGGGCGCTGGGTGGGCTCGGCGGCATGATTGTGAGTAGTTGTTACCAATGCATCAGAAGTCAGGGTTTGTTCGAACATATTCGGTCGGCTCTTTAGTTATGCGTTAACCTAATCCATCGAAATACACTTCAAGTGCTCTTAGCTGTGCATCTGCACAATCCAACGCATTGAAGTGCTTACGGAATTCTCGGCCCGTCACTTCTTCATCCAGATACCAGCCCACGTGTTTACGGGCAATGCGCGCTCCCAGAAAGGCACCGTAAAACTGATGCAGATTGGTTACATGCTCGTTCATCAGGGTGCGAACCTCATCCCTTCCGGGAGGTGGCAGCTTGGTTCCTGTCTCAAGAAAATGACGGATTTCCCGGAAAATCCACGGTCGTCCTTGCGCTGCACGGCCGATCATCACGGCATCGACGCCGGTATAGTCGAGGACATACCGGGCCTTCTCCGGGCTGTCTATGTCGCCATTGGCGACAACAGGAATCGATACGGCCTGCTTAATCGCCCTGATAGTGTCGTACTCTGCTTCGCCCTTGTAGAGGCAGGAGCGAGTGCGACCATGCACGGCAAGGGCCGCGATACCGCAATCTTCGGCGATTCGGGCGATCTCCTCGCCATTGCGGTTATCCGGATCCCATCCTGTGCGGATCTTCAAGGTGACAGGCACTTCCACTGCATCGACCACGGCCCGGCAGATAGTTCTGACCAGATCGGGTTGGCGCAGCAGGGCGGAACCTGCCAACTTCTTATTCACTTTTTTTGCTGGACACCCCATGTTGATGTCGACGATCTGAGCGCCCTGCTCCACGTTGTAGCGGGCGGCAAACGCCATCATCTCCGGGTCGGCTCCAGCTATCTGGACCGATCGCAGTCCCGCTTCGGCAGAGTGATCCATCCGCATCCTGGTCTTCTGGGTATCCCAGACGTCCGGATTGGCCAGCAGCATCTCGGAAACGGCCATGC
This sequence comes from Aeromonas molluscorum, assembly GCF_051376105.1. Classification (NCBI taxonomy): domain Bacteria; kingdom Pseudomonadati; phylum Pseudomonadota; class Gammaproteobacteria; order Aeromonadales; family Aeromonadaceae; genus Aeromonas; species Aeromonas molluscorum. The sequence goes on along the minus strand of NZ_JBPQCY010000001.1, from coordinate 1,582,302 downwards.
CGGCACCCAATCGCAAACAAAGCTCACGAAATGGTCGGTCTGTTACACCGGCCATGGGGGCCACAATCAAGGGAGTTTCAAGCGTGTGGGGACCTATCTGCATTCCACAGTTACCATCGGCTTAGGGCGGCGTATATTACGCATTTTTTAGTCAGGATAAAAGGTTAGTATTTGAGCGTCAGGCATTTTTTTATGAAAAAAACGGCCAGCGAGGCCTTGCAAATTCAGGAGTGCTTGAAAATCGGGCAAATTGTGATGGGGGCTGCCGTCAGCTGAAGTGAAGGGATACAATCGAATTACCCGTGACCAGATCCCCGGGCTTTGCGTTATGATAATTGCCCTGCGTTGAGTAAAAACTCCAAACATTTTCATTACAAACTGCACGACCAACAGATTGGGGAAGTATGAGAGCACGCTTTATCTGCCAGCTGGCGCCCTGCCTGTTATGGCTCATGCTGACGCCAGCCCAGGCGCAGCCCCTCAGCTTTAACCAGGCCTGGAGCAAGGTGCTGCAACAAGACGAGGGATTGGCAGCGGAACAAGCCGGGGTTGACCGCGCCAAGCAGCTGCGCGAGGCGGCCAAGGCCATGTATCTGCCCAAGGTGGATCTAGGGGCAAGCTACACCCATCTTGACAAGCCGGTCGAGCTGGACATGCTGGATCTCAATCCCATCGCCAATCATCCCGAATTCGGCCAGATCCTGGGGCCCGTGATGCAGGCATTGCAGCTCGGAGCCAGCGATTTTGTTACCCCTCTCACAAAGCAGAATGTGGTGACCAGTTCGGTCAAGATGCTGTGGCCGCTGTTCGTGGGGGGGCGTATCGATGCCGCTCAGGATATCCGTCAGGCGCAGGTAGTGGAGGCTCAGGAGCAACTGGTGCTCAAGCAGCAGGCCAGCTTCGAGAGTCTCTCCCAGACTTATTTCGGTGTGGTGTTGGCGGCGCAGGTGGTGCAGACCAAGCAGGAGATCGAGCAGGGGCTGGCCCATCACCTAGATCATGCCCGCAAGCTGGAAGCGCAGGGCCAGATAGCCAAAGTCGAGCGGCTCTCGGCTCAGTCGGCCTATGACAGGGCGCGCATCGATACCCAGAAGTATCGCCGCAGCCTGGAGATTGCCGAGCTGGCTCTGGCCCGGATGCTCAAACTCAAGGGGGCTGAGCCCGACAATCCTCTGTTTATCAATGCCCAGATGCCGGAGATGGATGCCTTCGTGCAGGAGACCCTGGCTGTGCACCCCGGCCTCAAGCTGCTGGCAGCGAAGAAGCAGCAGGCTCAGGGGCTAATCAAGCTGGAGAAGGGCAAATATGCCCCCGAGCTGTTCCTGTTTGGTAATTACAACCTCTATGAGGATGACTCCATCACCTCCAGCCTGACCCCGGACTGGTTGGTCGGGGTCGGCGTCAGCATGCCGCTGGTGAGCCGGGATGGCCGTTCCGATGCGGTCCAGGCGGCCAAGAGTGCCGAGTTGCAGGTCAATCTGCTCCAAGCCAAGACCCGTGAGGATCTGGAGTTGCTGGTCGAGAAGACCTGGCGTGAAGCGGCCCAGGGGATGGAGGAGTATCAGGCCCTCGACTCGACCCAGCAACTGGCACAGGAAAATGTCTCCCTGCGGGATAAGGCATTCGCGCAAGGACTCTCTACCTCGCTAGATGTGGTTGATGCCCGTAACCAGTTGGCCGGGGTCAAGACCCAGCGGGCCGCCGCCGCTTACCAGTATGTGGTATCGCTGGCGCGTTTGTTGGCGCTCTCCGGCCAGATGAACAGCTTCAATCAATATCAGTATGCCCAGGCTATCGAGGTGAGTTCATGAAGAGCCGCTCTTTCAAGCCTTGCGCCTATGCTCACCGCCTCACCGAGGCAATGCTGCTCGCCCAGACCAGGGTGACGCCAGAGCCCGCCTTATCCATTATCCGTTTCTGCGTCGGCCGTACTGGCCCCGATATCGAGGTATCAGCATGAGTCACTCCCCCATACGGCAGAAGATGCGCAAAGGCAGGCTGTTGTTGTTTCTCCTGGCGTTGGCATTGCTGGTTATCTGGCTTGGTTGGCGTTTCTGGCTGGCATATCAACCTGAGCCGGTACGGTTGCAGGGGCAGATAGAAGCGCAGCAGTATGCGGTTTCTTCCAAGGTGGCCGGGCGAATCGATCAGGTACTGGTGAAGAAGGGAGACAAGCTGGACAAGGGACAGCTGGTGTTCACGCTGGCTAGCCCGGAGATAGAGGCCAAGCTGAGTCAGGCCAAGGCGGGAGAGGCGGCAGCCGGTGCCCTGGCACAAGAGGCCGAGAATGGTGCCAGGGCGCAGCAGATAGCAGCCGCCAAGGATCAGTGGCAGCAGGCCAAGGTGGCCGCCACGCTGAGGGGAACCACTTATCAGCGGATAGCCAACCTGCACAGGGATGGTGTCATGCCCCTGCAGAAACGCGATGAAGCCTGGACAGCCTGGCAGGCGGCCAAGTACAGCGAAGGCATTGCTTGGCAGCAGTATCAGTTGGCCCTGGAAGGGGCGCGGGTCGAAACCAAGGTTGCGGCGCGGGAGAAGGTCAAGATGGCGGCGGGCTCCGTGGCCGAGGTCGAGGCCTATCTGGCCGATACCCGCATCACCAGCCCGCACGAGGGGGAAGTCGCCCAGGTGCTGCTGCGTAGCGGCGAGCTGGCTCCTCAGGGTTTTCCCGTGGTGACCCTGCTCGACATGCAGGATGCCTGGGCCCAGTTCCATGTCCGCGAAGATCTGCTGCCCCGATTCCAGGTCGGCAGCGAGTTCGATGCCAGCATTCCCGGTCTGGATGATCAGTGGGTGCGCTTCAAGGTGACTCATGTTGCCGTGATGGGGGACTTTGCTACCTGGCGTGCGACTGATACCCGTCAGGGGTTTGACATGAAGAGCTTCCAGGTCGAAGCCCGGCCGCTGCAGCCCGTAGATGGGCTGAGAGTCGGCATGAGTGTCCTGGTTCAGCTCTGATGAGGGAGGAGCTGCGCCAACTCTGGCGGGACCCTTTCGGCCGTGCATTGGCCAGCTGGCTGCCTCTGTTGCTGATGGGGCTGCTGTGCTGGATCTTCTCCGCAGGCCTGGCGCGGGATCTCAATATAGGTCTGGTGGATCTGGACAAGAGTCAGCTCTCCCGCCAGCTTGCCTTCTCTCTGGATGGCTCCTCGGGTCTCAAGCTCGGGGCCGAGTTTGATTCTGTCAGCGAGGGCAGTCGTGCCCTGCGTGGGGGGGATATCTACGCCCTGGTGGTGATCCCTCACCATCTGGAGCGGGATGCTCGTGAGGGTCTTCAGCCCCAGGTCACAGTGTTCAACAATGGCCAGTTCATCCTGATAGCCAAGCTGGTCAATTCGGCGTTGGCGCAGGTGGTGGGGACCCTGAACGGTCAGGTCGGCGTATTGAATGCCCTGGCCGAGGGGCAGGTTCTGCCGGGAGCCATGGGCCAGGCGCTGCCCATCAACAATCAGATCACGGCGCTCTATAACCTCAACTCCAGCTATGCCCAGTTCCTGCTTAGCGCCCTGCTCCCGGCGGTCTGGCAGATCCTGGTGGTGCTCTATGGTTTGAATTCCCTGGCCCGTGCCGACAGGCTAGGCCAGAGATGGGGCATAGAAGGTGTCTGGAAGGGCCTGTGGCGCAAGCTGGGCCCGAATCTGTTCATCGGTTGGGCTTGGGGGCTAGGCTGGAGCCTGATGCTGTTCAAGGTGTTGGCCTATCCCATGCAGGGCAGTTGGCTTATCTTGAGCCTCGGTCTGGGCCTTACCACGGCCGCCTGCCTCACTCTGGGCGCATTGCTCTATGCCCTGCTAAGGGATGCGGCGCGGGCACTCTCCATGGCGGGGGCCCTGACGGCCCCCGGCTTTGCCTTCATGGGCGTGACCTTTCCGACCAGCGCCATGGGCAGTTTTGCCGAAGGGTGGCGCAGCCTGCTGCCTGTTTCGCACTATATAGAGTTGCAGATAGGTCAGGCCAACTATGGTCAGCCCCTGGCTCACGCGCTCTCTCAACTGGCGCCGTTGCTACTCTTCCTGCCACTGCTTGGTGTGGTGGCGCGTCGCTATCGCTCTGAATCCCTTGCCCTGAGTCCGACCGGGAAGGAGGCTGGCTCATGCTAGGTTTCTGGGATCTCGTGCGTCTCGAACTGCGCACCCTGGTATCGGATCGGGCTATCATGCTGACCCTGTTTGGCGGTGTGCTCTTTTACTCCTTCCTCTATCCCCAACCCTATTTGCAGCAACTGCCACGGGAAGAGCCGGTGGTGGTGATCAACGAGGATGGTAGCCAGCTCTCGCGTCAGTTGGAGTTTATGGCCGATGCGACGGCTCAGGTTCGTCTGGTCGCTCGGGTGAGCAGCCTGGATGAGGCGCGTCAGTGGCTCATCGACGGCCGGGCCAGCGGCATACTGCTGATCCCCCGCCATTTCTATCGGGATCTGCTGCTGGGCAAGAGTGTGACCTTAAGCTATAGCGGTGACGCCTCCTACTTCCTGGTGTACGGCACCATAGCCGAAGGGCTGGCACAGGCGAGCGGCACGCTCGCAGCGCAGGTGAAGGTCGCCCGGCTACTGAGCCACGGGGAAGCCTTGCCCCAGGCGGCCACGGGCTGGAGTGCGGTGGGGCTCAATGTGCTACCAGTGTTCAACCCCACCATGGGGTACGTGAACTATGTGGTGCCCGCCGTCTTTGTGCTTATCCTGCATCAGGTGTTGCTGATGGGGGCTGGCATACTGGGAGCGACCCAGAATCAGCAGAACGAACGGGGGATATCGGGTTATTGGCAAAAGGCCCCGGTGCTGCCCCTGTTACTGGCGCGGACCCTGGTGCTGGGGGGGCTCTTCCTGATACCGGTCAGCTATTTCTTCGGGTTTTGTCTGGATCACTACCAGATCACCCGCAACGCTTCACCGACGACACTCTGGCTGTTTGTGCTGCCTTTCGTGCTTGCGACCACCATGTTGGGAGTACTGTTGGGAGCCTTGCTGCGCAGGCGGGATCTGCCAAGCCAGATAGTGTTGCTCTCATCCCTGCCGTTGGTGTTTCTGGCGGGGTTCATCTGGCCGGTAGAGTTGATCCCGGGGCCCTTGAACTGGCTGGCCCAGTGGTTGCCGAGCACCCCGGCCATCGCCGGTTTTCTGCGTCTTAACCAGATGGGGGCCGACTTTGCCCAGGTGGCACCGCTTTGGTGGCAGTTATGGGGGCTGGCGGTGCTGTATGGCGCACTTGCCTATTACTGGTTGGCTCGGCGTCAGCATCAAAGCGCCTAGTTGACAAGGGAGAGCACTGAGGCCGACCCTTGTTGATTACTGGATAAACTTAACCCGGCAAGAGGCCGGGATCACTGATGGCGTAGATCTGGCCGGCGGCCGTGCTGTCGGCGAGCAGGCTCAGCCCTTGAATGGCGACATCACGGCGTCGTACCAGGCCGTGGGTCTCCTGACGTTGACTCAATCGTGCCTGACCGATCGGGTTGCCATCCTGCAAGCCAGCAGGGCGCAATATGGTCCAGGTCAGGGTGCTGGTCTGCAACCAGCTTTCGGCCAGACTCTTGAGACGGACCTCATGGCCGAAGGCTGCCCTGGCTCGCTCGGGGAGATGCTGCCAGCTGTCGCCACAACCAAGGGAGGTGACCAGCAGCAGGCGCTTGAGCCCGCACTCTTCCATTCCATCGATCACCTGGCGATTGCCCTCGTAGTCAACGGGATTCGGGCTGCGAAAGCTGCCGAGGGTTGAGACTACCCAGCTATCTTTTCCTGCCAATGCACAAACCCGGTTTACCGCCGCTCGATCGAGGGCGTCCCCCGATACCACATCGGCACCGAGTGCGCGCAACTCATCGGCAGCTTGGGATGAACGCACCATGGCCAGGACCCTATGTCCCTGAATCATGGCCAGCTTGGTGAAGGCAAGACCCAGCCCTCGGCTGGCTCCAAAGATAATAATGGTGGGCATGGTTCTGCTCCCTTTGGCAAAAAGGTTAGCCTAAGGGTTCATCTTCGATACGTAAATGAGAGTTGTTATTATCTGAGTGGTTGGCTGCGCGGGCCGCTGGGGCCCGCGGGGTGTTTAGCCGTTGTAGTGGCCGATACTGGGGCGACGACTCGGGCCACTGAGCTGGATATCCACCGGGTTGAACGCCTTGATCGCCTCGAAGCTGAAGTCGCCAATGGCCTGGTGCAAGCTCTGGGGGCTGTGGTTGGTGATGATTATGACGCTCTTGGAGAGGTTGCGGCGCCGGCGCAGCAGATGGCCGAGGAAGCTGGACTGGCTCTCTGCCATCTTGGCCCTGTTGGCGGCCACTTCGTCAAGGATCAGCAGGTCGACCTCTTCCAGGGCGCGCCGGTACTGGTTGCGCTCCTCCTGATCCTGAATGACGTTGAAGAAGAGCCGGTCCACCACCGAGGCCCACTGCTGGAAGATCACCGATTTCTGGTGCTGCTCGATCAGTTCGTGTGCCACGGCCCCGGCCAGGGTTGACTTGCCGGTACCATAGTCACCATAGATCAGCATGCAACCGCCACCGCTCTTCTCCCAATGCTCGAATCCGCTGATGAAGTAGCGTGCCGTCTCCATCGGGTACTGCAAGCTGGGATCGCTTGCATCCATGCGCTCAAAGACCCATTCCGGATTGAGGTCGGCCTGGGCAATCAGTTTCTGAATACGCTCCTGACGTGCACTCTTCTGCAGCTGGCGTACCTCGGCGTTGGCTTTGAGGTCATACTCTTTGCGCAAGGTTTCGTAATCGTACTGACCACCTCCTGTCTCGGCCTGCAGACGACGAATGCGCTCGAGCAGACCGCCGACATGACGGCTCAATTCTGGGTCATGGACTCGGTTGTCCTGTTTGGCTTTGGCGATACGTTGCCGCTTGGCTTCGATCTCGGCCAGCTCCTGGCGCAGGGGATCCTGTTCATTTGCCATCTTGATATGCTCCTGGTGCCGGGGTGGCGATCATAGTTCGGGTTGGGGCTGGCTCAATCATGCTCGCTCTCTTGCTGCTCGGCCAGCCGTTTGGCTTGCTCTATCATCTCCTGGGCGCGCTTGCTCGGACCGGAGGAGACGGGATCTGGGCTCACCTGCTGGTAACCTTGCACCTCGGTTTGTGGGCGACGCACATAGCGGCGGGTCTTGAGGGCCCGGATGAATTTGAGCATCCATTGGTGCTGGGAGTCAAAGACCTCGGGACGCCCCAGCCAGTATGCGATGAACTCGCCAAGATCCTCTTCGCTGTAGCTTGCATCAATGACGCCGCATAGGCGCGCCAGAGCGGGCAACTCCTCGTCCGGACGCCAATGCAGGTGCATCTGGAAGGGGCGCTCAGGCAAGGGACTTCGGCTGCGCTGGTTCAGCAAGGGCAGGGTGAAGCTGCATTGGTGGTAGTGCTCACTTTCCACTGGACTCTCTATAGACAGCAAGCCAGCCTCGATCAGCTCGTCAAACAGGGCTGTTAGTTGGCGGGCATTGACCTGATAACTAAAGCCGCTGGTATCCATGGGATCGACCACCGCCAAGCTCCGCCCCAGTTCGGGATAACTGAGCCGGGGGGGCTGGTTTTCCATGATCAGTCGCCGCAACTGCAGACTGTAGAGGCTGCGAGCCGGATGAGACAGTCTGGGATGGGCGAGTGCGCTGTATTCGGCTGGAGTCATGGCGTTCTTTGCTAGCTAGGATGGGGCCATTATCCCCCATGGGCTGGCTGGGCACAATTAAGGGCTGATCCCTGACGCATTCTGATTGGCGGCGGCCAGGTAGCCGGTCTCTTATATGGATTAATAATCATGCTCATTTTTGCGAGGTCATCCCGTTCGCTGGGGGCTGCGGTGGTCTAGGATTAGGCTCTAATCGGCATGAACCACAAGAGCTGTAACAAGATGTTAAGAGCCGGACTCAGGATCCTGGTGGTGGAGGACGAAGCCGTCTTTCGCCACATGTTGGTGAATTATTTAGAGAATGAGGGAGCCTGTGTGTTCCAGGCCGAGGATGGCATCGAGGGATTGTCAGGGGCGGCCCTTTATCAGCCGGATCTGGTGCTGTGCGATCTCAACATGCCCAATCTGGATGGCCATGAGGTGATTGCCTGTCTGGTGGCGCGCTATCCCCAGATCCCCATCATCATCATCTCGGGCCAGAATCGGATGGAAGAGGTTGGCCGTGCCCTGCGTGGTGGCGCCCGAGATTTTCTGCTCAAGCCCATCCGTGACTGGTCGCAGGTGGTGCAAAGCATCAACCAGTGTCTGGCGGCTCCGGAGGTCTCCAGCCCGCAGCTTGAACTGGTCGAGCACCTCCATTACTTTCGCAACCATGACGGCGCGGCAACCCGGTTGCTCGGCAATCTGTCGACCCCGATGTTGCAGGAGTGGGGGCCCTGGCAGGTCACGTTCGAGGGAATGGGCAACCTCTTCATCCCGGATACGTTCAGGGTGGACAACCGCCTTCTGGTACTGGTCATGGAGTTGCCGGTGTTGGCCGCAGATGCCGCCTTCTGCGGCGCCCTGGTGCGATCACTGCTCAATGTCCCCTACCGCCAGTATCAACAAAGGGAGAGCCAGCTGCTGGCTCAACCCCATCGCTTGCTGGCCTATCTCAATTGGCAGCTGATGGAATCTGGCCTGCGCCACTCATTCTCAATGGCTGCCCTGCTGTTTGACGAGGAGGAGGGGCTCAGCTTTGCCAATGCTGGCATCACGTCACCACACTGGTTGATGCGCAGTGGGGGCCTTCCCCTTGGTCTGATGCGGGATGGCCACTACCGACTCCATAAACGGAGCTGGCACGATCCCTTTGAACTGCAGATCCGCAGCGACACTGGCTGTGCCCTGCATATGCAGGTGCGCCACCACTAGTCTCTGGAGCATCTGGATACCACCGATATCAAAGAGGGCGCCCAATGGGCGCCCTCTTTATCATGCTTGTCGTGACCTGTGATCAGACTGTCGCTGAGTGCAGTTTCTTGTCATCTTGCTCAGGAGCGTCGGCATGACCTTCAGCCCCGTGCATCCAGTAGACCAGACGGTTGGCCATGGTCAGCAGCAGGAGCGCGCTGAGCACGGCGGCAGCGGCGATGCCGCCGAAGATGGCGATGGCACCGGACTCACCCACGAAGGATCCGATGAAGCCTGCGGCATAGTTGGCCAGGGCAACAAAGCCGAACCAGGCACCCATCATCAGGGAAGCCAGGCGCAGGGGCGCCAGCTTGGTCACCATGGAGAGGCCGATGGGGGAGAGGCAAAGCTCGCCCAGGGTGTGGAACAGATAGGCGCCAACCAGCCAGAACATGGAGGTTTTGACACTCTGATCACCACCTTGCTCCAGTACGGCACCGATCATGAACAGGAAACCAATGGCCAGGAACAGCAGACCCATGGCGAACTTCACCGGGGAGTTGGGCTCTTTCTTGCCGAGCTTGATCCAGATGGCTGCAACCAGGGGAGCAAGGGTGATGATGAAGAAGGGGTTCAGGGACTGGAACCAGGCCGTTGGTACCTCGAAGCTACCGATCATGCGGTCGGTATACTCCTGGGTGTAGAGATTCATCAGGCCGCCAGCTTGCTCGAAGCCCGCCCAGAAAATGATGGTGAACAGACCCAGGATGAGGATGACTTTGATGCGATCCACTTCCTGTTTGGTCAGGGGGGCCTTCTGGTTCTTGGCGCGCTTGGCTGCCGCCAGTTTGGCCGCAGGGACCCGGCCGATGTCACCGAGGAAATTCTGCGCCATGGTCGCTTGCAGTACCAGGGAGAGCAGCATGCCGATGCCGGCTCCGATGAAGGCTGCCTGCCAGCCATAGGCGGTGGCGGCAGCGCCACAGATAACCCCGGCCAGCAGGGAACCCAGGTTGATGCCCATATAGAAGATGGTGAAGGCGCCATCGCGACGATGATCCCCTTCCTGATAGAGGTCACCTACCATGGTGGAGATGTTCGGCTTGAACAGGCCGTTGCCCACAATCAGCAGGGCGAGGCCCGCATAGAAGACGCTGTTGACCAAGTCCGGGAACATGGCGTGGGGCAGTGCCAGGGTGAATTGGCCAGCAGCCATCAAGATGGCGCCGATCAGAATGGAGCGACGTTGTCCGAGCACGGTATCGGCCAGCCAGCCACCGATGAGCGGTGTGATATAGACCAGACCGGTATAGATACCGTAGAGCTTGAGGGCATCGGCCTGACTCCAGCCCATGCCGCCATTGGCTGTCAAGTCGGTGAGGTAGAGCACCAGCACGGCACGCATGCCGTAATAGGAGAATCGCTCCCACAGTTCGGTACTAAAGAGCAAAAAGAGCCCTTTAGGGTGACCTAAAAAGGTCTCTTTTGACGAGTTATTCATGGAACTTCCACCTGTATCTTTTATTTTTTTAGGAATTTTATGCAAGGGCTCGGAACAAGCCTTAAACCTTATAAAACAAGCGTGATTGAATTACAAGGTCATGATTTGATGGTTGATTGTTTACTCAAAGCTGAATATTTGTTTAAAAAATGAAAACGGAGCATCAAATGATGCCCCGTTTAATATTCTGTGAAACGATGAAAAAATCAGCGTTTACAACTGTTTGGCAAATTGAGCCAGCCACTGACGGAATTCGGCGCCGAGCTCGCCATGACGGGCAGCGTACTCGACATTGGCCTTCATATAACCGAGCTTGCTGCCGCAATCATGGCTTCTGCCCTTCATGGAGTAAGCGTTGACTTGCTCGCGCTCCATCAGCATGGCGATGGCATCGGTCAGCTGGATCTCGTCGCCAGCACCGGCGGGAGTCTTCTCAAGCAGTGGCCAGATGTTGGCCGACAGCACATAACGACCCACCACGGCCAGATTGGAGGGTGCTTCATCCCGGGGCGGCTTCTCGACGATGGCCTGCATCGGCAGGGACATGCCGGCAGTCAGCGCCTCACCTTTGACGTCGGCGATGCCGTACTTGTCGACTTCGCTCTCGGGCACTGTCTCGACCATGATCTGGCTGATCTGGTCTGCCTCGAACAGATGTACCATCTCGGCCAGGTTATCTTGCTTGAGATCGCTGGCTATTTCGTCGATCAGTACGTCCGGCAGCAGCACGGCAAAGGGGTTGTCACCGATCAGCGGACGGGCGCAGAGCACCGCATGGCCCAGCCCTTTGGCTTCCCCCTGGCGGACATGCATGATGGTCACGTCCTTGGGGCAGATGTGTTGCACCTCTTCCAGCAGCTGACGCTTGACCCGCTTTTCCAGGGTCGCTTCCAGCTCGAAACTCTTGTCGAAATGGTTCTCGATGGAGTTTTTGCTGGAGTGGGTGACCAGGATGATCTCCTTGATACCTGCGGCGATGGCTTCACGTACCACATACTGGATCAGGGGTTTGTCGACCACGGGCAACATCTCTTTCGGGATGGCCTTGGTGGCGGGCAACATGCGGGTACCCAAGCCAGCTACGGGTAGCACGGCCTTGCGAACAACGAGCGGTGTCTTTTTCATGGAGAGCAATCCGGTGAGACAAAGTGGCATCATGATACCCGAAGTAAAATGGGGCAGCCACCGGCCGCCCCAGAAGATGACTTCTCCTGTGCATCTCATTTGACAATGATCATGTCCCGGTTGGCCTCCAGGGTGGCCGGGCCTATGCCGCTCACATCGGCCAGTTGATCCACAGAGCTGAATTTCCCCTGTTTCTCCCGATAGTCGATGATGGACTGGGCCTTCTTCTCGCCGATCCCCTTGAGGGCGGTCAGCTCGTCCATGCTGGCCGTATTGAGGTTGATTTTACCCGTTTTGCTGACGGCGCTGCTGGTGACGGTTTGGGTTGCTACCTTCTCTGCCGCCAGGACGGGCTGCCCAAGTAATGGCAGGGCGGCCAATAGCACGGCATAGGCTAACGTGAGACGTTTCATACACTCTCTTCCTTGAGCAAGGACGCGGGTTGCGCCGCATTGATATTTAGCTCATCAGTGGCAGTTTTTGTCTGTCATTTCTGACAAGGAATAACTCATGAGAAACGGCTATAAGCTGGCAGTTCTGATTCGGGTAGAATGAGCTATCTTTTTGACTTGGAAGCTATTTTATGTCCCTTCCCCCCATTGCCAAGATCGAGGCCATCGCCCGCGCCGCAGGTGATGCCATATTGGCCATCTACCAGCAAGCCTTCACCGTGGAGTACAAAGCTGACGAGAGTCCGTTGACGGCGGCGGACAAGGGAGCCCATGACGTGATAGTTGCCGGTTTGGCGAGTTTGACACCCGATATCCCCGTGTTGTCCGAAGAGTCGGGGGAAGAGGTATTGCAGGCCAGGCTTGGCTGGCAACGCTACTGGCTGGTGGATCCCCTGGATGGCACCAAGGAGTTTGTCTCCCGTAACGGTGAATTTACCGTCAACATTGCACTTGTTGAGGGGAGCAGCCCGGTCTGGGGCATGGTCTATGCTCCCGTGCTGGACAAGCTCTGGTATGGCGGCAAGAGACTGGGGGCATTTTGCAGCGAGGGGGGGGCCAGCAGACCCATCCAGACAAGGCCTCATCAGGAGGGAACCCCCTGGCGAGTGGTGGGCAGTCGCAATCACCTCTCCCAGGAGACGCTGGACTTTCTGGCCCCCCTTGGGGAGATTGACCTGGTCTCCATGGGCAGTTCCCTCAAGTTCTGCATCATCGCCGAGGGTGGGGCCGAGCTCTACCCCAGATTGGCCCCCACGTGCGAGTGGGACACGGGGGCGGCCCAGGCGGTCCTGGAAGGGGCGGGGGGCAGTGTCACCCGGCTCGATGGCTCGCCACTCGAATATAACAAGCCAAATATCCTCAACCCCTGGTTTGTGGCACGGGCCTGAGGCATCGATCTGTAAACTCTCCAACGTGTTGGCGATATCGAGTACTCGCAATCCGCTCAAAACAAACAGGCCGGACAATGTCCGGCCTGTTTGTTTGCATTGATTGGTGCGCGTCTGCTTAGAACACTTTCTTGAATGGCTTGATGGTGACCTTGGCATAGACGCCAGCAGCGACATAAGGGTCTGCATTTGCCCATGCCTGGGCATCGGCCTGGCTATTGAACTCGGCGATGACGGTTGAGCCGCTGAAGCCAGCATCGGCTGGATCCTCGGCATCGATGGCGGGGTTGGGCCCCGCGGTCAGCAGACGTCCCTCATCTTGCAGTGCTTGTAGCCGTGCGAGGTGGGCGGGGCGAGCCTGTTTGCGCAAAGCCAGACTCGCGGCCACATCTTCGGAGTAGATCAGATACCACATGAGACAATCCTTTTCGTGTTGCGGTTATTTTTTCCGTTCGAGTTTCTGGGCATCTTTCTGCTCCGCCGGCATGTGTCGGTAGAGATAGATGCCGGACAGCAGGGTGAAGACCAGCGTCAGGCCGAGCAGGCCGAACACCTTGAAGTTGACCCACACCTCCTGAGGCAGATTGAACGCGACATAGAGGTTAAGCAGGCCGCAGAGGGCGAAGAAGCCAGCCCAGGCCAGGTTGACCCTGTCCCAGATGGGATCTGGTGCCTGCAACTCCTTGCCAAGCATCTGCTTGATCAGGTTCTTGCTAAAGCCGTAGCGGGCAATGAGCAGGGCGAGGGCAAACAGGGCATTGATCACCGTCACCTTCCACTTGATGAAGGCGTCATCGTGGAAGAAGACCGTCAGCCCGCCAAAGAAGCCAACCAGGATAAAGGTGAACAGCTGCATCTTCTCGACTTTGCGATAGCGAAGCCAGTTGTAGAGCAGTTGCAGACCCGTGACCACCACCAGAGCGCCGGTTGCGGCATAGATGTCCACCATCTTGTAGACGGCAAAGAAAACGATAAGCGGAATAAATTCAAAAAATTGCTTCATGCTGGCTCATTCACCTCGAAATTTCATCCAGTCTACCTGTCCGACAGACAACGGCAAATGAATAAGAGCCGCCCCGGGGGTCTGAGTTCCCTTCCTTACTCATCGGTAAACAGCTCGGCGGCGACACTCAACCCTAATCGGGTCTGGTCTGCCAGCAAGTCGCGGATATTCGACTCCTCAATCTGGGGGTTGAGCAGCACGGCGCGCAGCAGTACCAGAGGCTGATCGCCGTAGCGATGCAGGGGGCGCTGGGTGCGGGAGACAAAGCTGTGCCCTTCGGCGCGCTGGGCTTTTTGCAATGCAACGTTGAAGAGATTGATCTGTTCGTTGGCCGCCTTGTTCAATGTTTTTCCCTGCAGATGCGGGGGGATGCAGCGATAGGAGAGCAGGTTCATCACCGGGGCCGACATCAGCTCGAAGGCGGGATCCGCGTCGATCAGCGCTGCCATGCAACGAGCCTTGCCATAGTTGGCCTCGATGAGGGTGCGATAACCCACCTCGCCGAGCAGTTGGAAAGCGCCATCCAGATAGAGGGCATTGGCGGGTCTGGTGCCTTCCAGAGTAAAGCGACCCTGATCGAAGGAGCTGGCGCGAATGGCGTAAGGAGCCTCGCGCTTGACCGCCATCACCAGATCCGGGCGTTTGCAGAGCAGCATGCCGGTGCCAAGGGGGACGAGCAGCTGCTTGTGGCCATCCAGAGTGACGGTATCAGCCTGTTCTATGCCAGCCAGCAGTGACTGGTAACGGGGAGAGAACAGCGTCGGGCCCCCCCAGGCGGCATCTACGTGGAAATGGACATTTTCCCGGCGGGCGATGTCAGCGAGCTCGGCCAGGGGATCGACTGAGCCAAAGTCGGTACTGCCAGCGACGCCTATGATGGCAAGCACCTTGAGACGTAAGGCCTTGCACTCGAGCAAGGCTGCCTCCAGGGCGGGCAGGCTGAGGCGATTGTCGGCATCCGTCTCCAGCCGACGGACATTGACGGCGCCCATACCCAGCAAGTCCATCCCCTTGTCGAAGGAGTAGTGCATCAGACGCGAGCCCAGAATGACGGCGCCGCGGTAACCTTGCTCTACCAGATGGAACAGATTGTCGCCCACGGCATGGTTGCGGGCGAGCCAGAGGGCGGTGACATTGGCTATGGTGCCACCGCTGGTCATGACACCGAGCGCCGCATCCTTGGCATGCATCTGGTGGTGGTAGAAGTCGTCAGTGCCTCGATAGACGAGGCGGTGCAGCTTAGCCAAGACTTCCCGCTCCAGGAAGCTCAGCAAACGGGAGGACTCCATCTTCATCGGATTCTGGTTGAGCATCACCAGCAGCCGGGCCAGTTCGCCGGTGAAGGCGGGCAGGGGGGCCGTCATGTGGCCCATGTAGTGACGGGAAGCGAGATGGGAGGCGCCAGGCACCAACTGCTCGAGCCGTGCCAGATAGGCCTGGGTATCCATGCCCTCACCGGGCATATTGGCATCATCGAGTTGTTGGCAAAACTGCTCGCGTCGATAGGGCGCCTCGCTGTCGTCGGCGCGGTGAAAGCGTTCCAACAGGCGAGTCACGGCTGCGGCTAGGGCAGGATCCGGTTTGGCAAAGAGTTCGGTCAACGTCATCGGGGTCTCCAGACCAGGCCGGCGGACCACGCCATCCGGGCGCATGGGCCAAGGGGTCGCGGCGGCATCAATACGGGTAATCGCCAGGGCCCACTCAGGGGCAATGCGCTGGCGGCAGAGGATACACCAAAGGGGCACGGCTGGCAGCCACTCCCTTTTTTCAGCTAACACTTGTACTCTTAAATCTGCTTGAGCTAGAGTGAAGCCTCTAATTATTGCTATCGAGAGTGGGTGCGATGGACTATTCCCCCCGTGAAGAGTGGGCGAATCGCTGGAGTCATGGCCTGGGGCTGGGGCTGGGTGTACTGGGCGGGATCTGCCTGTTGCTAAAGGGCTGGGATCAAGGGCCCCTCGCCCGGTTCAGTTACGGCCTCTACAGCGCCAGCCTGATACTGCTATTTCTTGCTTCCACCCTTTATCACAGCATGGGCGAGGGACCACATCGACACAGGTGCAAGATCTTTGATCACTGCGCCATCTATCTGTTGATCGCCGGTACTTATACCCCTTTTCTGCTGGTTGCGCTCGATAGCCCCTTTACCGATTGGTTGATGGCAGTGATCTGGTTGCTGGCGCTGTCCGGGGTGGTGTTCAAGCTGATTTTTGTCAATCGCTTCAAGCGATTATCACTTCTCACCTATCTGGTCCTGGGCTGGCTCTCCCTGCTGGCGGTCTATCAGCTTTACCTCAATCTGGCGGTCGGTGGTCTGGTGTTGCTGGCGCTGGGGGGCCTTATCTACAGCCTGGGAGTCATCTTCTACGCCAACAAGCGCATTCCCTACAACCATGCCATCTGGCATCTGTTTGTACTGGGGGGGAGCGCTTGCCACTTCTGGGCCATTTACGGCTACGTGGCTTCTTTGCCCTGAAGAGGATAGCGGCAGTTCCATCGCCCTGGGAATTTCATCTATCCCTTAATTGGTAATTTTTGCTCCAAATAAAGCTAGAATCGTGCGCCGCCACACAGTCATTCTCTTTCTTTGCTGACAAGCTGGGCCGAGTCGAATTTGAAACAAGGATGGCGAAGATGAGTGAGATCGCGCTTTCTATCAGCATGTTGTCGCTGGTGGCAGTGCTCGGGCTCTGGCTGGGCAATTGGAAGATCCACGGGGTGGGATTAGGGATAGGGGGGGTGCTGTTTGGGGGCATCCTGGTTGGTCACTTCGCCGGTCTTTTTGAGGTGAGCTTCGATGACCACACCCTGCATTTCATCCAGGAGTTCGGTCTGATCCTGTTCGTCTACACCATAGGCATCCAGGTCGGTCCCGGGTTCTTCTCTTCCCTGCGTAGCTCCGGACTCAAGCTCAATGGCTTTGCCGCTTTGCTGGTGGTACTGGGCTGCGTGGTCGCGCTGGGGCTGCATAAGCTGTTTGCCGTGCCGCTGCCGGTGATCCTCGGCGTCTTCTCCGGCGCCGTGACCAATACCCCCTCCCTGGGGGCGGGACAGCAGATCCTTGCCGAGCTGGGCGCAGCGCCCGGCTCAACGGCCTTGATGGGGATGGGTTATGCGGTCGCTTATCCATTCGGGATCTGCGGCATATTGCTGACCATGTGGTTGGTTCGCGTGTTTTTTAACATCAAGATCGAAGATGAAGCCTCCCGTTTCGAACAAGAATCCGGCACAGTCCGTGAGAGCCTGCAGACCATCAACATCGCGGTACGCAACCCCAACATGCACGGACTCATGCTCAGGGAGATCCCCAGTCTGGATGAGACGGATGTGATCTGCTCGCGACTGAAGCGGGGTGACGAGCTGATGGTGCCGCGTCCTGATACCCGCATCGAGACCGGGGATTTGCTGCATCTGGTTGGAGAGCGTCATGCGCTGCACAAGGTCTTGCTGGTATTGGGGGAGGAGGTCGATACCTCTCTCTCGACCCGGGGTACCGAACTGCGGGTCGAGCGGGTGGTGGTGACCAACGAGCAGGTGCTCGGCAAGAAGATCCGCGATCTCGAGATCAAGCAGCGCTATGACGTGGTGATCTCGCGCCTCAACCGGGCAGGGATCGAGCTGGTACCAACCAGCCAGACCAGCCTGCAATTTGGTGACATCCTCAATCTGGTCGGCCGCCTCGATGCCATAGAGGCGGTGACTAGCGTGGTGGGCAACGTACAGCAAAAACTGCAACAGGTGCAGATGCTGCCAGTATTTATCGGCATAGGGCTCGGGGTGCTGCTTGGCTCAATTCCCTTCTATTTGCCCGGTTTTCCGGCAGCGCTCAAGCTGGGTCTGGCTGGTGGCCCTCTGGTGGTGGCGCTGATCCTCGCCCGGATCGGCAGTATAGGTAAGCTCTATTGGTTCATGCCCCCCAGTGCCAACCTGGCGCTGCGGGAGATAGGCATAGTGCTGTTCCTGGCTGTGGTAGGGTTCAAATCCGGCGCGGGTTTTGTTGATACTCTGCTTCACGGGGATGGTCCTGCCTGGGTGCTCTATGGCATGGCGCTGACCCTGATCCCTTTGCTGGTTGTCGGGGTACTGGCGCGCCACTATGGCAAGCTGAACTACTTAACCTTGTGCGGTCTGTTGGCGGGTTCGATGACGGATCCCCCGGCCCTGGCATTTGCCAACGCCATGCATAGCAGTAGTGGTGCCAGTGCATTGGCCTACGCGACTGTTTACCCTCTAGTGATGTTCCTGCGGATCATATCACCACAACTGTTGGCCATCCTGCTCTGGGCCGGTATCTGACGTGTTGGCGGGCGTTACCTGGTGACGCCCGCTAGTGGATTTCAAATGTTTGAAATAAATAGTTTTTTATCAGTAAGCACAACAAGTGCCAACCCTCCAGCTTCTGCGTCTGTTTCCCCTCAAAAAGCCCCCGTTCGTTCTAAATTTCGCACTAGTTACTAGCGACTCATTCGAATAAAGTGAACGCTGAAAAAATTGTACGCCCGTTATCGGGAGCTACTCATCAGGAGAGAACATGAGCGCCAACATCATCACCCTGGAACAGGACATAGTTGTGACCCATCTGACCCAACCGGTATACCTGGTCGGTGAGGATGGCAGCCTGCGTCAGCTTGCCGAGGGGGATGCAATAGCCAAAGGTGCTCAGGTGACCTCCCCTGCTGGGGGCTCGATTGGCGCAGGCGCGTTACAGATCCCGTTGCCTGTCGCCGACATCAATCCTGATCAGTTGGCCTCTGCCGAGGAAGGCCAGCAGCTGGCGCTTAATCAACAACCAGCCCCGGGAGGCATCAGCGACGAAATTGCCGCCTTGCAGTCCGCCATTCTGGATGGCGTTGATCCAACCAAGGCATTTGAAGCGTCGGCGGCTGGCGGGGCTCCTGCTGCGGGTGGTGGCGTCGCTGGCGGCAGTGGCAATGGCGGTTTCATCGTCGTCGATCGCAACGCAGATTCTACCCTGGCGCAGAGTGGTTTCGACACGAACGAGCCCGCCACAAGGGCACTGTTGCGGGAGGCCTTACCGGGTGCCGAGGATACGCGACCGCAGGATGTGATAGCGCCACAGATCTCTGTCTCGGCTCCCGATAATACCAATGACACGACCCCGACCCTGACCGGCTCCACTGACGCCCCTGTGGGCAGCACCGTGACCCTGATAGTCACTGATGCCAATGGCAATCAACAGACCCTGACCGCGACCGTCAATCCGGACGGTACCTTCAGCGTAGATGTCACCACCCCGCTGGCTGATGGCCCATATACAGTCGCCGCCAATGTCACAGACCCTGCTGGCAACACGGGCACGGCCACCGATGATGGCAGCGTGGACAGCACTGCTCCGGATCTGGCTATTGCGCTTGATGCCAACATCACCGCCGACGACGTCATCAACGCCGCCGAAGCGGGTCAGCAGATCCCGGTCAGCGGCACCGTCAGCGGCGAGTTCAACGAAGGTGACACCGTCACCCTGACCGTCAACAACACCGACTACAGCGGCAAGGTGGCTGCCGATGGCCGCTTCACCATCCTGGTGGCGGGCAGCGACCTGGCGGCCGATGGCAACAAGACCATCGACGCCAGCGTGACCAGCACCGACGCGGCGGGCAACAGCGCCACCGCGACCGACAGCGAAGGCTACGGGGTCGACACCCAGGGTCCGAGCGTGGTGGTCGACATCGTGGATGCCGCCCTGAACGTGGCAGACAACGTATCGAACGTCACCTTCACCTTCAGCGAAGTGCCGGTAGGCTTTACCGCCGCCGACCTGACCGTGAGCGGTGGCACCATCAGCAACCTGGTACAAAGCGCCAGCGATCCGAAAGTGTGGACTGCCACCTTTACCGCGACCGATGGCTTCACCGGCACCGCCAGCGTGGCAGTGAAGGATGGCAGCTACACCGATACCGCCGGTAACCCGGGCAGCGCCGGCAGCGACACCGTCGCCGTCGACACCCAGGCGCCGGTGGACCTCGCGATTAACCTCGATGCCAACATCACCGCCGACGACGTCATCAACGCCGCCGAAGCGGGTCAGGACATCCCGGTCAGCGGCACCGTCAGCGGCGAGTTCAAGGCCGGCGACACCGTCACCCTGACCGTCAACAACACCGACTACACCGGCAAGGTGGCTGCCGATGGCCGCTTCACCATCCTGGTGGCGGGCAGCGACCTGGCGGCCGATGGCAACCAGACCATCGACGCCAGCGTGACCAGCACCGACGCGGCGGGCAACAGCGCCACCGCGACCGACAGCGAAGGCTACGGGGTCGACACCCAGGGTCCGAGCGTGGTGGTCGACATCGTGGATGCCGCCCTGAACGTGGCAGACAACGTATCGAACGTCACCTTCACCTTCAGCGAAGTGCCGGTAGGCTTTACCGCCGCCGACCTGACCGTGAGCGGTGGCACCATCAGCAACCTGGTACAAAGCGCCAGCGATCCGAAAGTGTGGACTGCCACCTTTACCGCGACCGATGGCTTCACCGGCACCGCCAGCGTGGCAGTGAAGGATGGCAGCTACACCGATACCGCCGGTAACCCGGGCAGCGCCGGCAGCGACACCGTCGCCGTCGACACCCAGGCGCCGCTGGACCTGGCCATCACCCTTGATGCCAACATCACCGCCGACGACGTCATCAACGCCGCCGAAGCGGGTCAGGAGATCCCGGTCAGCGGCACCGTCAGCGGCGAGTTCAAGGCCGGCGACACCGTCACCCTGACCGTCAACAACATCGACTACAGCGGCAAGGTGGCGGCCGATGGCCGCTTCACCATCCTGGTGGCGGGCAGCGATCTGGCGGCCGATGGCAACCAGACCATCGATGCCAGCGTGACCAGCACCGACGCGGCGGGCAACAGCGCCACCGCGACCGACAGCGAAGGCTACGGGGTCGACACCCAGGGTCCGAGCGTGGTGGTCGACATCGTGGATGCCGCCCTGAACGTGGCAGACAACGTATCGAACGTGACCTTCACCTTCAGCGAAGTGCCGGTAGGCTTTACCGCCGCCGACCTGACCGTGAGCGGTGGCACCATCAGCAACCTGGTACAAAGCGCCAGCGATCCGAAAGTGTGGACTGCCACCTTTACCGCGACCGATGGCTTCACCGGCACCGCCAGCGTGGCAGTGAAGGATGGCAGCTACACCGATACCGCCGGTAACCCGGGCAGCGCCGGCAGCGACACCGTCGCCGTCGACACCCAGGCGCCGGTGGAGTTGGCCATCACGCTGGATACCAACATCACCGCCGACGACGTCATCAACGCCGCCGAAGCGGGTCAGGAGATCCCGGTCAGCGGCACCGTCAGCGGCGAGTTCAAGGCCGGCGACACCGTCACCCTGACCGTCAACAACACCGACTACACCGGCAAGGTGGCGGCCGATGGCCGCTTCACCATCCTGGTGGCGGGCAGCGATCTGGCGGCCGATGGCAACCAGACCATCGATGCCAGCGTGACCAGCACCGACGCGGCGGGCAACAGCGCCACCGCGACCGACAGCGAAGGCTACGGGGTCGACACCCAGGGTCCGAGCGTGGTGGTCGACATCGTGGATGCCGCCCTGAACGTGGCAGACAACGTATCGAACGTCACCTTCACCTTCAGCGAAGTGCCGGTAGGCTTTACCGCCGCCGACCTGACCGTGAGCGGTGGCACCATCAGCAACCTGGTACAAAGCGCCAGCGATCCGAAAGTGTGGACTGCCACCTTTACCGCGACCGATGGCTTCACCGGCACCGCCAGCGTGGCAGTGAAGGATGGCAGCTACACCGATACCGCCGGTAACCCGGGCAGCGCCGGCAGCGACACCGTCGCCGTCGACACCCAGGCGCCGCTGGACTTGGCGATTAACCTCGATGCCAACATCACCGCCGACGACGTCATCAACGCCGCCGAAGCGGGTCAGGCCATCCCGGTCAGCGGCACCGTGACCGGCGAGTTCAAGGCCGGCGACACCGTCACCCTGACCGTCAACAACACCGACTACAGCGGCAAGGTGGCGGCCGATGGCCGCTTCACCATCCTGGTGGCGGGCAGCGATCTGGCGGCCGATGGCAACCAGACCATCGATGCCAGCGTGACCAGCACCGACGCGGCGGGCAATAGCGCCACCGCGACCGACAGCGAAGGCTACGGGGTCGACACCCAGGGTCCGAGCGTGGTGGTCGACATCGTGGATGCCGCCCTGAACGTGGCAGACAACGTATCGAACGTCACCTTCACCTTCAGCGAAGTGCCGGTAGGCTTTACCGCCGCCGACCTGACCGTGAGCGGTGGCACCATCAGCAACCTGGTACAAAGCGCCAGCGATCCGAAAGTGTGGACTGCCACCTTTACCGCGACCGATGGCTTCACCGGCACCGCCAGCGTGGCAGTGAAGGATGGCAGCTACACCGATACCGCCGGTAACCCGGGCAGCGCCGGCAGCGACACCGTCGCCGTCGACACCCAGGCGCCGCTGGACCTGGCCATCACCCTTGATGCCAACATCACCGCCGACGACGTCATCAACGCCGCCGAAGCGGGTCAGGAGATCCCGGTCAGCGGCACCGTCAGCGGCGAGTTCAAGGCCGGCGACACCGTCACCCTGACCGTCAACAACACCGACTACAGCGGCAAGGTGGCGGCCGATGGCCGCTTCACCATCCTGGTGGCGGGCAGCGATCTGGCGGCCGATGGCAACCAGACCATCGACGCCAGCGTGACCAGCACCGACGCGGCGGGCAACAGCGCCACCGCGACCGACAGCGAAGGCTACGGGGTCGACACCCAGGGTCCGAGCGTGGTGGTCGACATCGTGGATGCCGCCCTGAACGTGGCAGACAACGTATCGAACGTGACCTTCACCTTCAGCGAAGTGCCGGTAGGCTTTACCGCCGCCGACCTGACCGTGAGCGGTGGCACCATCAGCAACCTGGTACAAAGCGCCAGCGATCCGAAAGTGTGGACTGCCACCTTTACCGCGACCGATGGCTTCACCGGCACCGCCAGCGTGGCAGTGAAGGATGGCAGCTACACCGATACCGCCGGTAACCCGGGCAGCGCCGGCAGCGACACCGTCGCCGTCGACACCCAGGCGCCGCTGGACCTCGCGATTAACCTCGATGCCAACATCACCGCCGACGACGTCATCAACGCCGCCGAAGCGGGTCAGGACATCCCGGTCAGCGGCACCGTCAGCGGCGAGTTCAAGGCCGGCGACACCGTCACCCTGACCGTCAACAACACCGACTACACCGGCAAGGTGGCGGCCGATGGCCGCTTCACCATCCTGGTGGCGGGCAGCGACCTGGCGGCCGATGGCAACCAGACCATCGACGCCAGCGTGACCAGCACCGACGCGGCGGGCAACAGCGCCACCGCGACCGACAGCGAAGGCTACGGGGTCGACACCCAGGGTCCGAGCGTGGTGGTCGACATCGTGGATGCCGCCCTGAACGTGGCAGACAACGTATCGAACGTCACCTTCACCTTCAGCGAAGTGCCGGTAGGCTTTACCGCCGCCGACCTGACCGTGAGCGGTGGCACCATCAGCAACCTGGTACAAAGCGCCAGCGATCCGAAAGTGTGGACTGCCACCTTTACCGCGACCGATGGCTTCACCGGCACCGCCAGCGTGGCAGTGAAGGATGGCAGCTACACCGATACCGCCGGTAACCCGGGCAGCGCCGGCAGCGACACCGTCGCCGTCGACACCCAGGCGCCGGTGGACCTGGCCATTGAGCTGGATGCCAACATCACCACCGACGACGTCATCAACGCCGCCGAAGCGGGTCAGGACATCCCGGTCAGCGGCACCGTGACCGGCGAGTTCAAGGACGGCGACACCGTCACCCTGACCGTCAACAACACCGACTACACCGGCAAGGTGGCTGCCGATGGCCGCTTCACCATCCTGGTGGCGGGCAGCGACCTGGCGGCCGATGGCAACCAGACCATCGACGCCAGCGTGACCAGCACCGACGCGGCGGGCAACAGCGCCACCGCGACCGACAGCGAAGGCTACGGGGTCGACACCCAGGGTCCGAGCGTGGTGGTCGACATCGTGGATGCCGCCCTGAACGTGGCAGACAACGTATCGAACGTCACCTTCACCTTCAGCGAAGTGCCGGTAGGCTTTACCGCCGCCGACCTGACCGTGAGCGGTGGCACCATCAGCAACCTGGTACAAAGCGCCAGCGATCCGAAAGTGTGGACTGCCACCTTTACCGCGACCGATGGCTTCACCGGCACCGCCAGCGTGGCAGTGAAGGATGGCAGCTACACCGATACCGCCGGTAACCCGGGCAGCGCCGGCAGCGACACCGTCGCCGTCGACACCCAGGCGCCGGTGGACCTCGCGATTAACCTCGATGCCAACATCACCGCCGACGACGTCATCAACGCCGCCGAAGCGGGTCAGGACATCCCGGTCAGCGGCACCGTGACCGGCGAGTTCAAGGCCGGTGACACCGTCACCCTGACCGTCAACAACACCGACTACAGCGGCAAGGTGGCTGCCGATGGCCGCTTCACCATCCTGGTGGCGGGCAGCGACCTGGCGGCCGATGGCAACCAGACCATCGATGCCAGCGTGACCAGCACCGACGCGGCGGGCAACAGCGCCACCGCGACCGACAGCGAAGGCTACGGGGTCGACACCCAGGCGCCGCTGGAGTTGGCCATCACCCTCGATGCCAACATCACCGCCGACGACGTCATCAACGCCGCCGAAGCGGGTCAGCAGATCCCGGTCAGCGGCACCGTCAGCGGCGAGTTCAACGAAGGTGACACCGTCACCCTGACCGTCAACAACATCGACTACAGCGGCAAGGTGGCTGCCGATGGCCGCTTCACCATCCTGGTGGCGGGCAGCGACCTGGCGGCCGATGGCAACCAGACCATCGATGCCAGCGTGACCAGCACCGACGCGGCGGGCAACAGCGCCACCGCGACCGACAGCGAAGGCTACGGGGTCGACACCCAGGGTCCGAGCGTGGTGGTCGACATCGTGGATGCCGCCCTGAACGTGGCAGACAACGTATCGAACGTGACCTTCACCTTCAGCGAAGTGCCGGTAGGCTTTACCGCCGCCGACCTGACCGTGAGCGGTGGCACCATCAGCAACCTGGTACAAAGCACCAGCGATCCGAAAGTGTGGACTGCCACCTTTACCGCGACCGATGGCTTCACCGGCACCGCCAGCGTGGCAGTGAAGGATGGCAGCTACACCGATACCGCCGGTAACCCGGGCAGCGCCGGCAGCGACACCGTCGCCGTCGACACCCAGGCGCCGGTGGACCTCGCGATTAACCTCGATGCCAACATCACCGCCGACGACGTCATCAACGCCGCCGAAGCGGGTCAGGCCATCCCGGTCAGCGGCACCGTGACCGGCGAGTTCAACGAAGGTGACACCGTCACCCTGACCGTCAACAACACCGACTACAGCGGCAAGGTGGCGGCCGATGGCCGCTTCACCATCCTGGTGGCGGGCAGCGACCTGGCGGCCGATGGCAACCAGACCATCGATGCCAGCGTGACCAGCACCGACGCGGCGGGCAACAGCGCCACCGCGACCGACAGCGAAGGCTACGGGGTCGACACCCAGGGTCCGAGCGTGGTGGTCGACATCGTGGATGCCGCCCTGAACGTGGCAGACAACGTATCGAACGTCACCTTCACCTTCAGCGAAGTGCCGGTAGGCTTTACCGCCGCCGACCTGACCGTGAGCGGTGGCACCATCAGCAACCTGGTACAAAGCGCCAGCGATCCGAAAGTGTGGACTGCCACCTTTACCGCGACCGATGGCTTCACCGGCACCGCCAGCGTGGCAGTGAAGGATGGCAGCTACACCGATACCGCCGGTAACCCGGGCAGCGCCGGCAGCGACACCGTCGCCGTCGACACCCAGGCGCCGCTGGACCTCGCGATTAACCTCGATGCCAACATCACCGCCGACGACGTCATCAACGCCGCCGAAGCGGGTCAGGACATCCCGGTCAGCGGCACCGTCAGCGGCGAGTTCAAGGCCGGCGACACCGTCACCCTGACCGTCAACAACACCGACTACACCGGCAAGGTGGCTGCCGATGGCCGCTTCACCATCCTGGTGGCGGGCAGCGACCTGGCGGCCGATGGCAACAAGACCATCGATGCCAGCGTGACCAGCACCGACGCGGCGGGCAACAGCGCCACCGCGACCGACAGCGAAGGCTACGGGGTCGACACCCAGGGTCCGAGCGTGGTGGTCGACATCGTGGATGCCGCCCTGAACGTGGCAGACAACGTATCGAACGTCACCTTCACCTTCAGCGAAGTGCCGGTAGGCTTTACCGCCGCCGACCTGACCGTGAGCGGTGGCACCATCAGCAACCTGGTACAAAGCGCCAGCGATCCGAAAGTGTGGACTGCCACCTTTACCGCGACCGATGGCTTCACCGGCACCGCCAGCGTGGCAGTGAAGGATGGCAGCTACACCGATACCGCCGGTAACCCGGGCAGCGCCGGCAGCGACACCGTCGCCGTCGACACCCAGGCGCCGCTGGACCTGGCCATTGAGCTGGATGCCAACATCACCGCCGACGACGTCATCAACGCCGCCGAAGCGGGTCAGGACATCCCGGTCAGCGGCACCGTCAGCGGCGAGTTCAAGGCCGGCGACACCGTCACCCTGACCGTCAACAACACCGACTACAGCGGCAAGGTGGCGGCCGATGGCCGCTTCACCATCCTGGTGGCGGGCAGCGATCTGGCGGCCGATGGCAACCAGACCATCGATGCCAGCGTGACCAGCACCGACGCGGCGGGCAACAGCGCCACCGCGACCGACAGCGAAGGCTACGGGGTCGACACCACCGCGCCGAATGCGCCGACCGTGGTCATTGTGGATGATGCCAACAATGACCAGATGCTGACCAAGACCGAGATCGGCAACGATCAGATCCAGGTGCGTGCCGGGGTCAACCATGCTGATTTGGTTGCGGGTGGCAAGGTGACGCTGATCATCAACAATGGTGCCGTCAGCAGTACGGTTGAACTGACGTTGAAAGCCGATGGCACGCTGCAATCGAACAATGGCAAGATCTATGGCTATCAGAACGGCGTTATCAGCTGGACTGAAGCGACGCCAGGCAATGGAACATCGTTGACGGTGACCGCGACCCAGACCGACAAGGCGGGCAATACCTCCCTGCCGGGCAGTGATACTGCGCTGGTATTGGCCGTTCCCGTCACTTCCGGCGGCTACGCCAGTGGCGCCGAAGACACCCCGCTTTCCCTGAAGTGGAGCGATTTCAAGGCCAGCGATGCCGATACACCAGATGCTCAGCTGTCGATCAGGGTCACTTCACTGCCCGCCGATGGCTTGCTCCAGTACAAGGATACTGAGGGTAAATGGCAGACAGTGACACAGGCTCTGGTGAATAGCGGGCTGACATTTAGCAAGGGGGATATTGATGCAGGCAAGCTGCAGTTCTTGCCTGACCTTCATGAGTCGAGCTCGGCTGCGGGTAACAATGGCGGCACTCCAGGCAACAAGCTTGGCGATTATGCCGCCTTTGATTACCAGGTCAGCGATGGTGTCAATTCCAGTGACAACGCCAAGTTCGTTATTGATATCAAGCCAGTTGTTGATGGCGTGACACTCAAGGTTGAGCTGGTGAGTGGTGGTTTGACTCCGGGTGCGGCGAAAGTGGAAGAGATCCTA
Organism: Aeromonas molluscorum; assembly: GCF_051376105.1. Taxonomy (NCBI): domain Bacteria; kingdom Pseudomonadati; phylum Pseudomonadota; class Gammaproteobacteria; order Aeromonadales; family Aeromonadaceae; genus Aeromonas; species Aeromonas molluscorum. The sequence continues at coordinate 1,554,826 of NZ_JBPQCY010000001.1, read as the reverse complement.
GACGCCTTGCAAGGCAAGAATCCATCATCGAACCCGACCGGGGGGAATGATTATCTGGTTTCCAGCAATGGCAACTGGGTAGATGGCGGGGCTGGCAACGACATGATCAAGTTCGGCAGCGGGACAAGCTTCCAGGCTATCGGTGGGGCCGGCAACGACACCCTGATCGGTGGGGCCAGCGTCAATGAGCACCTGATTGGCGGTGACGGAGATGACATTCTGATCGGTGGCAAGAATGCGACGTCCTCGGTCAAGCTGCAGGGGGATGGGGGCAACGACACGCTCATATCTCAAAGTCTGAAGGCAACCACGTCCTATTACGGTGGTGATGGCCAGGATGTTGCCTACATGCCCGGCTCTATGAAGGCACTGAAACTGGTTACGACCGGTTTACCCAACAGCTGCGACTACCGGCTGGTCTATACGGACCCTGTCACTGGGGCTGTGACCAACCATGACTTCTACAGTGTCGAAACCCTCTATCTGCAAGATGGCAAGTACGAGTTTGAGGGTGGCCAACTGAGCAAGGTTGCCGACCTTGCAACCCTGAAGATAGATGCTGACTTGATAGACACAGACGGTAGCGAGCGCTTTACCGAGCTGACCATTAAGGGACTACCGCAGGGGGCTGAGGTCTCCGGCGGTACTCTGCAGGCTGACGGCAGTTGGAAGGTGCCAGCTAGCATGCTGGATCAGGATGGCAAATTGTCGCTGCAGGTTGAACTGCCGGTCGGTAGCCAGAATATCAAGGTTACCGTTGTGGCGGGTTCGCAAGAGTACGATATGAATGGTCAACCTATCTCGGGTGAAGTGAAATTTACCGAAGCAGACGCAGGCTTCATGGTCAAACCGGCCAATCCGAATGGTGACAACACCGTTGATGGCGGCGGTGGTGATGATGTGCTGCTGGGGGATATAGGTGGCATCAAGACGTCGATCGAGCCTGGCAAGAATTACAATGTCGCCTTGATCGTGGATACCTCAGGCAGTATGAAATATGGCCTGAATGGGAATCAGGATCCCAGCTCAGGTCAGGATCGGATGACATTGACGATCAATGCACTGAAAGTGTTGGCCAACCAGCTGGTCAGCCACGATGGCGTGGTCAACGTGACGCTGATCGGTTTCGCCGGGTCGGCCAGCAATATGTTGAAGATCGAAGATCTCAACTCGGCAAATCTGCAGACGCTGATAAACAAGATCACGACCTTGTCTGCCAATGGGGCGACCAACTACGAGGATGCCTTCATCAAGGCGACCGAGTGGTTCAATACCAAGCCGGGTAGCGGGACAGGCCTGAAATTCGAAAACCTGACCTACTTCCTGACCGATGGCGATCCCACTGTGCACAACGGCGACTCCTCGTCTGGTGGTACCACGAATGATGCCGACATGGAGAAGGCTATCGATGCCTTTACGTCTCTGTCGGGATTGAGCGAGGTCAAGGCGATTGGCATAGGTACTGGTGTGACGGAGGGTAACCTGAAGTATTTTGACAATACCCAGGTGACCGGTGCGGGCAGTCAATATGGCCAGTCGCAAATACTGAATGACTTCTCGAGTAATAGCGGTGTGTGGAGAGCGAGCAGTTGGGGTAAAGCTGGCGATAGCTCCGGCACAGTTGTGAGAGACAACGACAAGATTGAGTTGACTGATAAAGCCTCTTCCGGTGCGTCGATCTTTACCAGTGCAACACTGGCGGTCGCTGCAGGTAATGGCATCCGCTTTGATTTGTCTACAGATCGCGATTTTTCTTCCGGTGACAGTTTCTCGGTGCAATTACAGCGTTTGAATGGCTCGACCTGGGTCAATGTCGGTAGTGCTTTAAATACGACCGGAATGATTGACAGTGGTTCTCTGGCCGCTGGTGATTATCGCTATGTCTTTACATTAAGTGATATAGATGATGGTTGGAGTTGGGGTCAGGGTTGGGATAACAAGTCGGCCACTCTGGTGATTGATAACCTCGCCAAGGTGACGGACTACCCGCCGATAGGTGACCCCGACATTATCACCAAGGCCGAGGATCTTCAGGCCGTGCTTGTGGGTGGCTCGGTGACGAATACCCCCGCAGAGGTTGGTTCGGATACGGTCAATGGTGGCGCAGGCAACGACATCCTGTTTGGCGATGCCATTAACACCGATTATCTGCCCTGGGGCGCGGCAGGCAATCCGGCCAAGCCGACGGATTGGGTCGATGGCAAGGGGTTGGATGGCTTGACCCAGTTCCTGACTTTGAAGAATGGTTATGCACCTAGCGCCATCGATCTGTTCGAATATATCAAAGACAATGCCAAGTCATTTGATGTGGCAGGTGATAACCGGGGCGGGAATGACAAGCTGCATGGTGGCCTGGGAGACGACATTCTCTTTGGCCAAGGGGGCAACGACGAACTCTACGGCGATGATGGCAACGATACCCTGTATGGTGGCGTCGGCAACGACATCCTGAGCGGCGGTCTGGGCAATGACATCCTGGTGGGGGGGCTGGGCAACGACATCCTGAAAGGGGATGCGGGGGCCGATCTCTTCACCTGGCAGCAGGGGGATACCACGACAGGTTCCATCGCCAAGGATTACGTGGTCGACTTCTCCAAGGCGGAAGGGGACAAGCTGGATCTGCGCGATCTGCTGGATCATGATGGTTCTCACAATCAGAATGATCTGAAGGGTCTGCTCTCTGCTTTCCAGGACAGTGAAGGGGTGCACTTGCAGGTCAAGGAGGCCGCCAATAGCCAGGTGACTCAGGAGATAGTGCTGATGAATCACACCTTTGACACCCTGACTGGCAGTGCCGCTGCGACCGGGGCCCAGGTGATCGACTTCATGCTGAACAACCATATGCTGGAGATCGACAAATAAAGGTGTGATGACGCACCATCAAGTATCAAGACGGTGGCTCAGGCCACCGTTTTTTATGGTGCCAAGCAGGAAGATAGAGCGAGCAGCAGTGACTTGTACCTTGCATGGCAAGGAACAGCATCAGGTAGAAGGGGAGCGGAAGGCAATATAGGAAGGCAATAGAAGAAAAATAGGAGGAGAGATCTCCTCCTAGCAAGGCGGCTGCTTAGAGAAGGGTTACGTTCTCAGCCTGCGGACCTTTCTGACCCTGAGTCACGGTGAACTGAACCTTCTGGCCTTCGGCCAGGGTCTTGAAACCAGTGCTCTGGATGGAGGAGAAGTGAACGAAAACGTCCGGGCCCTGGGATTGCTCGATGAAGCCGAAACCCTTGGTCTCGTTGAACCACTTGACTTGGCCGGTGCGAATGTCAGACATGTGTAAGTCCTATCTATAACAAAATGAAACTAACGCCTGGTACAGGCAGGGTTTGCCTAGAAGACAGGGGGAGGGCATGACTGACCTGTTTAACTGTCTCAGTCGTGCTCAACAATCCCTGTTTAAAGCAAAAATGATTGTACGTGAGCGCGGATCCTTGTCAATTTTCGACGATTCATTTTTTGAGCAAGGTAAAACTATTGGTCAATCAAGTTGCTCTTGGCAGGGATTTGCCATGAAAAAGGAGGCATCAAGCCTCCTTTCTGTGCAGATCGTTGAATGCTTTACTCCTTGAGAGCAAAACCCTCCCCCTGGCGATCGTAGCGGTAGAGTACCTGGAAGTCGTCCCGGATCTCGACACGCTGGATCCGTTGATCGTCTCCGACCAGGATATTGAGCGACTTGCCGGTTTGCATCCGGGTCAGTGGCCTGTCAGGTCCTTCAATGGCGATAAGGCGGCTCAACTCGACCCCAGGCAGCTGAAACTGGCGGAAGAGAGAGAACAGAGTCTCGCCCGCTTCAACCTTGTGCTGCAGCCATTTGCCACTGACCGGCTCGGGTTCGACGGCCGCTTTTGCCTGATTGTGCTGTTGACGCTGTTCATTCTGGGTTTGGACGGGGATGGCGACGGGCACGCTCAGCACCCCGGAAGGGGCGGCTTGTGGTGCGCTGGGCGCAGGCTCCCAGGCCAGCAGGATCAGCCAGACGGGCACCAGGATCAGCAATGCGATGCCGTGCTTGCGGGGCAGAAGGGTTTGCCACTTGCGCCCCTCACCCGTTTTGAGCCGGATGGCCTCCCGGTTTTTCAGTTGCCCCAGGGTCTGGCCAAGTTGCTGGCGCAGGGGCAAGCTGGCGGCGTTGATACGTTCAAGCAGGGATCCTTGAGACTCGTCTTTATGACGCTGTGTCCGTCTGTTATGGCCACGGGGGCGACGATCCGGGGTGGGCACGGCAGTTACCTCTCACTACAATTGCCTGCCATCAGGCAAATCAGGCGCCTATGGTAAACGGACTCGCCCCCGAGGGGGAGAGCCCGTGACAGGAAAATTATCAGCGCAGTCTGAATTGCCCCAGTAATTGCTGTAATCGTTCCGCTGCCTGACGCAGAGCCTGGCTGGCATTGGCGGTCTCGGCTGCATCCTGGGCTATCTCGTTTGCCAGGGTGTTGGTCTGTGCCAGATTGCCAGAAACCGTCTCGGAGACAGAGCTTTGCTCCTCGGCGGCGGAGGCTATCTGGTAGGTCATGTCATTGATGGTGGCGATGGCCTGATAGATGCTGCCAAGGGCGGCCTCTGCGAGGTCGGCCTCGGTCACGGCCTGCTGCGTCAATTGCTGGCTCAGGCTGATGGCAGAAACGGCATTGGTCGAGCTGTGACGTATCTTCTCGAGCAGCTCCTGAGTGTTTTGTACGGCTTGTTGAGTGTTGCGGGCCAGTTGGCGCACCTCATCGGCCACCACGGCGAAACCACGGCCCTGATCCCCGGCCCGGGCGGCTTCGATGGCCGCATTGAGCGCCAGCAGGTTGGTCTGATCGGCGATGTTCTGAATGACGGTAAGAATGCTGGTGATCTGTTCGCTATCCCGGGCCAGTCCCTCGACGACCTCGGCCCCTTTGCCCGCCTCTGCCGCTACCTTGTGCATCGACTGGATCACTTGCTGGAAGCGCACCTTGCCCTCATCGGCCGCGCTCTGGGCCTGCTTGGCGGAGTCGGCAGTGTTGTTGGCATGGGTAGCCACCTCCTGACTGACATAAGACATCTCCTGGACCGCGGTCAGCATCTGCTCCATCTCCGCCTGGTGAGATTGCAGGTTGCGATCCGTCTGGCCCGCGATGCGGTCGGTATCGCCAGCATGGCGGTTCACCTCGCTGGCGGTACCGAGTACATCGCCGAGCAACCCTTGCAGCTTGTCGATGAAGCGGTTGATGCCCTTGGCCAGATCGCCCAATTCATCCACTGAGTGAGCCTGGAGTCGCTTGGTCAGATCCCCTTCTCCGTCAGCAATGTCATCCACCAGGCTGACCATCTGCCGAATTGGACCCGTGATGCTGCGAGCGATAAACAGCATGGCGGCCAGGGCCAAGACCAGTACCAGCAGGGCACTTATCAGCTGCTGGCTCATGGCGGCACGGTTCAAGTCGTTGAGCTGAGCTTCGAGTTGATCGGCGCGGGCCAGCACCACCTGATAGGGCAGGGTGACGATGATGGCCCAGTTGCGGTGCATGCCAGGTACCTGAATGGGGACAGAGATCCGGAATGCATCGTTGAGTTCCTGGCGCTGCACCTCTGGTTTGAGGTATTGGCGCCACTCCTGACCGAGCCGTTGTGTGGCCGAGCTGCCGAGCAGGGCCGCATCGCCGCTGGTACCTGTGATGACGCCGGCGGCGCTGACGATCAGTGTCTCACCCTTGCCGTCATAGATGTTGTCATTGAGGCGCCTGGCTTGCTGGTTGATGGAATCGACCGCCAGATCCAGTGCCGCAATCCCCTTGAACTTGCCATCCACCAGTATGGGCGTGGTAATAGTGCTTACCAGTACCTGCTGGCCGTTGATGTCGACCTTGAAGGGATCGATGAGGCAGGATTGCCCCTGCTGTTTTGGGCAGGCGTAGTAGTCGTTGGCCGGGTTGCCAAAGTCATCCGTGTCGCTTTTCTCGATGGAGAGCAGCAGGTCTGAACCTATGGTTGAACCATCGCGATAGAAGTAGGGCACAAAGCGGCCCTGACCATCGCTGCCCATCTCGCCCTGGCCTGCGAAAGAGGCATCCTCTCCCTCAAAACCATTGGGTTCGAAGCCTGCGAAGGCGCCATAAAGTTGCGGCTCAAGGGCCAGCTGGGCTTTTAGCAGATCATTGACCTGCTGGCGGCTGAGGCTGAGCTTTCCTTCCTGTTGCAGCGTCAGGACGCTGGCCATCTGTTGGGTATAGGAGAGCCCCTTTTGCAGTAGCTGGGTGATGGCGGCCGCCTCGGCGCGGGCTTCGGCACTCACCTTTTGCCAAGCCTCTTCTTGCAGAGCCTCGCGACTGGAGCTGACGGTCAGTTGCTGTGTCTGGCGACCCGAATACTGGGTCTGCAGGATGAGGATCACCAGAGCCAGGGTCATGGCTATCCCGGCCATCACCAGGATGCGATGGGAAATAGAACGAAACTGCATAGCGCTTCCCTTGTAGTGGGGTAAAGTTGGTTGAAATATCGGCTTGGTAGGTGAAATCTCCAGCTTTTGTTAACAGTAGAGCCGAAAGTAGCGAAAGATTTTGCGATCCCCCTCATATCCGTGGCGGAAGGGATTCACTCTTGCCCAGATCCCGGTCCAGATTTACCCATTCAGGGCTTTGAACGTGCACTGGCCGATTTTTCCACCCGGTTGCAGGGGCTAACTGTTCAGGTTGCCCCTCTTGGAGAGCGGCGATCAATGTCCGGTTTTCCCATCCGGGGGCGGGAGTGCTAAAATGCGACGGTTTTTCTAACGCATTGGCCCAAGGCCCTCTACACAAGGCTTAAAGATGAAAGTCAAAACCCGTTTTGCGCCCAGCCCGACCGGTTTCCTGCATGTCGGCGGTGCCCGTACCGCACTCTATTCCTGGTTGTTTGCAAAGAGCCAGGGTGGCGAGTTCGTGTTGCGTATCGAGGATACCGATCTGGAACGTTCCACCCAGGAGGCGATCGACGCCATCATTGAGGGCATGGAGTGGCTGGAGCTGAACTGGGATGAGGGCCCCTACTACCAGACCAAGCGTTTCGACCGCTACAACGGCATCATCGACGAGATGCTGGCCGATGGTCGTGCCTACAAGTGCTACTGCTCCCGTGAGCGGCTGGACGCGCTGCGCGAAGGTCAGATGGCCAGCGGCGAGAAACCTCGCTATGACGGCAAGTGCCGGGATGCCGCCCACGATCATCCGGCCGATGCGCCGCACGTTATTCGCTTCCGCAACCCGACCGAAGGTTCAGTGGTGTTCGATGACCACGTGCGTGGCCGCATCGAGTTCGTCAATACCGAGCTCGATGATCTGATCATTCGCCGTACCGATGGCGCGCCGACCTACAACTTCTGCGTGGTGGTCGATGACTGGGACATGGAGATCACCCACGTGGTGCGTGGCGAAGATCACATCAACAACACCCCGCGCCAGATCAACATCTACAAGGCGCTGAACGCGCCGGTGCCGGAGTTTGCCCACGTCTCCATGATCCTGGGGGACGACGGTGCCAAGCTCTCCAAGCGCCATGGCGCTGTGTCCGTGATGCAGTACCGCGACGACGGCTACCTGCCGGAAGCGCTGCTGAACTATCTGGTGCGTCTGGGCTGGTCCCACGGCGATCAGGAGATCTTCACCCTGGACGAGATGATCAAGCTGTTCAGCCTGGATGCCATCTCCAAGTCCGCCTCCGCATTCAACACCGACAAGCTGCTGTGGCTGAACAACCACTACATGCGCAGTCTGGATCCGGCCTATGTGGCCAAGCATCTGGCCTGGCACATGGAAAACCAGAAGATTGACACCAGCAAGGGCCCATCACTGCCAGAAGTTGTTACGCTGCTGGCCGAGCGCTGCAACACCCTGGTAGAGATGGCCGCCCAGAGCCGCTATCTGTTCGAAGATTTTGAGGCCATCGACGAAGCCGCTGCCAAGAAGCACCTGCGCGGCGTGGCTGCCGAGCCACTCACTCTGGCCAAGGCCAAGCTGGCTGCGCTGGATAGCTGGACCACCGAGGCGCTGCACGAGCTGATTGAAGCGACTGCCGCCGAGCTGGGTCAGGGCATGGGCAAGGTCGGCATGCCGCTGCGCGTCGCGGTGACCGGTCTGGGTCAGTCCCCGGGTATCGACGCCGTGATGGCGTTGGTCGGCAAGGAGCGAGTACTCGCCCGTATCGACCGTGCCCTGGCGTACATTGCAGCACGGATGGCCGCCGAGTAAGCTTGCCGTCGGACATTGCCGTCACCGGTCTGGGATAATCTCTCACCGGGTATCGACGCCGTGATGGCGTTGGTCGGCAAGGAGCGAGTACTTGCCCGTATCGACCGTGCCCTGGCGTACATTGCAGCACGGATGGCCGCCGAGTAAGCTTGCCGTCGGACATTGCCGTCACCGGTCTGGGATAATCTCTCACCGGGTATCGACGCCGTGATGGCGTTGGTCGGCAAGGAGCGAGTACTTGCCCGTATCGACCGCGCCCTGGCGTACATCGCAGCGCGCATGGCGGCCGACATCATCGCCTCCCACTGACAATAAAGGGTTCCCGCGAGGGGGCCCTTGTTGTGTGTATACAAGACGAATTTGTGACCAAAAACAGCAAGATAGCGATAGGGTTGCTGGTAAAAACAGCTAAATGCCCGAATTTTGACTAAACGCGCCAGTCGGCGTTATTTTTGGGTTGACAGCAAAGCGGTCGATGCCTATCATGCGCCTCCGTTGCCGGAGATAACTTCGTCAGCGCCGAGGTGAGTTGGGGTTATAGCTCAGCTGGGAGAGCGCTTGCATGGCATGCAAGAGGTCCGCGGTTCGATCCCGCGTAGCTCCACCAAATTCTTCTCGGACAATCTGGAATCAAAGGGGTTATAGCTCAGCTGGGAGAGCGCTTGCATGGCATGCAAGAGGTCCGCGGTTCGATCCCGCGTAGCTCCACCAGGTTCCTGATTGAAAATGAAGTACCCAGGGCAGTGCGGTGTGTATCACCCAGGCCGACCTTTGTGGGGTTATAGCTCAGCTGGGAGAGCGCTTGCATGGCATGCAAGAGGTCCGCGGTTCGATCCCGCGTAGCTCCACCACTATTTGCAGTAAAAGGCAACGGGCCGCCAGAACCCGTTGTCTAATGAAGAAAGAATTTGGGGTTATAGCTCAGCTGGGAGAGCGCTTGCATGGCATGCAAGAGGTCCGCGGTTCGATCCCGCGTAGCTCCACCACTATTTGCAGTAAAAGGCAACGGGCCGCCAGAACCTGTTGTCTAATGAAGAAAGAATTTGGGGTTATAGCTCAGCTGGGAGAGCGCTTGCATGGCATGCAAGAGGTCCGCGGTTCGATCCCGCGTAGCTCCACCAATTTCTTTTTACAAGAAAGCCAAAGGCCACCGCATCGCGGTGGCCTTTTTGCTATCTGCCTCCTGCCTGCGCGGCCATTCCCGACATGGATTGTCGTTTCATCCAGCATCTTGTGGTGCCATCCCCATGAGATGGCTCACAGTTCCAGCTCATCAAATCAGCGGTTTTGAACATACCTGTGTGGTTGCTTTTGTTGATAACTGCATTAATTGCCGCATGTTCGCAGCTAACTGGCTACTTTTTCTGCTTTTTCTGTGAGTACCTCAAACATATTTTCCTTTGTGAATGAAGATTGAGCATTTGCGGGCGACTTCCTATACTCGGGCTGTTCCAGATGGAATCCAGGTAAAGAGCAAACCGGCTGAAAGGTCGGGACGCAAAGCCTCCGGTCTACCGACTTCAGGGTCCAGGATAGCGGGGTTACCCAGGTAAGAGTCAGTGGCGCGTCCATCGTCAGCTGCCTTCTTCGTCGTACCTGTTGCGGTTGTGCTTTGCCTTGGTCAGCGTTTTGCCAAGACAAAAACAAGGATGATAACAAGATGCAACAAGTCTTAAGACCAAGTCGGCTAGCCATGCTGGTCGCCCTCGCGTCCCTGCCCGGTTGGGCACTCGCGGCCTATCCCGCCTATCAGGCAGGCACCGCCTACAAGGCTGGCGATATCGTCAGCAATGCCGGTAGCCTCTACCAATGCAAAGAATTTCCCTACTCAGGCTGGTGCAGCGGTGCGAGCTCTCACTACGCCCCGGGTACAGGCACTGTCTGGGCCGATGCCTGGACTCTGTATCAGGATGCCAATCCGCCTGCGCTGGATCTGACCCTCTCTTCCCCTGCCGCGGGCAGCTCGGTGAGCGTGGGGGTCGAATTGGCCCTGGCCGTCAATCTGATCGGTGGCAGTGACGCCGTGACCCAGGTGGTCTATCTGGTCGATGGCAGTCAGGTGGCCGCCATCACGGCAGCCCCCTGGTCGGCCAGTTGGGCCGCCAGCGGAGTGGGTGTCCATCAAATCACGGCTCGGGCGCTGGACAAGGATGGCAAGAGCCTCGATGAAGCCCAGGTCAGTGTGACAGTGACGGCCGTAGTTGCCCCGGAGGCGCCCAAGGCCAGCATCACCAGCCCGGTGGCCGGGGCCAAACTCACTCTGGGCCGCGCCGTCACGGTGACCGGCAATGTGACCGATGCCAATAACGACGTGGCCAGGGTCGAGCTCTATGTCGATGGCAAGAAGGCAAGTGAGGATACCAGCGCCCCCTGGCAGCTGAGCTGGACGCCGCAGACCAAGGGCAGTGCCGCGCTGACCCTGGTTGCCGTAGACAGCCAGAACCTGTCGGGAGAGTCGGCCCAGGTCGATGTCCAGGTGGAAGAAGCTGCCTTGCCGCCAACCGGTGGCAACCTCTCCTGCGACGTGCGCCAGATCTATCGCGCCGACGGCAGCGAGTGCATGGGGGATGACCATGGCCGTCGGGTCATCGGTTATTTCACCTCCTGGCGCACCGGCAAGAATGGTCTGCCCTCCTATCTGGTGAACGACATCCCCTGGGACAAGATCACCCACATCAACTATGCGTTTGCCGCAGTGGATGAGCAGAGCCATCTCATCAAGGTGGATGACGCCGCCACCAAGCTGACCTGGGAAGGGGTGCCGGGCGCTGAAATGGATCCCGAGTTTGCCTATCAGGGTCACTTTAACCTGCTCTCCAAGTACAAGAAGCAATATCCGGACGTGAAGACCTTGATCTCCGTAGGCGGCTGGGCCGATACCCGTGGTTTCTATGCCGCCACCACCAAGGGCGACTGCTCGGTCAATACCGCTGGCATCAATGCCCTGGCCAACTCGGCGGTGAGCTTCATCCGCCAGTACGGCTTTGATGGGGTGGATATCGACTACGAATATCCGACTTCCATGAAGGATGCGGGCAATCCCAATGACTTCCCGCTCTCCAATCTGTGCCGTGGCAAGCTGTTTGCAAACTATGAAGTGCTGATGAAGACGCTGCGCGAGCGGCTCGACAGCGCTGGCACCGAAGATGCGCGCAAGTACATGCTGACCATAGCGTCACCGGCGTCAGCTTATCTGCTGCGCGGCATGGAGAACTTCCAGGTCACACCGTATCTGGATTATGTCAACCTGATGACCTATGACTTCCACGGTGCCTGGAACAACTTCGTGGCCCATAACGCCGCGCTGTTCGACAACAAGGCGGATCCGGAACTGGCCCAGTGGGGTGTCTATAACCAGGCTCAGTTCGGTGCCATCGGCTATCTGAACGCCGCCTGGGCGGCACACTACTTCCGTGGGGCCATGGCGGCCGGCAAGATCAACGTGGGTGTCCCTTATTACACCCGTGGCTGGCAAGGTGTCACCGGCGGTACCCATGGTCTCAATGGCAAGGCAGCCCTGCCAAGCCAGAGCGACTGCCAACCGGGTACCGGCGGCAGTACCATCCCTTGCGGTAATGGTGCGGTCGGCATCGACAACATCTGGCACGATCTGGACAAGAACGGCAATGAGATAGGTGGCGGCGCCGTGCCCATGTGGCATGCCAAGAACCTGGAGCATGCGGCTAGCCTCGGCATTACCAGCATGCCGAGCTATGGTGCGGCCTGGGGTCTGGATGCCAATAACCCGGCCGATGTGATCCAGGGTCAGTACGTGCGTTACTACGATGACAAGGCGCATGCGCCCTGGCTCTGGAACGAAGAGAAGAAAGTGTTCCTCTCCACCGAAGATGAAGAGTCCATGGGGCACAAGCTGGACTACATCATCAATCGGGGTCTGGGTGGCGTCATGTTCTGGGAGATGGCGGGGGATTATGATTTTGATCCCGCCAAGAACGAATATGTCATGGGCAGCACGCTGACCAGCCTGGCGTATGACAAGTTCGCCACGGCGAGCAAAGCCAATTTGCAGCAGAACGATCTGCCTGCGCCTGCGGCTCAGCTCGACATTGCCGTCAGCCTCTCGGGCTTCAAGGAGGGGGATTCCAACTATCCAATCAACCCAACGCTTAAACTGACGAATAAGTCGACCCAGACCATTCCGGGCGGCACTCGCATCGAGTTCCTGATGCCGACCTCTACCTCTGACACCATCACGGATCAGAGCGGCATGGGACTGACAGTGGTCGAGAGCGGTGGCAACCAGAACTCGGATGGCATCGCGGGCGAGAAGGACTTCCACAAGGTCGCCTTGACCCTGCCGAGCTGGAAGGCCTGGGCCCCGGGGACGGATGTCGAAGTTGCCATGACCTATTATCTGCCGGCGGCGGGTGTGCCAAGTGGCATGCGCCTCGTCAGTGGTAGTCAGACCATAGGCCTGAAGTCCGACTTCCCGGCGCTCTCCGAAGCGGTACTGGGTGGTGGCGGTGATCCTGGCACGGGCGGCACGACGTGCAGCTCCCAAAGCGTCACCCCGGCGGCCTATCCGGCCTACCCTAGCTGGCCCCAGGGAGACCATGCCAATGCCAACGATCGCATGACCAATGGCAGCGCAGTCTGGCAGGCGAACTGGTGGACCAGCAGCGAACCCAAGGCGGGGGACGGCAGCTGGAAGCTGGTCTGCAGCTACTGAGGTGCAAGTTAACAATGCAAGCGGGGCCCTGGCCCCGCTTTTTTTATCAAGAAAACCCCGGTGGCGGCCGACATAACATAATAATGGCCGTAGTACCGGGATCGGCGAGTCCCTATACTGGACCGCATTCGGATTGGGAGAGAAGGGCAATCATGGCGAGCATATTGGATTCAGTGGATCAACGTACCCAGCTGGTAGGGGAGAATCGCCTGGAGTTGCTGATGTTTCGACTCGGCTCCCGTCAGCTGTTTGCCATCAACGTGTTCAAGGTGCGCGAAGTGGTGAAACTGCCCCACCTGAACAAGATGCCGGGCTCTCATCACAACATCAGCGGCGTGGCCAACATCCGCGGTGTTTCCATCCCCGTCATCGATTTGCGCAGTGCCATTGGCATGCGTGGCCAAGCCCAGGAGGGAGAGGCCAACCTTATCATCACCGAATATAACCGCACCATTCAGGGTTTCCTGGTCGGTCAGGTTGCCAACATAGCCAACATGACCTGGAAGGACATATTGCCGCCGCCGCGCTCGGCGGGTCGTGCCAACTACCTTACCGCCATCACCCGCCTGCGGGAGGGGGACAGCGAGCAGATAGTCGAGATCATCGATGTGGAGAAGGTGCTGGCCGAGATCATCACCTATGACATCCGCATCTCCGAAGCTGTGCTGGATCGGGAACTGCTGCCGCAGATGCAGGGGCGCAAGGTGCTGATCGTCGATGATTCCAGCACGGCCCGCAATCTCATTCGCGATACGCTGGCGCAGCTTGGACTCGACGTGATCGAATGCCAGGATGGTTTGCAGGCGCTGCACTTGCTCAAGAGCTGGTGCGATGCCGGCAAGCGGGTGACCGACGAAATACTGCTGATGATCACCGATGCCGAGATGCCGGAGATGGATGGTTATCGCCTCACCCATGAGGTGCGCAATGACCCGCGCATGCAGGATCTCTTCATTACCCTCAACACCTCGCTGAGCGGCAATTTCAACGAGGCCATGGTCAAGAAAGTGGGTTGTGATCGCTTTATTTCAAAGTTCCAGCCGGATCTGCTGGTCGGTGTTGCCCAGGAGCGGCTGCGCCAGCTGCTGGGTTGACGGATGAATTGGCGTGTGGAACCAATCAACAACAAAAAGGGCCAGCATCTGCTGGCCCTTTTTGTTGTGCAAGAGCGCCTCATTGGGCCAACAAGGGCTCGACAAAACGAGCAACCTTGTCGCGAATGAGGGGCTGCGCCTCGGCCTTGGGGTGGATGCCATCATTCAGCATGAGTTCAGGGCGAGTGGCAATATCATCGAGGAAGAAGGGCAGCAGCGGCCGCCCGTTCTCGCTGGCGAGATCCGGGAAGATCTGCTCGAACTGACGCAGGTAGCGTGCTCCGTAGTTGGGGGGAAGCTGGATCTGGGTCAAAATGGTGTGGATCCCCTGCTGTTTTGCCATGGTCAGCATCTTCGCCAGATTCTGGCGAGTGATGGCCGGTGGGAAACCGCGCAGGCCATCGTTCCCCCCCAGCTCGATCAGCAACCAGTCCGGCTTGTGCTGCTTGAGCAAGACAGGCAGTCTGGTCAGGGCTCCTTGCGTGGTTTCGCCGCTGATGCTGGCGTTGACCAATTGGTGCTGGCCACCGGCTTGCTGCCACTGCCGATCGAGCAGGGCAGGCCAGCTCTGCTCGGCCTGCATCTGATAACCGGCACTCAGGCTGTCGCCCAGTACCAACAGTGTCTGTGCCTGCAACTGGCCACAGGCCATCACCCACATTAAGGCGAACAGGATACGCGCCATGACTTCAACTCCCATCATTTCGATTAGCAACCTCGGCAAGTCGGTGCGCCTTGGCAGTGACAATCTGACCATCCTTGAGGGGATCTCGCTGCAAGTCAAGGCGGGGGAGACGCTGGCTCTGGTCGGTGCCTCAGGTTCGGGCAAGTCGACCCTGCTTGGCCTGCTGGCCGGGTTGGATCTGCCGACCAGCGGCGAGATCCGCATTCAAGGTCACTCCCTCGGTGAGCTGGATGAAGAGGGCCGCGCCCGCTTGCGATCCGATCACATCGGCTTCGTATTTCAATCCTTCCTGCTGTTGCCCACCCTGAGCGCGCTGGAAAACGTCATGCTGCCAGCCGAGTTGCGCGGCGAGCGCGATTGCGAACCCAGGGCTCGCGAGCTGCTGGCCGCAGTCGGCCTGAAAGACAGGCTGGATCACTTGCCACCCCGGCTCTCTGGTGGTGAACAGCAGCGGGTCGCCATCGCGCGTGCCTTCATGACCAGGCCCAGTCTGCTGCTGGCTGACGAGCCGACCGGCAACCTCGACAGCAAGACGGGGGATACCGTCATAGAGTTGCTGTTCGAACTCAATCGTACCCATGGCACCACCCTGGTGGTGGTGACTCATGATTTGGCACTGGCTCAGCGTTGCCAGCGTCAACTGACCATGGCCAGCGGCCGCTTGCAAGGCGGTCAGCACGGTGAAGCCAGCGCCGATGGTCGCGATGAGAGTGGCGCCCTGAGCGTCTGACGCAGCCCCGGGACCCGGTTTTATGTCGATAGGGAGCAGGAATGAGCCATTTAATCGGCTGGCATGAACGCCAGCTTGTGAGGGAGCCGCAATGATGCATGTTCGATTGGCGCTGCGTCTGCTGCGCCGGGAAGGCGCCAGTGGCGAGTTACGCTGGTTCGTGCTGGCACTGGCGCTCTGCGTCGCCTGTGTGCTGAGTGTGGCTCTGGTCGCCGATCGGCTGGATGCAGGCCTCAAGGCGTCGGGTCGTGACTTTATCGCCGCGGACAGAGCCCTGGGGACGAGTCGTGCCCTGGAGCCCGAGCTGCTGGCCAGGGCGCAGCAGGACAAGGTGGCGGTGCAAGCCACCGTCAGCTTCAACAGCATGCTGTTTCATGGTGATGCTTTTCAGCTCGCCTCTATTCGCGCCGTGCCAAATGGTTTCCCCTTCTACGGCACTCTGGAGCTGACTCCCCAGCGGGCACCAAAGCCGGGGGAGATCTGGCTGTCGGCGCGGTTGATGCAACTGCTGGACGTCAAGGTGGGTGAGGAGCTTGAGGTGGGCAATACCCATCTCAAGGTAGCTGGCCTGCTGGGCCGCGAACCGGATCAGGGTTTCAGCCCCTTTCTGCTTGCGCCGCGCGCCTTGATCCACAGTGATGACATAGCCGCAACCGGGGCCTTGTTGCCGGGCAGCCGCCAGCAGTGGCGCTACCTGTTTCAAGGAGCGAGGGCCGACATAGCCCGCTTCGAAGGCTGGATAAAACCCAAGCTGGTGTCGGGGCAGAAGTGGGTTACCCCGGATGACAGGGGTTCCCAGGTGGGGCGTTCCCTGGCCAACGCCGAGCGTTTCTTCCGGCTCGCGTCTCTGGCAGGGGTGTTGCTCGGTGCCTTGGCCATGGGCATCGCCGTGCGGCATTTTGCAGAGCGCCAGACCAGCATGGTGGCCCTGCTCAAGACGCTAGGAGCGTCGAGGGGAACGCTGTGGCGCCTGATGGGCACCTTGCTGCTCTGCCTCACCTTGGTTGGCGCGCTGCTTGGTCTGGTGGCCGGCAGCGCCATGCAGTGGCTCACCCTGCATCTGCTCGGTGGTCTCTTGCCAGCCGACCTGCCACCGCCCTCCTGGCGTCCGTTCGCCCTTGGGGTGGCCGTGGCGCTCTTCATCACCCTGTTGCTCGCCTTCATCCCCTTCCTGCGTCTGCTCAAGGTGCCCCCGCTGCGGGTCTTGCGCCGGGAGCTGAGCGCCGGTGTGCCGCCCTGGCTGGCGCTGCCGGTGGGCCTGCTCGGTCTGTTCGCCCTGGTGTGGGGATTCACTGCCGAGCTCTGGTTGTCCCAGGGGCTGGTCGCGGGCATGGGCCTGCTGATGGTGCTGCTGGCCGTGATGGCGGCGGGCTTGCTCAAGCTCGGTGGCCGCCTCAAGGGCCCCCATGCCCTGCGTCTGGCCCTGGCTCATCTCTCCCGGGAGCGGGGCGCCGGCCTGTTCCAACTGGCGGGTTTCGCCCTGGCGCTCATGCTGTTTGGTCTGCTGTGGGCGGCCCGGGTCGATCTGCTCGACGAGTTCTCTACCCGCTTGCCCGCAGATGCGCCCAATCGCTTCCTGGTCAACATCAGCAGCGATGAGCGCATTCCCATATTGGCAGCCCTTGGCGAAGCGGGGGCCGTTACCTCGGACTTCTATCCCATGGTGCGTGGCCGCTTGATCAGTATTGCCGGCGATACCATAGGGCCCAATGGCCGGGAGGGGATAGACCGGGAACTCAACTTCACCAGCACGGTACAGTTGCCCGCCGACAACCGCATTACCCAGGGGCGTTGGCTCAGTGGCAAGGGCGAGGTCTCTGTGGATGACGAGGTGGCCGGGCGACTGGGCATCAAGCTGGGTGACAAGCTGGGCTTTAGCATAGAGGGGCGGGAGTTCGAGGCGAGTGTCACCAGTCTGCGTCATATCAAGTGGGACAATATGCGCCCCAACTTCTACATGATCTTCTCGCCGGATCTGCTGGCCGACTTCTCGCCGACCTGGCTTGGTAGCTACCGGCTGCCAACCAGTGGCAAGGGAGCCGAAGTGGCGCTTATTCGTCAGTACCCCACCGTCTCCCTCATCGATGTGGATGATCTCATTGAACGGCTGACTCAGGTCTCCCAGCAGGTGAGCCGGGCCCTGGCCTTGATGTTGGGACTGGTGACGGTGGCGGCCCTGCTGGTGCTGCTGACCCAGACCCAGGCCAGCATGGCGAGTCGACGCCGTGAGCTCTTGCTGATGCGCACCCTGGGCGCGAGCAGCGAGTTGCTGCAACGCATGTTGCGCTGGGAGCTGGTCGCGACTGGCCTGCTGGCGGGACTGTGCGGGGCGGCCGTGGTGGAGATAGCTAGCCTGGGTCTGCAACTGCTCTGGTTTGAAGGGCAGTGGCAGTTCCACTGGTTCATCTGGCTGGGCTTGCCTGTGCTGGGTGCCTTGCTGGTCACCCTGGCCGGACAGGGGATGCAGCGTCAGTTGCTGGCGGGCACCCTGAGCGATCGACTACGGGGCCTGGGTCAGGGGCTGCTCTAAGGGCTCACCCAGGTTGTGGGTCTTGCCATACCGGAGAAAAAGAAAAAACGCTTCATCCACCGGGATGAAGCGTTTTTATTTGAGGATCTCTGGTTACGGGCTCGATGGGGGGCGTTCCAGCAGATTGCAAAGCGCCTGGGGCAGGGCCGGGAAGCTGAAATGAAAGCCTGCGTCCTGCAGCCGTTTCGGCAGGACTCTTTGCCCGGTGAGCAGCAGGTCGGCGGCCTCGCCCATCATGAGCTGCAGCGCCCAGGCGGGAATGCGCATCAGGTGGGGGCGCTTCAACGACTTGGCCAGTTGCTGGCTAAACTCCCGGTTGCTGACCGGGGTGGGTGCCGTGCCGTTATAGATGCCTTGGCAATCGTCATGCTCGAGCAGAAACAGCCAGGCGCGCACCAGATCCTGAATGTGGATCCAGGAGACCACCTGCCGCCCTTCACCCATGGGGCCGCCGAGCCCGACCCTGTAGGGCGGCAGCATCTTGGGCAGGGCGCCGCCATCTAGCCCCAGCACCAGGCCAATGCGCAAGATGCAGACCCGGGTCTGTTCACTGCTGGCCGCCAGGGCCAGGGATTCCCACCGGTTGCAGAGCTGATGGGTGAACTCGAGACTGGGGTGATCGCACCCCTCATCCAGTGGCTTGTCATCCTGGCGGCCGTACCAGCCGATGGCAGATGCGCTAAGCAATGCCTTGGGGGGGGTGGTGGAGAGCTTGATGAGATCGACCAGCTGTTCGGTCAGCAGCCAGCGGCTATCGCACAGTTGTTGCTTGCGAACCGGGTTCCAGCGCCCCTGAGCGATGGGCTCCCCCGCGAGGTTGATCACCACATCGATGTCGTTGAGATGGTCGAGTCGGTCCAGGGAGTCAATCAGCTGCACATCGTGGCCGAGCAGGTGATACGCATGGCTACCCTGGCGGCTCAATACGACCACCTGATGCTGTACTTTAAGGTGGGCGACTAACTTGCGGCCGATAAAACCTGTCCCCCCTGTGATCAGTATCTTCATCTCGTCTTCCCCTCTCTTTCTGGCTCTACTCTAGTGAGTCGGCAGGCGATGAACAAGCCATGAGCGTGAGACAGGGTACTCCCGGTGGCACCATCTGTATCTGTTGTTTTCTTTCAAATGATCCAGAAACTATCCACAAAAGCTGTGGAAAAGTCTGTAGATTAGCGGTGTGTCTAGCGTTAGTTAGTTGATCTTAAAAGAGTATTTCATTCTGATCTCGGCTGGGGTGCAATTGCTCAATCCCCTGGCGCGAATGTGAGTGTTCGCTCAGGCGCTGTGCCAATATCGGCGAAGGTTTCAGGTCGCAGGACGAGATCTGCCAGGATCCGCTTTTGATCTGTGGGATCAACATAATCCCCGCCAGCCACAAAAAAACCCGCCGAGAGGCGGGTTTTTCACAAGGTTGCACGGCGGGGCTATTACTCGGCCTCGGCCTGGGCTGCCTGAATACCGGTCAGGGCGATGGTATAGACGATGTCGTCAACCAGGGCGCCACGGGACAGGTCGTTGACCGGCTTGCGCATGCCTTGCAGCATGGGGCCGATGGAGACCAGTTCAGCGGAGCGCTGTACCGCCTTGTAGGTGGTGTTGCCGGTGTTCAAGTCAGGGAACACGAACACGGTGGCTTTACCTGCTACCGGTGAGTTCGGTGCCTTGGACTTGGCCACGTTCTCCATGATGGCCGCATCATATTGCAGCGGACCGTCGATGATGAGGTCGGGGCGTTTGGCCTTGGCCAGTTGAGTCGCTTCACGCACTTTCTCTACATCGGCGCCGGCGCCGGAGGTACCGGTGGAGTAGGAGATCATGGCGACGCGCGGCTCGATGCCGAAGGCGGCAGCGGAGTCGGCGGACTGGATGGCGATCTCGGCCAGCTGTTCGGCGCTTGGATCCGGGTTGATGGCGCAGTCACCGTATACCAGCACTTGATCAGGCAGCAGCATGAAGAAGATGGAGGAGATGAGCGACGAACCTGGGGCAGTCTTGATGATCTGCATCGGCGGACGAATGGTGTTGGCGGTGGTGTGCACGGCGCCGGAGACCAGACCGTCCACTTCGCCACGCTCCAGCATCATGGTGCCCAGCACCACGTTGTCTTCGAGCTGCTCGCGGGCGACCACTTCGGTCATGCCCTTGTTCTTGCGCAGCTCGACCAGACGCGGCACATAACGCTCGCGCACTTCCAGCGGATCGATGATCTCGACGCGATCGGTCAGCACCACGCCCTGCTGTTCGGCGACACGGCGGATCTCTTCCCGGTTGCCCAGCAGTACCGGGCGGGCGATGCCACGCTCGGCACAGATAGCGGCAGCCTTGATGGTGCGCGGCTCTTCGCCTTCTGGCAGCACGACACGCTTGTTGGCCTGACGGGCCAATTCGGTCAGCTGATAACGGAATGCCGGCGGGCTCAGACGACGGGAGCGGGTGGATTTGGCAGAGAGGGACTCTATCCAGTGCTTGTCGATGTGGCCAGCCACATAGTCCTGCACCAGCTCGATCCGCTCGCGGTCATCTTCCGGAATATCGACGTTGAAGTTCTGCAGGCTGACCGCGGTCTGCCAGGTGTTGGTGCCGGTGATCATGATCGGCAAGCCGGTGGCCATGGCCTGTTGGCACAGGGCCATCACTTGCGGCTCCGGGTGATAGTTGCCGGTCAGCAGCAGGGCACCGAGCTTGACGCCATTCATGGCGGCCAGACAGGCGGAGACGATGACGTCGGAGCGATCGCCGGAGGCGACCAGCAGGCTACCCGGACGGAAGTGCTCAACCATGTTGTGGATGGAGCGGGCACAGAAGGTCACGGTCTGCAGGCGGCGGCTGTCGAGCTCACCCTTGTGCAGGATCTTGGCGGCCAGGTGCTTGGAGAGATCCTTGGCGCGGGGGGCGATCAGCTGGGTGTTCCAGGGGATGCAGCCGAGGATGCGCAGCGGGCTCTTGCCGAACACCTGCAGCACTTCCAGGTTGTGGGCGGTGTCGGAGGTGTGGTGATGCGCCTCGAACATCTCGGTGAGATCGGGGCGGGTCACGCCGTGTTCGTCAACCGGTGCGCCAACTTTGTTGATCACGCAGCCCACGATACGGGGGTTGTTGACACCACCGAAGTTGGAGCAGGCCAGCTCGATACGCTCTTTGAGCTTCTGGCTGGAATCGTGACCCGGGTGGGTGACGAACACCATGTCGGCGTCCAGCGCCTTGGCCACGTCATAGTTCAGCTTGTTGGCGAAGGGTTGCTTGTCGGTGGGCACCATGCCCTCGACCACCACCACTTCGGCGCCACTGGCCTTTACGTGCCCTTCGAAGCGCGCAACAATCTCTTCCAGCAGGATGTCAGTGTTGCTGGTGGTGATCATGTTCTCGGCGTAGGAGAGGTCGAACGGCTCGGGCGGGTTGATGTTGGCAGCTGCGCGGATCACGGCGGTGGAGCGCTCGGCTCCTATCTCGCCCGGACGCGGCTGGGCAACCGGTTTGAAGAAGCTGACATTGACACCGTGACGTTCCATGGCGCGAACGACGCCAAGACTCACGGAGGTTACGCCGACACCAGTGCCGACCGGGATGAGCATAATAGTGCGTGCCACTTATTACCCCTTGTTCATTTTTTGGGATCAGGAAAAGGCCGCCCTGAGGCGGCCTTGCTCTACAGCTAAATTATGCGCCGACCAGTTCCAGCGCGTCGTGGGCGATGACCCACTCTTCGTTGGTCGGGATAACCAGGGCCTTGGTGGAACCAGCCTTGGTGATCTCGCCACCCTTGCCGAAGCGGGCAGCCAGGTTGGCTTCGCTGTCGACATCAAAGCCCAGCAGGCCCAGTTTGTTCAGGGTGATTTCACGGATCGGGGCGGAGTTCTCGCCGATGCCACCGGTGAAGACCACGGCATCCAGACGACCGTCCATGGCGGCGGCATAAGCGCCGATGTACTTGGCCAGGCGGTAGCAGTAAACGTCCATGGCGCGCTTGGCTTCTTCCTTGCTGTCGTAGTTGTCTTCAACGAAACGGCAGTCGGAGGTGACTTCGGTCAGACCCAGCAGGCCGGATTCCTTGGTCAGCATGGTGTTGATATCCGCTACGCTCATGCCCAGTTTGTCGTGCAGGAAGAAGATGATGGCCGGGTCCAGATCACCGGAACGGGTTCCCATCACCAGGCCTTCCAGCGGGGTCAGCCCCATGGAGGTATCGACAGACTGGCCATTCTTGATGGCGCAGACGGAGCCGCCGTTGCCCAGGTGGCAGTTGATGATGTTCAGCTCGGACACCGGCTTGTTCAGCTGCTTGGCGGCTTCCAGGCTGATGTAGTAGTGGCTGGTGCCGTGGGCGCCGTAGCGACGGATGCCGTTCTCTTTGTAGAGTTTGTACGGCAGGGCGTACAGGAAGGCTTCTTCCGGCATGGTCTGGTGGAAGGCGGTATCGAATACGGCCACGTTCTTCTCGGCCAGCTCAGGGAACACCTTCAGCGCGGCACGGATGCCGATCAGGTGAGCCGGGTTGTGCAGCGGCGCGTAAGGAATGGCGGCTTCGATACCGGCGATCACGTCTTTGCAGATGCGCACGGAGGAGGTGAATTGCTCACCGCCATGTACCACACGGTGACCGATGGCGATCAGATTCTGGGACAGTTCCGGATTGAGCGGCAGGATCTTGTTGACGATGTAGTCCAGCGCTTCCTGGTGAGCGGCACCGGCGCCCAGATCGGCACTGCCCTTCTCACCGTTGAGTTTCCACTTGATGCGGGCATCGTCGAGACCGAAGCATTCGGCCAGGCCGGACAGCAGGTCGTCGCCTGTGGTGGCATCGATCACGGCAAACTTCAGGGAAGAGCTACCACAGTTAAGTACAAGAACCAGCTTACTCATGAATAAATCCTATCGCAGATTGGGTTGTGTAGGAGGACTGCACGGACGCAAGGGCGTCCAACATCTTCAACTTATCCTTATGAGGGTTGGCAATCTGTTGCTTGCCCCTTGTATAGTGATACAAGACCCGAAATCCTGACGCCTTCCGATGGGGTCCCGAAGGGGCCACCGGCGGTAAAAATAGGCGGACAAAGGATAACCTCATTGTTGAAAAATAACAAAGTCATCCTAAACCTTTGCTATGTTCCATCAAATTTTTACGCGGTTTTGCCGTTAATACGTTCAAAATTAGCTCGGAGGTAATATGAGCACGAATTCTTTTGGAACTAAGTTACAGCAAGGCCGACATTATATGACGATTTGGCCGCGCCGTCCCGAGCTCAATCCGTTGTTTCCTGAAAACCGGGTGATCCGCGCCACCGAGTTTGCCCTCAAGGTGATCCCGGCCTTGGCGGTGCTCAGCATCATGCTGCAGTTCCAGTTTGGCCAGGATTACTATTGGCCCTCGGTGATCACCAGCGTGCTCTTCCTGCTCAGCCTGCCGCTGCAAGGCTATTACTGGCTCGGCCAGCGTGCCGCCACCCGCCTGCCACCGTCTCTGGCCAGTTGGTACCGGGAGATCAACGGCAAGATGAATGAACAGGGTGGCCGCCGTCAGCTGGTGGCCCAGCCTCGCTATGAAGAGCTGGCCGATACCCTGAACGCGGCCTTCAAGCAGTTGGACAAATCCTTCCTCTATGAATGAGGCCAACTCGATTCATCAAGGCGCCTTGGGGCGCCTTTTTTATTGGCCTGGTTTTGCATCCGCAGCGCCTTCAGGCTGCCAGTATGTTGCGGATCTCCTGAATGGAGAGCTTGTACTGGCGGGGGCACTGACGCCAGAGGGCCAGCATCCGCTGGTATTTCTCGCGCATGGCGATGTCGCTTGAGAGCTCATCGCAGGGGCAGTCCAGTTCGGGGAAGCGCTTGTCCACCTCGAGCAGGAAACAGACATAGTCTGCCAGGGCTGCCTCCTGGCTGCGGCTGTAGCCATTGAAGCGCAGGCGGCTGGCCGCTATCTCCCCCTGATTGGCCGGGTCCAGATTCCCCCAGGAAATGGCCAATGCGTGGTGCAGTTCCAAGGTATCGAGCACTTCCTGGCAGGTGGCAAGGTCCAGGTGTCCAAAATCCTTCTCCAGCGCCAGGATCTGCAGACAGTAGCCCTTTTCGATGATGGTACTGGCCCGCTGATACTGGGCGGCTTGCTCGGGGCTGAGCTTGGCCAGGATCTCATACTGGTTGCTGAGGATGAGGCGTTCGGTGTGGCTCATGTTCATGGGGCTTTCTCGCTGCAAAAATGAAACTGGCACCAAGTTAACCCAGATATCAGATGAATTTTTTGATCTCGAAGGGGAGTTGTCGTCAAAAACCCAGGCAGGGAGGCTGGTGAGTTGAGTTGAGTTGAGTTGAGTTGAGTTGAGCCGACGTGGCGTATCAATAAAAAGTGCGACAGTACTGCAAGTCACAAGGCAAACAATAAAGAGGGCCCGGGGGCCCTCTTTATTGTGTTATCCGTCTCACCCTAGCCATGGTGCCCGGGTTGCCCCTGTGCTGGGGGGTTAGCCCTTGACGTAGTCCAGTACCACCTGGTGGTGGTTGCTGGTCTTGAACTTGTCGAAGCGGTGGACAATCTTGCCCTCTTCGTCGATGAGGAAGCTCAGGCGATGGATGCCGTCATACTCCTTGCCCATGAATTTCTTCGGACCCCAGACCCCGAAGGCATCCGCCACCGCATGGTCTTCGTCGCTGAGCAGGCGGAAGTTGAGGTTGTCGCGCTCCTCGAACTTCTTGAGACGCTTGCTGGCATCCGGGCTGATAGCGAGCACCACCACATTGAGGGCGGCCAGCTCGGCATTGACGTCGCGCAGGCCGCAGGCCTGAGTGGTACAGCCTGGGGTCATCGCCTTGGGATAGAAGTAGACCAGCACCTTCTTGCCGCGCAGATCGCTCAGGCGAACTGGTTGGCCATCCTGATCTTGCAGGGTGAAATCGGGTGCCATGGCACCGGCTGACAAGGGGGTGATGGGTTCAATGGCGGACATCTTGGCTCCTTGGTGAAGCGGGCAATCGGGGGGATCCCACCTCAAGCATGCTTGCGGTGGATGATAAATTCGAACGACTCGGCGCCCAGGTTCTGACAGAAGGTCGCGAAGGCGGCCTCGGAATCGGTGACCTCGCCCGTGCGGGTCAGGTTGAGTTGAAAGGCGGCCTTGAAACGGTTGTAAGGCTGCTGCTCCCGGGTTTCGGTCTGCATGGCCTGGATGTCCCAGCCATGATCAATGAAGAACTGGGTGCACTGACTGACGATGCCCGGCTCGTCACGGATCAGGATCTCGGCACTGGCATTGGTGTCGTATTGCAGGGAGTGGTGGCGCTCGGTGCGCTTCATCATGGTGATGAGATCCCACTCCTGACTGCGCAGGGGCAGGCTTATTTCGAGCTGCATCAGGCTGTTCCAGTCACCGGACAGCAGCATGATGAAGGTGAATTCGTTGCCGAAGATGCCAAGGCGGCTGTCGACAATGTTGCAGCCACAGCCACTCACGTGGCGAGTCACTTCGTTTACTATGCCAGGCCTGTCCGTGCCGATGGCCGTTACGACCAGGTAATGCGTCATAAGTCCTCTCTCGTCCATTCATTATTCTGGCGCAAGAAGGCTCGGGTGAGCCGTGGTCCACGCAGGGGAACACCATTGCGGACATAGCGCCGTTTTGTGGCGGATGGTAACACGGCTTGCCACCTGCCTCCCTTGTTTTTCAAAGGGGTCAGCTTTACCATTACGCCCCTGAAAATCGGGAGAAATATCCATGTTACGCGGTAGTCTTGTCGCTCTTGTCACCCCTATGCTGGCTTCAGGTGAAGTCGATTGGGCCAGTCTGGCCCGTCTTGTCGAGTACCACGTGGCTGCCGGGACCTCGGCCATCGTCTCGGTCGGCACCACGGGGGAGTCGGTTACCCTGAGTGAGCAGGAGCATATCGCCGTTGTGGAAAGGACCGTGGCCCTGGCTGGCGGACGCGTGCCTGTCATCGCCGGTTGTGGTTCCAACAGCACGGCTCACGCTATCGCGCTCTCTCAACGTCTCGCGCAAACTGGCGTGGTGGCGGGTCTCTCCGTCACCCCTTATTACAATAAACCGACCCAGGAAGGTCTCTATCGTCACTATTGTGCGATCGCCGAGGCTAGTGGTCTGCCTCAAATTCTTTATAATGTGCCGGGACGTACTTGTTGCGATCTCAAACCCGAGACAGTTGCTCGGCTGGCCAAGGTGCCGGGGATCATAGGCTTGAAAGAGGCAACCGGCGATCTGACGCGTACGCCACTGCTGCGCGAGCTGTGTGGATCCGATTTCCTTCTCTACAGTGGCGATGATGCGACTGGATGTGATTTTATGCTGCAAGGGGGCGATGGGGTGATCTCCGTCACCACCAATATTGCAGCGGCCCAGATGGCCGACATGTGTCGTGCTGCCCTGACTGGTGATGCCGGTCTGGCCCACGACATCAACAATCGATTGATGCCGTTGCATCGGACTCTGTTCTGCGAGCCGAGTCCTATCCCCGTCAAGTGGGCCTGTGCCCGATTGGGATTGATAGCGACGGCGACCCTGCGTCTGCCGCTGACCGACCTCACCCCCGAGGGAGAACAGGTGATGACGCAGGCTCTGACGACTGCGGAGTTGATGGCGAGTGTTTAAAACAAACGGAAAGGGAAGTGCAGTGCGTCTGGTGATGAGTGTGGTGACCCTGGCCGTACTGGCCGGTTGCAGCTCACCGGCAGAACGCAAGATGGCCAACCGTGGTTTTGAGTATGAGGAAGCCCGCCTGGAAGGCCGCGCTTTCCTGATACCTGCCGGGTTGCAGACCCCCGCCTTTAACAGCGATTTCAATATTCCCGCCCTGCCCGAGAGCAGCCGCGAGGGCGCCATTGGCGCCAATGTGGACGTGCGTCCCCCCGCCCAGTTGTTGACTGTGGTACCGGGTAGCCAGGTGGTGGCCAATGCGACTGACCCCACTGTCTCTTTCTATGCCCTGAGCACCAGCCAGGACATTCAGAATGATGCCTGGACCTTCCTGATGAACTTCCTGGCCAAGCACAAAGTCACGACCGAGAAGCTGGATCGTCAGGCCGGTGTGTTGGAGACCGGCTGGTTCGATAACACCTTGGCGCTCGATGGCTGGGGTGAAGAAGATGACGATTACCAGATCCGCCAGCGCTACCAGTTCGTCCTGAAAAATGATGTCCAGCGCCATGCGGTCAACATGTCGGTGAAGGTCATCGATCATGAAGAGACCCTCGACGGCGAGACCAGTACCAGCCTGACGCCAACCGAGGCCAAGCGCTACGCGACCCGGGCCCTGAACCAGTTCTCCCTCTATTACGATAAAGAGCTCAAGGCGCGCGAGCAGCACAAATCCAGCGATGGCATGACGTTGCAGCTCGGTCTGGACAATAACGATTTGAGTGCCTGGATTGCCGATGGATCCTTCGATCAGGTGTGGCGTCGCCTCAACCAGATCCTGCCTGGCTACGGTTTCATCATCAAGGATACCCAGCAGTCCCTGGGCTGGATCGACGTCGAGTATGACGATCCGGGCAGCGACTTCTGGAAAGCCAAGGGGAGTGAACCCTTCAAGCTGGAGGAGGATAAATACCGCTTCCAGCTCGGTGAGATGGCGGGGGGCAAGACCTCCATCACGCTGTTCGACAAGGACAAGAAGCCTGTGTCGTCCGGGGCCATTTCCCAGATGTATATCAGCCTGTCCGAGGCATTCGCCAAGGCCCAGGCCGATAAAGCAGCAACAGCAGAATAGAAACAGGGGCCTAGTGCCCCTGTTTTGTTATGCAATACCCCTTGAAAATAAGGGGGATAGCACGCTTGTTTGATTGCAGTAACCCCACAAACAGGGGCTTGGTGCTCTTGTTTTATTAGTCCCACAACAGGAAGTGTTAAAAGCCATGAGTCTTGCAGATCAAGTATTGGCGGTGAATGACGATTTGCCGATCCGTACCGATAAACCTGTCCATTCCGGCAAAGTGCGCAGCGTCTACTGGTTAACCCCGGCAGACAGTGCCCGGCTCATCAGAGAGAAAGGCTATGATGTGCCGGCCGATGCGCCCCTTGCCATCATGGTGATCAGTGACCGTATCTCTGCCTTCGATTGCATCTGGCAGGGGGTGGACGGGCTGAACGGTGTGCCCGGCAAGGGGGCGGCGCTCAACGCCATCTCCAGCCATTGGTTCAAGCTGTTCAAGGAGAAGGGACTGGCCGACAGCCACATCCTGGATATTCCCCATCCGTTCGTATGGATAGTGCAAAAAGCCCGTCCCGTGATGATTGAGGCCATTGCCCGCCAGTACATCACCGGCTCCATGTGGCGTGCCTACAAGAATGGCGAGCGTGAATTCTGCGGTATCACACTGCCAGAAGGTCTGCAAAAGGATCAGAAGCTGCCCGAGACCCTGATCACTCCTTCCACCAAGGGTGTGCTGACCGGTCTGGAAGGGGTGCCCGAGGCCGATGACGTCAATGTCTCCCGTGCCGACATCGAGCGCCACTATCAGGGCTTCAACTTCAGCAGCCTGGATGACATCGATCGCTACGAAGTGCTGCTCAAGGAAGGTTTCAATGTCATCAGCGATGCCCTGGCCGCGCTGGATCAGATCTTCGTCGACACCAAGTTCGAGTTTGGCTACGTCCATGATGCTGCCGGCCGCGAGAAGCTCATCTATATGGATGAAGTGGGTACCCCGGACAGCTCCCGTATCTGGGACGGCCCGGCCCTGCGCGAAGGCGAGATCATCGAGAAATCCAAAGAGGGTTTCCGTCAGTGGCTGCTCAATCATTTCCCGGATCCGGATATACTGCTCAACAAGCACCGCATGCCGGAACGTTTTGCCTTGGCTCGGGACAACAAGTTGCCCACCGAGGTGATGATGGATATCTCCAACACCTATGTAGGCATCGCCGAGAAGATCATCGGCCACAAGCTGGTGCGCTCCGCTCATCCGAAGCAGGAAATCATCGAGGTGCTGCGTGAGCAGTACGGCCTGATCGATTAAGATCCTCCGCTTTTTTATCGCCGCAAAACAAACGTTTGCTGGCGATGAAAGCAGTCAGCTGATAAATGAACGGGCCCCCTTTCGGGGCCCGCTTTTTATGCTGATCTGGCTTGGCAGCGAGGTCGCAGGTATCAACCATTGACCCTGAACACCTGGCCGGTCTGCACCCCAAGCACGGATTTCTGATAGGCCAGAGCCACTCGGGCGGCCGGCACTGGCTCGAAGCCGGGGAAGAAGGCTGAGTATTTATCCATCGACTCGGTCAACACGGTCGGGCTCACCACGTTGATACGCAGCCCCTTGGGCAGTTCGCAGGCAGCGGCCTTGACGAAATGTTCTACGGCGCCGTTGATGGTGGTGGCGCTGACCCCCCAGTAGATGGGCTCTTCGCTCACTATGCCGCTGATAAGGGTGACTGAGCCCCCTTCGTTCAGATAGGGAACGGCGGCGCGAGTCAGTTTGATCTGACCCATGAGCTTGCTCTCCAGGCCGAGTTGCCACTGCTCATCGCTCAGTTCAGTCAAAGGGGCGAAGGCGACATTGCCGCTGGCAACCACCAGGGCGTCAAAGGGGCCTATACCCTCGAACAAGGCATCAATGGAGGCACCATCCGTCATATCGACCAAGGCATCTCCCTGGCTGTGGCCGACCCGGACAATTTCGTGCTGATTTGCCAGCAGGTTGCTGACGGCGGCACCTATTGTGCCACTGGCACCGACAATCACAATTTTCATGGCTGCACTCCTGATTGGGATGTGTTGATATTAGCGCGTCAAAAAAGAAGAAAAAGCGCTTAAAATAAACTCACTGTTGCCATTTTGGAGCTAATTACCGTGGATATAGGTCACTTGTCGAGCTTCTATCAGGTGGTGTTGAGAGGCAGTTTCTCGGCCGCCGCCGACACGCTCGGGGTGAGTAAAGGTATGCTCAGTCGCCATGTCAGTGCCCTGGAAGCCGCCCTCAATGCCCAGTTGCTGCAACGCACCACCCGCAGGCTCAGTCTGACCGAGGCAGGCAAGACTCTTTATCAGCAGGCTGGTCAGATCTTTGCCCTGGCCCAGCAGGCCCAGCAGGACATACAGGCGTTGACGGAAGAGGACAGTGGTCGGCTGCGCTTCACGTGTCCGGTCAGCACTGGAGACAGGATGGCGGCCGAGTTGCTTGAGCGTTTCAGCGCAATCTGTCCCGGGGTGACGGTCGAGTTTAATTTCACCAATGCTGCTCTCGACATGAGTCAGGGGGAGCATGACATCGCCCTGAGAGCCATGGAGCGGATACCGGACAATCTGGTCGCCCTCTCTCTGGGGCGGCTCAAGGATGTGGTGGTGGCGAGCTCGGCCTGGGTGGCGGCCAATGGTCTGCCCGCGACCCCCTATGAGCTCGCAGCTCACTCCTGTTTGCTTCAGGATCACAATCCGGCCTGGGAGCAGTGGCATTTCAACAGGGAAGGGGAGGAGGTCAGCATATTGGTGCAGGGCCGGGTTCGCGCTAATCACTACAGCACCTTGCTGCAACTGGCAGTGGCCGACATGGGGCCTGCCAAATGCCCGTTGATGCTGGTCGAGCCTCTGTTGGCTTGGGGTCAGTTGCAACTTTTGTTGCCAGAATGGCAAAGCGCGTTGCATCCCGTCCATATAGTCCATGCCCAGCAGCGGAGGGTGCCGCGCAAGATCAAGCTGTTCAAGCAACTGTTGCAGGCGTGGTTTTATGAGCGCCCTCACTATCTGGTTTGAGGGCGCGCAAGGTCGGGCGGCAAAAAGGGGCATAAGCTCTACGCACTCGGTGCGGGGAGATGAAAGGTGAACAGAGAGAAGCATGGCATGAAGCAGGTGCTGGCGGTGGCCGTTTTGCTGGCCAGTCCACAGGCAATGGCTGCCCCCTCATTTGATTGCCGCAAAGCCAATGACAAGGTCGAAGCCCTGATCTGTCAGGATGCAGGGCTCATGGCCCTCGACAACACGCTGGCCAAGGTCTACTCAAAGGCGCTGGCCGACATGGCGGCAGAGGACAAGCAGCGGGAAAAGCGATGCAGCGGGGCTGGATCAAGGGGCGCAACGAGTGCTGGAAGGCCGATGATCTTCGTCAATGCGTACTGACCAACTACCAGCAACGCATCACCGAACTGCAGATAAAAGGGGGTCAGATGATGGTGCCATCCCCCGTCATCTATCAGTGCGGTACTGTCCAGGTGAGTGCCTACTTCTACGCCGACACCGAACTGCCAAGTGCTGTCATCAACCAGGATGCCAATCCCCCTCTGCTGACCTATGGGGTGAGCAGTGGCAGTGGCGCCAGGTATGAGGAGCCGGATCTGAGCTTCTGGAACAAGGGGGATGAGGGAGTCCTGAGTCGCTATGGCGAAGAGGACATCCGCTGCACTGTGCGAAAATAGCCGCGATCCCCGGACATTGCGGCCCGCCTTGGGGCTGTTATCTGCTTGTCACAAAGGCTCGCTAAGGTAGCGGGCCATGAGTGCAACAGATAATGGATGACGAGATGAAAAGAGCATGGGGCCTTGCCCTGTTATTGGGCGCAGGGTCATGGAGTGCGGCCGCGCTGGCCGAGGTCAAGGTATCGGTACCCGCGCCGTTTCAGCTGCTGGCGGTGCAAGAGGGCAAGCTCCTGGATGAGCACAGCGCCACAGTGAAGGAGGGCGTCGCCCAGCTGCTGGTTCGCTATGACGGCGTGGAAGAGAGTCGCACCAGCAGCGACAACGACACCCATCATATTTCGCAGCCGCAGGTGGTGCGGATCGAACTCCACAGCGGTCAGCTGTTGCTTCTCCCCGAGGTCGCAGCCGCTGGGCTGAGCAGCGGTGAGCAGATGGCCGCTTTTGCCAAGGAGCCAACGCTCGATTTGCGTGATGGCCAAGGCCAGCCAGTCGCCTTTACTCAGGATGAGCTGGCCAGCAAGGGTCTGCAACTGGGCATCGATTGGTCCGAACGTTTGGCAGATTACAACCGTGATGGCGGCGCTGCGGCGCTGGCACTGGTTATTCCGGCCCTGGCCGCGGGAGGCGAGCAGGCAGGAAAACCTCAGTCCCAGGGTGCCACCGGTCTGGAAGCCCAGTTGCAACAGCTGTTCTTGCAGGCAGATCCGGCGCTGCGCAAGCGCTTCATCGGCTGGGCCGTGCCCCAGCTCTAGCAGTCAAGTGACTGCGCTTGCCATCGCGGGTCTCCCGCTTTCCTTGCCGAAGCGCTTGCAGTAAGGTGGGCACATTCCAGTGCCCCTTCATCGCGTCGAGGTTTTCATGTTCGAACTGCATCCCCGTCTGGCCGCCGATACCCTAGTGCTCGGCGATTTGCCCCTGTGCCGTGTCTTGCTCGCCAAGGAGAGTCAATACCCCTGGCTGATACTGGTGCCCAAGGTGGCGGGATTGCGGGAAATCCATCATCTGACGACCGGGCAGCAACAGCAGCTGATGCTGGAGTCCTGCGCCGTCGCGGCCTTGATGGAGCAGTGCCTCAACCCTGACAAGATCAATGTGGCGGCCCTTGGCAATCTGGTTCCCCAGCTGCATCTGCATCATGTGGCACGTTTCAGCGGCGACAAGGCCTGGCCAGGTCCGATTTGGGGGGCGCACCCCGTCATCGCCTATGAACCACAAGTTTTGGCCCGCGAGGCCGATACATGGCAGATGCAGCTCGCCACCCTCGCCAATTTCATCCCGGCCAATGCTGATGAGTGACACAAGAGGGTGCTGGCTCCCAGCTTGATGGCAAGGAGCAGTTCGCGCAGCCGAGTTGTGCTATAGATAAGCCCATTTTTCGCCGTTCAGGAAGAGACCATGATAGTAACGAGAGCCGATGACGATACCGTGTTGACCACGGAAGATGTACTACTGAGCCTGTGCAACTCGGTCACCAAGGTGTTGAGTGCGGCCAGCCAGAGTCAGGTGCGCTTCTCCGGCATGGTGCAGAAAATCAGCAAAACTTGCCTCAAGCCCGACATCGGCTGCTTCGTGCTGTTCGATGGTGGCTTCTCCGGCCTGGTGGTGATCAACTTCTCTGCCGCCGCGGCCATGGAACTGTACGAGAGTTACATGCTGAGCATGGGCCTCTCCAGGGAGGATCTCGCCATCTCCCACACCTCGGATGAGGTGAGCAACGTGATGGGCGAATTGATGAACCAGATTGTCGGCAACTTCACCCACAAGGTGGGCCGCGATTTGGAGACGCACATCACCCAGAACCAACCCAAGATGCTGGCCCTCAACAAGCAGGTCATGCTGAGCGTCGATACCAACCTGGACAACCCGGAATCGCGCCGGGTGACTTTCTTCACGGCCCGCAACAACATCTTCTATCTGGAGCTGGCCATGGACAAGGCGGAGTTCATTCGTCTGCACAACGAGGGACGGGATCAGGAAGAGCTGAGCCCGGACGAGCTGATTGCCCTCACCAAACAGGGCCAGGTGGCGCCGCCGAGCGCCGTACCCAAGGCCGCAACGGCCAACGATCATGACGATCTGCTCGACTCCCT
This sequence comes from Aeromonas molluscorum, assembly GCF_051376105.1. Classification (NCBI taxonomy): domain Bacteria; kingdom Pseudomonadati; phylum Pseudomonadota; class Gammaproteobacteria; order Aeromonadales; family Aeromonadaceae; genus Aeromonas; species Aeromonas molluscorum. Next base: position 1,521,460 of record NZ_JBPQCY010000001.1, on the reverse strand, counting down.
CGGTCTCTGAGTTCCGGGTCTGCGAGTACTCGCCAGCATGAGCGGCAGGTTCATGTCTAATGCAAGAAGGCCACCCTGGGGTGGCCTTCTTGTTATGACGCCAGCGCTCAGAAGTTGTAGAGCAGACCGGCGCTCAGGGAGCTGGCGTTAGCGTCGTAGAAGCTGATGTCCGAGTCGGCCTTGGCGTAGCTGGCGCTCACCACCCCGGACAGGGGGGCGACCCCGAACAGCTGGTGCCAGAAGAAGGAGCCACCGAGGGCGAACTCTTTGGCATCGGCGCGTCTGCCAAAGATGGGCTGGACGGCATCGTAGTTGCGCTGGCCGAGATAGAGGTTGCTGACCAGGGACCATTGGCTGCCCTTGACGCCGTAGCTCAGCTGCACCCCCGTGCTGTCATAGCTCTCGGCGCGGCCATCGAGATCCGCCTGCTTGTAGACCAGGGCAGGCTCAAGCAGCTGACCCGGGGCAAAGCGCCACAGATAACCGAGTTCGAACGCATATTCATGGCCGTTGCGATCCAGCTGGTGGGCGACATCGTGGCCATAACGTTCGCCGCTGTGTTCGTTGTCGATATCAATCTTGCGCACCGTTGCCTTGCCGTTGAAATTCGAGCCCCAGATCTTGTCCCAGCTCAGACGCATGCCACGGGAGCTGCGATCCGTGGTCTCTCTGTCTACCCCGGTGGCGAAGGGATCTTGCCACTGTTCGGTGGGCAGGGCACTGAACACGTAAGAGCCGGCGATGATGCCCTTGTCACCTATCTGCTGGCGTACCCCTAACTGCTGGGTGAAGTCAAAACGCACCGCATCCTGGATAAGGTTGCCCAAGAACAGCTGGGTGCGGGTATCTGCGAAGGTGTAACGCAGATCCGCATTGATCAGGGGCGTCAGGCCATCGGAGCGCTCGGCCGAGCCCAGATTGTCGATGCGGTCATGACTGTCATGTCCCTTGTAGAAGTTGGATTCGTAGCTGCTGGCGTTGATGCCACCGAGCAGGAAGCCTGAGAAACCGGACTGGGCAGGGATCTCGATGATCTCGGCATGAAGGGGACCTGCGGCCAACAAGCCCAGTCCGAGCAACAGACTCTTGTGCATTTCTAACTCCTCAAACGAGAACATTTCAAACCTATAAGCGGCTGGCATTATAGAGCGGTGGTGGCCTGCTGTCTGCGCCAATGGCGGCTGTTTTGGCCAAGGCATGGCTTCGCATATTACTGAGTTTTTTGTCAGATGATGCTGCGGGAGCCGGGTCCGGGGTTACTAAGCGCGCTGACCAGGAGCAGAACCCTGGCTTGACGCCAGTGGGGCTTGGCTCACAAAGGCGAGGGGCGAGGCGCAATCCTCGCGAGGGAGGGCAAGCGTTCCTGCGTTGAGGCTGGTATTCTGGAAAGCGAATAACGGGGAGAAAACAACGAGATGAAGCAGATTAAATCCTGGGCCCAGTATTATGTGGATCTGATGACCAAGCTGGGGCTGGTGCGATTTAGCATGTTCCTGGCGGCGGCCATCATAGTGCTGGCGGTGTCCATCCAGATGGGGGTTACCCTCTTTCTGCGCGGCACCATCGACGTGGTCGATCTGGTGCGATCCGTCTTCTTCGGTCTGCTGGTCACTCCCTGGGCCGTATACTTCCTTTCCATCGTGGTGGATCAGCTCGAGGACTCCCGGCAAAGGCTGAGCCGCATGGTGCGCAAGCTGCAAGAGATGCGCGAGCGCGACCTTGAACTCAACAGCCAGCTGCAGGAGAACATCAGTCGACTCAACGTCCAGATAGCCGAGACCAACAGGGCCGAGACCCTGCGTCAGCAAGCTATCGAAGATCTGGAGAACGAGGTGTTTCAGCGGGAGAAGGCCCAGCTGCACCTGGGGGAGCGCACCGCCCTGCTGCGATCCTTCATCGACTGCTCCCCTGATCTTGTCTATTACCGCAACGAAGACGAGCAGTTCTCCGGTTGCAACACCGCCATGGAGCAGCTCACCGGCCGGGTAGAGGCTGAGCTCATCGGTCTCACCCCGTTCGATGTCTACAAGCTGGATATTGCCAATAAAGTGGTGGAGACCGACCGGCAGGTGTTCGCCACCAATGAGCCCATGACTTATGAGCAGTGGCTCGAGTATCCCGATGGTCGCAAGGCTTATTTCGAATTGCGCAAGGTGCCTTTCTTCGACCGCTTCGGCAAGCGGCTCGGCCTGCTTGGTTTTGGCCGCGACATCACGGAGCGCAAGCAGTATCAGGACAAGCTGGAGAAGGCGAGTCGTGACAAGACCACCTTCATCGCCACCATCAGCCATGAATTGCGCACCCCTCTCAATGGCATAGTGGGTCTGAGCCGCATGCTGATGGACACGCCGCTCTCCCCCGCCCAGCACCAGCAGCTCAATACCATTCACCTGAGCGCCGTGACGCTTGGCAACATCTTCAACGACATCATCGATCTCGACAAACTCGATCGACGCCGACTGGAGATAGTGCCGACGCCCATCGATCTGCCCGCCTTCCTCGATGAGCTGGAGACGCTGTCGCGCATCCAGGCCGAGCAGAAGGGGCTCTATCTCCATTTCGACCGGGATGGCGACATGCCGCAGTTCGTCATGGCCGATGGTACCCGCTTGCGTCAGGTGTTGTGGAATCTGGTCGGCAATGCGGTCAAGTTCACCGATGAGGGCGGCGTCACCATTCGCTGTCTCGCCCATGAGGCCGAAGCCCCGGGCAAGCTGGCACTGCACTTCGAGGTGGAAGATACCGGCATCGGCATTCCCCGTCCCCAGCAGGAGAAGATCTTCGCCATGTACTATCAGGTGGAGGGGCAGAAACATGCCACTGGCACGGGGATTGGCCTGGCCGTCTCTCGCCAGCTGGTGCAGTCCATGGGGGGCCAGCTCTATGTGGACAGCGATGTTGGGGAGGGATCCTGCTTTACCGCCGAGCTGGAGGTCGCCTGGGTCGAGCCGGTGAGCGAACCCGAGTCGCCCGACAGTGGTCTCACCCTCGACATACTGCTGGTGGAGGATGTCGAGCTCAATGTTACTGTTGCCTGCGCCCTGCTCGGTAAACTGGGGCATGAGGTCAAGGTGGCCCGTACCGGCAGTGAGGCCATCGCCATGGCCAACCCGGATGATTTCGATTTGATCCTGCTCGATATCCAGCTGCCGGACATGACGGGGTTCGATGTCGCCAGCACTCTGTTGAGCCAGTATGGCGACAGCCTGCCCCCCATGGTGGCCCTGACCGCCAATGTCACCGGCGATCGTCAGTATTATCTCGAGCGCGGCATGCAGGATGTGATCAACAAGCCCCTGCGTTCCCAGGCGGTGCGAGCCGTCATCGCTCACCTGTTTGCCGATCTTGCCGATGAGGAGGACGAGGCCGCCAGCGAGCAGATGCAGCAGAACGACTTGTTGGATCTGGGCTTTTTGACTGACTACGCCGACACCGTCGGCAAGCCTGTTCTGCTGTCGAGCGTGGACTTGTTCGAGAAGATGATGCCCGATTACATGGCGGTGCTCGATTCCAACATGATTGCCAGGGATCAGGCGGGGGTGGTGGAAGAGGCTCACAAGATCAAGGGGGCTGCTGGCTCAATCGGCCTGCGCCGCCTGCAACAACTGGCCCAGCTCATTCAGACTCCGGATCAGCCCGCCTGGTGGGAGAATGTGGAAGACTGGATTGAATCGCTGCGCCGTGCCTATCCCGGCGACATAGCCCGACTACGAACTTGGTTGCAGGAGTGAATCCCATGTACCAGACCCTGATCCCGGCCCTGCGCATCCACCCCCGTGTTTTGCCCCAGGGGGAGGAGAGCCTGCTGGCGGCGACCGAGTTTGACCGGGCTCGCATCGTGCAGGCGGCGCCGGTGCGCCGCTTGCAGCAGAAGACTCAAGTATTCCCTCTTGACGTCAAGGCATCGGTGCGTAGCCGATTGACTCACTCCCTGGAGGTGCAGGAGACGGGCCGTCAGATCAGCCGCCAGATTTTAGGGGCACTGCCCCCTGATGCCGTCTGTCCCTGGTCTTTTATCAATCTGGTGGAGATGGCCTGCCTGCTCCATGACGTGGGCAACCCGCCATTTGGCCATTTTGGCGAGCAGGTGATGGGGCAGTGGCTCGGAGAACAGCTCGATCCGCTGTTTGCTGCCGCCGTGGGGCAGGGGAGCGAGCAGTGGCCGCTATTGCGCGCCGATCTGCTCGGCTTTGATGGCAATGCCCAGAGCCTGCGTCTGGTGCACAGCCTGCATGAACTCAACCTGACCCTGGGCCAGCTGGCGGCCTTGTGCAAGTATCCGGAGCAGCTCAGCCACACCGGGGGGCTCGCCCAGCACCACGGCTGGGCGACCAAGCGCGGCATCTTCTTCAGTGAACAACCCCTCTATGCGCAACTGAGTCTGAGCTTGGGGTTGGCGCCTGGTTGCCGCCATCCGTTGGTCTACATCATGGAGGCGGCGGATGACATCTCCTATTGCATCGCAGATCTCGAAGATGCGGTGGATAGACGCATTCTCAGTCAGAGCGAGCTGATGCGCGCGTTGGCACGGGCGGATGAGGGAGACTATATGCAGGCCCTGTTGCAAGAATCCCGACAGGCGCCCGAAGGATTCTTCCCCCACTTTAGGCAGCGACTGACCGATGATCTGGTGGCCCTGGCGGCGCAGACCTATCTGGCCGAGCATGAGGCCATTCTCTGCGGCAGTTATCCCCATGCGCTACTCAGTGGTCAGGCCCCGGCGGCACGGGTGCTCGAGACCCTGAAACAAGTGGCCCGTGAACAGGTCTTCATGCGCCCGGAGGTGGAAGCGCTGGAGCTCGAAGGCTATGCCGCCCTGCGCGGTGTGTTGTCGACCTACTCCTGCTTGCTGGTCCTGCCCGAGCCCCAGTTTGAACGCTTGCTGGCAGGGGCGGGGGGAGCCGAACTCTTCTTCGCCCGCCGCCTGTTCCACCGCTTGTCGGCGCGTCATCTCAAGGCATACCGCCTGGCGGTGGCGCACCCGGACACCCGTTTTCAGCGCCGTGCCGAGCAGGAGTGGTACTACCGGATGCGGCTGCTGCTCGATTACGTCAGTGGCATGACGGATACCTATGTGCTGGAGGAGTACCGGCTGCTGTCCGGTATCTGAAGTGGTTATCCCCGCAGTGACAGGCTGAAGTGGTCACCCTCCCCAGATGGGGGTGAGAGCAAGGGGGATAGTTGAATTGAATCCGCGGCTTTTTTACACTCTCGACACTTGTTCCACTTTTCACCCTAAGGAGACGAATATGCAACAGCCAATGTTCAACGTTGCGACTCGACACGGCACTGACCGTGTGTCCATTCGTACCCTTTTGCCGCGTGGAGTGAGCAGGTAACTCTGTCACTATTTATCACCCGCGGTTCTTCCGCCGGGTGAATTTCCCCGCTCTTCGGGAGAACTGCAACGTTCAAACGGAGAGATCATATGTCTATCGAACTGACCCTGCTGCGTGGCGCTGCGCGCCTCATCGAGTTTCGTATCACCCGTATCGAGCAGCGCCGTACCCTGCTCAATCTCTCGCCCGCCCTGCTCAAAGACATTGGGCTGGAAGGAGAGGCCGTGCAGGTTTCCCACCTGCGCGAGCGGGAATACCAAACCGATTACCGGCTTGGGAATCGAATAACCTGATGGATGGGGGCAAGGTCCCCATCCCGGCTAACAGCGGGCCCCCAGGGGCCCGTTTCGCCGAAAGTCACCCACTCTTCCCCGGTATTTATCCTCATGAACCCTAGCCCCACGTCCGATAAGTCCTAAAGGGCCATCTGGTAGTGAGGCCAGTGGCTGCCCCTGCCAGCAGTGTCTGTGATAATCTCGAACCTGGTTGGCAAGGATCCACCCAGCCATCAGTAGATGGTTGCTACAGGTGGCATCCCCTGGTCGCCAGACTCAGCGCTCAAGCGCTCTCCCCGGAACAAGGATGTTCATGAAAATTGCCGCAAAACTGTTACTCGCCTTCGGCTTTGTCAATCTGCTGATCCTGCTATCAGCCGTACTCATTCATCATCAACAGAACAAGATAGGTGCCTCGGAGCAGGCATTGATGCACCAGGCACTGCCCGCCTTACAGCGAGATGAGGCGAGCCAGAAAGCGTTGGTGGCCACCGTCTCAGCCTTGCGTGGTTATCTCATCCTCGGTGAGGATCCCGGTCAGGCGCAGCGGCTCAAGCAAGAGTGGCAAGCTGCCTGGCAGCTTATCGAGGGGCAGACCATGGCCCCGGTGCTGGGTGAGCGCTTGGCCGCCTTCAAGCTGAGTCAGCAACAGCTGTGGGAGCTGGCTCATACCGACGACAACTTGCCGGCCCATACCCTGATGTTGCAGGAGGCGGGCCCCCTGGCGGAGGCGGCCCTCGATCAGTTGCAGTCGTTCACCAACGAGGAGGTGGCGAGAGAGGAGAGCCAGTTGCCCGGAGACAGACGCCGCCTGCTCAAACAGGTAGGTGATGCCTATAACGGTCTCTCCAATGCGCTCTCGGCACTGCGCGACTACCTCATCTCGGGGGAGGGGGACTATCGTCAGAAGTATCAGGATTACTACCAGTTCCATCGCCAGCGGGTTGCGGAGATCAAGGGGCAGGCTGCCGACTTCACCGAGGCACAAAAGAGGCTCTGGGATCTGTTCGAGGAGATGTCGACTCCCTTCAGTGACCTGGTCGAGCAGGTGATCGCCAAGCGTCAGGCACCGGACTGGAACCGAGCCAACTATCTGATGGCCAAAGAGATAGAACCGGCGCTGCACGAGCTGGCCGCTCAGCTTGCGGAGCAGGTCAGTCAGACCCATGCCGAGGTGGAGCGAATGGGCGCGCAGATGGATGGTGCCAGTAGTCGCATTCGCACCATGCTGCTTGTCTCCACGCTGGCGGTTTTGCTGCTCAGCACCCTGGTGGCGATCTGGATCAGCCGCCATCTGACGACGGACATCCGGCTGCTCGAGCGCCGTGCCAGTCTGGTGGCATCCGGCTGCTTGCCCGCCGAACCATTGCCGCTGCATCGCCGGGATGAGCTGGGCGGGCTGACCGGCTCTCTCAACCAGATGTCGGCTCAATTGCGCCAGCTGGTGGCCGATATTCAGGAGGCGGTCAACCGGGTGGAGGGCGCTTGTGGTGACGTGAGCAGCACGACCCGCACCATAGTGCAGGATCTCGCCAGCCAGCATCAGCGGGTGGATAGTGTCGCCGCCGCCATTGAACAGATCTCTGTCACCAGTGAGGATGTGGCGGGCAATATAGCCCAAGCCGCTCGCGCCGCGGCAGATGCCGAAGTGCAAAGCCGGGCGGGGGAGCAGGCACTTGGCCAGATGGTGGACACCATGGGCGCCATCGCGACCATGATAGCCGAGGCCAATGGCGCCATGACGAGGCTTAGCGAGCAAAGCGAGCAGGTGGGCAGAGTCACCGAGGTGATCGCCACCATCGCCGAGCAGACCAATCTGCTGGCCCTTAATGCCGCCATCGAGGCAGCGCGGGCCGGGGAACAGGGGCGAGGTTTCGCCGTGGTGGCTGATGAGGTGCGCCAGCTGGCCAGCCGTACCAGCCAGTCCACCGCCGAGATCAGTCAGACCATCGCCAGCATCCAGCAGCAGACCCGTCAGACCGTGGCCACGGTGAGCGGTGGTACCTTGCTGGTGGAGGAGGGGAGCCGGGCGGTCGGCAGCGTCAGTCAGACCTTGCAGGGGGCCATCGGCCAGGTACAGGCGCTGTGCGAGCAGCTTGCCGCCATAGCCACGGCCACTGAGCAGCAATCGCGCACCGCCAGGGAAGTGGCCGGCACTGTGGAGGAGATAGCCGGGCTCAGCGCCCAGTCAAGCCGCCATAGCCAGCAGGGGGAGGCCATCGTCGCCCGCCTGTCTCAAGACACGGGCCGCCTGAGTTTGGCGATCAGCCGCTTCGAACTGCAATGACGTGACCATCGATAAGAAGGCCCCGCAGCCTGTTAGGTTGCGGGGCCTTTTGCATTGTCTGCTTACGAGCCGGCGGGGAACCGTATCAGTCCAGACGCCGGAAGGTCTGGTTGTCGAAGCTGCTGCTGGTTTCCTGATTGAGCAGGCTGACCAGCAAGAAGGGGGCGCTTCTCGCCATCGGGAGCCAGCTCAGTCCAGGCGACGGAAGGCCTGGTTGTCGAAGCTGCTGCTGGTTTCCTGATTGAGCAGGCTGACCAGCAAGGAGAGTGTGCTTCTCGCCATCGGGAGCCAGCTCAGTCCAGACGCCGGAAGGCTTGGTTGTCGAAGCTGCTGCTGGTTTCCTGATTGAGCAGGCTGACCAGCAAGGAGAGTGTGCTTCTCGCCATCGGGAGCCAGCTCAGTCCAGGCGACGGAAGGCCTGGTTGTCGAAGCTGCTGCTGGTTTCCTGATTGAGCAGGCTGACCAGCAAGGAGAGTGTGCTTCTCGCCATCGGGAGCCAGCTCAGTCCAGACGCCGGAAGGCTTGGTTGTCGAAGCTGCTGCTGGTTTCCTGATTGAGCAGGCTGACCAGCAAGGAGAGTGTGCTTACGTGCCGGCGGGGAACCGTATCAGTCCAGACGCCGGAAGGCCTGGTTGTCGAAGCTGCTGCTGGTTTCCTGATTGAGCAGGCTGACCAGCAAGATAGCCCGCTTCTCGCCGTCCGGCTCCAGATAGATGGCCTCGAATCCGGCCAGGGGGCCTGACTCGATGAGTACCTTGTCGCCCTGGCTCGGCAGGCAAGCGTAGCTGGCTCTCGCCTCATCGCTGTCATCCTTGCTCATCAGCTGATAGACGAGCTGACTGCTGATGGGGGTCCACTCCCGACCGAAGTGGATGATGCGGCTGATGCCCCGGGTCGATTTGAGGGTGACGGGGGTCACCTCCTCGAGGTCCACGTAGATGAACAGGTAGTTCGGGAACATGGGCTCGCGCACCGGTACGCGTTTGCCACGGCGCAGCTTTTCGACTTCCACCATGGGGTAATAGGATTCAATACCTTGAGCTGCCAAATGGACTCGGGCGCGCGCCTCTTCCTTGGGTTTGCAATAGGCCAGATACCATAGTTTCATGTTTCTTATTTCTTATCGTCATCGTGCCCGAGGCTATGATAGCGGCAGAGATAAAAAAGGCCACGTTGACGTGGCCTTTTTTGCTGGTGTGGCGGGTGGCTTACCAGCCCTTGACCAGTCCACCGTTGAACAGCGCCATGCCTTTTTGGTAGACCTCATCGGTCTGGAACGCTTGGACGAACTGTTTGACCTTCTCGTCATCCTTGTTGTCTTCACGGGCGACGATCAGGTTGACGTAGGGGGACTCTTTATCTTCAACAAACAGACCATTCTGGGTCGGGGTCAGCCCAATCTGACCGGCGAAGGTGTTGTTGATGATGGAGAGAGAGACATCTTCCAGGGAGCGCGGCAGCTGAGCGGCTTCCAGCTCAACAATCTTGAAGTTGCGCGGATTGGCCGTGATGTCCAGCACTGTCGCTTCCAGACCCGCGCCCTCTTTCAGGGTCAGCAGACCCTGTTTTTCCAGCAGGATCAGGGAGCGACCCAGGTTGGTCGGATCGTTCGGGACGGCAATCTGGTCGCCATCTTTCAGTTCGCTCAGCGCTTTGATCTTTTTGGAGTAACCGGCAATCGGGTAGACGAAGGTGTTGCCTACCGGCACCAGCTTGAAGCCACGATCACGGATCTGGGCATCCAGGTACGGCTTGTGCTGGAAGGCGTTGATGTCGATGCTGCCATCGTTCAGGGCCACGTTGGGGGTGACATAGTCGGAGAAGGTCACCACTTCGACGTTCAGGCCGTATTTCTCCTTGGCGATCTTGGCTGCGGTCTCGATAAGTTCAGTCTCGGGACCGGCAATGGCGCCTATCTTCAGGGTCTTGCTCTCTTCTTTCTGGCCGCAAGCGGTCAGAACCAGACCAGCCAGCAAGGCCGCCGCGATGGATTTAATACCTAATTTCATAAAAACCTCCTGTTTAGAAATCGATGCTCAGCGATGATCGCATTGCTTGACCAGACGCTCACCCGCGCTCTGGATGAGTTGAACCAGTACCACCAGAATGGCCACTGTTACCAGCATGACGGTCGGGTCGAAACGCTGATAGCCGTAACGTATGCCCACGTCTCCCAGGCCACCGCCCCCGATGGCACCGGCCATGGCGGAGTAGTTCACCAGTGTGACGAGGGTAATGATGACGCTGTTGAGGATGCCGGGCAGGGCTTCTGGCAGCAACACCTTGATGATGATCTGCAATGGCTTGGCCCCCATGGCCTTGGCCGCCTCGAGCAAGCCATCCGGCACTTCCATCAGGGCCCCTTCCACCAGACGGGCGATGAAGGGGATTGCACCTATGGTCAGCGGCACTATGGCGGCTATGGTGCCGATACTGGTGCCGACGATGAGCCGGGTCAGCGGTATGATGGCGACCAGCAGTATGATGAAGGGCACTGAGCGGCCTATGTTGACCACGATGCCAAGCAAGCGGTTCAGCAGCGGGTTAGCCAGGATCTGACCCGGCTTGGTCACATAGAGGGCGACGCCCAAGGGCAGGCCGAGCAGGCAACCGAACAGGGCGGAGGCTGACACCATGATCAGGGTGTCGCCCAGGGCCGTGATGAGCAGATTAATCATGGCGTCGGACATAACCCATTACCTCCAGCTGTATGTGGTTGTCGATGAAGAATTGTTGGGTGGCCGCACACTGGGCCTCGTCCCCAAACACCTCTGCCAGCAGGAAGCCGAACTTGACCCCTCCCGCGTATTCGATGTCCGCCGCCAGTATGCTGACGTCTATGTTGAAGCGGCGACTCGCCTCGGAGATGAGCGGGCTGTCGACGCTGGCTCCGGTGAAGCCGAGCTTGAGCAGCGGGTAGCTGTTGGGCTCCCGGGTCGGAGTCATCCTGTCCTGATACTCCTGGGGCACATCCAGGTGGATGGTGGAGTGGATGAAGTCACGGGCCAGCTGGGTTTTGGCATTGCTGAAGAACCAGGCGACCTCGCCCTGCTCTATCAGGCTGCCGTCGCTGATGATGGCGACCTCATCACAGATGCCTTTCACCACGTCCATTTCGTGGGTGATGAGCAATATGGTCAGTCCCAGCTTGACGTTGATCTCCTTGAGCAGGGTCAGGATAGAGCGAGTGGTCTGGGGATCCAGGGCCGAGGTGGCTTCATCGCACAGCAATACCTTGGGAGCCGGAGCCAGAGCGCGGGCAATGGCAACCCGCTGCTTCTGGCCGCCGGAGAGCTCGGACGGATAAGCATGGGCGCGGGCCTCAAGGCCAACCAGCGCTAGCAGCTCATCGACCCGTCCCTTGATGCGGGCCTTGTCCCAACCAGCCAGCTCCAGGGGGAAGGCCACGTTGGCGAAGACGCTGCGCGAGGAGAGCAGGTTGAAGTGCTGGAAAATCATGCCAATCTGGCGGCGTGCCAAGGTCAACTCGGCGTCGCTGAGGGCGGTCAGATCCTGGTCATCGACCACCACCTTACCGTTTGTGGGGCGTTCGAGCAGGTTGACGCAGCGAATGAGGGTGCTCTTGCCGGCACCGGAGGCACCTATCACACCGAAAATCTTGCCCTGGGGTACATGCAGGCTCACGTCACGCAGGGCGTGTACGGCATCACTGCCTTTCCCGTAGACTTTGTTGAGGGCATTCAACTTGATCATGGATTCTTCCGTGCCAAAGCCTTAAAGCACAGGGCGCTACAGGCGGGTAAATTGGGCAGAGGTTACACTGGGTTTGCTCTGTCATCATGGTTGATGATGCTAAGATGTCTGGATGGCTATGTCAATGTGTGTTTCTACGTCTAGACGTCTAAAATATGGATATCAATAGTCGGATATTCCCTATAAAAAAACCGCTCCGAAGAGCGGTTCAGGTCACCTGGATCAGGTGAGAGGGGCAATGCCCTCCGGGGCTATTGGGTCTGGCTGTTATTGGCCTCCTGGCTCTGCTCCTTGAGGAAGCTGATCCAGGGGGTGGCCCGGCCGCTGACCTGGCCATTCTGGGCGGCCTGGGTAAACGCGGTGAGTGCCTCCTTGGGGCGGTTTTGCTCGAAATAGGCAACCCCGGTCAGGAACTTGAGGTCAGCCCGCTGCTCGCCGCTGGCATTGCCCGCCGGCTTGCCCGTCAAGGCGACCAGATCCTGATAGCGCTTGCTCTGGATCATCATGCGCGCCATCTTGAGCTGCAGCTCGGCATTGGGCGCCTGGCGGTAGGCCGTCATCAGGGTATCGATGGCCGGGTTGAGCTCCTTGGCCTGATGCCAGTAGTTGGCCAGGGTCTTGAGGTTGGCCACGCTGCCATCTATCTGACCCGCCTTCATGGCCTTCTCCAGTACGCGGGCTCCGCGATGGGGGATGCCGGCGAAGGCGAGGTAGTTGGCCAGTCGCAGCAATTCGGGCTGCTCGGTCAACATGCCAAGTCGGTAGGCACTCTCAAGGGCCGCCAGCGCCTTGGCGTCATTACCCGCCTGCATGTACATGGCCGAGAGCTGGGTCCAGTACTTCTTTTTCTCCGGGAACATGCCGACCAGGGTGGTCAGTACCTCGGTGGCCGGCTTGTACTGTTTCAGCTCGTAGTGCGCCCCCATCTTGAGCAGATACCAGGACTCTGGCGCCTTGCCGGCGGAGAGTTTTATTGCCTGATCCACTGCCGGAATGGCTTCCCGATACTGCTTGAGCTGGACATGGGCGTTGGCCAGGGTGATGTAGGCATGAGGTGTTGGCTTGTCATCCTTGCCAAGGTTGGCAAACCACGCCTTCATGGTCGTCACAGACCCGTTGAAATTGCCATCGGCCATATAAAGCTGGGCCAGGTTGTAGCGCACCTGCTGGGCCACGGGTTGGGGAAGACCGCCGGTCGCAATGGCATCGGCGAAGTACTTGGTCGCCTTGCCGTATTGATCCTGCTGCGCCGCCACAAAACCCAGGGTTTGCAGTATCACCCCCTTGTCATAGACCTTCTCGCCAGCCCCCGACAGGGCTTCTTGCAGCTTGGCATTGGCCTCGCCATATTTCTTGGCGGCAATCAGCTCCTGGGCCTTGTTGACCGCGCGGTAGGCACGGTCAGACAGTGAGGGTTGCTCGGCAGCCCAACTGGCGGTGCTCATCAACACGGCCAGGGCGACCGGGGCCAATATCCCCTTGTGTAACTTGTTCATCGCCACCTTCCTTAGTTGACCGCGAATTCGATCTCTTGCTGCATGCGACTCGCCTGCGGCTTGCCATCGACCATGGCCGGTTTGAATGTCCACTTGGCCACCGTCTTGCGCGCCTCTTTGCCGAGGTCATAGCTACGGGGCTGCTCCTTGACGACCCGCACATTGCTGACGGTGCCGCGCTCGGTGACGGTAAACTCCAGCAACACCTTGCCAGATGCCAAGCCCGCCAGAGCGGCCTTGCGCGGCATCATGGGCTCGAAGGTCGCCAGTGGTATAGCGCCGTTGTTGCCGCCCATGCCACCGCCGCCCCCCCCAGTGCTGTAGGCGCCAAGGGCATTGCCCCCCGCGATGTTGACCGGCAAGTCCAGCTTGGGCATGTCCATGGCCATGGTCTGCATCTGCGGCTTGTCCGGGCTTGACACCTCCATCTCGGGAGGCGGTGGCGGTCGCTTGGGTGGCGGCGGTTTGGGCAGTTCTCTCTGCTTCTCTTGCAGCGTCTCCTGGGGCTTGAGGCGGACAAAGTCGACCATGCTGACGTCGTCTTGTTCCAACAGCTCCCGGCGATCCTGGTTAACCAGCTTGTCCATTCCCCAGAACAGGCCGAATACCACCAGAAAAGCGGCTGCGAAGGATATCAGGTATCTCATTGGTGACCCCTGGCATCAGCCTTCTTTGTTGGCCGCGATGGAGATGTTCTGCACCCCGGCCATGCGGATCTGATCCATGACTTCCACCACGATACCGGACTTGGATTCGGTATCGGCCTGGATCACCACGGCGCCCTCCGGGTTCTCGGCACGCAGTCGCTCGATGTTGGCACGCACGGCGCCCACCTCGATCTGACGCTTGTCGACCCAGACCTGACCGTTCTCACGTACGGCCACCATGATGTTGCCTTTCTTGACCGTTTCGGCGGTATTGGCGCTGGGGCGATTGATCTCGACCCCGGCCTCCTTGACGAACGAGGTGGTGACGATGAAGAAGATCAGCATGATGAACACTATGTCCAGCATGGGGGTCATATCGATCGCCGCCTCGTCTGCGCTGCTCGCGCTGTGACGCTTTCTCATAGCAAAAACTCCTTGCTTGTCGCGGGTGGCAAAGTCGGGCTTTGCCACCGAATCATTCCCTGACTCAACCGTGCTTCAGGCTGTCTTCCAGCTTGTCGACCGCGAGCTTGGCTTTATGCTCGAGGCGGCTGGCGAAGAACAGACCCGAGAGGGAGGCCACCATGCCAGCCATGGTTGGAATGGTGGCCTTGGAGATACCGGAGGCCATGGCCCGTGGCGATCCCGTGCCCGTGATGGCGAGGGTGTCAAACACCTGTACCATGCCAACCACAGTGCCAAGCAGGCCCATCAGCGGGCAGAGGGCGATCAGCACCTTGATGACTGGCATCCCTTTGTCCACCGCCAGGGCCACCCTGGACACCAGCTCACGCCGGATCTGCCTGGCAGACCAGGATCTATGGTCACTGCGGGCCAGCCAGCTCTGCTGGGTTCCCCTGGCTTGCTGCGGATAGACGGTCAGAAAATAGATCCAGCGCTCGAGCAACAAGGCCCACATCAACAGGGTGAGGAAGAAGATGGCGACCAGCACATCTCCCCCCATGCCCAGAAAGCGCCGGATGGATTCCACTTCCTCAATCAACCAGAACCACATGGAAGACTCCTTAGGCTGCGGCTTTGGCGGCGTGCAGACTTTCCTGATAACGGGCCACGAAACCCGCGCTCTGCTCTTCCAGCACCTGGATCAGGCGACGGCTCTGGGTCTGTACCACCGTGTAGAGGAACAGCATGGGCACCGCGACCACCAGGCCTTGCATGGTGGTGACCAGGGCCTCCGAGATGCCGCCGGCCATCAGCTTGGGATCGCCGGTACCAAACAGGGTGATGGCCTGGAAGGTCGCAATCATGCCGACTACCGTACCCAGCAGACCCAGCAGGGGGGCGACCGAGGCGATCAGCTTGATGATGCCCACGCCCTTCTCCAGGGTCGGCACATTGCGCAATATCACCTCGTCGAGCTTGGACTCCAGATCCTCGATGTTGTCGCCCTTGTGACCTTGATAGGCGGTCAGCATTTCACCCAGCGGGTTGCCCTTGATGATGGCGTCCGACTTCATCTGCTTGCGCATGGCGCCGCCGATGAGGGAGAGACGGGCACCGCAGAACAGAGCGATCAGCAAACCAACGGCGCCCAGCGCCAGGATGACGTAACCGACCACGCCGCCCTGATCGATACGCTCGGCCAGGGTAGGGGATTGCACCAGCAGCGAGAGGATGACGCCGCGAGAGGGATCCACGTAGATGGGTTCAAGCCCGGCCCCCCCTTTCTCGAAGTCGGCGATGAGGGAGGTCATCTTGCTGTCCGGTTGACGGGAGAGCTCCTCGAACTTGCCGGTTTCGGGGACGAAGTTCAGGTACTTGCCATCGGCAACCGTGTTGAACTCGCCAATCTGGGTGACAGTTTTATCGGCCTGGCTACCCTCGCCATAGACGACGGTGGCCGGGATCTGACTCACTTTTCCTGCATCGACCATGCGACTGAGGATGGTGGTCCAGAAGGCTTCCAGCTCCTGGCTTGAGGGCAGCTCCTTGCTATCAGCCAGTTTGGCCAGCAGCGGGGCCTGATCCGGATGCTCGACCCGCATCGGCGAGGCATTGAAGATGCCCTTGAACTCACCGGCGAACTGACGCACCACGCCGAACATCTCCCCCATGTTGCCGGAGCGCTGGCGCAGGGTCTCGGTCAGCTCGGTGAGTTGCTTGTCGTTGGCATCGAAGCTGGCCTTGAGCTGATCGCCTTTGGCTGTTTCGGCAGCCAGGTCGGCCTTGGCCTTGGCCAGCAGGTTGGCCTGCTCGTTCTTGTCGGCCAGGAAGCGGGCCTCCCGCTCTTTGTTGAGCTGGGATTCGGTCAGGCTGTCGGCCTTGATTTGGCTGAGCAGGGCATTGAGATCCACCGGCTTCTCGGCGGCGGTGACCGGCAGGGTGAACAGGGCGGCACCCGCTATCAGCGAGGCGATCGTGAGTCTGAGTCCTTTCATGATGCTTTCTCCGCAGTTTGAACCGGCAGCTTGATCAGGGCAGGGGGGGCCTGCTTCTTGGCGATGCGAAGGCCTTGTTCAACTGCACTGCGATGCTCCTGGGGCAGCGCTTCCCACTGGCGGGTCTGTTTGTTCCATACCCCTGTCTCCATGCCGTCCGGGGATTGGTAGAGCAGGGCGATGCGGCCGACGCGCAGGAATTCATAGGTCTTCTGGGCGCCATCTTTTTCCAGACTGGCCTTGTAGGCTTCGATGGTGCGACTGAAGCCCTCTTCGATCTGGTAGGCCTCGAGGATCTTGCGGTATTTTTCCGAGATGGTGACATCGGCCCTGTCCATCAGGTGGGTCAGGGCGGCGACCCTGTCTTCACGCTCCACTTTCTGGAACGGCAAATCCAGGCTCACGAACTGGTCGAGGGCGTCAATCATCTTGAGCATCAGCGGCACCACTTCGGTGCTGGTCTGATCAATCTGGGCTATCTGGCGCTGCATCGAGGCCAGCTCGCTGCTCTGGGAGTCGACCATCTTGCCGACCTGTTCGTTATAGACGTGCAGGCTGTCGAGCTGACGCAGGCTCGCCTTGTACTGGGCCAGGGCTGATTCTGCGGTTTCGGCGTAGCTATCTATCTTTTGCTGAGACACTTTCGAGGCATTGTCGGTGGCTGCCTGAGTGTCCACGGCTTGTCCTGCGGTGGCAGCACTCAGGTTGAAGCTGGTCAACAGAGCGGCCGATATCAGGCTGCCCAGAAGCGCTTTCTTCATTGCAATAGTCCTTGTTTTCATAGGATTACCCTATCTCCGTTACTTCCTTGGGACCTTGGGTAAAGCCGGCCCGAAGGCCGGCTCACTGTGATGTCAGCAAAAGGATTAGAACTTCTGGGTGTAGTCGAGGTAGTAGATGCGACCGTCGATGCTGTAGATGTCTTCGTCATAGGTGAAGCCATCGCTCTCGAGAGACGGAATACGGTTGAACATGTTCTTCACACCGGCCTGCAGCTTGCCATCCCAGGGGGTATCGACCCCGACGTTCAGATTCCAGGTGGTGTTGGAGGCGATGTGGCCCGTCTCTTCACCGCTGTCGGCGAGATAATCCTGGCTCTGGGAGTCGATGTAGTTCGCGCTCAGGTAGGTATCCATGTTCCACCACTGCGGCACGTTCACGCCTATCCCCGAGTTGAAGCGCAGCTGCGGCTTGCCGTTCTGGCCTATCTTGTCAATCTCTGGGCCACCGGCGTAGAGACCTTCCTTGTACTCCAGGATGTAGGTGCTGCCGAAGTCATAGCGGATGGTGGCGAAGTTCAGGTCGTAGCGATAATCCGCCTTGAAGTCCAGACCGCTGGTGTTGAGATCTCCCAGGTTGACCATGGGTGCGGTGACCGAGCGGATCTTGCCATCACTGCGACGCTCGACCAGGCTGGAACCGCCGTTGTTGAGCTCGTCATAGATGATGGACTGGGTGGAGTTGAGCTGGATGACGTCCTCAATCTTGATGATGTAGTAGTCCAGGGAGAAGTTCAGATCGTCGACTGGGCTGTAGCTGGCACCGAAGTTCAAGGTGTTGGCCGTCTCTTCCTTCAGCTCCTCGTTGGAGGTACGGACCGTGGTGTACTGCTGGTTCGGGCAGTCTGCCGCAGAGATGCCGTTGTTCTGGCAGTAGACGTAATCCTTGGCCCAGTCCGCCGAGTCAGCATTCGCCGCATAGAGATCCTGCAGGCTGGGGGCGCGGAAGGACTGCGACCAGGAGGTGCGGAACATCAGGTTGTCCAGGGGCTGATAGCGCACGCTGGCCTTGGGCGAGAAGGCGCTACCAAAGTCGCTGTACTTGTCATAACGACCAGCGATGCTCAGCTCGACCTCGTCCAGTACCGGGATCAGAGTCTCCAGATAGACGGCGGTGACGTTGCGATCGCCGCCCGAGGAGTTGCCGGAAGAGCCTATGATGTTGCCCGCTTCGGACTGGGCATCATATTTGTCGGCGTAGACCCAGTCGTTGTACTCGGCCCCCGCGTACCAGCTGACCGGACCGGCAGGCAGCTCGCCCATGTCCCACTGCACACCGGCATACCACTGGTAGAAGTCCATGGTGGCGCGGCGGCTGGTGTCGGCCGCCATGGAGGCGGTGGTGCCGGCATCAAACTCGCCGTTGACGAACTTGCCATCGGCCACGGCCTGCTGGGCGGCGGGGGCCAGCACGTAACCGGTACCGTTCTCCTTGTTGTCGGTTTTGGAGTACATGTAACCGGCGTTCCAGATCAGATCGCCGACGGCTTCGGTGGGCAGGGTGCCCTCGAACGCCAGGTTGAGGCTGCCGGTGGTATCTGTGACCAGATTGTCACGGGTGCCGACGTTGTTGAAGCGGTAGTAGACGTAGGCGGCCTCGCCCAGGCTCTGGGTGGCGCTGGCATCCAGGCCGTTCTGGTTGTAGAAGTTGGCATTTTTCGGGTTGGCCGCATCCACGGTAAAGGCGCCAGCTGCCGGGGCGAAGCGCCCGAAGCTCTCAACCCGGGAGGCGACTATCTGCGGCACGAAATCGACGCTGTCGTTGATATGGTAACGGCCGTTGAGGTAGAGGGTATCCCGGCTGCGCGAAGCCGTCTTGGCGGCGACCTGACCGTAGTCATAGTTGCAGCCGCCATCGAAATTGGTGAAGGGCTCTTTACAGGTGCCGTTGGCATCCGTGGCGCCTGCCAGGGGGCCATATGTCCACTGGGCATCGCCATTGCCATCGACACCGGTGATGCCTTCGACGTTACGGCCATATGCGCTCGGTGACTCCTTGCCCTGCTTGACCAGATAGTCGCGATCCCGGGAGTAGATGATGTCTTTTTGGTCGTGCTCATAGACGGCCATCAGGGAGCCTTTCTCCCCCGAGATACCGGCCATCACGGAGCCGCTCTTCTCGTCACCGCCGTCTTCAGACGGGCTACCGAGGCGCCCCTGGAACTGCAGGCCCTCGTAGTCCTGCTTCAAGATGACGTTGATTACGCCGCCGATGGCATCGGAGCCATAGATGGCGGAGCCGCCGTCCAGGTTGACTTCGACCCGCTCAACGGCCGCCATGGGAATGGTGTTGAGGTTGATGGCGGTGCCACCCATGGTGGGGGAACCCGCGACCCGCTTGCCGTTAAGCAATACCAGCGTTCGCTCTGAACCCAGGCCACGCAGGCCGACGGTGCCCTGTGACTGGAAGGAGCTGCCCGAGGAGGGGGAGACGCCACCGAAGGAGTTGTAGGAAGCCTGCTTGAGGTAGTCAGCGACGGTTTGCTGGCCGGATTGTTCTATCTGGGCCTTGCTGACGGAGACGACAGGGGTGGAGCCTTCGACATCGACGCGGGAGATGCGTGAGCCAGTGACCTTCATTTTCTGCAGCTGTTCAACGGATTGGCCCTCTCCTTCGGCATAGACAGAGGGGGCAACTACTGCGGCAGCGCTCGCCAACGCGAACGCGATGGCAGCAGAGATCCTGCTTTTCCTAAGCATCGCTTATATCCTTCCTGGTTGTTTATTGTTTGCTTCCTGAACCGCCCTCGTTGGAGCGGTGCGTAAGGCTTATCAAGTTTTGGCGGCGGGAGTCAATTGATGGTCACTGTATGGGGAGTGCATGCATTTTGGCGGCGCAATATTAAATGCATAACGTTTTCTTGGTTATATATTCTGACATTGCGCAAAATACAAGGTTAATATTGTGTTAATTTCCTTATTTGTGAAGTATTTGATTGATGCTGAACTTATTGATGACGATGAGGTCTTGCTGGTTTTCATCTCACTTTTCCAGCCCTTTACGATATTTCACTCTGCTGGATCGTGAGGTTAACCCGATAAGTGCATTGACTGGTCAGATGAGGTGTTCGTTTATTGCTTCTTTATAGTCACTTAATTGGCTGTATGTTAAATGGTTGATTTTTATGTGATTAAATTAAAGCCCTACACAGTTAAAACAAATTTTAAATGTTTTGAATATTTTTTTGATTAGTGGTTTTTTATTTCGAATTTAGGTTTTCAGCAAAAAAAGTGCAGAGGTTTACGCTGCATGCGACATGCAAGGGGATGGCCTGAGAGCAAGGGTTCGTTTTACTTGATTTTTGTTGCAGAGGTTTTACAGTGGCCGAGCGGATTGTTTGTCAAATAGCCAGTCAATCCAGCTTGTCGTGCCAGGAAGGAGAGGTCAGCCACAGGAAATGACTGACCAAACAATAACAACAAGGACGAGGTTTAACCCACCATGCTGTCGTATTTCTTACGTCGGATGCTTTTGATCATCCCGACGTTTCTGGGCATCACGCTGCTGGTCTTCACCGTCACCCGTTTCGTGCCGGGCGGCCCGGTCGAGCGCATGCTGCTGCAGGCGCAGGTCTCGCAAAATGAATCCGGGCGTTCCAGTGGCAGCAAAGGCGGCCAGGCTCTCTCCGACGAACAGATCGAGGAACTCAAGGCCTTCTATGGCCTCGACAAGCCGATGCTGATCGCTTATTGGGAGTGGCTGCAGAAGCTGGTGGTGCTGGATTTGGGGGAGTCGACCCGTTATTACGAGCCTGTCTGGGATCTCATCAAGGACCGGCTCCCCGTCACCGCCTTCTTCGGGCTGGCGACCTTCCTGCTCAGTTATGCCGTCTCCATCCCTCTCGGGGTTGCCAAGGCGCTCAAGCACAACAGTCGCTTCGACTCCTTAAGCTCCATGCTCATCTACATGGCCTATGCCTTGCCCGCGTATGTGGTGGGGATCTTCCTCATCACCGTCTTTGCGTTCCACCTGGAGTGGCTGCCCATGGGCGGCTTCCCGGGCGACGATTATGAGTACATGGAGAGCAGCTGGGACAAGATGGTGGCCGTCTTCTCCCACGCCTTGTTGCCGCTCATCGCTTATGCCATCGGCGACTTTGCCATCCTCACCATGACCATGAAGAACAGCTTGATGGAGAACCTGTCGGCGGATTATGTGCGTACCGCCGTGGCCAAGGGGCTGCCGTTTCGCAAGGCGGTGACCGACCATGCCATGCGTAACAGCCTGATCCCCATCGCCAGTCACCTGGGGTCGGTGCTTACCGTCTTCTTCGGCGGTTCCTTCCTCATCGAGACCATCTTCAACATTGACGGTATAGGTCTGCTCGGTTACGAGGCCATCGTCGAGCGGGATTACCCTACCGTCATGGGCATACTCGCCATCACCTCCATGCTGATGCTGGTGGGGAATATTGTTTCCGATATCTGCGTGGCCCTCGTCGATCCCCGTGTGCGGTTTGGAGAATGATCATGAGCCTTGTCCTTAATATCATGGCGATGCCGAGCGGCATGACCCTTGCCGATATCTGCGTGGTGATGTCGGCCGTCGATCCCCGCGTGCGGTTTGGAGAATGACCATGAACCTGAATCCGGTCACCCTGAAGAAACTCAAGCGTTTCAAATCAATCAAGCGGGGCTACTACTCCTTCATCATCTTTTCAATCCTGCTGATCCTGGCGTTGCTGGCCGAGCTGCTGGTCAACAGCCGGGCGCTGGTGGTGAACTATCAGGGGGAGCTCTACTTCCCCACCTATGGTGACGTGATCCCCGGTCAGTACTTCGGGCTGGATTACCAGTACGAGACCAACTATCGACAGTTGCAGACCCGTTTCGCAGAAGCGGGAAAAGGAGACTGGGTGCTGTTGCCCCCGGTGCCCTGGAATCCCTACGAGCAAGACTTCAAGCAAGATGTTTACCCCCCCTATGCCCCCAGCTTGGCGGATCGCCACTTCCTCGGCACCGACACCAGCGGTCGGGATGTGCTGGCGCGACTGGTATACGGTTTTCGCATCGCCATCGGCTTTGCCTTCATCGTCCTGGTGGCGAGCTATCTCATCGGCGTCAGCATTGGCTGCATGATGGGGTTTCTGGGTGGCAAGTTTGACCTTTTCTTGCAGCGTTTCATCGAGATCTGGTCCCAGGTGCCTTTCCTCTACGTCATCATGATCCTGGTCTCCCTGGCCAAACCCAACTTCGGCCTCTTCGTCGGCATCAACGTGCTGTTCGGCTGGATGGGGATCACCTGGTACATGCGTACCCTCACCTACAAGGAGCGGGCGCGAGACTATGTCATGGCGGCGCAGGCCCAGGGGGCCAGCACCAAGCGGATTATCTTCAACCACATACTGCCCAATACCCTGGTGATGATAGTGACCTTGGCCCCCTTCGCCGTGGTCGGCAACATCTCGACCCTGACGGCGCTGGATTACCTCGGTTTCGGGTTGGCGCCGCCGACGCCCAGTTGGGGGGAGCTGCTCTCCCAGGGCATCAACAATCTGGATGCCATCTGGATTGTCAGCTCTGTGGTGGTGGCGGTGAGTCTGGTGCTCATCATGGTCTCCTTCATCGGGGAAGCGGTGCGTGAAGCCTTCGATCCTCGCAAATTTACCCGTTATCAATGAGTGGTCGCCACGCCTGTGCAAGAGGCGGGCGCACCTTGTGAATGTTACCCGTTATCAATCAGTGCCCCGTGCAGGGATGCAGTGACCAGGAGATCAAGATGAACAACAAGATGAAATGGATAGGGGCCCTCTTCCTGCTGGTAAACGGGCAATGGGTGTGGGCGGCGACACTGCCCCAAGGCCTTGTCTGGGAGACCAATGACAAGGATCCCCAGTTTGCTTCTGCCAAGGCGCTGCCGGGCGGCACCTTCAATATGTTTGTGGACAGTTTTCCGCTGACGTTTCGCACCGTGGGGCCCGATTCCAACGGCGCGTTTCGCTCCTTTATCCTGGACAATCAGCTGCGCCTGATCAGTTTTCATCCCAATACCGGCAACCCCATCCCGTCGCTGGCGACCCAGTGGGCCATAGCGCCGGACAATCAAACCGTCTATTTCAAGCTGGATCCGAGGGCCAAGTGGTCCGATGGCAAGCCGGTCACCGCCGATGACTACACCTTTGGTTACGAGATGATGCGATCCAAGCACATCAAGGGCCCCTGGTTTAACAACTACTACACCACTGAGGTGGTGGCGGTAGAGAAGATTGATACCCACACCATTCTGGTCAAGGCCGGTAACCCCAAGGCCAAACTCGACTTGCTCAATACCACTGAGCTGTGGCCCCAGCCCAAGCACTATTACACCCTCGATGAGAACTGGGTGAAGAAGTACAACTGGGCCGTGGTGCCGACCACCGGGCCCTATGTGATGACAGAGGTCAAGAAGGGCAAGTCAGTCACCTTCAGCAAACAGAAGGCGTGGTGGGCCCAAAGCGATCGTTACAACCAGCACAGATTCAACGTCGATACCATCAAGGTGCAGGTCATTCGTGATCGCAACATCGCTTTTCGCCACTTCCTGAAGGGGGAGTTCGACAGCTTCGAGATGTTGTTGCCGAACTGGTGGCACGAGAAGGCCAACACCCAGGAGTACAAGCAGGGGCTGGTCAAGAAGGTGATGGCCATGACGGACACCAAGCAGGGGGCCCAGGGGCTGCACCTCAATATCGCCAATCCCAAGCTGGCCGATATCAATGTCCGGCTCGGTATCCAGCATGCCCTCAACATCGACAAGATGATCAAGACGGTGCTCTATGGCGACTATCAGCGCTCCACCACCTTTGATTCAGGCTTTGGTGCCTTTACCGATGTTGCCTTGCCCGAGCGTACCTATGACATCAACAAGGCCCGAGACTACTTTGCCAAGGGCGGCTTCGACCAGGCTGGGCCGGATGGAATACTGCAAAATGGCAAGGGGGAGCGGCTTAGTCTGGCCATCACCTATGCCACCTCGGAGCACACCAAGCGTCTGACCGCGCTCAAAGAGGAGGCCAAGAAGGCGGGTCTGGATCTGGAACTCAACCTGGTGGATGGCGCCACCGGCTTCAAGGTGATGCTGGAGAAGAAACATGAGGCGGCCTGGCTTGGCTGGGGGGGCGGTGGCCTCTATCCGCAATATTGGGAGTTCTTCCACTCGGACAACGCCAACAAGCCCCAGACCAACAACTTCTTCAATGTGGCTGACAAGGCGCTCGATGCCCTGATCGATGCCTATGGCAGTGAGTTCGACACCGACAAGCGTGCCACGCTCTCCCAGCAAATTCAGCAGCGCATCTATGATCTCGCCATCTTCGTGCCTGGTGCCCAGCTCAACTATGTGCGGGCCAGCGCCTGGCGTTACGTCATGCTGCCCGAGGTGCCCGCCACCAAGAACTCGCCGGATCTGCTCTATTGGCCCATGGACGGTTACCCTTATAGCAGTGGCGGCTTGCTCTGGCTCGATCCCAAGGTAGAGGAAGAGACCAGCAAGGCCAGGGATGCGGGCGAGAGCCTGCCCTCGCAAGATATGGTCGACAAGACCTATGCACGCAGTTGAGAGGGGCGGTCAGATGTCGATAAGCAAGCAGCCTATCCTGGAGGTTCGGGATCTTGAGGTGGAGTTCAGCGTCGATGATGGCAAGATCAAGGTGCTGGACGGCGTCAGCTTCTCGGTCGCCGCGGGCCAGACCTTGGGGATCGTCGGCGAATCAGGTTGTGGCAAGAGCGTCACCTCCCTGGCCATCATGGGGCTGCTGCCCAAGCCCCATGGTCAGGTGGTGGCTGGTTCCATCAGGTTTCAGGGCGAGGAGCTGCTCAGTTTAAGTCCGCAGCAGATGTACAAGGTGCGCGGCAATCGCATCTCCATGATCTTTCAGGAGCCGATGACCGCGCTCAATCCGGTCAAAACCATAGGCGCTCAGTTGGTGGAGGTATTCACCCTGCACAGACCAGAGTACAGCAAGGCCCAGCGTTTCGATGCGGCCATCGCCATGCTGCGCAAGGTGGGGATGCCGGAGCCCGAGACAAGGTTCAACGTCTATCCCCATAATCTCTCTGGCGGTATGCGCCAGCGGGTGATGATCGCCATGGCACTCTCCTGCGAGCCGGACTTGCTCATCTGCGACGAACCGACCACGGCGCTGGATGTCACCATTCAGGCCCAGATCCTGGAGCTGATGAAGGAGTTGCAAGCCCAGACCGGCATGGCCATCCTCTTCATCACCCATGATCTCGGGGTCGTGGCCGAGTTGTGCGACGAGGTGGTGGTCATGTATGCCGGGCGCGCGGTGGAACGAGCCCAGGTGTTCGACCTGTTCGAGCAGCCCCATCACCCTTATACCCATGGTCTGCTGAGCTCCATTCCTCGCTTGGAGGATGAACCAAAGACGTTGCTCAACACCATCAAGGGCCAGGTGCCGGCGCTTTCCGATATGCCCGCTGGCTGCCGTTTTTCCAACCGTTGCCCCCATGCCAGCGGTATCTGCGTGAGCCAGGTTCCGTCCATCGAGTTGCTCCACAATCGGCACGCCGTGGCTTGCCACCATTGGAAGGAGATCCGGGTATGACGTCACTGTTGAGTGTCAAAGGGCTCAAGCAGCACTTCGTCATGGGCGGAGGCTTGTTGCAGAAAAAGTACACCGTCTATGCGGTGGATGGCATCAGCTTCGATCTCAAGCAAGGGGAGACGCTGGGCCTGGTAGGGGAATCCGGCTGTGGCAAGTCGACGCTTGGGCGCTCCTTGCTCAAGCTGTTCGAGCCGACGGCGGGGCAGATCTGTTTCGAGGGGCGGGACATCACGGCGCTGAGTGCCCGGGAGATGCGCTCCTTGCGCCAGGAGATGCAGATCGTCTTTCAAGATCCTGCGGAATCCCTCAATGGTCGCCATACCGTGGGCCAGATCCTGGAGGAGCCCTTCATTATTCACGGCAAGGGGAGCCGCAGTGAGCGCCAGTTGTGGGTGCGAGAGCTGCTCGGCAAGGTGGGACTGCCCGAGACGGCGGCGGATCGTTTTCCCCATGAGTTCTCAGGGGGACAGCGTCAGCGTATCGGCATCGCGCGCGCCATTGCGCTTAAACCCAAGCTACTGGTCTGCGACGAGGCGGTGTCGGCGCTGGATGTGTCCGTTCAGTCTCAAATCGTCAATTTGTTGCTGACCTTGCAGCGGGAGATGAACCTGGGTCTCATCTTCATCGCCCACGACTTGTCGGTGGTCAAACACATCTCGGATCGGATCGCCGTCATGTATCTGGGACGCATTGTCGAGATAGCGCCGGCCCAGCAGCTTTACCGTAATCCACGCCATCCCTATACCCAGGCGCTGATTTCCGCCATCCCTGTGCCGGATCCCCGCCGGCGCAATCAGCGTATCTTGCTGACGGGGGACGTACCCTCTCCCATCTCGCCGCCCCCCGGCTGCCATTTTCATCAGCGCTGCCCCCATGCCGGTGAGCGTTGTCGCAGTCAGTCCCCTCAGCTCGAGCCCTGTGCAGGAGAGGCTCATCAGGTGGCCTGCCACTTCCCCTTGCCCCAGGAGGCGCCAACGCAGGCCGCAGTGGTAACGCTAGGAAAGGCTATTTGAATGCAAGTGGCGCCAGGGCGCTAGTCGCTGGGTTGCAGCCGGATTAAAAAATGGGGCCCGTGGGCCCCATCTTCATTGGTAGCGTTCAGGTTCGGCCTGGGGGGCGTGAGCACAAAGGCCTTGGCAGGACTGCCTTGCCGGATGGCATGGCGGCTGTGTGTGGTATTTTTATAGATGTTTGTTGGTTAATAACGACATTGTTGTCGCCGTGGTTAGGCACCGTAACGGAAGTAGTAGTTACGAGTAGACGGGGCGTAGGTGTCTTTTTCAACACCGCCTCTTTTCTTGCTGGTGGCACCTTTAAGGTGGAACAGCACGGCCAGGTTCTCAAACATGATTCACCTCGTTGCTCTGTTGTTTATCGCGTTTTTTGTGACTCAAGTCACAGTGCAATCCTAGCGATTAATGTGATGCAGATCAAATTTTGAGGTAATTAAACAACATAACTCATGGAAAAGGTTTTCCTGTGCAAGTCGGCTTATGGATAGGTTTTCAGAAAGCGGTTGCAGGCAGGCTCTGGACCTAAATGCGGGATAGCGGGGCATCTGCGGCGGTGAATTCGCCATGCAGAATAAGAGGGGAAGGCAGGGAAGGGGTAGGAATAGCAGGGGGGATGACATCATGCCCCGCACAAGGCGGGGCATGTTGGACTGCCTGGGTCTTATTTGGCAGGGATCTGCTCGAGCACATGCACCAGCAGCTGCCAGAAGCGCTCGACTGCCGGGATATGGACCCGCTCGTCCGGGGAGTGGGCACCGCGAATGGTCGGCCCGAAGGAGACCATGTCCCAATCCGGGTAGGCGCCCTTGAACAGACCGCATTCCAGCCCAGCATGGATCACCATGACATTGGGCAGGTCGCCGAACAGGGTCTGATAGCTGTTGCGCACCAGTTCCATCACGGGAGAGTTGACGTTTGGTGCCCAGCCTGGATAGGCGCCGGTGAACTCGCAGCTGGCGCCAGCCAGGCTGAACAGGGAGCGGGTCATCTGTTCGACGCTCTCGCGGCCCGAGTCATGGAGGGAGCGGATCAGGCACTGAACATAGACTTCGTTCTCGAGGGTCTTGATGACCCCCAGGTTGGTCGAGGTTTCGGTCACCCCCGGAATGGCATCGCTCATGCGGATCACGCCATTGGGGCAGGCCATCAGGGCGTCGAGCAGGCGGCGCTGCAGATCGTCAGAGAGTAACTGACTTGGAGCATCCTGCTCTTGCAGCAACACCGTCAGATTTGCCTCGACGGCTGCCAGCTCAGTCTGGTAGATACCGGCATACTGGTCGACCAGGGCTTTGAAGTCAGCGACACTGGCAGTGGGCACCAGCAGCTTGGCACGGGCTTCACGGGGGATGGCATTGCGCAGGGTGCCGCCGCTGATATCGCTAAGACGAACTCCCAGCGGATCGGCGGCCTTGAGCAGGCGTACCAGCAGCTTGTTGGCGTTGCCACGACCACGGTGGATGTCGACCCCGGAGTGGCCGCCGCGCAGCCCCTTCACTTGCAGTTCGAAACCTGCGCCCTCACCGGCAGCAACCTGCTCCAGGGGGAAGCGGATATTGGCATCCACGCCACCGGCGCAGCCCATGTAGACCTCGCCATCTTCTTCCGAATCTGTATTGAGCAGGATCTCGCCTTCCAGCCAGCCTGCTTCCAGACCGAAGGCGCCGGTCATGCCGGTCTCTTCATCCGTGGTCAGCAGCACTTCCAGCGGACCGTGCTTGATGTTCTTGTCGGCCAGCACGGCCAGACAGCCGGCCATGCCCATGCCGTTGTCGGCGCCGAGGGTGGTGCCACGGGCGGTGACCCACTCACCCTCTATATAGGCATCGACGGGATCGGTGGCGAAGTCGTGCTGAGTGTCGGCATTGGCCTGGGGCACCATGTCCATGTGGGCTTGCAGCACCACAGCTTTGCGGTTCTCCATGCCCGGTGTGGCCGGCTTCTTGATGATGAGGTTGCCCACGGTATCCTGTTTGACCGCCAGACCTTCACTCAGGGCCCAATCGGTGATCCAGGCACTCAGTTTGGCTTCATGCTTGGAGGGATGGGGAATGGCGCAGATCTGTTCGAAGAAGTGCCAAATCAGTTTGGGGGATAGAGAACTAAGAGGTGCCACGTCAGACTCCTTACCAGCACGGGAAATAACCGGGCCCACCAGGGCCTGATGAAGAGGGTAACGATAATACAGTCAATCCCGTAAAACTGTGAGCGATCAGCACAAATCATGGCCGTCACACGCTTTGGCCAGGCTGGCAAGCTGGCGTTACTATGAAATCTGGTGATTTATTTTTGTGACTTGAGTCACAAAAATATTGAGTTTTGCGATGGTGCTGGTAAATTGTCCTCCGTGGTCTCCACCACCGTCAGGACGACGAGAAGTGCCTCCAAGGAACCGAAGCAAAGCAAGTGCGCCTCCATGGAACCGAGTATCAGCTTAAGGATTAAAGCCCGCATTAAGGTTCGTAACTTGTTAAGCAATCAGGAGTTTATATGTCAGGCAGTAGCGCAACTTATTGGTTTACCCCCTCTCTCTACACCCAGGGCTTCAGCTATCCGAATGCCTTTGTCAATCGTCGTTAAGAGGCGATAGGGCCCAACGGCGACATCCATGGGCTCAAGTAGAGAAAACAGCAGGCGTGAGGTTTCCTCCACCTGCTTTTTTTTGCCCGCAAGTTACCTCTTCTTTCTCTCATGCCCTCTGGCGCTTCATCCCTGCGCGATGGGCAAGCTGGCAGAACACCTCGCGCCTCGCGGGTCACTGGCCAAGGGAATCAAACGATACTCATCAACAGCTTTCCTGATAAAAAGGCATACGTTTGCCACCCTTTTCAGCGGAAAATGGTGCTAACATAGCCGCCCAATAGCCTGTCCATGCCCATCCCTTGCGATGCGTCGTCATGGCGAGCCCAGACTGCCCCTCTATTTTTGTTCGTTTCCAGCCCGGCTCACTTAGCCCGAGCGGGATTAAGTGCAAGCTAAATTTGGCGCAGGAGAAGGTGGTATCACCCAGGGGACAAGCGCTGGCAGGCAATAAATTTCAACTGTTCACCTGTTTTAAAATAACTTGTCGAGATCGATAGCATGCCTAAGAAATTCTACGCTCTTTAGGATTCCTTGTTGGCTTTAGTTATTTCCTTTATTTTTCATGTTGTTATGAATATATATAAAGAGCTGCATATTTGAATGGCGACAAAGTGGCGACAGGTTTTTTTGATGATCGAGAATGGCGGCAGAGTTTAGGCTCTGTCGCCATTTTTCATTCTGGCAGTTCTTCCAGCTTCACTTCGAGTTGCAGGCGGTTGGTGTAACCCTGATTGGTGAGGTCATGGACCACCTGGGTGAGTAGCCAGGGAGCCGCGTCGATGTCGGGTTTGAAACCCCTGACGGTGGTGGGTTGTTCCGGGTAGAGCTCGGGGCGTCCCTTGGCCAGGGTGATGTTGAACTCGGCCACCCCACGCTGGATCCGTTCCCACTCTGCACGGGCGGCCCGCATGGCGTTGGTCTGGTTGGCATAGACGTGGCGCAGCTCTTTAACGTTCTCGCTGTCCCCGACCAGCAGTTCATGTTCCTTCTTGTTGACGACGACACCCGGCGGCAGAGGCCGTTCCGGCTTCGGCTTGGTCTTCTTCTTGCGCTTCACCTCGATTTTCTTTTTCTCGGCGGCTTTGTGGTCTTGCCAGTAGGCGGTCACGCCGGTGTAAGCGTCGCGGTCTGCTACAGAGAACCTGTGCTGATCGCCATCTTGGCGGCTGATGGTGATGGCCGGCAGCGGCTGGCCACTGGCGGTGGTGCCCTGGCCCGCCTTGATGAACATCAGTCTGGCAGATTTGACGGTGGCGATGGCATCGCACTGGCCAGCCAGGCGGGTAAGGAAGGCGAGATCGCTCTCGTTGGTCTGGTCGATGTGGTCGATCATTTGCCCCTTGAGTGAGTCACCGACGCAGGGCGTGAGCAGGTAGGGGGCGGCGAGCTGTTCGACGATGCTGCTGATGGTGGTTTGATGCCAGCTGCGCTCGCGTAGTTTGTTCATGCCGCCGCGCAAGTCGGCTGACTTGCCCCTGATGGTGAGCACATCGGGGGCGCCGTTGTGTTCTACCTCGTCAATTTTGTAAGTGCCCTTGTCGACCAATGCGCTGCCCTGCCAGCCGATTAAGGCGCGAAGGGTGGCCCCTCGGCGTGGCATGTCGAGCTGGCCATCGCTGTCATCGAGGGTGATTTCGATAGTGTCGGCCGAAAAGCCCCGGTTGTCGGTGATGGTCATCGACATCAGGCGCGGGCGGATGGCGGCCGAGATGTCACGGCCATCAACCAGCACCTGGTAAGCCGGTACCGGATGGCCTTGGCGCAGGGCGTCGATCTGGCCACGGAAGCGGTTCAATTCACCTTGCAGTACATCAGCCATCAGAACAGCCCCCCGAGTTTGTTGCCGACACTGCCCATCAGCTTACCCACCCCTAGGCGGCCGAACAGGTTGCCCGCGGTGCGGCCCAGCAGGGTGTTGCCGAGGGAGCTGTCGTTGTCATCGACCCGCTTGAGCTTGATGGTGAACTCGATTTTTCGGGCGGTGCCATCGGCAAAGAACTCGCTCCTGGTGGTGCTGATACCCTCGATCACGAAGGAGCCGCGCATCACGCCGTCGCCCTGGATCAGGGGGAAGGCCTGGCCGCTGTCGCCCATCTGGTTGAGCATATCGAGGGAGACGGGGCCGCCGGTCAGCTCGGGGAGTAACACCCCGCTGAAGGTGGTGGTTTCGTCATCCGGGCCGAGGTACTGATAGCCCGGGCGAGCACCGATCCGGTTATTGCCCGGATGGCGCCATGCCCGGTCGTCTTGTTGTGAGAGGGGGGCGAGGGTCGAGCGCATAAACACGAACCAGCCCAAGGTCATCATCATGGCGTTTCTCCTTAGTTGCGATCACTGAAACCGGCACGGCCAAGCGTTTTGTTGGCGCGTTCTTGCTCTCTGATTTTGTCTAGGGCAATCGAGGCCACTCGTGATTCATCCATCCCTGGTGCGGCGTTAACGGTGAGCTGGTAGAACGGCTGACTGTTGATGGTTGTGTTGGCTCTGGGCTTTATTTGTGGCGTTTCTACAATGCGGGGTCCAGTCCCGTAGGTGTAAGCCGAGGAAAGTGCCGGGGTCCCAAAGTTGCCATTCAGATAGCCTGGCGTGTTGGCTGTCGGAATATCGAACTTCGGGATTTTCTTGGTTTCGAGGATGCCGAGCGATTCGAGCAGCCATTCGATCCCTTTCAGGAAAGCCTTGAGCGGGGTGAGGGCCAGGTTGAAGGCTTCGCCCAGGATGCGGCCGACGAACTGGCCGGCACTGCCGAACCCTTCCAGCGTTTCCTTGGAGAACTTGAGTGGTTCGAGCAGGTCGCCAAACCAACCTGATAGCGCTTTAACCCCGGTGCCGATGCCATCAATCAGCGGGGCGAACGGTTTGAAGGCCTCAAAGACGGGAGCCAGCCCGGTCATGATGCCCTGCCATAGCCCGCTGAAAAATGCGCTGATGGGTTCCCAGAATTTGACGATAGCAATACCCAGCGCGATCAAGGCTGCGATGGGCACCAACACCGCGGTGATCGCCCCGAGCATGCCGCCAAAAGTGACCCCCAAGATCCCGAACGTCAGTTTCATGATTGCCATAGGGCCAAGCAGGGCGGCGACTGCCAGTGACAGGCCACCGAATGCGATGGTGACGACCGACACAATGGCGCCAATCTTCATCAGGGTGTTGGATAGTTCAGGGTTTTTCTTTGCCCAGTTGCCGAGGCGCTCGGACAGGTCACCTATCCACTGGGTGATGGCTTTAATCTCTGGCGCTATCGCTTCACCAAAATTGACCATGGCGTTGGTGAAGGTACCAGTGGCGGCATCCCACAAGCTGCCCAGGGTTCCGAGCTGTGCATTGACCCGCTCTTGCAGGGCGGCTTGGTCTGCCATTTTCTTCTGGGTGGCTCGGTAGCCGTCCATACCTTTGCTGATGATCAGCTCCAGCACCTGCAATGTTTCAGCATCGTCGCCGTAGATGCCCTTCAGGACTTGCAGGCGGCGCTCGGTGTTCACCCCCTTCAGCTTGGCGAGCTGCGCAAACATGTTCTCCATCCCTGCGAATTCCCCCTTGCCGTCGGTGAAATTCAGCTTCAACCCGGTGCCTTTTGTGGCTTTGGCAATCTTGCCGGTGTTCATACTCATCTGGAAAACTTTGCGGTAGGCGTTCCCTGATGACTCACCCGCCATGCCAGCCTGATCGGCCATGATGACCAGCGGGGCCAGCACTTTGGCTGCCTCAAGCCCTGACTTGCGCAATATGCCCATTGCTGGGGTGAGTTTGGTGAAGGCGCCCAGCATGTTGCCGCTGTCAACGCCGAGGTAAAACGAGCGCTGGATGGTATCCATCAGCCCCATCATGTCTTTCTCGGCGGTGCCGGTGGCGTCTTGCAGCTTGGCCGCAAACAGCGCCGCTTGGTCGAACGGCATTTTCAACTGCACGCCGAGATAGGCGGTCGCTTCGCCCAGACCTCCCAAGATGGATTTGGCGCTCATACCCTGCTGGATCAGCGTGCTCATCATGTTCTGGAAGTCGGCTGTGGTGCCCGGCAGTTTGTTGCCGAGCTTAGTGGCCAGATCGCTGATGGCTTGGAACTCCTGCCGCACTTGGCCGCCTTTGCCCATCATGGACACCTTGAGGTCAACGACTGATGTTTCGGCTCTAGCGAATTCGATGACAGGTTTCAACGTTGTCATTCCCACTGCTGTACCAGTGGCAAGAGCGGTTGCACCGTGGCCCGCGATCTGGCCGCGCAGTTCTTGGGTTTTCCGGTAGTTGGCTTTTACCTGGTTGAGGCGCTTTTGCTGGTCGGCCAGTTGGCCCAGTTTGGTTCGCTGAGAGTCGAGCACGGTGTTGGCTGCGGCCAAGTCTGTTTTTAGGCGGCGCTGGCTTTCACTGAGGTTACCGGTGTTGATGCCAGTCTTACGCATCGCATCACCCATCTGACCGTGACGGGTGATCATCTCCCCCTGTTTAGTCTTGAGCTGGTTGAAGGCTTTTTCGGCCTTGTTGAACTCATTGATCATCAGCCGGGTTGGCTTGGGGGTATCGGCAATCTTGCGTTGCAGTTCGCTGAACGACCCCTCGGCCTGCTTTAACTTAGCTTTGGTCGCACCAATCTGGGCACCCAGCGTTTTGTAACCTTCGATTTGACCCGCTTGGGTTTCGAGGTCGCGGATTTTTTTCTTGGTGTCGACCAAGTCTTTGGCGGTGAGGCGGCTCTGGCCGCTGACTGCTTTGAGGGGGGCGGTGAGCTTGTCGACCGCCCCGAGCAGGATTTGAAGTTTGAGAGGGTTCATTGTTCTTCGGCCCCGTTGATGCGGTTGTGAGTCTCAACGAGGCGTTGGTGCCAGCCCATCAGCTCGCTGATTTCCATGGCCGCCATCTCGGACGGCGGCCAGTGGGCGATGATGGCAATCTCGGCCATCAGGTCATCTATGCAGTGAGGTAAGCCTCCTGCTGCGAGCCCATCAAAAAACCGACCACCACTACCCCGGCCTTGAGCAGGTCAGCCGGAGCCATGTCTGCCACTTCGGTTTCACTCAGTTCGGTGATGCGTGGCAGCAGTTTGATGAGGGTGTCGACGTTCATCTGCACGATGTCCATGGTGTTGAGGCCGCGCAGGTGGCCCGCTTTTTGGGGGCTGCGGATGGTCAGCTCTGTGATGGTGCTTTCGCCGCGTTGGATCGGGGTATCGAGGGTGACTGTCTTGTTGTCCATGGTGTTTGTTCCTGATGTTGATGTGGTGACGGGCGGCATGGCCGCCCGTTGGGTTGTTGGATGGGTTAGAGGCCGATGGCTTTGCGGTGTTCGGCCATGAGGTCGACGCCGTCGGGGCCGATTTCGACCATGTTGATCAGGTCAATCTCATGCACCACCTGGCCGTTGACGGTCTCCTTGTAGTAGGTGTTGACCATGCTGACCTTGGCCTGGGTGTTGTCGCCCGCCTTGAGGGTTCCCCGGTCGAGCTCTTTGAAGCGGCCACGACAGACGATTTCGACGGCCATGACTTCACCGGTGTCATCACGTTGGGTTGAACCCGCAAAGCGCAGGCTGGTGCCGTCAGCTTTGGGTTCACCCATGCAGCGCAGGAGCTGGTCGCCGTAGCCGCCAAAGGTGAAGGAGACGTCAAGGGCGCTGTCATCCAGTCCCATGTCGACATTGACGGCGCCGCCCATGCCGCCGCCGCGATAGGCTTCGAACTTGCGGGAGAGCTTGGCCGGGGTGAAGTCTTCCGCTTCACCGACCCAGTTGTCGCCATTGAGGAAGACGTTCAGGCGTTTGATTTTGCGTGGCAGTGCCATGGGGGCTCCTTATGCGGCGGCCGCGACGCGGGCGCCAAAGTCGATCAGGTAGGAATCGGTGATGCGCTGCTGGAAGCCGAGGTCTTCGAGCGGCGGTACCGGGGTGTAGTCGTAATCGATGCGCAGCTTGCCAGCCTTGAGGGTGTCTTTGTCGTTGAGCTCCTCGTTGTACCAGCAGTCGAAGCCGAGCAGGTACCCGCCGGTGACCAGTTCGCGTCCCTTGGCCTTGATGCCCTCGATGATGTCTTTCACCAGGGTGGGGGTCATGGGCTTGTCGACGGCCCACATGTGCGCCTCGGCCATTGTGTCGGCCAGGATCTGGGCGGTGCGGGTGTAGTTCTCGAAGGCGAACAGGGGATCGTCCGAACAGGTGCGGTTGCCCCAGTAACGGAAGCCGTCCGCCCGGATGAGGGCGGTGATTTCGTTGGCGTTGAGCAGGCCGACCTCGGTATCGGGGTCTTGCAGATCCCAGAACAGGGTCTTGGTCATGCCGTCGACCCCGGTCACGCCGACGTTGGACAGGGTCTTGTGCCAGCCGATCTCTTTGTCGATGAATGCCCGCAGGGCGGCCGCCTTGAGGCAGGCATCGAGCTTGATGCTGGCATTGGCGGTGGTGTCCCAGGCGATCCAGTCGCCGTGGATAGGCATCAGTTCGCGGCTGGAGAAGTTCTCGCGGTAGGCCAGCGCCGCTTCGACGGTGTCGGCGATGGTCGGCACATAGGCGAAGGCGCGCAGCTTCTTGGCCGCACCCGCCAGGGCGGTGGCGATGGGCAGGGTGCAATTATCCGGCACACAAAGGATGCGGGGCTTGACGGTGGTGACCGGGGCGGCCCGCTCCAGCGCCTTGAGGCCGGTATAGCTGCCATCGGGCTTGATGGTGCCGATGATGTTGCTGGTCAGTTCTGCTGCATCGGCACCTGGTGCGACCCGAACCACGATGACGATGGTGTTGACGGTGTCATAGATGGTTTGCAGCGATTTTTTGAGGTTGCCCTCGCTGCCTGCTTTGGCAATGGCTGCTGGCAGGTTGGCAATCAACACGGGTTTGTCGAGGGGGAAGTAGGTGGCGTCCGCGTCTTCGCTGGTGCAGACCATGCCGATCACCGCCGTGGCGACGGTGCGGATGGTGCGGGTGCCCTCGTTGGCTTCCACGACGCGCACGCCGTGGTGAAATTGGTCCAGTGCCATAGGTTCTCCTGTTGTCCGGACGGAGCATTCTTTGCGTAGGTAATGCAAGGTGATGTGAGCAGGGTCAGGATGCAGGGGCAGGGGATAGCAGGCGAGCGGCGGCCAGTGTATCTGTCGTGGATACACTGGATGGGCGGTGACAAGGCGGTGATGGACGGCAGCAACGAAACACCCCGCACTGGGCGGGGTGTAAATTATTTTTTCAAATCGGTTAGCCAATCTGGTTCAGGTGGCATGCTGATTTCTGGCCAGCCTACTCTCGTGGGCCAGTCGCGCAGGGCTTGCTGGTAGGTGAGCAGTTCGGTGTACTGCTCAGGGGTAATACTGGTCTTGCCCCCCAACTGAACTTGCCCACGATGACGTTCAACTATCCACATGGCTGACGCTATGCAGGTATCGCGCTGTGTCCTTGCGTTTACTGCACGCTCGACTGCGTGCATGGTGGGCGTGATGGTTTGGCCCCAATCGATAGTGCTCACGCTAAAGCCTCCTCGCTCGATTTATAGGGCGGTAGCGGGACGATGCCATTGCTCACCGCTATCGGCACGTTATAGGCCGTAGGAAAGCGGGTTTCGTAAGGCGATGTCGGTACGCAGGGCAAGCGCAGGGTCAAGCAAATTTCCCCGGCGTGGCGCGTCACGGCGTCAGCAATCACCCATGGGTTACCGACCGCCTCAGCGGGCAGTGAGGCGCCTTCCTGCATGGGTGAAAAATCCAGTGCAACACTGTTCACGGTCAGCACATCGCCAGTCACACGGGCAACCAGCGGCTCGTCACCAAATACCGGGGAGAGTTTTATTTTCATGTGGAGTCCTTAGTACCAACGACCGATGGCTACATGCCGACTCGTCACAGGCAGACCGGTGAAAGCGATCATGGAGCAGGCATACGTGGTTAGTGAAGTAGGGAATATGCCTGGGTGGCCAGCAGTGAACATCAGCTTACTTGATGCGGAATGCGTCACCGCCACACTCGTCGGAGTGGAGGCAAAAGGGATAGGGAAAGTCCACGGTACCATCGCGGAGTGAGCCCCATCTGGTTGACTCGATGTAAGGTTCCCGTTTGTTATAAAGGCGCAAATCAACGTGCCACCGGCCAGCTTTATGTACTCGCCGTTAGCATTGCTGCCATATTCGATAATGGCGCCGGTAGGTACACCGGCAGATTGCAACACTGCGCCAAGAATGTTTGATCGTTTGTAGTGGTCTACCAGTTTTTTCGGCGTTACAGCCACGTTATCCGCCGTCCCCGCTTCGGTTTGCGCCTGCGTCGCCACCTTCATCATACCGAGCACGGTTTCACTGGCCTGCTTGACCCATCCCCACAGCTTTTTCACTGTCACCACCACATCATCTTTCTGATTGGCAGGGACGGTTTCATTGACTTGTACCTGGGTGGCCAAGCTGGTGAAGCCTTTGGCCGTTTCGCTGGCATCCGGGTGATCCCGGCTGAGTTTATGTGTTGCCATCACATCATCGACATATTTGCGCGTAGCCAGCACCACGGACGGGTCAATCTTGAGTTGGACGGCACTGGTGTCGCTAACGATCAGCACCATGCGGATAACCTGGGTGCGGCCGGCACCACTGCTCAGCAGCGGCTTATAGGTTTCGGGGGTATTGGCGATGGCGATCAGGGTGCCATCTTCCGAATAAATACCGGCTTCTCGGATCCACCAATCGCCGACATCTTCCGGGAGGATCTGCTCGGCCACCAGTTGCGACTGGTTCAAGGGGTCTTGAAACAGGGTGTTGAGCGGGGCGCGGCGTCTTTCCCCTACCAGAGCAGTCTGGGTTGCGTTTGGCGTGACTGGTTGGCCGTTACCATCGCCGACGGCCATGTGGGTAATTTTCAGTGGCACGCCCAGTGCGATGGCGTTGGCGATTTTGGCCTGACCCGCATTGGTGGGAATGGCGAAATAGATGGCGCTCAAGCGGCACCTCCTGTCGGTTGCGGTTGAATGGTCATGGTGTCGAGGGTGTGCAGTGCGCCGCCGTGCCACTGTCGGCCACGGATCTCGATGGCTTCGGGGCTATAGGGATAAATGGTCAGCTCGTCGCCCAGGTAACAGGCTGCCCCCAGATAAAGCGGGCCACGGGTTTCCATGCTGATGGCAAGGCCCGTCAGGTGGCGGGTCATGGGTTTGGCGTCGGCGATCAGCCGTTCCAGCTCCTGATACATGGCTTCGGTGATGCCGGTGTCGAGCACGCCGATGTCGAGCTTGAAAGTGCCTGGCGTGGCGGTCGGGGTCTCTTGCCACCACTCCAGCACCTTGATCAGATAGCCGAGCGGTTCGACCACCCGGCGAATGGCGCCGATTGTGCCCTTGCGGCTGTGTACGAAGTAGCTGTTGGCGATGACCTGGCGTTTGGTGTTCTCCGGCCAGCTTTCATCCCAGCGGTCGACGCTCCAGCTGGCGGCCAGATAGGGCAGCAGGTGAGCGGGGCAGGTCCAGGGTGACCAGAGCGAACGAAATGGGATCGGCAACTGCTGGGCGTAGGCGCCTGCCGTGGCCAAGTGGCGTTCGGTGCGACTGGTGCTGGGTGGCAGGATGGAACTCATGGCGCCCGCTCCACGGTGAAGCCGGTGCAGTAGGCGGCCTGGGAAGCGCTGGGGGTGATGTCTGCCCAGCCAATCAGGTCGACCTTGCGCACGCCCTGCACATGGAGGACGGCATCAATGGCAGAACGCGGCACCTCGACCCCGATTCGGCGGCGTGGGTTGATGAAGGCGGCGAGCTGGGCGCGGGCGGCTTGAAGGATCACCTCGGCCTCGGCCCCCTGGCTGTCGATGTGCAGCTGGGCGTTGATGGTGTAGTGGATGATACCGGAGCTCTGCACGGTGAGCCGGTCGGCAACCGGGCGGCGGTCTTCGTGGCTCAGCGCCTTATCCACCTTAGCAATCAGCGCCGCGTCGGCGGTGCCGTCCCCCTCGGTGCTGAGGATGGTGACGATGGCCACGGCGCCCGATGGGCTGGAGCCTTTGGCATCGGCCACCTTGCCATCGGCAGAGAGGGCGAAATACTCATAGGCCCCGGTGGGACCGGCGACGCTGAGGCCATCCCACGCCATCAGAGCGCGCAGGATCAGCGCCTCGTCATCTTCCTTGATTTCGGGCACCGGCGGGGTGGCGGTGTCATCACCCGGCTGGATGGTGAGGCGGGTGACGTTCCAGTTTGCCACCAGGTTGTCGAGGTCACCCCCCTTGGCCCACGCCAGCATGTTGGCGACGGCGGCATCGTTGATACGCTGGCGCAAGATCAGCTCACGATAGGCATTCTCTTGCAGCAGCTTGGTGATGGGCTCGGATTCGAGCGCCAGGGTGGCGGCGATGGCCGCCTGCTGGTCTGCCGGGTAGTAGCCGATCCTCGGGGTGGCCTTGCGTTCGGCCAGGATAGTTTCGAAGTCGAGGGTTTTTCCGCCGCCGATGGCGGCGGGAACTGGGTTAAATCCACGTTGCTCAATTGGCGGCTCCTGTGGGGATGGTGATGCTTGCTGATTCAGGGGCGCCGCCATTCTTCGCTGCCAGTCAACTTGATCAGTCATGAGCCATCCATGCCGCCGCTCCACATCGACTTTGGTGATGCGGATACGCGGCTCCCAGAGGGTGAGCGCCTGCACGGTGGCGGCCATCAGGCGCAGGCGGGTTGCGCCGTGCTGGGGCTGATCGATGAGGCTGAATATCTCGCTGCCGTAGTCGCGGCGCATGACGCGGGTGCCGATGGGGGTGATGAGGATGTCGCGCACCGATTGCAGGATGTGGTCGGTGGCGCTGATGGCGCGGCCATTGGCGGCATTCATGCCCTGCCAGTTCATGCCGGGCCCCCTGTGGTGCCGCCGCCAGTGCTGACGCCGCTGTGCTTGTGGGTGGTGACCTCAATGTTGCCCACCTTGGCGGTTTCGCTGTAATTTTGCGACGCGGTTGGCCTTGAGCAGTTCTGAGCGCCTCGGCAACCAGCGGGGTGATCAGCTTGACCGCCACGCTGGCGGTGATGGTGGCAGTTTTGATGCCGGTGGCGGTGAGTTCACCGGTGGTCGGGTTGTATTCGATGACCGCGCCATCTGGGTATTCGACGCCATCGAGATCGTCGTTGTCATCGTCGGCCAGCGGCTCTGGGTGGTGGCGTTGAGTGAGCCGATGATGTACGCATTGCGCAGGTCACCGCTGACTGAACAGGATGACTTGCTCGCCGACACTCAGGCGGTGACGGCGGCGGGTGCGACCAGCACGCAGCACCAGATAGGGCCGCCAGTTGGTGTGGTTGCCCTTGGTTTTGACGCGGCATTCACCGGATCTCACTTCGGTCACGGTGCCGATGCGGATCAGGTTGTCGATTTTGCTGAGTAGCTCGATGATGTTCATGAGGGGGCCAGTGTGTAGCGGCGTCGTTTGCGCTGACCAGCGGCGGCTTTACACAATGAGGCGGCGCTACACACCCGCGCTTGGTGAGGTGTTTAAGCAGGGCGTCTTCAACGCGGTCAATGTCGGCGTCGGTGATGCCCAGCAGTTGACGCTCTGGGTATTGGATATCTTTGCCCCTTGATGCGGTCTTTGAGGCCGTAGTGGTGGATGGTGGCGAGTCGGTTGGCGGTGCCGACAAATTCAACGCACGGCCTGCTGTTTGACTGGCGCGGGCCTTGAGCCAGGTGCAGGCTTGACCACCTTGATGAACATCTTGCGGCGAAGGTGCGCCCCGGCGATTCTTCAGCCTTGGGCTGTGGCTTGCGCGGGGTCATGGTGGTGTGGTATCCGGCTGTTTGTTGGCGCGGATCCGCTGGGCCTGGCTGGCCCGCATGGTGCGGGCCATCTCAGCCTCTTTTGCCAACTGACGGCGGGGCGCTGAGTTGCTGGAGCAGGCGGCGGCCCAATGGTCAGGCGGTTGCTGGAGGGCGTCGGCGGCCATGGCTGATTGCCCCCGTTTGATGAAGAGTTCCCAGGTGATGCCGTCATAGGGGTCTTCCGGCGGTTCCGGCAGGTGCTGCCAGCCGATCCCCTCTTCTTCTGCCAGACCCTGACCCGCTCGGTCAGCTTGACGGTGATGATGAGGTCGCATCAGGTCATTGGCTGCAGTTCAGACTCGAACCTTGATGGCGTTTTCCGCTTGTCGGGTTGGTCATCAGCTCGGGCTGGTGTTGGCGCAGCCATGCCAGCAGGGGCACGACCAGCTGATCCGGGTGGCCGGCAAAGTCGATGATGCCGATGGTGAGCGGGTATTGCCACTCAAACGAGAGTGACGGGCGCCGGTGGCAACCGACGTTGCCCGGGTACGACGAATATCAGCTTGTCCGGGTTGGTCTTGCGCCAG
Organism: Aeromonas molluscorum; assembly: GCF_051376105.1. Taxonomy (NCBI): domain Bacteria; kingdom Pseudomonadati; phylum Pseudomonadota; class Gammaproteobacteria; order Aeromonadales; family Aeromonadaceae; genus Aeromonas; species Aeromonas molluscorum. The sequence continues at coordinate 1,480,118 of NZ_JBPQCY010000001.1, read as the reverse complement.
TTGCGGCAGCAGCGGGTCAGTACGTCACGGATTGCGGCTTTTCCAGCCCTCCCTTGTTCTGGTGCCGTTGCTGGCAGGCGATGACGTATCGACCTTGGCGGCGCAGGTTGCCCAGGCGGCCTCGGTCTGGGTCAGCAGGTCGAGCAGGTCGCCGTTATTGAGGGGGCCGGCCGGCGGCAGCTGGCAGGGGGCCGGAGCGGGACCTGACCAGCCTGATAATCTGCGGCGCCGGTGATGGCGGGGCGCTGGAGCAGCCTGACAGCAGGAGCAGGCAGAGGGCGATCAGCCCAAGACTTAAGTTCAGCATTTTCACGTTTGAGCCTCTTGATGGTGTCGGCACGGGTGGCGGCGGTGGTGGTCAGCTCGCCGAGCTGGCGTTGCAGCTGGCGGCGGCGGTTGCCTGGGCGTCAGCTCGCCGGTGAGGGTGTTGATGGTGACCCCGTCTTTGGTCTTCTCCCGCCGCTCGGCCTCTTTGGCCTTGTCGTCGGCGGCCTTGAGGTCGCTTTGCAGGGTGGTGACCTGCCCCTCTGCCTTGGCGGCAGAGCGGGCCGACCAGCCCCAGCCGCCCAGGGCAATGGCCAAGGCCAGCAGCAACCATGTGAGGGGGGAGCGCAGCAGGTTACGCCAGCACAATCAATCCCCAGAAATCCATCGGAATCGGTTCGTCACGATGGCGAGTGTGACGGGGCGTGATGATGATGGTGTCGACGTTGGTCTGATGCATCTTCATCGACTTGGCGATGGGGAGTTACCCGTTGGTTGGTTTCAAGTTATTTAAATGGCGGCCTTCACGTAGTGTAGTAATACCCATTCGGACAGAATATTGATAACGCTCTGGTTATCAAACAAGTCGAACTCGTCAACGTCGATCGCATCGTGGTTGGTGTCGAGTTCTTCAAACCCGCGTTTTTTCGTCAGGTATTTGTCGCCGTTGACCCACGCGCCCGGGCACCCCTTATCCAGTCATTCCGTCATCAAGCCAGGAAATCCAGCAGACAATCACCACCTACCTGCCCTGGCCATAAACTGGTTTGCAGCTGCCATAAGCCGTTCAGTTTTCCCTCTGTCTGCCAGTGATTTCAATGTGCATCCGCCACCTCCTTCACCGGGTAGACCTTGGCAAAGTGGCTGTATGCCTTGGCCAGCTTGGTATCGTAGTCATTGTCCTTAAACGCCGGGCCGTTGTAGCGGCGGGCGAAGTCGGCCCATTTACGACCCTGCAGGGCCTTGTGCATGGCCTGGTCTTGCTGGATGAAGTGGCACAGGGCGGTGAGGTGGTCGACCTCGCTGTGCTGCATGGCGGCCTGCCAGCCGCTGGCCGAGGCGAAGCCTCAGCGCCTGCCAGTGAAAGCCCATGATCTGGAACATCCCCCAACTTGCCGACTCGATGGCGGCCTCCCGGGGTGCAGGCTGATGGCGAGTTGCAGCCGCTCCCACTCGGCCGCGCCCCCTGCGTAACCACCGCGCTTGGGGTTGACCAGTAGGGGTAACGGGCGGCCATCTGGTCGGCGGTGGCCTTGCCCAAGTGCTGGGTGAGCTGCTTTATAACACGTGCCGCTCAAACAACACCACGGGGCGCATGTCAGTGGTGAACCCCTCGCCGATGCTCTCGACCTGGGCGACGGTGGCCATGGTGGCCAGCGGCAGGCCCAGCAGGTCAGCGCCTTCCTGCATGTCGCCGATGCGCAACTGGTTGCCCCGCTCGCTGCCGAGCAGGGCGGCCATGGTGCGGGGGCCAGCCTGACCGATGGCGACAATCATGTAATCCCGCTGAAAGGCGAGCAGGGCGCGCTCTGTGGCATCGCCAAACCAGCCATCCGGGATCCAGCGGATAACCGGCTTTGGTCAGGCGACGCTGCAAATCGGCCACGGCGGTACCAGTATCCCCTTTTTTCAGGCTCATGGTTGCCTCCTCTCGGTTGTGCGGTAGTGCTTTTTGCTGCGCAGCAGGTGGTAGACGGACCCCCGTCACTCCACACGGCGGTCGAGCAGGAAGGCGGTGATGATGACGGAGGCGAGGTCGGGGACGAGGATGGTGCGAGACACCAGCATGGCGGAGTGGCACCGATGCCGTGGCGACACAGATGACCCAAGACAGCCAGGCAGGAAGGAGCCTGATAGCGTCCATCCCGGCTGTCAAAGAACATGACACGCAGGCAGATGGCGGTGCAGATCATGGCATAGATGGTCAACATGTCAGCCCCCTTGCATGGCGTAGGTGGGGTTAGTGGGGGTCATCTTTCCCCTTCCAATGCGACTGAACAGGGTTTCGAGGCGTTCAGGGGTTAAATGGATCGCGTTCATCGCAAACTCAACCAACATCGACAACAAGCAGACCGCAGCCCATTGCCATGCTTCACCTTTCAGCCAGACCTTGGCTGCGGCCACGATGGCACCCGAGGCCACCCCCTTGTTGATCTCGATACCTACCGGCAGCAGCTTGGTCAGCATCTGGACGGTGAAATCTGCGGCGAGCAGCCCGCAGATGAAGGCGGATAAACAGAAGGATGACTCGTCCGGCAATCTTCTCGGTGGTGAGCCCAAAGAGCAGTGCCCCGGCGAATGAGCCAAGCAGGATGATGGGATCGAGCCAAGGCGCGGTGGAGGCCAGCGCAAGGGCGAGCGCTACGCCATTGGCGGTACTGGCTGAAATGGGTTCTGGCATCGTGCTCTCCTATCGTTTACTGCCGTAGTGGCGAGCGGTTTGAAATTCGTGATGGTCTGGCACTCGGTGCAGCGCTCGCAGCCCCTGATTGCCTCGCGGCGCTCCTGGGGGATTGGGCTGTCGCAGTCGATGCAGTAGTGGGGGCCGGTGCCGCTGATACGGGCGGCGTGGATGCGGGCAGCGATTTGCTGCTCGCTGATGTTGGCCAGTCGTTCGAGTTCGTCGTCGAGGCGGCTCATGGTCAGTCCCATAGCTGGATCAGCGGCTGCTCGGCCTGGGTGGGGGCCGCTGGCATGTTGATGAGGGTCCCGGTCGGGATGATGGGGCCGAGCGAGGCCAAACCGGGGTTGAGGTTGAGCACTTGCTCGGTGATGCCTGCTGTGTAGCCGTAATGCCGGAACAGGATGAGGTCGAGGGTGTCACCCTGTTGGCTGCGCAGCTCCATTAGATCAGCTCCACTGTGTTGTGGGTGGTGCCGAGGATGTCGCGAATGGCAAAACGGGCATCCCGGTAAAGGTCATCCGAGCTGATGACTTTGGCATCTGCCCCTTTGACGCCGTCACCGGTGGCGCTGTAGTCGGTATAACGTTCGAGCAGGCTGGCTCGGGTCATGGCGTAGACGGCGCGCCGGTAGCTGTGCAGGTGCAGCGATTCGCTGTCGATGACCTCGCTCGGGACGCCGGCCAGGGTAGCGACCCCTTCTGCCTCACGGGCGCGGCGCCAATCCGCCAGATCCCGGTTGACGCTGGTGATGGCGTCGACCACGGCATGCTTGAGGCGGGCCGTGGTGACGGTGCCATCGAGCCGGACGGTTTCACGCAGGTCAGGCAGCGAGATCGCCGGCCAGAAGGGGCTGTTGGCTATCACCCCTTCATCTGGCGACGGTCGGGGCTGTGGCAATGAATCCGTTACTCATGGTGCTCCTATTCCGCTTGTTGGGCGGTGGTCGGGCCGTCTGGTATGCCGCAACGCATTCGTCAGGCCCGAGCCGCCCAGGGTGCGGGGTTCGCTCGGTTAGCTGCCGCCGCCAGTGGCGTCGGGCTGCTTGACGACGAAGTTCTTATTGCTCAGTTCACGCTCGAGCACTTCGAGCTCTTTCTTGATGCCCGCTTCAAGCGGTTTATTGTCGTGCAATTCGAGGGCGCGGCGGTAGTGCTGGGCGGGCGATAGTGCTCTGCGGCTCCTTGAACCCTTCGGCCAGTGCGGCGCGGCCCACGGCCTTGTGCAGCTTGGCGCGCACCTGGTCGAAGATGTCGCAGTGGGTCAGCAGCTCGAGGTAAGCGCACAGCAGGCCATAGCTGGGCCGCCTGCCTCTTGCTGCTTGATGCCGGTGTCGGCGACCTCTTCGGCGATCAGGGTGGCGGCGGTGCGCTGCGTAGCGATCGGGGGTGCTCAGGCCGTGGCGGATCACGTAGTCGGCCATGGTAAAAGCCCCTTCGAGATCGCCGGTGTCGAGGTGCCAGAGCATGACGGTCACCAGGACGTCATCTTGTCCGCCCCGGTTGGCGGCCAGCACGCCATCAATCCAGGGTTTGTAGACTGCCAACATGGGGCGCTTGGCCTCGATCTTGCGCTCGATGCTCTGGATGCCCTTGAGGGTGCGGCGGTGTTCGGCCAACTGCATCAACTGCAGCTCGTAGGCGTTGGCGCGTTGTTGGTCGAACTGAGGATTGGCCGCCCCTTGCAGGGCGGCCAGTTTGCGTTCGCGGTTGCGACGGGCAGGTGATGTCATGTCTTCCCCCTTTACCCAGCCGGAGCCGGTTCAACGAGCTCGATGTGCTGGCCAGTGCGGCGCCTTCGTAGTCTTCGACCACATAAGCCTCGTTGACCGATTCGGTAGTTGACGATGCGGTCGCGCTTGGCGTTGTCGAGGATGGTGCGGCGGCGGGCGCCCTCCTGCCAGTCATGGAGAGGTTATCCAGCCGGGTGACCAGGATGGCGTTGTCCGGGAAGCTGGGGACGCGCACGGCAGGCAGGCCGCCCATTCGCTTCTGGCTGATGATGACGTCCGACCGCCATCTTTTCAGTCGTTGTCATGGTCTTTGTTGACCATGGGGAAATACTTGTCGTGCAGCAGTTTGCGACCGACGATGGCCACCAGTTCGGTGTCATCACGGTAGGTGGGGCCCAGCAGCTCGGTCAACGGCATCCATCACCAGGGCGTCGAGGTTGTTGTAACCATCGTCCAGGGTGATGCCAGAGCCGACCTTGATGACGACGCGCCAACCCTCTTCACCTCATCCAGCACGTTCCCCGGCTTGTCTTCACGGATCTTCTGCAGCCAGCCCTTGTTGACGTCTTGCAGCAGGGGGTTGTTCACCCTGTTGGATTTGGCGGCACGGGTGACGCCGTAAAACCCGATTGGTCGTGTGGTCGAGCGCCTGACGTTGCAGGATGGCGTCGCGGATACGGGTCTGGAAGTCCTTGAACTTGGCCCAGGCGTCGATCTTGGCGTAGCGCAAGGCTGTGTCGAAGTTGGTCTGCTCGCAGCGGTAGCGGTTGCCAGTCAGATCGGTCGGGTCTACCGCCTGGCGATCTTCCTTGGTGGTGTCGGTAGTACCGGCGATGGTGTTGTTGATACCCAGCCCCCAGTTTCTCGCCCTCCTGCTCCGGCACGCCGACCACGTTGATCATTTCCAAGAACTTCACCGACTCCTGCATCTTGGTTTCTAGGGTCTGCTGGACGCTCGGCTGCACGTTGAACTGCACTATGGCGCTGGTGATGGCGTTGAGCTTGGCCACCTGGCTGGTGAACTCGTTAAACTTCTGGCGGGTTTCGTTACGCATGGATGGGGTCCTTAGCAGTCGGTTTCGATGGTGGTGCCTTGGGCGCCGGTGGCGGGCTGGCGCTTGTGGCTAAACTCTTCCTGGCCTTCCAGCTTGGCGGTGAGGTCAGCCAGTTCTTTTGCGGTGGCTTGCTGCTGGCTGGACAGTTCGGTGATGGTGGCGGCCTGTTCGGTGAACTTCTTCTGCATGCCGGTATCGAGGCTGGTGACCTCGGTGGCCACGGCTTCGACGGCCTGATGCACATCGCTGAAGTCAGCGCCGGATTGCTTTTTGTGGGTGGAGAACAACGCGGTGACCCGCTCCAGCAGGCCAGGGCTTTTTTTCTGCTCGTCTTCGAATTCGATGATGGTTTCGAGCCCTTCGGTGAACAGGCTTTCTTTGTGCTGTTTGCGAGCAGCAAGTGGGGAGTTTTCACCCGCCCCGGCGCAGAACTGGAGCAAATCGGTGCCCAAGCTGGCCGGGCTGTCGGTGATAGCGAGCCCCGTCAGGTAGGCGCCTTTACCGTTGAGGTTGGGGTGGATCTCGACGGAGGTGTATACCTTCTGGCGCTTCTCGTTGAGTTCAACCAGCGCCGGGGTTGGGTCAATCTGGACGAACAGTGCCAGACGTTTTTCGCCCTCGATGGTGATCTCTTCGGCCTTGGCTGCGGTGATGTCGCCATACATCTTGAACAGGCCTTCCGGATCGAAACCGCGATAGTGCTCCATGTTGACTCGGGCACCGTAGGTTTGCGGGTTATAGCGCTGGGCCATCTGCTCGACCCATTCGCGGGTGATGGTGCGGCCATCGGTCGTGCCCCCTTCGACGGCAACACGGAAAAACTTGGACTTAGCCATGGGTTGGGATCCCTTTGGTGATTGGGTGGTGATGTCGCGGTTATGGTCTGGGTGAGAGGCGGGATCGTGCAATCGGCGGCCAGTGTATCCACGGTGGATACACTGGCGCGGGCGTCAGGGTGCTTGTCTTGGTCGGTAGACTGGCGCCATGACTACAGCACCCTTACTTTTTCCCCATATCGAGCCCCGCAGACAGGCTATGCACCTGTATTTTCAGGGGTACAAGATCCGAGCTATTGCGGAGCTGCTGGCGACCCCTGAAGGGACGATCGGCACATGGAAATCCCGTGACGGCTGGGAGGACATCAAACCGATTGATCGGGTCGATTTTGCGCTTGAAGCGCGGATGTGCCAGCTGATCGCCAAGGAGATGAAGACCGGCGGCGATTTCAAGGAGATTGACCTGCTGGGCCGCCAGTTGGAGCGGGTCGCCCGGGTCAACAAGTACAGCAACGGCGGTAATGAAACCGACCTGAATCCCAAGGTGGCGAACCGCAACAAGGGGCCGAAGAAGGCGCCCGAGCGCAATGTGGTGGAGCCCGAGCAGCAAGAGCGCCTAATCGAGCGGTTCGAGTCGACCATGTTTGGCTATCAGCGCACCTGGTACGAGGCGGGCAAGCAGCACCGGATCCGTGATCTGCTCAAGTCGCGCCAGATAGGGGCCACTTACTTCTTTGCCTTCGAGGCGTTCATTGATGCCCTGGTGACCGGGCGTAATCAGATATTCCTGTCAGCCAGCAAGGCGCAGGCCCATGTGTTCAAGCAGTACATCATCCAGTTTGCCAAGGATGAAGGGGTCGAGCTTAAAGGCGACCCCATGGTGCTGCCGAACGGGGCGCACCTCTATTTCCTTGGCACCAACGCCCGCACCGCCCAGAGCTACCACGGCAATATCTACATGGACGAGTATTTCTGGATCCATGGCTTCCTTGAGTTTCGCAAGGTGGCGTCCGGCATGGCGATGCACAAGAAGTGGCGCCAGACCTACATCTCCACCCCATCCAGCCTTTCCCATCCCGCCTATGCGTTCTGGTCCGGTGCCAACTTCAACCGGGGCAAGGCCAAAGCTGACCGGGTCGAGATTGACCTGAGCCACGCCAATCTGTCTGGTGGCAAGCTGTGCGCCGATGGCCAGTGGCGGCAGATTGTCACGGTCGAAGATGCGGTGCGCGGCGGCTGTGACCTGTTCGACCTGGATCAGCTGCGCAGTGAGTATTCCGATGATGAATACAGCAACCTGCTGATGTGCATGTTCATGGACGACACGGCCAGCGTGTTTCCACTGGCGATGCTTATGCGCTGCATGGTCGATAGCTGGGAGCTGTGGGATGACTACAAACCCTTTGCGATTCGGCCAATGGGCAACCGGCCTGTGTGGATCGGCTATGACCCTGCCAAGGGCGGCAAGGGTGATAGCGCCGGATGCGTCGTGCTGGCCCCGCCTGCGGTACCTGGCGGCAAATTTCGGGTGCTTGAGCGCCACCAGTGGAAAGGGATGGATTTTGCCGCTCAGGCCGAGGCCATCCGCCAGATGACGCTCCGTTACAACGTGGCGTATATCGGCATTGATACGACCGGGATCGGGGAGGGTGTTTATCAGAATGTGAAGCCATTCTATCCGGCAGTTACATCCATCCAGTACAACCCGAGCGTCAAAATTCAGATGGTGATGAAGGCGCTCGACGTGATGAACAAGGGGCGGCTGGAGTTTGACAGCGGTTGGAATGATTTGGCCGCCGCCTTTATGAGCATCCGCCGGGGGGTTACCGCTGGCAAGATGCCGACCTTTGAGGCCAGCCGTTCCGAAGAGACCAGCCACGCAGATATCGCCTGGGCAACCATGCACGCCCTTTTACATGAGCCACTGGCAGGCGCCAACGGCACCAATACCGGTTCTATGGAGTTTTTCTAATGAGCAAACGTCGCAATCGTCGCCCCTCTTTCAACCCGACACCGCCAGTGGCGGCAACCCAGCAATCCGGTGGCGAGGCCATCGAGGCGTTCACCTTTGGCGAGCCGGTGCCGGTCTTATCGCAGCGGGAGGTGTTCGATTATCTTGAGTCGATGCACAACGGCCGCTGGTATGAGCCGCCGCTCTCCCTCAATGGGCTGTCGCGGGTCTATCGGGCCGGGGTGCATCATGCCTCTGCCATCCAGGTGAAGCGCAACATCTTGCGATCGTGTTTCATCCCTCATCCGAAACTGAGTCTGGCGGGCTTCACCGGGTTGGCGCTGGACTATCTTATTTTTGGCAACGGCTACCTGCAGGCTGTGCAGAACAGGCTCGGCGGCGTGCTGCGCTATGACCATCTGCGCGCCAAGTACACCCGGCGCGCTCTGGATATGGCCACCTATTGGTGGATTGCCCAGCCTGGGCAGGAACAGGAGCTGCCCGCCGGTCGGGTTGGGCACGTGATGGAGAGCGACATCAACCAGGAGATCTACGGCATCCCCGACTACGTTGGCGGATTGAATTCGACCTTGCTGAACGAGTCGGCCACCCTGTTTCGCCGCCGGTACTATGAGAACGGCAGCCACGCCGGTTTCATAATGCACATCACGGACCCGCTGCAGAATGAGGGGGACATCACCAAGCTGCGGGAGGCGCTACGTCAGAGCAAGGGCCCCGGCAACTTCCGCAACCTGCTGCTCTATACCCCTGGTGGGAAGAAAGACGGGGTGCAGCTGATCCCGGTGGCAGAGGTAGCGGCCAAGGATGACTTCTTGAGCATCAAGAACGTGAGCCGGGATGACCAGCTGGCCACCCACCGGGTACCGCCCCAGCTGATGGGGGTGATGCCGAACAGCACTGGCGGGTTTGGCAATGTGACGGAGGCCGCCCAGGTGTTCGACGTCAACGAGATCGACAGCATCAAGGCCAGCCTGCTGGCGATGAACGACTGGGCAGGGGAGGAGATTATCCGATTCAATCCGTACAAGCTGGCCGCCGGTACCGAGCAGGCCGCCCAGGGTGATCAGCTGCGCTGACCCGGGCAACCCATCCCGACCACCCCGCCATCTGGCGGGGTTTTCTTTTGCCCCTCACCTGGTCGCATCAGCGGCCCGCTGCGGCATCGCCAGTGCGACCCACCCTTGCACCATCGCGGATCCTTCCGCGAGCACCCGGAGCGACTGGCGCAGCCTGCCGCCCCCCGGCCAGCACCGCCAGCGCGCAATCGGAACCCCGCCCCGCCTGCCCGCTTTATGTGTGGAAAATCATGCAGGTGAACGACAGGGGCAGGGGAGCGGCTCCTCGCGCCAGCACTGGCCGCGTGCGGGATACCGGATCCTTTTTGTGATCCTTCATTTTCTGCCAGTTTCTTTCACTCTAAATAGCTGTTCCGAATAGTAGACCACTGTACTCGTACAGCTTCTATAAGTGGCATGGAGCACGCATCGTTCGCTGAGTTTTGTCACTTCAGGCTTTGCCACCAGATTGCACAAATGCCTTACGCCACTAGGTTTCCGGCAAGATGTAGCACTATTGGGATCAGTTATTTAGAAGGGAAAATTGCCTTTTAGCTGTGGTCATTGTTGCTTATCATTTCTTTGTTCGTCCAACAATGCGGCCTTCATCAAAAAACAAACTCAAATTAGTCCCGTAGGTTTCATTTTACTCACTACGTTGATGCGTGTTTGATACCATTCTCATCCGACACTATTTTCTTTGTTAACGACAACCGAAGCATATCTGATAGTTGTTATGCCGCGTACATTAATAGGCTGCCATGCCAAATGACGGAACTCCCGTAAAGGGAGTATAAGGTCACGCCCGGATTGGTCGGTCAACACCTCTTATATCATTCAAAAAACGTTCGCGGTCTTACCCTGATCCTTTAGGCCACCTAAAATGTCATCCCCCGAAAAACTGGGTGCTCACAGCCTGCGCTGCCCGTCAAACAGGGCAGGAATGCTCAAAAAATGTTCGCATTCTCGCCCTGACTGGGATTGGCTCTAACTTGGGCATTAACTCTTGGTCGATTTAGATAATAATCTACCTCATATTACGAGTTAATTTTTCATGGATGATGATGATGCAACCAACTAAACCTCTCCGTCTTAAGCGATACCTTAAAAATCAATAAGAATATCACTATCCTTGCCAGTGTTATTGTAAACGCCAAGTTGTACGCTTTTTACTTTACCATTTAGTGCATCATCAGGTAATGGATGAGCATAATAGAATTTATTTCCAATCTTTGCAGTATGTGGTCTTCCCATATCAATTTTAATTTCTCCCGCATGATTGGAGCTTTTAAAATTGATAAATATTTTTCTATCTTTAGTCAAGATAAAAGATGGCTCTGCATTAAATTCAAATAATGCCCATTGTGAATTTTTAAAGAAGGGTTGGTTCGGTTCTGAATAAAATATGATCTTATTCAAAGCTAGTTTATTATATATTTCTTTGTTGATGGGTAATTCATAATTATTTTCAATTATTGCACCATAGTCAAACCAAATGTTTGATATAGTTATATCTTTTAGGTGGCCGCCATGATATCTGGCCATCATAGGGCCGTTATGATAAAGGTCAAACCTATCATTAAATTTGATAAGCCTTGAAAATTTAAAGTCTGGAATTGATACAGTTGTTGCGCCAGACTTAATAGCATCTGCGATTAAAATATTTCTCACCTGTTCTTGATAATGAGTTCTTTTCATTGAGAAATGGAGGAGATAATACGACGGAATAAAATAGACTAGCGCAAAAGAAAATACCACCCCATAATAGGCTAAGCAAGCGCCACCTTTAGTAAACTCTCTATTGTGTGAATGCATTAATAATGACGCTGCTATCAAAAATAAAACTAGAGTGCCATTTCCTGTCCTAGGTGGTGGAGCTGGAGCACCTACTAGCATTAGGCTAGATAAAAAACCACAAACTAGGAAAAATAAAAACCATCGACCTAATACATTTGGTTTTTCTATGCATAGTCTATCATCAGAAGTAGGCTTTAAATGTTTTGGCGATGTAAATGCCATTTGCAGCGCCAAAATTAAAACAATCAGAATGAAAGCAAAAATATAACTACTCAAGATGTTTGGCAGTCTATAATACAAATGTATATCAATCCTCTCAAGAATCCCCTTTGAGTACCATTCTTGGAACCTATTTGCTCTATTGATATTCCCTGGGGAAAGAATAAGAACTAGCCATCCTAACAGGCCACCTAAAAAACCTGACGCATATATATAACGCATCTGTAGCTGGTTTTTATCAAATCGGTGACATAGATAGCTGAACAAAACAAACGCAAATGCTGTCCATCCAGTATGCTCATTTGTTATACCACCAGCGAAACCACATAAAAAAATGACTGGGATATATATCTTTCTCGCACTTCGATTTACAGCTAACGAAAAAACACAAAAAAATATCAATGTGTATAGTGTTGTCCAAAGATAATTTGCTGATCCGACTATCCAGAAAGTGGTTTGACCAAGATTTGGATTGGCAATCCAGTACACAAAGAATAGAATAAGAAATGTCAAGCAATCTCTAGCTGTCGATTTTTTATTAAAGATAAATGACGGTAGCATGGTACACAGCAGCAATAATGAAACTAGTGCAAGGCTATTTAATGCTGAGTATATGTTTTTGTGAAACAATGAAAGCATTGTGCTACTAGTCACGTCCGCAGCTAGACGCCCACTCCAAGATAGGTAATGATTTATTAGCCCCTCAATATTACCACCAAGACTTAAGTAACTATAATCATCTGATTGCATCGGGACATTAATCTGGACAGCAACCAATAAGGAAAAAATAAAAGCACAGCATACAGCGAACAGGAGGTATTCATAACGTAACTTTACATTCACCACTCACCCCATAATTTTCAGTTGAAAAACACTAAGAGCCTATCCAAGTAGGCTATTATTCCAAACAATGAGACCACAGGCAAAATACAACATAGCCTCGTAACTTTCGCACTTCTTTTCCCAGCGAGTCTATATCCAGCGAAAGCGATTCATGGATATTGAAAAAATACCATATAAATACTATAATGGGTAGTGTTAGAAGTGTGACATGGCAAACAGGAGCTGACAGATAAGTGATGAACTCTGGGAGAAAATCAGGGTGAGATCATGAGTGAGCAAAAGCAAAGCGAAGTGTTCAATAAGCGAGCTTCCCAAGCTTAAATCGGGTTGGCTGCGCTTATTTGGTGAGCGTTCTTTGTTTGTTTTGTTCTCATTTTTAGCTTAAAAAACGTTCATAATCTCGCCCTGGGGATAAAATAGCCCTATTTGCTTCCCCGCGCAGTGAGGCGCTGATGCAGGTCATCGACAAGATCAACCAAGGGCGGTTGGGGAAGGTCTACTTCGCGGCCAGAGGCCGCGACACCCGAGAGTGGATGATGAAGCGGGAGCAGTTAAGCCCCCGCTATACCACCGCGCTCGGTGAGCTGCCGGTGGTGAAGTAACTGCTGCTCTAACCTGTCAGTACATACGTTCGATCTGCTTGCCAAAGCTCACCATCATCCATCCGGCGGTAAAAAAGCTGGCCCAAGTGAGGAACCCAATGAAGGTCTCCGGGATCATGGCCTGGATGATGGGCCACTGGTCAAACAGCCCTGGTGGAGGAGGGAGTGCAGCTTTGCCATCTGTAATGGTCTGGATTCTGGCAAAAGCCCGTTCGAGACGGCGTTCAAACAGGAGTGTTCTGACGCCCAGCATCATTGCCGCCAAAGAGGATAGCATCAGCAAGCCACCAAAGAACTTCATCACCACTGGCTCCATTATCAGTGTTACAAGCAGGTCTTTCAGGCGTTCCATCTTGGGTATCCCATTCAAGCCTCGTTCGAGGCAGCTTACACCTGATAGTCATCTCAGGTCATCAGGGGAGGACTATGCCAAATATCGACACTGTGACCGGTCACAACGCCAAGATTTGATCCCCAGATGTGTGCCAGCATGTCGCCTCGCCCTTGAAGGTGCCGCCGCAACCCTCTGGCAGTGCGCACTCGCAGTTGGGGCAGGTCTGCACGGCCAGCTCTGCTTGTTGTTGCTGCCAGCGTTCCCAGTCGCGGCGCAGCAGGGTACTGATGTACTCATCGGCGCTGTAGGGCTCACCAGATCCAGCGCGAGCCCGGCGCAGGGTCTCCAGTGTCTCGCGCTCACGGGTGGAGAGGGCTACTTCCACCCGCTTGATGCCGAGCGCGGCCTGGCGCTTGCGCTGTTCTTCCTTGCGCGCTTTGGCGTCTTTGGCAGTCTTCATCGGCGTACCCCCACAACCTGGCCAGAAACGCGCCCGCTTTCGCGGATGTCCTGCAAGATGATGTTGGCGTGATCCCACGACAGGGCGTGGATATAAAACTCGAAATCAGCCTCGGGGGTGGTGTAGCGAATGGTGAATAGCTTCCACTCACGACCATCGACAATGGTGGATAGCTGAATGGGGATCGTCTTCACGATGACCTCCTTGCGTAGATGCCACGACGCGCCCGGGTGTCTTTGCCTACCTGGCGATAACCTGGGCCGGTGACGCTTACCGTTCGCTTTGGCTTGGTCGGTGGAGTTAGGGTGTCGAGCTCGCCCTGGAAGAAGGGGAACCAGGCATCCTCGAACCTGATGACTCGTTCCATGCGGTCGAGCAACTGATCGCAGATGTGGCGGTCGGCGTCCGGCAGGCCATTGAGTTCGCGGGTGATGGCAGTGCGACCCGCCGATCCCGGCGGGTGCTGCTGGATGATGGGCCATAGCCGCAGGCAATGCGGCTGCAGGCGCTCGATGTCGGAGCGGGTGATGGTGTCAGTCATGCCTGCGGCTCCTTCGTCCACTCTGTAATCTTTGCCCGGGCTTCCTCTTCGCTTACCTGCGGCACCTTGAGGGTGAGCATCTGGTCGTATTCCCAGATCCCATCGTCACTCACCAATAGCATCTCCGATGCACCATTCTCTGGGTTGCGGGTCATGGCCAGCCCCAATGGGTGAAGGATTTCACGGTTTATGCGCATGATAAGCCCCAATTCGCTGGCCTGATTCCAGTTGATGTGCTTCATCCCTTATCCCCCAACCATTCCGCAGCCATTCATTGCTGCCTGTATCCGCTGATAGATGGCGCTGACGTAGCGGGCCTGATGCTTGGCATCGTCCAGCGCGCGATGGGCCACACCCTCGAATGGCATGTCTTTCTTAGGGTCAAAGCCCAGAAGGTCACGCCCCATATCAACAACGGTGCGCACATCCCGATCCTTAAATCCGTTCCAGTAGCCAATAAAACGCACTTTGTTCACCGCATCATAGGCGCTGGCCATGATGGTGCAGTCAAACCCAGCACCGTTACCCCACACACAGGGGCGCTTGCCTTCTTGCATCAGCCACTCCTGAAACTTTTGCAGTGCCTGGAGAAGCGCCATCCGTTTTTCGCCATCTACGTTATAGGCTATGGCCGCGCGTGCTTCATCACTCTGCCCCAGCCACCACAGCACGGTGTCAGGGTCTATCTCCCCAAACCTTGCGCTATCTCGTAGGTCGATATGCGCCTCGAACTCTGCGCCCAGTTCACCGGTCATCGGGTCAAAGAACACTCCCCCGATGGTGACGATTGCCGCGTTCGGGCCTTTGCCCATGGTTTCCAGATCCAGCATTACGTTTTTCATCTTCATTCCCTCAGTTAACGCCCAGGCGCGCCCGCGCCTTGGCAATCTCCGCCTTATGACGGTCGTTGTCGGCTTGCATGCTCGCGGCGCGGGCTTGCTCCTGTTCGCTGGGCTGATAGCTGCCCCGGTCTTCTTCGTCATCCAGCAGGCGGGTGAAGATGGCGACCGCCTCTTCGGCCTGGGTCAGCGGCAGGTCGGCCAGCCAGTTGGTGACGCTGCCGCCGGAGTGCATCAGCTCGCGGGCCTGCTGTTTCAGCGCGCTGCTGCTGGCGGCCCGGTTGCGGGCCAGTTCGGCTTCCACCTCGGCGGTCAGCTGATTGGTGACCGCATCGCCAGCACCTGGCCAGTGACGGGTCACAATCAGCCGATCACCCCGCAGTCGCACATACTGGCCGCCGGCATTGATGATGCTGCCGTGTTGCAGCAGGGCCGCGCTGCTTTCATCGAGACCCATACGGATCAACTCTTTAGCCAGAGTGGATCCTTTAACCCCTGATTTAGATCCTTCCGTACAGTTATTGACAGAACTCCAAGGGGCGCGGCTGCCGCCGCTCAAGGTCAACTCGCTGCGCTCGCCCACTGCATGCTCGCGCTGCTCGCCCAAACCCGACACCGCTGCCCCCTTGCGCACTATCTGCCAGCCTTCGGTGCGGGTGACGGCCGTGGTCATGCCCACGTCAGAGATCACCCCCAGCAACTTGATCACGTCCTCGCCATACTTGTTGGCGGCTTCATCCAGGCGCTTGGAGAGGCGGATCAGATGTTCTTTGCGCGGGGCATCGATGCCGCCCATGGCGTTGATGAAGTCGCCCCAGCGGTTGTTGTCAGCCGCTTGGCGGGCTAATTCCAGCACGCAGTCCCATTCGATCACCTCGTCGCCCAGGCGGCGCAGCTCGCGCCACACGCTCACGGCAGGGCCACCGATCTGCTGAAACTGGCGGATGCGCCAGCAGCTCGCCCAGGCAGCCACGGCAATGGTGGTGTGGTCTACGGGGGCCTCGGCCTCGTAGTCCATCCCCACGGCATGGCCGTCGATGTTCTTGGCGATGTACTTGGCGATATAGCCGGTGGCGCTGCCCTTGGTCGGGTCGATCTCTTTCCAGTTCACCCTGGGGTTGATGGCCTTGATGGTCTGCTTGTCAGTGATGTCGAGCAGGCTCTTGATATGTGGCAGCTTGTTGCGGGTGCGCGACTTGGCCAGCGCGTCCAGCTCGCTGCCGTTGGGCATGTTCAGTTCGGCCCGTTCGGCAGCAGTGAAGTGAAAGGCCAGCAGGGTCAGAAAGACGTGCTGATGTTCCGGATTGATGAACAGCAGGCAGTGCCAGTGCGGGGTGGCGTCGTGGTGCGGCTCCACCACCCGAAAACCAAAGGCCCCGACCTTTTCCCGCGCCAGCGCGGCACGAAAGCGGGCCCACTGTTTACACAGCAGGCGGTTGGTCTCGGTCGGGGTGGCGTTGTTAAAGGCTTCGTTCTGGTATGTCTTGGACTTGTCTTGTTTGCCCACCCGCCAGGCGTGATAGCTGGATGGGGCGGTCAGGGTCAGGAACAGGCCCAGCTTGCCCTGTTCCTGTGCCATGTCCTCAAAGCCCCGCATCCGCACCATCAGCTCATGACGGCGGATCTCGGGGTTGGCCACGGATGCCATGATGGCGTCAGTCAGATCGATCTCTTGCCCCAGCTCCTCGTTGACGGCGCTCATGCTCTCCATCCATGCCCGCTGGGCCGCCTTGCGCTGGGTGAACTCGCGCACGGCGTGGGCACTGGCGTAGGGGCTGACCCCTTTACGTACCTGGCCGGTGAGGATGGCGATCAGCTCGCAATAGACAGCCCAGGCGCGGTTAATCTTGCGTAGCCACCACGACTCGTCGAGCAGGCGCACCAGCAGGCTGGCGGCGGCGCCTTCGAATTTCTCTATCTGTGGATCCATAGCGGCTCGCTCACCAGCAATCAGTGGGCGGCACAGCAAACGTTCAGCCTGAGTGCGTGGGTCTTTTGGCAAAGTTGGGCAGAAGTTCCAGGCCCGAGCCTGAGCGCCAAGGTCTGCCAGAAGTTGTTCGGCATCCCACTGATGCTCGGTGCCATTGTTGAGCAGTGTCTGGCAGCGACGGGCCCATTCTGCAGCCGCCATTTCCCGGCGAACATCGTTGCGCAGGTCGACCACCGGGATAGGAAAGCGGGCAGCCGCCTTGCTGCAAACGTCCACAATACGACGCAGCCAGATATTGGCTGTTTTGGGGTTGGCCGGGTAACGGTGCAGGTAGGTTTTAGCCAGCGGCTTGGCAACATGCCACTCGACGGATGCCAGCTTCTCGGCAGCACCAGCCATGTTGATGGCGTGGTGACCAGAGCGATAAATCGGGGGGAGCTGAATGCCCTGCAGGTTAGTGACTGGCGTCATCATCGGGTCACCGCCTTGGCTGCAAAATGGCGGCCATTCCGACCACATGCCCAGGGCGCCCAACGGCGACGCTCAAGATAGGTGGTTTGGCACAGGGTCAGGCTTTCAGTGGTGATGCCGGTTGAGTGATCGGTGTGTTTGATCACCCAGCGGCGGGTACACACTGACTCACCGCGGCAATTTGTTGCTTGGTGCTGACAGTCGGCACAGGTCTTTGGTTGGTTATTATTTTTCATTTGCACACCCCGCATTTGCCATTGGTGTATTCCTGCGGTTGCAGGAAGCGGCCGCACTTGTTGCAGGTCGGTACCATGTCCAGGGTTGCCAACCGATCAGACCAGCAGTTGGCTTCGCAGAACATCAGGTCAGTCCAACCGCTCGTCAGGCGCACTGCGAACACTGGGCCGAAGTCGCCGCAGCAACTGCAACGCATGGAGGGGCGAGAAGCAGGGGCCGCCTTTATCACGGTTTCACTGGCAGCGCGGGCCAGTGACCAGCATTCGTTAACGCAGTAGGGATAGGAGCGGCGGCCATAGCGCCCGGCAACGGGCAGGCAAACGGCCATGTTTTTGCAGTGGGTGCAGGGTTCCAATGTGGAGGGAGGGACGACAATCGGGCGCAGAGAGCCCAAAGCCGGGGCAAGCCCGGCTGGTTTTTGATGGGTCATTAGATAGCGCCTCCGTTGTATGACTGGCGCAGACGGGCGGCAGATTGGCGCTCGCAGCGGCGGGCTGCGCGCACCATGTTCAGCATGGTTTTGATATAGCTGTGTGGGCGGCAGGGACGTCGACGGGCATTCAATAATTCGAGTTGGTATTCCCGGCGGCGCGCTGCGTCGCTCAACATGGCATCAAGCCAGAAGTCGTGGATCATTTGATGGTCTCCCCCAGGCCGTGGAGCGGTTCACAATCAGCCCACCACTCGGCGATTTCTTTAGCCAGGGCCAGCTCGGCGCTACCGACGGCCAGCCAGTACACGGCGCGGATGGCGCCCAGCGCCAACAGCTCAGACGCATCGAGATCAGCCCACAAAACCCGAGCCTGATCGTATTCAGCGCGGGCCGCTTCCCAGTGCTTGGTCAGCTGGCTGACCGGCGCCGGCGGCTGCATATGGGCTGGGCCAGCTTCTGCGCCGCCAAGCCCATCGCTCGTGGCTTCCTGTTCAAACAGGTCGTCGGTCATAGGGCCCCCCCTTCCACTTCGCTGTAATCCGGCTCATCGATGGCAACATGGCCCGCTTCGATACGGATGGAGATACCCAGTTCGCCGCAGCAACAGAGCGGGGCGGTCGTGGTCAGGCTGGATTCGTTCTCGGCTATCCACTGTTTCAGGCTGGCGAGGGTCATGATGGTTTTGCTCATACCGACACTCCTTCCAATACACAGGCGCGGCCAGAGGACAGGGGCTCGATACGGGCTGCATGGCGTTGGCCTCGGAGCCAGTGGCCGCGCACCTTGATGTAGCCGTGGCGCACCAGGTAGGCGATGGCATCGGCAGGGGATTGGGCGGTGTGCTTGCTGGTGATGGCGATCATTGGGCACCGCCTTGCAGGTCATTGGCGACTTTGCGGATTGCCTGTTCTGCTGTACTATTGTTCATGAGTTAACCCTCAGTTTTGTTTGTAAAACCCCGCGGTGTTCCACCACCTTTGCGGGGTTTTTTATTGGCCGTTTCCGGCCACTTTCTTCAGTGCCGCAATGCGGCTTTCCAATGTGCCGGCCTGCTCGGTGAGCAATGCCCGGCGTTTGTCTTCGTGTTCTGCATGCTCCCGCTCACTGCGCGATGGCCCCTCACCACGGCGGGTTGAGCGGTGCCACTCGCGCCGGTGCAACACAGACCCGTCGAACTCCCGCAGGGTGGCCAGCAGATCGCCCAGAGCGATGCGGATTGCCTCTTGCTGCTCAAAGTCGAACTGGTCCAGCTCCTGCCCTGCGGTGGTGGTTGATACCCCAGCCGCGTAACAGATGACCGACTTGGCCTGGGTTGGCAGGCGTGACCAGCGGCTGGCCGCCCCATTGCGGCCAAACTGGGCGCGCATCTCAGCCAGCGCCACGTCAGCGACGCTGGATTGTTGAACGAGCTCGAAAACCTGTGCTGTGTTCATGGGGTGACCCTCTCTTATACCTGCAGCAGCTTGGTCAGCCAGCGCGGGCGAGGTTGGCGGCAGGGCTGGAAGCGCAGGGCGCCGCGGCGGCCTTGGTTGTCTTCCAGATAACTGCCATCGAATCGGGTGTTGTTGCGCATCACCGGCTCGTCGCCGCTGGCAACGACGGTGGCGCGGGTGAACAGCAAAAATGGCAGCGGGATCAGCCCCGGCTGCTCGGCGCGCAGCTTATTCATTGGGCCACCGCCTTTACCCTGCGCGGGACCATGGGCAGCACTATGGCCGGGTTGGGCATGGCGCTGGGGCTGATGGTGGCGATGATTTCGAACCCCGCCTTGAAGGTGTGGCCGCAATCCACGTTGCTGCATTGGTAAGTGGCAATGCCGCACAGCGGGCTCATCCGGGTGGATGTGCGAGTGCTGGCGCGGGAACCACAGTGTGGGCAAATCAATCTCATGGTCTGGTCTCCTATGCGCCCAGGGCTGCGCGGGCCATGTCGGCGGCACACGCAAGACTAGGGACGGCGTGAAAGCGGTCTTCGATCTCGGTTGCCAGCAGCACAAGATGCTCGATGCCAGCCCACAAGCCGCCGACGACGGTGTTTCTGTTGGATTTGGTGACGCGGTCACCAGCGAGGATGGTGGTTGCCTGGGCAGTGACGCCCATGATCTGGGCGCCAGCGTTGAGCGCCTGCTGGGCACGGGTCTCTGTAGTGATGGCGGCGCCGGTAGAGGGGAGGCAAACGGCAGTCAGGCCGCACTCAAACAGCAGACCGTCAAACAGGGTGTCGTCACCGGTGGCGTGGTAGAGAGTGATCAAGTCTTGGGCGGTCAGCTTGTGCCGCTCTTGCGCCGGGTTGAACTTGTTGCGCAGCACATCGGCGTTCATGTCGATCTCGGCGGCCAACTGGGTCAGGTTGTGCACCTGCTTGAAGCGGTCACACGCACCGGCAAAGTGACTGTGTAGGTTTTGTTGATGTTTAGACACTTTCGGCTCCTGTTCGTAGCCGCTACTGTGAGATCAAGCCACAGAGCGGGGAGTGGACTTCTTGGCCAAGGCACTGCTGGCCAACCGGCGGCCAGTGTTCTCATTGACCAACTTGAAATACTGTTCTGGCTCTCTGGCCATATCGCGCCAGCGCACCAGATTGACCCAGGGCTGATCGCCAGCCCGCAGTTTGGGGATGATGGGAATGCGGCCATCGGCAATCATGTCTTGGGCGGTACGCTTGGGGAGCTTGAAGTTGTAAACGTCGAGCAGCATGTCCAGAAAGGCATCGAGCGGGATGGCCGGCAGAGATTGCAGGACTAACCCCTGCTTGATGGCCGCCAGCTCACGCAGTACCTCGGTGAGAGGCTCGACAGAATGACTTTCCATCGTCATGGCGATCTCCTTACTGCGCTGGGCGAGCAGAAGGTGCTGCGGGGTCGGCTTTCAACTGGCCGCTGGTCAGCACTTCAATTTGGTAGGCACGGCCTTGGGGGATGGTTTGGCCCCACTGAGAAATTGCGGCCTCTGAGATCTTCAACGCCTTTGCCAATGCAGCGGCTGAGTTGAAGTAGCTAATCGCATCTGCTTTTTTCACTGTCACACCTCGACCATAAGTTCGGATTTGTAAAAATCCTAACCTAGGTTTGAGCCATAAGCAAACTTAAATTTGCTAAATAAGTGAGCTTAAGTTCGGATTGCCAAGGTTAAGCTAGGCCAATGAACATTTCAGATCGAATACTCAGCAGAAGAACTGCCCTGGGTCTTTCCAAGACGGCACTCGCCAAAGCGATTGGTGTGAGTGATGTTTCTGTTGGAAAGTGGGAGTCAGGTCTAAATCAGCCTAAAGGCCGCTATCTCAATGATTTAGCTGATGTTTTGGGTGTGTCCGTAGATTGGCTGTTGACGGGAGCAATAAAGCCACCAACTTCCTTGTATGCGATGCAGGTTGGGGAGCGGATTAAAGCTAAACGGGTACAGCTTGGCCTCGAACCATCCCAACTTGCTGACACACTCGGTGTAAGCCATGGCTTGATAAGCAAGTGGGAGAGAGGGGAAGTTGTACCCAGTGATGAAAGGCTATCTCATTTGATGGCTGCTCTTGGTGTTGATGAACACTGGCTGCTTCATGGGGTTGGCTCTTTACCTAAACCGGAACGACAGGAAAGTCTTGAGGGGCTGCATTTTGAATACCCCAGCATTGAGCCTGTCCCAATACCACATGGAAACAGAATTCCGATCATAAGTTATGTTCAGGCCGGAAACTGGCGGGAAGTGTGTGAGCAGGCCACCACCTTCGATGGTAATGTCGAATATGTGACATCCAGCGTCGATATTGGGCCCTGTGGCTTTGGTCTCTGGTTGCGTGGTAACTCAATGAGCCCAGTATTCAATGAAGGTGACCTGGTCATCATCGACCCCGATGAACAACCGCGCCCAGGCGACTATGTGGTCGCCAAGAACGGCAGCGAAGAGGCCACCTTCAAGAAGTACCGGCCCCGCGGCATCGATGAGAATGGGCAAGAGGTGTTTGAGCTTGTCCCCCTCAACGACGATTACCCCCCCATGCACTCCGACCGGCAGCAGATCGAGATCATCGGCGTCATGGTAGAACACCGAATTTTCAGAAAACGATAGGGCGCTTCGATAGGCCTGTCATTGGATAGCAAGAGAGAAAGAATGACAACGATCGTTGCGCCTTCCCATATTTGTGTTTATCACAGTGACCACGTTAGTAACGTCACCGCATCATTCCTGCGGACTCTGATGGAACATGGTCATAAAGGTCCGGTCATTCTCGATTTACGAGAGACTCAATATATCAGTAGTGCCGCGGCGCTCATGTTGTTCGCCCACGTAAACTTTCTACATCTACTTTATGGTTCCAGACATCGAGTGAAATGCTTGTACCCGTCCCAAAAAGTTAACCCTAACGGGCATAGATATGTAGTTGGCACCCAACTGTCGAGAGCTCTGTCGAGTGGCTCGCTAGAGGCGCTGGATCTGCTGGTGAAAGATAAGGTGTTCTTTCAATCCTCGAACGATTTGGGTAAACATGCGGGTACCACTCTGGCGCAATTGACCGAAAAACTAGCATTACCTGCAGGCGACCAATTACTACAGATGCTTGGCGGTGCTATCGGTGAGGCGATGCTCAATGTAAAGCACCATGCCTATGCTCATGACCCAGTTCTGTTCAGCGGCCCCTTGGCCGCACGGTGGTGGCAGTACGCTCGTTTTGATGAGGCCGAAGGCAAATTTATCTTTTTGATATATGACCTTGGGCTTGGCATATTACAAACATATAAGAACGCTGTTACGGGTTTCAAGCAAGATGAGTACCTCATGGAAGAGGCCCTGAGCTTTGGTTTCAGTCGTCATAGTGCTACAGACCCCTCACGGGGTTGTGGCTCCGATGACTTGAAACACCCGATAAACTGCGGAGAAACGTTGCTTATCCACTGTGATGATGTGCGGTACGTTTACCGTGGCGAGATCGAGTCTGGGAAGGCAACGATAAAACGGACAACCTTCAACCTAGGTGGTAACCTCCTAGAATGGGTTTTAAAGGTGAATGATTTGTATACGGAGGCTCCATGATGAGTATCATTATTGATGTGGGAACGAAGTTCTCCCGCTCTCCCATTGGCCGCTACTACTCCGACGGCAACAACAGCGGTGCACGTTTTCGGGACGAGATCCTTAAGCCAGTACTTACTGACAGTGACGAGCTTGTTATCTTGGACTTTTCCAATGTGAACATCGGGGTAGGCTCTTCATTCCTTGAAGAAAGCTTTGGTGGGTTGGTGAGAGAAGGTTTTGATGCCGAAGAGCTGAAACGCCGCATTAAAATTGAAGGTGGTATGGCGGCTTATCCATCACAGGTTATCCGGTTTGTTGACAGAGCAAAATCGCATTTTGTGAAGGGGTAGTATGCAGCCAGAGTTAGACACTTGGTCTTTGTTGGTTCGGTCTGGCATCCTTGGCATTATTAGCATTACGCTGGTTTTTATCGGTTGGTGGGTTGTCTATCGAAATGCCAAAAAAATGGCTACTCGTTCAGAGACGAAAGGGTTTGTCGATGACCTGATGAAGCAGGTTTCTGAAATGGAAAAGGCAGCAGTTGACTACTGGTTAGCGGGTCGAAAAGACCGTACAGAACCCCGAAATTTCGAAATGCTAATGCTCGCTAAATTGGCACTTCTAAACCAAAAAGTTGACATACTCAACACGAGAAATATTCAAACAAAAAGCATAATCGAGCAAATCGGTTTGTTGCAGGATGGCATGCTGCTTGACTGTGAGCGCGCGGATCAGATGTCTTTGGATGAGCGAAGTGCAAAAGCCAATGAAGTCTTGACTGCTGGTTGTGAAATTCAGACATCTCTCTATCGACAATTCATCACTAAATATCCCCCTCAGCTCTAATGACCGTCCGTAAACTTGATGACGGCAAGCCGCTCCCCTGGCTTGCCGAAGTGTATCCCCAAGGCCGAGAAGGCCCCCGCAAGCGCAAGCGCTTTGCCACCAAAGGCGAAGCGCTGGTCTGGGAAAAGTGGCTGCTCGAAGAGCACAACAGCAACCCCTGGTTGGCCACCAATGGCGTGGCAGAGGACAAGCGCAGGCTGTCAGACATCATTGACCTTTGGTATCGGCTCCATGGCCAGGGGCTCACCGCCGGGGCCAAGGTATACCGCAAGCTCGGGTTAATGGTTGAAGCAATGAACAACCCCTACGCGGCCGACTTCTCCAAGAATCACTTCGCCTCGTATCGAGACAAGCGGATAAGTCATGAGATCATATTCCCGGGACGCTGCAAGCCTAAACCCGCAAGCACCAAAACGGTCAATGATGAACTTCGGCTAATGAATGCGGTGTTCGGTGAACTCATTCGTCTGGAAGAGTGGACTCATGAACACCCGCTCAGAGGGTTACGCTCCTTCAAGGTGCAAGACCCTCAAATGACCTATATGACGGCCAATGAAATCCAGATGCTGCTGGCATCCTGTGAACGGTCCAAGATCCCCGATTTGGTCACTGTGGTAAAGCTGTGTCTTTCAACTGGGGCTCGCTGGTCAGAAATACAGGGGCTAACCCGGGCACAGGTGACCAAGTATCGCCTGACCTTTACCCGCACCAAGAATAAACGCTCCCGGACTGTGCCTATCTCCTCCGAGATGTATGACCTGATCTCAACCCGGAGCAGAGAGGACGGGAACTTGTTTGCCCCTTGCTATGATGCGTTTGAATACGCTGTGCAAAAGTCAGGAGTAAACCTGCCAGTCGGTCAGTTAAGCCATGTTTTAAGGCATACGTTTGCGAGCCATTTCATGATGAATGGTGGTAATATCCTCGTCCTACAACGGATCCTTGGTCACAGCACGATAGTCATGACCATGAGATACGCACATTTTGCCCCCGACCACCTTGATGACGCTGTCAGACTTAACCCGCTGACCTGCCCACACTCATAGGTAAAAATGGCGACAGAATGGCGGCAGAGATCCGTAAGCCTTGCGTCTGGTTGCGCGCTACCGCGCACTAAGTCATTGTTTTAACTACAAGCCGTTGAGATTAATAGTATGCCTAAGAAATTCTACGTGTCATGGGATAACCTGCAGCGGGAAGCCCGTCGTCTGGCTCGTCGCCAACTGCCAGTCAGCCAGTGGAAAGGGATCATCGCCGTCAGTCGTGGTGGTCTGGTCCCCGCGGCCCTGATGGCCCGTGAACTGGGCATTCGCAACGTAGAGACCCTGTGCATCTCCAGCTATGACCACAACAACCAGCGCGAGCTGACAGTGGTCAAGGCCGCGACCACAGCAGGGGATGGTGAAGGCTGGCTGGTGGTTGACGATCTGGTCGATACCGGGGGGACCGCCAAGGCCATTCGCGAGCTCTATCCCAGAGCCAAGTTCATCACCATCTTCGCCAAGCCGCTGGGCGAGCCGCTAGTGGACGACTTCGAAGTCGCCATTCCGCAAGACACCTGGATTGAACAACCATGGGACATGGCGCTGGAGTTCACCACGCCCATCTGCGAAGAGCAGTAATTCCGGCGGCCGTTGCCGGCACGTCTTGCTGATACACAGGGCTCCTTCGGGGGCCCTGTTTCGTCGCCCGCGTCTCATGAAGCCAGTCTGGGGTGGTCTGCCATGACAAAACATGGGTAAGATGGGTCACTGATTGATGGCGATGAGACGATTCTGTGAAGCCAAGCGACGACATTAACCTGACCGAACAACTATTTACCCGCGTCAAGAAGGTACAGGAGACCTCGGCGATTTCGAACAGCAGCCCCCTTGAACCACAGGATGAGACGGAAGATTTCATCGATGGTTCTGCGGTGCGCAGCTGGTATCGTCTGCTGCGTCGTCCTTCCTGGGCCTGGCAAGGTGCGGATCCGGTCGAGGTGGAGCAGACGCTGGCCCGGATCGCCATGGGCAAGGGGGAGCGCAGCCACCCCGATTTGCTCGATACCATCAAGGGGTATGTGCCGGGTAACTGGGTCTTTGAATGGAGCCAGCAGGCCAGCGGTCACTTCAAGGAGGGAAGAGCCCTTGCCGAAGCCGGC
The DNA here is from genome assembly GCF_051376105.1 of Aeromonas molluscorum. NCBI lineage: Bacteria > Pseudomonadati > Pseudomonadota > Gammaproteobacteria > Aeromonadales > Aeromonadaceae > Aeromonas > Aeromonas molluscorum. The sequence continues at coordinate 1,454,165 of NZ_JBPQCY010000001.1, read as the reverse complement.
CAGCGTCCGGAGGCAATCAATGCCTTGCTCAAGGCGGTGCGCTACTACTCCATCGCCAGTTATCCCCATCTCAAACACGATGAGCTGGCCGATCAGGCGCAGTTGCTCGGCAATCTCGCTTACCGGGAGGCGGGGCGCCTGTTCGATGTGCCGCTCAAGGAGATACAGGTTCCCTTTCGTGGCAAGCACATCCAGGGTTACCTGCACCTGCCGACCATCGACAAGCCGGTGCCGCTGGTGATGGTGAGCGGTGGCATCGACTCTCTCCAGCTCGACTACCTCAATTTCTATCGCAAGTACCTGGCCCCGAATGGTATTGGCATGCTCTCCCTGGACATGCCGGGCATTGGGTATGCCGAACATTGGCCCCTGGTGCAGGACACCAGCCGCCTGCATCAAGCCGTGCTGCACTATCTGGCCGAGGTGGCCTGGGTCGACCATCAGCGCATTGCCATGGTGGGTTTTCGCTTTGCGGGCAATGTAGCGGCTCGACTCGCCTTCATTGAACCGTTCAAATTGCGCACTGTGGTATGCATCGGTGCCGGGGTGAATCAGTGCTTCGCCGACCCATCGCTTTTTGCCAAGTGCCCGCGCATGATGCGTGATAGTCTGGCTAACAGGCTGGGTGCCAACGCCGCCGACTGGGAGCAGATCCGCACCAAGAGTCAGGTGTTTTCCCTGAAAAAACAGGGGTTGATGAGTACGCGGACCTCAGTCCCCATCCTCAGCATCGGTCACAAGCGAGACTTTATCTGTCCGGAGCAGGATGTCAGGGCACTGGCCGCTTGCAGCCGTAATGGCAAGGCGGTGGTGTTTGACAAACAGCCGTTGCGGGAGGTCTATGACAAGGCGCTTCACGAAACGGTAACTTGGCTCAAGCAACATCTATGTACTTGATTATCTTCTTTTTACGCTGTCACCATCATCGGTTGATGGGATGGCACTGCTTGTTCAACACGGAGGTTAACATGCCAGAAAGAGTCACCTATAAACGCCTGTTGCGGCAATTTGCCGCCATTGGCCCCTATTTGCGCGAAGATCTGTGCGAAGAGGGTCGCTACTACTTCGACTGCCTGTCGGTCTGCGTCAGCGCCAAGGCGGCGCCGGACAAGCGGGAGTTCTGGGGGTGGTGGCTGGTGCTGGAGCAAGATGATCACCACTTCCAGTACCACTATCAGCTCGGTTTCTACAATGGCGAGGGCAACTGGATAGACAAGCCGCTCCCCAAAAAGCATCAGGTAGAGGTAGACCGCTCCTTGCGACTCTTCTATCGGCTGCTCAATACCAAGCTGACGCAACTCGAGTGTCAGCTTGCCCCCGCGGAGCAGGTCACCCACGAGTTATCTGTCACCGCCGCCTGACCCGACTGCCCTGCGGGGGTTAATTGCCTTGCAGGGCAGCAGGGGCGTGGGTATAAAGGGAACCCCTATCTTTTTGCCTTATTGTCTCCATGGAAAACAAAACCATAGTCGTCAAGTTGGGCACCAGCGTGCTCACCGGGGGTTCTTCCCAGCTCAATCGTGCCCACATGGTCGAACTGGTTCGCCAGTGCGCCGCGTTGCACCGCCAGGGCCACCGGGTGGTATTGGTCAGTTCGGGGGCCATCGCCGCCGGTCGTGCCCACTTGGGTCACCCCCCCCTGGCCCCGACCCTGACCAACAAGCAGATGCTGGCGGCCGTGGGCCAGACCCAGTTGATCCGGGTCTGGCAGGATCTGTTCAACCTCTATGATCTGCATGTCGGCCAGATGCTGCTGACCCGCGCCGATCTGGAGGACAGGGAGCGTTATCTCAATGCGCGCGATACCCTGCGTACCCTGCTCGATCACCGCATCATCCCCATCATCAATGAGAACGATGCCGTTGCCACCGCCGAGATCAAGGTGGGGGACAACGATAATCTTTCCGCTCGCGCCGCTATTCTGGCCGATGCGGATCTGTTGATCCTGCTCACCGATCAGACCGGACTTTTCACCGCGGATCCGCGCACCAACCCGGATGCCCAGCTGATCGAGGAGGTGCAGACCATAGACGATACCCTGCGTAAATTGGCAGGAGGCAGCGTCAGTGGCCTGGGAACTGGCGGCATGGCGACCAAGTTGCAGGCGGCCGATGTGGCCCGCCGGGCCGGGGTCGATGTGGTGATCGCCACGGGGCAGGTGCCGGAAGTGGTGGGGCGTCTCGCCAATGGCGAGCGGATCGGCACCCGCTTCCCGGCCCTGGCTTCTCCCCTTGAGGGGCGCAAGAGCTGGATCCTGGCAGGCCCTCCGCCCCTTGGCGAGGTGCAGGTCGATCTCGGCGCCGTGGCCGCCATGCGCGACAAGGGCTCCAGCCTGTTGCCCAAGGGCATTACCGGGGTGAGGGGCATCTTCGTGCGTGGCGACGTGGTGCGGATCCTGGATCCTCATGGCAGCGAGCTGGCGCGCGGCATCTGCCGTTACAACCACGAGGAGCTGACACGGCTGCGCGGCGTTCACTCGGATCAAATCGAGACGCTGCTGGGCTACGGCTATGGCGCCGTGGCCATTCACCGCGACGATATGGTACTGCTGTAACCTCAAGGTAGGGCTATGACCCTGCGCGAGTACATGGTATTGCTGTTATCAAGTTGGCGGGTCAATCCCGCCAGTAATGAAAGGATCGAAAGATGAGTCTGGAGACATTGGGACAAGCGGCCCGCGGCGCCGCCTATCAGCTGGCGACCATCAGTACGGCCCAGAAGAATCAGGCACTGCTGGCCATCGCCTGCGAGCTGGAAGCCCGCCAGAGTACGATATTGGCCGCCAACGCCAAGGACATCGCTGCGGGCCGGGAGGCGGGCCTGTCCGAGGCCATGCTCGATCGGCTGCTGCTCACCCCTGAGCGGCTGGCAGGCATTGCCAATGACGTGCGCAAGGTAGTGAGCCTGGATGACCCGGTCGGCGCAGAGCTCGATAGCCGGATGCTGGAGAACGGCCTGCGCCTCTCCCGGCGCCGGGTGCCTATCGGCGTCATCGGCGTCATCTATGAGGCGCGCCCCAATGTCACCATCGACATAGCGGCCCTCTGCCTCAAGACCGGCAACGCCAGCATACTGCGCGGCGGGCGCGAGACCTTCCACTCTAACCTGGAGCTGGTCAAGGTGATCCAGGCCGCCCTGGCCAGTGCAGGGCTGCCCATTGCTGCGGTGCAGTACATCGACAACCCGGACCGCGCGCTGGTCGCCGAGCTGCTGCGCCTGGATCGCTACGTGGACATGATCATTCCCCGTGGTGGCGCCGGTCTGCACAAGATGTGCAAGGAGAACAGCTCCATTCCCGTCATCATCGGCGGTTTTGGGATAAGCCATGTGTTCGTGGATGCGAGTGCGGATCTGACCCGCTCCCTGGCCGTCATCGACAATGCCAAGGTGCAGCGCCCTTCGGCCTGCAACGCCCTCGATACCCTTTTGGTCCATGAGGCGATCGCCGCCGATTTGCTGCCCCAGCTGGTGCTGCGCATGAACGAACAAGGGGTGAGCCTGGTGGCCGATGCCACGGCCATGGGCTTGCTGGCCGATGCAGACGGTCTGCGCGAAGCCGGTGCCGAGGATTTTGATACCGAGTGGCTCAGTCTGACCTTGGGGGTCAAGGTGGTGGCGGACGTACACGAGGCGCTGGCACACATGCGCGAGCACAATGCCAGCCACTCGGATGCCATTCTCACCAATGATCTCTACAACGCCGAGTGCTTCATCAATGGTGCCGGCTCTGCCGCCGTTTACGTCAATGCCTCGACTCGCTTCACCGATGGGGCACAGTTTGGTCTGGGGGCCGAAGTCGCTGTCTCTACCCAGATGCTCCATGCCCGGGGCCCCATGGGGCTGGCCGAGCTGACCAGCTACAAGTGGGTGGGTCAGGCAGATTATCTCTCCCGTCCCTGAGCCTGCTGATGCGATGTCCTGGCCAATGAAATGCCGACCCCGGGGTCGGCATTTTTATTGCCGGAGAGGAGTGCTCTGGCAGTAGTGGCTAGCGCACGCTCATTAGCTTCATTAGCTTCATTAGCTTCATTAGCGTACTATCAACACGGGGCAGGGCGCGTGACGCACCACGGATTCCGCAACGCTGCCAACCAGCAGGTGGCTGAGGCCGGAGCGACCATGGCTGCCCATTACCACCAGGTCCACCTTGTCCTCCTTGGCCTGGGCGACGATTTCGTCGGCGGCGCGGCCAAAGCGCACGATGAAGTCGGCAGGGATCGGCAGCGTCTCGATGAGCCGCTGTATTTCTTCCTTGGCGTGACGCTCCATCTCGTGGGTGATCTCGATGGCGGTCATGTGCAGTATTTTGTAGCTGTCAAAGCCATGCAGCTGATCGACCACATGGATCAGCTTGAGGCTGGCATTGTGGCTCTTGGCCATGAAGACGGCATAGTCCAGTACGGGTTGGGACATCTGGGAGAAATCGACGGGACAGAGCAGGGTGCGGATAGACATGGAAGGCTCCTTACGCGAGTTGTCTATGGGGGTAAGCCGTACAAATGGGTTACCAATGAATCTCATTTACAGTTTTACCTACTTGCCGCGCAATAACTTGCGACTGGCTCGCAAATTTGAAAAATGGTCGCACGGCCTTGATCTGAATGGGCTGATCTTCAGGGTCAGCCGTGCATAATCAAAAGCATGGTGCCGGAAGGCGAGAGGAGAGGGAATGCAGATACTGATACGAGTCCTATTGATCTGCGGTTGCCTCTGCCCCCTGATGACTCGGGCTGAGGATCTCCCCGTCTATTGTGATGATTGGCCCGGCTTTTGCGAGGCGGATGGGGGGGGACTCTATCTGGATTTGGCACGGCACATCTATGAGCCGCTTGGTTATCGGGTTAAGCCACAATCCATGCCCTATAAGCGGGCGCTGGCCATGGTGGTCAAAGGAGGGCATGGCATCACCATGGGGGTCTATCTCAATGAGGTGGAAGGGGTGCGCTGGCCCCATTATCCGGACGGTGCCGACGATGTGACCGTCTTCATGCTCGACAAGTGGCGGGCGAGCTGGCAGGGGGAGCAAAGCCTGGCCCAGCAGCGGGTGCTCTGGCAGCGGGGTTGGGCCTTTGACAAGTACATCAAGGTGCCGATGCGCTGGCATGAAGTGAACAGCCATGAAGATGCCATGGCACTGCTGCCCAAGGAGCGACACCGTTATTACCTGAGTGCCGGGGTGCTCTATGCCAATGACCCGCTGCCGCCCCACATCAGCCGGGTCTTCCTGCGCTGGTTGCCAAGTTACCCCATCTTTGCGCGCAGCGACGCCGGGCTCAAGTTGCAGCAAGAGTGGGATAGAGGCATAGCTCGCCTCATTGACAGCGGCGAGTTGACCCGGATCTACCGGGAGAATCGCTTGCTCGACTACTACCGCGATTTTTTACGGGGGCTCAAGCAGGAGCGGCGGGCTCAGTCTGCCCGATAAGCCTTGGCCAGCCGGTCATAGAGGATGACGTTAACGGTGGCGGCCAGGTTCATGCAGCCGTGGGTCGGGATATAGACTACCCGCTTGACCCCGGAAAACAGCGCCGGTTCCAGGGTGCCATCCTCGGGGCCGAAGATGTAAAAAGCCCGGGCCGGATGGTCGAACTCCGGCAAAGGGGTAGCCCCCTCAATCAAATCCACCAATACCGGCTCGCAGCCAGCAGGCATCACGCTGAGCAAGTCATCCACGCCGAGCAAGGGGATCTTGTCCACCATCTGCTTGGTGTCGGTGGCAAACCGGCGCGCCAGTTCGAAGCGGCTGCCGGTATAGCACACCTCGTCGGCCCCATAGCAGCCTGCGGCCCGCATCACGGCCCCCACATTGCTCGGTGATTTTGGATTGACCAGGCCCAGGCCGACGTAGTCGCAGTTCGCGTCCCTTGCAGGCTCGACGCCTTCGTTATTGTTCTGTTCACTCATCTCGCTCTCCTGGTTTGCGGCGCCATTATAAAGGGCCATGCCCCGTTCTGCCCAGCCCACAGCTCTTGCTGCCTTGGCAACCCTGTCGGACCTTGCTCGTCTGTCCAGGCTGGGGCAGTTGCACCGAGTTGGGGAGCCATGAGGGAGGACGAGGGTCCACCGTTGGCGCTGGCAGGCGTCCGGCAGGCTGGCAAGCTCTTTGCATTATCTTGTGCTGATAGACCACCAACAATATCAATGACAGGACAGAGGCGTCCGTTCCCTTCGATGGGGCGGACGCCTTTTTATTGCGGGCAGGCAGGAGGAAGGATGAAGACCACATGTGCATATTGCGGTGTTGGCTGTGGCATCAGCGTCACGCAGCAGGCGGGCGAGTGGCAGCTCGAGGGGGACAGCGCTCATCCGGCCAATGGCGGCGCACTCTGCGTCAAGGGGGCCAGCCTGCTGGAGACCCTGGCCTTTCCCCAGCGTCTGCTCTACCCCCGCCATCAGGGCCAGCGCATCAGCTGGGACGAGGCACTCAGTATGATGTCGGCCCAGTTCAGCCGGATCATGGCGGAATCCGGCCCCGAGGCGATCGGCATCTACCTCTCCGGGCAGCTCACCACGGAAGATTACTATGTGGCCAACAAGCTGATGAAGGGCTACATCGGTAGCGCCAATGTCGACACCAACTCCCGGCTCTGCATGTCCTCGGCCGTGGTGGCCCAGCAGCGGGCGTTCGGGGAGGATCTGGTCCCGGCCTGCTATGAGGATCTGGAGCTGGCGGATCTCATCATCATCACCGGGGCCAACACGGCCTGGACACACCCGGTACTGTTTCGCCGCATCCAACAGGCGCGCAGCCGCCGTCCCGAACTCAAGCTGGTGGTGATGGATCCCCGCCGCACCATGACGGCGGAGCAGGCCGACTTGCATCTGGCCCTGCGTCCCGGCACCGATGTGGCGCTCTGGAACGGCTTGGGCCGCTACCTGCTCGATCACGACATCTGGGACCGAGATTATGTGGCGGCCCATGTCAGCGGCATCTCGGCCCTGGCCCGGGAGCTGGACGATCCCGCCTGGATGCCGGAGGCGGTGGCCCAGCATTGCGATCTGGCCCTCTCCGATCTGCTCGGTTTCTACCAGTTGTTCGCCCGCCACCCGCGCACCCTCAGCCTCTACTGCCAGGGCATCAATCAGTCCAATCAGGGGACGGACAAGGCCAATGCCATCATCAATGCGCATCTGCTGACCGGCCGGATAGGCAAGCCCGGTACCTCCCCCTTCTCCCTCACGGGGCAACCCAATGCCATGGGCGGGCGCGAGGTGGGCGGGCTGGCCAGTCAGTTGGCCGCACACATGGGCTTTAGCGACGCAGAGCGCGATCGCCTGCAGCGATTCTGGGGCAGCCCACGGATGGTGACGGGGCCTGGCCACAAGGCCGTCGAGTTGTTCGAGGCGGTGCACAGTGGTCAGATCCGCGCACTCTGGGTGCTGGGCAGCAACCCGGCAGCTTCCCTGCCAGATGGCGACCGGGTGCGGGAGTCCCTGGCGCGCTGCGAGTTTCTGGTGGTCTCCGATCTGACGGCGCAGACCGACACGGCGCGCCATGCCAATCTGCTGTTGCCCGCCCTTGGCTGGGGTGAGAAGAGCGGCACCGTCACCAACTCGGAGCGCTGCATCAGCCGCCAGCGCCCCTTCCTGCCGGCTCCCGGTGAAGCGCGTCCCGACTGGTGGGCCCTGGCCAGCCTCGGCCAGCGTCTCGGCTTTGGGGAGGCGTTCGCCTTCGCCGATGAGCATGCCATTTTCAGCGAACATGCCGCCCTCTCCGGCTTTGAAAACCGCGGGGAGCGCCAGTTCGACATCTCGGGGCTGGCCGGGCTGACCCCAGCCCAGTTCGAGGCGCTTGCTCCCCTGCGCTGGCCGGTCAATGAGGCTCATCCCCAGGGGTGCGACCGGTTGTTCGAAGATGGTCGCTTCCCTACCCCGGATGGCAAGGCCCGCTTGTTACCCCTGAAGCAACAGGCCCCCGCACTGGAGCCGCTGCCACCGGGAGCAGGGCTGCCCTTGCTGCTCAACTCGGGCAGGTTGCGGGATCAGTGGCACACCATGACCCGCAGCGGCCATGTACCTCGCCTGCTGGAGGCCGAACCCTGGCCCCGGGTCATGGTGGGACCGGCCAGCCTGCTCAGCCTGGGGCTGAATGCCGGGGACCTGGTCAGCCTGGACAATGGCCGGGGTCAGGTGCGGGTGCAGGTGGGACTGGATGAGGGGCTGCGGGAGGGGGAGGCCTTCTTGCCCATGCACTGGACCGACAGCCAGTGCAGCCAGGGCGCGGTCAACCGGCTGGTGGCCCCGCGCACGGATCCGCTCTCCGGCCAGCCCATGTTCAAACAGGCCAGGGTGAGGCTCAACAAACAACCCACCCATTGGCAGGGCGTCTGGCTTGGCCAGCAGGCGCCTGCCGAGCGGGGGGACTGGTGGGCGCGCCGCCCTCTGGAGGGCGGGGAGTGCTGGTTGCTCGCCTCCTGGTCTGAGGGGATGAGTGATTGCTGGCAGCGACTGGCCCTGGATGGGCACTGGCTGCGCCTGCCCGTCAAGGGGGGCTGGCTCGCCATTGCCCTCTCCCAGGGCCGGATCCAGAGCCTGCTGCTGGTCGGTGAGCGTTGGCCGACCCTGAAGGTTGAGTTGCTGGCGAGCCTGCTCGGCTTGCCTTTGCAGGTGGGGGCCCTCAGTCAGACCCTGAGCGATGCCTTTGCCGGTGACTCCCGGCTCGTCTGCTCCTGCTTCCGGGTGACGGAGGCGCGCATCGTCAACGCCATCCGCGAGCAGGGGGTGAGTGAATTGGCGGGGCTGCAGGGGCTGCTTCAGTGCGGCAGCAACTGCGGTACCTGTCTGCCAGAGATTGACAAGCTATTGATACAACACCGCTTCCTGGAGTCAGCATGATGAAAAACTATCCGGAACAGATCGCCGTTCACATCAGTCTGGTGGGGGCAGGCCCTGGCCCTCTCGAGTTGTTGACCCTGAGGGCCTTGCGCCGCATCGAAGCGGCCGAGGTCGTGGTTTACGACCGCCTGGTGGGGGCCGAGATCCTCGCCATCATACCGGTCGGTGCGGCCCGCTTCGATGTGGGCAAGCGCTGTGGCGAGCCCAGCCCGAGCCAGCAGGAGATCAATGCCCTGCTGCTGGCGCTGGCGCGTACCGGCAAGCGAGTGGTGCGGCTCAAGGGGGGGGATCCACTCATCTTCGGCCGGGGAGGGGAGGAGGCCCTCTATCTGGCCCATCACGGCTTTCGGGCCGAGCTGGTGCCCGGGATCACGGCGGCGCTCGGCTGCGCTGCCAGCACGGCCATCCCCTTGACCCACCGGGGGCTGGCTCGATCGGTGACGCTCGTGACGGGCCATCTGCAGGGGGAAGAGAGCTTCAATGGTTGGCGCACCCTGGTCGGAGAGGGCGAGACCCTGGTCTGTTACATGGGGCTGGAGCAGGCTGGCAAGATAGAGGCTGGCTTGCTGGGGGCGGGCGCCGATGGGGCGCTGCCGGTGGCCCTGATCGTGGCGGGGTGCAGCGAGCATGAGCGGGTGATCCGCTGCCAGCTCGGTGGCCTGGCCCGGGCCGCAGAGGCCCTGCGGGGCGCGACGCCAGTGCTCATCATTCTGGGAGAGGTGGTGGCGCTGCGTGATGAACTGGATCAACTGCTCATTGGCCTGGAGAGCCGGGTCGCCTGATCTACCCCTACTACCTAGAGCTGGATAATTTAGGGGTAGATTCAAACACTTGGCCCCCATGTTGCGTCAAAGAGAGCCTGTTCGATGGATTGAACTGACAAGAGGTGAGGCATGCAACATCAAGGCGGTAACTCTGAGGGGCGCCACTCCATACTGCTGATCCATGCCGATGACAGGATACAGGCCAACCGGCTGGGTATCCTGGTCAGCCATTATGGTCACAGCCCCCGCATTCTGGATGAGTGGGGGTTGCTGGGCGGCAAGATACAAGGGGACGGGCTGCTGATCAGTTGTCGGCGCTTCAGTGCCGAAATCAGGCTGGCCATGACCCAGGGGCAATTACTGCCCCGGATACTGTTTTGCGATCGCTTGACGGCGCAACAGCAGGCTGAGCTGCTGGCCCAGGGAGCCCTGGTGGTGCCCCATGGTTGCGGTGAGCGGGAACCTGTCGAGCAGTGGCTGCGACTGGCCCGTGCCCAGTTGGCCATGGTGCAGCAACAGCAGCAGGCTCAGGATGCATTGAAGGTGAAGCTGGAAGAGCGACGGCTTATCGAGCAGGCCAAGGGGCGTTTGATGCGCCACCAGGGGCTGGATGAGGAGGCGGCTTACCAGGCGATGCGCAGCACCGCCATGGCCCAGAACCACAGCCTGGCGGAACTGGCCCGCCGTCTGCTTCAGGCGTTGCCCGCCTGAGAGGCGGGCGTCACTCAGGCGACCTGAGCGAGGTGAGGGGGGATGGGTGGCCAACTTGGTGCAGATGCGCCGCGCTGGCGCACCCTGGCCCGACGCGCAGCCCCATTCACCCGGTAGACAGGGCATGTGAGAAGTTGGCACGTATCCTGAATAGCTAATAGAGAGAGCAATAACAAGCCGGTGCCGCCAAGGGCGGACAGGTGCCAGGCCCTTCGGGGTTATCATCATGAGTGCTGGCACCATGAACGCTGGCACCATGAAAACTGGGCAATGTGGCCCCATCGACCATCAGGTCGGTGGGGCTTTTTTTTTGGCAAAACGGGGATGGCAACAACGCAACGGCGCGTGATGGCCAGACCCGGATAAGCGAAGTGAAGAGGTAACTATGAAGCCAAGAATGATGTGCAAAGGTGCGCTGCTGGCCATGTTGGCCTGGCCAGCCCTGGGGGCGGTAACGGCTGCGTCTGAGACGGTCAGCATCGGAGCCCCCGAGAAGGAAGAGCTCAAGCTGGGCTTCATCAAGTTGACCGACATGGTGCCCCTGGCGGTGGCCTATGAGCAGGGCTATTTCGAGGACGAGGGCCTCTATGTCACCCTGGAGGCTCAGGCCAATTGGAAGGTGCTGCTGGACAGGGTCATCGATGGCGAGCTCGACGGTGCCCAGATGCTGGCGGGCCAGCCCTTGGGAGCCCACATCGGCATCGGCACCCAGGCCGAGCTGGTGACCGCCTTCTCCATGGATCTCAATGGCAATGGCATCACGGTTGCCAACTCGGTGTGGCAGGCCATGCTGCCTCAGCTGGCCAAGCAGGCCGATGGCCAGGTGGTGCGCCCCGTCTCGGCCAGCAGCCTCAAGCCGGTGCTGGACCAGTACCGCCAGTCGGGCAAGGCCTTCAACTTCGGCATGGTGTTCCCCGTCTCATCCCACAACTACGAGTTGCGCTACTGGTTGGCGGCAGGGGGCATACACCCTGGCTACTATGCCCCGCTCAAGGGGGATGACTCGGGTCAGCGTCAGGGGGAGGTGCGGCTCTCGGTCACCCCGCCCCCCCAGATGCCCGCCACCCTGGAGGCAGGCACCATCTCGGGTTACAGCGTGGGCGAGCCCTGGAACCAGCAGGCGATCGCCAAGGGGATCGGAGTCCCGGTCATCACCGACCTTGAGATCTGGCGCAACAACCCCGAGAAGGTGCTGGGCGTCACCGAGGCCTGGGCCGAACGCTATCCCAATACCCATGCCCGTCTGGTCAAGGCGCTGATCCGCGCCGCCCACTGGCTCGATGCCAACGACAATGGCAATCGCCGGGCGGCGGCCAAGCTGCTGGCTCGCCCCGATTACGTGGGGGCGGACGAAGGGGTGATCGCCGCTGCCATGACCGGCAGCTTCGAATACAACAAGGGCGACGTGCGCAGCCTGCCCGATTTCAATGTCTTCTTTCGCCATCATGCCACCTACCCCTACTACTCCGATGCCATCTGGTTCCTGACCCAGATGCGCCGCTGGGGGCAGATCCCCCAGGCGCAATCCGATGCCTGGTTCGAGCAGGTTGCCCGCGCCGTCTATCGGCCCGAGGTGTACCAGCAGGCGGCGCTGTCACTCATCGAGGAGGGCAAGCTCAAGGCGGCGGATTTCCCGGCGTTTGCGACCGAGAGCGGTTATCGCGGCCCGCAACAAGGTTTTATCGACGGCATCGTCTATGACGGTCGCCATCCCAATGACTATCTGAACCACTTTGCCATCGGCCTCAAGGGCGATGAACAGGTGCAGTGAAGCCAAGGACAAGGAGTCTTCATGATGAAAGCGACAGCGATCGGGCGCCTGCTGGCCCCCTGTTTCGGCATAGTGTTGTTTCTGCTCTGTTGGCAGCTGGGGGCCAGTCAGGTTAAGACTAGTTTGGGTACCTTGCCGGGCCCCGGGGCGACCGCCAGCCAGCTCTGGCAACTGGGCCAGGAGCACCTGGCCGAGCGGGAGCGCGAATCCGGCTTCCTGGCCCGCCAGGCCAGTCGCAATGCCGAGCGGCTGGCGGCGGATCCCGCTGCCAGCATCAAGGTGAGAGCCTACCCGGGGCGGGCGACCTTCTTCGACCAGATTGGCACCAGCTTGCTGACGGTGGCCACCGGCTTTGGGCTGGCGACCCTGCTGGCCGTCCCTCTGGGGATAGTGCTTGGCATACACCCGCAGCTCTATCGCATCGCCAATCCGGTGATCCAGCTGCTCAAGCCGGTCTCCCCCCTGGCCTGGCTGCCGCTGATCACCATGGTGGTGAGTGCCGTCTATGTGAGCCCGGATCCCTGGCTGGCAAAATCCTTCGTCAACTCGGCGCTGACCGTGGCCCTCTGTTCACTCTGGCCGACTCTGCTCAACACCTCGGTCGGGGTGAGCTCGGTGGACCCGGATCTCCATAACGTGAGCCGGGTGCTGCGGCTGCCCTTCCTGACGCATATCGCCAAGATAGTGCTGCCCAGCGCCTTGCCGATGATCTTCACCGGCATGCGCCTCTCCCTGGGCGTCGCCTGGATGGTGTTGATTGCCGCCGAGATGCTGGCCCAGAACCCGGGGCTCGGCAAGTTCGTCTGGGACGAATTCCAGAGCGGCAGTTCCGCCTCCCTGGCCCGGATCATGGTGGCCGTGGTGACCATAGGTCTCATCGGTTTCGCGCTGGATCGCCTGATGTTGGCGCTGCAGCAGTGGTTGTCCTGGGACAAGCGGCAGCTGCTGCGTTGATGGCCCTGACGGGCAAGGAGTCGTGATGAAAACCTATCTGGATTTGAGTGAGCTCGGCATGTCGTTCACCACTGAGCATGGGGTCTTCGAGGCCCTGACCGGGGTGAACCTGAAGATAGAGAAGGGGGAGTTCATCTCCCTGATAGGCCACTCTGGCTGTGGCAAGAGCACTGTACTCAATCTGGTGGCCGGGCTGCTGGAGCCGAGCCAGGGGGGCATCATCCTCGATGGCCGCGAGGTGGATGGGCCAGGGCCCGAGCGGGCCATGGTGTTCCAGAACCACGCCCTGCTGCCCTGGCTCAGTGTTCATCAGAACGTTGAGCTGGCGGTCAGGCGGCGGGTAATGGGGCGCGAGGAGGTGGCCGAACAGGTGCACTACTTCCTCTCCCTGGTGCAGATGGAGCATGCCAGCCACAAGATGCCCCATGAGATCTCGGGGGGCATGAAGCAGCGGGTCGGCATCGCGCGGGCGCTGTCGCTCTCCCCCAAGGTGCTGTTGATGGATGAACCCTTCGGCGCCCTCGACGCCCTGACCCGGGCTCATCTGCAGGATGCGCTGATGGCCATCCAGGCCGAGCTGGGCAACACCGTCATCATGATCACCCATGACGTGGACGAGGCGGTGTTGCTGTCGGATCGCATCATCATGATGACCAATGGCCCGGCGGCGACCGTGGGGGAAATTCTGGCGGTCAACTTGCCCAGACCCAGGGACAGGGTGGCCCTGGCCGACGACCCGGCGTACCACAAATTGCGCCAGCAGGTGCTGCGTTTCCTCTACGAGAAGCAGCGCAAGGTGACACAGCTCAAGACGGCCACCGGGGGCGTCATCAGACGCACCGCCTGAATCGGGACACGCGAACAAGGATGAACGAGATGGATAAACAAAAATTGGTGGTGATAGGCAATGGCATGGCTGGTGAGATAGACCATCACTTCACTGAACAACCCAAGGTGGTTGAGAAACAGCAACTGCTGGTCGTCGGCAATGGCATGGTCGGTCATCACTTCATCGAACAGCTGGTGGCGGCAGATGGACTGGCCAGCTTCACGGTCACCGTATTGGGTGCCGAACCCGATCCCGCCTATGACAGGGTGCATCTTTCCGAGGTGTTTGGCGGCAAGGCGTCCGATGCGTTGCGCCTCGCCGACCCGGCCTGGTACGCCGAGCAAGGGGTGAGTTTGCGGCTCGGTGCCAAGGTCGAGAGCCTGGACAGGGCCGCTCGCCAGCTCTGCCTCGAGTCCGGGGAGCGCCTCGACTATGACCGTCTGGTACTGGCCACCGGCTCTGTGCCCTTCGTGCCGCCCATCCCCGGTCATGAGCGGGCTGGCTGTTTCATCTATCGCACCCTGGGGGATCTGGACGAGATCCGCGATGCCTGCGCCGCCGCCCGCACTGGCGTCGTCATCGGCGGCGGCCTGCTCGGCTTGGAAGCGGCCAATGCCCTGCGATTGCTGGGGCTCAAGACGCGGGTGGTGGAGTTCGCTCCCCGACTGATGCCGGTTCAGCTCGATGAGAGCGGCGGCGCCCTGCTCAGGGAGAAGATCCAGGGGCTGGGGGTCGAGGTGTATACGGCCACCGCCACCGAGGCCATCGAGGATGGTGAGACGGCGCGGCATCGCCTGCGCTTCGCCGATGGTCAGCATCTGGAGACGGATGTGATCCTCTTCTCGGCCGGGATACGCCCGGCGGATTCCCTGGCCCGTCAGGGGGGGCTGAGGGTGGGTGAGCGAGGGGGTATCTGCATCGATGAGGGCTGCATCAGCTCGGATCCCGCCATCCTGGCCATCGGTGAGTGTGCGCTCTGGCAGGGGCGCATCTACGGACTGGTGGCCCCCGGTTATCAGATGGCCCGCGCCGCCGTGGCGACCCTCTGTGGCGGTGAGACCCGCTTCCAGGGCGCCGACATGTCCACCAAGCTCAAGCTGATGGGGGTGGATGTGGGCTCCATCGGCGATGCCCATGGCAGCAGCGAAGGGGCTCAGGAGCTGTTGCTGCTGGACAGGGTCAATGGCATCTACAAGAAGCTGGTGACCGATGGCGAGGGCAAGCGGCTGCTCGGCGCCATCCTGGTGGGCGATGGTAGTGATTATGAGCGGCTGCTCCAGTACTACCAGAACGCTCTGCCTCTGCCCGAACCCGTGCTCTCTCTGTTGATGGGGGAGGGGGCCGAGGCGGCGGCGCCCATGGTGCTGCCCGACAGCGCCATCCTCTGCTCCTGCCATAACGTCAGCAAGGGGGCCGTGGTGGCGGCGGTGCGGGCCGGCAATCAGGATGTGGCCGCCATCAAGTCCTGCACCAAGGCGGGCACCGGCTGTGGCGGTTGCAGCAACTTGCTCAAGCAGGTGGTGGACGTGGCCTTGGCCGAGCTGGGGGTGGAGGCCGACCACAGCCTGTGCGAGCACTTCGCCTACAGCCGTCAGCAGCTCTACCACCTGGCCCGCGTGGGGGAGATCAAGACCTTCGATGCCCTGCGGGATCGTCATGGTCAGGGGCTGGGTTGCGATATCTGCAAGCCGACCGTGGCCTCCATTCTGGCCTCGCTCTGGAACGAGCACGTGCTGGAGAAGCCCCATCGGGGACTGCAAGATACCAACGACGCCTTCTTGGCCAACCTGCAAAGAGATGGCTCCTACTCGGTGGTGCCGCGCATTCCCGGCGGCGAGATCACCCCGGACGGCCTCATCACCATCGGCGAGGTGGCCCGAAAATACGGGCTCTACACCAAGATCACCGGCGGCCAGCGCATCGACTTGTTCGGTGCCAGGGTCGATCAGTTGCCGGACATCTGGGCGGAGCTCATCGCGGCGGGCTTCGAGACCGGCCAGGCCTATGGCAAGTCAGTGCGCACCGTCAAATCCTGTGTGGGCTCCACCTGGTGTCGCTACGGGGTGCAGGACTCCATGGGGCTGACCATGCGGCTCGAGCACAGGTACAAGGGGCTCAGAGCGCCCCACAAGCTGAAGTTTGCCGTCTCAGGCTGCACCCGGGAGTGCGCCGAGGCCCAGAGCAAGGACATCGGCGTCATCGCCACCGAACGGGGCTGGAACCTCTATGTCTGTGGCAATGGCGGCATGAGGCCGCGCCACGCCGACCTCTTTGCCACCGATCTTGATGAGCCGACCCTGATCCGCTACATAGACCGATTGCTGATGTTCTATGTACGCACCGGGGAGCGTCTGCAGCGCACCTCGGTCTGGATGGAGAGCATGGAGGGGGGGCTAGACTACCTCAAGTCGGTGATCATTGAGGACAGGCTGGGCCTCGGGGCCGAACTTGAGGCCCATATGGAGTCCATTGTCGGCAGTTGGCAGTGCGAGTGGAAGAGTACCCTGGCCGATCCGGACAAGGTGGCCCTGTTCAAGGCATTTGTCGATGACCAGCCGGTTGCCACGCCGCCAAGGCGCGAGGAGCGTGGCCAGTGGGTCCCGGCGATCAAGATCAAGGAGTTGATATGATGCAGCAAGAAAGCTGGTTGCCGGTCTGCGCCCTGGCCATGCTGTTGCCAGCTCAGGGTCGCAGTGCCCGGGTCGGGGAGCTGCAGTTGGCGCTGTTTCTGCTCGGGGAGCGAGTTTATGCTCTGGATGACAGGGATCCCGTCTCGGGTATTGCCCTGCTCTCACGAGGCATAGTGGGGGATCTTGGCGGAGAGCCGGTGGTGGCCTCGCCGCTCTACAAGCAGCGCTATGCCCTGGACGATGGGCGTTGCCTCGATGATGCTGGTCTGGCGGTACGCAGCTGGCCAACCCGGCTCGATGGCGACCAGGTCTGGATCAATCTCGCATGAGCCCACCTGGCGGCGGACTGTGCCATTTGTAATAAACACCGGGCCTGTGCCCGGTGTTTTTCTGTGCGCAGACCGACAAATTTTCATCCTCCTGATTGTATCGAAACGTTTTCCTTGGATTATAGACATAAGTTTGTAAATGGATGTTTGTCTATGACTGAGCGAGAGCAAGAGATCCTGGCCCTGTTGCGCCAGGACCCCATGATTGCCCAGCAGGAGCTGGCGACCCGACTCGGCATCAGCCGCTCGGCCCTGGCCAGCCATGTCTCCAGCCTGATCCGGCAGGGGCTGGTGATGGGGCGGGGCTATGTGCTGCGGGAGGGGCCCTACGCCGTCGTGGTGGGGGGCGCCAACATGGATATCTGCGGCCAGAGTCGGGCGGCACTGCGCATGGGGGACTCCAACCCGGGCTCGGTGCGCACCTCGGCCGGTGGCGTGGGGCGCAACATAGCCGAGAACCTGGCGCGGCTTGGCACCGATACCCGTCTGGTGACGGCGGTGGGCAACGATCAGCATGGCCATCAGCTGCTTGAGGCGAGCCAGAGTGCCGGCGTCGACGTGCGCCAGGTGCTGGTGCTCGATGGCAAGGCCACCTCCTGCTATCTGAGCCTGCACGACGGCCTGGGGGAGATGAGTTGCGCCATCAATGACATGGGCATCATCGAGGAGCTGACCCCGGCCAGATTGACACCCCTTGGCGGTTTTCTTTCTGCCGCCAACGTGCTGGTACTCGACACCAACCTCGCCACCTGCACCCTGGACTGGCTGTTCGACCGCCATGGGGAACAGGTGCTGTTTGTCGATACCGTCTCGGTAGCCAAGGTGGAGAAGATCCGCTCCTGGCTCGGCCGCATTCATACCCTCAAACCCAATCGCAGCGAGGCCGAACAGCTGTGCGGCTTCGCCATCGAAGGGCCGGATACCTGGCCCAGGGCGGCGCACTGGTTCCACAGTGCCGGCGTGCAGCGCCTGTTTCTGAGCCTGGGCGAGCAGGGCATTTTTTATAGTGACGGGGAGACGCAGGGTCACCTGCCCATCCTCGGCTGCCCGGTCAACAACGTGACCGGTGGCGGTGATGCCTTCATGGCCGGATTGGTCCATGGCTGGCTGGCCGGCAGCGACATGGCGCAAACCACCCGTTTTGCCCTCGGCTGCGCCGCCCTTACCGTCGGTTGTCATGAGACCGTCTTTTCCGGCCTGTCCAAGGCCGCCGTCGAACGTGTTCTGGAGGAGTACCCATGTTGACAAGCTATCTCGATATCCAACCCGAAGTCGCCGCCGCCCTCGCTGCCGGCCACCCCGTCGTGGCGCTGGAGTCCACCATCATCTCCCACGGCATGCCCTATCCGCAAAATGTGGAGACGGCGCGCCGGGTCGAACAGGTGGTGCGCGACAATGGCGCCATCCCGGCAACCATCGCCATCATGGATGGCCGACTCAAGGTGGGATTGGATAACGACATGCTGGAGGCCCTGGGCCGCGCCGGTCACCGAGTCACCAAGTGCAGCCGCCGTGACATCCCCTTCGTGCTGGCCAAGCGCGCCATGGGGGCAACGACAGTGGCCTCCACCATGATCATCGCCGCCATGGCCAAGATCCGGGTGTTTGCCACCGGCGGCATTGGCGGTGTCCATCGGGGCGCCCAGGAGAGCTTCGACATCTCGGCGGATCTGCAGGAACTGGCGCAGACCCCGGTCGCCGTGGTTTGCGCCGGGGCCAAGTCCATTCTCGATATCGGCCTGACCCTGGAGTACCTGGAGACCCAAGGGGTGCCGGTGATCGGCTATCAGAGCGAGGAGCTGCCTGCCTTCTATACCCGCGAGAGCGGCTTCAAGGTGGATTACCGGCTCGACTCCCCCCAGGAGGTGGCCGAGGCGTTGCGCATCAAGTGGGATCTGGGACTGGCGGGGGGCGCTGTGGTGGCCAACCCCATACCGAGCGAATTTGCCATGGCGCGAGCCGACATCGACAGCGCAATCGCTCAGGCGCTGGCCGAGGCGGATGAACAGGGCATCAAGGGCAAGGCATCGACCCCCTTCCTGCTGGCCCGGGTGTGCGAGCTGACCGGTGGCAACTCGCTGGCGGCCAACATCCAGCTGGTGCTGAACAATGCAGCCCTCGGGGCGCGCATCGCCGGCAGCCTCTGAGGCCACGCCGTTCGCCAATAAAAAAAGAGAGCCCTGGGCTCTCTTTTTTATTGGCAGAGACGAAATCAGTCGCTCAGCTCATCCCCGACCTGTTTGACCGCGTCCCGGGTGCTGTGGCCTATCTCACGGGTGTCCCGGGTGGTGTGGCCAATGTCGCGGGTCACGTTCTTGGTGGTGTGCCCGACCGTGCGGCCCGCTTCCTTGATGTCGGCGCAGCCAGCAAGGGCGAGGGGGACGAGCAGCGCCACCAGGGGTCTCAAACGATGCATTGCAATCACCTCGATAAGGGGGGAGGCCATTATGACGCCTGGGGGAGCGGGCGGGCAACCAGCAGGGTGTGGCCCGGGCCCGGGATCTCGTGCTCGGCTTCCACATGGAAACCGGCCTCGCGCAGGCACTGATACATCTCCTTGGAGTGGTAGAAGCGACTGTTGCCGTTGGCGATGGCGGTGAAATAGAGAGAAGTGGCGTTGAGGCTGAAGCTGGCCGCCTCGAAGCTCTGCCTGTCCCAGAACAGTTCAAGGATGCAGATCCGGGCCCCCGGTTTCATGTGCTGGCGAATGCGCTTGAGGATGACGACTATCTGCGCGTGGCTGAAGCAGTCGAGGAACTGGCTCATCCACCAGATGTCTGCCTCACCGGGCAACGGACCTTCGGCGTCGAGCATGTTGACCCCATGGCCAGTGACTCTGGCAGTCATTCCGGCGGCCTCTATTCGGGGCTGCGCGAGGGCGAGCTGCTCGGGCAAGTCCAGTATGGTGACCTCGAGCTCCGGATCCCGGGCCGCGCAGGAGAGGGCCCACTTGCCGGTATTGCCTCCCACGTCATAAAGAGTACGCGGTGCATAGCCCAATACATGATCCTGGGCCTGCTGGAAGGCCCAGTCAGAGTAGAAGTGATCGAAGGCGAACCAGCTGGCCCGGGCTGGCTCCGGCAACTCGTCGAGGTGGGGATAGATGGTGGCCCACTCGCGGTTGAACACCTTGAGCCCCTCGGGCTTGCCTTCCCGAATGGCATCGAGCAGATGGGCGAGGGGCTGATAGCAGACATGCTGGGTGAAATCCATATTGACCCGGGTCATGGGGTCGTTTTGCAGGTATTTGCCCACCTTGCCCAGCACATAATGGTCACCGACCAGATGGCAGAGCCCGCCCCCCAGCCCCATGTCGAGCAGCACCCCGGCGCCATATTCGCCGATCGCGCAGTGGCTGGCGATCTCCGCCGTCGTTGCCCCCTCTTTGCCGCGATCCTCCAGGTAGGCGAGCACACCGATTTCACGCAAGCACCAGCTCGCCTGGAACAGCATGGGGGCAAAAGCGATACGCTGCGCCTGGCTGATGGCGGAGAGGGCATCATGCCCCTCGCTTTGGTAATGTTTCACAGGATCTGCCACTCCGGGGTTATTGATTATTGCTGGTGCGGGACAGCTCGATCTGGATGGCTTGGTTCAATCCCTGGATCCAGCGATTATAACTGCGGTGGATGGCGCCCTTGCCATTGTCATCCAGATTGATGCTGCTGACGTAATTGAGGGAGTAGTCATGAGCGGTATAAGGAATATTGATCACCGCCTGATGCTGGCGCACATTCAATTGCCCGCGGATAAGACCGGGTTGTTCTTTCTTCATCACCCAGCCCTTGCTCAGGCCGCCATTGAGAATGGCATTGCCGACCTGCTCCTCGCTCAGGGTGAAGGTCACCTGATTGGCTGGCAGATTACGGACAGGTTGGCTGGTGGAGCAGGCGGCGAGCAGAATGCAGCCGAGCAACAATCCTGATTTGGTTATGAAATTCATTATTTTCCCCGAGGTAGGTTTCTTATGAAGCGGGGCAATGAGACAACATAATGGCACTATTTTCAATAAAATATGACTGTAGACAAGGGCTTATATGTTCTGTCATCTATTATTTATGGAAAATAATGCTATGATGGCCGCCGAATTAATGGCAGGCATCAAAGTAGCATTATTTCGCCATGTTTCTAGCCGGATGACAGCCGGTACTCTGATTAATCCAACTCATCAGCCATTGCGCCGCACCAGGACGGAAGCTCGCCATCATGCTCTCATTTTCACTCCTTGATGCGCAGGCTCTCTCCCCCGGGCTGAACCACGACACCCAATGGCAACAGTGGGCAGTAGAGGGTCAGTGGCCCGATGCTGCCCTGTTGCCGCCGACTCCGCTGCTGCCCATGATGATGGCCCGCCGCCTCAGTGCCGGGGCCCGGCTCGCGGTGCAGCTCGGCTTGGACATGCTGGCCCGCCATCCCATCGACAATGCCATCTTCGTCAGTCGCCACGGTGAGCTGGCGCGTTCCATGACACTGTTGCAGGGGCTGGCGGCTGCCAAGCCCCTCTCTCCCACGGATTTCTCCATGTCGGTGCACAACACGGCGGCCGGGCTCTGTTCAATCCAGGGCAAGGCTGCGCTGCCCATGAGTTCGCTGGCGGCAGGGGAAGGGAGCCTGATGGCGGGGGTGACCGAAGCGATCGCCAACCTGCAGGCCGGTTACCGGCGCGTGTTGCTGGTTTTCTTCGAGGGAGAGATCCCCGCTTTCCATCACGCCTGGCTCCCGGCGACGGCCCCCTATGCGCTCGCCCTGGTACTCGGGGATGAGGAAGAGGGCGAGCGTTGGTACTGCGAAGGAGCGGTGGCGCTGGCTCACACTCCCGAGCTGGCCCAGCCGTTGGCATTCTGGCGTGCTCGCTTGTTGCAGCAAACCACATGCCTGCTGGGAGATGGGCACCAGGAGTGGGCATGGCGGCGCGGTTGAACCGGCTCTGGCGGCTGTTTGGCACCGCCCTTGGCTTCACGGTGTTTGGCGTGGGAGGCCTGCTGCTCAGCCTCTGCTGGTTCCCGCTGTTGGCCCTCTGCCTGCGTGGCGAGCAACGTCGCACCCTGGCCCAGGCCAGCATCAAGCAGAGTTTTCGGCTGTTCATGGGGCTGCTCAAGGGATTGGGGGTGCTGGACTATCGGGTGATCGGCATGCCCCACGATCTGCGCGGCGCCCTGGTGGTCGCCAATCACCCCAGTCTGCTCGACTATGTGATGCTGGCCGCCGAGCTGCCGGTATGTGACTGCATCGTCAAGCAAGCCTTGTGGCATAATCCTTTTCTGGGCGGCGTAGTACGTGCCGCCGACTACATTCCCAATGTGGAGGCAGAGCGATTATTGCCGCTCTGTATGGCCCGGGTACGCAGCGGCGGCTTGCTGCTGGTGTTTCCGGAAGGTACCCGCACCACCCCGGGAGAGCCATTGCGTCTGCAACGGGGGGCGGCCCAGCTTGCGGTCCGCAGTCAGGTGCCGCTGCAGCCGGTACGCATTTACTGCAGTGAGCGCTTCCTCACCAAGCAGGACAAATGGTTCAGGACGCCGAGGCGCAAGCCAAGCTTCATTCTGGAGTTCCTGCCGCAGGTCACTGCCGCAGAGGTGGTCGGCAACGAGCAGGGCAGCGCCCTGGCCGCCCGCCAGTTAACCCGATTTCTCACCAAGGTCCTGCAACCCGGGACCCAATGACAGCGTATGGAACAGCAATGCAAGACCTGCAACTAGAGATAAAGCAACTCATTATCGACAGCCTCAATCTGGAAGGATTGACCCCGGACGACATCGACAGCCAGGCCCCCCTATTTGGCGATGGTCTGGGCCTGGACTCCATCGATGCGCTCGAGCTCGGCCTTGCCATCAAGGGGCGCTACGGCATAGTGCTCTCCGCCGATGACGAGAATACCCGTCGTCACTTTGCCAGCGTCGCAGCCTTGGCTGCCCTGGTTCAGTCCCAATCCTGAGCCCGTCCCTTTTCGGAGAAAGACAGATGAACAGAGACGAGATTTTTATCGAGATCAAGACCACCCTGATGAAGCTGTTCGAGGTGGATGAGGCGGACATCACCCTGGATGCCCAGCTCTATCAGGATCTGGAGCTCGACAGCATAGACGCCATCGATCTGGTGGTGCACCTGCAAAAATTGACCGGCAAGAAGATCAAGCCCGAAGAGTTCAAGTCGGTGCGCAGCGTAGCCGACGTGGTCGACGCGGTCGAGCGCCTGCTGGCCGATGCCTGATCCCAAGGCCAGACCCATGCTGCGGCTGCTCTCCCTGCTGGCAGGGGGGCTGCTGCTGACCTATCCCCTGGCCGTCTATTGGGGGCTGACCCATTGGGGTGGCTCCGCCCTGCTGGCCGTCTTGCTGGTCACCTTTGCCCTGCGGCTGCTGCCCGGTGTTTCCCCGGTGCGCGAGTGGCTGCTGCTCGGCCGCCTGCTCGCCTGTGTTGGCCTGCTGCTGACGGGCTTGAGTGCCATCTTTTCGGCCCAGCACTGGCTGCTCTATTATCCCCTGGCCGTCTCTCTGGCGCTGCTCTGCCTGTTTGGCTGGAGCCTGATCCAGCCCATGAGTCTGGTTGAGCGGCTTGCCCGCCTGACCGATCCTGATCTGCCGCTGGCGGGAGTGCGTTACACCCGCACCGTGACCCAGGTCTGGTGCGGTTTCTTCGTGGTCAACGGCGCGCTTGCCGCCGCCACCATCTGGCACGGAGACCTGGCGCTGTGGAGCCTCTACAACGGCTTGATCAGTTACCTGCTGATGGGACTCTTGATGGGCGGGGAGTACCTGGTGCGGCTGCGGGTCAAGCGGGGTTTTGCCTGATGAGTGATGCTCTCCACACTGGCGCGCCTTGCCAGGACTTGCTTGCCGCCATCTGGGCGCGGAGAGACGAGGAGCTGGTGGCGTTCGGCCCCCAGGGAGATAGCCATTTCGGTGAGCTGAGATGCGGCGCCGAGGCGTTGGCGGGCGTGCTCGCCAGCTCATCGGCAGCGCGCTGGGCGCTCTGTTTCGACGACAGCCTGCTGTTTGCCCAGGCGCTACTCGCCTGCGCCTTGTCGGGGCGTGAGGCCGTGCTGCCCGGTCATCAGCGTCCGGCTGCCCTGGCCGAACTCGGGGCGGGTTTTGACGGCATATTGACCGATAGCCCGCAGTTGGGGGAGGGGAGCGAGCATCCCTGGTTGCGTCTGCCCCTGACGGATGGAGCGCATGAGATCCCGACGCAGCGCTGGCATGCCCCCAGCCGTTTGCAACTGACGCTGTTCACCTCAGGCTCGACCGGTGCCCCCAAGGCCATCCCCAAGTCATGGCATCAACTCGAGGCCGAGTTGCGCGTGTTGATGGCGCTTTGGGGTCAGCGGTTAGTCGGTACTCACCTGCTGGCGAGCGTCAGTCACCAGCACATCTATGGCCTGCTGTTTCGGATCCTGTTGCCTCTGGTGCTGCGCATCCCTTTCGCTCGTACCCTGACCCTCTACCCGGAGCAGCTCAAAGGCCAGCGAGGGCCCTGGGCGCTGATCGCCTCTCCTGCCTTCCTGAGCCGGCTCGATCCCGAGATAGGGGGGGCAGGATGCCACCTGATTGTCTCCTCCGGCGGCCCCCTGGCGCTGGCGGATGCGACTCGGGCCGGTCAGCTGTTTGGCCAACTGCCCATAGAGGTATTTGGCAGCAGCGAGACCGGCGGTATCGCCTGGCGTCAGAGCCTGGCCCCCCAAACCCCCTGGTGCCCCATGCCGGGGGTCAGGGCCCTGGTGGCGGCCGATGAGCGCTTGCTGCTGCATTCCCCTTTTCTGCCCGATGATGCGCCGCTGCTCTGCGCCGATCGCATTCAACTGGCTGATGCGGGTTTTCATCTGCTGGGACGAGGGGATCGCCTCATCAAGCTCGAAGAGAAGCGCATCTCCCTCGATGAGGTTGAAACCCGGCTGCAGGCTTTGTCCTGGGTCGAGGAGGCGGCCGTGCTGCCCCTGACGGTGGCGGCCCGGCAACTACTCGGTGCCGTGCTGGTGTTGACCTCAGAAGGGCAACGGCAGTGGCAGACCCTGGGGCCCGGACGCTTTCTCATCGCCCTGCGTGAGCAGTTGCGACCCTGGCTCGAACCGGTGGCGCTGCCGCGCCGGGTGCGGGTCTTGGCGACATTGCCATTGAGCAGTCAGGGCAAGCGCCCCTGGTCCGAGCTGAAGGCGCTGTTTGATGGGGGGCTTGCCAAGGAGATGGCGGGGCCCGAAGCATGTCACCCGACGAGGCGAGAGATGGACAAGACCGACTCAGGCGCAGCCGTCATGAAAATCAGTACACTCCCGACTCTGCTCGAGCAAGTCATGACCCAAGACGCGCTGGTGCTGCGGCTTCGTCTTGATCCCGAGTTGCCCTGGTTTATCGGTCACTTTCCGGGCGCGCCTCTGCTGCCCGGCGTGACGCAGGTACATTGGGCCATGCACTACGCAGGTCAGCTGCTTGGCCTGGACAGGGCCTTTGGCGGCATGAGCCAGCTCAAGTTCCAGCGTCCGCTGCGCCCGGGTCAGGAGTGCTGCCTGCATTTGACCTGGCAAGCCGATAAGGGCCAGCTGCTGTTCAGCTACAAGATTGCGGGCGAGCACGCCAGCAGTGGGCGGGTGACGCTATGCCCCTGAATTGCTGCATCATCATCCCCTGCTACAACCACTCGGCCCCCCTGGCCGGGGTGCTGGCCACGTTGGCCCCCCTGGGACTGCCTTGCTTGCTGATCGACGATGGCAGCGAGCCGGGAGCCGCCGCAGACCTCGATGGCTTGGCTCGCGAGCATCAGGCGTGGGTGAGCCTGCTGCGCCATCCCCGGAATCTTGGCAAGGGCGCCGCGGTAATGACGGGGCTCAAGACTGCCTTGGCGCGTGGCTTCAGCCATGGCTTGCAGATAGACGCGGACGGTCAGCACGATCTTGCTGACGTGCCGCGTCTGCTGCGCGAGGCCGAGGCCCATCCCGAGGCGCTGATCTCGGGCCGCCCGCTCTATGACGACACCGTACCCAAAGGGCGCCTCTATGGCCGCTACATCACCCATGTCTGGGTCTGGATTGAAACGCTCTCTTTTGCCATCAAGGACAGCATGTGCGGTTTTCGGGTCTATCCGTTGGACGGGAGCTGTGCCTTGATGGCAGCGGTCCCCCTTGGCAAGGGGATGGATTTTGACACCGAGATCATGGTGCGCCTCCACTGGCGCGGGGTGGAAACCCGCTTCGTGCCGACCCGGGTCATCTATCCCGCCGATGGCAGCTCGCACTTTCGGCTCTGGCAAGACAACCTGGACATTTCCTGGATGCATACCCGGCTGGTGTGTCGCCTGCTCTGGGATCTGTTGCTGCGCCTGCTGGGCTGGCCCGCCCGCCTCCGGGGGGCGCGGCAAGCGCCCGGTTCGGGCATCTCTCATGGCAACAGTCCCCGTTCCGAGGGCTGGCTGACCAGGCTGTGGCGTCAGGGCAAGGCGCACTGGTCGCGCACCCCGGAGCGGGGCAGCTTGCTGGGGTTGCAGATCATGCTGGCCAGCTACCGGTTGCTCGGGCGCAGAGGGTTCAAGGCACTGCTCTACCCGGTGATCGGCTATTTCTGGCTGACCGGCCGCCGTCAACGGGAGGCCTCCGAGCAGTATCTGGCCCGGCTCGAAGCGTTCGCCAGGAGCCAAGGGGTGAGTCTGCCTGCTGAGCCGAGATCCAGCTTTCGCCACTTGCTGCGCTTTGGCGAGGCGGCCCTGGACAAGCTGGCGGGCTGGCGCGGCGACATAGTGCCCGGGCAGGTCGAGCTGGTGGGGCGCGAGCACCACGAGGCGGCGATCCGAAACGGTCAGGGCCTGCTGCTGCTTGGTTCCCACCTCGGCGATCTCGAGCTGTGCCGGGCACTCGGTACCCAGGCCGGTCAGGTCACCATCAACGCCCTGGTGTTCACCCGTCATGCGGCCCGCTTCAACGCCCTGCTCAAACAGATCAATCCAGGATCCGGTCTCAACCTCATCCAGGTGCAGGAGATGGGGGCGGACACCGCCATACTGCTCAAGGAGAAGATAGAGGCGGGGGAGTGGGTGGTGATCGTCGGTGATCGCACCTCGGTCACCCGGGAAAAACGGGTAGTCTGGGCCGACTTTCTCGGCGCCCCGGCCCCCTTCCCCCTGGGCCCCTTCGCCCTGGCGAGCGTGCTCGTCTGCCCCGTCTACCTGATGTTCGGCCTCAAGGAGCAGGGGCGTTTTCGGGTCCATTTCGAGCCCTTCGCCGAGCGGCTAATGCTGCCACGCAGCAACCGGGAGGCGGCGCTGCAACGCTGGGTGCAGGCCTATGCGGACAGATTGCAGCACCATTGCCTTCGGGCGCCGCTGGACTGGTTCAACTTCTTCGATTTCTGGCAGCTAACTCATGATGAACAGTGATACCTCCTATACCCGCAAGGCCGATGATGACCAGCAACAAGTCACCTTCGGGGCCGGGCCCCTGCGTATAGAGCAGGTGGTCGCCCTGGCCGAAGGGCGGGCCGTGCCAACACTCAATCCGGATCCCGCCTTTCGGGCCCGTATTCAGCGCGGCGCCGATTTTCTCGATCGCTTGTTGAGCGAGGAGGGGGTCATCTATGGGGTGACGACGGGCTATGGTGACTCGGTCACCCGGGCCGTCCCTCCCGCCCTGGTGGCCGAACTGCCCCTGCACCTGACCCGTTTCCACGGCTGTGGCCTGGGGGAAAACCTGAGCCTGGAGGCCGGGCGCGCCGTGCTGGCGACCAGGCTCTGCTCCCTGGCCCAGGGCGTTTCGGGAGTCAGCCAGGCTTTGCTTGCGCGGCTCTGCTGGTTGCTGGAGCAGGACTTGATCCCCCGTATTCCCGAAGAGGGATCGGTCGGTGCCAGCGGCGATCTTACCCCGCTCTCCTATGTGGCCGCCGTACTGGTGGGGGAGCGCGAGCTCTATCGGGATGGTCAGCTGGCGAGCACCGCCGATGTCTATCAGGAACTCGGGGTCACGCCGCTGCGCCTGCGCCCCAAGGAGGGGCTGGCGCTGATGAATGGCACCTCGGTGATGACGGCGCTGGCCTGCCTCGCCTATGCCCGCACCGAATACCTGATGAAGCTGGCGACCCGGATCACCGCCCTGGTCAGCGTCGCCATGGGGGGCAATGCTTTCCACTTCGACGAGAGGCTGTTTGCGGCCAAGCCCCATCCCGGCATGCAGGGCATCGCCGCCTGGCTGAGGGCGGATCTGGTGGCGGGCGAGCTGCCCCGCCACAGCGACCGGCTGCAGGACAGATACTCCCTGCGCTGCGCGCCCCACGTCATCGGCGTGGTGGCCGACAGCCTGCCCTGGTGGCGTCAGCTCATCGAAAACGAGCTCAACAGCGCCAACGACAATCCCCTCATCGATGGTGATTTCGAGCATGTGATGCACGGCGGTCACTTCTATGGCGGCCACATCGCCATGGCCATGGACAGCATGAAGACGGCGGTGGCCAATCTGGCCGACCTGCTCGATCGCCAGTTGGCCCAGCTGGTGGACAGCAAGTTCAACGGCGGCCTGCCGAGCAACCTCTCCGGTGCCTGCGGCGAGCGACAGATGATCAACCACGGCTTCAAGGCGGTGCAGATCGGGGTCTCCGCCTGGACGGCCGAGGCCCTCAAGCTGACCATGCCGGCCAGCGTCTTCTCCCGATCTACCGAGTGCCACAATCAGGACAAGGTGAGCATGGGCACCATAGCGGCGCGGGATGCCCTGCGGGTGCTGACCCTGACCGAGCAGGTCGGTGCCGCCTGTCTGCTGGCGGCTGTGCAGGGGGTCGAGCTGCGCCTCGGTTTGCAGCAGCTTAGCCTGGCCGATCTGAGCCCGGCCTTGCGGGAGATGGTGCTGGCGGTGCGAGCGCATCATGCCCCTCTGGTGGAGGACAGGCCCCTGGAGCAGGAGCTAAGAGCCCTGATCGCCCGGCTGCAGGCCCGCCACTATCCACTCTATGGAGACAAGACACATGCAGAGTGAAACCTGGATGATCAGCCACAGCATAGAGGTCGAGATCCCCTTTCATGACGTGGACATGATGGCTGTCGCCTGGCATGGCCATTATGTGCGCTACATCGAGCTGGCCCGCTGTGCCCTGCTTGAACAGATCGATTACAACTACCCCCAGATGGAGGCCTCCGGCTACCTCTGGCCCATCATCGATTTGCGGCTCAAATACATGGCTCCCCTGCGCTTTGGCCAGAAGGTGCGGGTCGAAGCCCGGCTTTGTGAGTACCAGAACCGGCTAAAGATTGAGTACCAGCTGTTCGATCTCCTGAGCGGGGCACGCACCAGCAAGGGCTACAGTATTCAGGTGGCGGTGAACAAGGAGAGTGGCGAGATGTGCCTGGCCTCCCCTCGGGTGTTGCTCGACAAGCTCGGAGTGAGCGAATGAGGGCCTGGTTGCGAGTCAGCCTGCTGCTGTTGGCAGCCCTGAGCCCAGTCTGTTTGCAGGCCAAGGTCCTGAGCCAGGATGAGGTGCGCCAGTTGCTGAGTCAGCATCAGGCCCAGCGTGCCCAGTTTGAGCAGGAGAAGCAGGTGGCGGGCTTAAGCCAGCCCCTGCGCGCCAGCGGTGATCTGCTGTTGGTGCGTGGCAAGGGGCTCTGGTGGCATCAGCAGGCGCCGTTCGAACTGGGCCTGAGTCTCACCGACCAGCGCATGAGCCAGCGAGTTGGTCAGGGGCGCGCCGAGGTGATCGATAACCCCCAACTGCTCGAGTTCAGCAAGATGTTGCTGGCACTGTTCGGCTCGGATGAGCAGGCACTGGCCCGCTACTTTGAGCTGGCGTTTCAATCTGGCGAGCAGGGCTGGACCTTGACCCTGACTCCGCTGGCGCCTCCCCTGGACAAGGTGTTTGCCCGGCTTGGCTTGAGCGGGGGTGAGCAATTGGACAGGCTGCTGATCGTGGACAAGCAAGGGGATGAGACCCTTATCCACTTCTCTCACTGGCAGACGGTGAACCTGCCGCTTCCCCCTGAGCAAGAGGCTCATTTTGCCCCCTAAATTACCCATCATCGCAGCACCGCCACCCCTTGCCGCCGGCATCAGCGAGGCAAGCTGGCGCAGGCTGGCCCTGGGCTGGCTGCTGCTCTGCCTGTTGGCACTGGCATCACTGGGTTATCTGCTGCCCCATAGCCGCATCAACACCAGTTTGATGGATCTGTTACCCGAAAGTGAGCGATCCTCTCTGGATCCGGCCTTGCAGCAAGGGTTGCTGCATCAGCTTGATGGTCAACTGGTCTGGATGCTGAGTCTGCCTGCGGGTCAGGATAGCCGGATCGCCGCGCAAAGCTGGGAGGATGCCCTGAGGGCGCTGCCCGAGCTCAGTAGCGTTCGCGGCGCCCAGCCCGAGCTGGCCGGTGCCTGGCAAGCGTATCTGCATGACTACGCCTGGCAGCGCCTCGATGGCGTCAGCCGGGAGCGGCTCGCCGCAGGGCCGCACGCCTGGAGCCAGTGGGTACTCGGCCAGATCTACAGCCCCTTTGGCGGAGTCTCGCGCGCCGAGTGGCAAAACGATCCCCTGCTGCTGACACGGGCCGGGGTGCAGGGTCAGGTCGCCACCGCCTTGCGGCTGGACCATGACTGGCTGGTGAGTCAGGATGAGAGCGGGCGGCGCTGGTATCTGCTGCGGGCAGAATTGGACCGTTCGGCCTTCGACCTCGCTCGCAATGGTGCCTTGCTGAGCCGGCTCGACGAGGCGGAGCAGAGACTCAAGGCACACTATCCGGGGGTTGAGCTGCTCCGCCGTGGCACGCTGTTTTATAGCCAGCACGCCAGCAACCTGGCTCAGGCAGATATTTCCACCATAGGGTTGGGCTCGCTGATTGGGGTGATGCTGCTTATCTGGGTTGTGTTTCGTTCGACCCGTGCGCTCTGCCTCGCCCTGCTGCCCATCATTATCGGCCTGGGCTGGGGGCTGTTGGCTGTCCTGATCTGGTTTGGCGAGGTTCACCTCTTTACCCTGGTGATCAGCACCAGTCTCATCGGCATCGCCATCGACTACGGCCTGCATTTTCTCAGCGAGCGGCGCCTGAATGGGGCCGAGGAGAGCCCTCATCAGACCCGGGCCCGGCTGTTACCCAGCCTCTGGCTGGCGCTGCTCACTACCTTGATCGGCTATGGCCTGCTCTGGCTGGCGCCCTTCCCCGGCCTGCAGCAGCTGGCGCTGTGCGCTCTGGTCGGGCTCTCTGCGGCCTTCGTGACCGTTGTCTGTCTCTTTCCGCTCTGGCTGGGCCCTCTGCCGCAAGAGGAGCCAGCAGTATTGGTGTGGTTGAGCGGCTGGCTCAAGCTGTGGCGCGAGCGACGCACGTTGCGCTGGGGGCTGCCGCTGATCAGCCTGTTGCTGGTGGTCGCGGGGCTGAACCGGTTGCAGGTTGACGATGACATTGGTCGCCTGCAACCCCTGCCCGTTGAGTTGCAAGCCCAGGAGCGGCAGATCCAGCATCTCACAGGCCAGCAGGGGGGCATGCTGGGGTTCCTGGTCACGGGGGAGGACGGGGAGGCGGTCTTGCAGCGGCTAGAGGCCCTGACTCGGACGCTCACCCTGGCCAAGGCGCAGGGACAATTGACCGGGTTTGTCTCGCTGGCTCAGTGGCTGCCATCCCTGGCGCAGCAAAAGGCGGATCACGACGCCCTTGGCAAGCTCCTGCCCGAGGTGGTGACGGCGCTCAACCAGGCCGGCGTACCGGCCAAGGGGATCGCCAGACCCTGGCAACCTCTTACGCCCGCGCTGTGGCTGGCCAGCCCGGTCAGCGAGGGGAGCCGTCTGCTCTGGCACCGCCTGGCCGATGGCCGGGTCGCCATCTGGCTGCCGATCTCGGGGGTGAGTGCGCCCGCTGCCATGGCAAACCTGGCCGCGAACCAGCCTGGCGTCTATTGGCAGGATAAGCGGGCTCAGTGGAGCCAGCTGTTCGCTCACTACCGCATCAAGCTGGCCGAGCTGTTGGGATTGGCCATGGGACTGGTCGCCCTGTTGCTCGGCTGGCGGCTCGGCTGGCGCAGGGGGGGGCGAGTCCTGCTGGTCAACGTCCTGGCGCTGGGGGCGGGGCTGGCCCTGCTCGCGGCCTGCGGCCAGCCGCTCACCCTGTTCGGGGTCCTGGCGCTGAGTCTCATCTTTGGCATCGGCATCGACTACGGGCTCTTCTTTGCCCACAGTGGTGCCGATCCCCATCGTCAGCGCTCGACCCTGCTCGCCATCTTGCTGGCCAACCTGACCACCCAGCTGGCATTCGGGCTATTGGCCCTGAGTCACACTCCGGCCATTGCGGGCTTCGGTCTGGTGCTGAGCGGCGGTATCTTTACCGCTTTCCTCTTATCTCCTCTGGTGCTGGACAGGTGATGACCCCATGACCCTCACCCCTGTTTGGCCCACTCTAGATCCCCGGGACACAAGATGAAGCCGCTTCTGCCTCTCTGTTTATGCGCCAGCTTGCTGAGCGCCTGTGCCAGCCAGCCCGCCCCTGCGCCGGATAATCGCGCCTTCCTGACCCCGGGCACCAGCCTGGTGTTGCCGGTGCCAACCCTGGCGCAGCCACTTTATCGTCAGCAGCTGCTGAGTGCCCGGACCCAAAGTGGGGAGCATCAGCTGCTGGCGGTGCTGGAAGCCGATGGTCGCCAACTCACCCTGGTGGGGCTGACCCCGAGCGGGATCCGGTTGTTTCGCGTGAGCTATGACGGTGAGGCGATTCGCACCGAGCAACTCTCCAGTCTGCTGGGCGGCACTGCCCTGCCGCCCGTGGCCCAGGTAGTGGCCGATGTGATGCTCAGCTACTGGCCCATTCCCGCCTGGCAGGCGCAGCTGCCCAGAGGGTGGCAGCTCAAGGATGAGGGCATGGTGCGGCGCCTGAGGGATCCCGGGGGCAAATTGGTGAGCGAGATCTTCTATCAAGATATTGGCGGGGAGCGTGAGCCTGTGCGTCTGGTGCAGCACGCCTTCGAGTACCAGCTACTGATGGAGAAGTTGGCCCCATGACAGTGCTCATCAATCCCGTGTCCCCCTGTTTTATCCAGGATTACGGCCTGATCTGTGCCCTGGGCGAGGGCAAGCTGGCGGTAAGCGAGGCCCTGGCCGCCTGGCAGGCGGAGGGCATCAGCCCGCTCGACACCGAATATCAGGCCCTGAGCGATGGCAGACTCACGCCGGTTGGCCGGGTGAGGAGCGAGTTGCCCCCGCTGTCTGACGCGCTGGCGGCCTATGACTCTCGCAACAATCGACTGCTGCTGGCGGCCCTGGCTCAGATCCAGCCCAGGCTCGATGAGCTCAAGGCCAGGGTGGGGGCTGATCGCATCGCCATCGTGCTTGGCACCAGCACGGCCGGGATTGCCGAGGCGGAGTTGGCGGTCGCCGCCTGCGAACGGGGGGCGTCACTCCCCCCTGCCTTTGACTACCGCCAGCAGGAGCTGGGCTCGCCGAGCGAGTTTCTGTCGCGCCAGCTGGCCCTGACGGGGCCGGCTTATACCATCTCGACCGCCTGCTCTTCCAGTGCGCGCGCCTTTATCAGCGGCCAGCGGTTGCTGGCGGCCGGGATGGCCGATGCGGTGATCGTCGGGGGGGCCGACAGCCTGTGCGGTTTGACCCTCAATGGCTTTGATAGCCTGGAGTCTCTCAGCCTGACGCGCTGCCGTCCCTTCGGCGAAGCTAGACGGGGCATCAACATCGGGGAGGGGGCTGCCCTCTTTGTGCTGAGCCAGACCCCGGCCCCGCTGGCATTGCTGGGGGCTGGTGAATCCTCCGATGCCTGGCATATATCGGCGCCTCATCCGGAGGGGCTGGGGGCAGAGGCGGCGATGCGCATGGCCCTGTGCCAGGGGGGCATTGATGCCAGCGAACTCGATTACATCAACCTGCATGGCACCGCGACCCGGCTCAACGATGAGATGGAGAGCCGTGCACTCGCCCGGTTGTTTGGGGAGGGTGAGACGGCCCCTTGCAGTTCCAGCAAGATGTTGACCGGCCATTGTCTTGGGGCCGCAGGCGCCATCGAGGCGGCGCTCTGTTGTCTGCTGATGGAGCTGGGACAGGCTGCCCCCGACCAGGGTGCAGTGCAGGATCCTGCGCTGGTGCCGATTCAACTGGTGCAAGGGGGCGGACCCGCGTTTTCCAGCAAGAGCCTGGCTGACCCCATCACTCTGGCACTGTCGAACTCCTTCGCCTTTGGTGGCAATAACGTCAGCCTGCTGCTGGGCCGCCGCGATCTTGCATGCCCCGATGGGGAGCGTGGTCTCGCGGCACAAGAGATGACTACAGAACATGAATAAGATAACCATCGCCGAGCTGTTACCCCATCAGGCCCCCATGCTGCTGCTCGATCGCCTGCTCGATTATCAGGGCGCAAGGGTGCGTTGCGAGACCCGGGTCGGCGTGCAGCATGCGCTGCTGCTCGATGAGCAGGGAAACTTGCCCGCCTGGGTCGGCATAGAGCTGATGGCCCAGACCATAGCCGCCTGGGCCGGGATGCGGGGACGTGAGCGAGACGAGCCGGTGCGTATCGGCATGCTGCTCGGCAGTCGCCAGTATCAGAGTCAGGTGTCCGCCTTCGCGGCGGGGCAGCGGCTAATCATCGAGGCCGAATGCCTGCTGGAAGATGGTGGAATGGCCAGTTTCGAGTGCCGGATCCTCAGTGGCGATCGGCCCTGCGCCGAGGCGCGGCTCAGTACTTATCTGCCCAGTGAGGGCGAGCTGGCCACTCTCTTGGACACCGCGTGAGCGTGGCCGGTCTGGCTCAGTCTTGATGTCGGGTAATCCAGTGCAGCCTGATGGTCTGTGCGGGGGCCTGGGACCGAATTATTTGAATTTGTTAGGGAAGGATTGATTATGAGTTCCACCGTATTGGTGACGGGTGCCAGCAAGGGCATAGGCCGGGCCATCGCCTTGACGCTGGCCCGGGATGGCTTTCACATAGTGGTGCACTATCACAGTGATCGCTCAGGCGCAGAGGCAACCTTGGCCGAGCTAGTTGCGGCGGGGGGCCAGGGGCGACTGATCCAGTTCGATATCTCGAACAGGGAAGAGTGCCGAACCCGGCTCGAGTCGGACATCGAGACCCATGGCGCCTATTACGGCGTGGTCAGCAACGCCGGTGTCATCCGCGATGGCGCCTTCCCGGCCTTGACCGATGAAGATTGGGATGGGGTGCTGCACACCAATCTGGATGGTTTTTACAACCTGCTCAAGCCCTGCATCATGCCGATGATTGGGCTGCGCCGGGGCGGGCGCATCGTCACTCTCTCCTCCGTCTCAGGCATCATGGGCAACAGAGGTCAGGTCAACTACAGCGCCGCCAAGGCGGGCATCATCGGGGCCAGCAAGGCTCTGGCGCTGGAGCTCGCCAAACGCAAGATCACCGTCAATTGCGTGGCCCCCGGGCTCATCGACACCGGCATGGTCAATGCCGAGGTAGAGGCCGAGGCGATGAAGATGATACCGCTCAAGCGCATGGGCCAGGCTGACGAAGTGGCGGGGCTGGTCTCCTACCTGATGTCGGACATAGCGGCTTACGTGACTCGCCAGGTGATCTCCATCAATGGAGGCCTGATATGAGCGCGAACAACAGGCGGGTCGTGGTGACCGGCATGGCCGGAGTGACCGCCTTTGGCAACGACTGGCAGAGCGTGGGGCCGCGCCTCAAGGCCGAGCGCAATGGGGTGTGCCAGATGCCGGAGTGGGCCGTCTATGAGGGGCTCAATACCCGACTGGCCGCCCCCATCCCGGGCTTTGCATTGCCGAGCCACTATACCCGCAAGCAGACCCGTGCCATGGGCCGCGTCTCACAGCTATCCACAGTGGCGACCGAGCTGGCCCTCAGCCAGGCTGGCCTGATTGGCCACCCGGTACTGACCGGTGGCCGCACCGGCATCGCCTACGGCTCCTCCACCGGCAGTACTGCGCCCATCAGCGCCTTCGGCGCCATGCTCAACGACAAGACCACGGCCAGCATCACTGCAACCACCTATGTGCAGATGATGCCCCACACGGCGGCGGTCAATACTGGCCTCTTCTTTGGGCTGCGTGGCCGGGTCATTCCCACCTCGAGCGCCTGCACTTCCGGCAGTCAGGGGATTGGCTATGCCTATGAGGCGATCAAGCATGGCTATCAGGATCTGATGGTGGCGGGTGGCGCGGAGGAGCTTTGCCCTTCTGAGGCCGTGGTGTTTGACACCCTGTTCGCGACCAGCTTGCAAAATGAGACTCCGCAGCAGAGCCCCAGACCCTTTGACAGGGATCGCGATGGGCTGGTGATAGGGGAGGGGGCTGGCACCCTTGTGCTGGAGGAGCTGGAGCATGCCCTGGCGCGGGGCGCGACCATCCTCGCCGAGCTGGTGGGGTTTGCCACCAACTGCGACGCCGCCCATGTCACCCAGCCCCAGAGAGAAACCATGCAACTCTGCATGGAGATGGCCTTGAACGATGCCGGTTTGCAGGCCGGGGACATTGGCTATATCAGTGCTCACGGCACGGCGACCGAGCGTGGCGATATTGCCGAGAGTCATGCCACAGGTGCTATTTTCGGGGACAAGACCCCCATCTCCTCATTGAAAAGCTACCTTGGTCACACCCTGGGAGCCTGCGGCGCCATCGAGGCCTGGCTCTCTTTGGAGATGATGAATGAGGGCTGGTTCTCTCCCACCCTCAACCTGAACGAGCCGGATCCCGCCTGCGCCCCGCTGGACCATATCCGCAGCGGCGGCCGGGTGCTGGATGTGGAGTACGTGATGTCCAACAACTTCGCCTTTGGTGGCATCAATACCTCGCTCATCTTCAAGCGCTGGCCGTGATGGCCGGCATGGCAAAGAGGCGCTCTTGGGCGCCTCTTTTTATTGGGGGTGAGCAGAGCTTACTGCTTGGGGCGAAAAGGCTTGATGACGTTCTCATCGCACTCGAGATAGGGCCCTTCCATCAGATCGATGCAGTAAGGAATGGCGGGGAAGACAGCATCCAGGCACTCGCGAATGGATTTTGGTTTGCCTGGCAGGTTGACGATAAGGGTACTGCCCCGCAGGCCTGCGGTCTGGCGGGAGAGAATGGCGGTCGGGACGAACTTGAGCGACTCGGCGCGCATCAGCTCACCAAAGCCCGGCATCATGCGATCGCACACCGCCTCGGTCGCTTCAGGGGTGACATCACGCTTGGCGGGCCCTGTGCCCCCGGTGGTGACGATGAGGCAGCACTGCGCGTCATCCGCCAGCTGAGTCAGGCATGCCTCAATCTGGGGCTGTTCGTCCGGGATCAGGCGGTAGACGGCTTCCCACTCACAGCTCAGGTAGCACCCAAGCGTGTCCATGATGGCCTTGCCGGAGAGGTCCTCGTAGATGCCTGCACTGGCTCTGTCACTGACGGTGACTATGCCGATCTTTGCCTTATTCATACGATCCCTTGTCTGTCGCGATAGATAGGGAAATAAAATAGCATAATCAGATAGATATGTTAAATCCTGGGCTCGGTGGCCAATATGTCGCGTGATTGTTCATGGGGTTGTCGAACAGCTTGAAAATACATTTTCAGACGTAAAGTCCGCAATGGGAATAATAGTGCTACCCGGCTTGTTAAAAATGTATAAGAGATCATGGTTCGGGATGAGCTTCGATTTAAAAATTCAAGATGCTGATCTGCAATGATTAATATGTTCTTGTCGTAGGGAATTGTATTCAATGGAAGCCCGCAAGCGATTTAATGGTAAATTGAACTCCGCTCCCCCTTGGCATATATAACCAGTAGGAGAGGCTGGAACAGGCAATGTTCCGGCATCACACCCTCTCGATGCGAGAGTGGAGGGCGATATGGAATTACCTGATTTTGATACCTTGAAACGACTGGCCGCAACAGAGCCTCACTTGCTTGAGACCCTGCTCTATGAACAGATAGAGGCGGTGATAGAAACAGCCAATCCGGATCAGCAGCGCAGATTGAGAGGATTGCAGTTTCAGGTCGACTGCCAGCGCAGACTGGCCAAGAACCCCATCGACAGCTGTCTTCGCATCGTCAACATGATGCAAGACTCCTTCTTCCTGATGCGAAGCGAGATGAGCCGGCTCTGCTATTTCTCGGAAGAGGATGAACTTCCCCCATTGCCACCGCGCGATAATGTGGTCTCGTTGCAGGACCATCGCCATAAATAAGTGCCATTCGGCAATGACCTGTGCCGTGTTATAGCGTGGAAAATTATTATTCCGGATGACCTGGCGGATGAGTCAAACATTGTTTTATCGAGTTTTATTTGTCGCGCTGGCATGTTGTGATGTTAAGGAGATTACTATCCCATGCTGGTTGTTGATTGCACCCATTATTATGAGTGATATCGCTTTCAAGCTATTTTTCATTCGGTTAGTTGATCTCTCACCCTAATATACCCTACCAAGGATGGGTGAATAGCCTGGCCAGCTAGGCTAAGATAGCGCCTTTAACGCTACGACTCGAAGGGAATATGAGAAGTATCAGTCCAAGAAGGGTGCTGTCCCGGGAACAGCAGACAGAGGTCACCCGCATCCTCGTCAAGACAGGACAGATGTTGGCCCAGTTTGGTGCCGAAAGCCGGCTCATCGAGCAAACCACAATGCGGCTGGGTCTGGCGCTTGGGTTGGAGAGTGTCGAAATGGCCATCTCCTCAAGCGCCATCGTGCTGACCAGCCTCTATCAGGGGCATTGCGTCACCACCACCCGCCGGGTGCGCGAGCACGGCATCAATATGCAGGTGGTATGCGAGGTACAACGACTGTGCATCATGGCGGAGAAGCACCTCATCGGGGCGCGGGAAGTCAGGCAGCGACTCGATGCCATCAAGCCGTTCCACTACCACCCCTGGCTGGTAGTGCCCATGGTGGGCCTCTCCTGCGGTGCCTTCAGCCTGCTGTTTGGCGGCGACTGGCCCATCTTCCTGGTGACCTTCCTCGCCAGCGCCTGCGCCATGCGGGGACGTCAGCTGATGGCGCGCCACCATCACAGCCCCCTCATCAACTTTGCCGTGACCGGCTTCATCGCCACTCTGCTCGCCTCCAGCGCCACCTTCTTCGGCTGGGGCCAGCAACCCTACCTCGCCATGGCGGCGAGCGTCCTGTTGCTGGTGCCGGGGTTTCCCCTCATCAATGCGGTCTCCGACATGGTCAAGGGCTACTTCAATATGGGGCTGGCCCGCTGGGGGACCGCGACCCTGCTCACCATCAGTGCCGCTGTCGGCATAGTGCTTGCCATGTCGGTTACCGGGATCTGGGGGTGGAAAGTATGATGCCATTACAGCTGGTGGTTGTTTCGAGGGGCTCGGATAGAAGTCTCAGTCTCGTTACCCGACTGGTCACATCGTCAGACCGCGGGATCTGGGGGGGGCGGCCATGATGGAGCTGTTCTGGCTGCTGGCCAGGGATGGCTTCTGGTCGGCTATCCCGGCGGTGGGCTTTGCCATGCTGTTCAATGTGCCGCCCCGCATGCTTAAGTATTGCGCCATGGGCGGCGCCCTGGCCCATAGCCTGCGAACCTTGTTGATGCATGAGGGGATGCCCATCGAGTGGGCAACTCTGGCGGCGGCGACCACGGTCGGCTTTGTCTGTGTCCATTGGTCGCGGCGGCTGCTGGCCCCGCGTCCCGTGTTCAGCGTGGCCTCCATCATCCCCATGATCCCCGGCAGCTATGCCTTCAAGACGATGATTGCCATTGTCGAACTCAATATTCACGGGGTGACCCTGGAGCTTATCCAGAGCGCCCTGGAGAATGGGTTGAAGGCTATCTTTATCGTCGGCGCCCTGAGCTTCGGGCTGGCGATACCCTCGCTGGTCGTGTACCGTAACCGGCCCATTGTGTGAGAGATGCTGTGAGAGTGACGCCATGAAGATTTCCATGATTGCCGCCATGGCCCGTGATCGCGTGATTGGCAAGGACAACCAGATGCCCTGGCATCTGCCCGCCGATCTGGCCCATTTCAAGCGGGTGACCTTGGGTAAACCTATCCTGATGGGGCGTCGCACGTTCGAGTCCATCGGTCGTCCCCTTCCGGGAAGGCGTAATCTGGTGATCAGCCGCAATGCGGACTATGCCCCCGAGGGTGTCGAGGTGTTCTCTTCCCTGGAGGCCGTGCTGAGCAGCCTTGATGAGGGAGGAGAGGTGGAGGAGCTGATGGTGATTGGCGGCGGCAATCTTTATCGTCAGTTGCTGAACCAGGCCGACACCCTCTATCTCACCCAGATTGACCTGAATGTGGAGGGTGACACCCGCTTCCCGGCCTATGAGGCGCAGGAGTGGCATTGTGTGGCGAGCGAGGCTCATCAGCCGGATGAGAAGAACCCCCACGCTTATCGCTTCGAGACCCTGGTGCGCCACGGCCCATCGGCGGTGTCGCCCTAGGGGTAGGGTGTTGACAATAAAAAGGCCCCGTGAGGGGCCTTTTTATTGGTCTGTGCTTCTGCGGATCGCCGCTGGGCCCATATCTCAGCGAGCATGCGCGGGGCAGGGGGTGCTGATCAGGGCATCATCTTCCAGGCGCCACAGGGTGAGGCTGTTGCCCCAGACGCAGCCGGTATCGAGGGCCTTGATATGGCTGCGGCCAGTGCTGCCCATCAAGGCCGCCCAGTGACCGAATACCAGGGTGGGATCGTCGCTATGACGTTCCCGCAGTTCGAACCAGGGGTGCAGTCCGGGCGTCGACTCATC
Source organism: Aeromonas molluscorum (assembly GCF_051376105.1). Classification (NCBI taxonomy): domain Bacteria; kingdom Pseudomonadati; phylum Pseudomonadota; class Gammaproteobacteria; order Aeromonadales; family Aeromonadaceae; genus Aeromonas; species Aeromonas molluscorum. The sequence goes on along the minus strand of NZ_JBPQCY010000001.1, from coordinate 1,413,746 downwards.
AGGCCCCAGCTTGCACTTGAAGTCGAGCCGACCATCGGCGTGGCAAAAGCGCATCCGGGTGAAGCTGTTGATGATGTAGCGATAGCGATCTATGCCGAGCAGGCCTTCATCCCAGCTGTCGGGATGATCGCCATACATGTGATGCAGCAGCCATTGATACTGGTCGCTTCGCAGCAGGCTCTCCACCTCCCTGGCACAGCGGCGGGCGGTATCGGCATCCCACGCCGGAGAGAGACCTGCATGGACCATCATCACAGGGTTGGTCGGGTGGCTGCACTCGGCCAGCAGTGGTCGATGACGCAGCCATTCCAGCAGGGTATCCCTGTCCGGCGCCTCCATCAGGGTCTGCAGTCTGTCTTTTTTCTTGAGGGGCGCCACCCCTTCGGCGACCGCCAGCAGATGCAGATCATGATTGCCGAGTATGCAGACGGCGCTATCCCCAAGAGACTTGGCAAAGCGCAGCACAGAGAGAGAGTCCGGTCCCCGTGCCACCAGATCCCCCGCCAGCCAGAGTCTGTCCTTTACGGGATCAAAATCAGCCAGCTCGAGCAGGCGGCGCAGGTCGTCATAGCAACCCTGTATATCACCGACAAAACAGTTTGCCATGAAACCTCAATTGATAATGTGGGGAACGGCCAGGGTGAAGGGGGCTATGGGGGCATCGAACTCATTGCCCGCGTCATCCCGCATCCGATAACTCCCCTCCATGACCCCGAGGGGGGTATCGAGGGGAACACCACTCTGGTAACGGAAGGTCTCACCGGGGGGGATGACGGGTTGTTCACCGACCACGCCAGGCCCCTCGACCTCCACTATCTTGCCGTTGGCATCGGTGATGATCCAGCGCCGGGCGAGCAGTTGTGCCGAGCCAGGTCCCAGATTCTGGATCTCGATGAGATAGAGAAACTGGTAGGGATCCTGGCTGTCCTCGATATAGCTGGGATGAGGGCGGATATGAATGGTCGGTGTCGCCATGATGTCAGGCCTGTTGCTGGTCAGCCAACCAGTTGGCGATGGTCACAAACTGTTCCAGGGAGAGATTCTCCGGGCGCAGGGTGCTGTCTATGCCAAGCTCGGTGAGCTGGTCCACGGTGATGAAGTTCGCAAAACTGTTGCGAATGGTCTTGCGGCGCTGGCCGAAGCCCTCGGTACAGACCCGGCTCAGGCAGCGCAGATCCTTGGCGACTATGGTCGGATTTTTGTGAGGCACCAGGCGCACCACGGCAGAGTCCACTTTCGGAGCTGGCTTGAAGGCGCCGGGACCCACTTCCAGTACCGGGATCACCTGACAGTAGTATTGAACCATGACGCTCAGGCGGCCATAAGCCTTGCTGCCGGGGCCGGCACACATCCGCAATACCACTTCTTTTTGCAACATGAAGTGCATGTCTGCTACCCGGTCGGCAAACTCGCACAGGTGGAAGATAAGCGGGGTAGAGATGTTGTAGGGCAGGTTGCCGAAGATGCGCAGCGGCCCCTTGCCTTCGCCCATCAGGGTCCCAAAGTCGAAACGCATGGCATCGGCTTCGATCACGGTCAGCTTCTCTTTCAGGGTGGGGTGCTCGCGCAGACGCGCGGCCAAGTCCCTGTCCAGCTCGACCACTGTCATCTTGTCCATCTGGGAGGCGACCGGTTCGGTCAGTGCTGCCAGACCCGGGCCTATCTCCACCAGGTTCTGACCCGGCTGTGGATTGATGGCGGCCACTATCTGATCGATCACATAGCTGTCGTGCAAGAAGTTCTGACCGAAACGCTTACGGGCCGTGTGGCCCATGTGCATCTTACTGCTCATATTTTTTTCTCTACCATCAGAATGGCGTGGTTAAGCGCGGTGATCAGGCTGCCAGAATCTGCCAGGCCCTTGCCTGCCAAGTCCAGCGCAGTGCCGTGATCCACCGAGGTACGGATAAAGGGGAGTCCGAGGGTGATATTGACCGAGCGCCCGAAGCCCTTGTACTTGAGCACGGGCAACCCCTGGTCGTGGTACATGGTCAGTACCGCGTCCGCATCCTTGAGGTACTTCTCCTGGAACAGGGTATCGGCTGGCAGGGGGCCAACCAGATCGATCCCTTCCTGGCGCAGGGCGTTCAGAGCGGGTTCGATCACGTCTATTTCTTCCCGGCCCAGGTGACCCCCTTCCCCGGCGTGGGGATTGAGGCCGCAGACGTAAATCCTGGGACTCGCAATGCCAAACTTGCTTTTCAGATCCGCATTGAGAATGCGGATCACCTTGCCCAGACGCTCCGCCGTGATGGCTCGAGCGACATTGGCGAGGGGAATGTGGGTGGTGGCCAGCGCCACCCTCAGGCCGTCGGTGGCGAGCAGCATGACCACATCGCCGACCCCGGCCTGCTGGGCAAAGAACTCGGTGTGGCCGCTGAACGAGACCCCAGCCTGGTTGATGATGCCCTTGTGCACCGGGCCTGTGACCACAGCGGCAAACTCGCCGCTCAGGTTGCCATCACAGGCGCGCTGCAAGGTAGCCAGCACATAGGCACCATTGGCCTCGTCGAGCTCGCCCGCCACCTCGGTTGTCCCCAGGGTGACCGGACAGAGGGTCAGGCTACCTGCCCGCTGGGGGGTGGCGGGCAGGGCGGGATCGTAGGGGACGAGTTCGATATCGAGTCCCAGAATGGCGGCTCGGCGGCGCATCAGCGCAGGATCGGCCACCACCACTAGCTGATGAGGCCAATCGCGCTGGGCGATCTCGAGCACCAGATCCGGCCCAATGCCTGCTGGCTCACCTGGCGTTATTGCGAGACGTTGGCAAATCATCAACTACTGGCGCCTTCGATGCGGATATAGGCTTCATCGCGCAGCTCATCCAGCCAGGCCTGGGACTCTTCCACGAAGCGGCGATTGTAGATCAGCTGGTAAGCGCGCTGTTCCTGAGCCTTGTCGGTGGCATCCTGGCTGCGTCTCTCTTCCAGCTGAACCAGGTGCCAGCCGTGGCTGGTACGGAACGGTTCGCTGTACTGACCGGGTTGCAGGCGATTGACCATGTCGCGGAACTCAGGGACATAGACGTTGGGATCGGACCAGCCGAGCTCGCCGCCTTGTACCGCAGAACCCGGATCTTCGGAGTACTTCTCTGCCAGGGCGGCGAAGTCAGCTTTGCCGCTCTTGATATCGTGGAGGAAGCCATCGAGCATGCCCTTGGCCTTCTCTTCGCTCAGGATGATCGAGGGTTTGATCAGGATGTGGCGGGCTTTGACCTCGGTCTGCACCACTTGTTGTATCCCCTTGGCATCGAACACCTTGACGATGTGCAGGCCAGCACCGGAACGCAGCGGGCCAACGATGTCACCCTTCTTGGCACCCTGTACCGCATCGGCCATCAGGGTTGGCATCTCTTGTGGGCTCATCCAGCCCCAGTCGCCGCCTTCCAGGGCCTTGGGGCCATTGCTCTCGGCGATGGCCAGCTCGCGGAAGTCTGCGCCGTTACGCAGGCGCTTGAGCAGGCTGTCGATCTTGGCTTTGGCTGCATTGAGCTGCTCGGCACTCGGGTTGTCCGGCAGGGCTATCTGGATGTGACCGACATGAAACTCCTGCTGTTGCTGGCCCTGTTTCTGCAACGCCTGCACCACCTGCTTGACCTCTTGATCCGAGATGTTGATGCGGCGGCGGATCTGGTTGCGGCGCACCTCGTTCATCAGGATCTCGCGACGCACTTCTTCCCGGTACTGGGCATAACTGATGCCCTCCCGATCAAGCTGGGCACGCAATTGTTCCAGGTTCATCTTGTTGTCGGCAGCGATGCTGTTGATGGCCTGTTCGAGCTGGGTGTCGCTTATCTTCAGACCTTGCCGGTCCGCCAGCTGCAATTGCAGACTCTCCTGGATCAGGCGATCCAGCGCCTGTTTGCGCAGGGTGACGTCATCGGGCAGCGCCTGGCCGCTCTCCTTGGCAGAGAACTTGATCTTGTTGACCAGGGCCTCTTGCTGGCTGGCGAGTACCACGTCTTTGTTGACCACCGCCAGCACCTTGTCGATGAGCTCGGGGGAGGCAAGGGCACTCTGGCTCATGACACCTAACAGGCCTGCGGTCAGCAGGGAAATCCACGTCTTCTTCATATCCATCTCTCAAGGCGTTTTGCGATGACTCACTTGTCCCGCAGGTTAAACGGACGAATGTAAGGCAGGGCATCTGTATCCAGACTGGTGCCCTTGGCCCCTGTACCCACACTACCCAATCCTTTCATTTCAAACTGGATGCCGAAACTACGCTCCGAAGTGGGCTGGTAGGTGACGTTATCCGGGCTGTTGACCCACTCCAGGTTGAAGTTGATGCTCCAGCAACAGGAGTCATATTTGACGCCTATTTTGCGGTCGACTTTGACGTTCTGATCCAGGTCGTAGTAATAGCCGCCATACATGTGCCACTGGTCATTGATGGGCGAGCCCACCACCATGCCGACCTGATTGATGTTGGCCGTCTCACCGCTGCGGGTGAGGTCATAGTTGGCATCACGCACGAAGCGGTAGTTGACCTGGCTGACCAGCTTCTCATGGCGGTATTCCAGGGCACTGTTGGCGGAGCTGAACTCTTTTTCCTGCACGTCATACTGGGCGCCGGCATGGGCGAACCACTGTTCGCTTATCTTGGCATCCCCCTCGAACGACAGGGGAGAGCGGGTGTTGGTGCTCGCCTCATCGCTGGGATAGAGGGTGACCCTGGGGGCGACAAAATCGAATGCCTGGGCCACTGCCAGACGGAGGCGCTCATCCCCTACGGCATCATAGACCCGGCTGGTCAGGCCTACCGAGACCCGGTTGGAGTCACTTATTCTGTCCAGACCGGCGAAACGGCGATCGCTGAACAGGCTGTAGTAGTCCTGGCGCATGCTGGTCGAGTCATAGATGCCTATGTTGTCCTGATCCTTGTAGGGGACATAAAGGTACTGAAACTCGGGTTCTAGGGTCTGGTTGGCATTTTCACCAAACCAATCCTGCTGGCGATCGAAGGTCATGCCACCTTTGAGGCGGAACGAGGGCAACACCCGGGTGACGTTGTCATCAAGATTGGTCAACCCCTTGTTACGGTAATAGGCCGTGAGCTTGCTGCTGTCAGGGACATCCTGATTGTACTGGGTGTACATCAGCTTGTACTGGCTATCCATATAGTAGCCAGCAGCGTCGATGAGCGGCACCGTCAGGGTCGGCGCACTATAGAGGCGGGTACCGGTGTAGGCTTCCCCTATGGTGGACTGATCGTTGTCATAGCCGAACTTGGTCAGTTCGGTATTCCAGGCAAGATCGAACCAATTGCCCTGACGGTAATAGTTGTGATTGATGCGCGGCAGCATGGAGTGGGGCTGCTGGGCACCGGCCAGCAATATCTGGTAGGTCCGAGCCTCTGTGGTCAGGTTCCAGTCCTGCTGGTAATAACCGGCCTTGAAGGATTGCTGCAACTGGTTGTCGACCTGAGTGCCGACCGGCGGCGAGAAGTCGTTGAAATAGTTGTAATCCTTATCACGCACCTTGGTGTAATCGAGGGACATCACCAGGGCGTTGTCGAGGAAACGTGATGTATGGCGGGCACTGAGCAGATAGCGGTGACCATCGGCGAGATAGTCATTGAGGCTATCCGTCTCGTCATACTGCTTGTCGTCGGCCAGGTTCTCGAAATAGAGGCTGCCGGTATGGGACGGGTTCGGCATATAGCGGAACTCGAGCTGTTCCATCAGACCGCGCCTGTCCATGAAGCGGGAGCTGATCGTCGCGTCGTAGTTGGGAGCTATGTTCCAGTAGAAGGGCTGGTTGATGTCCATGCCGTTCTTGGAGCTCTGCTCATAACTGGGGTAGAGCAGACCCGTCTTGCGCTGATCCTTGATCGGGAAATTGATATAGGGGAAATAGAACACCGGGTAGTCATAAAGCCAGAGGCTGGCGTTCCAGGCTTCGCCGAACACCTCGTTCTGATCGATGTCGATGCTTCCCGCCTTCAGGGTCCAGGCTTCCTGGCCTGGTGGGCAAGTGGTGTACTGCGCCCCCTCCAGAGTGATGTTCTGGTTGTTATTGGTCATGATGACCCGCTCGGCCGAGCCGCGCACCGGCGAGCCATGAACCTGATAGACACCCTCTTCCAGCTCGGAATCTTTGGTGTTTAGGTTGGACTTCAGGGTCTTGTCACTGGTCACAGTGATTTGGCCATCGTTGTAGTAGATGTTGCCGATGGCGATCACATCCCGGCTCTTCTGATCAACCTGGGCATAGTCAGAATCAAACTTGCGGACACCCTGGCGAACTTTTACGTCGCCCTGATAGACGGCAGTACCGCCTTGCTTGGCCTCGAGACGATCAGCATCCACCTCCACCGGCAGGGCGTTGGCATCCTGATTGGCGGGGGCTTTTTCTATCTTGGGAACATAGTCATAGCAGAGACCGTCCAGCAGACCAGTGGCGGCGGGTACGCCCAATGGCGCAGCCTGGATATATGCCGGGCTGGCAAGGCCAATGGTCAGGGCGATGGGACAGGCACGCCCCAGTGTCCATTTTGTCATTTAGAAGACTCGCGCAATCCGTATCGAAACGGCTGATTCAAGAGCATGCATAATACGCCAGGACTCATCGAGTTGACATTGCATCTCATTGCTTTATGTTAGCCAGCAATGATAAAGCATTATTGCGGCCAGGGCTAACAGCCTAGCGCTGCTTTCCTCCTTCAGCGGTCCTTCACTCATGTCCAATCGTTTCGATGCCCTGCTCCAGTTCGCTCGTCAGTACACCGGCGACCCCCAGCTGACGCTGACCCTTATCTCTGGTGATGCCAGTTTCCGTCGTTACTATCGGGGGGCAGATCTTGTCTGGGTGGATGCCAATCCCCACACCGAAAAGAATCACGAATTCGTCCGCAATGCGGCCGCCTTGCATGCCTGTGGTCTGCTGGCACCCGAGGTGCGAGCGGTCGATTACCGTCTTGGTCTGCTGGCGGTGACGGATCTTGGCGACATCCAGCTGATTAACTGCCTGGACGAGACCAGCGTGCTGGCCTGGTATGAGAAAGCCATCGCCCTGCTGCCTCAGCTTGGGGATGTGGCGTTGGCTCTGGAGCCTTTCGATGAGTTCTTCATGGCCCGGGAGAATGCCATCTTCCCGGAATGGCTGCTCGGCAAGCATCTGCAGCTGCTGCTCAGCGACGCAGAGCAGCGTCTGCTCGATGACACCTTCGCCTGCCTGACCGCCAACAACCTTGCCCAGCCACAAGGGGTGATGCACCGGGATTTTCATAGTCGCAATCTGATGGTGTGCAGTGTGACGGAAGGGGCCCCCGTTCCTGCCCTGAGCGAGTTGGCCATCATCGATTTTCAAGACATGGTCATGGGCCCCCTCAGTTATGATCTCGTCTCCCTGTTGAAAGACTGCTACGTGCGCTGGCCGGACGCGGTGATCGAGCAGGGCATGCAGCTTGGCTTTGAACAGCTGAGTCAAACTGGGCTGCTTGGTGAGCTTGATTATGCCAGCTTCCGTCGTCATGCCGACCTGACCGGTATGCAGCGTCATCTGAAGGCGGCGGGTCTATTCACCCGTCTCTACCACAGAGATGGCAAATCAGGTTATCTCAAGGACATTCCTCGCACTCTGGGTTATGTGGTGGATAGCTGCCAGTTACATGGCGCCACCTATCCTGTACTGGCCGAGTTTGGTGACTGGCTGGTGCGCCGGGTCCTGCCCGGTTTTGCTGGCGCGGCAGTTGAGGGCAAGGGCCAATGAAAGCCATGATTCTGGCGGCCGGTCGCGGTGAGCGGATGCGCCCGCTCACCGACAGCCTGCCCAAGCCGCTGCTGATGGTCGGGGGCAAGCCGCTTATCGTCCATCATATCGAGAAGCTAAAAGCTGCCGGAGTACGCGAGCTGGTCATCAACCATGCCTGGCTCGGTGATAAACTGGTGGCGGCCCTTGGCGATGGCAGCCAGTTCGGGGTGCAGATAGCCTGGTCTGCGGAGGCGACGGCCCTCGAGACGGCGGGAGGCATAGTACAGGCGCTGCCTCTGCTGGGGGATGCCCCTTTTTTGGTGATCAACGGTGATACCTGGCTGGGGCTGGATTACACGCCTCTGGTATCTCAGGAGCTGGGGGGGGATCTCGCCCATCTCTGGTTGGTCACCAATCCTCCCCAGCATCCGGACGGGGATTTTTCCCTTGAGGGGGATAGAGTCTGGGATCGCCCCGGCCTGACGTTTAGCGGCGTTGGTCTCTATCAAGCCGAGGCCTTCAGTGCCCTCACTCCGGGCAGTCGTAAACTTGCCCCGCTGCTGCGGGACTGGATGGCGCAAGGACGGGTGGGCGGTTCGCTTCTTACTGGAGACTGGCGCGATATCGGCACTGTGGCACGGCTGCGTGCCCTGGACGATGAGCTGGTAAGCTCCACTAATTAATATGAGGTTTTGAGTCATGCGTATTTGGGGCAAGGTGCTTGGCGCCTTCTTCGGTTTTCTGCTCGGCAATATTTTTGGATTGCTGATAGGCCTCTGGCTCGGTCACAGATTCGACCGTGGTATCGGCATCCAGGGGGCCTTTCGTCGCACCCCGACCGCCGAGCAACAGGCTATTTTCTTCCATGCCACCTTCGCGGTCATGGGCCACATTGCCAAGGCGGGGGGGCAGGTCACCGAGCAGGAGATCCGGGTCGCTGCGGCACTGATGGAGCGGATGCGCCTCTCCCCCGAGCAGCGCAGCAACGCCCAGCGCTCGTTTCGCGAGGGTAAAGAGGCTGATTTTCCCCTGCGCCAGACCTTGGCGGGGTTTCGCAGTGCGAGCCAGGGCCAGCGCGACATCTTGCGCTTCTTCCTTGAGGTGCAACTGCAGGCGGCATTTGCCGATGGTCAGGTCGAGGCGGCCGAGCGCGCCATCTTGCAGACCATTGCCGAGGAGCTGGGCTTCAGCCAGATAGAACTGGCGCGGATCCTTGCCATGGCCGAAGCGCAGATGAACTTCTTCCGCCATGGCGGCCAGGGTCAGTATCAAGGGGGTCATCACTCTGCGGGTCAGCAACCGCCTAGCCAGGACAGGCTCAAGGATGCCTACCAGTTGTTGGGGGTGAGCGAAGAGATGTCGGATGCCGAGGTGAAGAAAGCCTATCGCAAGGAGATGAGCAAGCATCACCCGGACAAGCTTGCCGCCAAGGGCTTGCCGCCTGAGATGATGGAGATGGCCAAGGAGAAGGCCCAGGAGATCCAGCAAGCCTGGGAGTGGATCCGCGAGGCCCGCGGCATCCGCTAGCCCCACGTCACCGACACCAACAAAAATGCCAGTCGAGAGACTGGCATTTTTGTTGGTGTCGGTGGCGCTTAGTGGGCGTCGACCCAGACGAACTTGATCACGAACAGCAGGGCGACGACCAGCACGCAGGGGTTGATCTCGCGCCAGCGGCCGGTACCTGCCTTCATCACGCAGTAGGAGATGAAGCCGACGGCTATCCCCTCGGTGATGGAGAAGCTGAACGGCATCATGACGGCCGTCATGAAGGCCGGTACCGCTTCGGTCAAATCTTCCCATTTTACTTTGGTCAGCTCGGAGCACATCAGCACGCCCACGTAGATGAGGGCGCCGGCGGCGGCATAGGCGGGCACCATGGCGGCGATGGGGGAGAAGAAGATGGCCAGCAGGAACAGGAGGCCAACCACGATGGCGGTCAGGCCGGTACGACCACCGACGGCAACCCCTGAGCTGCTCTCGATATAGGCGGTCACCGAGGATGTGCCCATGAAGGCACCGCCCACTGAACTTACGCTGTCGACCATCAACGCCTGTTTCATGCGCGGGAAACGGCCCTTGTCATCCGCCAGCTTGGCACGGCTGGTTACTCCGATCAGGGTGCCTGAGGAGTCGAACAGGTTGACCAGCATGAAGGAGAAGATGATGCCTGCCAGGCTGATGTCGAGTGACCCCATCAGATCCAGCTGGCCGAATACCGGCGCTATGCTGGGCGGCATGGAGACGAAGCCCTTGAAGGTCACATCGCCAAACAACCAGCCCAGGGTGGTGGTGACCACGATGGCAATCAATACGGCGGAGTGCACGCCACGAGCGGAGAAGATACAGATCAGGAAGAACCCTAGCAGCCCCAGCAGGCAGGGCAGAGAGGTGAGATTGCCCACAGTCACCATAGTTGCGGGGCTGGCCACGACGATACCGGCGTTGTGCAGGCCAAGCAGAGCGATGAGCAGGCCGATACCGGCGGTGATGCCGACTCGCAAGGTGAGCGGTATGTTGGCGATGAGCCAGTAGCGCACCCGCAGCAGGGTGAGGATGAGCAGACCCAGGGCGCCCCAGAAGATGGTGCCCATGCCGACCTGCCAGGAGTAGCCCATGCCGGCGACGACCACGAAGGCGAAGAAGGCGTTGAGCCCCATGGCAGGGGCCAGCGCGATAGGCAGGTTGGCCAAGAGTCCCATCAAGATGCTGCCGATACCGGCGATGAGGCAGGTGGTGACGAACACCGCCTGGGTGTCCATACCTGCATTGGAGAGGATCTGCGGGTTGACGAAGACGATATAGACCATGGTCAGGAAGGTGGTGATCCCGGCGATGACCTCGGTGCGGGCCGTGGTGCCATGGCCTTGCAGGGCAAACAGGCGTTCGAGCAATCCTTGCCCGGCAGCCTGGTTGGCGGCCTTGTGGTCGGCTTGATGTGGTTGATTCATGTTGTATTCCAATAGGTGACGTGAAATAGGCGGCAGGCTCGCAGCCAGACCCATCCATGAGGGGCCGTGACTGGCGTCGTTGGCTAACGAATAGCCGGACTCGTCCTGATACCGTGACAGCGCGCACATTTTCACACAGGCGGCGTCGTTTACAAACCCCGGATCTGCGAAGCGGATCAATGAATAGAGTAAAAATTCAAACGTTTGTCATCTATCGGATAAAGAGGGGGGCGTGCGAGGCTCAGTTGTCGTCCTGGGGAGGTTCAGAGGGTCTTGAAGTAGCGTTCGACCAGCAGTGCCAGCATGGCATCGCTGCGTTCCTGCAAGGTGGCAAGGACCAGCCCCATGCGCGCAATCAGTTGCGTGGCTTGCTCCTCGCTCAACTTGCGATCGTCGATGAAGAACTCCTGCTCCGGCAACTGCTTGTCATGGCGTGGCAGCAGGACCCAGTGCAGCCGTTCGGGCTCGATGGCCGCAAAAATCCGGGTGGCGGCGGCACAGAAGGTATCTATGTGCGCCTTGCCATCGGGGCCCAGGCAACCGGGTTCGAGCCGGATCTGGATGGTGAGTCTCTTGGCGGTGACAGTCATCTGAGTCATCGGTGGGCATCTGTAGGGAAGACGGGGAGATTGTAAGTCAAAAGGCAGTAAAAAGGGGAGCCTGAGCTCCCCTTGTCATGCCATCACCCTTATTTGGTGATGCGTTTGTACTTGGCTCTGTGTGGCTGGACCGACTCGGCGCCGTAGGTTTTCTTCTTCCACTCTTCATATTCGGTGAAGTTACCCTCGAAGAAGGCGATGTTGCCCTCGTCCTGGTAATCCAGAATGTGGGTGGCGATGCGGTCGAGGAACCAGCGATCGTGAGAGATGACCATGGCACAGCCCGGGAACTCCAGCAGGGCGTTCTCCAGGGCACGCAGGGTTTCGATGTCCAGATCGTTGGTCGGTTCATCGAGGAGCAAGACGTTGCCGCCGGTTTGCAACAGTTTGGCCAGGTGCAGACGGCCACGTTCACCCCCGGAGAGCTCGCCGACCCGCTTCTGCTGATCCGCCCCCTTGAAGTTGAAGCGGCCGATATAGGCGCGGCTCGGGAACTCATGGTTGCCGATGCGCAGTATATCCTGGCCATCCGCCACTTCCTGGAACACCGTCTTCTTGTCGTCCATGCTGTCGCGGAATTGATCCACCGAGGCCAGCACCACTGTGTCGCCCAAGCTGATGGTGCCGGAATCCGGTTGCTCCTGGCCCGACATCATGCGGAACAGAGTTGATTTACCTGCACCGTTCGGGCCAATGATACCGACGATGGCCCCCTTCGGAATGGCGAAGGAGAGATCGTCGATCAACACGCGGTCCCCATAGGATTTACGCAGGTTGCTCACTTCCAGCACCTTGTCGCCGAGGCGGGGTCCGGGCGGAATGAACAGCTCGTTGGTCTCGTTGCGCTTCTGGTAGTCGTTGTTGTTGAGCTCCTCGAAGCGCGCCATCCGGGCCTTGGACTTGGCCTGACGGCCTTTGGGATTCTGACGAACCCACTCGAGCTCTTTCTCGATGGACTTGCGACGAGCCGCCTCGGAGCTGGCCTCTTGCGCAAGACGGGCATCTTTTTGCTCCAGCCAGGAGGAGTAGTTGCCTTCCCACGGAATGCCTTCGCCGCGGTCCAGCTCCAGGATCCAGCCAGCCACGTTGTCGAGGAAGTAGCGATCGTGGGTGATGGCGACCACAGTGCCCTCGTAGTCGTGCAGGAAGCGCTCCAGCCAGGCTACGGATTCCGCATCCAGGTGGTTGGTCGGTTCATCCAGCAGCAGCATGTCCGGCTTTTCCAGCAGCAGGCGGCAAAGGGCCACACGGCGGCGCTCACCACCGGAGAGGTGCTGGATCTTGGCATCCCAGGCGGGCAGACGCAGGGCATCGGCGGCGCGCTCCAGCTGGTTTTCCATGTTGTGGCCACCTTGGGATTCGATGATGGCCTCCAGCTCACCCTGTTCGCGGGCCAGCTTGTCAAAATCGGCATCCGGATCGGCATAGGCGGCATAGACCTCGTCCAGACGAGCCATGGCACGTTTGACTTCGCCTACCGCCTCTTCCACGGCTTCGCGAACGGTCTGTTCCGGATCCAGCTTCGGCTCCTGGGGCAGGTAGCCAATCTTGATGCCGGGCTGCGGGCGGGCTTCCCCTTCGATCTCGGTGTCCAGCCCTGCCATGATGCGCAGCAGGGTGGATTTACCGGCGCCATTCAGACCCAGCACGCCGATCTTGGCGCCGGGGAAGAAGGAGAGGGAGATATTCTTGAGAATATGACGCTTGGGCGGTACGACTTTACCGACCCGGTTCATGGTGTAAATAAATTGAGCCATTGGCTAATTCTCTTTCCTTTTCATCAGGTTAACTTTCTTGTGTCAACAGGCTGATGTCGTGGTGGGGCCAACTGGCGACAGGGGCCAGCCGGTTCCGAATAACGGTGCGATTGTAAACCAATGGCCGACGGGGGGAAAGTCGATGCCGGTGTGGAAATATCGGCCGATAATGGCAGGCGATGGGGGGGAGGAGTGAGGTGCCGCACAAGGTTCTGTGCGGACTCAGCGGTGGGCTGGCGGCCTGATGGTTCGGCTGCTGACCTGATTGGGGGCGGGATCCTTGCCCGCGAAGTAGAGCACCTTGCGCACATACTGCTGGGTCTCGGCATAGGGGGGGATGCCGCCGTATTGATCCACTGATTTTTCCCCGGCGTTGTAGGCCGCCGACATCAATACCCAGTCACCGTCGAAGCGGCGATGCAGCCACTTGAGATAGGCCATGGCGCCACGGATGTTCTGCTCGGGATCGAAAGGGCGAGTAACACCAAAGCGGACCTGGGTGGCGGGGATGAGTTGCATCACGCCCTGGGCATTCTTGGGGGAGATGGCGCCAGCTTCTAGATTGGATTCGGCGATGGCGATGGCCAACACCAGGCGTGGGTCTATGTCGTGGCGATTGGCTGCCTGGCGCAACTGGTTGGCGAGCTTGCGCTTGGCGGGGGATTGTCGTGCCAGATAGGCGTCGAGGTTGAAAGGGGTTGTGGGAACGGCGAAGTAGCCGCCGCCGCCACTGACTCCGGCGCCGCAGTTGTCCCCCATGGGGACATTGCCGACCCGGCTGTTGTAGTAGCGGGCGGCTTGCTGGTTGCCCAGGCGCATCGCCATTGAGAGATAGCCGTTGGCCAGTTTAGGGTTGCGGGGGGCAAGCAGACGGCCAATACGATAATAACCTTCAGGATTGCCCGTGCTGGCGGCGACGCAATAGAGCCGTATCGCCTGGCTGATGTTGCCCCGACTTTGAGCCGCCTGGCCCTGCTGGAGGGCGTTGATGGCTCGGGGTGCCTGACGAAAGGGTTCCTTGGTGGCTGCCTCTGCTATCCCTGTACTGATCAACAGCAGGGGCAATAGCATAAACAACAGCGTATTGGGCCAGTTCACCATGATATCTCTCCCATCAATGACCAGTACCTATAGGGGAAACGGGGAGTAAGTGCCAGCCAGAGGGTGGACTCTGTGGTTATGGTATGGCGAGGTTCAAGAACGAAATGGTCTGGAACTTATCCTCAGGCGCCATGACGCCGAAGTAAACCGCAGCAATGGCCATCTATTGATGAATTAAGGTGATGTCAAATACAGTGTTAATAACTATTTTATTATTAATATTCTGTGGCTTCCTCGGGACGAGGAGCGAGGATGGCTAAGGATTGTCTATGACCTTTGATGAGATCGATCTGGTACAGCGGGCCTGGAGTCGTATTTCTCTGTTTAGCAATACATTCGTTTGAGAGATTTATCAGGAGTTGTTTCGCCTCGATGAGCGGCTGGAGCCGATGTTTTCCCTGACGGATGACCGTTTGATCGACAAGATGGCCCAGACCCTCAACACCGTCCTGACCAGCCTGGAGCAACTTGACTCCCTGCGCTTCATCATTCGCCACCTTGGCGAGCGGCATCGGCAGTATGGCGTGCTGCCCGTCCATTTCGATCTGGTCAAGGAGGCCATGACCCGGGTGATGGCATGCCGACTGGGGGAACACTTCACGCCAGCCCTGGCACTTGCCTGGTCAGGTGCTTATGACGAGATTGCTGCCATCATGATTGAAGGGTTGCAGGCCGAGGAGCCTTGCACTGAAGGGGCTGACATGGATATTTCCCAATAAGGCCCGCTGTAGCCGGGTGTCCAGCTTGTTCTTGTTTCCTGTCACTGAAGAGCCAGCCCCTGGTGGATGGTTCCCCGCGTTCTTTGCCTGAGTTGGACATCAATTGGCTCATGGTATCAATAAAGCTGCGGATCACTGGTGCAGGCCCGGGTTGGCATATAACGGGCCAAGATCCGCGCCCCAGCCGCACACGGGGCTGAGCTTCTTCCTGTTCCTGAGAGGGGGGCGCTGCAATCCAAACAGGTGTCGGCCCATACCTTTCTCATTCCCATTCGGGTTCTGCTGAGCCGTGCCCTGATGGGACAGTAACCGGCGGCTTTCCAGTGAATGGCGTGTTGTTGATCATGAGCGTTGCGTCTATGCCCGCTTGGTGAATATCTGCTACTGGCTGAGTTCTGCCTGTTGAAAACAGAGGTATCGATTGGCGATCCCGGACCCGGGTGTCAGGTAGCATCGCTTTATATTGGTGCAACCGCTGTCAAGGTGAGGTGACAGAAGCCAAGTTGGTGCATGCCGGTACGCTATTGTGATCTTGTTCACAGAAAATAGACTGGTGTGAATCAAGAAGGCCCTGGACAGAGGGCCCGCACTCGCCTCGCTCAATGAAGGCGCACCCCTTCGCAAACGGATATGACTTATGGACAAGACCCCCCATCCCCGTACGCATCCTCTCTATGAGGATGTGCTGGCTTTGCTGATCGCCGCAGGCTTCGTCTCTCTTGGTATTTTTCTGTTTCATCAGGTGGGACTGCTCACCGGCGGGACCGCTGGCCTGGCGTTGCTGCTGCAACAGTTGACGGGGCTCAGTTTTGGCCTGCTGTTCTTCGGCATCAACCTGCCGTTTTATGCATTGGCCTGGCTCAGGATGGGGCCCCGTTTTACCCTCAACACCTTCGTTTCGGTCGCCGCGGTATCTTTCATGACGGATCACCTCAATGGCGTCTTGCAGATAGGCAAGATTGAGCCCATTTATGCGGCGCTGATTGGCGGTACCTTGATTGGCATGGGACTGCTCATCATGTTTCGCCATAAATCGAGTCTGGGGGGCTTCAATATCCTGGCGCTATTTATCCAGGACAGATTCGGCATCCGGGCTGGCAAGCTACAGATGGGGCTTGATTGCGCCATCGTCATCACCTCTTTCTTCGTGGTATCCCCTTGGCTGCTGGCTCTTTCCGTGGTGGCGGCCATCATCTGTAACCTGATGTTGACACTCAACCACAAGCCGGGCCGTTATCAGATAGCCTGAATCCAGAACGACGACCCCATTGAAAAGAGCGCCTCAGGGCGCTCTTTTCGCTGTTTCACTCTGCCTAGCTGACGATGGGAAGGCCGCTCTGGGGGTGAAGCATGACCTCGGCAGGGTAATCATAGAGAGACTGGATAAGGGCCGGAGTCAGCACCTCGGCGGGCGAGCCGTCGGCCATCAGCTTGCCATCGGCCAGCATCAGCAGGCGATCGGCGTAACGGGCGGCGAGATTGAGATCGTGCAACACCACCAGTACCGCGGTATCACGGGCCGCCAAGGCACGTGCCAGGGTGAGCAGCTGATGCTGGTATTTGAGATCCAGTGCCGAGGTGGGCTCATCGAGCAGCAGCAGCCTGGGGCAGCTCAATGCATTGGGCGCCTGCCAGATTTGTGCCAGTACCCGGGCGAACTGCACCCGCTGACGCTCACCTCCCGATAGCCCGGGGTAGAGACGATTGGCCAGATGTTCGACCCCGCAATGCGCCATGGCGGCTCTGACTATCTCGCCCTGGCGCGCCGTCGGCTCGCTATGAGGCAAGCGGCCCATGGTCACCACCTCTTTACACAGAAACGGAAAGTTCAAGGATGAGCTTTGGGGCAGCACTCCCAGTCGATGGGCCAGGATATTGGCCTGCCATTGCGCGCGGGGCTGGCCGAATAGCCGTATCTCTCCTCCATAATCGAGCTCGCCGGTGAGGCACTTGAGCAGGCTGCTCTTGCCCGCGCCATTGGGGCCGAGCAGAGCGGTGAGAGTGCCGCCACTCAGGGTCAGGTTCAGATCGCGCAGTATATGTTTGTCACCGCGGCGCAGGTTGACGGCCTGGCAACTGAGCAGTGGCTGGGCCGGATTGTGTTGGGGGGCGAGGGACATGGATGCCTAGAGTGTGCGGCGGCCGCGCAGCAGCAGCCAGAGGAAGAAAGGGGCACCGAGCAGGGCCGTGATGATACCGACGGGCAATTCGGCTGGCGCCAGCAGCGTTCGGGCCAGCATGTCGGCCCCCAGCAGCAAGGCCGCGCCGATCAGGGCTGACAGTGGTAACAGCCGGACATGGTTGGGCCCGCACAGCAGCCGCACCAGGTGCGGCACGACCAGGCCGACGAAACCTATCATGCCCGCGATCGCCACGGCGACACCGACTCCGGCAGCGGTGAGCAGGATCAGCCGCCGCTTCAGGGACTGCACATTGACACCGAGATGACGGGCTTCGGGCTCCCCCAGCAGCAGGGCATTGAGCGGACCGGCATCCCGGACAAATAGCAGCAGGAGTATAGCCAGGGTCGCGAGGGCAAGCAGCATGTCGGCGGGCTTCCCTGCCGCGAGTGTCCCCATCTGCCACAGGCTGAGATCCCTCAGCATCTGATCGTCAGCCAGATAACTGAGCAGCCCCATCGCGGCGCCCGATAACGCGGTGATGGCCACCCCGGCCAGCAGCATGACGGTGACGGACGTGCCCCCCTGGCGGCTGCCGAGCAGATAGACCAGGGTCGTGGTGAGAGCGCCGCCGAGAAAGGCAAGCAGGGGCAGCAGGCCGAGGCCAAGCTTGGCTTGCAGCTGCTGATCCAGAGGCGCCAGCAGCACTATGGCCAGGGCGGCTCCCAAGGCTGCGCCCCCGGAGACCCCTATGATGCCGGGATCGGCAAGGGGGTTGCGAAACAGCCCCTGCATCACGGCGCCGCACAGGCCGAGTATGCCGCCCACTGCCAGACAGAGCAGGGTACGTGGTAAACGGATCTCCTGTACTACCAGCAACTTGTGAGGTGCAAGCTGACTGGTCTCGCCAGCCAGCAGCGCCTGCAGACTCTCAGTCAAAGAGAGAGGCAGCGGCCCTGTCGCCAGGGAGCCGAGCAAGAGCCCGGTTAGCAGCAGACTGAGGCCAAGCAGTAGCCAGGAAAGCGGCAGTCGCATCATGAACCCTGTTTGATCCAGCCAGCGACCTTGCTGGCCTGTGCCAGGGTCATCAGGCTAAGCCCGCCCTGCAGGGCGTGACCATCAATGGCATGAATGGCGAGGCGCTTGCCAGCCGGTGTCGCACGAAGGGAGGAGACTTGCTGCAACACGGCTTGGGGATGTTGATATTGCTGCCAGTCTCGGCCACTGACCAGTACCAGATCGGGCTGCATCTCGATCAATGACTCGGTCGAGACGGGTTTGTAACCGCGCAAAGTGGCGACTGGATTGACACCGCCAGCGAGGGTGATCAGGGCGCTGGCCGTGGTATCGCCACCGGCAATGCTGGTGGGTTGTCCCTTGTGCAGCAGCAGGAAGACCACTGTGAGCGGCTTGTTCTGTTTCGCGTCAGTGGCGAGGCGGGCTGCCTCTTGAGTGACGCGCTCGTTCAATCTCTCACCGGCTTGCTTATCGCCGAGCAGCTTGGCAAGTGTGGTTATGCGCAGTTGCAGGTTGGCCAGGGTAGGTGCGGTGGCTTGCACCTCCACTTTGACGCCAGCACGGCCGAGCTGCTCCAGTGTGGCTTTGGGCCCCATCTCATCGCTGCCAACCACCAGGGTAGGGGAGAGGCTCAATATCCCCTCCGCCGCCAGGGCCCGGTGATAACCAACCCGGGGTAACCCCTTGGGATCCTGACTGCTGATGTCGGTCGCAACGAGTTGTTTTTCGCCACCCAGCGCCAGGATCAGCTCAGTGGTGGCGGGGCCTACGCTGATGATGCGTTCTGCCGCCATGATGGAGCCGGACAGGGGGATGCAACTCAGCCAAAGGGCGAGGGCAAGGCGTGGGGCCATGCTAATCTCCAGAAGATAGATAGGGGTGAGCAGGATTGGTTGCTAGAATTTAATTATGAACATAAATGCAAATAATTATCAATTGTGTTTTTGGGCTTCTTTTATTAGAGTGCCACCACGATTTGCAGAGGGGATGTGAGTCCCGAGGGAGAAAACAGATGAGCATTGCACTGCGCATTCATGAACTGCTGGAACAGGATCCCGGCGCTCACCCATCGAGCATAGCGAGCCAGCTGGCAGTCAGTGAATGGGAAGTGGTTCGCCATCTGCCAGCCGAGCTCGTGACGCTAGTGGCGGGGGAGCAGGCCGAGGGGCTGCTGGCGGATCTGGCCGATTGGGGGCAGGTGACCACCATTGTGGAATCTGAGGGATCCATCTTCGAAGTGAAGGCGCCTTTCCCCAAGGGTAAGAATGCCCGGGGTTATTACAACCTGATGGGGCGTGATGGCGAGATGCACGGCCATCTCAAACTCGACAACGTCATGCACGTGGTCCTGGTCAGCAAGCTGTTCATGGGCAAGGAGGGTCACTCCTTCCAGTTCTTTGGCCACACTGGCCGCTGCATCTTCAAGGTCTATCTGGGGCGGGATGAGAAGCGCCAGCTGCTCCCCGCCCAAGTCGAGCGTTTCATGGCCCTGCGCCATCAGCATCAAGAGGAAGTCAAAGCATGAGTGAACGTCAGGAGCGTCTTCAGAATCGGTTGCAGCCGGAAATCCGTGAGTTTCGTGACGCTTGCCGCACCCTGCAGTTGGCAACGGTCGACAGCGAGGGCCGACCCAATGCCAGCTATGCCCCCTTTGTACTGCAATCCGATGGTTACTACGTGCTTATCTCCGAGATAGCGCGTCATGCCCGTAACTTGCAACAGGTGCCTCAGGTCTCACTGATGTTGATCGAAGATGAAAGCGGTGCTCGTGAGCTGTTTGCTCGCAAACGCCTCACCTTCGATGCCAGTGCCGAGGTGGTGGCGCGGGACGATGGCCGTTGGCAAGTCGCGGTGACTGCCCTGCAGGAGCGTTTCGGCGATATCATTGCCGGTCTGTCCAGATTGGAAGACTTCAAGCTGTTTTGCCTCAAGCCTCAGCAAGGTCTGTTCGTCAAAGGGTTCGGCCAGGCATTCCAGGTCTCGAGTGATGAGCTGATAGATGTGGTTCATCTGGTCGAGGGCCACAAGCGCCTCGATAGCAGCGAAGAGATCGCCAGTACCGATCAGGTACTTTAAGCGCCGCTTCGATATAAAAACGGACAGCCTTGGCTGTCCGTTTTTATATCGGGTATTTCAACCTTCATCAACCCTGCCAGTCAACCCGGTTGGGGAAGGCCTGGCGATCCCTGTCATTGGCAGTCTCATTGCATTCGCCCCTGATGCGCCAGGAGGTCTGGCTCAGCACTATGAAACCCTGATGGCAGTAGCCCCGCTCCTCCAGCGTTTGTTGGAGCTGGGTATCCTGCAGGGCGGTGCGCCGTTCGAGCAGGCTCTGCTGGCGCTGCAACTTGCTACCATCGTCATCCTGCAGCCGGGTGGGCAATGTCTCCAGCGGTGCCGCTTCGAACAGGAAGCGTTTGCTGCCCTCCTCATTGATATGAGTGCTGAACAGAGGGGGAGGCTGATCCGATGGCTGAGTAAAGCCACAGGCAACCAGGCCCGGCAGCATGACGATTAGCAGAGCTGGGTAGGGGCGCACGGAAAATTTCATCAAATAATCTGTTCGGTGGGTTGAACCAGGACGAGACGGTCTCCCGGCAGGGCCAGGTTTTCCCACATCCAGTTATGGTGCTTGATGATGGCATCGGCCTTCAGGTGAGCCCGGTCGGCTGTGGTATGGGCATCTTGGGCCACGGTGACGTCGAAGCCGTGGGAGGCGGCGCTGCGCACTGTGGTATCGACACAGAAGTCGGTCGCGCAGCCACACAATATCAATCTGTCCACGCTCTGCTCCGCCAGCAGGAAGCCGAGCTCGGTGTCGAGAAAGCTGTCACAGGCGGCCTTGCGTACCCGGCTGTCCGTGGGTCTTGGGGAGAGGGCGGCATGGATCTGCCAAGCCGGACTGCCAGGATGGAGTTCACCGCCCGGTTCGTCATGTTGCACATAGATGACTCGGCCACCGCCCTGACGCACACCGTCGGTCAGGCGATTGATATTGGAGAACACCTGTGTGTCCTCATGGCGTGGGTGATCAAACAGCCCTTGTTGCACATCGATAACCAATAACACGTCCATATGCACTCCTCAAAGAGGCTGGGGGAGTCCCCCATCTCGGCTGTGTTGCAGGGCGCCAGAGATCCTGGTGCCCCGTCATCTTGCTCTGATCTACCCTCGGGCCTGGTGCCCTTGTCAGGGCTGTAACCACTGGTTGCAGTCCCGTTGCCGGGATTGATGCAGTGCGCCCATATCTTGCTTCATTTCCCCCTCGCTTTGCCAGCGTTTGGGTAAAGCTTCTATGTTGACGCCCACTTCGGGCTGGCGTCCAGCAACCTGACTGGCGCCGCTATAGGGAACCACCAGCGCGACCTTGAGTGCCGGATTTCGACTGGCAATGCGACTGGCAAGACCCAATCCGCCCTCTACATGGAAATTGCCGGCAATGTGCATGATGCGCCTGCCCGGATGGGCTCTGAGGTAGTCCACCATGGTTTCGGCCATGGTGTCATCCCAGCCGGTCTGGGCGGCGAAGCGGCGGCTATTGGTATCGGCATCGCCATGATGCATGGAGGCCATGAACTTGCGGCGATAGGGATCATCTTCCAGGGTCAGTTCCCGGGCCAGCTGGCTGCGGCGGGTGGCAGGCAGCTTGTCCAGCCAGGCGGGGCCTTCCTGGCCGATGCAGCTGATCAGGGGCTTGGGTGCATTGGCGGCGAGCACCGTGAGCCGTTGCGACTTGGCAAACTCAACCAGCGGACGGTAGTCGCTCGCATAGTTGGGCCAGGCATCGCTATCGCGGATCAGTTTGGCTTCCCCAATCCGGCCAGCCAGATAGGCATCTAAGGTGGGTTGGGAGCCTCGACTGAACTGTTCCATGGAGAGCACCAGGGCGCGGCCATCGCCTTGAGCGCGCAGCTGCAAGCCCGCCAGAAACTCGGTTTCCAGCAGATGCAGTGCCGGATGGGTATGCAATTCCCCGACGAGCACAATATCGGCGTCCTGCACCTTATCCAGTGCCTGGGTCAGGGTGATTGCCGAGCCAGCACCATCGTCAAGTCGATAGTCATACAAGGTCGCGGCTGCCCGGTGATGGAGGCTGGTCGAGTGGTTTGTACAGGCGCTGAGTAGCAGGGATAGTGTGCCGAAGGCAATAATTCGCAACATGATTTCTCGCATTCAGAGGTTGGGTGATACCGCTTCGCCGGGTTGGCTGGTGCGCGGTCACAGTCGAGTAAAGGGTTGCTAGTGTAAACCCCATTCAAATAAAAATGATAGCGATTATCATTGATCTTTATCGATGGTTGGCTAAGATGCTCGTGTTGATAATTATTCTCAATAAAGGACATGCAGTGGCTTATACCAACCCCCCCTCTTTGATCGCAATTGCGGTCATGACAGCACTCACTTCCCCGCTTCACGCCGCCCAGAACCAGACTGCCAAGCACAACGCCGACGAGGTGGTCGTGGTCAGTGCCTCGCGCATGCCGCAGAAACTGGAAGATGTCGCCAGTTCGGTCAGCGTCATCACCGCGACCGAGATAGAAGAGCAGATGGTCACCAATGCGGCTGATCTATTCCGTTATGAACCGGGCGTCAAGGCGGTTGGCGGCGTGGGCAGCGCCCAGACCTTCATCATACGTGGTATGGGTGAAAACCGGGTCAAGGTCGTGGTGGACGGGGTGCGCCAGAATGATGCCTACAGCAAGGGGGGGGTTGGCCAGAGTTATTTCGATACCGACATGATCAAGCAGGTAGAGGTTGCCAAGGGCCCCGCCTCTGCCGCCTATGGTTCCGACGCCCTGGGCGGTGTCATCGCCATCACCACCAAGGATGCCAGCGATTTCCTTGGCAGCAAGGATCACTACCTGGATGCGACCAGTGGTTATGCGTCCGATAGCCATCAACGCATGCTGGGTTTTACCGGTGCATTGCGCAGCGGGGATGTCGAGAGCCTGATCCGTTACACCTGGCGCGATAGCGGCGTGACTCAAAATTACGATTCCACCAAGACAGACTTCGATATCGGCACCCATGCCGTGCTGCTCAAGAGCCAATGGGATATCGATGAGGATCAATACCTCAAGCTGACCGTCGACTACCTCAGCGAGAATCAGGACCCAGACTCACTCGATCTCTCCAAGACCGCGAGCGTCTTCAATCAGCCCATCACCGACAAAGAGACGGATAATCTCTCAGTGGTGCTGGATCACGGCATTGCCCTCGGGGCCAACTGGGCGGATCGTATCGATAGCAAACTCTACTACGCCCGTACCAAGCAGACCCTGGATCAGTACGCCTCCTCCAAGTACCCGGTCAATCCGCGCAACCCTTATGTGACCAAGAACTCGCTCGATCACAATGGCTTCGAGCAGGAGAGTCTGGGCGCCCAGGTGCAGTTCAGCAAGGCCCTCGCCAGCCAGCGACTGGCCTGGGGCCTGGAGTACGAGCATACGGATAACGAGCGGACTCGCATCAAGAATCCGACCGTGCCCGGAGATTTCGACGCTTACAGCGAGTTGAGCTTCCCCTCGACCACCAGCCAGCGTGCCGCCCTCTGGGCCTTTGACGAGATCAAGTTTGGCGATCGTTGGGTACTGACCCCGGGGGCCCGCTACGAGTATTACCATATGAAACCGGCTGATGATCCTGCCTATACCGGAGATAATCTCAAGACCATTTCCGAGGGCGAGTTCTCCCCGAAACTGGGCCTGGTGTACAAGGCGCACGAACTGGCAAATCTGTTTGCCCAATACAGCCATGGCTTCAAGGCGCCTATGTATGACAGTGCCTTCTCTACTCTGAATCACCAGGCTTACGGCTATCGCATCGAACCCAATCCCAATCTGAAGTCCGAGAGCAGTGACGGCATAGATGCAGGGGTGCGTGGCAGCCAGGGGGGCTTCAGCTATGAAGTGACCGCCTTCTACAACAAGTTTGAAGACTTCATCGAGCTGCAATCCATCGGTACTTCCGGTCGGACCGCACTCTATCAGTATCAGAACCTGGATGAAGCTACCACCAAGGGGGTCGAAGCCAAGGCCGACTACTGGCTCAATGATCTGGTCAATGTCTGGGGTAACCTGGCTTATATCGATGGCGAAGATGGCGAAGGCAACTACATCAATAGCCTGAGCCCCCTCAACGGTTCAGTGGGGGTCCGCCTCGAACAGCCAAATTGGAACATCAATACCGCGCTGCGCTTTGCCGATGACATGAACAAGGTCAGCAAGGACTCCCGTGGCAATGACAACATTCAGAGTGCCGGCTGGGGCGTGGTGGATCTCTATGCCCAGTTCAAGCCGCTGACCGATCTGCAACTCAACGTTGGCGTCTTCAACCTGTTCGACAAAGAGTATGTCAGCTACGAGCGGGTGGCGGGCCAGGCTGCCGGCACCGATACCCAGTACATGACGGAGCCGGGCCGCAACCTGAGCGCCAGGGTCAAGTACATCTTCTGATAGCCGGATATATGCAGGTGAAGAGAGGGGCTGCGGCCCCTCTTTTTATGGGCGCTTGCCAAGAGTGCCCTGTCAGCTGGTGTTATTGAGGCGTTGCCCCTGGCACCTTCCTCAGCCAATGGGCCAAAAAAGAAACCCGCCGGAGGCGGGTAGAAGGATTGCAACACTAACCAGGAGAGGTGTGTTACTCAATAGACAGCGGCCTTTTACCAATAGTTCAATTTTATTGATATTTTTCATGATTATCCGGGCGGGGTCGCTCGGGATCCTGCCCGGGAAATGGGTTATCATCTGCGTCCCGATCCGGCCCTGTGAGGTCCTATGCCTGCGTTCTCCTGGTTAGCCCTGTTTTTTGGCGCCTTCTATTTTGTCTATGGCGCCTATTTGCCGTTCTGGTCGCTCTGGCTGGAGGGGATAGGGGTCAGTGCCGAGGCTATCGGCATGCTGCTCGGTGCAGGCATGGCGATCCGTTTCGCGGGCAACTTGATGGTGATGGGACGTATCAAGGGGGCGGCCCAGCTGCTGCCGGTCACCCGGCTGCTCTGTCTGCTCTCCCTGCTCGCCTTCCTTGGTTTCTATCTCAGCCACCAGTTATGGTGGCTGGTGGCATTGACCCTGGTAGCCAACTTCATCTATCCGACCCTGATGCCCATGGGGGAGGCGCTGGCCACCCGCATGGTGCTGCAGACTCAACTCGATTATGGCAAAGTGCGACTCTGCGGCTCGGCGGCCTTCATCCTGGCTTCGACCCTGGTCGGGGCGCTCATCACCGACTGGGGCAGCCAGTGGGTGCTGCACATCATGGTGCTGGGCTTGGGGCTCATGCTGCTGCTCAGCTGGTTGCCACTCAGGCCAGCCCCGCAGAATGTAAAAGGGGAGCGAGCCCACGCTTCCCTGCGTGATACCCTCAAGAGCGCCGCGGTGCGCCGCTTCTTGCTGGTGACTGCGCTATTGCAGGGCAGTCATGCCGCCTATTACGGCTTTAGCGCCATTCACTGGAAAGCAGCCGGCTACAGCGGCACTACCATAGGTTATTTATGGGCCCTGGGAGTGGTGGCCGAGATAGCCATGTTCGCCGCCGACAAGCGCTATTTCAGCCGGTTTGGCGCCCAGCGTCTGTTCCTGATTGGTGCCATTGGTTGTCTGCTGCGCTGGGGTCTGCTCGGGGCAACCACCGAGTTTGGTGTGTTGCTGTTTGCCCAGTTGTTGCATGGGGTGACTTTTTGCATCAGCCACCTTGGGGCCGTCCGCTTCATGACCCGGGGGTTGGCACCCGAGCAGCTGATCCCCACCCAGGCGCTCTATGCCGCGCTCTCTCTCGGGATCACGGTGGCGGCGCTGATGACACTCTCTGGCCTGCTGTTTGAGCCTCTGGGCGGCGGCATCTTCTTCATCATGGCCCTAGTGGTGCTGCCGGTCTTTGTCTTGCGCCTCAAGCCAGAGCATCCATCGTCCGCCTGACTTGAGTTTTGTTACAAGGGGCCGATGCTGCGGTACGCCGGGCCCCGCTGCACACAGTTGATCACAAGGAGTGAGTCATGCACCAGGGATGGTTGCTCATAGGGTTGTCCCTCGCCTATCTGGGGCTGCTGTTTCTGATCGCCTTCGTGGCGGACAAAAACAAGCGCCGCCGCCTCAAGGGGCAACCCCTGCTCTACAGCCTGTCGCTGGCCGTCTATTGCACCTCCTGGACCTTTTTTGGCACCGTCGGTCAGGCGAGCGAGTCCCCTTGGTCGCCCTTGCCCATCTACCTCGGCCCCATGCTGGTGTTCCTGTTTGGCTGGCGGTTGCTGGCCCGACTTATCCTGGTCGCCAAGCGCGAGCACATCACCTCCATCGCCGACTTTATCGCCGCCCGCTACGGCAAATCCCAACGTCTCGCCATGCTGATAAGCCTGGTGGCCATCATAGGGGTGCTGCCTTATCTGGTGTTGCAGCTCAAGGCGATAGTGACCGGGCTGGATCTGCTGATGGCGGGGGATACCCTGGTCGGCAACACCGGTAATACCGGCCAGCTGGCCCTGGGAGTCACCCTGCTGCTGGCCCTGTTCAGCATACTGTTTGGGGCCCGCAACCTGGATGCGACCGAACACCACAGGGGCATGGTGGTGGCCATCGCCTTCGAATCTGTGGTCAAGCTGCTGGCCTTCATGGTGGTGGGAGGTTTTGCACTCTGGCTCATCCTGGGGCAGTCCAGCGAGAGCCGGGATCTGGTCACCCAGGCGTTCTTCGCCTCTGTGGTCGATGTCAGCCCAGGCAACTTGCTCGAACTCGCCATCTATACCCTGCTGACCATGTGTGCGGTGATCTGCTTGCCGCGCCAGTTCCATGTGACTGTCGTGGAGAACAATCAGGGCCAGGATCTGCACTGGGCGCGCTGGCTTTTCCCCGTTTATCTGTTCCTGATGGGGCTCTTTATCTGGCCATTGGCATTGGCGGGAAAACAGTGGGTCGGTGCCGGCATGGCTTCGGATACCTATGTGATCAGCTTGCCCATGGCGCTTGGCAATCAAGGGATGGCCATGCTGGCCTTCCTTGGCGGCACCTCGGCCGCGACCGGCATGGTCATCGTCTCCACCATCGCCCTGGCCATCATGGTCAGCAACGATCTGGTGTTGCCTGTGCTGCTGCGCCGCTTCTGGCAACAGGGCCGGGATGAGCGACTGGTTCATCTGTTGCTGCAGGTACGGCGTGGCGCCATCTTGCTGATCCTGCTGGCGGCCTGGGCGCTCTATCTCTGGCTCGGCGATCTCACTAGCCTGTCGCGCATCGGCTACCTCTCATTTGGCGCCGTGGCCCAGTTTGCCCCGGCGCTGTTGCTCGGCCTCTATTGGCGCCATGGCAACCGCAAGGGGGTCTATCTCGGCCTGGGGCTTGGGATCAGCCTCTGGTTCATCACCCTGCTGGCCGAGAGCGGCCTGCTGGCGGGCTCGCCTCTGGAGGCCATGCTGGCCCCCCCCGACTGGCCCGCATTTCGCGAGCTGAGTCTGGGGGCCTGGTGCCTCTTCCTCAGCCTGGTGCTCAACCTGTTCGGCTACGTGGCGGGCTCCCTGCTGACCCGGGCGGCGGTGAGCGAGCGGCTGCAGGCGGCCAACTTCGTCGGTCAGCCCAGTCGTGATCAGGCGGCACTCTATCAGGCCAAGGTGAGCGTCAAGGAGCTGGAGATGCTGGCGGCCCGCTTCGTCGGCCCGAGCCGGGTCAAGCGCTCCTTCGGGCGCTTCGCCGGTGAGTCCGGTGGCACCTTGGCACCGCACATGCAGGCCAGCGCCGCCCTGATCGCACATACGGAGCGGTTGCTGGCCGGGGTGTTTGGCACCTCGTCGGCCAGGCTGGTACTCGCCTCCGCCCTGCAGGGCCGCAACATGCAGCTCGAGGAGATAGCCACCATAGTGGACGAGGCTTCGGATGTGCTGCGCTTCAACCGTGGCCTGTTGCAAGGGGCGATCGAGCACATAGGGCTGGGTATTTCTGTGGTGGACAGGGAGCTGCGGCTGGTTGCCTGGAATCAACGTTACATCGAGTTGTTCCAGTATCCGGCCGGACTTATCCAGGTGGGACGCCCCATAGAGGAGATCATCCGTCATAACGCCGTCAAGGGGCTGTGCGGCCAAGGAGAGGTCGAGGCCCACGTGGCCCGGCGGGTCGGTTTCATGAAGCGCGGCAGCGCCCACCTCTCTTCCCGGGAGCGCCCGGATGGCCGGGTTATCGAGCTGCAAGGCAATCCCATGCCCGGGGGGGGCTTCGTCATGACCTTCGCCGACATCACCCCCTTTCGCGATGCGGAACGGGTGCTGCGTGAGGCCAATGAACATCTGGAGGCGCGGGTGGCCGAACGAACCCGTGAGCTCTCGGCCCTCAACAGCCAGCTGCGCACCGTCAACGAGCAGGTTGAGCGGGCCAATCACTCCAAGAGCCGTTTCCTCGCGGCGGTGAGCCATGATCTGACTCAACCGCTCAATGCTGCCAAGCTGTTTACCTCCTCCTTGATTGAGACCTTGCCCGATGAGGGAGAAGCGGCCCGTCTCGCCCGTCACATCGATGATGCCCTGGGGGCGACCGAGGATCTCATCACCGACTTGCTCGACATCTCCCGGTTGGAGGCGGGCAAATTCAAGGCCAAGAAGCTCGATTTTGCCCTGGCGGATGTCTTTGACAACCTCAAGGCCGAGTTCGGGGTACTGGCCCAGGCAGGAGAGATAGAGTTTGCCGTGGTCGATACCCGGCTGGCCGTACACAGCGACGTGCGCTTGTTACGCCGTGTGCTGCAAAACTTCCTCACCAATGCATTTCGTTACAATCCCGGTGGACGGGTCTTGCTCGGTTGTCGCCGCCAGGGTCAGCAGCTGCGCATCGAGGTATGGGACACCGGGCCGGGCATCCCCCTGGACAAGCAGGAAGCCATCTTCGAAGAGTTCCAACGTCTGGATCACTCCCGCACTGCCCGTGAGCAGGGACTGGGGTTGGGTCTGGCCATCGCCCGCGGTATTTCGCAGGTGTTGGGACATCAGCTGACACTGCGCAGCTGGCCCGGGGCCGGCTCTGTGTTTGCCATCAGTCTCAACCTCGCCAGCCGCCCCTTGGTTGCCAGAACAGCCCTGAGCCCTGAGCCTCGGCGGGATAGCCAGCTGGCCGGGGTGCGGGTGCTCTGTCTCGATAATGAACCCGAGATACTGGTTGCCATGGCCTCCCTGCTGGGGCGGTGGGGCTGTGAGGTACGCTGCGTGCAGGACTTGGCCCAGGCCCTGACACTGGTGGAGACCTTCAAACCGGATCTGGTGCTGTCCGATTACCACCTCGACGATGGCAAGACGGGGTTGCAGGCGTTGCATATGCTGCGTCTTGCCCTCGGTACCGGCGTGGGGGGCATCATCATCAGTGCGGATCGAAAAGGCGAACTGCAGGCCCAGATCCGTGAGCATGGTTATGGCTATATCAGCAAGCCGGTCAAGCCACTCAAGCTCAGGGCGCTGATGAACAGCATGAGCGGGACCTGCAAACTTGATGATGATCACGAATTAACACATTAGTCTTCTGTTTGCAGGTAAACCACTTGGCAGAGGATCGTCGCATAAATGGCCTTTTAAGCCGATAAATTGCGTATTTTTGTGCTATTTGAATCCCTGCGACAAGGGGTGACTCACCTGGGGGGTTTGCTGCCTGCTCGGTTGGACCTTATATTTCCTTGGCGATTATTTTGATCGCGAATCAAGTTGTGCCAAAGGGCAAACCGGTCGAAAGGCCGGGACGCAAAACTTCCGGTCTAAGGGTCTGTTGTACCTAAGATAGCGGGGTCACCACAGGACTGTGTTTCCAGCTGGACGCCAAGCCAGCCTGGAATGTTGTCTGCTGTACCTGTCTGACATGCGTTGCCTTTTTCGTAAATAAAATGATAAACGAATAAGGAAATTCAACATGTTAAGTCCGAAACCCTCCTTGCTGGCCTTGATGGTGGCCGGGCTCTTTGCCTCCTCCGCCTATGCCGCAGCCCCAGGAAAGCCGACCATCGGATGGGGTGAAACCAAATTTGCCATCGTCGAAGTGGATCAGGCGGCGACCGCCTACAACAAGCTGGTGACCGTCCATGCCGACGGCGCCCCGGTCAGCGTGAGCTGGAACCTCTGGTCCGGCGATGTGGGTCAGACCGCCAAGGTGCTGCTGGACGGCGTCGAGGTGTGGAGCGGCCCGTCCGGTGCCTCCGGCACCGCCAACTTCAAGGTGACCAAGGGCGGTCGCTACCAGATGCAGATCGAGCTATGCAACGCCGGTGGCTGTACCCGATCCGATGCCAAGGAGATAGTGGTCGCCGACACCGACGGCAGTCATCTGTTGCCCCTCAATACGCCGCTCCAAGAGAACAACAAACCCTACACCAACAAGTCCGGCAAAGTAGTCGGTACCTATTACGTGGAGTGGGGCGTCTATGGCCGCAAGTTCACGGTCGACAAGATCCCGGCCCAGAACCTGACCCACATCCTCTATGGCTTTACCCCCATCTGCGGTGGCAATGGCATCAATGACAGCCTCAAGGAGATCGAAGGCAGCTTCGAGGCGCTGCAACGAGCCTGTGCCGGGCGTGCCGACTTCAAGGTGGCCATGCATGACCCCTGGGCCGCCATCCAGATGCCCCAGGGCAACCTCAAGGATTTCGATGAGCCGTATAAAGGCAACTTCGGTAACCTGATGGCCCTGAAACAAGCGCATCCCGACCTCAAGATATTGCCATCGGTCGGTGGCTGGACCCTCTCCGACCCCTTCTATTTCCTCGATGACAAGAGCAAGCGCGACACCTTCGTCGCCTCGGTCAAAGAGTTCCTGCAGACCTGGAAGTTCTTCGACGGGGTAGATATCGACTGGGAGTTCCCGGGGGGGCAGGGAGCCAATCCCAGCCTGGGTGGCCCCAATGATGGTGCCACTTATGTGACCCTGATGAAGGAGCTGCGCGCCATGCTCGACGAGCTGGAGGCCACCACAGGTCGCCAGTACGAGCTGACCTCGGCGATCAGTGCCGGTGGCGACAAGATTGCCAAAGTCGATTATCAGGCGGCGCAGCAGTACATGGATCACATCTTCCTGATGAGTTACGACTTCAACGGAGCCTGGACCAATACCGAACTGGGTCATCAGACCAACCTGTTTGAAGCGAGTTGGGATGCCAACACCAAGTACACCACCGACAAGGGGGTCAGGACGCTGCTCGGCCAGGGTGTGACCCCGGGCAAGATAGTGGTCGGGGCGGCCATGTATGGCCGCGGCTGGACCGGGGTGAATGGCTACCAGGCTGGCAACCCCTTCACCGGCACCGCCACAGGGCCGGTCAAGGGCACCTGGGAGAATGGTGTGGTGGATTACCGCCAGATCGTGAATGACTACATGGGGGCTGGCTGGGAACAGGGTTATGACGAGGTGGCAGAGGCACCTTATGTGTTCAAGGCCAGCACCGGGGATCTCATCACCTTCGACAACGATCGTTCGGTCAAGGCCAAGGGGCAGTATGTGCTGGCAAACCAGCTCGGCGGCCTCTTCTCCTGGGAGATTGACTCGGATAATGGTGACATTCTCAACGCCATGCATGAGGGGTTGGGAAATGGCAGTGGCACCTCCCCCGTCAACAAGCCGCCCATTGCCAACGCGGGCAAGGATCTCGGCGTAACAGGCCCGGCGAGCGTGACCCTGGACGGTTCGGCCTCCCGAGATCCCGAAGGCTCGGCCATAGGCTACGGCTGGATGCAGGTATCAGGTCCGGCCGTCCAGTTGGCGGGAGCCAATCAGGCGCAAGCCAGCTTCAACCTGGATGAGGTGTCTCAGGACGTCAATCTGGTGTTCGAATTGACGGTGACCGATGCCGATGGACTCACAGCCAAGGATCAGGTCGTGGTGACCAACAAGGCACCTCAGCCCAATCTTGCGCCAGTCGTGGTGCTTCCTGCCACCGCCAAGGTCGAGTCTGGCAAGCAGGTGAGTATCCAGGCGCAGGCCACTGATCCCAACGGGGATACCCTCAGTTACCAGTGGACGGTACCGGCCGGCTTGACCGCCACCGGGCAGAGCAGCGCGACCTTGGTCGTGACGGGGCCGAGCGTCACTGCCGAAACCGGTTATGACCTGAGTGTGACCGTCACCGACGGCGCCCTGGATGCCCAGGCCAGCACCCGGCTGACGGTCACGCCGGTGAGTGGTGGTGGCGATTGTGGCGCCACCGATCCGGATGCTGCCAATTGGCCTGCCTGGAGCGCCACGACCACTTACAACGGTGGCGAGAAGGTGAGTCATGGCGGCCTGGTCTGGCAGGCCAAATACTGGACCCAGGGCAATGAACCGAGTCGCAGCAGCGATCAGTGGAAGCTGATAAGCCAGGTGCAACTGGGTTGGGATGCCGCCGTGGCCTACAACGCGGGCGAGCTGACCACTCACAATGGCCACAACTGGAAGGCCCAGTACTGGACGAAAGGGGAGGAGCCCGGCGTTGCCGTTGTCTGGCAAGATATGGGCGCCGCTAGCTGCCCTTGATACGCGAAGATATGTGATAAAGAGCAAGCTGAAGGAGAGGGGCGCTTAATGGCGCCCCTTGTTATTTTTGCAGATCCAGGGTCGTCCGCAGGGACAGAGCCTGGCGGCTG
This sequence comes from Aeromonas molluscorum, assembly GCF_051376105.1. Classification (NCBI taxonomy): domain Bacteria; kingdom Pseudomonadati; phylum Pseudomonadota; class Gammaproteobacteria; order Aeromonadales; family Aeromonadaceae; genus Aeromonas; species Aeromonas molluscorum. Next base: position 1,381,216 of record NZ_JBPQCY010000001.1, on the reverse strand, counting down.
GTGTCGGCGGCGCAGCATTAAGAAAGGCTGTGTGAAACACCATACCCGTACCGGCGTTCCACCTTGCTTTCTGGCGGGAGACTGCGGGTAGCCAAGAGGCATCCCTGGCGAGTGGAAACAACAAAGACCCCTCGGGGGCCTCTATTGTTTAGCTGATGAGCGGCTTTTGCCACAGGCTCAGCAACAGATCCTGTTCCAGCTCATCCGGACCTTGCTGGGTAAACAGATGGCGCTGTTCGGCGTCGGCGCGCCAGCCAAGACGGCTGGTCTCGAGCACGAAGCCGCGCAGGCTCTGATCCAGATTCAGGGAGAACTGACTGCGCTGCTGAGCGATCTGGCTGAGGCCGGTCAAGGTCGGCCAGCTCAGGGGATGTTCCATGCTGACCGGATTGAGGCTGACTCTCAGCTGCCACTGATGGCGCGGACCGGGCTGCAGATAAAGCAGATAGCCCCCCGGTGCCAGCCAGTCACACAGTTGCTCCGTCTTGACCTTGAGATCGTTGACCAGCAGCAAATCGGCTTTGCCCGATTGCAGTGGCGCCCGGGCCGGATCGGCGATGATGAAGCTGGCATCCGGTTGTGCCTTGCTGGCGGCGAAGATGGCATTCTTGGCCAGATCGACCCCACCGAAGCGCCAGCCGGGCAGACGCTCAGCCAGAGCACGGCAGTAGTAACCTTCGCCGCAACCGAGGTGGACAAGCTCCCGTTCACCCAAGGGGGCGAGTAGTGTGGCCATGGCCTCGACCAGGGGCTGCATGTGGCCCTGTTCCAGAAAGTTGCGCTTGGCGCGCATCAGGGAGCGGCTGTCACTATCTTTGGGGTTTTTCTTGCCCGGGATGAGATCCAGATAACCTTCCGGTTCAGGATCGAAGTGATGTTTGTTATCGCAATAGCGACCGTTGGAGGCCTGATGAAGGTGCAGTGGGCTGCGGCAGCGGGGACATTGCAGGTGCATGGGATTCTCGCTTCGGATCTAGAGTGCTTGCAGGCCGAGCCTGATGCTGAGACTGCTGATAGGGGGGCATTATAGGGGGATTGCGGCGAAAAGGGCGGCTCAGATGCGTTTTATCTTGGCGTGCGGCGCTTTTTACAGGAGCGGGATCGAAAAAGGCTGCCTGGGCAGCCTTTGTCTTGGGTGAGGATGCCGTTATCAGCGGGTACCAAATACCACTATGGTCTTGCCGTGGGCCGAGATGAGCTCTTGCTCTTCCAGCATCTTGAGAATGCGGCCGACGGTTTCACGAGAGCAGCCGACAATCTGGCCTATCTCCTGACGGGTGATCTTGATCTGCATGCCATCCGGGTGAGTCATGGCATCTGGCTGTTTGGCGAGATTGAGCAGGGTCTGAGCGATCCGGCCCGTCACATCCAGGAAGGCCAGGTTACCTACTTTCTGGCTGGTGTGCTGCAAACGCAGCGCCATCTGGCCGGAGAGGCGCATCAGTATCTCGGGGTTGACCTGGATCAGTTGACGAAACTTCTTGTAGGAGATCTCGGCAACTTCACAGGGACCCTTGGCGCGAACCCAAGCACTGCGCTCCGGGTTATCGTTCTCTTCGAACATGCCCATCTCGCCGAGGAAGTCCCCCTGGTTGAGATAGGAGAGGATCATCTCTTTCCCCTCATCGTCCTTGATGAGGACAGCCACTGTACCCTTGACGATGTAATACAGGGTCTCCGCTTTTTCACCCGCATGGATCAGGGTGCTCTTGGCGGGATACTTATGAATGTGGCAGTGCGACAAGAACCATTCCAGGGTGGGATCGCTTTGCGGTTTGCCAATGACCATGAGATTTCCTCTGTAGTGTCTTTACGGGACGTTATGCGTCCAGACAAGTTGCCAGTCTTGCCCTTCCTTGTGTCAGTGGCAGTAGGATAAGAGCCTTTGTCTGTGCTGACAAGGCTTAGGGCTTCCTTTGGACGCCAGCTACTGCACTGGGGAGGCATTCTAGGGAAGATAAATGCCGTAAACGTTGATTTTGATCCGGTTAGCCACAGGTTCTCTGTGCCGCTAGGGGCAATCAGGAAAGAGAGAGGGGGGTGGGCGCGGTGAGATAAGCCGCTTCCATGGCGCTTTTTCTCACGTTGCGTTGGTTGCCAGGGTCTCTGGGGGACTCGGCTGGCTGAGGTCAGATGCAGGAGGGTGGCTGGCTGAGGTATGCTATGGCATCGCGTCCGCCCGGACCGCACTATCGAACAATGAGGTGAGTGAAGATGAAAGCCAAGGTCAGTTGGGTTGAAGGCATGAAGTTTGTGGGGCAGAGTGAGTCTGGCCATCAAGTTACCCTCGATGGCGCCAACCCGGGAGAGGGGGCCAGCCCGATGGAACTGATCCTGCTGGCAGTCGGCGGTTGCAGCTCCATCGACGTGGTGTCCATCCTGGAGAAGGCGCGTCAGACCGTGACCGCCTGCCATGTGGAGTTATCGGGTGAACGGGTCGATACTGTGCCTCGGGTGTTTGAGAAGATTCACTTGAACTTCGTTGTGACCGGCAAAGGGCTAGTTGAAAAGCAGGTGGCCCGCGCCGTGGATCTCTCCATGGAGAAGTACTGTTCAGTCTCCCTAATGCTGGAAAAAGCGGTCGAAATTACCCATAGTTATCAAATCATTGAGGCCTGAACCCCAGCTTCGCTCGTCATCACATAAGGAAAGTGCAATGAATAAACTAGTCGTTCTGATCCCCGTACTGGGGCTGGCCGCCTGCAGCTCACCGCAGCCGACCCAGTATCAATACAACCAGTACCAGTGTGGTGAAGAGATGTTGGCGGTGACCTATGATCCCCAGGCCGACATGGTGCAATTCCCCCTGAACGGGGTGTATCAGAAACTGGGGCGTGTCGAGTCCGAGAAAGAGAGTGCCCGCTACTCAGATGGCGTTACCATGTTCTGGATCCAGGGCGACAAGCTGACCCTGACTCAGAAAGGGGTCACCCTGATGAACTGCACGCTGAAATAAGCGCGCCGCATCGTTAAAGCCAGAGGCCTGCATCCTGCAGGCCTCTGTCGTTTCTAGCCTGTGCTGCTTGCGGGATCAGGGCAGCTTGTCCAGCATCTTGGTGGCCAGCTCCTGGCTGAAGGTCGCCCGCTCGGACTCAGGAATGGCACTGTCCGTCGTGAGCTGGATGGCGCTGCTCCAGACGGCCTGTTGCTTCTGTCTGTCGAGCAAGATGATGGCGAGGGTTCCTTTGCGCTCTCCGGCCTTGGCCTGCACGCCCGGATTCATGCCGAGGCGGGCAAACAACTCGTCATCGCTGATATCCTGGGCACCGGCGACGCCGATTGCGACCCAAACATCGGCCTCGTCCAGGGGGGCGCTGCGCCAGCCCTTGGCATCCAGCTCCCGGCTGACGGCTTGTTGTATTGGCTCTAGCCAGCCTTCGGTACTGGCTCCCGAGTATTGATATTGCTCGGCCAGGGCATAGCGTGGCTGGGCCGGGAAAGGCCAGTGGCTGGCCGGGCGGATCACCTGAGTACCCATGTCGACCACGGGGGCCTGGTGGCCGCTGCTGCAGCCACCAAGCACGCCAAGCAGCATGAGTGCGGATAGTTTTTTCAGGGCTTTCGGCATAGTTTGCTCCTTACTATCAGGTGATTTTGCCGGTTTCGATCAGCTGCTGGATGAGGGGGCGCAGGATCAGCTCCATGGCAAAACCCATCTTGCCGCCTGGCACCACTATGGTATTCATGCGCGACATGAAGGCGCCATCGATCATCGATAACAGGTAGGGGAAGTCGACGTTTTTGATACCGCGAAAACGGATGACCAGCATGCTTTCATCGAGGCTGGGTATGATCTTGGCGCTGAAGGGGTTTGAGGTATCGACGGTCGGTACTCGCTGGAAGTTGATGTGGGTGCGCGAGAATTGGGGGGTGATGAAGTTGATGTAGTCATCCATGGAGCGGACGATGGAGTCGGCCACCGCCTCCCGGGAGTGGCCGCGCTCCGAGGTGTCACGAATGAGCTTCTGGATCCACTCCAGGTTGACGATGGGGACCACGCCAATCAGGAAGTCGACATGGCGAGCCACATTGTGATCCTCGGTGACGACGCCCCCATGCAAGCCTTCGTAAAACATCAGGTCAGTTTCGCTGGCCACATCCTGCCAGGGGGTAAAGGTGCCCGGCATCTGATTGAAGGGCACAGCCTCGTCGAAGGAGTGCAGATAGCGTCTGTACTGGCCGCTGCCATCCTGGCCATATTGCTGGAAGAAGGATTCCAGCAGGGCGAAGTCGTTCGCCTCGGGTCCGAAGTAACTGATGTGGCGACCCTGTTCCCGCGCCTTGCGGATGGCGACATCCATCTCGGGGCGAGTGTAGCGATGAAAGCTGTCGCCCTCGATCACCGCCGCCTGATAGCCGAGTTGGTGGAACATGGAGCGGAAGGCATTGGTCGAGGTGGAGGTGCCAGCGCCGGAGGAACCGGTCACCGCTATGATGGGATGCTTGGCCGACATAAGCGTCTGTTTCCTTGCTGTTATCCCTGCAATGAAGAGGGGTTGTCCATGAGAATGAGCCGAACGGGGGCGGCGGATATGCGCTTGTCCTAGGGGGTTTCTGCCTTGGATGAGTCGAAGCGATCGGTCGGTACTATGTTCACGCTCTCGTGCAGCTCACTGTACACTATCACCGCCGTTCCTTGGCGTAACTGCGTTTTCACGGACTCAACTTTGTCCGCCAAACTGGACTCTTGTTCACCGTAATCAGTGCCCTCCATCAATACGAACTGTTCAATCAGTCGTAGCAGGGTATCGGGTTCCAGGGTTTGCCAGGGGATGATCATAAACTCGGCTCATTGATTTGCATGGCCTCATTGTCGATCAGGGCGTCCTCGCTGCAAACTGTTTTTCTTTCATCATGGGGGGGCGATGTCCTCATTATCCAACCGGCGTGAATCGCCGCAGCGTCAGCATCTGCTGGCACAAGCCACCCGTCAGGCGCTGATCAAGGGAGCCCGCTGGGCTTGGGGCATACAGCTGATGATCGCCGCCTTCATGTGGTTCCATGTCCAGGCGATGCACGATGCCCATTTGGTGGTGGAGGGAGCACTGCCTTGGCAGCTGGGCATCCATGTCGAACTGCTCTTGCTGGTACTGCTCCTGCAACCGCTGCTCTGGTATTGGCTGGAGCGATGGCCGCTGGCACGCTGGCGCAAGGCAGTCTTCATTCTGGCGCTGCTATGGGGATGCCTCTGGGCCAGTGTCATCTATGCCTTGCTCAAGACAGAGCTGCCCGGCAGGGGAACCATGGAGCCTGCCATAGCGGCTACCCTGTTGCTGGTTGGGCTCATTTCGTTTTATCCGATGAGCCAGGTCCTGTATGGCTTCTGCTTGCCTATTCTGGCGAGCCTAATTAGCCAGATTCTGATCAACGTTGTGGCGTTTCCCTGGCTCTTCGGGTCCGGTATGTTGATCCTGCTTATTTTGTTGGAGACGGGGCGACGCATGCTCACCAGCTGGTTTGTCCTGGCGGTCGACCGTGAATATGAACAGGAGTTGATGCTAAAGCGGCTCGATGCCATGGCGCACCAGGATCCTCTTACCGGGATAGCCAATCGGCGTCATTTCGATATCGCCAGCAAAGAGGCCATCGCGCAAGGGGCCAGATTGAACGTTCCCTTGACGGTGATCCTGCTCGATGTGGATTTTTTCAAGCCATATAACGATCACTACGGCCATCAGGCCGGGGATGAGTGCCTGATCCTGGTGGCCGAGTGCCTGGAGGAGAGTGTGCGGGAGCCGGGGGATCTGGTGGCTCGCTATGGCGGAGAGGAGTTTGTGGTGCTCTTGCCCGAAACGGACTGTCGCGGTGCCATCAAAGTGGCAGAGCGTATTCGGGCCACCCTGGCCGCACGCGCCTTGCCCCATGCTGGCTCAACGGTGGCCCCCCACCTCACCCTGAGTCAGGGCATCGCCCAGTGGCAGCAGGGGCAGACGCTCATCGACTTGCTTGAGCGGGCGGACAGCGCCCTCTACCGGGTCAAGGAGCAGGGGCGCAATCATCATGCGGTCGCGCCGTAACCCTGTTCATCCAGCCACTGGCTGATGCGCTCTTCCAGCCAGAAGCGGGGTCGCCAGGGGGAGCCATAGACGAAGCCCACGTGCCCGCCCTGCTGGCTCAGCTCATAGCGCACCTGGGGCGAGAGCTGCTCGGGCTGGGGGATCACCGCGTGGGTCATGAAGGGGTCGTCGGCGGCGTGCAATATCAGGGTCGGTACTGAAATCTGGCCTAGCAGTGGCAGGCCGGAGCAGCATTGATAGTAGTGATCCGCGCTGTCGAACCCATGGAGCGGCGCCGTGACCTGCTGATCGAACTGGTAGAGGGTGCGAATGCGTTTGATGTCTGTGGCCCGAAAATGCGCGGCCGCCTGGGGATGAACCGTCAGCTTGCGCAGCAGGTGGGCGCGCATTGTGCCCAGCAGGTAGCGTTGATAGACCTTGGAAAATCCTTGATTGACCCGCGCAGAGCAGGCGTCTAGCCGCATGGGCGCCGAGACCACGGCCGCCGCCTTGAGGGCTGGCGGACAGGCTCGGGCCAGCAGGTTGACCAGCATGTTGCCACCGAGGGAGTAACCCACCGCCAGCAGTGGCTTGCCAGGAAAACGGCGCGCCAGCTCGGCGAGCAGTGCCAGGGCATCATCGATGGCCCCAGAGTGATAGGCCCCCAGCATGCGATTTGGCTCGCCGCTGCAGCCGCGAAAGTGCATCAGCACCGCCTCTTCGCCCCGTTGCTGCACGTGTTGCAGTATGCCGCGGGCATAGTGGGACTCTACACTGCCCTCCAAACCATGAAACAGCACCAGCAATGGCCGGTTATCGGCACTGATGGCGCCACTCCAGGCCAGATCGACAAAATCGCCGTCCGGCAGCTCGAAGCGCTCGGCCACATAGCGGATTGGCTGGCGCCGCAGCCACTTGGGCAATATGGTTTGCAGATGGGGATTTCGGGCCCACCAGGGGGCGCGAAAATGACTCTCGGTCAGCATGCTGGCGTCAATCCAATATGAGGGCGCGTGTGGCTCGATTGTTGTGATACGTGCTGCTGCGTAGCCATGATCATCGGCTCAGCTCCTCCTTGGGTGAAGGTGGTCAGCACAACAGCTCAGTTAGCTTACCAGACTGTCATGGTGCTCGGCACCGCGTAGCATGGCCTGGATCAGCTCATTGGCCTCGAACTTGGTGAGAGCCTCATGGGCACCGACCTGATGAGCGCGCTCGACGCTGATCTCACTCGACAGTGACGTGTGCAATATGATGTAGGCACCGGCCAACTGCGCATCGCTCTGGGCTTCGAACGCCAGCTCGTAACCATCCAGCCCCGGCATCTCGATGTCACTGACCAGTATGTCGATGGGCATCCCCTTGCTGGCCCTGTCCTGCATCAGCGCCAGGGCATCTTTGCCGTTGGTGCAGACATCGTAGGGAATGTTGATGTAGTCGAGGGCCGCGGTCAGTTGCTTGCGAGCCACAGAGGAGTCATCGACCAGCAGGATGCGCATCGGCTTGATGCGCTCCCGCTGCACATCGGTCAGCACAGGATAGAGATGGCTGGGATCGTCCGGGTAGACCCGCGACAGGATCAACTCCACGTCCAGTAGCTGGATCAACTGATCATTGACCCGGGTCACCCCGGTGACGAATACATTGCTGCCAAGGGCCGGGGGCGGCGACTCGATATCGCGCCAGTTGCATTCGGTTATCTTGTCGATGCCACGCACCAGAAAACCGACCAGGGTCCGGCGGCAGTCGGTAATGATGATGAAGCAGTTTGCCATCTCCTCTTCGCTGATCCGCCGATACCCCACCGCCATGGCCATGTCGATGACGGGAATAGTGGTGCCACGCATGTTGGCGGCGCCAAGCACGGTCGGATGGGAGTGGGGCAGGGCGGTCAATCGGGTATAGGGCACTATCTCCTTCACCTTGAGGGTGCCGATGGCAAATGACTGGCGAGCGGCGAGGTGAAACAGCAACATTCCCTGAGATTGGTTGGCCTTGCTTTTCATGGCAAAAATCCTGTGTTCGAGAGAAGAGGGGCTAAGCGAGCAGCGTTGATGCACTGGCATGCGTAGGTTCTGTTCTGTTAGCGACCGCCAAGGGGAAATCTGTAATCCTCCCTGGCGGTGAGTGTCTGCATTGGACCTGGCATCCGAGATGTTGGCGCCGGATTAGCGGCCTGCGGCCTCGGCCAGGGGGCAGCCAAGCCACTGTTGGCAGGCTTGCTCCAGCTCCCCCTCTTTATAGTGGAGCTTGGCCTCGAGGGCCGTTTGTTTGCTTCCCCCCTTGAGCAGGCGCAGCGCTTGCACCAGACGCCATTGACTGGCGAGTGCAGCACCATCAAGCCACTGCCCCCCGATGCTGTTCCAGCTGGCCTGCGCCTCTTCTTTGCCACTGGCCAGATCCTGCCAGGCCTGTTGCAAGGCGCCATGAGCCTGAGGGATAAGTGGACTGTGCTGTAGCTCATCGTGAATCACCCGCAGCCGCTCGCCATAGGAACCTTGCCAATCACGGGGGCGATCCCAGTGGTGCAGAGAGGCCAGCAAGGCGTCGAGCAGAGGGGAAGGTGTCAGCCAGCCAGACTGGCCTGATTGGGACAGGCGCATGGAACAGCTTAACAAGGCGTACTCGCAGCCCGCCAGAGGCGTAAACGCGGCCAGCGCTTCGGCGGGCAGCCAGAAGCTGCTACCTGCGGGGATCAGTAGCTCATGTTGACCAAGGCGCAGCAGAGCCACGCCTTTGATCAGGTGCAGCAACTGGCCCATGGGGGCGCGCTTGCGGGCTCCGACCTGCAGGTAGCGGGGAGAAAAATGCTGGCATTCGAGGGCGTGATGCATGGGAAAATCCTGATATGATGCTGCCTGGAGGTAACAAAAATGGAAACCAGACGTAAAAAACGCTTCATTGCCGGGGCCAAATGCCCGGCGTGCGGCAAAATTGACACCATGATGCTGTATATGGAGCATGGAGTCGAGAAGGTGACCTGTGTCGAGTGCGGTGATACCCAGGTGCAGACTCAGGAAGCGGTGACCGAGGCGGGCCGTCAGGCGGAGCAGGTCATAGGGGTATTCCGTCCTGAATAAGGGCGGGGGCTCCTGAGCCCTCTGTGGCGCTCGCCATATGCTTGCCCTGCTTTTTAGGGTATTCTGGGGCGGTTTTTTCTCTCTATTCGCAGGATCACTGACATGAAAGTAGCTCCCCTGAGCGTAGTCACGCTGGAATACACGGTCACCGACGAACACGGTGAAGTCATCGACACCACAGTCGGCAAAGAGCCGCTGATCTATCTGCACGGCACTCGTTACCTGGTCTCCGGCCTCGAAGCCGAGCTGGAAGGTCGCAGTGTGGGCGATGCCTTCGAAGTGACCCTGGCCCCGGCCCAGGCTTACGGTGAATTTGACGAGACCCTGGTACAAGAAGTGCCGGGCGAGCTGTTTGATGGCATGGAAGTGTCCGAAGGGGATACTTTTGTGGCAGAGACTGACGATGGTCACCGTCCCGTGACCGTGGTGGAGGTTTCCGAGACCTTCGTCAAGGTAGATGGCAACCATCCCCTGGCCGGTGTGACCCTGGCCTTCAAGGTGGAAGTGAAGGACGTGCGCGCCGCCACCGCCGAAGAGCTGGCTCACGGCCACGTACACGGTGCCGGTGGCTGCGGCCATGACCACGGCCATGATCACGACCACGGCCACGACCATGATCACGACCATGGCGGTGGTTGCTGTGGCGGTGGCCATCATGCTCACAGCCATGATGAAGCCGAAGAGAAGAGCGGTTGCTGCGGTGGCGGCAGCTGCGGCAGCAAGGATCACCAACACTGATCCCCGGCCTTCTTCCATAAAAAAACCCGCGCCAGGCGCGGGTTTTTTTATGGGCGACACATTATCTGCGACGACTCAGTAATGGGGAGGGGGGGTCTCTTCCGCCATGCTGGCGATCTGGCTCGGCTCTACACCCTGCAGCTTGTCGATCAGTAACTGGATCTGATGCTTGAGCCTGTCGAGTTCGCGGCCCTGGGTAGTCACCTCGTCATTGAGCTGCTCTATGGTGTACTCGGCATAGGCGAGACGGGTTTCCAGGAGTTCGATGCGTTCGCGTTCTTGCTGGCTCATGGGCCTTGGGTCCTCACTTGATGGTCCAGATTTCTGCCAGGCCGCTGGAGCTGGCGCTGACGAGGTGGCTATTGTCGCGCAAAGCGGCGGCGTACACCACAGCGCTCGGTGGCTTGACCCCGGGACGAGGTGCTACCTCCCAGTTTGCCAGCGCCTTGCCATCTTTCACCTGCCACAGAGTCAGCTTGCGCGAAGGGGCCCCCGTGACTAGCCATTGGCCCTGATTGACGAAGCGGGCGCTGGTGTACACCTCGAAGCGGGCCTGCTTGTCGAGTCGGCTCAACTCCTTGCCGCTGACCAGATCCCAGATGCGGCCGCTGCGACTGTCGGCGGTGAAGGCATAGCGGCCGGACTCATCGAGACGCACCATCACCACTCGCCCTTCATGGTTGAAGCGGTGCAGCACTTGGCCGCTTTGGGTATCCCACAGATAGGCGCTGTAGTCATTGCCACCGGTCAGGGCATAGCGGCCATTGGGGGAGAGATCCACGCTGTTGACCTGCTCGGTATGGCCGAGAAACTGCAAGCGCCGGCCGGAGCGGGTATCTATCCATTCCGCTTTGCCATCTTCACGCCCGACCAGCACTGCCCGACCATCGCTCGAGATGGCGATGTCGCGCAGTTTGGATTCGGGCAGGGAGTAGTAGCCTTCTGCCTGACCATTATCCAGTCGCCAGATGGCAAAGGTATCCAGGCTTGCTATCACGGCATGGCTGTCGCCCGGTCCGAAACGAGTGATGAACACCTGCTCCTTGGGGTCGTCGGAGAGGCGCCAGCGCCATAGCTGTTTGTTCTGTTCCAGATCCCAGACGAGGGTGCCCTGTTCGATGCTGGTGACCAGGGCCAGCTTGCCATCAGTGCTCAAATCTGCGCTCACGGCTCCGACGCTGGAGAGGGGGATTTGGCGGTCGGAAGGAGGCTCCGAATGACAGCCAGTCAGTATCAGACAAATACCGATAAGATAAATGGCACTTTTTATCATTTTTCCTGTCTCATGCTTTCGTTACCTGCGATCACGGCGTTAGTATAAGGCGCTTATCACGATAAACCTCTCATTTCACGAAGGAACCGAGAGCGGTATTTAGAGTTTTGGAGAAACTGATGAACAATTTTCTGAAGGTGTCCCTGTTGGCCGCGGCCGTTGCCGTAGGTCTGACTGCTTGCCAAAAAGATGAAGCCCCTGCCGCCAAGAATGCAGAGGTAAAGGCAGAAGCCAGCAAGCCGGCAGAGGCCCCTAAGGCTGATGCCAAGAGCTTCGAAGAACAGTCTGGTTATGCTATTGGCCTCTCCATGGGTCGTTATATCGCCAATACCCTCGAGCGCCAGCAAGAACTCGGTATCAAGCTGGATAACGCCGTTATTCTCAAAGGGGTAACCGACGGCCTGGACAAGAAGGCAGACATGAAGGATGAAGAGATCCAGAAAGTGCTGCAGGCTTATGATGCCAAGATCAACGAACTGACCAAGTCCAAGGCTGATCAGGATGCGCAGGACAACCTGAAAAAGGGTGAAGAGTTCCTGGCGACCAACCTGAAAAAAGAGGGCATCAAGAGCACCGAATCCGGCCTGCAGTATCAGGTCGAGAAGATGGGTGATGGCGCCAAACCCAAAGCCACCGATGTGGTCAAGGTTCACTACACCGGCACCCTGATTGACGGCACCAAGTTCGACAGCTCCGTCGATCGCGGTGAGCCGGCAACCTTCCCGCTCAATCAGGTTATCCCGGGCTGGACCGAAGGCGTGCAACTGATGCCGGTTGGCTCCAAGTTCAAATTCTTCCTGCCTTCCAAGCTGGCCTATGGTGAGCACGGCGCAGGCTCCATCCCGGCGAATGCCGTACTGGAGTTTGATGTTGAGCTGCTCGCCATCGAGAAGCCGGCCGCCGAAGGCGATGCCGCCAAAGCGGACGCCGCTGCCAAGCAGTAAGGCGACTCTGTGATAAAAAACGGCTCCCTCGGGAGCCGTTTTTACTGGTGCCAACCCCCTTTTGGGGGAAGAAAGAAACCATCGCAGGCTTGAGTCCGTGGCGATAGCCCATCAAAATAGACAAGCAAATCAATTGCAAGGATGAGTCACTGTGGCGGAAAACAAACCTCGAGTGCTGTTGGTGGAAGACACCCGCAGTCTGGCTGTGGTCTACGAGCAGTACCTGCGGCAGGAGGGCTATGAGGTCACGTCGGCCGACTGTGGCCTGCGTGCCATCGAGTTGCTGCTGACTCAGCCGCCGACGGTGGTGTTGCTCGATCTCGAGCTGCCGGACATGTCGGGAATGGACATATTACAGCAGATCACCGAGCAGCAGTTGCCCAGCGCCGTGGTGGTGATCACCGCCCATGGCTCGGTGGATGTGGCGGTGGAGGCGATGCGTCTGGGGGCCTTTGACTTCCTGACCAAGCCGTTCGATGGCAAACGGTTGTGCGCCACGGTGCGCAATGCCGTCAATCATCAGCAACTCAGCTCCCTGGTGGCCCAATACCGGGAGAACTTCGAGCGCAGCTCCTTCGCCGGTTTCATCGGCTCCTCCATGCCGATGCAGGCCGTATATCGCATCATAGAGAGCGCGGCGCCAAGCAAGGCGACCGTCTTCATCACGGGGGAGAGCGGCACCGGCAAGGAGGTGTGCGCCGAAGCCATTCATCAGTGCAGTCCGCGTCGGGATCAGCCCTTCATTGCACTCAACTGCGCCGCCATTCCCCATGATCTGATGGAGAGCGAGATCTTCGGCCACGTGAAGGGCTCCTTCACCGGCGCGCAGGGGGATCGCAAGGGGGCGGCCAGCCTGGCCGATGGTGGCACCCTGTTTCTGGATGAGGTCTGCGAGATGGATCTCGACTTGCAGAGCAAGCTGCTGCGTTTCATTCAGACCGGCACCTTGCAGCGGGTCGGCAGCGGCAAGCTGGAGACGGTGGATGTGCGCTTCGTCTGCGCCACCAACCGGGATCCTCTGACCGAGGTGAAGGCGGGGCGTTTTCGTGAGGATCTCTACTACCGGCTGCACGTGATCCCCCTCACTCTTCCCCCCTTGCGCGAGCGCGGCGAAGACATACTGTTGCTGGCCCGTAATCTGCTCCAGAGCTATGCCAAGGAGGAGAACAAACGCTTCAAGGAGTTCGATGCAGGCGCCGTGCGGGTGCTGCTCGATTACCCTTGGCCCGGCAACGTACGCGAGCTGCAAAACGTGGTGCGCAACATCGTCGTGCTCAACGACTGCGACGTAGTGAGCCCGGATATTCTGCCGCCTCCGCTCAACGGCAGCCACGCCAGCCTGCTGGCGGCGACCCCCGCATCGGCTACGACCGACAGTGCGGCCGCGGTGGCGGAAAATGCCCCGATCCGCCCGCTCTGGCAGGTGGAAAAGGAGACCATAGAGCGGGCCATCGCCAGCTGCGACGGCAACATCCCCAAGGCGGCAGCCCTGCTTGAAATCAGCCCCTCCACCATCTATCGCAAGAAGCAGAGCTGGGAAGAGGCGGCTCTCGGCTGAGCCTGGGGAAGATGAGATGACCAAAGAACCCGGCCATCAGCCAGATCAACACCTGATGCCAGGTTGCACCGGGGCTGGCCTATGGGGGATTGACCGGCGCCGGACCAGGTCATGACTCAGAGCCGGGCCAGTTGTTTGAGTCTGGCCAACCGCTCTCCCTCGTTGATCCGGCACCAGGCATCCTGAGAGAGCAGGAACCAGGCGCGGGCGAAAGGCTCGGCAGCCAGCGTCTCATCGATGACCAGATAGTTCTCCCCCAGCTCCTCATAGAGATAACCATCCTCTTGCTCCCCCGCATCTTGCATCTCGGTCTGCAAGGCCAGCAGGGCGTTCAATGCCTCTTGGTGCTGGCCCTGGGCACGCTGGATGCGCGCCAGGCTCCAGCGAGCGATGAATGTCTTGCCCTGATGACCCTGAGCCTGATGCCAGGCGAGACACTTTTGCTGGCAGATCAGGGCCTGGTCGAAGCGACCCTGCTCGAACAGAGTCCAGCCCTGATTGTTGTAGAGGCTGGCCAGCCAGCCCCGAGCCAGGGGATCCGGGCTGCGCTCTGCCAGGGTGATGGCGAGCTCATGCCAGCGACTCTGCTCAGGCAGGGGAGCGACGATGGCGACCATGTGGGCGGCATCGATGGCGAGGTAATCCTCGTTCAGGGCGAGAGCCAACTGCCAGGCCTGTTCGAACAGCGGACGGGCGGCCTCCTTGTCGGCTGCGCTGTTGAAACAGCGTCCCCGTTCGAGCAGCCACCTGAGCCTGGCCCGTTCCGTGTGGGCGGTGAGGCGGGGTGTCATGGCATCGAGCAACTGATGAGCCTCATCGAACTGGTGGCGCAGGGTGTGGGTACGTGCCAGCTGGGTAATCAGCTCGAGTTCGAGGGGGAGATCGCCGCTGGCGACCGCCTCGGCGAGTTGAGTTTGAAAGCGCGTGGCGCTGGTGACGGGATCCTGATAATCCCAGAGGGTCATGAAGTCGATCTGCATCTGGCCTCCGTGCCATTCGTCCTGATGACACCATGCCTCTTGACCACTCTTCATACAAGAGGGCCCCGTCACAGCCTGATCATGTGCAGACAGACTGGCGGGGCTCCAGCAACAGGGCCTGTAGCCCCGCTCCTTTTACCGGCTAGATCAGTAGACCATGGCCAGACTCATCATCATCAACCCCAGGGCCGCGAAGGCACCCTCCTTGATGGCCAGACGCGGCACCAGCGCTTTGGGCAGAGCAGGGAACAGGCACAGGGCAAAGCCCAGCCCCGGCATCAGCCAATGGAAACCCGGACTGCGCATGGATGGGTTGGCGGCCGAGTTGATGACGATAAGCAGGATGAACAGGGTGAAAGCGGGCAGGATGAACCAGCGGGCGCTGCCCGACGCCACGGCGCGCAGCGGCGAGATACGATAGAACACCAGGGTGACGATAAAGAGCACCAAAGGGGCGAGCAGGTATAAAGAGGCCGGATTCATGATGCTGTCCTGTGAATGGCGAATTAAGTGACATGGGCTGGGGGGCGGATTTAACCAGTGTGCCGTCCCCTTGACCAGTCTGACGGATCCGCCCTGTGAGGGAGATCCCAGGCAAAGGTTTGCGAATGGGCACGCAGTTGCAGCCCGATTAGCTGCGACTCAGCCAGTACCAGGCGGCAAAGCCTATCCAGCTTAGGGCCAGCAGCAGCCAGGGCAGGGGGTGTTGACGGCTCACCTCGACCAACTCGATGGCGGACTCTTCTTCTGGCTGATGCGGCGTTGGCGCGCTGCAGCGACTCTGCTGCTTCTTCTGACGACTGGCCTCACGGGCGCGAGCCTTCATCTGCTTCTTGTACTCTTCAATTCCTTTTTGAATGCCCATGGCGATGAGCTGAGTCTGCTCCTTGGTCTGGCCAGGCTTTTGATTGGCGCGAGCCACACTCAAGGCAGCCTGCTGGGTCTCAGGGGAAATCTTGTCGTACTTGGCCATCTAGATGCTCCATGTGGGCGAGGGCACATTATTGCACAGCCACTCCGTTGGCGGCAGAGGCGTTGACCCTCTTCATCCCAGGGAGTTGGCCTTCGCCGAAAGAAAAACGTTTGCCTATCTCATTGAGACAATTGGAAATAAGCCGTGATCACACTTATGTCATTTTTTCCGGGCAGGATGCCGATTGAATATCAATCGTTGATATATTGCCCCTGACCAAGATCGGAATGGTCAGACTAAAAACTAACAAAATCAAGGTGTGAAGGAATGAAGCATAATTTGATCAAGGGTACTTTGGCACTGGCCGTGCTAGCCGCTCTGGCAGGCTGCAATAGTTCGAAAAATGAGAGCAAGCCCTGCGTCGAGGATGTGTGCAAGCTGACCGTGCTGCATACCAACGATACCCATGGCCGCTTCTGGCACAACGAAGATGGCGAATATGGCATGGCGGCCCAGAAGACCTTGGTCGATCGGCTGAGAGCCGAGGCCAAGGCCGCCAACAGCGAGGTGCTGGTGCTCTCGGGTGGTGATGTCAACACCGGGGTGCCCGAATCGGATCTGCAAAATGCCGAACCCGATTTCATCGCCATGAACCACATCGGCTATGACGCCATGGCGGTTGGCAACCACGAATTCGACAATCCCCTGGATATCCTCGAGCTGCAGCGCCAGTGGGCCAAGTTCCCCATGGTCTCGGCCAACATCTATGACAAGGATACCGGCAAGCGCTACTTCGACCCCTACAAGATCTTCAAGCTGAAGAACGGTCTGCGGATCGCCGTCATCGGCCTGACCACGGAAGATACCGCCCAGCTGGTCGATCCCAATCATGTGCTCAATCTGGAGTTCCGCGATCCCAAGGTGGAAGTCGAGCAGGTGATCGACGGCATCAAGAAAGCCAACTCGGCGGATGTCATCTTCGCCATCACCCACATGGGCCACTATGCCGATGGTGTCCATGGCAGCAATGCGCCGGGGGATGTCGAGATGGCCCGCCAGCTGCCCGCTGGCAAGCTCGATGCCATCATTGGTGGCCACTCCCAGAATCCGGTCTGCATGGAGCCGGGGGTTGCGAACCAGTACGCCGACTTCAAGCCGGGCGACGATTGCCAGCCGGATCAGCAAAATGGCACCTGGATCATGCAGGCCCACGAGTGGGGCAAGTATGTGGGGCGCGCCCAGTTCGACTACCAGGATGGCAAGTTCACCCTCACCAGCTATGAGCTGATCCCGGTCAACTTGAAAGACGAGGACGGCGCCTTCATTCAGGAGGAGATAGTGCGGGATCCGGCCCTGGAAGGGGTGTTGCAGGTCTATCAGGACAAGGGTTCCCAGGAGCTGGGGGTGGTCATCGCATCCACCGATGGTCTGCTCGATGGGGAGCGCGCCAATGTGCGCAACAGGCAGACCAACCTGGGCCGTCTCATCACCACGGCCACCGCAGAGACCCTGCGCACCGACTTTGGCATAGTCAACTCGGGCGGGGTGCGTGCCTCCATCAAGACCGGCGACATCTCCTATCGCGACGTGCTGACCGTGCATCCGTTCGGCAACACGGTCAACAAGGCGATGATGCCGGGCAGCGAGCTGGTGACCTATCTGGGTCAGGTGGCTACCAAAACCGGCAACACCGGCGGTTATGCCCAGTTTGGCGGCATAGAGATGGCGGTGGATTGCCAGGCCAAGTCGGTCAACATCACCAGCATTGGCGGCAAGCCGTTTGATGCGGGCAACCAGTACAGCTTCACCATTCCGAGCTTCAGCGCCGCCGGGGGCGATGGTTATCCCAAGATAGACACCGTCAATGCCGGTCTGGTCGATGCCGCCGTGCTCAAGGACTACCTGGCCGCCAAACAAGTGATCCATGTCGCCGACTACGCCCCCAAGGGTGAGGTGAGCTACCTCAACTCGGCCTCCAGCGAGTCGTGCAAATAAGCAGGCACCCAGTGCCGGACAACAAAAAACCGCAAGCCTTGGCTTGCGGTTTTTTGTTGGGTGCCAGGCTCCGGGAGGGCGATTCAGGCGAGGAAGGGCAGCGCCATAAACAGCTTGATCACCATGGCGTTGATGATGTCGATGAAGAAGGCCCCGACCATGGGCACTACCAGGAAGGCAAGATGCGAGGGACCAAAGCGCATGGTGACCGCCTGCATGTTGGCAATCGCGGTCGGGGTGGCGCCGAGGCCGAAACCACAGTGACCAGCGGCCAGCACGGCCGCATCATAGTTGCTGCCCATGACCCGGAAGGTGACGAACACGGCATAGAGCGCCATGGCCAGGGTCTGGGCCGCCAGCAGCACGAAAATAGGCAGGGCAAGGCTTGCCAGATCCCAGAGTTTGAGGCTCATCAGTGCCATGGCGAGGAAGAGCGACAGGCTGACGTTGCCAAGCAGGGAGACCTCGCGATCGCTCACCTCGTGCCAGTTGAACAGGGTCAGCAGGTTGCGCAGCAAGACGCCGACGAAGAGCACGCAGACGAACACCGGCAGCTCAAACGCGCTGCCGAGCATGGCGTGGGAGAGCAGCTCGCCGCCCTTGAGGCTGATGGCGATCAGCGCCAGGGTCTCGATCACGCTGAAGGTAGTGATGCGTCGCTCAGTTTCTGGCATCTCGAAGCCTTGGGGCACTTCGTCCAGATTATGTTCCTCGCCCGGCACTTGCACTTTCTTGACCAGATAGCGGGCGACGGGACCGCCAATCAATCCCCCCAGCACCAGGCCGAAGGTGGCACAGGCGATGGCCAGCTCCGCCGCTGATTTGACGCCGTATTTATCGGCAAAAGTCGCGCTCCAGGCCGCCCCTGTCCCATGTCCACCGGACAGGGTGATGGAGCCGGCCAGCAGTCCCATGTGGGGATCCAATCCCATCAGGCTGGCCAGTGCGACCCCCAGGCCGTTTTGCATCAAGAGCAAACCGGTTACCACACCGAGGAAGGTGAAGACGGCGCGTCCGCCGCGCTTGAGGCTGGCGAGATCGGCGGAGAGACCGATGGAGGCGAAAAAGGCCAGCATCAAGGGCGTTTGCAGGCTGGTGTCGAACTTGATTTCGACCCCGGCAGTGAGGCGCAGGGTCAGCAGCACCAAGGCAACCAGCAGGCCGCCAGCGACCGGCTTGGGGATGTTGAAGGTGCGCAGCCGTTCGACCCGGTTAACCAGCAGACGCCCGAGCAGGAGGACCAAGGTGGCGGCAACTAACGTGGCATAAGCATCGAGTTGTAACATTGAGTACTCCCATGGTGATTGGCTGTGTCCCCGTTTGCGAAGACGCGCAGATTCAGCCGGGATTGAAACAGTGTGGCGCAAGGGCATGGATAAGAACCATACGAATATGACGCCATGAAAATGAGGGGCAAATATGCCCGGCCTGGCTGTGATATGCCTGGCCTGTCGGGCCCAGTAGGGTGGGAGCCGCGGATGTGGACTTTGCTATAACGGCGGCGATATTAGCAAAAAGTACTGATAACATCCAAATTTCTTAGAAATGAAACCTGTCAATTACCTTTTTTTGACATTTATATCTAATTTGCGATGGTGTCATTTCGGTGACTTGGCCTTGATTTCCAACGGTTCGGGCTGTCATTGTCGTCGGTAAACTCTATAATTCGGCGGTTTCCAGCCCAGATGAGGAGAGGGTGTGAAGAAGTCCATCTATATAGCCTATACAGGCGGTACCATAGGGATGCAGCGTTCCGACCACGGCTATGTGCCGATGGCGGGCTTCATGGAAGATTGTCTGGCGCGGATGCCCGAGTTTCACCGGCCCGAGATGCCGGATTACCATATTCACGAATACGCGCCCCTCATCGACTCCTCCGATATGACCCCGGCGGATTGGCAACGTATCGCCGAAGACATTCGTGACAACTACGAAAAATACGATGGTTTCGTGATCCTGCATGGTACAGATACCATGTCGTTCACTGCCTCGGCGCTCTCGTTCATGCTGGAGGACTTGCACAAGCCGGTGATCATCACAGGCTCCCAGATCCCCCTCGCCGAGCTGCGCTCGGACGGTCAGCAGAACCTGCTCAATGCGCTTTATATTGCCGCCAACTACCCGATCCACGAGGTGACGCTGTTTTTCAACAATCAGCTCTATCGCGGCAACCGCAGCAAGAAGGTTCATGCGGATGGCTTCCACGCCTTCGACTCCCCCAACTATCCGCCCCTGCTCAATGCAGGTATTGCCATCTCCCTGGATGCGGGTGAGCTTGGCAGACCTTGCCAGGCACCGCTGGTGCTCCATGACATCACCCCCCAGCCCATCGGCGTGGTGACCCTCTATCCGGGGATCTCGAGCGAGGTGATCGCCAATATCTTGCAGCAACCGGTACGGGCACTGATCCTGCTGTCGTTTGGGGTAGGCAATGCGCCCCAGAACCCGGCCATGCTGGCGCTGCTCTCCGAGGCCTCGGCCCGGGGGGTCATTATCGTCAACCTGAGCCAGTGCCTGCACGGCAAGGTCAATATGGGCGGCTATGCCACCGGCAATGCCCTCTCCCGGGCCGGGGTCATCTCCGGCTTTGACATGACCGCCGAGGCGGCACTGACCAAGCTGCACTTCCTGCTCAGCCAGGATCTGCCTGCGCCACGCATTCGCGAACTGATGCAGCAATCCTTGCGGGGCGAACTGACTCCCTGAGGGGATGAGCGGATTATCGCAGTCGACCTAATAAAGAGGGGAGCCATAATGGCTCCCCTCTTTTCTGTCATGCTCTCGTGGCGCTGGAGCTTGCCCTCTGGGCCTGCGTTCAGTGATTGAGGTCGACGCGAATGATCTCTTCCTCGTCTCGATATTGACGCTTGAGTTCACTCTTGCTCTTCATCACTATTTCGCCATCGGCCCCGATATTCATGTGTTCCGGGTTGGTGAGGTGCATCGCCTGCCAGGCCATCACGGCCTGGAGCGAGGTGGCTTTCTGCTCCTCGGAGAGAGGCTGGCCGTCCGGCCATTTGCCGAGTTCAACCGCGGTCTTGAGCCGCTCGTATACTTCCTCGGGCATCTGCCCTATGACCTGTTGAAATGACATGCGTCTCTCCTTGAAAACCCAAAATCATGAATACCTGGTTCAGGCGGGCAGATCCTGACGGATCACGCCGGCCATTTTTTCCATCACCCGCACCACCTGGCAGCTGTAACCGAACTCGTTGTCATACCAGACGTAGAGCACGCAGTGATCTTCCTCGGCGATGGTCGCCTGGGAGTCCACTATACCGGCAAAACGGGAACCCACCATGTCGGAGGAGACCAGTTCAGTGCTGGCGCTGAAATCAATCTGGCGGTGGAGGGAGGAACTCAAGGAGGCCTGCTGCAGGTAAGCGTTCAGGCTCTCCCGGTCTGTGCCCTGTTCCAGTGACAAGTTGATGATGGCCAGGGATACGTTGGGGGTCGGCACCCGGATGGCGTTGCCGGTCAGTTTGCCCTTGAGCTCGGGCAGCGCTTTGGCGACCGCTTTGGCGGCGCCGGTGCTGGTCATCACCATATTGAGCACAGCGCTGCGCCCGCGCCGCTCGCCACTGTGGTAGTTGTCGATCAGGTTCTGGTCGTTGGTGTAGGAGTGCACTGTCTCCACATGGCCATGACGAATACCGTATCTGTCCTGCATCACCTTGAGCACCGGGGTGATGGCGTTGGTGGTGCAGGAGGCGGCGGAGACGATGCGGTCATCCGGGCCTATCACCTCGTGGTTGACTCCGAACACCACGTTCTTCATCTCACCCTTGCCGGGCGCGGTCAGCAGCACCTTGGCGGCGCCGCGCGCCTTGAGATGCTCGCTAAGACCAGCCTCATCGCGCCAGACCCCTGTGTTGTCGACGATGAGCGCACGGTCGATGCCGTAGGCGGTATAGTCGATGTCGCTGGGCTGCTTGGCATAGATCACCTGGATGAAGGTGCCGTTGGCGATGATGGCGCTACGTTCCAGATCCACCTCGATGGAGCCGTTGAAGGAGCCGTGCACCGAATCGCGGCGCAGCAGGCTGGCCCGCTTCTCCAGATCGCCCTCACGGCCACCGCGTACGACGATGGCGCGCAAACGCAACGAGTTGGCTGCGCCGGTGCGCTCGATCAGCAGCCGGGCCAGCAGACGGCCGATGCGGCCAAAGCCATAGAGCACCACGTCGGTCGGTGCCGGCAGGGCACCCTGGCCGAGGGCGGGGGCCAGTTTGGCCGCCAGGTAATCGACTATGCCGGTTTCATCGCTGTGATCGCGCCAGTAACCGACCGCCAGCTTGCCCAGATCTATCTCGGCGGCGCTGGGGGCCAGCTCGCACAAGGCACGAAGCAGAGGGAAGCTGTGTTGTATGGCGAGAGGCTGACCTTCGTGGCGGCGAACCACCCGATGGGCTTTGAGGATGTCGATGGTGGAGGCGTTTTGCAGGGGGCGTCCGTAGACGGTGATCTCGATCCCTTGCTGGCGGTAGAGGCGACCTATCAAGGGTTGCATGGCTTCGGCGAGCTCCTGGCTCTCCTGCCACGCTTGCAAATGGTGCTCGTGGGTCATTAACCAGATCCTTTATTTCACGTAACCGTGTTTCACGTTGTTGAAGCAAAAAGAAATTCGTCGAATGCAGATCACTGTAGGGGCGTATAATTCGTTATATTATTCTGCAATCGCGGCCAGCTTTTGGCGCGCGCATTGTAATGGATATGTGAGTGGTTTGCTAGCCGATGGTGGCTAAAGCGGGCTGTCGATGTTATCAACCAGATATGAACCATGACCCATCTTCCACTACGCCGGGCTGCCGTTGGTCTCGCCATGGGGCTCAGCCTCGTTGCCTGTAACGATGATCGCCTCCAGAACATCTGTGCCAGCCATCCTGAGCTCTGTCAGGATCTGGTGGACGATGGCTGGTGCCGCTATGAACGCACCGATGTGATCCGGGCGCGCTTCACCCTCAAGCAGGAGGCGAGCGATCGCCATAAGTTCGAGCTGATGAGCAAGCTGGAAGGCTATCTGCGCTGCATCGAACGTTCGACCCACATAGAGTACAAGTACGCCAAGGAGCGCAAGAGCGACCGGGTCGAGGGCATGCTGGCCGCCGGCGCCGAGCTGGAGCGCCTCGATGGCGAGACCCGCCAATCCCAGGATCCCTATCTGCTTATCTGGCACTGGACCAACAATACCAATGAGCAGGCCCGTCAGCAGTTTCTGGCTCAGGCGGGGACGCCAGCTCTGGAAGAGCCCGCCTTGCAGCTGGCGCTCGGGGGCATCTATGCCAAGACGGATCCCGAACGTGCCATCCAGGTGATGGAGCATGGCCTCTCCCTGTATCGGGAGGGGGATGAGGTTGATAGCCGTCTGCTCACCTCGCTCAGTACTCTCCATATGGGTCAGAAGCATTACCCGGATGCGTATCTGTGGGGCAAGGTCAGTGCGGCCTTTCTGGGGGGGAGCGAGGTCTCGGCCAAGCGCTTCAGTCTCTATCACAGCCTGAGCAAGGCGGAGTTGGCGAGTCTGGATGCCCAGGCTGCCGAATTGGTGCAACAGATCAAGGCGGGGGCTTACCGGCCGTGAGCATGACCCGAAATGAGCCCATGGAAAATTCAATCATGACGGGCTTGCCCCCTTTCTCCCTGCGTCTGATGCACGGGGATTTTCCCCGGCTGGAGCGGCTGCTCGAGCGCGTGACTGTGCGCGCCGTGGTGCTGCGCGGCGACGAGTTGTTGCTGGTTCATTCGAGCGTCAACGGCGACTTCATGTTCCCGGGCGGCGGGGTCGAGGCGGGCGAGAGTCATCAGGATGCCCTGGCTCGCGAGCTGCATGAGGAGTGCGGTGCCGAGCTGCTGGTCACGGGGGGCTTGCTCGGCGAGACCCGGGAGTATCGCAGCGCTCGCGAGCCTGACTATGATGCCTACTGCATCCGCTCCCTCTATTACCTGTGCCGGGTGGGCGAGGACAGGGTCCCGCCAAGGCTGCAGGCCTATGAAGAGCGTCTGGGCTTCAAGGCGGGCTGGCATGCCCTGGAGGAGGCGCTGCACAACAACCAATGGTTGCTCGGAGGCCACTGCCCGCAGTGGACCCATCGCGAGACCCGGGTGCTGGCGCAGTTGTACCGTTGGCACAAGGATGGCGCGCTCCAGGCTCTGTAGTCATGGCCATCTGCACATCTGGTGGGCCTTCGTTCAGTAGCCGGTGCGACGGCCAATAAAAAACCGCCCCAAGAGGCGGTTTTTTATTGGCGATTAGCCATTGGCATCAGCGGCAGACGGGACACCAGGCGTAGGTGCCCTGGGGGTCGTTGAAGCGCACCAGCGGATCGAGCGCCCGGTTGAGGCTGCTGAGACTCTGGCCGAGTGGCGCCGGGATCACCCCCTTGAGGGAGGGGGCCAGGGCCTGGGCGCTGCTGCCGAGCAGCTCACGCAGGAACTTATCCTTGGTGGACTCTTCAGGCTCGATGGGGGTTACCTGCCACTCCTTCAGGTTGGCCAGCTCGGCGGCGGCGGCAATGGCATCGCTCTGATTGCCAAATTCGTCCACCAGGCCCAGCGCCTTGGCATCAAGGCCAGTCCAGACTCGCCCTTCTGCTGCCTTCTCCGCCTCTTCCTGGCTCAGGCCACGGCCCTTGCCGACCAGCCCCAGGAAGCGCTGATAGGTGTTCTCCACATTGAGTTGGATGGCCTGGCCCACGTGTTCCGGCAGGGCGCGGGTCACACCCAGGCCGACGAAGTCGGTGGTGCCGACCCCATCACTGTGGATGCCGAACTGGGAGAGGGCCTGATCGACGGTGGCAAAGAGGCCAAAGACGCCGATGGAGCCGGTGAGGGTGGTGGGGGAAGCGAAGATCTTGTCCGCATCGGCGGAGATCCAGTAGCCCCCGGAGGCGGCATAGCTGCCCATGGAGACCACCACCGGCTTGCCCGCTTGCTTGAGGGACAACAGCTCGGCACGGATCTGCTCGGCGGCGAAGGCGCTGCCCCCCGGGCTGTCGACGCGCAATACCACGGCTTTTATCTGGTCATCGAGGCGGGCGTCAGCCAACAGGCTGGCCAGGCTGTCGCCACCTATGGTACCGGCAGGCTGGATGCCGTCCATGATGGCGCCACTGGCGACAATGAGACCCACCTCATCCTTGCCACTCTGGGGATACTGTTCGGGAATGGCGGCCAGATAATCCTCGAGGCCAATCCCTTTCCAGATGTGATCCTCGGTCTCGCCAACCTCCTTGATCACCGCCTGGTTCATCTCTTCCCGGGTCGCCAGCTCATCGACCAGACCATTGTCCAGGGCATAGCCTGCGGCATTGCCCCCTGCTTTCTTCAGACGCTCGAGGAACTGCTCCTTGCTGGGGGAGACGGCATCGGGCTCGACTTCCCGCTGCTCGGCCACGTCCTGGACATAGGCCTGCCACAGCTGATCCAGCCAGCGCTGGTTCGCCTCCTTGCTCTCCGGGGACATCTCATCCCGGGTGTAGGGCTCGACGAAGGATTTGTAGGTGCCGACCTTGAACACATGGGGAGTGACATTGAGCTTCTCCAGCGCCGACTTGAAGTAGGTCTGGTAGACCCCCAGTCCTTCGAGCAGCACGGCGCCGCTCTGGTTGAGCAGCACATGGTCGGCGTGGGCCGCCAGCAGGTACTGGCCCTGGGTGTAGTAGTCGGCCATGGCGATGACAGGCTTGCCGCTTTGCTTGAAGTCATCGATGGCGGCGGCCACCTCCTGCAGCTTGGAGAGGTTGCCTTGCAGCCCCTGGGGCTTGAGCACCAGAGCCTGAATGCGGTCATCTTCCTTGGCGGAGCGGATGGCCCACAGCAGATCCGATAGCAGGAACTCATGGGGCAAGTCTTCGCTGCTGCCCATCTGTTGCAGCAGCTTCTCGGTTGGACTTGTCTGGGTGAGCTGTTCGACCAGGGTGCCGTCGAGATTCAGGGTCAAGGCCCCTTCGACCGGGGCCTGGGGCGTCTCTTTCTGTCCCAGTACAAAGACCAGGACCAGGACGACAAACAGAAATAGCAGATTGACCAGCATCAGTCGGGTGAAGTTGATCAGGCGCCACAGGCTTCGAAAGATCCAGCCCAGGCCTTTGAAAATAGACATAGTCGCGTTATCGCCCTGTTAATGGGTTAGTGAGGCCATTATTAACCAGTTGCACCGCCGATTGCCATGTTCCATCACCGCAGGATTTAGCGTTACGCCTGTTCGCTGAAAAAACGCCCAAACATTTGTTTGAAAAAGCAATTTCGATTCTTTACTCTACTGCAACTTGATAACAAAAAATTAACCGGAGGCCTTGTGAGCCGCTACCTTGCTCTGCTGACTCCACTTGGCCTGGGTGTTGCCCCGTTCTCTAACCGGGTGCAAAGGATCATTCCATGCACCCTGGCCTCGAAAAGGAGAGCATGATGAGCCGTTATTCTAACCAGCTGGCCCCCCTTGACCTCGGTATTGGCCCGCTGCGTGACTGCATACCTTATATGCTCCCATGCACTCCGGCCTTGAAAGGAAACATAGCATGAGCCGTTATCCTAATCTGTTGGCCCCCCTTGACCTGGGCTTTACCCAGTTGCGCAACCGCGTATTGATGGGCTCCATGCATACCGGTCTGGAAGAGGAGAAAGGGGGCTTCGACAAGTTGGCCGCCTTCTACGCCGAACGGGCCCGTGGCGGTGTGGCCTTGATCGTCACCGGAGGCATAGCGCCCAACCTGCGTGGCCGTTTGGTGCCTCATGGTTCCCAGCTCAGCTTCCCCTGGCAGGTCGGCAAGCATCGCAAGCTGACCGAGGCGGTACATGCTGAGGGGGGCAAGATAGCGCTGCAGATCCTGCATGCGGGCCGCTACGCCTATCATCCGTTTAGCCTGGCGCCGAGTGCCCTAAAAGCACCAATCTCCCCATTCAGGCCACGTGCCATGAGCGAACGGCAGATCCGTGGCACCATTCGTGATTTTGCCAGCACGGCCCAGCTCGCCAAGAGTGCAGGATATGACGGTGTTGAGGTGATGGGCTCGGAAGGTTATCTCATCAATCAGTTCATCTGTGAGCGTACCAACAAGCGTACCGATGACTGGGGGGGAAGCGACGAAAACCGGATGCGCTTCCCACTTTCGATCGTGCGGGCCATTCGCGAACGGGTCGGCAGCGACTTCATCATCATCTTCCGCCTCTCCATGCTGGATCTGGTCGAGCAGGGGTCCACGCTGGAGGAGGTTATCGCCTTAGGGAAAGCGCTGGAAGCGGCCGGGGTCACGCTGATCAACACTGGCATAGGCTGGCATGAGGCGCGTATTCCCACTATTGCAACCAGCGTGCCTCGTGGCGCCTTCAGCTGGGTTACCGCCGAGCTGAAGAAGCACCTCAAGGTGCCGCTGATTGCCACCAACCGCATCAATACCCCACAGGTGGCCGAGGAGATACTGGCAGGAGGCGATGCGGACATGGTCTCCATGGCGCGTCCCTTCCTGGCCGATCCCGAGTTTGTCATCAAGGCCGCCGAAGACAGGGCCGACGAAATCAACACCTGCATCGCCTGCAACCAGGCCTGCCTCGACCATGTGTTCAAACAGAAACGCGCCTCCTGCCTGGTCAACCCCCGTGCCTGTTTCGAGACCGAACTGACCTTTGGCCGGGTACCTCAAGCCAAACGGCTGGCCGTGGTGGGCGCGGGCCCGGCCGGGCTGGCCTTTGCCTGTTACGCCGCCGAGCGCGGTCATCAGGTGAGCCTGTTTGATCAGGGGAGTGAAATCGGCGGGCAGTTCAACTTTGCCAAGCAGATCCCAGGGAAGGAGGAGTTTCACGAGACTCTGCGTTATTTTGCCAAGCGGCTGGAAAAGTGCGGTGTCGAACTCTACCTCGGTCAGCGTCAGAGTGCCGAAAGTCTGCTTGGCGGCGGCTTTGACGAGATTGTCCTCGCCACCGGCATCCGGCCACGCACCCCCAATATTCCGGGGATAGAACACCCCAAGGTATTGAATTACCTCGATGTGCTGCGGGATCACCGACCGGTCGGTGACAAGGTGGCCGTGATAGGCGCCGGCGGCATTGGCTTCGACGTGGCCGAATTCCTGGTGGAGAAGAGGGAAGATCGCAGCCGGGAGCATTGGCTCAAGGAGTGGGGGATAGATCAGAGCCTCGGCGAGCGGGGTGGCTTGATGGCGCCAGAAATTGATGCCCCGGCCCGTCAGATCTGGCTGCTGCAACGCAAGGAGAGCAAGGTGGGAGAGGGCCTTGGCAAGACCACCGGCTGGATCCACAGAACCGTGCTCAAGAATCGCCAGGTCAAGATGCTGGCCGGGGTGGAGTACCTGCGCATCGACGATGAGGGGCTGCATGTCATGATAGCGGGCAAGCAGCAGTGCCTGCCGGTAGACAATGTCATCATCTGCGCGGGGCAGGAGCCATTGCGGGAGCTGCAAGCCGGTTTGCAGGCGGCCGGCAAGCCGGTACACATCATAGGCGGGGCCGATGTGGCGGCCGAGCTGGATGCCAAACGGGCGATCAGGCAAGGAGCCGAGCTGGCTGCGGTGATCTGAGTCCGACCTCTGCGCGAGCCGACTGCCGAGCTGGCTGCGAAGCGAGAGATCGGGCAAGAGACCGAGTCGGCTGGCGTCATCTCGCCGAGTGGCGCCTCTGTATTGCGATAAACCCCTGAGCCCCAGGGGTTTTCTTCATCCGGTGCTGTGCTAAGGTAGCGCCATCACTGCCCCTGACAAGGAATTGCCCATGGATGCCCTCACTCTACTGCTCAATCGCCACTCCTGCGCTCGCCTGACGCTGCCCGCCCCGGGCGGCGAGGCGCTCGACAACATCCTCAAGGCGGGCTTGCGCGCGCCGGATCACGGCACCTTGACCCCTTGGCAGTTTATCCTGTTTGCAGGAGAGGGGCGTGAGCGACTCGGTACCCTGCTCGGCGAGGCTGCCCGGCTGCGAGGTGACGACGATGACAGCATCAGCAAGAGTGAGCAGGCGCC
This sequence comes from Aeromonas molluscorum, assembly GCF_051376105.1. Taxonomy (NCBI): domain Bacteria; kingdom Pseudomonadati; phylum Pseudomonadota; class Gammaproteobacteria; order Aeromonadales; family Aeromonadaceae; genus Aeromonas; species Aeromonas molluscorum. The sequence goes on along the minus strand of NZ_JBPQCY010000001.1, from coordinate 1,352,769 downwards.
CCTGCGCGCGCCACTGGTGGTGGCCGTCGCGAGCCGTTTTCAGGATCACCCCAAGGTGCCCAGGCTGGAGCAGGAACTCTCCGCCGGTTGTGCCCTGATGGCGATGCAGATGGCGGCACAGGCGCAAGGGTTCAATGGAATCTGGCGCTCCGGCTGGTTTATCTTCGACCAGCACATTCGTCAGGGGCTGGGTCTGGCCGAGCAGGATCAGCTGGTGGGTTTCCTCTACCTGGGCACCCCTCAACTGGAGGCGCGCAAGCTGCGGGAACTGCCCTTGGCAGACTTCGTCCGCCATTTTTGATGACGGCGAGATGAGTCCTTGGTTCATACCATGAGACTTGAATGGAAAGCCCTGATCTATCAGGGCTTTTTTGTGCAGCCGGGAATAATAACCAGAGCAGCGAGTAGAAATAAAGGGGCAGGCCAGGGATTTTTTGTGGCAACAACCCCTTTTTAAAATAGTGAGAGGAGGTTCGCAAAATTAGTCGATTCGACTATGTAAAACGTTTGCGCCCCGCTATCATCCTTGTCGCCAGTTCAGAAGGCTTGCCTTCTGATTTTCTGCGATGAGAGTCGCAATTCCGTAGCACCTTTTTATATAGCCCAACGTCTTCGTGACCTTGGGCTTCATTTTTTGGGGCAACTTCATCTGCTCGGCGGGCAAGATGGGGCAGCTTGCGAGCATCCTGACAGGGATGCGCATTATAGCCTCTGCTTAGGGGGCAGGATGCGGGCAGGGTTGCCCACGACCCGCGCCCCAGCCGGCACATCTTTACTCACCACGGCCCCTGCGCCGACGATGGCCTCCCGGCCTATGGTGATCCCCGGCAGCAGAATGGCCCCGCCGCCTATCCACACCCTGTCTTCGATGGTGACCGGCAGCGCCGTCTCTACCCCGGCCAGGCGCTCATCGGCGTCCAGGGCGTGGGCAGCGGTATAGATCTGAACATTGGGGCCTATCATGACCCCGGCACCGATACGGATCGGTGCATTGTCCAGCAAGGTGGCTCCCATATTGATGAAGGAGCCCAGCCCCAGACTAATATGGCGACCATAACTGCACTGAAATGGCGGGCAGATGAAGGCGCCTTCCGCCAGCTCACCCACCAGGGCTTGGAGCAGGATCCGCTGCTCATCCTCTTCTTCCCGATTGAAACGGCGATAGAGATTCGCCGCCGCCTTGCGCAAGGCATTGAGCTCGGGCGCCATGCAGTCATAGGGCTGGCTGTCGATCATCAGTTGGTAGTCGGTCATGGGAGGTCTCGTCGGTTGGCGTACGGGCAAACGGGTTTGGTGATCGCAAATGTTACCCCCTTGTGGCGAAAAGAAGGGTGAGCGGTGGCTCACTCCTGAGCCCGGGTTTGAAGGGTAATAATCAGGTATCCCCTCCTGGCGCAGGCCAACAGCCAGAAACAACAAGGGCACCAGCGGTGCCCTTGAGCGATGAATGATTTTGCTGCCTTGGACTATTGATCCAGTCAGCCGTGCTTGCGGCCGGAGAGGCGGCACCACTCCTCCTTCACCGCTGTGGTATCCATGTCGAACCACTGGCCGTAGATGGTCTCCAGCTCCGGGGCCTGGCTCTCCAGCACGCCGGAGAGCGCCATCAGGCTGCCGGGCTTGCCGTGGCCGGCGATAAGCGGTGCCAGCTCGCGCAGCGGGCCAGCCAGTATGTTGGCCACCACCACGTCCGCTTCCACCCCTTGCGGCTGATCCGCTGGCAGATAGAGTTCGATCTGGCCGGCGACGCCGTTGCGCATCGCGTTGTCATGGCTGGCCTGGATGGCCTGCGGATCTATGTCGATGCCGATGACGCGGGCGGCGCCGAGCTTGAGGGCCGCGATGCCGAGAATACCGGAGCCACAACCAAAGTCGACCACGGTTTTACCGGTCAGATCCAGCCCGTCCAGCCACTGCAGGCAGAGCGCCGTGGTGGGGTGGGTGCCGGTACCGAAGGCCAGACCCGGATCCAGCATGACGTTGACCGCATCGGGGTTTGGCACATCGCGCCAGCTCGGGCAGATCCAGAGCCGCTCGCCAAACTGCATGGGGTGGAAGTGATCCATCCACTCGCGTACCCAGTCCTTGTCCTCTAACTGCTCGACCTTGTAGCCGACGTCTTCCCCGAAAATCTGCTGGAAGAAGGCGATGGTGGGCGCCGGATCCGTTTCGGCATCGAACAGTCCCATCACTTCGGTCTCTCCCCAGAGCGGCGTCTCGCCGGGCAGCGGCTCGTAGACGGGCACATCCTGGGCATCCATAAAGGTCACCGCCTGGGCTCCACGCCCCAGCAGCATGTTGCTCACCTTGTCCGCGGTTTTAGCGGTGGCGTTGATTCGAATTTGTATCCAGGGCATGGGGTTGACTCTTCATGAATGTGAAACCGCGGGATTCTACCATTTCAGGCCTGCGCTGTCGTGGTTTGCCAGCAAGCCAAAGGTTCAGGCGTGTCGGGCAGCCAGTGATTAGCGAAAAGGAGGAGGCTATCAGCAAGGTTGGCACGGTTAATGTATTCATCCTTACTGCTTTGCTCTAGGAAAGTTCCGTCATCTTTTACGCCACCTTAGTGTGGCGTTTTTTTTGGGGTGAAACTGAGGTCAGGCAGACGCTGCAAGGGGATTTTTCCTAGGCTGACCAAATAAAAACGACCCTAAGTGGGTCGTTTTTATTAAGTTGGCACGGGAGCTGCAATAACTAAATTATCCTGCAAAGGATGTGTGTGTGATTGTTACCCCCAACGTTCAGGTATTTAGGGTCATCCCGGTCGGGATGGCCCCTTTTTTTGCCCGCTACACCAGATGTCGGCCCTGTTGGGTTGTGAAGAGCGCTAGTTGGCCGTTCAGGGAAGCGTTATATGGTTTTGTGGACATCTGGGGTACCTCTGCCTGTGCGCTTTTGGTGCCTGTCTCTGGTGAAGTTACCCCATGATGGTGCGATTGCTACTCACTTAGGGGAGTATTCAGGAAGCGAACGCGGCCATGTCGATCACCAGCTTGCCGATCATTCGTCCCGCTTCCACCTCTGTGTGGGCCTGCGCCAGCGTGGCTGGGGTCAATGCAGTCAGGGTCTGGCCCAGAGTAGTGCGCAAGGTTCCCTGGTCAACCAGCTGACTGACTTCGCTCAGCAGTTTGTGTTGCTCAATCATGTCCGGGGTCTGGAACAGGGAGCGGGTGAACATGAACTCCTGGCTGAAGGTGACACTCTTGGCCTTGAGCAGGGAGAGATCCCAGGGCTCATTGGATTCGGCAATGGTGCAGATGTGACCAAAGGGACGAATGAGGCTCGCCATGGCGCTCCAGTGCTGTTCGGTGGCATTGGTGCAGAAGATGGCATCGAGCTGGCTGATCCCCAGATCCGCAAGATCTCCCTGCAGGTTGTGATGGCTCACTACCTGATGGGCCCCCATTGCCAGGCACCAGTCGCGGGTTTCTGGCCGGGAGGCGGTGGCGATCACTTCCATCCCGGTGAGCTGACGGGCCAGCTGGATGGCGATGGAGCCGACGCCGCCCGCCCCGCCGATGATGAGCAAGCGTCCTTGACTCTCTCGGGTGAGGCCGATGCGCTCGAACAGGGCCTCCCAGGCTGTGATGGCGGTGAGCGGCAGGGCGGCGGCTTCGACATCGGTCAGGCTGGTGGGGGCCAGGGCGACGATGCGCTCATCAACCAACTGCAGTTCGCTGTTGCTGCCGGGGCGACTGATGTCGCCCGCATACCAGACCCTGTCGCCCGCCTTGAACAGAGTAACTTCACTGCCGACGGCGACCACTTCACCTACCGCATCCCAGCCCAGCACCCGCGGCGTGGTTTCAACTTTCGCTTTGGGGGCGCGTACCTTGGTATCGACCGGGTTGATGGAGGTGGCGTTGACCTTCACCAGCAGATCCCGGGGAGCCGGGGTCGGGGTGGGCAGGCTGGCTTCGATGAAGCAGTGGGGATGATCACTTGGCAGGTACTGGGTGAGGGCGATGGCTTTCATGGCAATTCCTTGTCTGGCGGATTGGGATTGCTTCGTAGTCTAGTCTGGTTGATTATTCTTATTAAGATGGGTAATCGGTAAAGACTGTTTGAATATATGAACAATCCAGAACTGGAGTTGATGGGCATCTTCGCCACTGTGGTCGAGCAGGGCAGCTTCACGGCAGCCGCCGAGTTGCTCGGTATGCCCAAGTCCTCGGTGAGCCAGAAAATATCGCGGCTCGAATCCTTGCTCGGCATGCGATTGCTGCAACGCACTACCCGCCGTCTCAGCCTGACCCCCCAGGGCGAGATCTATGTGGAGCACTGTCAGGCGCTGCTCAATTTGGCGCGCGGCGCAAACCGTGCCATGGCGCGGCTGCGTGAAGCGCCGGCAGGCAAGCTGAGGATCACGGCGCCCGAGGCAACCGGTACCCTGTTGCTTGGCAAGATACTGGCCGAGTTTCGCATCCTCTATCCCGAGGTGGTGATAGAGCTGACCCTGAGCGATGAGCAACTTGATCTGGTGGGAAAAGGTTACGATCTGGCGCTGCGGGCCGCCCCCTTGAAAGATTCCAGCCTGATCTGCAGGCAGATTGGTCAGGTGGCGCGCCATTTGGTGGCGGCTCCCGGTTATCTCGCGCGGGCGGGGCGGCCGAATACCGTGGCCGATCTGAGCGGGCACGCCTGCCTGGTGCACAGTGCTCTGCCACTGTGGCCACTGCAGCAAGGGGGATGGCGGCCAAAGGGGGCCTGTCTTTCCAACAGCCTGTTGGCCCTGCGAGAGCTGGCCATTCATGAAGGGGGCGTCGCCCTGCTGCCTGCTCATGTTTGTCGGGATGATCTGCTCAGTGGCAAACTGGTCAGCCTGTTGCCAGCGCATCCCATACCGAGCAATCCTTTCTATCTTATCTACCCAAGTCGGGAGCATTTGGCGCCCGCCTTGCGATCCTTGATGGATTTTGTCGCCGAGCGGCTGGCGTTTGCTCCCTAGCAAGTGAGCACCGGCTTTGAGGGGGTTGGCAGGGGGGAGGGATCCCCTCCTTACCAACCGACCTGGCTGCTCGACGCCTGATTGGGCTTGAGGCCGAGGGGGACCGACTGGCGTTCGGCCAGCATGCGGATCTGCCCCTCGATGAGCCCCGCATTGGGGCCCAGCACCAACACAAGCTGATGTTCGTTGAGTTCTATCCAGGAGAGACAACCCAGGTTGAGCAGCTGCGACTGATCCACCAACGCCATGTTGCGTACCCGGATGCTGAGCCGGGTCAGGCAGACACTAATGGCTTGCAGATTGTCCATGCCACCGAGCAGCTTGAGATACTGGATGGCCAGCATCTGGGGGTCGGCAGGGGGAATGTTGGCCATCTCCTGACGGATCAGATGCTGGTTGGAGAGGCTGAGAGGGGAGCGCCCCAGCATGTGATAGAACAGCAAGGCGTAGGCCACGAAAAACAGGATCCCAAGGGGAATGATCCAGAAGGCATGCAGACCGCTGCCGTAGCTCAGACTAAGATCCAGCAACCCGGCGGAGAAGTAACTGCCGAGCTGGATCTCGAGGGCACTGCAGATGGCAAACGACAGGCCGGTGAGCAGGGCGTGGGCCAGAAACAGCCAGGGCGCCGTGAAGGCAAACAGGAATTCAATGGGCTCAGTGATGCCGATGCAGGCGGACGTGAGCGCCAGGGTCAGCAGCAGGGCGCCGTGGGGCAACTGTTGGAGACGATGGCGGTGCAGCCAGATGGCGAAACAGGCACCGGGCAAGCCGAACATGATAATGGGATAGAGGCCGGCGCCATAGCCCTGATGCAGCGGCTGCGCAGCCGCCAGCGCCAGCTGATTGCTGGCACCCAGGGTCATCAGGTTGCCCAGCAACTGGTGCAACCCGAGGGGCAACAACAGCCGATTGAGCACCCCGTAACTGAAGGCGCCAAAGGGGGTCCCCAGATCCGTGGCTATCTGGCTGATGCCTTGCTCCAGCATGGGCCAGATCAGCGACAGTGGCACAGCCAGCAGCAGGCAGACGAGGGCACTGAGCAAGGGCCCTTGCCAGGGGCCGGGCAGATAGAGGCGTATCGGCTTGGGAAGTGAGGGCGACCAGGGACCGACCAGGGCCGTGATGATCCCCGCCAGCATGCCACAGACAAGATCGGCATGCAGGCCGGGAGCCAGTACCGAGAGCGCCGAGCTCAGCAGCAGGAAGTTGACTGCCCCACAGAGAGCCAGGCCACCTCGCGCCTTGTGACCAATTCCAAAGGCGATGGCAACCGCATAGATGAGGGGCATCTGACCGAAGATGGCCTTTCCGCTCAACACCAGCACGGGCAGATTGAGGGCATCTGGCTGGCCGAGTCGATGGAGCAGGGCGGCCAATGGCAAGATGGAAACGGGCAACAGCAAGGCATAGCCCAGCCGCTGCATGGCCTGGATCAGTGTCTGTCGGCGAGAAGGTGCAGTCATTGAATAGAGATAAAGTGTGACATGGAGCACACTTTATCCTTTGCTCCCCTTAAGGGATAGTCTTCGAGCTATTAATCACCAATAAGTTAGCCCCGATCAAAGAGTTGCCGTACTGCCAACCCCGGTGGAGGCGTCAGCAGGCTTACCAGCACGAAGACGCACAGACCCAGGCCCAGGCTGGGCACTATGGCATGCAGACCCGCGAGTTTGATGCCCCACTGGCTCAATGCGCCATAGCAGAGAATACCGCTCATCATGCAGGCCAGTGCCCCCTGGCCATTGGCTCGGGGCCAATAAAGGCCTAGTACCAACGGCCAGAGGAACACGGCCTGCAAGCCGCCAAAGGCGAGCAGGTTGAGCCAGATGATCATCTCGGGAGGCTGCAGCGCCGCCAGCAGTACCAGGCTTCCCAAGATGAGGGTGGTGATGAGCGACAGGCGGGGAATACGCACTTCCAGCTTCTGTTGGGACTGTTTGGGGCTTAGATAGTTGAGCCACAGATCCTTGACCAGGGTTGCCGAGGCCTGGATCAGCTGGGAGTCGATGGTCGACATGATGGCGGCCATGGGGGCGGCGAGGAAGATACCAGCCAGCCAGGGGGGCAAGACCTCCATCATCAGGGCTGGCATGATCTTGTCGGGGCTATCCATGGCGGGCAGCAGGGCACGGCCCAGGGCGCCAGCCAGGTGCATGCCGAACATCAGCAAGGCACTGACGATGGTGCCGATGAGGATGCCGCGATGCAGCGCCTTGCTGTCTTTGTAGCCGAAGCAGCGTAGCGCCGAGTGGGGCAGGCCAACTACGCCGACGCAGACCAGGATCCAGAAACTCAACATGAAGGGCTGGGTCAGCATGTCACCTGCCCCTTGCGGGCTGACCAGTTTGGGGTCTATCACCTCGAGCTGGTGGATGAGATTGGGCAGACCGTCACCGGCTATCAGCACCCCGGCCAGCAGGGCACCTGTCCCTATCAGCATGATGATCCCCTGCAGGGCATCCGTCATCACCACGGCGCGAAAGCCGCCAATCACCGTATAGAGCAGCACACAGCTGGCAAAGAGAAAGAGCCCCTGCTGGTAACTGAGCCCTGTGGCGGTTTCCAGCAAGCGGGCGCCGCCGATGAACTGCACCACCATGGTGGCGATGAAGGCCAGGATGATGGTGACCGAGCCCAGCACCACCACGGCCCGGCTTTGATAGCGTGCCCAGAGCATGTCGTTGATGGTCACCGCATTGACCCGGCGGGCGATGATGGCGAACTTCTTGCCAAGCACCCCCAGAGTGAGCCAGACGGTGGGCAACTGGATCATCGCCAGCAAGACCCATCCCAGCCCAATCTTGTAGGCGGCCCCCGGGCCGCCAATGAAAGAAGAAGCCGAGGTATAAGTCGCCACCAGGGTCATGGCCAGCACCAGGCCACCCATGCTGCGACTGCCGATGAAGTACTCCTGCATGAAGTCCCCCCCCTGGCGACGGCGACTGGCCCAGTAGCCGATACCGAGTACCAGCAACAGATAGATCAGCAGAGGCAACAACAGTTCAAGATTCATGACGGAGCTCCTGCGGGCTGGGCAACTCGGGGCTGAGGGGGGTCTCGATAGACGGCCGGTTTATCATAACGGCGCCTAGTCCCATCAACAGCTGCGGCGCAGGCATCGGTAGCTGATCAAGCTTCATGGCGGGGCTCCTGCGGGCTTGGCAACTCGGGATCGAGGGGGATCTCGATAAACAGCAGGTTCACCATGAAGGCACAGAGCACCATGAATAGCAGCGGCATCAGCATACAACTGAGCAGGAACCAGAGGGGGATGCCCCAATATTGGAGCGTTTCGGGAATGAAGTAGGCGCAACCATACCAGGCAACGAAATAGAGCAGGGTCAGCAACAGGCAGAGGATGGCTTCCCGGCGGGCGAGGTTGAAACGAGACATGTTGAATGCAGCCTCAAGAGAATGAAAGGCGCAAGGATAACAAAAAAGGGCCATGTCGCCATGGCCCTTTTATTCGGGTCTCTTACAGACTCAACGTCTGGTGCAGATGATGGTTGTTACACGCCATCTTGCCCAGCGGCACTGTCTGCAATGAGCGGTTCTTACAGACCCAACTTCTTGTGCAGATAGTGGATGTTAGTGCCACCGTGCTGGAAGTTTTCGTCCTTCATGATCTCTTTTTGCAGCGCCACGTTGGTCTTGATCCCTTCGACGACCAGTTCGTCCAGGGAGTGACGCATACGCGCGATGGCGATGTCACGGTTCTCGCCGTAACAGATCAGCTTGCCGATCATGGAGTCGTAGTAAGGCGGCACCTTGTAACCGGCGTAGATGTGGGAGTCCCAACGTACGCCCATGCCACCCGGCGCGTGGAAGCGCTGGATAAGGCCCGGAGATGGCATGAAGGTGGCCGGATCTTCGGCATTGATCCGGCACTCGATGGCATGGCCACGGATGCGGATATCCTGCTGGGTGATGGACAAGGGCTGGCCGGCGGCGATGCGCAGCTGTTCCTTGATCAGATCCACACCGGTGACCATCTCGGTAACCGGATGCTCAACCTGGATACGAGTGTTCATCTCGATGAAGTAGAACTCGCCGTTCTCGTACAGGAACTCGAAGGTACCGGCACCGCGGTAGCCGATCTCGAGGCACGCACGCACGCAGCGTTCACCGATGAACTTGCGCATCTCTTCGGTGATGCCAGGTGCCGGTGCCTCTTCGACCACCTTCTGGTGGCGGCGCTGCATGGAGCAGTCCCGCTCGCCCAGATAGATGGCGCTGCCCTGGCCGTCAGCCAATATCTGAATTTCGATATGGCGCGGGTTCTCCAGGTACTTCTCCATGTAGACCATGTCGTTCTTGAAGAACTGGCCTGCTTCGGACTTGGTCAGGGCGATGGCGGCAGCCAGCTCGGCTTCGCTGCGCACCACGCGCATGCCGCGACCACCACCGCCACCGGCGGCCTTGATGATCACCGGATAGCCGATGCGCTTGGCGACACTGGCGTTGTGCTTGGTATCGCTGTCTACCGGACCGTCGGAGCCGGGGACGCAGGGCACACCGGCCTTCTTCATGGCTTCGATGGCGGAAACCTTGTCACCCATGAGGCGAATGGTTTCGGCGCGGGGGCCGATGAAGATGAAGCCGGATTGCTCGACCACTTCGGCGAAGTCGGCGTTCTCGGAGAGGAAACCGTAGCCAGGATGGATGGCGACGGCACCCGTCACCTCGGCGGCGGCGATGATGGCCGGCACATTGAGGTAGGACTCACCGCTGGCAGGCTTGCCGATGCAGATGGATTCGTCGGCCAGCAGCACATGTTTGAGCTCCCGATCGGCGGTGGAGTGAACGGCCACTGTCTTGATCCCGAGCTCTTTACAGGCGCGCAGGATCCGCAGGGCAATTTCACCGCGGTTGGCGATGACTACTTTGTCCAACATGGGTGAATATCCCCTTATTCGATGATGAATAGCGGCTCGTCGAATTCGACGGCCTGGCCATTCTCGACCAGAACGGCCTTGATCACGCCAGCCTTGTCAGATTCAATCTGGTTCATCATTTTCATGGCTTCGACGATGCACAGGGTGTCGCCGACATTGACTTGCTGACCGACTTCCACGAAAGGTTTGGCTTCTGGGCTGGAGGAGCGATAGAAGGAGCCGACCATGGGGGAGCGCATCAGATGACCACTCGGGGCGGCAGCCTCGGCGGTGGCGGCAGCAGGGGCTGTGGCGGCTGCAGCAACAGGTGCCATGGCAGGCTGCATCATCATCTGCGGTGCGACGTTAACCTGGCCGGAGAAATTACGGCTGATGCGAACAGACTCTTCCCCTTCGGAGATTTCCAGCTCGGCGATGCCGGACTCTTCAACCAGTTCAATCAGCTTTTTGATTTTGCGGATATCCATTAGCATTCTCTTTCTTCTTTGTCTGATCAGTGATTATCAAGCCGTGCCAAGTGACGCACAGCCGCGGTTAAAGCAAAGGTATAACCATCCGGCCCGAGTCCACAGATGACCCCTTTCGCGACATCAGACAGATAAGAGTGATGGCGAAAAGGCTCTCTGGCATGGACGTTGGAGAGGTGCACCTCGATAAAGGGGATAGCAACCCCCAGCAGGGCATCTCGCAGCGCGACACTGGTATGGGTGAAGGCGGCAGGATTGATGATGATAAAATCCACCTGGCCCATGGCCTGATGGATGCGCTCCAGCAACAGATGTTCGGCGTTGGATTGCAGGTGGTCAAGTGTGACACCGAGTTGGCTGGCCTGGCGCTGCAGATCGGCGACGATCTCGTCGAGGGTCTGGCTGCCGTAGATACCGGGTTCCCGTTTGCCCAGCAGGTTCAAGTTAGGACCGTTGAGCAGAAGAATGCGGTGATGTTGCGACATAATGAGTACATCCTCGATGATAATGCTGTTAACTATCAGCTATCTTGCGGATGACCAGAAATCTAGCCATTTTTTGCGCAATTCGGTGTGCACTGACACACAGTTTTCGCAATTATATTGATTTCGTGAAAATTAGCAGCATTTTACTGGTCTAATCTCTACATATGGCTATTTATTGAGCATTCTGATGCGCGGAGCCGCTCTGCCGCAGTGCCCGCCTCTTCAGGCTTTCCAGACACGATAAAGCCGGCACAAGGCCGGCTTTATCGATCAGCAAGCGAAGGGGATCATGCCGCCTCTGACTTCTCGCGGATGAGCTTGTCGACGACCCCCGGATCCGCCAGGGTGGAGATATCCCCCAGGCTGTCGGTCTCGCCGGTGGCTATCTTGCGCAATATCCGGCGCATGATCTTGCCGGAGCGGGTCTTGGGCAGCCCCTCGGCCCAGTGGATCACGTCCGGGGTGGCGATGGCGCCAATCTCCTTGCGCACCCACTCCTTCACCTCTTTATGCAGCTCGCGGCTCGGCTCCTCCCCGGCGATCAGGGTGACATAGGCATAGATGCCCTGACCCTTGATCTCGTGGGGCACGCCCACCACCGCCGCTTCGGCAATCTTGGGGTGGGCGACCAGGGCCGACTCTATCTCGGCGGTGCCCATGCGGTGGCCGGAGACGTTCAGTACATCATCGACCCGCCCGGTGATCCAGTAGTAGCCATCCTCGTCGCGACGGGCGCCGTCGCCAGTGAAGTAACGACCGGGGAAGGTGGAGAAGTAGGTCTGCTCGAAGCGCTCGTGATCGCCGAACACGGTACGCATCTGGCCCGGCCAGGAGTCGGTGATCACCAGATTGCCTTCGGTGGCGCCTTCGAGCACCTCGCCCAGGTTGTCGACCAGCGCCGGCTGCACCCCGAAGAAGGGGCGAGTGGCCGAGCCAGGTTTGAGATCGGTGACGCCGGGCAGCGGGCTTATCAGTATGCCGCCGGTCTCGGTCTGCCACCAGGTATCGACGATGGGGCAACGCTCGTCACCTATGGTGCGGTAATACCACTCCCAGGCTTCCGGGTTGATGGGTTCACCCACGGAGCCCATGATGCGCAGGCTCGAACGGGAGGTGCCTTCGATGGCCTCTTTGCCTTTGGCCATCAGGGCACGGATCGCGGTCGGCGCAGTATAGAGGATGCTGACGTTGTGTTTGTCGACTACCTGGCTCATGCGATTGGTGGCTGGATAGTTGGGCACCCCTTCGAACATGATGGTAGTGGCACCGTTGGCCAGGGGCCCGTAGACCAGATAGGAGTGACCCGTGACCCAGCCCACATCGGCGGTACACCAGTAGATGTCCTCTTCATGGTAATCGAATACGTATTTGAAGGTGAGCGCGGCATAGACCAGATAGCCGCCCGTGGTGTGCAGTACGCCCTTGGGTTTGCCGGTCGAGCCCGAGGTATAGAGCACGAACAGAGGATCTTCGGCATTCATGGCCTCGGGCGGACAGTCGCTGTTCGCCGTGGCCATGGCATCGTGCCACCAGATATCCCGCGCGCCGTGCCAGGCAACCTGACCGCCAGTTCGTTTGAGTACAATGACCTTCTCGATACGGGTCTCGGGGTTGGCAAGGGCGTCGTCGACGTTCTTCTTGAGGGGCACGGCACGGCCGCCGCGCAGTCCCTCATCGGCGGTAATGACGATGGAGGAGCCGGAGTCTATGATGCGACCGGCCAGGGCCTCGGGCGAGAAGCCGCCAAAGACGATGGAGTGAACTGCGCCGATACGGGTACAGGCCAGCATGGCCACGGCCGCTTCCGGCACCATGGGCATGTAGAGACAGACCACATCGCCGCGTTTGACCCCTTGGGCTTTGAGCACGTTGGCAAACTTGCACACTTCACCATGCAGCTCGCGATAGGTCAGCTTGCGATCCTCGGCCGGATTGTCCCCTTCCCAGATGATGGCGACTTTGTCGCCACGCTGGGCCAGGTGCCTGTCCAGGCAGTTGGCGGAGACGTTGAGCTGGCCATCTTCGAACCATTTGATGGAGACGTGACCGGGATCGTAGGAGCTGTTCTTGACCTTGGTGTAGGGCGTCATCCAGTCGAGGATCTTGCCTTGCTCTCCCCAGAAAGCGTCCGGATCCTGCACCGAGGCCTGATACATGGCCTCATAGCCAGCCTTGTCCAGCAAGGCGTCCTGGCTGATGTGGGATTTGACCGGGTAGACCTTGTGCTCGCTCATTGTTCACTCCTTTGAATACATCTTCTTAATGATTACATAACAACTTATACCTTTGCCGGGGGAGGGCAATTAGACTTTTGGATAGCCGTGCGCTAGCGCCCATTTAGTGTTTCAAACGGCGCATTTAACAGGGTTGAGGCTGGGGTGAGGGGCCGGACGCATGTTGGAGAGCGAGCTAGGCACTGCGCCGAAAGTGATTATTACTGGAAAGCTGGTTGGCAGGGGGCAGGCCCGTCCGGGTTAACCTTTCTGGCGGCCAAATGCCTGAATGCCGCGCACCAGCACCAGCAGGCTAAGGATATGGAAAGGCAGCGCCAGCGCCCACAGCAGCCACCAGTTGGGGTCACCCTGATAGCAGTTGATGAAGGCGACCCAGGCGACCAGCAGGGTCAGCATGCCCGCCAGCTGAAAACGGCGTCTGAGCACCACCTCCACCCCCAGATTGGCGAGATACAGGGTCAAGAGCACACCGCCAAACCCGGTGAGCTGGGCGCTGCCATAGAGATCACGGTTGTTGTCAAACAGCAGTGTGATGAGGGGGGTCAGGCCCTGTTCGCTCGGGATCAGGGCGAGTAGCCAGCAGACGATGAGCAACAGGGCCGTTTTCATGACTCAGGACTCCTGGCCTTGAACCAGGCCGAGGTAATTGGCATCCATGACGAGGAAGACCCCGAGCAGGCGGGCACAGGCGCCATAGAAGCCGAATTTGTCCTTGGCGCGGCACCCTTGTTCGAAGCGGTTGAACCAGCCGAGCAGGTGCTCGTGCAGCAGCTCATCCTGTTCGGCGAGCCAGCGGCTGCGCTCATCGGCCTTGTCTGCCTCGGCGGCACGAATGATGAGGTTGCCCATCAGATCCAGCTCGATGGCCAGGTGATCTTCCGGCTCCTTGTACTTGTCGCTGACGTTGATGCCAAGGCGGGTGAGGCGCGCCTGCATCAGCGTCATCGGCGCTTGCATCAACAAGCGCCCTTCGCCGCGATAGAGGGATTCATAAGGCGGCACCCCTTGCTTGGGGTCGCTGAGGAAGAGGCCGGCGAAGTCGGCGGCCAGTTCCAGCTGGCGGTCGGTGCGCACCAACAGGCGTGCGATGGCCTCATTGAGTTCGGCCACCGCATCGCGCATGGGATCCAGGGTCGAGAGACTCTTCAAGAAGCTGCGCACGTCGTAGCTATCGTATTCTGCGATCTGCTCATCAGACAGTTCGGCGGCAAACAGGGTGGCAAACCACCAGTAGAGTTCGGCCCTGCGTTCACTTGTGGCCAGAAATTCCTGCATTTTTCCTCCGTTGATGACAATCGGGAGCCGTGGTGGCCCCCGATTCTAACGACTTTGGCAATAAAGGAAACCGTGGGGTCCCTTTTGACTCAGGCTAGCCGGGCTGAGTCGCCGTCCGGGCCGGGAACATGGGATCTATCCCCTCGGCCGTTTCGGGAGTACCAAAGGCGGTGATGGCCGGGATGGCGCCATCGAACTTCTCGACGTCCACCAGGGCGGTGTGCGCCGTGGTGGCCTGGGAGAGGCGCGATGCGCCGATGTCGGCGGTGAGCACATTGGGGTCGCCATAGGTACAGAGGGTGCCGACCTTGCCACCTTCCTGAGGGCCGTACCAGGCGCCCTCATGAATGCGCACCACACCAGGGGCATAGTCCTCGCTCACCACCAGTCCCGCCAGGACCTGACCACGGGCATTGAATGCGCGCACCAGATCGCCATCTTTGAGACCGCGCGCCTTGGCATCTGCCGGGCTCATGTAGAGCGGCTCTCGCCCCTGTATCGTGTAACTGGCGCGGTAGCTGTCCGAGGAGCAGAGCTGGCTGTGCAGCCGCTTGTCCGGGTGGCAGGATTGCAGGTGCAGCGGGTAGCGCTGGCTGCCCGGGCCGCCGTGGGAGCGCTCATAGGGTTCGATCCAGACCGGGTGACCGGGGCAATCGGCATAGCCGAAGTCGGCGATGGTCTTGGAGTAGATCTCGATGAGGCCAGAAGGCGTGCCGAGCGGCTCTAGATCCGGCTCCTGGCGGAAGGCGGCGTGGCGCACCCAGGGTTCCCCGGCCGGGAAGCTGACGAAGCCTTCACCGTGCCAGAACTGGCTGAAGCGGGGCAGACGGATGCCGATGCCGCGGCCCTGCAGGCGGGCGTCGTCATAGATGCTCTGGATCCACTCCAGCTTGCTCTTGCCGCCGGTGAACTCGGCCTCGCGACCGAAGCGGCGGCAGAGATCGGCGAAGATGTCGTAGTCATCGCGGGCCTCGAACAGGGGCTCCACTATCTTGTGCATCGCCAGGATGCCGGCATTGGCATGGGAGCCCCACTGCTCTATGTCGTCACGCTCATAGGTGGTGGTGGCGGGCAGCACTATGTCGGCGAAGCGGCAGCTGGCCGTCCACTGGTGATCGATGCTGACCACGGTTTCCAGCTTGCGCCAGGCGGCAATCATCTTGTTGCGATCTTGCTGATGGTGGAAGGGGTTGTTGCCGCAGAACACCGCCATCCTCATCTCCGGGTAGGTGATGGTCTGGCCATTGAAGTCGATGGTCTTGCCCGGGTTGAGGATGCAGTCCACGAAGCGGGCTACCGGGATGAACTTGGAGTAGCCCTTGAAGTCGCCATCGTGCAGCGGCTTGGCGCCGGGAATGACCGAGCTGAAGCCGGACATGACGGGGCCGTTCGAGGTGATGGTGCCGGCGCCGTTGTAGTGCCAGCCGAAACCAAAGCCGCCGCCGGGCAGGCCGATCTGGCCCAGCATGGCGGCCAGCACCACCAGCATCCAGGCGTACTGTTCACCATGGTGCATGCGCTGCACACACCAGCCACCGATGAGCTGGGTACGGCCGCTCGCCATGGTCCGTGCCAGGGCGCGTATGGTGTCGGCATCCAGCCCGCAGAGCGGTGCAGCCCAGTCGGCGTCCTTGGCTTGACCGTCCTGCGCCCCCAGCAAGTAAGGCAAGAACTTGTCATAGCCGGTGGTGTACTCCTTGAGGAACCTGGCGTCGTGCAATCCCTCGCTGTGCAGGGTGTGCGCCAGCGCCAGCATCAAGGGCAGATCCGTCTGGGGGTTGAGGGCAACCTGTTCGCAGCCGAGGAACTTCTGGGTCTTGGATTTGACCGGATCGACGCTGATCACCCGGATCTCGCCCTTGGCGACCTTCTCCCTGAGTTGCTCCCAATAGGCATAGACCCCGTGGTCCGGCACCAGCCAGCCCACCTGCAGGTTCTTGATGGGATCTGAGCCCCATATGACTATGGTCTTGCTGTGCTCCAGCACCAGGGGCCAGGAGGTCTGCTGCTCGTACACCTCCATGGCGCCCGCCACATGGGGCAGGATCACCTGGGCGGCGCCGGTGGAGTAGTCCCCCGCCTTGGCCAGATAAGTACCGTGCAGGTTCATGGCGCGCCCCAGCATGGCCCCGGCGGAGTGGAACTTGCCCACCGACTGCCAGCCGGAGTGGCCGGCATAGAGGGCACTCGGACCATGGCTGTTCTGCACTCGCTCCAGCTCGTGATAGAAGAAGTCCAGGGCCTGGGACCAGGTCACCCGCACGAAGCGGTTCTGGCCACGCTCTCGGGTGTCAGAGAGGTGCCCCTTGCGCAGCCAGTCAAGGCGTACCATGGGATAGCGCACCCGGGAGGGGTTGTAGACCACCTCCCGCAAGCCTTGCAGCATCTCGGTCGGGTGCTTGTCGTGCTCGAAGGGGCGGGTCTCGACCCAGCGCCCCTCGACCACCCGGGCGCGAAATGCGCCCCAGTGGGAGCCTGACAGCACCAGCTTGTCCTGGGCCTCGGCGGCCTGTACCGCGCGCCCCAGCAAGGAGGGGCCAATCAGGGCTGCCGCGCCACCTGCCAGCATGCCCCCCAGAAAACCACGTCGGGAAACTGAGATCATTGTGTGTGTCCTCTCTCTGAGACTGGGTTAGTGCTGGCCCTGACCACCGGTATCGGCGGCGTGGCTCTGCAGGTACTTGAGCAGGGTGCGCTCTTCCTCTTTGCTGAGGCGGTAGTAGGCCGACATCGCCTTGAGCCCCGAGATCCAGCCATTGGCGGTGAAGTGAGCCGGATCCGGCGCCCCGTGGCAGGAGTTGCAGGTGGATTTGTACATCTCGCCGGCATAGTCCCAGATGGGTTTGAGTGAGGATTCGAGCCCCTGGCCATCGACCCAGGCGGTGACCTTGACCTGCTGCCACTGGATATGGGTTGCCGCGTCTGTCTGCTCAGCGAGGATCTGCTCACCGGCCTTGAGCTCATCGCGCACCGTGGCGACGAAGACCCGCTTGCCCATGTACTCGCTCAGTACCCGACCCTTGCCGTCACGTTCGCGCCAGCCTTCGATGTTGACCTTGAGCCGATCGCCACTGCGTTCCAGTACTTCGATACGGGAGGCGGGCAGCAGACGCCCGGCCGGCTCGCTCGCCGCCTGGCTGGCAAACAAGTCCTTCTCGCCCAGGCTGTAGAGCACCTCGGCGGCGGGGGCCTCGGTGGCTTGCGCTTTCAATGTGGCGAAACTGGCCCTGAAGCCGCCGGCCATGTTGGGCAGCTCGTGGGCTATGCCCTTGTGGCACTCGATGCAGTTCATGTTCTTGGCGGCGGCATCCTTCATGGCCAGGGCCGCGGCGGGAGACTGCTTGGCGTGGTCCATGTTGTCGTAGCTGTGACAGGATTTGCAGGTCTTGGAGTTCTGGCTGCTCATGCGGGCCCAGACCCGTTCGGCCAGGTGCAAGCGCCTGTCCTCGAACTTCTCCTGGGTATCTATGCTGTGGCCGATGTACTGCTGGTAGAGATCGTTGGCCGCCTCCATCTTGCGGGCCACCTTGCCGACGAAGTCTTTCGGCTGGTGACAATCGGTGCAGATGGCCTGGACGCCGGAGGCATTCTTGAAATGCACCGACTCCTTGTACTCGGGGTAGACGGTGCTCTCCATGGTGTGACAGGAGACACAAAACTCGAGGCTGCTGGTCTTCTCGAAGCCGTAATGCAGACCCACCGAGCCTGCCAGGGTCACGCCAACCCCGACCAGCACCAGGGCCAGCACCGACCAGCGCCGGCTGGGGGTGCGCAGGAATTGCCACAGTTTTTTCATGAGTGTTTGCTCTTATGACTTTTTTGATGGGGGTCATGATAGGGGGAAGCTGTGAACAGGGTTGGCGGGGGAAATTAATGAAATAGGGGTATTTATGACAAAATATGAATAGAATAATGGCCCTGTTACTGCTGCGGAGACCGCCGATGCGCCCCCATATCCTGGTTGTTGAAGACGATGCCGTGACCCGCGAGAAGCTGGTCGGCTATTTCGAACGTGAGGGCTATCGGGTGAGCGCGGCGGGTGATGGCAAGGAGATGCGCACCCTGCTGGAGCAAGAGAGAGAGAGCGTCTCCCTCATCATGCTCGACATCAACTTGCCCGGGGAGGATGGCCTGCTGCTGACCCGCGAGCTCAGGGCCCAGAGCCGGGTCGGCATCATATTGGTGACGGGGCGCAGCGATGCCGTGGACAGAATCGTGGGCCTCGAGATGGGAGCCGATGACTATGTCACCAAGCCGTTCGAGCTGCGGGAGCTGCTGGTGCGGGTCAAGAACCTGCTGTGGCGCATCTCGCTGGCAGGCAATCAGCCCCAGGATGAGGGGGATGATGCGGTGCGTTTTGGCCCCTGGCGTTTCGACATTCCCCGTCGCCAGCTCAACAAGGATGGGGTGCCCGTGCGTCTGACCAAGGCGGAGTACGAGCTGCTGGTGGCCTTCGTCGCCCATCCGGGGCGGGTGCTGAGCCGGGAGCGGATCCTCTCCCTCATCAGCCATCGCGGCGACGGGCCGAGCGATCGCACCATAGACGTGCTGATCCGTCGCCTGCGGGGCAAGATGGAGCCGGATCCCCGGGATCCCCAGCTGTTCGTCACCGTGCACGGCGAGGGCTATCTGTTCGCCGCCGAGCTGCAACCCTGAGCCTTTAGCTGGTGCCTCTCAGGGGGGCTCGAACTGGGGCCGGGTATCGTTTATCTCGTGCCAGGGTGCCCTGGATCCGACAAAGAGGTGAAAACCGGGGCTCATGCTCGGCGCCTCATCGAGGCAGCCCTGGCGCAGGTTCAGCTTGCCGCTGCTTAGCTTGAGGGGATAGAGGCTGGAGCCGCAGTGATGGTAGAAGGCGAGTTGGGGCCCGGCGGACTTCTGATAGAGGGCCCGCGCCGCATCTCCCTATCACCAGCTCGACCTTGTCGGCATCCAGGCCACCCACGGTGGCGTAGTCGGCCCCCGAAAACTGGTAGTACCCGCCGCAGTGACAATGCCCCATGTAATCGAACGCGTCTGGCAGACGCAGCACTATGGCGCCGCACAGGCAGCTGCCGCTATGTTGTTTCATGGCTCTCTGCTCGCCATCCGACGGTTCTCTCGTGACCGACCTGCTCTATGTACGCCGTTTTTCCTGAGGACGCCTCTCCCTTGGACATCTTTTCAGCCGCGGGGCCCGGTTTTCACGGCACGTTTAATCCCATGTTGCTGCTGGGCAGCTGGCTGAGCCCCCATTATTGGGTCCTGAACAAGACCTGACGGCAGTGAGGGCAGACGTACTGATGGCGAAAGTCGGCAAGATGAACCAGTCCCTGGGGCTGTAGATCCCGATGGTGGCAGTGGTGACAGGTTATCTGGTCATCGACCAAGGCATCGGGGTGCTGGGCCAGATATTGTTCCCGGGTCGGCAGGGCCTGCCAACCGGCTCGGTTGGCCCGTTTGCGGCCGTCACAATAGTAGACCCAATAGAAGATGACAAAGGCCAGCACTATCAGTAAAAACAGGGGGTTGCTCATGGTGAGTTCCTCTTCAGATTAAGTGGCATTGGCATTGGCATTGGCATTGGCATAGAGCGTGGCGGGCATCAGGGGGATCAGATCCTTGACGAGCAATTGGCCTTGCTCGTCGACCGGCCCCTCTTTGCGCCAGCCTTGGCGCAGATAGAAAGGCTCGGCGGCGAGATTCGTCGGCAGGTAACGCAACCCGGCCGAGGTGCTGCCAGCGGCGCGGATCTGTTGCAGCGCCTGTTCCAGCAACCAGCGCCCCAGGCCGCGGCCCCGCCACTGCGGCACCAGATAAAGCAGATAGATGTATCCCCCCAGGCTGCCATCCATGCGTGCCATGGCGGGCGCCAGCTCAAGCTGGCCTATGGGGCTGTCATGGTGCCAGAGGTACAGCAGACCCTGGGGCTGTTCCCGGGCCAGGGTATCGAGCCAGACTCGGGTCTGCTGTTCATCAAAGCCGGTGGTGTTGCCATGACTGATGCACCAGGCATCGCGGCGGCAGGCGAGGGCAAACTCGGGATAGAGGTCAAGATAGGCAGGTTTGAGTCTGATGCTGGTCATCCGTTGTCTCCTAGCAGTGCGCCATCCGGCAACCACAGAAAAGGTTCGTATGAGCATCATACGAGCGGCTTGCCCAGGGAACCATGACGAGGGTCTGGTTTCGATACAAATAAGTAACAATTGAAACCCTGTACAGCTCCCATTCAGTTTCAACCTCTCGCGGGATCCCGTGAGCTGCCTGTTCGGCATCTGGTGCTTTTCAGTACCCGGCGTCGACTCTGTCCTAGGCCCCTGGAGCAGGGACGAGCCCAGGGGAGCGGGTTTAGGGGGCGGTGGGGCTGAGGCTGGGTTCGACCCGATAGACGGGGCGAAAGGCCGGATCCGAGAGGGTGCTGCGACGCGCCGGCAGGGGGCCTGCCAGGGTGAGGATGGCGGGTCCCATATGGCGAGGGCATTGGGCCTCGCTGGCAGCGGGCCGCTGCAACAGACAGACGGCCTGGGCGACGGCCAGGCGGCCCTGCTCGCGCATCTGATCGCTGTTGGCCAGTGCCAGCTTGCCGCGCAGCAGGGCGCGCTCCACCCCGTGACTGAAGTAGATGGCGAGCACGGCCGGGGCGCGGGGTCGCGGGTTGGAATGCGGAGCCGATGGGGGACGCCGTGCCAGCTCGTTGACCGCCACTTCAGCCGCCATGGCGCCCCCCACCAGATAGTCGAGGTTCGGGTGGCGGGTCAGCAGCCGTTGCACCAGACTGCGCTGGATCTCGCGGCTGTTGTCGCCTCGCAGTGTTTCGACCAGCTCGATGGCACTGCCGGCAATGGCGGTGGCAAAGCCGGGCTCGACCAGGTTGTTGCCGCCTCGACCCTCGGGCCCCGGCAAGAGGGCGACCCGCCTCGTCGGCGTACCGGCCGGATGGCGCTCGGCCAGCCAGTGGCCGATGCGCCAGCCCATCTGATACCAGGGCACACCGACCTGGGCGACGACCTGCTCGGGGGGCAGGGCATTGACCAGGCCAAACACCGGCAGCGGACTCTGGCCAATGGCCTCTGCCAGCGCCGGGCCATCTACGGCGCCGAGCAAGATGGCATCGCTCCCCTCCCGGGCACAGTCTGCCAGCTGGCGTGCCTGCTCGTCCTGGGCGGCGTAGCCTCCCGCTTCATGAACCCTGAGCCCGACCCCGAGCCGCCTGGCCTCTTCCACCATGCCCTGATTGACCGAGAGCCAGTAGGCATCGCGCAGGTGCGGGTAGAGGGCGCACAACTCGAAGGGGCGCTCGGCGCGCGCCGGTCCTATCCAGTGCTGCATGGGGGGCATCTGCAACGACTCGGCCGCCTCGGGCCAGGGCTGGATCGCGAAGGCGGCCCGGGCGCAGGTCGAGGATAAGGTGAGCAGCAGGCAGAGGATTAGGCTTCGCATGGTGGCGGCTTTTGTTAAAGTGTGAGGCCATATTATCCCGACAATCGTTGTGACAACCAAGAGGCCCTGTCTTGCGCACTCTCTCCGGTCTTGGCGGCAAGCTGCTGCTCGCCTTCTCCCTGATGGCCCTGCTGACCCTGACCGCCTCCCTGGTGGGCTGGCTTGGCCTTGGCCATCTGGGCGAGTTGGAGCGGCGGCTGCAACATACCCTGCTGACCCTGGACGGTGCCCGTGAACTGGCCCAGGTAAGCGGCGACATACTCGGTTCTTCCCGCCTGCTCACCATGGCGGCCAACGAGGCGGAGCGTACCCATCAGGGCCGCTTGCTGACCCTGCAGGGCCAGCAGTTGCAGCGTCTGCTTGAGCAGCTTGGCGAAGGGCGCGAGCAGGATCCTGCCTGGCAGTCTCTCGATCAGCTGGGGCTCGCCATATTGGGCAACCTGGGACAGCAGGGGCGTCTGGTGGGGGAGCGGCTGGCCCTGCAGGGGCAAGGGGAGGAGCTGCGCGCCGAACTGGTTGCGGTGGCGGGCCGGGTCGCCGAGCTGGCCCGCAGTCAGATGGAGAATGCCCAGACGGTGACGGTGGCCAACATCGGCGGCCTCTACCGCCTGAGGGGGGAGGCCGCCCGCTCGGCGCTTGATACCCTGCTTGAGCAGGATCTCGACTGGCTGGAGCAGATGACGGAGCTGCGCCATCGCACCCTGATGCAACAGCAGCGGCTCGAGGAGTTGTGGCGTGCCGAGAGTCGCCATCGTCTCAATGCCTTGATGGTTGACTATGAACAGGATCTGGCGGTGATCCGGCTCAGGGCCGGGGCCGTGGCCGATCCCGGCCGACGCCTGTTGGCGAGCGAGGCCCTGGGCGAGCTGGCGAAGGGCGCCCGGCTCGCCCAGACCCGCCGTCAATGGCTCGACGTGGGGCAGGCCTTGGCGGCGCTTTCGGCCAGCAATCAGGTGTTGATGGATCGGCTCAATCGCAGTGTGGCCGAGCGGGTCGATGACGCCCGCCACTCCCTCGAACAGAGCCAGCAGCAACTTAGCGAGCGGCTGATCCAGACCAGACATGCACTGGGGGTGATCGGTGCCTTGACCCTGTTGGCTCTCGGGCTGCTGATGTGGCGTTTTGTCTATGGCCGCATCGTCTGGCCCTTGCAGCGAACTACCCAGCGCCTCAGCGCCCTGGCGCAGGGGGATCTTGCCCAGCCCCTCGCCCCTGTCAGCGGGCGGGATGAGCTGGCGCAGCTGGCCCGGGCGCTCTGGGTATTTCGCGATAATGCCATCGAGCTCAGGCGCTATCAGCAAGCACTTGAATCCCGGGTTGCGGAGCGCACCGATCAGCTCAGCCTGGCCAATGTTCGCCTCAACGAGGAGGTGACCAAGCAGGTTCAGGCCAGGGCCGAGGCGGAACAGGCCAATCGCGCCAAATCCGTCTTCCTCGCCACCATGAGCCACGAAATTCGTACTCCCATGAACGGCATACTCGGTGGGCTCAGTCTGCTGGAAGATACCGGACTGGATCCGGGTCAGCGGCGCTATCTGGCCGCCATCGGTCAGAGCGGTGAGTCCCTGCTCGAGATCCTCAACGACATACTCGACTACTCCAAGATAGAGGCAGGTCATTTGGAGGCGAGACGGGCGCCCTTCGATCTGCACGCCCTGGTCGATGATCTGCTGGCGCTGTTTCGGCCAAGGGCCGAGGCCAAGGGGCTGAGCCTCAGCCTGTCCGTGGCCCCCGAGCTGCCCCGCGCCGTCGAGGGGGATGGCGGCAAATTGCGTCAGGTGCTGGCCAACCTGCTCGGCAACGGCATCAAGTTCACCCGCAGCGGTGAGGTGCGGTTGACCCTGGCACCCCTCGGCTGTCCGGGGCCCTGTCTCCAGCCCTGCATCCTGTTTACCGTGAGCGACAGCGGGCCCGGCATACCGGCGGGCGAGCAGGAGTGGGTATTCGAGGCATTTCGCCAGCGGAGTCGGGATGCGGGGCATCAGGGGGGAACTGGCCTGGGGCTGGCCATCAGCCGCCGTCTGGTTGGCGCCATGGGGGGCGAGCTGCTGCTGGCCAGCGAACAGGGTCAGGGTTGCCGCTTCTCGTTCAGTCTGGCGTTGCAGCCCACCGCCTTGCTGCGGCCGCGCCAGCAGGCCAGCATCTGCCTGAATGAGCCGCGGGACATCTTGCTGGTGGAGGATAACGAGATCAACCGGCTGGTGGCTGAGGGGATGCTGCTGCGCCTCGGTCATCGGGTGGTGATGGCCGAAGATGGCCGCGCCGCCCTGGCCGCCATCACGGTACGCCCCTTCGATCTGGCCCTGCTCGACATCAATCTGCCGGACATGGATGGCATCAGCCTGCGGGAGGATCTCGCCGCCATCAGTGAGGAGGAACATGGCCAGCCTCTGCCCGCCATCGCTATCTCGGCCCAGATGTATCCGGAGGACATCCAGCACTGCCTGGCAAGCGGCTTTGCCGGTTTTGTCGGCAAGCCGGTGCGGTTGGCTGAACTCGCCGACAGCATTGCCGGGATCTTTGTCGCGCCGCTGGGGGGGGAGGCCTTGATGCCAGCGCTCCCGGCTCCGGCTGTCGAGATCCATGCCAAGGGGGATCTGGCGCCGTCTTATGCCGCGCATTTCTCCAATACTGAGCCAGATCCCGCCCAGCTCGCCGCAGTGCGGATCATGCTGGATGAGGATCTCCGTCAACTGGGCGCCAAGCGAATCGTCACCATGTTGAGGTTGTTTGAGCAGCAAGGGGAGGCATTGGTGAGCGAGCTGCTGATGACGGCACCTGGCGAGGCGAGGCGTCAACTCGCCCACAAGCTCAGGGGCAGCGCCGCCAGTCTGGGACTGATTGCCTTGGCCGCACTCTGCGAGCAGTTGGAGGCGGGGCTGGGTGAGCCCGGGGCTCTGGCGAGCCAGTGGCCTCAGGCGCTGGTCACTCTGGCGCGCTGGCGCCAAGAGCAGGGGTGGGCAGAGAAGCCGCCAGGGTAATGGACCCTGCGCAAGCAGATAACACAAAGGGGCCCAGGGCCCCTTTGTCATGACATCACCGCCATTTAGGCGAAGAGCATCAACACCAGCTTGTTGATGAAAAAGCCCCCGACCGTCAGGAAGAGGAAGAGGCAGGCGGCCAGCAGCAGCGGCTTGATGCCCGCCTGGCGCAGGGCACCCAGGTGGGTACGCAGGCCGAGCGCCGCCATGGCCATCGCCAGCAGCACGGTATCGAGCTGGATCAGGGCATCCACCAGTGCGGGGGGCAGCAGGTCGAGGGAGTTGATCCCGCTCGCCACGATGAAGAAGACGGCAAACCAGGGAATGGTTACCCCCCCTTGCTGGGCGTCACTGCCTTGACTGCGACCGAGCCAGGCGCTGAGCAGCAGCAGGAAGGGGGCCAGCATCATGACCCGCATCATCTTGACGATGACGGCGGTGGCCGCGGCCTCGTCGCTCACCCCTTTGCCTGCGGCCACGACCTGGGCCACCTCATGGATGGTGGAGCCGGCGAAGATACCGTAGTGAGCCTCGCTCAGCCCCAGATAGGGGTAAGCCAGCGGATAGAGAAACATCGCCAGGGTGCCAAATACCACCACGGTTGCCACCGCCACCGACGCTTTGTGCGCCTGTCCTTTGATGACGGGCTCTGCCGCCATCACGGCAGCTGCGCCGCAGATGGCGCTACCGGCGCCGATCAGCATGGAGGTTTGCTTGTCGAGCTTGAACAGCCGGGTGCCGAGCTGCAGGGCCAAGGTGAAGGTAAGGCCGATGATCAGCATGTCAATCAGCACACCGGACCAGCCGATATCCCCTATCTGCTGAAAGGTGATGCGAAAACCGTAGAGAATGATGCCGGCGCGCAGCAGCTGGTTCTTGGCAAAGTCGACCCCGAGGGCGCTGTGGTGAGCGATGCGCGGAAACAGGGTATTGCCGACCAGTATGCCGATGACAATGGCAATGGTGAGGGCGCTCAGTCCCAGACTCCGGGCCTGAGGCAGCTCGGCCAGGCCCATGCCGGAGGCGGCGAGGAGGGCGACCAGCGCGATGCCAAGCCACCACTGCCCCTGCCCGAGGGGGGCGAAGCGGTTGCGGGGTTGGTCTGAATGAGTGGCACTGTGATGCATGATGAGTTCCTCGAAGCGGGATATCAATCGGATGGCGCTAGGATAAAGAGCTCGCTAATATAATAAAAATACACATTAATTAAGTATGGTTAACTTTAAGTTATGAATATCAATCTGCATCTGCTGCGCATCTTCTTCACCGTGGTGGAGCAGGGGAACTTTTCCCGCGCCGCCGAGGCGCTCTATATCAGTCAACCCGCCGTCTCCAAGGCCGTGAGCGAGCTGGAGCGCCAGCTCGGGTTGCCGTTGATGGAGCGAGGCATGGGCCGTGGCCGCAAGGGGGTCTGCCTCACCGAGAGCGGCCGGGCCCTGTTTGAACATGCCCGCGGCATCTTCGCCCTGGAGCGGGCGGCGCTGGAGGATGTCAAGGCCAGGGTCGGCATGCGCAAGGGCCAGCTCACCATAGGGGCGAGCAGCACCATCGCCGGTTACTGGCTGCAACCTTGCCTGTCGGCTCTGCTCACCCGCTTCCCCGGCATCGATCTCAAGCTGGTGACCGGCAACACCCAGCTCATCTGCCAGAGTCTGGTGGATTGCCACATCGATCTGGCGCTGGTGGAGGGCAGCCTGAGCGATGACAGGATCCAGACCCGTCACTGGTGTGATGATGAACTTTGGCTGATCGCCGCGCCTCACTCTCCCCTGGTCAATGGCGACTGTCCGGCACCTGCCTGCCTGAGTGAGCAGACCTGGTTTTTGCGCGAGCGGGGCTCCGGGACTCGTCAGGTGACCGAGGCCTGGTGGCGTCAGGCGGGGATAACCCCCGGCAGCCAGATCGAGTTTGGTAACAGCGAAGGCATAGTGCGGGCGGTGGCGGCCGGGTTGGGAGTGGCTCTGCTCTCGGCCAAGGTGGCGCGAGATCTTGCCCGGCTCGGCGAGGTGGTGGCGCTGCCCATCGCCCCTCTGCATCGGCCTCTGCTGCTCTGCCTGCTGCACGAGCGCCCTCTCTCTCCTCTGGCACAGGCCTGCTGCGACATCCTGGCAGAGCCAATCCATCCCTGACGCTCTCTTTGCCGCCAGGCTCGGCCGCTGCCGAGCGCATTGTGTATCCGGGCAGGCATGGGGCCCTGGCACTCAGCCTGAACCCCCATTCGGGGAGTGGTGGGGCTTACCTATGGTTTTATTACATAAATTCAACATTTTTTTGGGTGGTCGGACTGTCCCTTTGATGTCGCTGCGGTTACAATGCGCGGGCCCCATATCGCCCACGCGCAAACGATTTTCAGGAGATAAACGGATGTTGAAACGTGACATGACCATCGCAGGCTATGACCCCCAGCTGTGGCAGGCCATCACAGACGAAACCCGTCGTCAGGAAGAGCATATCGAGCTGATCGCGTCTGAGAACTACACCAGCCCCCGCGTCATGGAAGCCCAGGGCTCCCAGCTGACCAACAAGTACGCTGAAGGCTACCCCGCCAAGCGCTACTACGGTGGTTGCGAGTATGTCGATGTGGTTGAAACCCTGGCCATCGAGCGCGCCAAGGAACTGTTCGGTGCCACCTATGCCAACGTGCAGCCGCACTCCGGTTCCCAGGCCAACAGCGCCGTCTATATGGCTCTGCTGCAGCCGGGCGATACCGTACTGGGTATGAACCTGGCCCACGGTGGTCACCTGACTCACGGCTCCCCGGTCAATTTCTCCGGCAAGCTCTACAACATCATTCCTTACGGCATCGATGAGACCGGCAAGATCGACTATGACGAGATGGAGCGCCTGGCCGTTGAACACAAGCCCAAGATGATGATCGGTGGCTTCTCTGCCTATTCCGGCATCGTTGACTGGGCGCGCATGCGCGAGATCGCCGACAAGATCGGTGCCTGGCTGTTCGTCGACATGGCCCACGTGGCTGGCCTCATCGCCGCCGGCGTCTACCCGAACCCGGTACCCCACGCCCATGTGGTCACCTCCACTACCCACAAGACCCTGGCCGGTCCCCGTGGTGGTCTGATCCTCTCCGCCGCCGATGACGAAGATCTCTACAAGAAGCTGAACTCCGCCGTCTTCCCGGGCGGCCAGGGCGGCCCGCTGATGCACGTCATCGCCGGTAAAGCCGTCGCCTTCAAAGAGGCGCTGGAGCCTGAGTTCAAGACCTATCAGGCGCAGGTTGTCAAAAACGCCAAAGCCATGGCGGCGACCTTCATCGAGCGCGGTTATAAGATCGTCTCCGGCGGTACCGACAACCACCTCATGCTGGTGGACTTGATTGGCCGTGAACTGACTGGCAAAGAGGCCGATGCGGCCCTTGGCAAAGCCAACATCACCGTCAACAAGAACTCTGTGCCGAACGACCCGCGTTCCCCCTTCGTCACCTCGGGTGTGCGGATCGGTACCCCGGCCATTACCCGCCGTGGTTTCAAGGAAGCCGAGTCCATCGAGCTGACCCACTGGATCTGCGATGTGCTGGACAATCACGACAATGACGCCGTACTGGCGACAGTGCGTGAGAAAGTGCTGGCCATCTGCGCGCGTCTGCCGGTTTATGCCTGATACGCCAGATATCTTGGTTTGATAACAATGCCACCCTCGGGTGGCATTGTTTTTTCTATATTCGCCCCGACCATGGGACGCGATCATATAGCCGACAGGAGGAGGTTGCATGCCCAGTCAGATGAGGATCGGCGACGATGAGTCGATACTCTCCATTCGAGCTCAGTACCATTTTCGTGATAGCCCGGAAGGCCTGCTGGCCTGGGATGTGCGCCGCTTGGTGAGGCTGAGCCGCGGGTTGCCGGTGCGCGCCGTACCGCTTGGTCAGATTGGCGAACTGGATGCCGAGCACTGGTACGGACAGGGCGACGTCAGACCCACGGTACGCAGCATCGTCGAGCACTGTCAGCTGATGCTGGCCGCCGATCTCGCCTATCCCATCATTCTCGATAGCGAGGGTAGGGTCATGGATGGCATGCACAGGGTGAGCAAGGCGCTGATGCAGGGAGCGACGCACATCGATGCGGTGCAGTTCGAGCAGGATCCGGTGCCCGATTATGTGGATTGCGATCCCGACACCTTGCCCTATGACGATTGAGCCTCTGGCTGACGGAGTAGCCCTGAATAGGGCTTTCTGCGCCATTTTTAACAGGAGAATACGTGATGAAGCGAGTGTTGGAGATCCGGATCTATCGGCTTAAGGCCGGGAGCCGGGCGGCCTTTCATAAGCTGGTCAGCGAGCAGAGCCTGCCCCTGCACCGCGCCTGGGGGATGGATGTGGTGAGCCATGGCCCTTCCTTGCATGATCCGGACGCCTATTTTCTGATGCGGGCCTACGATGACCTTGAGCATCTGAACCGCACCCAGGCGGCCTTCTATGGGACTGAGGCTTGGCAAACCGGCCCGAGAGAGGCCATCGTTGCGCTGATCGAGGGGGATGCAAACACTGTGATCTGGTTGCCAGGCGAGGTCATAGAGGCGCTTCGCACTAGCTGATGCGGCTATGGTGCATCTGCGGTGGCATTGTTTTTTCTGGGCTTTTACCGGTTTTGAGTGAGCGTGTTACACTGACCGCCCAAGATCCTGCCCCCTGGGACAGGTGCCCTGTTTGTTTGCGCCGGAGGTCCGATGCATTGCCCTTTCTGTAGTGCCGTTGATACCAAGGTGATCGATTCCCGGCTGGTGGCAGAAGGCCATCAGGTGCGCCGTCGCCGAGAGTGTCTGCTCTGTCATGAGCGTTTCACCACCTTCGAGATGGCCGAGTTGGTGATGCCGCGGGTCATCAAATCCAATGGCTCGCGCGAGCCCTTCAACGAGGACAAGCTGCGTGCAGGCATACTGCGGGCGCTGGAGAAGCGACCGGTGAGCATGGAGGCCATCGAAAAAGGGGTCAACCATATCAAGTCGCGGCTGCGCGCCACGGGTGAGCGGGAGGTGCCCTCCAAGCAGGTGGGCAACCTGGTGATGGACGAGCTCAAGAGCCTGGACAAGGTGGCTTACATCCGCTTTGCCTCGGTCTATCGCAGCTTCGAAGACATCCGTGAGTTTGGCGAAGAGATCGCCAAGCTGGAGAAATAAGCCACCCAACGTCCGATTGCGCTGCGCTAATCGCACCGACAATGCCCATTTTCTCGCTTTGAACGGGAGCCCAGATGTTTAGTCAAGATGATTACCAATGGATGAGCCGGGCCCTCGAACTCGCTCGTCGTGGCCGCTATACCACGGCCCCCAACCCCTGCGTCGGCTGCGTGCTGGTCAAGGATGGCGTCGTCGTCGGCGAGGGTTGGCACCAGCGTGCCGGTCAGCCTCATGCCGAGGTCTATGCCCTCCATGGGGCCGGTGAGGCCGCCCGTGGTGCCACCGCTTATGTGACCCTGGAGCCCTGCTCCCATCATGGTCGCACCCCGCCCTGCGCCGAGGCCTTGATTGAGGCTGGTGTGGCCCGAGTGGTTGCCGCCATGGTGGATCCCAATCCCCAGGTCGGCGGGCGTGGCCTGCGCATGCTTTCCGAGGCGGGTATCAAGACAGATTTCGGCCTGCTCAGTGCCGAGGCCGAGGCCCTCAACCCCGGCTTCTTCAAGCGGATGCGCACCGGCTTCCCGCAGGTGACGGTCAAGCTCGGCGCCAGCCTGGATGGCCGCACCGCCATGAAGAGCGGCGAGAGCCAGTGGATCACCGGCCCCTTGGCCCGTGCCGACGTGCAGCGGCTGCGGGCGCGTCATGATGCCGTGCTCTCCAGCGCCGAGACGGTGCTGGCCGACGGCGCCTCCCTCAACGTGCGCTGGGATGAGTTGCCAGCCTCGGTCAAGCTCGCCTATCCCAAGGAGAGCCTGCGCCAGCCACTGCGGGTGGTGATCGATTCGCAAAACCGCATCACCCCTGATCTGCCGCTCTTTGCAAGCCCGGGCCCCGTGCTGCTGGCGAGGCTGCAAAGTGAAGGTGAGTGGCCAGAGACGGTGCAGCAGCTCGCGCTGCCCAAACTGGAGGAGCGGGTCGATCTGGTCAGCCTGTTTATGCTGCTGGCCAAGCAGGGGATCAACTCAGTGCTGATCGAGGCGGGGCCGCGCCTCTGTGGTGCCCTGCTCGAGAAAGGGCTGGTGGACGAGCTGGTACTCTATCAGGCACCCAAGCTGCTGGGCGACGAGGGCAGAGGTATGTTCCAGTTGCCGGGTCTGGATCGTCTGTTCCAGGCACCAAAGCTGACCCTGAAAGATGTGCGTATGGTCGGCCAGGATATCAGGATCACGGCCAAGCTAGCTTGAGCCAGATGAGGTAGAAACCATGTTTACCGGAATTATCGAAACCATGGGCACCCTGGCCGAGCTGCGTCGCCAGGGGGAAGACGTGGTCTTGACGGTCGAGGCCGCCGGGCTCGACTTTAGCGACGTCAAGCTGGGGGACTCCATCGCCACCAATGGTGTCTGTCTCACCGTGGTCTCCCTGGGGGACAGACGCTATAGTGCCGATGTCTCGCTGGAAACTTTGTCGCGCACCGGTTTTGCCCAGGCAAAAGTCGGGGACAGGGTCAACCTGGAAAAAGCGCTGACTCCGAGTTCGCGCCTCGGCGGCCACCTGGTCTCCGGTCATGTCGACGGCGTCGGCATAGTGGCGAGCAAGCAGAGCAGTGGTCGTGCCATCGAATACTGGATCAAGGCGCCAGCGGAACTCTCACGCTACATCGCCGAGAAGGGCTCGATTGCGGTGGATGGCATCAGCCTGACGGTGAACGCCGTCAAGGGAGATGCGTTCTTGCTCACCATAGTGCCCCATACCGCAGAAGAGACCACGATCGCGCGCTGGAAGCCCGGTCACAGGGTCAATCTGGAAGTGGATCAGATAGCCCGTTATCTGGAGCGGTTGCTGCAAGGCGGGGCCGGAGCCCAGGCGCCGAGCAGCACCCTGACCCTGGCGAAGTTGGCCCAATCCGGTTTTTTGTGAGCCCGGTCTGATTGAAACGGGGCCAGCAGCCCCCATCTAGCCCTTACGCATTTATCACCTTTGACGGAGTAGCCCATGGCGCTTAGCACAACCCAGGAAATCATCGCCGACATCAAGGCGGGCAAGATGGTGATCCTGATGGATGACGAAGACAGGGAGAACGAAGGGGACCTCATCATGGCGGCCTCCTGTGTGCGGCCCGAGGACATCAACTTCATGGCCCGCTACGGCCGTGGCCTCATCTGCCTGACCCTGACCCGGGATCGCTGCAAGCAGCTGGCGCTGCCCCTCATGGTTGACCGCAACAATGCCCAGTTCTCCACCGCCTTCACCGTGACCATAGAGGCGGCCGAGGGGGTGACCACGGGCATCTCCGCCGCCGATCGCGCCGTCACCGTACAGGCCGCCGTGGCCCCTGATGCCAAGGCCGCCGATCTGGTGCAGCCCGGTCACATCTTCCCGCTGATGGCGCAAGATGGCGGCGTGCTGACCCGGGCCGGTCACACCGAGGCTGGCTGCGACCTGGCTCGTCTGGCCGGTTACGAGGCGGCCTCCGTCATCGTCGAGATCCTCAACGAGGATGGCACCATGGCGCGCCGTCCCGACCTTGAGATCTTCGCCGAGCAGCATGGCATCAAGCTTGGCACCATTGCGGATCTCATCGAGTACCGCAACCAGCACGAGACCACAGTCGAACAGGTGGCCGCGTGCAAACTACCCACCGAATTCGGCGAGTTCGATCTCATCACCTTCCGCGACACTATCGACAATCAGGTCCACTTCGCGCTCAAGAAAGGGGAGGTCAAGGCCGAGCAACCCACCCTGGTGCGGGTCCATCTGCACGATGTGCTGAGCGATCTCTTGCTGACTGACCGCCACGCGGCCCGCAGCTGGCCACTGGCCAAGTCCATGGCCCGTATCGCGGCCGATGGCGGCGTGCTGGTGATCCTGGGAGCTGAAGCCGATGGCAATGAGCTGCTGGCCCGGGTCAAAGGCTTCGAGGCCGCGGATAAAGGATTGCAGCCGGAAGGCGCCAAGTGGCAGGGCACCTCGCGCCGGGTCGGCGTGGGCTCCCAGATCCTCAAGGCACTGGGGGTCGGCAAGATGCGACTCCTGAGCTCGCCGAAGAAATACCATGCCCTCGGCGGTTTCGGCCTGGAGGTCGTTGAATACGTCGGCGAGTAAACGAGACTCCGGCTTCGAATAAGTAAACTCGTGCCTGCCATGCGGGCATGGTTTTTGTCGTGGGTCTGTTGTGCTAGACTGTGCGCACTTTTGACCCCGGCCACATTTGACTTCACAGCTACAGGATTGCCAATGAAGGTTATCGAAGGGATTATCGCCGCCCCAGAGGCGCGCGTTGCAATTGTCGTTGCCCGTTTCAACAGCTTCATCAACGAGAGCCTGATCGAGGGTGCCGTTGACGTATTGAAGCGTCAGGGTCAGGTGCAAGACAGCAATCTCACCCTGGTACGTGTGCCGGGGGCCGTCGAAATACCGCTGGCCATCAAAAAATTGGCCAAGAGTGGCAAGTACGACGCCATTGTTGCGCTGGGCACCGTCATTCGCGGTGGCACCTACCACTTCGAGCTGGTGGCAAGCGAGAGCAGCAAAGGCATGGCCCAGGTGATGATGGAGTATGAAATTCCCGTCGCCTTCGGCGTGCTGACCACAGAGAACATAGAACAAGCCATCGAGCGCGCCGGTACCAAGGCGGGTAACAAGGGTGCAGAGGCTGCATTGAGTGCGCTCGAAATGATCAACGTCCTGAAACAGCTTTAAGGAATAATACATTGAAACCGTCCGAGCGCCGTAAGGCCCGCCATTGCGCCACTCAGGCCATCTACCAGTGGCAGATGACCAAGGCAAACGTAGGTGACATCGAAGAGCAGTTCAAGATAGATCAGGATACCAAAGGGGTGGATCTGAGCTACTTCCGTGACTTGCTGTTCGGGGTTGCCCTGCATTGCAACGAGCTGGACAAGGTGTACTCGCCTTTCCTCTCCCGCCCGCTCGATGAAGTGGACATGGTGGACAAGGCTATCCTGCGCCTGGCGACCTATGAGCTGACTCGTCGTGATGATGTGCCGCCGCGCGTGGTGATCAACGAGGCGATCGAGCTGGCCAAAGCGTTTGCCGCCGATGACAGCCACAAGTTTGTCAACGGCGTCCTGGACAAGGTCATCAAGACGTTGAACAAGCGTTAATCCCTGTTCCACAGCATTAAGAGAGGAGCCAGCCTAACCGCTGGCTTTTTACTGTATGGGTGAATTTGAGCTGATAGAGAAGTACTTCAAGGTCCCCCACGCCCGCAAGGACGTGGTGATGGGCCCGGGAGATGACTGCGCCCTGCTGACCCTGCCCGCCGATACCCAGCTGGCGGTGAGCACCGATACCCTGGTGAGTGGCGTGCACTTCTTTCCTGATATGGACCCGGTCGATCTCGGTTACAAGGCGCTGGCGGTCAATCTGTCCGATCTCGCTGCTATGGGCGCCGAGCCGCGCTGGGTCTCGCTGGCGTTGACCTTGCCGGCCATCAACGAGCAGTGGGTCGCGGGGTTTGCCGAGGGCTTCCTCGAGCTCGCCGAATATTACAACGTGGCCCTGGTGGGGGGCGACATGACCCGGGGGCCGCTCTCCATCACCGTCTCGGTGAAGGGATCCGTGCCGTCGGGCCGGGCCCTGCTGCGCAGCGGCGCCAAGGTCGGGGATGGCATCTATGTCACCGGCACCCTGGGGGATGCCGCCCTGGCGCTTTCTCATCTACTGGGCAAGCGTAATCTCAACGAGAATCAGCTGGCCGCCGTCCTGCCGCGTCTGGAGCATCCTCATCCCCGTATCCTGGCAGGTCAGGCACTGCGCGGGTTGGCAAACAGCGCCCTGGATCTCTCCGACGGCCTGGCATCGGATCTTGGCCACATCCTGAAAGCATCCGGTGTCAGAGCCCAGATTGACTTGGATCTGCTGCCGCTCTCGCCCGTGATGCAGGATGCCGTCTTCCCGGAAGATGCCTGGCAGCTGGCGCTGGCGGGGGGCGATGACTACGAGCTCTGCTTCACCGTGCCCGAAGATCACCGGGGAGCCTTGGATACCGCCCTGGCTCACAGTGGGGTCAAGTTCAGCCGTATCGGCCGCATTCTGGCCGGTGAGCCGGGTATCGATTATCTGCGCGCGGAGCAAGCGGTCGAACTAGATCTGAAAGGCTGGGATCACTTCGCGTGATGGCTTGGCAAGGCTGGGAATATCTGCATGATGCAATTGAAAAGAGGGGATGCCTCACATGATCAAACCCGAGCTTAAGAGGCTGAACCTGAAAAACCCGCTCCACCTGCTGGCGGTGGGGTTTGGTGCAGGTCTGTCACCCAAGGCACCCGGCACCATGGGGACGCTCGTCGCCATTCCACTCTATCTGTTGGTGAGTGGTCTCTCTACGCCCTGGTTTGTCGCCTTGCTGGTGCTGGGTTTCGTGGCCGGCATCCATATTTGCCAGAGTGCCACCGATGCCATCGGCATGGATGACCATGGCGGTATCGTCTGGGACGAGGTGATTGGCTTTGGCGTCACCATGATAGCGGCACCAGCGGGCTGGATCTGGATCCTGGCGGGTTTCCTGCTGTTCCGGCTGTTTGATGTACTCAAACCCTGGCCCATCAGCTGGTTTGATCGCCGCATTCATGGGGGGATCGGCATCATGCTCGATGATGTCATCGCGGGTCTGTTCGCCCTGCTTTGTATGCAATTACTGGCCAATTGGCTGATTTGAGCCAGATGGAGTAGGGCGCCCCAGGGGCGCCTTCTTTATATATGACTGTTTGGTTTTCGTTCATTGGCAGATGCTGCCGTAAAAAAATCATTTCACATAAATATTCACTACTCATTCGACACTTCACGCTACCGCTTCTTTAGTCAGTTATGCTGCTTGTTAACAGTTTGTGTCATATTAACTTTGTTTATATAGACCAAAATTAGTTTAATTTGCTGCTTTTTGCGCAATAGATCACGATTTATAGCTGGCGATAGCCCATGACGCACTGCAAAGTATTGCGAAATTGTATATCCAGATCATTTACTCTTTCGGCCAAAGCGTCTAAGTTACTGGCGGGTTATTCCAAAAAAATGCAAAAAACCCGCCCGGATCGCTGGTTTCCCTACCTCATGGATTGAGCACTGTTTGCCCAAGGTACAAACCAGCATCTGCGGCTGATTTACGGAAGAATTATTTGGGACGGATGTCCCCCGCAGAGGTAAATATGTCCTTGCTAGAAGTTAAAAACTTGCGGATTGAGTACCCCTCCCGCTACGGGGTACTGGCCGCGGTGAAGGATCTCTCTTTCTGTGTCGAGAAGGGCGAGGTCGTTGGTGTCGTGGGTGAGTCCGGCGCTGGCAAATCCACCATCGGCAATGCGGTGATCGATTTGCTGAGTCCACCGGGCCATATCGCCCGGGGCGATATCTATCTCAATGGTGAACTCATCTCCGGCAAGAGCCAGAACGAGATGCGGGCCATTCGTGGCTCCCGTATCGGCTTTATCTTCCAGGATCCCATGACCTCGCTGAACCCGCTCTTTACCGTGGAGCATCAGCTGGTTGAGACCATTCTCGCCAACACCGAGCTCAATCACAGCCAGGCGGTCGCCAAGGCCCTCGAGCTGATGACGGCGGTCGGGATCCCGAGCCCGGAGCTGCGTATCAAGCAGTATCCTCATCAGTTTTCCGGTGGCATGCGTCAGCGGGTGGTTATCGCCATCGCGCTCTCCTGCGATCCCGAGCTCATCATCGCCGATGAGCCGACCACGGCGCTGGATGTCTCCATTCAGGATCAGATCCTGCAACTCATTCGCACCCTCTGCAAGGAGCGGGACGTGGGCTGCATGCTGGTGACCCATGACATGGGCGTGGTCTCCAACGTCACCGACAAGGTGGCGGTCATGTATCGCGGCGATCTGGTGGAGTTCGGCACCACAGAGCAGGTGCTTGGTGCCCCGACCCATCCTTATACCCGCAGCCTCATCTCGGCGGTACCCCGTTCCGATGTGAAGCTGGTGCGCTTCCCGCTGGTTTCTTACATCGAAGATGCCAGCGCGCCCGATACCAGCATCGATCTCAAGACTCACTGGCTCGGTCAGAGTCAGGACCAGCGCGCCTATAAAGGGGCTCTGCTGCGGGTCGAGCAGGTGGATCTGAAGTTCGTCACCAAGGACTCCTTCTTCCCGAGCCGCCGTGAATACGTGCAGGCTTGCAACAACATCAACTTCGAGATTTTTGAAGGGGAGACCTTCGGTCTGGTGGGGGAGTCAGGCTCCGGCAAGTCCACCATAGCCCGTGCCATCACGGGTCTCTATCCGCCCGACAGCGGCAAGATCTTCTTCGAGGGGATAGACTTGACGGCCATCAAGCACGAGAGCGAGCGTCGTC
The DNA here is from genome assembly GCF_051376105.1 of Aeromonas molluscorum. NCBI lineage: Bacteria > Pseudomonadati > Pseudomonadota > Gammaproteobacteria > Aeromonadales > Aeromonadaceae > Aeromonas > Aeromonas molluscorum. Next base: position 1,315,651 of record NZ_JBPQCY010000001.1, on the reverse strand, counting down.
CGCTGCGTCGCCAGATGCAGATGGTGTTCCAGAACCCTTACTCCTCGATGAACCCGCGGATGAAGGTGCGTGACATCATCTCCGAGCCCATCCGTTTTCACCGCTTGGCCGAGGAGAGCCAGATCGATGGCATCGTCAGCGATCTGCTCGATCATGTCGGTCTTGGCCGCGGCGCCGGGGTCAAGTACCCCCACGAGTTCTCCGGCGGTCAGCGCCAGCGCATCTCTATCGCTCGCGCCCTGGCGACCCGCCCCCGTTTCCTTATCTGCGATGAGCCTACCTCGGCGCTGGATGTGTCGGTACAGGCCCAGATCCTCAATCTGCTCAAGGATTTGCAGAAAGAGCTCGGCCTTACCATGTTGTTTATCAGCCATGATCTGCCGGTCATCCGTCAGATGTGCGATCGCATCGGCGTGATGAAGCACGGTCATCTGGTCGAGGTGGCCGAGACCGAAAAATTGTTTACCAATGCCGAGCATGAGTACAGCCGCAAGCTGATCTCCCTCATGCCGGAGTTTAAGGGAATGTCCCGTGAGGGACTGGAAATCGCAAGCTAGGAAAGCACCGGCGTGCCGGTTGTTGTCAAAAAGAGTGTCAATAAAAAGCTAACAGCATGGAGAAAGACATGAAGAAAGGATTATCCAAGATTGCAATGGCATTGTTTGCGGCCGGTTTGGCCTTCAATGTCTCTGCCGCCGATATCAAGGTCGCCGTGGCCTCTGATCCGACCTCGCTGGATCCGCAGGAGCAGCTCTCAGGTCAGACCCTGGAGATGTCTCACCTGGTGTTCGATCCCTTGATGCGTTACACCCAGGATCTGCAGTTCGAGCCGCGTCTGGCCGAAAAATTTGAACGTATCGATGACAAGACAGTACGTTTCCATCTGCGCAAGGGCGTCAAGTTCCACTCAGGCAACGACTTCACCGCCGATGACGTGGTATGGACCGTCAACCGTCTGAAAGAGTCTGTCGACTTCAAAGCTATCTTCGATCCCATCGCCGAAGTGAAGAAGGTCGATGACTACACCGTCGATCTGATCACTGCCAAGCCATTCCCGCTGGTGCTGCAGACCGTGACCTACATCTTCCCGATGGACTCCAAGTTCTACACCGGCAAGGATGAGAACGGCAAAGACAAGGCCGAGATCGTCAAGAATGGCAGCTCCTACGCCTCCACCCACGTCTCCGGTACCGGCCCGTTCAGCGTCAAGTTCCGCGAGCAGGGCGTCAAGCTGGAATACACCCGCAACGCCAACTACTGGGACAAAGCCTCCAAGGGCAACGTTCAGAACCTGACTCTGGTGCCGATCAAGGAAGATGCGACCCGTGTCGCCGCCCTGCTCGGTGGTGATGTGGATGTCATCTACCCGGTTGCCCCGAACGATCTGGAACGGGTCCAGAAGGGCAAGGACACCCAGCTGGTGACCCTGTCCGGTACGCGCGCCATCATTATCGAGTTGAACCAGGCCACCAACCCGGCCCTGAAAGACAAGCGTGTGCGCCAGGCAATCAACTACGCCATCAACCAGGTGGGCATCGTCGAGAAGATCAACAAAGGCTTCGGTACTCCTGCCGGTCAGTTGAGCCCGAAAGGCTACGCCGGTCACAACGATGCCCTAGTACCTCAGTATGACCTGACCAAGGCCAAGGCTTTGATGAAGGAAGCCGGTTACGAGCAAGGCTTCAAGATGAGCTTCATCTCCCCGGCCGCCCGTTATGTCAACGATGTCAAAATCGCCCAGGCAGTGTCTGCCATGCTCTCCAAGATCAACATCAAGGTGGATCTGAAGACCATGCCGGTGGCCCAGTACTGGCCCGAGTTTGACAAGTGTGCTGCAGACATGCAGCTGATCGGCTGGCACTCAGACACCGAAGATACCGCTAACTTCTTCGAGTTCCTGACCTTCACCAAGAGCGCCGAGACTGGCATGGGCCAGTACAACTGCGGTGGCTACGCCAACCCAGAAGCTGACAAGATGGTGATGGAAGCCAACACCGAAACTGACCCGGCCAAGCGCAGTGCCATGCTGCAGAAAGTCGAAGCCATGCTGATCGACGATGCCGCCTATGTGCCCTTGCACTGGGAAAACCTGGCCTACGGTGCCAAGAAAAACGCCGACATCAAGCCTATCGTCAACGTGATGAACTTCCCGTACTTTGGTGATCTGGTCGTAGGCAAGTAATAGCGTCATAAGAAGGACCGGCGGGGGCATCACTGGCAACAGTGGCCCCCGCCATTAACAGAAGCCGGTGCCAAGACATCGGCCAGAGTCAAGGACAAGCATGTTTACATTCCTGCTGAAACGGTTCTATCAGGCCGTGATAGTGATGTTCGTCATCAGCCTGGTCGCCTTCTCCATCCAGGATAACCTGGGGGATCCCCTGCGTGAGTTGGTGGGACAATCTGTCTCCGAGGCTCAGCGTCAGGCTTTGCGCGATCAGATGGGGCTCAATGATCCCTTCCTGGTGAAGTACAGTCGCTTCTTGAAAAATGCGGTGCAAGGAGATTTGGGGACATCCTACTTCTTCAAGCGTCCCGCCCTCGAGGTGATTCTCGACAAGCTCGTCGCTACTCTTGAACTGGTGTTCGGAGCAGCCCTCATTATCGTCATGGTTTCTATTCCGCTCGGCGTTTATTCCGCTATTCGCCCGCGCAGCATACCGACCAAGATCATCATGGCAGTGAGCAGCATAGGTATCTCAATTCCTGTGTTTTTGACCGCTATCATGCTGATGTACCTCTTCTCTATCCAACTTGGCTGGTTGCCCGCTTATGGCCGCGGCGAGACCTATAACCTGCTGGGTTGGGAATCCGGTTTCTTCACCTGGGACGGCATCTTGCACCTGATCCTGCCTGCGGTGTCGCTCTCTTCCATCATGCTGCCACTGTTTATCCGGCTGGTGCGCTCCGAAATGCTGGAGCAGCTCTCCTCCGAGTACGTGAAGTTTGCCCGTGCCAAGGGACTGGATAACAACAAGGTCTACTACCAGCATGCGTTGAAGAACACCATGCTGCCGGTGATTACCGTTGGTGGCGTGCAGATAGGTACCATGGTGGCTTACACCATCTTGACCGAGAGTGTGTTCCAGTGGCCGGGGACCGGCTTCCTGTTCCTGGAAGCCATCCACCGGGTCGATACCCCGCTCATCACTGCCTACGTTATCTTCGTGGGACTGATCTTCGTGGTGACCAATACCCTGGTCGACCTGCTCTACGGGTTCATCAACCCGACCGTTAACCTGACTGCCAAGGGGTAAGCATGACTAACGCTGTGACTGCAAGCCCAAGCCGCTGGGCGCGTTTTAAAAATTCCGACATCGTCTACTATTTCCTGCGCGATAAAGTAGCCATGTTCAGTTTTGCCATCTTCGTGGTATTTGTGCTGGCCGCCTTGCTGGCTCCTTGGCTGGCGCCGCACAATGTCTACGATCTGACCAGCTTCGATCTGATGGATGCGGAGCTGCCACCCTCCTGGCTGGAGGGGGGCGAGGCGCGCTTCTGGCTCGGCACCGACAACCAGGGGCGGGATATCTGGAGCACCATCCTGTATGGCGCCCGTATTTCCCTGAGCATCGGTCTGTTCGCGGTGGGCCTGCAATTGATGCTGGGGATCGTCATCGGGCTTATCGCCGGTTATTACGGTGGCCGTATCGATAGCCTGCTGATGCGCTTTGCCGATGTACAGCTGTCGTTCTCCACCATGATGGTTGCCATCATTATCTCTGCCATCTTCCAGGCCAGCTTTGGCTCCGAGCTCTATTCCGAGTTTGCCATCGTCATGCTGGTGGTGATCATCGGCATCGCCGAGTGGCCGCAATATGCCCGGACGGTACGCGCCTCCGTGCTGGCTGAGAAGAAGAAAGAGTACGTGGAAGCGGCTCAGGTGATGGGATTCCGTGCCCCGCGCATCATGTTCCGCCACATATTGCCAAACTGCCTGTCACCCATTCTGGTCATATCTACCGTGCAGGTTGCAAATGCCATCATGAGTGAGGCTGCGCTCTCCTTCCTGGGGCTGGGTATGCCGGTGGATCAACCGTCGCTGGGATCGCTCATCAGCGTCGGCTTCAACTACATCTTCTCCGGCTCCTGGTGGATCACCGCCTTCCCTGGCATCTGCCTGGTGGTGCTGGTACTGGTCATCAACCTGTTGGGTGACTGGTTGCGCGATGTGTTTAACCCGAAAATCTACAAGGGTTAATTCGGGTTAGCGGTAAAACAAGAAGGGCGCCATCGGGCGCCCTTCTTTATTCGTTCTTCAACCCGCCTTGTCAGGTTTGGCGCCAAGCCTCGATACTGGCCTGAATGCCAGCACTGTCTAGTCCCAGCAGCGCATAGATCTCCTCCTGGGTACCCTGTTCGATAAAGCGATCGGGTAGGCCCAGATTGAGTACCGGTTTGCACTGCCTGGTCCGCATCAGCAGTTCGTTTACCGCAGAGCCGGCACCTCCCATGATGGCGTTGTCCTCTATGGTGACGAACTCATAGTGGCTGGCGGCCAGAGAGAGCACCAGGGCGTCATCCATGGGTTTGACGAAGCGCATGTCTACCAGGGTGGCATCCAGTGCTTCGGCGGCAGCCTTGGCCTGATGGAGCAGGGTGCCAAACGCCAATATGGCGATGCCTTGACCCTCTTGCCCCTTTCTTTTGCGAATAATGCGTCCCTTGCCCAGCGCCAGCGCCTGCATCTCGGTCTGAACCTCGATGCCACAGCCACTGCCGCGCGGGTAGCGCACCGCTGCAGGCTGGTTGCACTGATAACCGGTGTAGAGCATCTGACGGCATTCGTTCTCATCGGATGGGGTCATGACCACCATGTTCGGCACGGTACGCAGGAAGCTGATGTCAAAGGCGCCCTGATGGGTTGGACCATCGGCACCGACCAGGCCTGCGCGGTCGATGGCAAACAGCACCGGCAGCTCTTGCAGGGCCACATCGTGGATCAGCTGGTCATAGGCCCGTTGCAGGAAGCTCGAATAGATGGCCACTACCGGTTTCTGGCCCGAGATGGCAAGACCGGCGGCGAAGGTCACCGCGTGCTGTTCAGCAATGGCCACATCGAAGTAGCGGCTGGGGTACTGCTGACTGAACTTGACCAGACCAGAGCCTTCGCGCATGGCGGGAGTGATGCCAACCAGACGCTCATCTGCGGCAGCCATGTCGCACAGCCATTGGCCAAAGATGGCCGAGAAGCTCGGCTTGCCCGGGGTGGACTTGGGCAGTGCCCATTCGTCCGGGTTGAACTTGGGCACGGCGTGATAACCGATGGGATCCTTCTCGGCAGGCTCGTAGCCTTTGCCCTTCTTGGTCTTGATATGCAGCAGCTGGGGACCCTTGAGGTTGCGCATGTTGCGCAGGGTCTCGACCAGCGCATCGATATCGTGACCGTCTATGGGGCCTATGTAGTTGAAACCAAACTCTTCGAACAGGGTGCCGGGCACGACCATGCCCTTGAGGTGCTCCTCTGCGCGTTTAGCCAGTTCCTTGACGGGAGGCAGGCCGGACAGCACCTTCTTGCCCCCTTCGCGAATGGTGGTGTAGAGCTTGCCTGACATGATGCGGGCGAGGTGATTATTGAGGGCGCCGACATTTTCCGAGATGGACATCTCGTTGTCATTAAGCACCACCAGCATGTCCTTGTGGACGTCCCCTGCGTGATTGAGGGCCTCGAAGGCCATGCCGGCGGTGATGGCACCATCACCAATGACGGCAACCACCTTGCGGCCCAACCCTTCACTTTCGGCGGCGACAGCCATGCCGAGAGCGGCACCTATGGAGGTGCTGGAGTGGCCGACCGAGAGCACGTCATATTCGCTTTCGCCACGCCAGGGGAAGGGGTGCAGACCATCTTTCTTGCGAATGCTATGAATACGCTCGCGCCGTCCGGTCAAAATCTTGTGGGGATAGGCCTGATGGCCCACGTCCCACACCAGCCTATCGAAGGGGGTGTTGTAGACGTAATGCAGGGCGACCGTCAGTTCGACAGTACCAAGACCAGAGGCAAAGTGCCCACTGGAACGGCTCACAGAGCGCAGCAAGTACTCACGTAACTCGTTGCACAGGACAGGCAGACGCTCCTTAGGCAGGGATCTTAGCTCAACCGGGGTATCAGCGAGGGCCAGGTTGGGGAACTTGCTTATATCAACGCTCATATTGTTACTGTTATCCAGCGTTCAGTGGGTTCGCTCGATGATGTAATCGGCAAACGCTTCCAGAATATCGGTATTGTAGGGCAAAGGGCGCAGGGCTGTTAAGGCTTTGCCGTGCAGTTCGCGAGCCAGCTCACGGGCCTGTTCCAGACCGAGCAGTGCCGGATAGGTGCTCTTGGCCAGCGCCTGATCCGAGCCCTGGGGCTTGCCCAGGGTGGCGGTATCACCGGTGATGTCGAGGATGTCATCCTGCACCTGGAAGGCGAGGCCTATGGCGGCGGCATATTCTTGCAGTGCGTTCAGGGTCTGTAGTGCTATGTCGGCCTTGCACAGGGCCCCCAGGGTGACGGCACATTCGATGAGCGCCCCTGTCTTGTGGCGATGTACCTGTTCGAGTTCGGACAGGCTGATCTGCCGCCCCTCGGCTTGCAGATCCAGTGCCTGCCCGCCGCACATGCCCAGATAACCCGAGGCGCGGGCCAGGGTACTCAGCATACGGACCCGGTTTGCCATCAATGCCTCAGGCATGGGGTGATCAGCCAGGATAGAGAATGCCAGGGTTTGCAGGGCATCTCCCGCCAGTATGGCGGTGCCCTCATCGAACGCTTTGTGAACCGTGGGTTGACCACGACGCAGATCGTCGTCATCCATGGCGGGCAGATCGTCGTGCAGCAGGGAATAGGCGTGAATGCACTCAACCGCCGCCGCCGGGCCATCGAGCAGGTCAGCCTCCACGGCCAACATCTCGCCGACGGCGTAGACCAGGAAGGGGCGCACCCGTTTACCGCCCAACAACAGGCCGTATTTCATGGCGTCGCGCAGACGCGGGGCCATGGCGGGCAGGGCATCGAGCTGTTGTGACAGCCGATCATCGATACGCTGGCGATGCAGACGAGAGAAACTATCCAGCGACACGGCTCAGGCTCCTTGGTCGGGTTCGAAGGGGACAGCCTGTTCGCTGCCATCGGCCTGGCCGAGCAAAATTTGGATCTTTTGCTCGGCCTGCTCCAGTTTCTGCTGACCGGCTCGCACCAGATGTATGCCCTGCTCGAACTGTTTTAGTGCCTCTTCCAGGGGGAGGGCGCCTTGCTCGAGTTGATGAACAATGGTTTCCAACTCTTCCAAGGTGGCATCAAAACTCAGTCGGTCGATTTTCTTAACGGCCATGTTCATCCTCGAGGATTGAAAAAACGGCTCATCTTAACATCCTCGACCCCTGGGGGGGAGCGTGAAAGCGTCATTGCCTCAAACTCTGGCCGTCGCTGCCGATATATAAGGCGACAAGGGGCAAGTGCGCACTTTCGAGCTTGCTGCTTGGGATGCAATAGCAGAAAATTCAATGAAATATAATGAATTCAAGAATCGGCTGACAGGAGTAGTGGCGTGGATCTAGGTAGTCTTATCGGCATAGTGCTCGGTTTTTCGGTGGTGATCTACGGCATGATACTGGGAGGTTCCCTCTCCATGTTCGTCGATGTGCCCTCTATCTGTATCACAGTGCTGGGCTCCATCTTCATTGCCATGATGAAGTTTAACGTTGGCCAGTTTTTCGGCGCCTTCAAGATTGCCGGCAAGGCATTCATCCACAAAGGCGAGAAAATCGATGATCTTATCCAAAAAGCGGTCGAACTGGCGGATGCTGCGCGTAAGGGGGGCTTCCTGGCGTTAGAGGCGGCGGAGATCCCCAACAGTTTCATGAAGAAGGGCATCGACATGCTGGTCGATGGCCATGATGCCGAAGTGGTGCGGGCCGTGATGGAGAAAGACATGGAGCTCACCTCGGATCGGCATGTCATTGCCATCAAGGTGTTTCGTGCCCTCGGGGATCTCGGCCCTGCCATGGGAATGATCGGTACGCTCGTGGGGCTGGTGGCCATGTTGTCTAACATGAGCGACCCCAAATCCATCGGACCGGCCATGGCCGTTGCCCTGCTGACCACTCTGTATGGTGCCATTGAAGCCAACATGTTTGCCATTCCCATTGCTGACAAGCTGGAACTGCGCAGCGGTGAGGAGCGCCTCTCGCGGGCGTTGATCCTGGACGCCATCATGGGCATCCAGGATGGCCAGAACCCTCGCGTGATCCAGTCCATGCTGCAAAATTACCTGCATCAGTCCAAGCGTAATGCAGGCACCGAGTAGGAATCGCCATGTCTAAATGCAACTGTCCTCCTCCCGGCCTGCCAGCCTATATGGGTACCTTCGCCGACCTGATGTCGCTGCTGATGTGCTTTTTTGTACTGCTGCTCTCGTTTGCCGAGATGGATGTCCTTAAGTTCAAACAGATCGCCGGCTCCATGAAGTACGCATTCGGGGTGCAGAATTTATTGGAGGTCAAGGATATCCCCAAGGGAACCTCTGTCATCGCCCAGGAGTTCAGGCCGGGGCGACCAGAGCCGACACCGATAGATACCATCATGCAGCAGACCATCGACATGACCCAGACCGAGCTGGAGTTTCAGCCGGGGGAAGCCGATCAGTCCGGTGGTCAGCAGAAGGATGCGGGGGATCTGACGGGGGGCAAGACCAGCGAACAGGCACAGCAGGAGCAGCAACAACAGCAACAGGCCCAATCCAATGAGTTGGCCAAGAAGCTGGCGGAGCAACTCCAGGATCAGATCCAGGATGGCGCCATCGAGATAGAGTCCCTTGGCCAGCAAATCATTATTCGCATTCGTGAGAAAGCCTCCTTCCCGGCGGGCTCTGCCTTCCTGCAACCCCAGTTCTGGCCAGTGATCCGCAGGGTCGCCAGCCTGCTCAAAGATGTGCCTGGAGAGATCACCGTCTCCGGTCATACCGATGACGTAGCGACGGAGAATGAGCTGTTCAACTCCAATTGGGAGCTCTCTTCCCAGCGGGCGGTAGCCGTTGCGCATCAGATGCTCAAGGTGCCAGGTTTTGATCAAAGTCGCCTTGTGGTGCAAGGTATGGCCGACACTCAGCCTCTGGTACCGAATAACTCGACCGAGAATCGCAGCACCAACCGCCGGGTCGAGATCGCTATCATGCAGGGCAAGCCGAGCGCTTCGGCGCCGATTGAACTGCCAAAAGAGGTTAATTAAGCTGGGGAGAGGATGATGACGTGGCGGGGGGGATCATGGATTTTCCCCTGACTTCATATTAAGATGCCTCATCCAAACCGATGGCAGCGGCTCTCTTTGACAGCCGCTGTCTCATTTTCAAGCAACTCAGGTTTTGACTATGAATCCTACTCCGATGACTGTGCGCGGCGCCGAGCAGCTGCGCAAAGAGCTCGATTATCTTAAGACCGAGCTGCGTCCGCAAATTATCGAAGCGATTGCTGATGCCCGTGAGCATGGTGATTTGAAAGAGAATGCCGAATACCATGCCGCCCGTGAGCAGCAAGGCTTCTGTGAAGGCCGCATTCAGGAAATTGAAGCCAAACTCTCCAATGTCCAGATCATCGATGTCACCAAGATAGCCAACAATGGTCGCGTCATCTTTGGTGCCACGGTCAATCTGCTCAAGTCGGAGACAGAAGAAGAGGTGACTTACCGCATAGTGGGTGACGATGAGGCTGATATTAAAAAGAACCTCATCTCGGTGAACTCTCCCATAGCCCGCGCCCTGATCGGCAAGGAAGTGGATGATGTCGCCATCGTCAAGACCCCGGCGGGGGATGTGGAATACGAAGTATTGAGCGTCGACTACCTGTAACCGGGTGCGTGACAGCGAAGAGGGGAGCCAGGCTCCCCTCTTGTCATTTGTGCGTCTGCTTCATTCCGCCGGCGGCGCATAAGCCTGAGTGAAGGTGCTCTGGTGGTGCTGGAACATCCAGCCACGCAGCCGTTCCTGATCCGCCTCGTTCATCTGGAAGTTGATGGCCCAGCCGATATTGGTTTGCTGGTTGCGAATCTCGCGGATCAGGACGCCACTGAGTGCAAGAGGCGCCAACTCATCCAGTATCAAGATGGCACTGACGGCATCCCCCCGTTTTAGGTGGCTGGGCAGTCGCTGGACGATGAGGCCATTGAGAGAGAGGCTGGTGACCTGGTAATTTCCTCCGCTCAGCTGTAGCCGGCCTTTTGTATCCAGGCGCCAGGCGCGGGGATGTTCGTGGCTGAGCTCCTGAATGACGGGGGCTGCGATACGGGGCTCGAGGAAACCGTCCTCACCTTGGGTGAAATAGAGAGGGAAGTGGAGCTGATGACCGGCGAAGCGGGCCTCCAGTGCCAGCATGTCGGCTCGTTGCAGCAGGCCAAGCAGGGGGGTATCCAGATAGCCGCTCAGGGATTGCCCGGCGGCTGACTCCTGGTCTTTCCCCAGCTCCCGCAACATGGTCAGTTCTTCGTCAGTGAGTATCTGCTGGTGATCCATGGCGTCGTTTCCAAGTATTCATCGCAGGTTAAGGCCCCGGCGACTACTTTGGCAAGCGACTTAGGAAGAGGGGAATGAGGGAGAGAGCAGTGCTCTCTCTTACTTGCGGGGCAGTTGGATCTTGGGTTCGTTGGCTTTGCGATAGATGGTCAGTACATGACCCATGCTCTGTACCTTGATGGCACCTGTTTCGCGAACGATGGCTTCCATGACCAGGGCCTTCATCTCACGATCTTCGGCGGCAACTTTCACCTTGATCAGCTCGTGATGGGCCAGTGCAAGATCGATCTCGGCCAGAACGCCTTCTGTCAGGCCGTGTTGACCAAGCAGTACGACGGGTTTCAGGCTGTGGGCCAAGCCCTTGAGGTACTGTTTCTGTTTATTGTTGAGCATCATGGCAAAATTCTTCATAAGTCAGGGTTGAAAGGGGCGTATTCTACCCCCACTTAGCCCTTAATACTAATAACCCTTGTGGTTTTTTAAAGCCGATCACCATGACCCAGAAAAAACGTTCCCCCAGCTCAACTCGCTGGTTGAAAGAGCATTTCGACGATCATTACGTCAAAAAAGCCCAGAAACTTGGGCTGAGATCTCGTGCCGTGTTCAAGATTGACGAGATCCAGGATAAGGACAAATTGCTCAAACCCGGCATGACGGTTGTGGATCTTGGCGCCGCTCCCGGTGGCTGGTCCCAGTTTGCCATCGATCAGGTGGGTGACAATGGGCGTGTCATCGCATGTGATATTCTGCCGATGGATTCCATCGCTGGTGTCGATTTCCTGCAAGGGGACTTTCGGGAGGAAACTGTCCTGGCTGCGCTGCTGGCGCGGGTGGGACCTGACAAGGTGGACGTAGTCATGTCTGACATGGCGCCCAACATGAGCGGTACTCAGCAGGTGGATCAGGCGCGAGCCATGTATCTGGTCGAGCTGGCACTGGACATGTGCAACCAAGTACTGCGCGCGAATGGCAGTTTCGTGGCCAAGGTGTTTCAGGGGGAGGGATTTGATATCTATCTCAATGAAATACGACAACTTTTTACTGCAGTCAAGATACGCAAGCCGGACTCATCAAGAGCCCGCTCGCGCGAAGTGTACATTGTGGCTACCGGTTTTAAACTGTAGTACCCTACCTTTTAGCGTTAACTGTCAGTCTGCGAGGTTACTGATTTGAGTGACATGGCGAAAAACTTAATCCTGTGGCTGGTCATCGCCGTCGTGCTGATGTCGGTATTCAATAGCTTCAGCCCCAGTGATACCACCAGTCGCCAGCTGGACTATTCCAGCTTTGTAAAAGAAGTGGCCCAAGAGCAGATCCGCGAAGTGCGGATGGACGGTAAGGTCATCAATGGCGTCAAGCGCACCGGTGAGCGTTTCCAAACGATCATTCCGGCGCCGGATCCCCAGCTGCTCAACGACATGCTCAATCACAATGTGAAAGTCATGGGTGAGAAGCCGGAAGAGCCGTCGTTGCTGACGTCCATCTTCATCTCTTGGTTCCCGATGCTGTTGCTGATCGGTGTCTGGGTCTTCTTCATGCGTCAGATGCAAGGCGGCGGTGGCAAGGGTGCCATGTCGTTTGGCAAGAGCAAGGCTCGCCTGATGAGTGAAGAACAGATCAAGACCACCTTCGGTGACGTCGCAGGCTGTGACGAAGCGAAGGAAGAGGTGAAGGAGCTGGTTGACTATCTGCGCGATCCTTCCAAGTTCCAGAAGCTGGGCGGCAAGATCCCGACAGGCGTGTTGCTGGTCGGCCCGCCCGGTACCGGTAAGACTCTGCTGGCCAAGGCCATTGCAGGGGAAGCCAAGGTACCCTTCTTTACTATTTCAGGTTCCGATTTCGTGGAGATGTTCGTCGGTGTGGGTGCCTCCCGGGTACGTGACATGTTCGAACAGGCCAAGAAGTCATCGCCCTGCATCATCTTCATCGATGAAATTGATGCAGTCGGTCGCCAGCGTGGCGCTGGTTTGGGCGGTGGTCACGACGAGCGTGAGCAGACCCTGAACCAGATGCTGGTTGAGATGGATGGTTTTGAAGGCAATGAAGGCATCATCGTCATCGCCGCGACTAACCGTCCTGACGTGCTGGATCCTGCCCTGCTGCGTCCGGGTCGTTTCGATCGTCAGGTTGTGGTTGGTCTGCCGGATGTGCGTGGTCGTGAGCAGATCCTGAAAGTGCACATGCGCAAGGTGCCGTTGGCCGATGATGTCAATGCTGCCGTCATTGCGCGTGGTACTCCGGGGTTCTCCGGTGCCGACTTGGCCAACCTGGTCAACGAAGCAGCCCTGTTCTCGGCGCGTGAGAGTCGCCGCGTGGTTTCCATGTCCGAATTCGAACGGGCCAAGGACAAGATCATGATGGGCGCCGAACGTCGTTCCATGGTGATGCAGGAGTCCGAGAAGGAGATGACGGCTTACCATGAGGCTGGCCATGCCATCATAGGTCGCATGGTGCCGGATCACGATCCCGTCTATAAAGTTTCGATCATTCCCCGCGGTCGTGCGCTGGGTGTGACCATGTACCTGCCTGAGCAAGATCGCTGGAGCCACTCCAAGCAGCATCTGGAGTCCATGATCTCCAGCCTGTACGGCGGTCGTCTGGCGGAAGAGCTGATCTACGGTGCCGAAAAGGTATCGACAGGGGCGTCCAACGACATCGAACGTGCTACCGACATAGCGCGCAAGATGGTGACCCAGTGGGGGATGTCCGAGCGTCTCGGCCCCATGCTTTATGCAGAGGAAGATGGCGAGGTATTCCTTGGACGCAGCATGGCCAAGGCCAAGCACATGTCCGATGATACTGCCCGCATCATTGATGCAGAGATCAAACTGGTCATCGATCGCAACTATGATCGCGCCAAGCAGATCCTCATGGACAACATGGATGTGTTGCACACCATGAAGGATGCGCTGATGAAGTACGAAACCATCGACGCCAAACAGATCGAAGATCTGATGTCCCGTCGCGAGGTGCGTGCTCCCAGCAACTGGCATGACGATCACAGCGGTGATACGCCAAACGGCGGTAGTGCGACCAAGGCTGAACCTGAAGAGGTAAAAGCCGAGGAGCCGAAAGAGGCGAATGTCGATATCGACAAAGCCAACGACGTTCCGGCCAAATAAGATTGTTCTCTCTCAAACCCCGGGCTAGCCCGGGGTTTTTTCATTGATGAAAATGGACTCGAACATGCAGTTATCCAGCAAGGGGATCAGCCTCTCCCTCGACCGTCCCCATGTCATGGGGATCCTCAATGTGACCCCGGACTCCTTCTCCGATGGCGGCCGCTTCAATCAGATAGAGCAGGCGCTTAACCATGCCCGCCAGATGGTGAGCGATGGTGCCACCCTGATCGACATAGGAGGGGAGTCGACTCGCCCTGGTGCCCCCGATGTGAGTGAGCAGGAAGAACTGGATAGGGTGGTGCCGGTGGTTGAGCGGATCGCCCGCGAACTGGAGGTGATGATCTCCCTCGATACCTCCAAGGCCATAGTGATGCGCGAGGGGTGCGCTGCTGGCGGTCACCTTATCAATGATGTGCGTGCCCTGCTGGAGCCAGGGGCTCTGGCCGCTGCGGCGCAGGCTGACGTGCCCGTTTGTCTGATGCACATGCAGGGGCAGCCAAGAACCATGCAGGCAGAACCGCATTACGATGACCTGGTGGGGGAGGTGAGGGCTTTCTTTGATGAAAGGATCGCCGCCTGTCTTGCCGTTGGCATTCCCCGTGCGCAGCTGCTGCTCGACCCGGGTTATGGCTTTGGCAAGACTCTCGCGCACAATTATCAACTGCTCGCAAGGCAAGCCGCCTTGCTCGATTATGGTTTGCCACTCTTGGTGGGGATGTCGCGAAAGTCTATGATAGGCAGCTTGCTTGGTCGCTCTGTCGACGAGCGCCTCGCCGGCAGCCTGGCTTGCGCCCTGATAGGGATGCAACAGGGAGCCCGCATCATAAGGGTGCACGACGTGCGCGAAACCATGGATGCGCTGCGCATCGGTTGGTTGGCAACAACGGGAAATGATTTTAACTCCAAATAAAATAACGAGAACAAACCATGGCTAGAAAATACTTTGGTACCGATGGGGTACGCGGCAAGGTGGGTGAATACCCAATCACTCCGGATTTCGTGATGAAGCTGGGTTGGGCTGCCGGTAAGGTGCTTTCCAAAAAGGGTACCAAGAAAGTGCTGATCGGCAAGGATACCCGTATCTCCGGTTACATGCTGGAATCGGCGCTGGAAGCGGGCCTCTCAGCCGCTGGCCTCAAGGCGATACTGATGGGTCCCATGCCTACCCCTGCAGTGGCGTATCTGACCCGCACTTTCCGCGCCGAAGCGGGGATCGTCATCAGTGCATCCCACAACCCTTTCTATGATAACGGCATCAAGTTCTTCTCAGCCGACGGTACCAAGCTGCCGGACGAGGTCGAACTGGCCATCGAGGCTGAACTCGACAACGAGCTCAAGTGCGTCGAGTCGGCCGAGCTTGGCAAGGCGGTGCGTATCGAGGATGCCGCCGGTCGTTACATCGAGTTCTGCAAGAGTACCTTCCCCTCCAACCTCAGCCTGGAGGGGCTCAAGATGGTGATAGATTGTGGCCATGGCGCCACCTATCACATAGCGCCTTCCGTGTTTCGTGAGTTGGGTGCCGAGGTGATTGCCATTGGTTGCAGTCCGGATGGCCTCAACATCAATGAAGGGGTTGGCTCTACCGCGCCTGAGGCGCTGGTTGCCAAGGTACTGGAGACTAAGGCTGATCTGGGTATCGCCTTCGATGGTGATGGGGATCGCCTGGTCATGGTCGATCACGCGGGTTACATCATCGATGGTGACGAGATCCTCTATATCATCGCTCGGGATGCCTTGCGCAATGGCCGCCTCAAAGGCGGCGTGGTCGGTACTCTGATGGCCAACATGGGCCTTGAGCTGGCGCTGCAAACGTTAGGGATCCCCTTTGCCCGTGCCAAGGTGGGTGATCGCTATGTGCTGGAGATGCTCAATGAGAAAGGTTGGCGCATCGGTGGCGAGAACTCGGGCCATATCATTTGCCTGGATCAGACCACCACAGGAGATGGCATCGTTGCCGCCCTGCAGGTGCTCACAGCCATGTGTACTGCCGAGATGCCCCTTGCCAAGCTGCGCTCTGGCATGAGTAAGTTCCCTCAGATACTCGTCAATGTGCGCTTTGCCGAAGGACAGGATCCCCTGACTTCGCCAGC
Source organism: Aeromonas molluscorum (assembly GCF_051376105.1). Classification (NCBI taxonomy): domain Bacteria; kingdom Pseudomonadati; phylum Pseudomonadota; class Gammaproteobacteria; order Aeromonadales; family Aeromonadaceae; genus Aeromonas; species Aeromonas molluscorum. The sequence goes on along the minus strand of NZ_JBPQCY010000001.1, from coordinate 1,299,952 downwards.
CGTGCTCGACGAGGTGAAAAAGGTTGAGCAAGAGTTGGCTGGTCGTGGGCGGGTGCTGCTGCGCAAGTCGGGCACTGAACCGCTGATCCGTGTCATGGTGGAAGGTGAGCAAGAGGAGCAGGTTCGTGACATGGCCGAGCGCATTGCTCAACAGGTAAAATCGGCGTTTTAATAAGCGATGAGGGCGGTTTTTACACCGCCCTGGTTGTATCTTGTTCAAACGATTCAAAAAATCATAAATAGCGCTTGTCAGTTCAATGTCCTCTGGATATTATCTGCCTCGCTTTCGCAAGGGAGTTTGCCGATGGGAAACCGGAAGCCGTTTGTAGCAGCCAACTGGAAGTTGCACGGTAGCAGGTCGCAGTTAGAAAGGTTCACCACCGCTTGCCTCAAGGGGTTGAGTGATGATGTAGAAACTGTACTGTGTCCATCCCATGTGCATCTCGACTTTGCATCTAACCTGCTCGCGGAGCAGGGTTTGATGAAGTTGGGGGCTCAGAGTGTGAGTCAGCACAAGTCGGGCGCTTATACGGGAGAGATCTCGTGTGAGATGCTGATTGAGGCAGGGTGTCGATACGTTATCGTAGGGCACTCCGAGCGTAGGCGTCTCTTTGGAGAAACCAGTTTCATTGTCGCGGAAAAGTTCGCGGCCGTCAGAGCGGCAGGCTTGATACCCATACTTTGTTTGGGTGAGTCAGGAGCAGCAAGGCAGGCGAGGCGCACCTTCGAAGTGATAGCCGAGGAGCTGGACATAGTCCTAGAGAAGAATGGCGCGATGGCATTCGATAATGCTATTATCGCCTACGAGCCGATTTGGGCTGTAGGCACAGGTAAATGCGCCACACCCGAGCAGGCACAAGAGGTTCATTCCTTTATTCGTGGTCGCTTGGCGGAGGATACTCCGGTAATAGGTGATAAAGTTAGAATCATCTATGGTGGGAGCCTGACACCGGCCAATGCGAGAGATTTGTTTGCCCAGCCCGACGTTGACGGCGGTCTGATTGGTGGAGCAAGCCTCGATGACCAGGCGTTCTTAGGAATTGTTGAAGCGGCAAAGGGTGCAAGTTAAATGTACGAAATTCTTTTAGTCGTTTATCTGCTGGTATCACTGACACTGATTGGTCTGGTGATGATACAGCAAGGTAAAGGGGCTGACATGGGCGCCTCCTTCGGCGCAGGGGCATCAAATACTGTATTTGGCTCCAGTGGTTCAGGTAATTTCCTGACCCGAACAACAGCAATTTTGGCAACTCTGTTTTTTGTTATCAGTCTGGTGCTTGGCTCCATGTCTGGCCACAAAGCTAAACAGGGTAGCGAGTGGGAAAATCTGCAACAAACCCAACAGGTTGAGCAGACTGAAACGCCGGTGAAGAAAGATTCCGACGTTCCCAACTGAGTGAGTTTTGCCGTGGTGGTGGAATTGGTAGACACGCTATCTTGAGGGGGTAGTGCTCTAGGGTGTGCGGGTTCGAGTCCCGCCCACGGCACCAATTAAGTAGTGAGCCTGGGTGACCAGGTATATTATGGCCCTTCTTTCTTGTACGAAAAGACGGATAAGGCTATAATCTCGCACGATTTCGGACGCGGGGTGGAGCAGCATGGTAGCTCGTCGGGCTCATAACCCGAAGGTCGTCGGTTCAAATCCGGCCCCCGCAACCAAATTTCACGCATTCCTTCGCTCAGGAAAGCGGTCGCTGCGAGGCGACAATCAGGGTACAGCGCCAAGCCCCGATTTGACATCGGGGCTTTTTGTTATGTGCAATTTACTCTGACTTTGTACTTCATCTGGGCTATATGCCCTTTTTTTGTTTTTTTCGGAGGGTAACTTTGGCTACGTTGGAACAGCGTTTGACCGATCTGCTCGAGGCGCCTATCAAAGCCTTGGGTTTTGAACTTTGGGGTGTGGAGTTTATCCGTGCGGGTAAACACTCAACCCTGCGTGTCTATATAGATAGCGAGCAGGGCGTGACCGTTGAAAACTGCGCCGAGGTGAGCCGTCAGGCCGGTGCCATCATGGACGTTGAAGATCCCATCACCGAGGAGTACTACCTGGAAGTCTCCTCTCCCGGTCTGGATCGTCCCCTGTTCAAGGTTACCCAGTTCGAAAAATACGTTGGCCAGGAGGCGGCGGTGCAGCTTCGAATGGCAACAAATAACCGCCGCAAGTTCAAAGGCGTAATCAAAGCCGTGCAGGGGGATACCATCACCCTGACGGTGGATGGTAAGGACGAGCTGTTCGCTTTCACCAATATCCAAAAAGCGAACATAGTGCCGAACTTTGGTTAACGAGGCTATCGGATATGAATAAAGAAATTTTGCTGGTCGTTGACGCAGTGTCACACGAGAAAGCCGTGCCCCGCGAGAAGATCTTCGAGGCGCTGGAAACTGCGCTGGCGACGGCTACCAAGAAGAAATACGAAGGCGAGATCGAAGTTCGCGTCGAGATCGACCGCAAGACCGGTGACTATGACACCTACCGTCGTTGGGTCGTGGTCGCCGATCAGGCTTCCATGGAGAACGCTTACGGCGAGATCACCTTGGAAGCGGCTCAGATCGATGATCCCGAGATCCAGATCGGTGACTATGTAGAAGACCAGATTGACTCTGTTACCTTCGACCGTATCACCACTCAGACCGCCAAGCAGGTTATCGTGCAGAAAGTGCGTGAAGCCGAGCGTTCCCAGGTCGTGGATCAGTTCAAGGACAAAGAAGGCACCATCATCAGTGGTGTGGTCAAGAAGAGCAACCGTGACAACGTGATCCTGGATCTGGGCAGCAATGCCGAGGCCGTGATCTTCCGTGACGACATGCTGCCGCGCGAGACCTTCCGTCCAGGCGATCGCATCCGTGGCCTGCTCTATGCGGTACGCCCTGAGGCGCGTGGTTCCCAGCTGTTTGTCAGCCGTTCCAGCCCAGAGTTCATCAAAGAGCTGTTCCGCATCGAAGTACCGGAAATCGGTGAAGAGATGATCGAGATCATGGGCGCCGCCCGTGACCCGGGTTCCCGCGCCAAGATCGCGGTCAAGACCAACGATCGTCGTATCGACCCGATCGGTGCCTGTATCGGCATGCGTGGCGCTCGTGTGCAGGCGGTTTCCGCCGAGCTGAGTGGCGAGCGCGCCGACATCGTCTTGTACGATGACAACCCTGCTCAATACGTGATCAATGCCATGGCCCCGGCTGATGTGGCCTCCATCATCGTTGATGAAGACAACCACACCATGGATATCGCCGTGGAAGCAGCCAACCTGGCTCAGGCCATCGGCCGTAACGGTCAGAACGTGCGTCTGGCTTCCCAACTGACCGGTTGGGAGCTGAATGTCATGACCGTCGAGGACATGCGTGCCAAGCACCAGGCCGAGAACGACCGTATCCTGACCCTGTTCACCAGCACCCTGGATATCGATGACGATTTCGCCGGTCTGCTGATGGAAGAGGGCTTCTCGACTCTGGAAGAGATTGCCTTCGTACCGGTCAACGAGTTGCTGGCCATCGACGGTCTGGATGAAGACATGGTCGAAGAGCTGCGCACCCGTGCCAAGGATGCCCTGACTACCCAGGCCCTGGCCAAAGAAGAATCGTTCGAAGGTGTTGAGCCTTCCGAAGAACTGCTCGGTCTCAAAGGCCTGGATCGCGAATTGGCCTATGCATTGGCTGCCCGCGGTATCGGCAATCTGGAAGACTTGGCAGAGCAAGGCATCGATGACCTTGCTGATATTGAAGAACTGACCGCAGAGAAAGCTGGTGAGCTGATTATGGCTGCTCGCAACATCTGCTGGTTCGGAGAAGAGCAGTCTAGTTAAGATCAAACGGAGGATAATGAATGGCAGAAGTATCAGTCAAACAACTTGCCACTGACATCGACACACCGGTTGATCGTCTTCTCCAGCAGTTTGTCGACGCCGGTATCAGCAAGAGCAAGGCCGACGACCTGGTCAGCGAGTCTGAGAAACAGACTCTGCTGGCCCATCTGAAGAAACAGCATGGAGGTGACGAGACTCTCGCACCTGCCCGCATGACCTTGCAGCGCAAAACCAAGAGCACCTTGAATGTTCAAGGTACTGGCGGCAAGAATAAAGAAGTGCAGGTAGAAGTGCGTAAGTCTCGCACCTATGTAAGACGTTCGGCGCTCGAAGATGAGCAGCGCCAGACGGAAGCCGAGGAAACAGCGCGTTTGGAAGCAGAAGAAAAAGTTCGTCACGAAGCCGAAGAAAAGGCTCGCCGTGAGGCTGAAGAGAAGGCTCGCCTGGCGGCTGAGCAAGCTCGTCGTGAAGCTGAGGAAAAGGCGCGCACCGAGGCACAATCAAAGGCCAAGCAGGCTCAACAGCCCGCTAAAGCAGCCGGTAGCACAGCTCAGCAAGAGGCAGAAAAGATGGCCAAGCGCGAAGCAGAAGAACTGAAGCGCCAACAGGAACAAGCAGCCTTGACCAAGGCTGAAGAACTCGCCGCGAAGAAAGCCGAAGAGGCTCGCATCATGGCGGAACAGAACGGCCCCCGTTGGGCAGAGGAAGAGGCCGCTCGCGCCAAAGAGAGCAGCGACTACCACCTGACCACCAACAAGCATGCGCAAGCAGCAGAAGACGAACTGGATCGCAAAGAAGAGACCAGCCGTCGTACTGCCGCCGCCGCCAAGAGTGCTCCCAAGAAACCGGGTCGCCGCGAAGATGATCGCAACTCCCGTGATCCGCGTGCTCGCAAGGGCAAGCGCGGCAAGATGGCCATGCCTAACGCCATGAAGCACGGCTTCAACAAGCCGGCTGCCGTGGTGAACCGTGATGTCGTCATCGGCGAAACCATCACTGTGGCCGAGCTGGCCAACAAGATGGCCGTCAAGGGTGTCGAAGTCATCAAGGCGATGATGAAGATGGGCGCCATGGCCACCATCAACCAGGTCATCGACCAGGAAACCGCTCAGCTGGTTGCCGAGGAGATGGGCCACAAGGTGGTGTTGCGTCGTGAGAACGAGCTGGAAGAGGCGGTACTGTCCGATCGTGACGAGACTTCCGAAGCCAAGCCGCGCGCACCGGTCGTGACCATCATGGGTCACGTTGACCATGGCAAGACCTCGCTGCTCGACTATATCCGTAAAGCCAAGGTTGCCGCAGGGGAAGCCGGTGGTATCACCCAGCACATCGGTGCGTATCACGTCGAAACCGACAGTGGCATGATCACCTTCCTGGATACCCCGGGTCACGCCGCGTTTACCTCCATGCGTGCTCGTGGTGCCCAGGCGACCGATATCGTTGTCCTGGTCGTTGCTGCCGATGACGGCGTCATGCCGCAGACCATCGAAGCCATCCAGCACGCCAAGGCGGCCGGTGTGCCCATCGTGGTTGCGGTCAACAAGATCGACAAGCCAGAAGCGGATCCGGATCGCGTCAAGACCGAGCTGTCCCGTTACAACGTCATGTCCGAAGATTGGGGTGGTGATAGCCAGTTCGTGCACGTCTCCGCCAAGTCTGGCGAAGGCATCGACGAGCTGCTGGAAGCCATCCTGATCCAGTCCGAAGTACTGGAACTGAAAGCGGTTGTCGATGGCATGGCCAATGGCGTCGTGATCGAGTCCTTCCTGGACAAGGGTCGCGGTCCTGTTGCTACCGTACTGGTACAAGAAGGTACTCTGCGCCAGGGCGACATCGTCCTTTGTGGTCTGGAATACGGCCGTGTTCGTGCCATGCGTGACGAACTGGGTCGCGAGATCAAGGAAGCGGGTCCCTCCCTGCCAGTTGAAATCCTGGGTCTGTCCGGTGTTCCCTCTGCCGGTGACGAAGCCACCGTTGTACGTGATGAGAAGAAAGCCCGTGAAGTGGCGCTCTATCGTCAAGGCAAGTTCCGCGAAGTCAAGCTGGCTCGCCAGCAGAAGGCCAAGCTGGAGAACATGTTCGCCAACATGACCGAGGGCGAAGTGTCCGAAGTGAACGTGGTGATCAAGGCCGACGTACAGGGTTCGGTGCAAGCCATCTGCGATGCGCTGGTCAAGCTGTCCACCGAAGAGGTCAAGGTCAAGATTGTCGGCTCCGGGGTTGGTGGCATCACCGAGACCGATGCCACGCTGGCCGCCGCGTCCAGCGGTATCCTGGTCGGCTTCAACGTCCGTGCCGACGCTTCCGCTCGCAAGGTTATCGAAGCCGAGAACCTGGATCTGCGTTACTACTCCGTCATCTATGACCTGATTGACGAAGTGAAGCAGGCCATGAGCGGCATGCTGGCTCCTGAATATCGTCAGGAGATCATCGGTCTGGCTCAGGTGCGTAGCGTCTTCAAGTCACCGAAGTTCGGCGCCGTTGCCGGCTGTATGGTTACCGAAGGTGTGGTCAAACGCTCCAACCGTATCCGCGTCTTGCGTGAGAACGTGGTTATCTATGAAGGCGAGCTGGAATCCCTGCGTCGCTTCAAAGATGACGTCAACGAAGTCCGCAACGGTTACGAGTGTGGTATCGCGGTCAAGAACTACAATGACGTACGCGAAGGCGACCAGATCGAAGTTTACGAGACTGTTGAAATTCAACGGACTCTGTAAGCCGAGAGCAAGACAAAATAGGGGGCTGCGGCCCCCTTTTATCGCAGGATAGAAATATGGCCAGAGAATTCAGCCGGACCAACAGGGTCGGCCAGCAGATCCAGCGCGAAATCGCGCTCATTCTGCAACGTGAGGTGAAAGACCCACGTATCGGCATGGTAACCGTCTCGGACGTGGAAGTGTCCAAGGACCTCAACTATGCCAAGGTGTATGTCACCTTCTTGCAGCTGGAGAATGACGGCGAGCGTATCAAGGAAGGGCTCAAGGGCCTGACCGAGGCTGCCGGTTACATCCGCAGCCTGCTCGGCAGCGCCATGCGCTTGCGCGTGGTGCCTGAGCTGCGCTTCTACTACGACCAGACCCTGGTCGAAGGGATGCGTATCTCCAACCTGGTGTCCAATACCGTGCGTGACGACAAGCGTCGCATGGCCGAAGCCGGCCGTGAAGACGAAGTGCCCGCTGCCGATGACAGCACAGAGGATAAAGCCTGAGATGTCTCGTAAACGTCGTTTCAAGGGCCGTGACGTACACGGCATCCTGCTGCTGGACAAGCCAACCGGGCTGACGTCCAACGATGTGTTGCAGAAGGTCAAGCGCATCTACAACGCCGCCAAGGCCGGTCACACCGGCGCCCTGGATCCCCTGGCGACCGGCATGTTGCCGATCTGCTTCGGCGAGGCCACCAAGTTCTCCCAGTATCTGCTGGAAGCGGACAAACGCTATGAGGTGACCGCCAAGCTGGGCGAGCGCACCAATACCAGCGACTCCGATGGCGAGGTGGTGACCACCCGTGCCGTGAACGTGGCCATGGGGACACTGATCGAGTCACTGGATCAGTTCCGCGGTCCCATCATGCAGGTGCCGTCCATGTTCTCGGCCCTCAAGCACAATGGCCGCCCGCTCTATGAATATGCCCGTGAAGGCATCGTCATCGAGCGAGAAGCGCGTCCCATCACCATCTTCGAGCTCAAGCTGCTCAGCTTCGAGGGCGATGAGGTGAAACTTGAGGTGCATTGCAGCAAGGGTACCTACATTCGTACCCTGGTCGATGATCTGGGGGAAGTGCTCGGCTGTGGCGCTCACGTCACAGCGTTGCGTCGAACTCAAGTGGCTCAATATCCCTATGAGCGGATGCTGACTCTGGAGCAGCTCGAGTGCATCTTCGAGCAGACCAAGGCCGAGAGCACGCCACCCCGCGAACAGCTTGATCCCTTGCTGCTGCCGATGGATACCGCAGTCGCTGCCTTGCCCGAGGTGAACATGTTGACGGCCGTGGCCGCTTATGTGAACCAGGGCCAGGCCGTGCAGGTTCCGGGTGCCCCCTCGAGCGGACAGGTCCGCATGACGGTCGGTCCGGAGCGTGAGTTCATCGGTGTGGGCGAGATAGACGACGAAGGGCGTGTTGCTCCCAAGCGTCTGGTGCGTTATCACGACGAAGATTAATGGCGGATAAGGCCGTGACCGAGTTAACCATTGCGTTAGCCAGGCGCTGCGATTATGATACCGCCCTCATTTCACGGCTGAATTAGAGATTGGCTGTGATTCTTTAAACACTCTATCGGAGTAACATTATGTCTCTAAATGCTGAGATCAAAGCTTCCATCGTTGCTGACAACGCTCGTTGCGCCAACGACACTGGCTCTCCTGAAGTTCAGGTTGCCCTGCTGACTGCACAGATCAATCATCTGCAAGGTCACTTCAAACAGCACTCCAAAGACCACCACGGTCGTCGCGGTCTGCTGCGCATGGTTTCCCAGCGTCGTAAGCTGCTGGACTACCTGAAGCGTAAGGACGTTCAGCGTTATGCTGCTCTGATCGCCAAGCTGGGTCTGCGTCGTTAATCGACAATCAGATTTTGCGAAAAAGGGGAACCGCGAGGTTCCCCTTTTTTATTGCCTTGCAAGCTGTTGTCTTATCACTCAATTCAGGTAAGCGCTTACCTTTTGGTTCGGATCAAGTATACTTGCACGCGAATTTAAAGAGCCAAATTGTCAAAAGGAAATTCACGTGAATCCTATTGTAAAGTCATTCCAGTACGGTCAACACACCGTCACACTGGAAACCGGTGTGATGGCCCGTCAAGCCACTGCGGCCGTCATGGTCAGCATGGACGATACCTGCGTATTTGTGACCGTTGTTGGTAAGAAAGAGGCCGACCACGGTCGCGATTTCTTCCCGCTGACCGTCAACTATCAGGAGCGTACCTATGCTGCTGGTCGTATCCCGGGTGGTTTCTTCCGTCGTGAAGGCCGTCCCAGCGAAGGTGAGACCCTGATCTCCCGTCTGATCGACCGCCCCATCCGCCCGTTGTTCCCGGAAGGCTTCCTCAATGAGGTTCAGGTGGTTGCCACCGTCATGTCCGTGAACCCGGCCGTGTCCCCCGATATCGTTGCCATGATCGGCGCTTCCGCCGCCCTGGCCACCTCCGGCATCCCGTTCGGTGGCCCTATCGCTGCCGCTCGCGTCGGTTACATGAACGGTCAGTATGTGCTGAACCCGACCACCACCGAACTGCCCCAGAGCGATCTGGATCTGGTGGTTGCCGGTACTGCCAACGCGGTACTGATGGTGGAATCCGAAGCAGCCATCCTCTCTGAAGAAGTGATGCTGGGCGCGGTTGTCTATGGCCACGAGCAGATGCAAGTCGTGATCAACGCCATCAACGAATTCGCAGCCGAAGTTGCTACCCAGCCTTGGGATTGGACTCCGCCTGCCGTCAACGAGCCCCTGAAGGCCAAGATTGCCGAGCTGGCAACCGCTGAACTGGGTGAAGCCTACCGCATCACCGAGAAGGCCGTGCGCTACGCCGCCATCGGTGCCATCAAGCAGCGTGTGGTCGAGCAGGTCATCGCCTCCGGTGTGGAAGCCGATGCCAAGAAGATTGGCGAAGAGTTCCACAATCTGGAAAGCCGCATCGTCCGTGGCCGTGTGGTGCGTGGTGAGCCGCGTATCGATGGTCGCGATCCGGAAATGATCCGTGCCCTGCACGTCGGCACCGGCGTACTGCCGCGCGCCCACGGCTCCGCCCTGTTCACTCGCGGTGAGACGCAAGCCATGGTTGTTGCGACCCTGGGGACAGAGCGTGACGCCCAGAACATCGACGAGCTGACCGGCCATCGCGCCGACCGCTTCATGCTGCACTACAACTTCCCGCCGTACTGCGTCGGCGAGACCGGCATGATGGGTAGCCCCAAGCGTCGTGAAATCGGTCACGGTCGTCTGGCCAAGCGCGGCGTCGCTGCCGTGATGCCGAGCGCCGCCGAGTTCCCGTACGTGGTACGTGTGGTCTCTGAGATCACCGAGTCCAACGGCTCCTCCTCCATGGCTTCCGTCTGTGGTTCCTCCCTGGCGCTGATGGACGCGGGTGTGCCGATCAAGGCCTCCGTTGCCGGTATCGCCATGGGTCTGGTGAAGGAAGAAGAAGGTTTCGTGGTGCTGTCCGACATCCTGGGTGATGAAGATCACCTCGGCGACATGGACTTCAAGGTGGCCGGTACCACCCAGGGTATCACTGCGCTGCAGATGGACATCAAGATCGAAGGCATCACCAAAGAGATCATGGAGATTGCCCTCAAGCAAGCTCGTGGCGCTCGCCTGCACATCCTGAAGGTCATGGACGAAGCCATCCAGGCACCGCGCAGCGAGATCTCCGATTTTGCACCGCGCATTCACACCATCAAGATCAATCCCGAGAAGATCAAGGATGTGATCGGTAAAGGTGGTTCAGTGATCCGTGCCCTGACCGAAGAGACCGGCACCAACATTGAGCTGGATGATGACGGTACCGTCCGCATCTCTGCCGTAGCCAACGAAGCTGCCATGGAAGCCATTCGTCGTATCGAGGCCATCACCGCCGAGATCGAAGTAAACCGCATCTATGAAGGCAAGGTTGTGCGTCTGGCCGACTTTGGCGCCTTCGTCAACATTCTGCCGGGTAAAGACGGTCTGGTGCACATCTCCCAGATCACCGATGCCCGCGTACAGAACGTGGCTGACCACCTGACCATCGGTGACGTGGTCAAGGTGAAGGTACTGGAAGTGGACCGTCAAGGCCGTGTGCGTCTCTCCATCAAGGAAGCGAATGCACCGACCGAAGCCGCCGCTCCGGCCGCCGATGTGGCTGTTGCCACCACCGAAGAGCCAGCTGCCGAATAAGGTATCTGTGCTGTGAAAAAGCCGACCTCAGGGTCGGCTTTTTTGTGCCTGGATTTTATCTGTGCCAATGCCATTGTTTCTTTTGAAGCCCATTGTTATAACGGAGGACCCGCTCTCAAGCTGTCATAAGGAGTTGCAGTATGTCGTGGGCCTATCTCAGGCAATTTCCCCCGCTAGTCTGGATCGTGATCCTGGGGACCTTTATGGTGCGCACCAGCTTCTTCATGGTCTGGCCCTTCCTCTCCATCTTGCTCTATCGCGACTATGACCTCTCCGCGACCCTGATTGGCCTCATCCTGGGGGCCACGGCGGCGCTCTCGACCCTGGTCAGCTTCTATGGCGGCTGGCTGTCGGACAAGTGGGGGCGGCGCAACATACTGCTGTTCGGCTGTCTGGTTTCGGCGGTCAGCTTCGGCCTGCTGGGCCTCTCCCATCAAGTCGCCTGGCTGGCGCTCGGGGTGATTGGCAGCGGTCTCTCCTATGGGCTCATCGACTCACCGGGCAAGGCGTTGATGGCCGACAGCCTGGAGGAGCCCAAGGCCCGCGAGCTGGCGCTGCACCTGCGTTATTTTCTGCTCAATCTGGGCGCGGCCATTGGTCCCCTGATCGGCGTCACCTATGGCCTGAGTGCGCGCCAGGAGACCTTCCTGCTGCTTTGCATCAGCTACCTGCTGCTCGGAGTCACCTTCTTCATCGGTTTTAGGTTGGCCCGTTGTCAGGTTGGCAGCACGGCCGGTCCCGGCATGCGCGCCGTGCTGAGGGTGCTAGCCCGGGATCGCGGCTTCTTGCTGCTGACCCTGGCCAACTTGCTGCTGATGCTGGTCTATGCCCAGTTTGAGTCACCGCTCATCCAGTACCTGACCCGGGCAGGCACCCCGGAGGTAGAGCGGCTCATCGGCCTGCTGGTGACGGCCAATGCGCTGACCATAGTGATATTGCAGTTCCCGCTGTTGCATCTGACTGCAAACTGGCGCATCAAGCACAGGCTGCAGCTCGGGGTTGCCCTCTTTCTCGGCGCCCAGCTGCTGTTTGCCCTCGGCGATACCGCCATCTGGTGGCACTGGTTGGTTGCGGTGGTGCTGCTGAGTGTGGGGGAGTGCATCTTGTTCCCGCTGCTCAATGTGTTGATCGATCAGATGGCTCCTGCACACCTCAAAGGCAGTTATTTCGGCGCGGCCTCCATGTCTGGCATGGGGGTTGCCATCGGCGTCTTGTTGGGGGGCTGGATGGTGGCAAACTGGGGAGGCAGCTGGCTTTACGGGTTCATGGCCCTGCTCTGTCTTGCCATCCTGGCGCTCTACGAGTGGGGGACTCGCATTGCGCGACCTGCATTGTCCGAGGTTGAGCAGGCGACGCAGCAGTCATCATGAGGAGAGTACAAATAGAAAGAGGCCGGGATCCCAGATCCCGGCCTCTTTTCTCTCCGGCGCCTTACAAGGTAAAGCGGCGGGTCAGCTGCTGCAGGTGGCTGGCCAGCTGGCTTAGCTCGGTACAGGCCTGGGCCGTGTGCTGGGCCCCCTGGGCATTCTCGTCCGATACATTGTGGATGTTCACTATGTTGCGGTTGAGCTCGGCGGTGACCGAGTTCTGCTGCTCGGTGGCGCTGGCAATCTGAGTGTTCATGTCGGTTATCCGGGTCACCGCCTCATTGATCCTGGCGATGCTCTGGCCGGCATCCTGTGCCAGCTCGACGCTGGTTTGCATCTGGGCATGGCTGCTGTTCATGGCCTGACCGGCCAGTTCGGCGCGGCTCTGCAGGCTCTCTATCATCTTGTGGATCTCGGCGGTGGAGTCCTGGGTGCGCTTGGCCAGAGTACGTACCTCATCCGCGACCACGGCAAAGCCTCGGCCCTGGTCACCGGCGCGGGCCGCTTCGATGGCCGCGTTGAGGGCCAGCAAGTTGGTCTGATCGGCAATGTTGCGGATCACATCCAGCACCAGGCTGATGTTGGCGCTCTCCTGCTCGAGCTGCTGCACCACCTGGCCCGCCTCGTCTATCTTGCCCGCCACGCCCTCGATGCTGCCGATGGCGCTCTGCACCACGGCCTGGCCGGCACTGGATGCCTGGGAGGCATGCTGGGCGGCATTGGCGGCATCAGTGGTGTTGCGGGAGACCTCGAGTACTGTGCTCTGCATCTGGTTCATGGCGGTCGCCACTTGGGTGATCTCGCCCTGCTGCTGGCGCATCCCCTGGGCTGATTGCTCCGAGATGGCGCTCACTTCATCCACCGAGGCACTGAGCTGGGTGACTGAGGTGGAGATCTCGTTGACCAGATCGCTGAGCCCCTCCTTCATCTGACGTACCGACAGGGCCAGCTCGCCAATCTCGTCCCGGTTGAGTTTGCCGGCATCGATGTAATCACACAGCTCTCCGCGGCCCAGATACCCACCGGCAATCAACTTGGCCTGCTTGGCCAGCAACACGATAGGATCGCGGATCTGCCGGGTCAGCAGAGTGGCAAAGGCGATGACCAGCAGTATGCCGATGGTGAGGGTGATGAAGATGCTGGTGCGGGCGCTCTCATAGGCGCTTTGGGACTCCTCTCGTCCGAGCTTGGCATAGTATTGGTTCTGAGCGATCAACTGGTCGACGGCGTCATGGAGCGCGACATAGGTTGGGGCGCCTGCCAGGAACTGCTCCGTACCAGCGGCGTGTTCCCCTCGCGCCAGTTGTGCCATGACGGCATCGTGCAGTGCCAGATAGCGCTGCCAGTTGGCGCTCACTGCCTGATAGCGGCGTGTCTCTTCGGCATCGAACAGCGTCTTGCCATACTGCGCCAACAGTCCCGTGATCTTGCTTATTTCGCTGCGCATCTGGTTGCCGTACTCCGCCTGACGGGCAGGGTTCTCATCGACCAGCAGGTAGCTCAGTTCGAAGCGACGCAAGTTGGCTACCGTCTGGCCCATGTTATTGACGCGATTGATGCTGGGAATGATGGCATCGGTCAGCTCCAGGGAGCGGCTGTTGATACGATCAAATTGCAACAAGGAGAAGCCGCCGATGGCGACCATCATCAGACCGAAGGTCGCGAAGGCGACGCTCAGTTTCTTACCGATATTCATGTTCATCAATGACATAAGTGTTCCGGAACGGTAGGCAGAAAAAGGCTCGACGGAAGGTCGAGGGAGTGCTGTTTTGCTTATTCATCCCGAAATAGCCAAACGGTCGCTTGAAGCGACCGGTTTATTGTTCTTATCAGTAAAGCCCTGGCATCAATGACGGATACCGAGGGCCAGGAAGTCATTTTGCTGGGCATGGGCCCCAGTGGCCCACGGGCCTCAAAAGACCTCAAAGGTTGGGCGCTTTATGTACGGGCAGGGGGAAAGTCAAGGGTTGTTGCGGATGAAACCACATAGCGAAATAATTATGGATTAGTCATTGTTGAATTGTTTTTTGGACGGGCAATACCAAGGAGGCAAGGCAGGGAAGCTCAGGGGTAAGTGATGACTTACCCCTGGCGATCTAGAAGGTCAGCACCTTGTCGGCAGCGAGTGTCCATTGAGCCAGGGTCGGCAGGTGGTCGATGCGGATCCCTTCGATCAGAGGCAGGGCACCAATGCCACGGGCATCGCAGCAGCTCTGGCACAGGCGCACCTCCGCCCCCTGTACCAGCAAGATGTCCAGCACCTGGCGCAGGTGATAACCCTCGGCGGGGGCCTGAGTGGCAATGGCGGCGCTCACCGCATCGGATAAGAGAAACAACCTGAGGCTGGCCCCCTCTTCCTGCAGTGCCAAGCCGAGGCGCAAGGCATTGAACAGGGACTCGCTGCCATAGGGGGCACCGCTGGCGATGATCAGTATCTGTTGGCTCATGGAAACTCCTGATGACAAAGCCCCATTGTAGATCGGAGCAATGGTCCCCATCATGATGTTGCGCAAACCCTGTCGCACCACTTTCGTGCAGTCTTGACCTGCGAGGTGACCTTGAGGTCAGATGAGCACCATTTAAAAGGTGGTGAATGAGCAGTGTGCTTGAAGTTGGATGAGCATCATTCACGGAACAACGGTGAACGAGAGGTGGAAAATGAACAAGAGCATAGCCGTGCTGGCATTGGGGTTCTGGCTGGCGGGGCCTGTGATGGCGGCTCCTGCGGTGGGTTGCGCTGCCAAGCGTGACGCCCTGGTCTCTGCCCTGAGCGAGGCGCGGGCCCATGACAACGATCGCCAAGTCGCTGGTTTGCAGCAGGCACTCAATAATGTCGAGGCTTATTGTGACGATGGCGCTTTGCTCAAAGAGAGCGATCGCAAGTTGGTCGAGCTGAAAACCAAGGTAGATGAACGGCTCAGCGAGTTGCAGAGTGCCCGGGTGGAGGGCAAGCCTGACAAGATCGCCAAGAAGCAGGCCAAGCTTGATGAGGCGCAGGCCAAACTCCAGCAGGAGCAGATCCACAATGGGGCCTTGCGCGCCCTGGTTGATGACAAGCGTAAGTAAACGCTAACCTTATCCGACCCCTGTATTCGCTGGCACCCTGTTTCGAGTCGAGGCCCTGGTCGCTCCGTTCACGTCGGCATGGCGATGCCGTATTGGCTGGGGTTGCCGCGAGGCAGACCAGCGTGGCTGCGGATAGCAATGAGGCCGGGCATAAGCCCGGCCTCATTGTTTGACCATCTCTGGCAAGTCAGCTGCGATGCAGCTTCACAAACTTCTCCATCAACTGCGCTTCGTTCTCCACCCGCAGGGGATCCCAGATGATGCAGTCGATGGGACAGACGCTGATGCAGGTGGGCTTCTCATAGTGACCGACGCATTCGGTGCATAAGTCTGGATTGATCTCGTAGATGGCTTCACCCAGGCTGATGGCCTGGTTCGGACACTCGGGATCGCACATGTCACAGTTGATGCACTTGTCGGTGATGAGCAGCGCCATCTCAGGCCGCCGTATGGGGGTTGCGGCTGTCCTGACGATCGCCCAGATTACGCAGCAATATGCCGTGGCTGATGTCGATCTCCTGGGGAACGGGCACATAGACGATGTGGCCGTTACCCGGCGCCGTGTCGACGAGCTCACCCTTGCGGTTTTGCATCTGTTCCAGGTTGAAGCTGAGGTTGCCCTGCGGGGTCATCAACTCCAGGCTGTTGCCGACCAGGAATTTGTTCTTCACGTCCACTTCCACCATGTCGCCATTGCGACCGGTGATCTCGCCGACGAACTGCTGGGTGTCGGAGATGGAGTAGCCATAGTCGTAGTTCTGGTACTCGCTGTGGTTGTGACGGCGCAAGAAGCCTTCGGTATAGCCACGGTGGGCCAGGTTCTCAAGGGTGCCCATCAGGGTTGCGTCGAACGGACGACCGGCGACCGCATCGTCGATGGCCTTGCGATAGACCTGGGCGGTACGGGCGCAGTAGTAGAAGGATTTGGTGCGGCCTTCGATTTTCAGGGAGTGCACGCCCATCTTGGTCAGGCGTTCGACGTGCTCGACGGCGCGCAGGTCCTTGGAGTTCATGATGTAGGTGCCGTGCTCGTCCTCGAACGCCGTCATGTACTCACCGGGGCGATTGGCCTCTTCCAGCAAGACCAGCGCATCGCTCGGTTTGCCCAGACCCAGGGTGTTGTCCGGGCGCACCGCAATGGGCTCCTGACGGTGAACTATCTGGCCTACGTCATCCTCCTTGCCCTCGTGAACCTTGTAGTCCCAGCGGCAGGAGTTGGTGCAGGTACCCTGGTTGGGGTCGCGCTTGTTGATGTAGCCAGAGAGCAGGCAGCGGCCGGAGTAGGCCATGCACAGGGCACCATGGACGAAGACTTCGAGCTCCATTTCCGGGACGTGCATGCGGATCTCTTCGATCTCGTCCAAGGAGAGTTCGCGGGAGAGGATGACGCGAGTCAGGCCCATCTGATGCCAGAACTTCACTGTGGCCCAGTTGACCGCATTGGCCTGTACCGACAGGTGGATAGGCATGTGCGGGAAGGCTTCACGCATCATCATGATGAGACCGGGGTCTGACATGATGATGGCGTCCGGCCCCATCTCGATCACCGGGCGCATGTCGCGCACGAAGGTCTTGAGCTTGGAGTTATGAGGCTGGATGTTGGCCACCACATAGAATTGCTTGCCGAGGGCATGGGCTTCGTTGATGCCCAGGCGCAAGTTGTCGTGGTCGAACTCGTTGTTACGCACCCGCAGGCTGTAACGCGGCTGGCCGGCATAGACGGCGTCGGCGCCATAGGCGAAGGCGTAACGCATATTCTTGAGGGTCCCGGCGGGGGAGAGCAATTCTGGTCTGAACATGATTTTCTCGCTGGTCTGATTGCAAATCAGGGCGACGCCACCGGGTGGCATCGCAATAAGGATGACGGCACAGCTGTCCCATCTACATGGTTAAGGCTATGACATCCCATTAAGGGTGCGAGATTGTACTCGTCCCCACGCCATCATGCAATTTGACTGGAACGAGGCCAAGGCGTGTGCCACCGGGACAGGTTGGATACATTCAAGACCAGCGAGAGAGGGGATCTTGTTGTCTGCCCGGTTGCTGGGCCGTGAACCGCGATGCGTTACTGCCGGGGCAGGGTCAACAGGGGGGCCGGGCGCATGGGCAATGTGTGAGGATGCAGAGCCTGACTCAACCAGTGCCAATCCAGGGGAGGGCAGCCTTGTTTGAAGCGTTGCAACGGCAGGCCGTCATACACTGTTAAAAACAGGGTACTCGACAGGCCGATGCGGTTGCGATATCGCACCATAAGTTCGCCATTGTAGCGACTGATGTGGATCTGCAACTGCGCCAGGCTCAGGCCCGAGTGATAACCTTGTTCATCCCACACTTCCAGCATGATGTGCATCCCTGACGAAGAGCAGGGCTCACTATCCTATGGGGTTAGACAATGAACAATTGTCAGATCTGACAGGGGAGAAAGCGAAAACCCGGCGCTAGGCCGGGTTTTCTTGAATGATGGTGGAGGGAGAAGGATTCGAACCTTCGAAGGCAGAGCCGTCAGATTTACAGTCTGATCCCTTTGGCCACTCGGGAACCCCTCCACAGGGGTATAAAAGCCACTCTATTCAGGAAGATGGTGGAGGGAGAAGGATTCGAACCTTCGAAGGCAGAGCCGTCAGATTTACAGTCTGATCCCTTTGGCCACTCGGGAACCCCTCCACGGGGTATTTCCTGATTTTACTAACTCATCACACTTGAATGGTGGAGGGAGAAGGATTCGAACCTTCGAAGGCAGAGCCGTCAGATTTACAGTCTGATCCCTTTGGCCACTCGGGAACCCCTCCTCAAGTGCGAGGCGCATACTAACAGATCCCACGGCTTTGTGAACCCCAAATTTGCAATCAATGTAGAAAAATATGCGAGTCGCTCATTTTTTGACATTGACCGTTCAAAATTCAATCTTTTCATAGGGTTCAGAACAAAAATAAGACAGCTAACCAAGCCGGAAGGCTGGTTTGTCGCCCTGTCATCATAGGTGGCGCCGCCATGCTGCCAGTGTTTTATGCTGGATTGCCGCCTTTGTTCTGTAAATGTGATGGCGGATTTGTTTGGGTGTGGACTTTGCTGCTGTCCGATCTTAATCTCGCCATGTTATCTAACTGTTAACATGGAATGTGATCCTATGCAGCCTCTCGATGTTGCCGTTCTGCGCGGCCAGTTTCCTGCCCTCAATCAGTTGATTGATGGAAAATCCCCACTCTTCTTCGACGGCCCGGGGGGCGCCCAGGTCCCCCAGAGCGTCTTGGGGGCAATGACGGATTATCTGGGCCGTTTCAATGCGAATCTGGGCGGCCCCTTCTTTTCTGGCCGGGAGACGGAGCAGCAGGCGCTGCGTGCTCGTCAGGCTGCGGCCACCTTGCTCGGTGCCGAGCACTGGCAGGAGATTGTATTTGGTGCCAATTTCACTAGCCTCACCTTCGCTTTCAGCCGTGCCTTGGCGCGGGAATGGCAGGCGGGGGATGAGATAGTCGTCAGCGCGCTGGATCACTACTCCAATGTATCCAGCTGGCAACAGGCGGCGGCGGATCGCGGTGCCATCGTCCATCAGGTGCGGGTCGATGCCGCCAGCGGTGGTCTCGACATGGAGCATTTGCTCAGCTTGCTTGGCCCGCGCACCCGGCTGGTGGCAGTGACAGCCGCTTCCAATACCACGGGCACCCTGGTGGACATTCCCGCCATCGCCGATGCGGTGCATGGCGTCGGTGCCCTGCTCTATGTGGATGCAGTTCACTTTGCCCCTCATGAGCGCATCGATGTGCAGGCCTGGGATTGCGACTTCCTGGGCTGCTCAGCTTACAAGTTCTTCGGTCCGCACCTGGGGATCCTCTATGGCAAACTGACGCATCTGGAACGGCTGACCCCCTACAAGGTGGAGCCAGCCAAGAACGTCTCTCCCTACAAGTGGGAGACGGGCACCCAGAGCTGGGAGGCCCTGGCCGGGTTGGAGGCGACCATCGCCTATCTGGCCTCTCTCTCTGGTCTTGCGGCAGACGAGGCTTCCCTGGAGGAGCGGCTCGATATCGGTTTCGCCCGCAGTCATGCCCATGAGCAGCTGCTGAGCGCGCACCTGCTGGCCAAGCTGGCGGAGCGTCCTTGGCTCACCCTGCATGGCATCCAGGGCACGGCGGGGCGTACCCCCACCTTCGCCCTCACCTCGCTGCGGCACACCCCGGCCCAGATGGCGGTCTACCTTGGGGAGCATCAAGTATGCAGTTGGGCGGGCCACTTCTATGCCCTGGGATTGATTGCGGCTCTTGGGGTCGGTGAAGGAGGGGTACTGCGTATCGGCTGCATGCACTACAACACCCATACCGAGATAGACAGGTTGTTCAGTCTGCTCGATGCCATGCCGACGGGCTAGCACGACCATCATCGATGACACCTCATCAGACCCCGCTGCCGGTTTACCGCAGCGGGGTCTCTCATTTGGCAATGATGTGGTGGATCTGATCGAGGGGGACTATGTGGCGGGCGGCACCGAGCTTGATCGCCTCCTTGGGCATGCCAAATACCACGCAGGAGGCTTCATCCTGGGCATAGGTCATGGCGCCCGCCTCTTGCATCTCCTTGAGACCACGGGCACCATCATCCCCCATGCCGGTCATGATGATACCGGTGGCATTCTTGCCCGCGTATTTGGCAACGGAGCGAAACAGCACATCGACCGAAGGGCGATGACGGTTGATCAGCGGGCCATCCATGACGTCCACATGGTAGTAGGCCCCGCTGCGCTTGAGCAGCATGTGCTTGCCACCCGGTGCTATCAGGGCCAGACCCGGGATCACCCTGTCATTGTGTCTGGCCTCACGCACTTCTATCTGGCACAGGCCGTTGAGCCGTTCGGCGAAGGAGGCTGTGAATTTCTCCGGCATGTGCTGAACGATGACGATGCCTGGACTGACCCTGGGCAAGGCGGTGAGGACCAGCTCCAGGGCCTGGGTGCCGCCGGTGGAGGTGCCGATGGCGACAATCCGCTCCGTCGTCTGGGCCATGGCCTGACCGCTGGCGGGCAGCCAGGCATCGACGCTGATCTTGGCGGGCACGGCCAGTGGTGCCTTGCACAGCTGTTTGACATTGGCCATGGCCGCGCCCCGTACCGCCATGGCGAGGTCGTGGGCGGATTCTTGCAGAAAGTCTTTGAGGCCTATGGTTGGCTTGGTAATGATGTCGACCGCACCGGCCGCCATGGCCTGCAAGGTGGTCTCGGCGCCCCGCGCGGTGAGGGAGGAGCAGATAACGACCGGGGTCGGCCGCTCGCTCATTATCTTCTGCAAAAAGGT
Organism: Aeromonas molluscorum; assembly: GCF_051376105.1. Classification (NCBI taxonomy): domain Bacteria; kingdom Pseudomonadati; phylum Pseudomonadota; class Gammaproteobacteria; order Aeromonadales; family Aeromonadaceae; genus Aeromonas; species Aeromonas molluscorum. Next base: position 1,279,559 of record NZ_JBPQCY010000001.1, on the reverse strand, counting down.
GATGCCGTCCATGCGCGGCATCTCCACATCGAGCACTATCACGTCAGGCCAGGCTCGTTTGAGCTTTTCCATGGCAAACAGGGGATCCGAGGCGGTAGCGATGACACTGATGTCGGGTTCACGTTCCAGCACGCTCTGCAATACCTGCCTGACCACGGCGGAATCATCGACCAGCATGACGGTGATCTGCTTCATCTATCTCTCCTCGTTCGCATAACGCGGCCGCTAGCGGGGCGGCTTCCGCAGGCTCAGCACTGTTGTGGCCCTATTGGCCTGTGCGGCGGTGCTCATCGACTTGGCCCGGTTCCTGTATCAGCGGGCTGTGTCTGACCCAGACATGACCGGTATTGAGGTCGAAGACAAGCGCCCTGTGGCCTGTGCCGCCCAGGTCGTGGGCACTCACATCCAGGCCTTGAGCCCTGACCAGAGCCCAGGCTGCCGCCACATTCTGACTGGCGATATCCTGGGTATGACGTTCCCCCAGCTGGGGAAACATGTTGCCGCCGCCAAACAGCTTGACCACATATTCCCGCGGGGCTGCCCCCGCTTTGGCAACCCCTTGCAGCAAGATGGCCAGAGCCTCATCCGCATACTTTCCATTGAGCGAGTCAGGCAGCTGCACTGCCATCTGCCGCTCGCGATGACGTCGACTCGGCAGCATGAAGTGGCACATGCCACCCCAGTGGTGGCGTGGGTGCCAGAGGGTCAGGCTGACGCAGGAGCCGAGCTGGGTGCGCATCACCATGGCCTCCTGGCTAAACAGTGCCTCGCCGGGTTGCAATAGGATCTCTGTCATGGGATTCAGGCTTTGCGATAGATAGAAGGGGAGAGCAGCTGCAGACCAGTCTGGAGGCCATGCAGACTCTCGGCGTGGCTGATGATGAGATAGCCTCCCTGGCGCAACAGGGGAAGCAGGCGGGCGAGTACTTGCTCTTTGGTCTCCCGGTTGAAGTAGATCATCACGTTGCGGATGAAGATAAGGTCGAACAGGCCGAGATCCGGCAGCGGCTTGTTAAGATTGATTTGGCTAAAATGCACTCGCTCCTTGATCTTGCGGTCGATGAGAAAGGTTCCCTCTTGCTGACCTATGCCCTTGAGGCAGTACTTCATCAGGTAGGCGGTCGGTATGTTATGGGCACGCTCTATGGCATAGAGGCCTGCCTTGGCCTGGGTCAGTACCCGGGAGCTGATATCAGAGGCGATGATCTCCCAAGGGGCTGCGGCGCGGTGCTCTGCCAGGATCATGGCGAGGCTGTAAGCCTCTTCACCGGAGGAGCTGGCCGCACTCCAGATCCGCAGCGCACGCTCGCGCGGGAAGTTGGGCACTATCTGCTGGCTCAGGAACTCGAAATGTTTGGGTTCGCGAAAGAAGTAGGTCTCATTGGTGGTCAGCAAGTCCAGGGCCAGTTGCAGCTCCAGCTTGGCAGAGTCGTGCATGATAAGGTGAAAGTAATCCCCAAAACTTGGCAGCTGGTAATGGGAAAGCCGTTTGGCCAGCCGACTGCTGACCAGCGTCTTCTTGGCAGGGGAGAGATCGATGCCGGCGGCCTGATGCAGCCAGCGCTGAAATTGACTGAATTCCTGATCGCTCAGGGTGGCATGTTCCAACAAGTGTGCTTTCCTTGTGTGGTGTATCTGGTAGCCGGCCGGGGCGAACGGGAAGCCTTGGCTCCCCGTCCTCTTGGCTCAACTGCGCATCAGAAGCGCACAAAATCTCCCTCGCTCTGGCCTTTGCCGTGAGCGGCAAAGATATCTTGGGGCGATCCCTCTTGATTGAGGAAGCGGCCACGGCCGTTTCCTTTGTGGGGCGCGACCTTGAGTTCGGCCATCGTCTTGTGCTGTGCCAAGGTGAAGAAGCCCATGGATTGTTGCAGCTGTTCGGCCTGGCCGCTCATCTCCTCCGCGGTGGCGGCCAGCTCTTCACTACTGGAGGCATTCTGCTGGGTCACCTGGCTGAGCTGGCTCATGGCTTTGTTGATCTGGCTGACCCCGGTGGATTGTTCCGCCGAGGCGGCACTGATCTCCTGCACCAGATCCGAGGTTCGGTTGATGGAGGGCACTATCTGATCGAGCAATTCACCCGCTCGCTCTGCCATGTCGACGCTGCTGGAGGCCAGCTCGCCAATCTCCTGAGCCGCGACCTGGCTGCGTTCGGCCAGTTTGCGTACCTCGGCCGCCACCACGGCAAATCCCTTGCCATGATCGCCAGCACGGGCTGCCTCTATGGCCGCGTTGAGTGCCAGCAGGTTCGTCTGGTAGGCGATGTCATCTATGATGCTGATGCGTTTGGCTATCTGCTTCATGGCATCCACCGTCTGCTTGACCGCACCGCCTCCTTCTATCGCCTCCTTGGCTGCCTTGCTTGCCATGCCGTCCGTGACCTGGGCGTTCTCGGTATTCTGGTTGATGCTGGCGCTCATCTGCTCGATGGAGGCGCTGGTCTCCTCCATGCTCGAGGCCTGTTCACTGCTCGACTGGCTGATGCTCTGGGCGGTGGCACTGACCTGCTCTGAGGCACTGGATAGATTGTCCGAGGCGCTGCGCACCTCTGTGACTATGGTGGTGAGGGCCGTGATGGTCTGATTCAGGGCATCCTTGGTGGTGCCAAAGACCCCGGGATAGTTTGCCTCTACCTTTTGGGTCAGATCCCCTTCGGCCAGGGCCTGAACCACCCGGATCACGTCCTTGAGACTGGTGTCTATCACCTCGGCAATCTTGTTGATGCCCTCGCCCAGATTCTTGAAGAAGCCAGCCTTGTCACCGAGGGCCATGCGTTTGCTCAGCTCACCATCTATCACGGCTTGCACGATTTCGGATACCTCCCGTTCGACTGCGACCTCCTTGGTGCGATCGTCCCACTCAACCACGGAACCGAGCCGCTCGCCCGCATCGCTGAACACAGGGTTGGCGACCAGGGAGAAGGTGCGCCCGCCGAGCTGGATCTGGGTGCGATAGGTATTGGCCAACTTGGCCAGCATGCCGCGCTGGTGGCTGGGGTTCTTGTGGAAGGTATCTATGTTGCTGCCCATCAGCTGGCTGGTATTGAAGTGGGGCAACTCTGTTCTGATATCGCGCTCGGCTTCGGCCAGCATGACTTTGACCGACTCATTCATGTAGATGATGTCGAGGTCGTTGTCGGCGATCATGACGTTGGTGGTGGCGCAGTCCAGTGCCTTCTTGACCCTCATGCTCTCATCGGAAGCCAGCTTGGCAGCCGCATTGGCGGCCTTGACCTCCTGTTCAATGGCGACCTCCTTGGTGCGATCGTTCCACTCCACCACAGTGCCGAGCCGCTCACCGGCATCGCTGAACACCGGGTTGGCGACCAGGGCGAAGGTGCGTCCGCCAAGCAGTATCTGAGCGCGGTGGGTACTGGCGAGTTTGGCCAGCATGGTGCGCTGGTGGGATGGGTTTTTGTGGAAGCTGTCGATGTTTTTACCCATCAACTGGCTGGCATTGAAGTGAGGGAGATCGGTCTTGATGTCCGGTTCGGCGTCGAGCAGCATGGTGCCGACCGCCTCGTTCATATAGATGATGTCGAGGTTGTTGTCGGCGATCATCACGTTGGTGGTGGCGCAGTCCAGCGCCTTCTTCACCCTCAGGCTCTCTTCGGATGCCCGTTTGGCTGCCGCGTTGGCGGCCTTGATCTCGTTCTCGATGGCGACCTCTTTGGTGAGATCGCTCCACTCCACCACAGTGCCGAGCCGCTCGCCTTCATTGTTGACTACGGGACTGGCGATGAGGGAGAAGATGCGACCGCCCAGGGTTATCTGGGTTCGATAGGTTTTGTCGAGCTTGGCCAGCATGGCTCGCTGGTGGGATGGGTTCTTGTGGAAGCTGTCGATGTTCTTGCCCATGAGCTGCTTGACATCAAAGGCGGTCAGCTCCTGCTTGATGTCGCTCTCGGCCAGGCCGAGCATCTCCTTGATCGCCTCGTTCATGTAGATGATGTTGAGGTCTGTGTCGGCGATCATCAGATTGGTGGTGGCCCCGTCGAGGGCTTTGCGTACCCGGAAATTTTCGGTATGAAGCTGCTGGCTGGCCAGGGCATCGGCCAAGTTGTTGCGCACCGTCTGGCCGAGGCGTTCGAGCAGGAAATTGAACTCCTGGCAGAGCTCAAGCAAGGGGCCGCCAAGTCCGGCGAGGGGCAGGGATTGTTCGAACTGGCCGCTGGCTGCGGCCAGATTGATGGCCCTGGCCTCGCCCAGGGCATGGGTTAACTGGGACAACAGCTGGGCATGATCGTCGTTGTTGCCAAACAGCTTGCCGAAAAATGATTGAGTCATGAGCCTTATCCTTGTGCTGACACTCAGGTGATGGAAATCGGGTCTTTTACTATTGGGTCACGGCAATGGCCGCATCCGGGCGATGGGATATATCGTGCAGCTGCGCCATCTCGTCGATAGAGAGCACTTTTTGGGTATTGAGCAAGATGACGAATTTGCCATTGACCTTGCCCATGCCGCTGATGAAGTCGGAGCGGATCTTGGCGCCGAAGCTGGGGGGAGGCTCTATCTCGTTGCGGGGTATGGTGAGCACCTCGGAAACGGCGTCCACCACCACACCGATATCCTGGGTCTCCCCCTGATGCTCTCCCTCCTGGCTCAAGGTCTCTATGATGACGATGCAACTGCGGCGGGTGATGGTCGAGGCGATATTGCCGAAGCGGGCATTGAGATCGACGACGGACACGACGGCGCCACGCAGATTGATGACACCCCGAATGAACTCGGGCATCAGAGGGATAGGGGTGATGTTGCCGTATTCGATGATCTCCTTGACCCCCAGGATGTTGATGGCAAACATTTCGTCATTGATGACAAAGGTGAGGTACTGGGCATCCCCCTCCGCTACTGAGGATAGCTGGGAGGAGGCGAAGGTCAGTGCTGTGGATGGATTCATGGGGCCTCCGGTCAGAAACGGATAAAGTCGGCGTCATCAACCGGGCCCTTATGGCCGGCCGGTGCGCTCGGGGGGGTCAGAAAGTGGCCACGGGGTTGGGCAGTTTTTGCCCTGACCTGACTGGCACCCATGCTGCGGGTGGGGGAGCTGGCCAAGGTGAAGAATTCCATGGTCTGTTGCAGATCACCGGCCTGGCTACTCATCTCCTCCGCGGTGGCGGCCAGTTCTTCACTGCTGGCGGCATTCTGCTGGGTCACCTGATTGAGTTGGTTCATCGCCTGGCTTATCTGGGTCACTGCGCCCGCCTGTTCGCCGGAGGCTGCGCTGATCTCCTGCACCAGATCCGAGGTCTTGCGGATGGAGGGAACAATTCGAACCAGCAGCTCGCCAGCCAGCTCGGCCTGTTCCACGCTGCTGCTCGACAACTCGCCAATCTCCTGGGCCGCGACCTGGCTGCGTTCGGCCAGCTTGCGCACCTCGGCGGCTACCACGGCAAAGCCTTTGCCATGTTCGCCCGCTCTGGCCGCTTCGATGGCTGCGTTGAGAGCCAGCAGGTTCGTCTGGTAGGCGATGTCATCTATGATGCTCACCTTGCGCGCTATCTGTTGCATGGCGCTCACGGTTTGCTGCACTGAGGCGCCACCTTCTCCCGCCTCCCGGGCCGACTGACCGGCCATGGCATCGGTCTGGCGAGCGTTGTCCGTATTCTGGTTGATGCTGGCACTCATCTGTTCGACAGCCGCGCTGGTTTGCTCGACGCTGGCGGCTTGTTCGCTGGTGGCCTGACTCAGGGACTGGGCCGTGACGCTCACCTGATTGGAAGCATTGCTCAGGCTGTCGGTGGCGCTGCGTACCTCATCTATGATGCTGGTCAGTGCGGTAATGGTGGCGTTGAGGCCATCCTTGGTGCGGCCGAACACCCCGGGATAGGGTTGTTCTATGCGCTGGGTCAGGTCTCCCTTGGCCAGGGCGGTCGCGATGCGCATCACATCTCCCAGGCTGGTATCCGTCACCTCGGAGAGGCGGTTGAGCAGTTCGCTCAGTCGTTTCACATATCCCTGGCGTTGTTCCAGGCTGATGCGGTAGCTGAAGTCGCCCTGTTCGACGGCGGCACTCACTTGCTGTTCTATGTCATTGATGAGGGCTCCGAGCTTGTCGACCATGTATTGCATGGCCTCCAGCAGTTGCCCCGCCTCGTCGCGAGAGTGGATCTCCAGCTTGACGTCCAGATCCCCCTCGGCCAACTGACGCGCGGCTTTTAGCGCCTGATTGATGGGGCCTGTGATGCTGCGAATGAGGCGCAGGCCAAACCAGATGGCCGCCATCAACCCCAAGACGATGCCAACGATCACGGTGGGCAGCAGACTGCGATAAGCGGATTGAGCCCGTTCGAACTCAGTTTTGGCAACCTCGAGCTGCAGATTGACCAGTTCGGTCACCTTGGTGCTGATGGGGTCTATGGTCTCATAGAGGCGGCCATCGAATTCATCCAGCGTGCCTGTTACCAAGCCATGCTGGGTAGCCAGGCGGTGAGTGAGCAAATTGAGGTCCCGGTTTGCCGCCTCGAACAGACCAATGGCCTGGGTTGATAACCGCTGTTCATCTTCGGTGAGACTGGTTGCCTGATAGCTTTGCCACACTTGTTCAATCTGCTGCTGGGCATCCTTGAGCTCTTTGAGTGCCACCTCGGCGCTGATGAGACCCGCATTTGCCTTGTTGACGTTGTCAATGATGGCGACGGCGTAGAGATCCGATATCTCCTTGAGTTGTTTGAGGGGCACCACCCTGTCCTGATAGACCCGTAGCAGTCCCTGGTTGCCGTGGTGCATGCCGTACAGACCCAGGCTGCTCAGCAGCAATAGCAGTGTGCAAAGCGCACCGAGCAGCAGAAAAAGGCGGGTCTTGATGGTGGCATCCTTGAACATGGCTCGCTCCTACTCAGTTGATGCTTGATGGGGACAGGGTGTGCCCCATGACTTGATGGCCCAGTTGATGCAATTCCCGCTGGATGGCTGATTGCACCAGGGCCGGAATATCCAGGATCAGGGCGATGTCGCCTCCGCCGAGAATGGAGGAGCCACTGATGCCGCGCAGATGGTTGAACAGCTTGCCGAGCGGCTTGATGACGGTTTGCAGCTCGCCCAGCAACTCGTCCACCACCAGTCCGGATTTTTGTCCGCCATGGCTCACCACCACTATGTTCTCCCGCCGTCCCGGCTGGCTCTGGATATCGAAATAGTGTTGCAGGCGAACAAAAGGCAGTACTTCGCCCCGCAGGTTGATGTAATCGCGTCCCAGGGTGTCTTGCAGTGCATCCTCGGTCAGTTCGACACACTCGATCACCATGTCCAGGGGGATGACGTAGTGGGCGCTGCCGACCCGCACCAGGAAGCCGTCGATGATGGCCAGGGTCAGAGGCAGGCGGATCCGAACCAGGGTGCCCTTGCCGGTTTCGCTATGCAGCTCGACGCTGCCACGCAGTGCCTGGATATTGCGTTTGACCACATCCATGCCCACACCCCGCCCGGACAGATTGGTGACTGCCTCGGCGGTGGAAAAACCCGGCTCGAAGATGAGCTGGTAGATATCCTGTTCGCTGAGTTGTTGCCCTGGCGCAATGATGTCGCGCTCCAGGGCTTTCTTGAGGATCCTCTCCTTGTCGAGTCCTGCCCCATCATCCTGGATCTCCAGCACTATGCTGCCCGAGTCATGGAAGGCATTGAGGGTGAGAGTGCCTTGGCTCGGCTTGCCGGCCTGCTGGCGGCGCTCGGCCGATTCGATGCCGTGATCCATGGCATTGCGCACCAGATGCATCAAGGGATCGCCAATCTTCTCTACCACCGATTTGTCGAGTTCGGTATCGGCCCCCGAGATGCGCAGTGTGATGTCTTTGCCAAGCTCCTGACTCACGTCCCGTACGACGCGCTGGAAGCGGTTGAAGGTCTCGCCGATGGGCACCATGCGCAGGTGCAGGGCGCCGTCGCGGATCTCCTCGACCAGCATGGCGATGACAGAGGTTGCCTCCAGCAGCTGGCTATCGCGCAGGCGCTGGGCCAGCAAATTGGCGCCAGAGCTTGCCACCACCAGCTCGCCGACCAGGTTGATGAGGTCATCCAGCTTGTCTGCGTGCACCCGTACGAAGCGCTGTTCCTTGTTCTTCTGCTCCTTGCCTTGGTTCTGCTTCTTGAGGGCGGCATCGACTACCGCTTCGTCCACGGCGCCTTGGGAAATCAGTATCTCGCCGAGTCGGGCATGGGGAGCCTGCGCATGGAGATGTTGCAGGTGCAGGGCCGCCTCCAGCTCGGCCTGAGTGAGGGCCCCTGTCTTGACCAGCAACTGGCCCAGCATCTCGTTCTCTTCCGGCAGCGCCTCAATTAGCGCCAGGTACTCTGCTAGCTTGCTGTGGGGGGGGAGGATCAGGATCTGGCAGTCGTCGCGCACGAATTCGAACACCTCGCTGATGCTCTCCTTGCTGGCCGTCGAGTCGAAGTCGATTTCGTAGCCGAGGTAGCAGTTCTCGGGATCAAGTGCTTGCCAGTCGGGCAGAGCCGCGGTGATGGTCTCTATCGCGACTATCTCCCCCAGCGTGGCGAGGTAGCGCAGAAAAGAGGTGGGCTCCATGCCATTTTTAAACACTTCGCGACCGAACCGCAGCGAGATGTGCCAGAGCTCGGTCATGGCTTGCGGCCCCGGGTCTTGACGTTCGACGGGGCTGGTCTGGCTACAGGGCAGCCTGACCAGTGACTCCGTATCACCTTGCTGATAAATCTGCAGACGCTCACGTAGCATTCCATCCTGGGCAAGCTCGGCCGGCCCCGGATTATCCCCTTGTTCGACCACGATATTGACCAGCAGATTGATGTGATCGCAGCTCTCCAGCAGCAGCTTGATCAGCTCAGCCGAGATGGCGAGCCGGTGATTGCGCACCTGATCGAGTATGTCCTCGACGATATGGGTGAAACCTATGATGGGAGCCAGCCCGAACAGGCCAGCCGAGCCTTTGATGGTGTGGGCGGCCCGGAATACGGCGCCGATGAGTTCGTCATCCTCCGGGGTCGACTCCAGGCGAAGCAGGGAAGACTCCATCTCCTCCAGCAACTCCCGTGCCTCGACAAGGTAGGTTTGTAGCGCCTGATCCAGATCCATGCTCGGGCTCCTTGTCGTCTAGTCGCTGAGGGTATAGCGCAGCAGTGTAGGATCGCCGAAGAAGCCGGAGAGATTGCACAGCTCTATGGCATCCAGCACGGCCTGGCTGTGAAACAGCAGATGCAGGTTGCGTCCCTTGGCTTGGGACGCTTGCTTGGCTGCGATCAGCAACTGCAAGCCGGCGCTGTCTATCTCGCTGACACCGGACAGATCCATCTCTATCTCCTGTGGCTGCTCCAGCCATTCGCTCATCTGCTCCTTCAGTTCGCTGGCGTGGTAGATGGTCATTTCCCCCTCCAGTTTCATGGTGATCTTGTCTGACACTCGTTCGGCGTGTAGCGGCATAGGCACTCCCGATTAAGGCATGATGAGTTTGGCGACGGCGGCCAACATCTGCTCAGGCTGGAACGGCTTGACGACCCAGGCCTTGGCACCGGCGGCCTGCCCTTCCTGCTTCTTGCTGTCCTGGGATTCGGTGGTCAGCATGATGATGGGCGTGAATTTGTAGCTGGCCAGCTTCTTGGCCTCCCTGACGAAGCTGATCCCGTCCATATTGGGCATATTGACGTCACTGATGATGAGGTTGATCTTCTTGCCATCGAGCTTGCGCAAGGCATCCCGGCCATCACAGGCATCGATGACATCGTAACCGGCAGTTTTGAGGGTCATGCCGACAACCTGACGAATGGTGGCCGAGTCATCCACGATCAAGATGGTTTTTCCCATGCTTAGCTCCTAAAAAAAGGTGATGTCGGTATCTGTTTTCTGTGCGGCGACGTGCTTGCCATGGTGGATATTGCGCTGTTCGTCGGTGGCATAGGAGAGTTCCATGTCCGACAACCAACGCTCGGCATCGATGGCGAGCCGCTCATGGACGGGGGCATGTTTCGCGGCAATGAGATGATCAGAGAGGCTCTCCATATTCTGGCGAACATGGCTCAGGATCTGGCTGACCCTGTCCTGGAACTGGAGTGAAACGATGACGTCCGATATCTCGGCATGGATGCCGCCGCTCTCGTGCTGCAAGAGGGCGGCAGACTCGGCAAGGCTGGTGGTTGCACTGCGAAAGCTGGCCAGCACCTGCTCGATGGCGTGCTCCGAGTTCGCAACAGACTCGTGATCCTTGGTCGCCGCCGACTCGGCTATCTGGAGTACCTGGCCAATGCCGGTATTGATGGTGTCGACCTTGCCCGACATCTTTTTGGCCGTTTCACTCGACAAGTGCGACAGGGTGCGTACCTCGCCGGCCACCACGGCAAAGCCGCGCCCCGCCTCGCCAGCGCGGGCCGCTTCTATGGCCGCGTTGAGGGCGAGCAGATTGGTTTGGGATGCGATCTTGGCCACATCCAGCGCCATGGTATTGAGCTCCTGGGTGTAGGCGGTGAGTCCCTTGATCTCCGCCAGCATGTCGTCCCTGTTCTGCTGGGCCCTGTGCATGCTGGCCAGCACGGCGTTGAGCTGTTGCTGACTCTCGGTCAGCACGGCGGCCATGCCTTGCGAGTTTTCACCGGCAAGATCCCCGGCGGCGTGGTGGGAGGCGGCGACCGCCTCTTCCAGCTTGGTGGAGATACCGACAAAGCGTTCGGTGAGGCTGATCATGGCACCCTCACTCTGCTGGCGGGAGCTCTCGATTTGTTTGGTCCAGATGGGAACCGCCTGTTCGCAGACCTGCTCCAGTCCAGCCAGGGCAGGGACGACCACAGGGGACAGGTTCTCAGGGTCAGGCAACAGTGTTCTGGCCTGGTAATGGTGGAGCCAGATACCAAGGATCAGCGCCAACGCCAGGTTGAGGGCCAGATAGGGATAGGGTAACCCCTGGGTCAGTATGCAGAGCAGGATCCCGTTGATGACTGCCATGGCGAGCAGCCAGAAGAGGGGCGCTGGACCGGGGAAGATAGCGTTTTGTTTTGCCATACGTGAGCTCATCCGTGAACACTGGGGGTAATCTGAACTTATTCAAGGGCTGGGTAGCGCAAGGAAAAGTCATTAATAACCACTTACTCAGTAATGGTAGCTCAAAAAGAAAAAAGGCAAGGGATCAGCAAGATAAAGTGGGAGCAGGGCGATAAATCGGGGAGGGGCAAGGCAGAGGATGGCAGTGGGCCATCCTCTTATGGAGCTTGTGACGGGTTTGCTGGCAGCCTGCGGCTGACCCTCGTGGGGAGGCAGTGGCGTTATGGGGCAGGTACTTGTGGGCGCTCGGCCTGCTGGCAACCTGCGACGGCATCGGCAATGAGTTCGAGGCCCGTCTGGTTGCAAGGTGGCAGCTCGGCATCACAGTGGTTAATCGGGGTGACCCTATCCCCCCACTTGATGAGAGCGGCGCCCCAGGTCAGACCCGCGCCGAAGGCGGCGGTGAGCAGCCAGCTATTGGGGGCAACCCGGCCCTGCTCCAGCGCTTCACACAGGGCGATGGGCACAGTGGCGGCCGAGGTGTTGCCATAGTTTTCGATGTTGATCATCACCTTGTCCATGGGGGCATTCATACGCTTGGCGAGGGTCTCTATGATGCGAATATTGGCTTGATGGGGCACCATGAGATCGACCTGCTCCGGGCTGATATTGGCTTGGGCCAGCACGGCGCCGATCGCTTCACCCATGCCACGTACCGCGCGCTTGAAGATCTCCTGACCTTCGAAGTTGAAGGTGAACAAGCCATCAATATCGGCAAAACGGATGCGATCGGTGCCAAAATTCGGGATGTGCAGTATCTCGCGCGCCTCGCCATCACAACCCAGTTTGTTGGCGACAAGTCCAGATTGCTGCGCGCAGGCCTCGACGACCACGGCACCGGCGCCATCACCAAACAACACGGCGGTATCGCGCTTAGCCCAGTCCAGCAGGGTGGTCAGCCGCTCGGCGCCTATCACCAATACCTTCTTCATCATGCCGGTTTGCACCAGGGCGGTGGCAACCGAGAGGGCATAGACAAAACCGGTGCAGGCGGCATTGAGGTCAAATACGGCCGCATTGAGGGCACCCAGGGCTTGCTGCACCGCAGAGGCGCAGTTCGGAACTAGCGTTCCCGGGGTCGCGGTAGCGAGAATGATGCCATCGAGCTGGTCGGCATCGAGACCGGCACAGGCCAGGGCGCGACGAGCGGCCAGGGTGGCGAGGGTTGAGGTACTGACATGGGAAACTCGGCGGGACTTGATGCCGGTGCGGGAGTGGATCCACTCATCCGATGTTTCCATGATGGTGCAGAGATCGTCATTGCTCAGCACGGCGGGGGGCAGGCATTTGCCCCAACCTGTGATATTGGCGTAATTCATGGTGTGACCACTTGTCTGAGGGCCCGAAATCGGGCGAAGCATGAGGCGAAAAGTGGCGCAATTATGGCGTAATGGCCGGGATCTGTCATCCAGTGGTCATCTTGAGGGGCATTGGGGGCAAGGAGGGTTTCGGGTTGTATTGTGGGTTTCTAACTGGTTGCAGGTGATTGAGATAGTTGGTTATTTTCGCTTTGGTTAGGGAATGATGGCGCTCTGGATTAAGATGGACGGTGCCGACAAGGAGTGCGCGCGTGACATCAAATATGAACCCCAATCTGAATCTGCTACCCACCCTGAAAGTGCTGCTGGCAACCCGCAATCTCAGCCGGGCGGCAGAGCTTTTGCATCTCAGCCAGCCGGCTATCAGCAAGCAGCTGGGTCAGCTCAGGGAGGAGTTTGGCGATGAGTTGCTGGTGAGGGAAGGACAACGCTGGCTGCTGACCCCAAGAGCCGAGGCCCTTGCCGCCGTGCTGGGAGAGTCGCTGGCCGGGATCGAACGGCTCTATGCGTCCCCCACCTTTGCCCCCGGCGGCTGTGAGCGGGTGTTCAAGCTTGCCTCCTCTGACTATGTGGCCCAGTACATCTTGCCGGATATTTGTGCCGAACTGGCCCGGCAGGCGCCGGGAGCGGCGCTGGAGTACAGCCTGTGGGACAAGCGTCAGTTGCCAGAACTATGGCGATCCGAACTGGATCTTGTCTCCACCATCACGGATCTGGTGCCGGATCAGATCCGGGGGCTGCATCAGGGAGAGGACAAACTGGTGGTGCTGATGGGGCGCCATCACCCTCTCGCCGGGCAGGCGCTCAGTCTGGATCATTACCTGACCTGGCCCCACTTGCAGGTAAGTGGCGGCGGCGATAAAGACAGCCCGGTGGAGCAAGTGCTGGCCCCGCTGGGGTTGGCACGGCGCTGGTTTGCGCGGGTGCCCTTTTTCCAGGCAGCCCTTGAGGTGTTACTGCGCACCGACTGCCTGATGACGACCCCGGCACATATCGCCTGGCAGTTGAGCCAGCGACATGAACTCTGTTTTGTCTCACTGCCATTTCAGACAAACTCCCAGCAGTACCATTTGATGTGGCACCAGCGTCACCATCAGGACCCTGCACATCGCTGGTTTCGTGAACTGGCGTTTCCTTTCCTGAAAGATCATCTGCAGCGTACCATGAGGGCCAGCCGCGCCTGACATTGACCCTAAGAGCATTTTCCGGTTGGGGCCTGCAATCTGCTAGGTATTGAACTGGTGCGACTCGATCCGCTATAGCCATCGGTTATGGGTTCTATTCATAACTTTCACTACTGGCATGGTGAGCATGACGCTACCTTGGTTGGCACTATGAGATTTCGGAGTCACTGATATGGAATTAACAAGCTGGCTGGCCCTTGCCGCCATCTGCGTGATGGGCGCGATCAGCCCGGGACCCAGTCTGGCATTGATCATCCGCAATACGGTACAAGGCGGTCAGCGGCATGGGGTGGCAACAGCGCTCGGACATGGCCTGGGCGTTGGTATCTATGCGCTGATCACGGCGCTCGGCCTCGCCATCCTCATTACCCAAACCCCGCTGCTGTTTGACCTCATTCGCTACGGCGGCGCCGCCTTCCTCGCCTGGCTCGGTATCAAGGCGCTGCTTGCCAAGCCCCAGGTCACTGGCATCGAAGCCGACGAGCATCAGAGTCGGGGACGTCAGGGCGCCTTTGAGGGGTTTATGGTTGCCTTCCTCAACCCCCAGCTCGCCATCTTTTTCCTGGCGCTGTTCAGTCAGTTCGTCCACGCCGACACCGGTTGGCGCGAAGGGAGCATCATGATGCTGACTGCAGGGGGCATAGATGCAATCTGGTATGTGCTGGTGGCGCTGCTGCTCTCCCGTGGCCCGGTGCTGGCCTGGCTCAAGGCCAAATCATCCGTCATCGACAAGGTGAGTGGCTTGGTGCTGCTGGGGCTGGCGCTGAAAGTGGTGCTCTGACCCTCTGTTGAGGCTCATGCCCACTGAAGCAGCTTTATCGCCCAGCCTGATGCATACAAGCCAAGACCGAACACCCCATGGGTGATGAAACTCTGGATCCGGGCAGAGGTCGGGTGCGTTGTGCGGGAGGCGGCGATGCCAGCGCCCATGCCCGGCTGCATGAGCAGGAAGGGCGCCACGACGGTACCAATGCCAATGATCAGTGCCGGGCCCAGAGTGGGAGTCTGGGTCCAGGATCCCCCCCAGATGCCAATCAGCAGGGCGGCGAAGGCGATACCTGTCAGATAATGCAGCGTCCATCCAATGATCCTTTCCCCGGGCATGGCAGGGGATGCCGCTATGGCGTCGTGCCGAAACTGTCCATGTCTCATGTGGGCAAGCCAGCGTCCCAGCATTCCGTAGTTGGGGGGAGGGATGCCGAGCAAGGGTCTTCGCACCACACCCCACAGATCCATCACGGCCGTTGCGCCGACCCCAAGGCACACCACTGCCAGCAGATTGTTCATAGCCTTCTCCTTTGCTTGTTTAGATTGGCAACTGGGGATAGCGTACAACCTCAAGTCGACTTGAGGTCAAGGGGGATCGGTGGACATTTCTGATGTGGTGAAACGCGCCGGCATACCAGCCTCGACGCTGCGGTTCTACGAGGAGAGGGGGCTGATCCATTCCGTCGGCAGGCAGGGGATACGGCGACAGTTTCATGAGGGCGTGCTGGAGCGGTTGGCACTCATCGCCCTGGGGCAAACGGCGGGTTTCTCACTGGATGAAATAGGCCAGATGCTGGGGGAAAACAGGTGGCTTGAGATAGACAGAGCGCGGTTGTCAGCCAAGGCGCAGGAGCTTGATGACACAATCCAAAAGTTGGCGGCGATGCGCGATGGTCTTCGACATGCCGCCATCTGCTCGGCACCCAGCCATATGGCGTGCCCCACCTTTCGGCGTCTGCTGGCGCGGGCCGCCGCTGGCGCAAGAGGAGCCAGCAAGAAGAAGAGAGTCTGAGAAACCTCGGGCGGCTATCCACCGGCGATAGTTCGGCACGGGGCCATCCGTCATTGACGATCTCCCAGGCTCTTGTCTGTGCAACGAGGTCGGAGCCAGAGGGGGGATGCTTCAATGCGTTAACAATCAATCCCCTCCAGCTTGAGCAGCGCTTGCTTGATCGCCAATCCCCCCGCATAGCCGGTCAGACTGCCATTTTGGCCGATCACCCTGTGGCAGGGCACTATGATGGAGAGCGGATTGCGGCCGTTGGCGGCGCCCACGGCGCGCACCGCCTTGGGCCTGCCGATGCGGCGCGCTATCTCCCCATAACTGCAGGTTTCACCATAGGGAATGTCGCACAGCGCCTGCCACACAGCTTGCTGGAACTCGGTTCCTTTGGCCGCGAGCGGCAGGGTGAAGCCTTGACGCTCCCCGGCAAAATACTCGCGAAATTCGGCAAGGTAGGGCGCCAGGGCTGCGGCGTCTCGCTGCCACTCATCTTGTATGGGCAAGGGGCGCTCGCCCTCCAGAAAATCCACATGGCACAAGCCTTGCTCATTGATGGCGATGAGCAAGGGACCGCAATCTGTGGTCAGCAGGTCGTAACGGATCATGATGTTGTCTCCGGATTGTCAGTGGGCGGCGTACCGATCAGGCCTGTCTTGGGCTGTCTCGGCCTCGGCTTGCGATTTATGCCAAGCAGTTCAGGGGCGGCGCTCATGGCGTGCCATAGCCAGCTGGCGGCATAAGCGCGCCAGGGATACCAGGGATGACTGCGCGTCTCCACCTCGGGAACCGGCAGTTTTTGTCCGGCGCCGAGCGCCTTTTGCAACACGAGATCCGAGGCGGGAAACGCATTCGTATCGCGACCGGTGCGCAGGCGCCAGTAAGCGAGCGTCCAGGGGCCTATGCCGGGGATGGCGAGCAAGGCGTCATCACAATCCCCCTCCAGCACCAGCGCGCCACTTGTCATGGCGGCGGCCACTCCTTGCAGCGTGCGGATGCGGCTGCCGGGCATGCCGATGCCATCGAGATCCAGTTCGCATAATTGTGCCGGGGTCGGCAGTGCCGCCTCGCCAAATTGCAGTTCGGTGCGTGCAACCAGCCGCCCCATGATGGTAATGGCCCCCTTGACCGACACCTGCTGGCCGACGATGGCGCGCAGCAGCACCTCATAATCACTCCAGCCAGCGGGCAGCCGCACGCCAGGGCTGTGCGCCGCAAGGCTTGCCAATAGCGGATCCTGCATCAAATGTGCGCTTATCTGCTCCAGGTCTGCATCCAGATCCCACATGCGGCGCACCCTGTGCAAGATGTCCGGCAGGGCGCGCGGCGCCACACCGCTCAGCGTCACGTTCAGCGTATGGCCCTGGCCTGGTTCGACGCGGATCCACCCATCACTGCCCTGAATCCTGTGGCGCCGCTCGTAATAATCGGCCCCGGCACGCTCCAGCCCCGGGATGGCGCGCAGTCGATAAAATGCCAGCATGGCTTGCACATCATAAGGGGGCCTGTAGGCAAGGCGCAGCATCAAGGCGGTCTCTCCCGTGCGCGGGGATACGAGGGATGACTCGGCCCGCTGTGTGCGCGGCGCCATGCCATAGGCATGCTGCCAGGCATCATTGAAGCGGCGAATGCTCGTAAAACCAGCTGCGAATGCGATCTCGGTGATCGGCAGGCGGGTATCGGCAAGCAGGCGCTTGGCGAGCAGCAGACGGCGAGTCTGCTCTATCTGCTTGGGCGCGGCGCCAAGATGCTGTTCGAACTGACGGCGCAGCGTGCGCTCGGTGACGCCGAGTGCGCTGGCCAGCTGTGCGAGGGATTGTTCGGCGAGCACGCCGCGATCTATTGCCCTGAGCGCGCGCGCCAACAGATCCGGCAGGGCGCGCTGCGTCCCGGGGGCAAGCTCGGGGCGACAACGCAAGCAGGGCCTTAGCCCGAACTGCTCCGCGTTTGCTGCGCTCTGAAAGTAACGCACGTTGCGCTCCAGCGGCGCGCGCGCCGGACAGATGGGACGGCAATAGATACCGGTCGACAGCACCCCGGTGAAGAAGCGGCCATCGAAGCGCGCATCGTGCGCCAGGCGCGCCTCGAGACACTCAGCACGGCTCAGGCCGATGCGGACTTGTTCGTGGGCCTCGGCCTGCGCCATGCTGGAAACACCAGCGGGCGCACACTGAATGGTGGCACTGGCGGGTGCAGCACTCTTCGCTGGTTCTGAACTGGCCATGGCGCGGCTCCTGTAGCAGTGCGGCAGAACGATATGGTCCCGGAAAGAGAAGAAGAGGGAGGGGGGCAATGGGCCCTCCCTCGCGTTTGTTAGGGGCAGAGTAAGCGGGGGCGCGGGCTGATACTAGCCAGAATCGGACAGCAATGTAAAAAAACAGACGCCCGCAGGCGTCTGTGCTGGCTGAGCCGGGCTCAAGGAGCGCACATCAGCGCAGGTAGCGCTGCTCGAGGTGGCGGCGCAGCCACTGTGGGTTCAGCGCCTCGCCAGTTGCCTTCGTGATAAGCGCGTCCGTGTCGAACGCGCTGCCGTGTTGCCACAGGTTTTGCTGCAACCAGCCAAATACCTCAGCGAGTCGCCCCTGGGTAACCAGGCTGCCCAGGCTTTCCCCCAGGCAGCGCTCCAGCGCGAAGCGCAGCTGGGCCGCGTACATGGCGCCGAGCGTGTAACTCGGGAAGTAACCGAATGAACCATCGGTCCAGTGGATATCCTGCATGCAGCCGTTTTGATAGTTCGCCTTGGTCGACAGACCGAGCCACTGTTGCATCTTCCTGTCCCATAATTCAGGGATGTCTGCGACCTCGATACGTCCCTCGATGAGGTCGCGCTCCAGCTCGTAGCGCAGTATGACGTGCGCCGGGTAGGTGACCTCGTCCGCATCGACACGAATGAGACCGGGCTCGACGCGCTGATAAAGCAGCTCGAGATTCGCGGGAGTGAGTGCGGCCTGGGTGCCGAAATGGTGCTGGACGCGGGGGGCGATCAGATTCAAGAACGCGGGGTCATGGCCGAGTTGCATCTCGCAAAACAGGCTCTGGCTTTCGTGGATGCCCATGGATCGCGCCTCGGCAACCGGCTGACCGAGCAGATTGCGGGGCAGACCCTGCTCATACCGGGCGTGGCCCGTCTCGTGCACTATGCCCATCAGGCTGGAGACGAACTCCTGTTCGTTGTAACGGGTTGTGATCCGAACATCCGTTGGCACGCCGCCACAGAATGGATGGCTGCTGACATCGAGGCGGCCGTGGGCGAAATCGAAGCCGAGCAGTGTCATCACCTCCTTGCCAAGTGCCTGCTGGGTGGCGATGGGGAAGGGGCCTTGCGGGATCAGCACCTTGTCACTCTTCTGTCGTGCGCTCACCGTCTGGATAAGGTTCGGCAGCCACGCGCTGAGATCGCCGAAGATCTCATCCAGTCGTGCGCTCGTCATGCCCGGCTCATAGAGCGCCAGCATGGCATCATAGGGACGGACATCAAGTGCCTCGGCGCGCAAGGAGGCCACCTCCCGCGACAGGCTCACCACCTCCTTGAGGTTGGGGGCAAAACCGGCCCAGTCGTTCTGTTTGCGCTGGCTGCGCCAGGCGTGCTCGCACTTGCTGCCGGCGAGCGACAATGCCTCGACGAGATCGGCCGGCAGCAGGCTCGCATCTTGCCAATGGCGCTTGATCTCACGCAAGTTGGCGCGTTGTAGCCCGTCGAGCTGCTCGCCCTCGGCGACGGCAATCCAGTCTGCAATCTGAGGCTCAGTGCGTTTGCCATGCATCAGCACCTCAAGTTCTGCCATGGCTTCGGCGCGGGCCTCATTGCCCCCCTCTGGCATGACGGCGGCCTGATCCCAGCCGCAGATGGCAGCAAGGTGTGCCAGGCGGTGCAGTTGCTGTTGGTGTTGTGCAAGCTTCTGATATGACATACAGGGTCCTTGTTATTGTGTTTGGGTCCTTGCTGCCCTTGGGCAGCCCCGTTCCTGGCAAGGGCGGGCGCACTGATGCTAGCATCGGCCCGGCGCTCGGGCCAACACCCGCCTGGTCAGTCGACCGCCCATTGGCCGCGTTCAGGATCCCTTGCTTGCCGGTGATCCCGGACTTAGCCCACCATCGCATCGGCATGCTGGCCTATAGGCTGTCACGCTCAGTGACGACTGATTGAGGAGGCGGAGCGCGCTCGGGGATGGCAGGTCATCGCCATCGCAAAACAGGTCTGACAATGGTGTCGCCATCAGGCGGAGCGGCACATGTCCCGCGCGGCAAAGAGGCAGAAAAACGGGCGCCTGGGCGCCCGTTTTGCTCTGGATAGCGTTTTATTCCGGATACATGGGGTGGGTTCAGTGGTGGGACGGCTTGGTATCTGGCTGCACCTCATCCTGCGGGGGCTGCGCCTTGTGTACCTTGTAGATGAAGTAGCCGGCATAGAAGCTGATCAGGGCCGCCGTCACCAGTATGACCAGCATGGACATCCACCCCACCGGGTGACCAAACATCAGGTTCAACCAAAAATCCATCTCATCTGCTCCTGCCATCAATCGATGACAAGCAGGATAGATACCTCTTTAGAGCGCAAGGATGATCTCGATCAACTCCCATGCTGCTTATTTAATCGACGCTGACTTCTGTGATCGGTCTCACGACAGCGGTTGAGCCTAGCCCTGGATCCTGGCTTTGGTCAGGGCATCGATGCGCCACCCTGCACCTTCAAGCAAGGCCAGCAACCCCTGGTCGCCATACAGGTGCAGGGCGCCGACCACCACGAAACTCTCATTTGGCAACCTGTCCAGGCGCTTCAACCAGTTGTGGTTGCGTTTGGCGAGCAGAACTTGTTCCAGCCATTGTTGCAGCTCGGGGGGCGCCATGTCGGCCTTGAGCAGGGCAATCAGCCGGCTCTGGTCGCCATCCTGCCACGCCTGGAGGATGGCGGCGAAGCTGGCATCGAGTTCGGGCAGCTCGTCCAGGGTTGCACTCAGCATCAGATCTTGATGCTCGGCCACGCTCGCAAGATAACCGAGTTGTTCGGTCAGGCTCTCCAGCCCTTGTATTGGCTTGCCACCTTTCGCTGCCAGGGTGGTGAAATGCTGATCGATGCCGTATTCACCGCTAAACGCCGTCTTGGCGAGGGCGCTCTGGGTCAGGGTGATGGCGGCAAACCAGGGTTGCAGACCATCCAGACTCCCATCGGGCAGACCCAGCTGTTTGGCCGCTGCCAAGGTGCGTCGATAGAGCGCCGCATCTATCTGGCTGGCCAGGGTCTGGCCGCCTGGCAGGCGGGTCAGACCCGCCATCTGTTGCCATTCGCTGCTCGGGATATTCTGCATGTCTACCTCGACGACCAGGGCCCGGCTCTGGGCCCAGGCGCGCTCTATGCTGGTCGGCAGGGGATAGATGCTCGCCTCGGCGGCATGGATGGAGCCGAGCAGCCAGAACTGCTGATCTCCCTTGCTCAGCTGATAGAAGGCGGGTTCGGCCAGCAGCCGGGTCGGCAGCAGCAGCCAGAAGAGTAGGGGCAGTAGCAAGCGGGGGGCGGGCATGGAACTCCTTAACTGTGGGCAGTTTGCACATGATTCATGGGATGGCTTGGGTCTATGATAAGGCCTCATCATCATCAGCCAAGAGGTTTTCCCATGCCCCATCTGCGTTTTCGTGCCGTCGACATCGAGACAGTCCAAGGGATCAGTACCCAGCTCGTTGCCGACCTCTGCACCCTGACCGGCGGCAAGCCGGAGTTTGTCACCCTGGAATGCCTGGCCAGTCCTTTCGTTCGAGATGGCGTGCTGGAGAGGGGTAATCCCTTCGTCGAACTGATCTGGTTTGCCCGTCCGCAAGCACAGCAAGATGAGGCGGCGGCGCTCATCACCCGCCATCTCAAACAGGCACTGGGGGAGCAGACCTATGTGGTGGTGCAGGTGCTGCCCATCGACAAGTCAGCCTACTACAGCAACGGTGAACATTACTGAGCGTTTCACTGTGCTGAGCCGCCCCCCCTCCCGTTTATCCACTGGTTATGGCCTGTTTCTTTCTACCCCAGGCTGACGGATATCAAGCGGATTTGGCGAGCAGGGCATCGAGCCAGCGACTCGGCAACAGGCGGCGCAAGATGGCAAACACCTTGGTCGGCAACGTGACCCCGTAACGATGCCTGGGACGCCGGCTGGTGAGCGCATGGAGCAGCGGCGGGACGCACGCCTCGCTTGGCAGGGTGAAGCGCCCACTTGGTCCCTCTTTCTCCAACCTGGCGAGGGTCAGGCGATAGTTCGCTTCGTGACGGCTCTGAGCCGAGCCCAAGTGGTGCAAGAACGCGGCGCGGGCGTTGGCACGAAAACGGGTGTCGATGGGGCCTGGCTCTATCAGGCTGACCGCGACGCCGCTGCCCCTGAGTTCGAGGCGCAGGGTGTCGGTATAACCTTCCAGGGCAAACTTGCTGGCGTTATAGGCGCCGCGATATTTCATGGCAACCAGCCCCAGCACTGAGCTGTTTTGCACGATGCGACCCTCACCTGCGGCCAGCATGCTTGGCAGCACCAGGCGAATGAGATGATGCCAGCCGAACAGATTGGTCTCGAACTGCGCGCGTAGCGCACTGGTCGGCAGATCTTCGATGGCGCCGGGCTGGCCGTAGGCGCCGTTGTTGAACAAGCCATAGAGGCGGCCACCGGCCAGTTGCAACGCCTCGCGGGCGCCAGCCTCTATGCTGGCCTCATCATTGAGATCCAGCTGCACCGCCAGCAGACCTTCTCTCTGCAAGCGTGTCACGTCTTCGAGACGTCTGGCCGAGGCGATGGCCGTTAACCCAGCCGCGCCCAGTGCCCGGGCGGCGGCCAGGCCTATGCCGCTGGAGCAGCCGGTGATCAGCACAAAACGGGGCATGGCACTCTCCTTGAGTATGGGGAGGGGCCATAGTAGCGCGCAGCCCCCAAAAACAAAACCGGGCCAATTGGCCCGGTTTTTCTTTATCGTCAGCAGCTTACAGAATGGTAAACGGCATGATGATGTGGAACTTGACGTCATGCTCTGAGGTGAACATGTTCGGGTAGTACCAGCTGCCCTTCTCGTCTTGTTCGTTGTTGTAATCGGTGTAATGCAGTTTGAACAGGGTGCCTTTCAGCTTGCCGTCTTGCACTGTGTACATGACGTCGAAGTTGGCAGCCCACTCTTTGCCGTCTTCATCCAGGCTCTTGTCGCCATTCTGAGCACCCCAGCCATAAGCACCGGAGACACCGACGGTCCAGCCAGGGGCACCGACCAGGTCATCCAGGGAACGAGTCACACCGGCAAACAGGGCGATCTCGCCGTTTTCGTTCCAGTCGGAGCGGGAATCCCACCAGATCTCGTTCGCACCCTGGGAGTTGGCGTAGCCAGTGGTCAGACGGGGCAGGTAGTTACCCAGGTCACCATCAGCCTTGGTGTAGAGACCCTCGGCGCGGAAGCCGTAAGGACCCATGGCCCAGCTGGCGGTCAGCGCTTGTTGCCATGCCAGACCGTCGTAGTCGTCGTTGTCGGTGTTGGAACCATAGAACTGGTAGCTGGTGTTCAGGCCACCCAGTACGTCAAACTTGTGGGCCAGCTTGAAGTGGTAGCTGTCCATGTAGCCTTGGGATTGACCGAAGGAGCCAGTGACCGCGGTGCCGCCCTCGAAGGTGTAGCGCGCGGCCAGACCGTGGATGTAGTCGATGCTGTTTTCGTCATTGAAGGCGACATCGCTGCCCGCATACATGGTCTTCTTGGAGAAACCAGCGGTCTCCTTGAACCAGGGAGCCTTGTATTCATCGGCGATGGCGTAGGTCAGGTAGAGGCCACCGAAGTTACCCTCGATCTGGCCACCACGGTAGGTACCGGGTTGATAGGACCAGTTGACGCCCAGGATACCCGGTACGTACAGCTGGGTCAGACCACCCTTGGCGGTGATGGCACCGTCCATGAAGCGCAGTTTCAGCGCCGCGTTGGAGAGGCTGAAGCCACCCTCGGGTACGCCGTCCATCTTGTCGCCCCACTTGGTGCCGATGAAGGAGAATTCGTTCTCCTCGTTGACGCCGTTGCTCTCGTCGACCGACAGGTCATAGGCACCAAAACCACCCACATCGATACCGACCACATCCCAGGCATGGCCGGAGTTGTAGTTCAGGGAAATCTGGGAGGTGGCGTGTGCCAGGTTCTCGTGGTATTTGCCGTCACCGGCGCCTTCTTTACGGACGCGATCACGCTGGAAGTAGAAGAGGCCACCGTTGAGTTTGCCTTCTTCATAGAATTTGCTGGCAGCCGCTTTGTAGGCAGGGCTGACTTCATCGGCAGCCAATGCCAAACCGGGGGAGAGCAGTGCGGCGATGACCGCAGTACTCAAGGCAGCACGCTTGAAGATCACTTTTTCCATTTGAAATTGCTCCTGATTATATGGACTTAGCTTTTTTATCCGGCGATCAGGCATCAAGCCGCCGCACGGTTTTGGCATTGCAATCAAGACCCCGAAGGGCAAAAAAAGACGTTTCTCTCGCTGTTCTGCCTCGATGTCTTGGTTCATCAATCGCGAACAGTGCTTGGCTCTGTACAAGTTTTATTTTTTGTGCACCGACCTTGGCGAATCGGATAAAGCAAGAGTACGTTCGCGGAGCGAAATATCAATTAAAAGTTCCTGCCAAGTTTCAAAAACATGACAGAGTGCAAATAATTTTGTCATTAGTGAGAAAGTCGTTAAGCCTGCGTTATGACTGGAAGAGAACGCTTTCATTTGTAATTGGCTTGCCCTGGCACGGTGGGGGACGGCTTGCGCCGAACTTTCTATGTTAACTACTATTTAACAGTTAATTTTGTGCCGCAAAAAAAGCTCGCGCGAGGCGAGCTGAATGACATGGCCAGCGCTGACGCCGGTTATTTAGGGCTGATGGCCGAGGATCTTGGGGATTTGCCGTACCTGATGCTGCATATGCCCCGAGACTTGCACCGACAATTGACTGACCTGGTGGGCATGCTGACTGATCTTGCCAATCAGCGCCGCGAAGGTGGCGAGCTTGCGCTCCTGGCTTTTGGCGTTATCAGCCCCCTGCAGGGCGATGACGGCCGTGCTGCGTGCCATGTCCCGTACCTGCTGGGTGGTCTGGCGCAGCTGCTCGGCCTGCAGTCGTTGCTGGGCCGACTCGCGATGAATGCGGCCAAGGACTGAGGTGATCTGTTCTCCCGATCCGGTGAGGCGCTGCAATATCTCGGTGATCTGGCCAAGGGATCGCTGGGTGTCGCCTGAGAGGTGGCGCACCTCGTCGGCCACCACGGCAAACCCGCGGCCATGTTCCCCTGCTCGCGCCGCCTCGATGGCGGCATTGAGGGCCAGCAGGTTGGTTTGCTGGGCGATATGGCCAATCACATCGACGATGGCGGTGACGTCATCGACAGATCGACGCAGTTCGGCCAGGGCATCCCCACTCTCATGGATAGCCTGGCCGGTCAGTTCGGTCGCCTGCAACATCCACCCCACCAGCTGTTCACTGTCTGTCATCGACTGCTCGTTGTGCTGGGCATGCAGGGCGATATCGGCGGCCACCTGATGTACCTCACTGGCGAGCTGGTTCAATTCGCTCATCATCAGCTCCCCTTCGCCCACCGCCTGCTCAGTGGTATGAGTGCTCAGGTGGATGTCCTGAACCTGGCTGACCATGTCCTGCAAACTGAGGGAGACCTCCTCGAGCTGTCCCTCTTTGTGTTTTTGTTCCAGCTGCTTGTGGGCGAGCAGCCGGTTGTAACTCGCCACAATGTCGGCCAGTTCGTTACGTTCAGTGCCCTGATGCAAGGGATCGGCCAGACCGGTCTGCTCGAGCTGGGCGAAGGCGGCGCGCAGCCGATGCAGTGGATTGACTATCCAGCGTCGCTGACACCAGGCAAACAGCAGCGCCGTCAGTACCAGGGCGAGGGCCAGGCTGCCAAGCACGGTTGCCAGATGACGACTGACCTGCTGGCGCTCGGCGCCGAGGGCATCTCCCATTTGGGTCAAGGCCGTGAGCATCTTGTCGAGATCCCGATTGACCGCCTGCCGGGCCGTCTCTTGCCGGGCCAGGGCCTGCTGGCTGTTGGTCAGCTCCTGAGGGTAGCGGCGCAGCAGGCTCTGCAACTCATTGCGGGGCTGCTGGCCGAGATCGCGCCGTTCCACCTCGCCGAGGGTGAATTCGTCTTCGGCGGGGGCGGGCTCGAGCAGGCCCAGCAGCGGCAGAGTCGCGAGCCGAGCGGCCTGGCGGCTCAGGCTGGCGAGCTCAAACTGCAGGGCCTCCAATTGCTGGGCACTGCCCTGGGTCATGTATTGCTGGCGCAGATGAATGAGGTGGGGCAGGGCGGCGAGAATGTCAGTGGCACCCTGGCGATAATCGGCGGCGCTTGGGGCATCGCTGCCCTGGCCGTAGCGCAGCAGCGTCTTGGCCTGTTCGGTCAGCTCGCGTTCGGCATTTTGCAGCAACCCCTGACTGTTGCCTGACAGCTTGCCGGCGGCGAGATAGTCGCTCGCTATCTTCTTGCCCATTAGTTCAAGCTCGGCTCTGAGGGGCGTGGTCTGCGGGCTATCCAGGTGATCCAGCTGATTGATGGCCTGACGGCGCGCCCCTTCGGCACTGGCGAGACGCACCGGGTCACCGCTGGCGAGATAGTCACGCAGTGCCCCTTGCAGCGTGCTGGTGAGCCGCTGCTGCAAACGATCATGTTGATGCTGATTGGCTTCGCTCAGCTTGAGTTGGTGCCAGCCATAGCCGAGGGCTGTGCTGAGCACGCAGGCGAGCAAGATCAAGATAAGTGCTGCGAGGGAGGAGTAACGGGAGATATTCACCAAAAGAGTCCTGCTTAAACGACGAACGGCGTCAGCTTAAGCAGGCTTGATGGCACTTTGATGACAAGGGATCAGGAGGTTGCGTCGGGCAAAGGCGTCGCCTGTTTGACCTGGTTTGCCTTCATGCCGAGCAGGGCTCCCCCCAGGATCAGCGTGCCGGCCAGCATGTGGCGCAGGGTCAGCTCTTCGCCATTGAGCCAGACCAGCAACAGGGTGCTGAGCAGTGGCGTCAGGTAGGAGAGGGCGCCGATGCGGCGGGGATCCCCGTCCCGCAGTGCCAGATACCAGGTGACGAAGGCTGCGCCCATGGGCCCCAGGGCCAGGCCTATGATGAGGGCCCAGTCACCGGCCGGTATGGCCGTCAGGGGCAGGGGGCCCTCCAGCCACCAGGCCGTCAGCAGGGCGAGCAGACCTGCGGGCAGGCAGGCGGCTGCCACCATCACCGCCGGGGCGGCGGGCAGGCGCCGTGACAATACCGAATAGCCGCCCCAGATGATGGCGGCGCCCAGGGCCAGCAGATAGCCGGGCAGATAAGCATATTGCAGTTGCAGTTCGCCATTGACCATCACCAGCACGCTGCCAGCCAGCCCCAGCAGTCCCGCCAGCAGGTGGTGGCCTTGCAGGGGATGGCCGGGTAGCAACAGCGGGGTGAACAGTATGATGAACAGCGGCCACAGATAGTTGATGAGATTGGCCTCAAGCACGGGGGCGTGGCGAAAGCTCATAAACAGCAGCAGGTGATAGCAGAGCAGGGCCGTGATGGTGACCAGCCAGGTGACGGGGCTGGCGCGCCACTGGCGCCAGAACGGCAAGGCGCCTGCACCGCAGAAAAAGAGCACCAAGCCTACCAGCACCAGGGGAGAGACGCTGGTCACCCGGGAGGTGAGTGCGGCCAGGGAGGCCCACAGCAAGATGGTGAGCAGGGCAAAACCGGTGGAGCGATCGCGCAGGGGCGAACCAGACATCTTCCAATCCTTGTGAGAGAAGCCAGAGAGGGGGCCAGTCTAGCAGACGGGCCCCCTCTCTCCTATGTCTGCCGACCTTGGGTCGGGCAGGCTTTCTCATCCATTCATTCGTCGGTCTGTGATGCCCGGCAAGTTGCCCGAGCCTGACTCAAGGTTGACGCACCGGCGCCGGGCCAGGCAACCCCAGCGGCTGGCGACGCACCCCCCAGATGATGAGGGCCAGCACCAGCAGGGGCAGCACGGGGTCGAACCAGGTGCCCCCCGAGCCGAACAGCAGGTTGAGCAGGGCGACCCCGGTTCCGCCTATGGCCCAGGCGATGGTGGTCGGGATGGACCAGACGATCATCTGTTGTTTCACGTCCGAGATGCCCATCATGCGGTTCACGACCCAGAACAGGCTGTCGTTGAAGTAACCGAAGAAGAGGGATCCCATGGTCGCGGCCTGGGCGGCGAGCAGCATGTTGACCCCGGGGATCTGCGCCAGTATGGGGGCCGAGATGGAGGCCGCGGTCACCATGGCGACCGTGCCTGACCCCTGGATGAGCCGCACCAGAGTGGCGACGATGAAGGGGATCAGAATGGGGGAGATGGGCAGCCCCGCTATCTGCTCGGCGAGCTGGTTGCCGGCCCCGCTGTCGCGCAATACGGCACCCAGGGCGCCACCGGCACCGGTGACCAGCAGTATGATGCCCGCGGACTGCAGACCCTCTTCGAGATGCTCGGCGGTGGCGTGACGATCCAGGTGCGGCACCAGGGTATAGACGGCCAGCAAGACGCTGATGGCCAGCGCTATGATGGGGGTACCGATGAAGCCAATTCCTTGCACCAGCGGGTTGCTGCCGAGGGATTCAAACCCCGCGATAGTGGCTAGTGTGGTAAGCATCGCCTTGCAGAAGATGAGGACGATGGGCACCAGGATCGGCAGCAGGGAGAGGGTCAGGCTTGGCAGCACTTTGCCCTCTTTCTCCTTGAGGTACTGCTCATAGGTCACCTGCAGCTCGTCCTGGCTCTTTATCGCCTGCTGGCCAAACTCCGGGTACTTTTTGTCGAGCCACTGGGCGTAGAGGACGATGCCGATGACGCAAGGCACCGCCAGGCACATGCCGGTCAGCAGCATGGCGCCAATGTCGACCCCGAACAGACCCGCCACCCCGAGCGGACCCGGTGTGGGGGGTACGGTATGGTGAGTTACCACCAGACCACCGGCCAGGGCCACCCCCAGCGTCAGCAGGGAGCGTTTGCCACTCTTGGCCAGCGCCTTGGCCACCGGGAACAGAATGACGAAGGCGGAATCGACGAAGATGGGGATGCTGACGATATAGCCAGTGATGGCCAGCGCCCACTCTTCCCGTCGTTTGCCGAGCCACTTGATGAAGCTGTAGGCGATCTGTTCGGCCGCGCCCGACACCTCGAGCAGGCGACCCATCATGACCCCGAGGCCGATGACGATGCCGATGCTGCCGAGGGTGGAGCCAAAGCCCTGGGTGATGACGGTGAGGGTCTTGTCGATGCTCATGCCGCCGGTGACCCCGGCGATGCAGGCCGCGGCCAGCATGGCGATCAGGGCGTGAACCCGGGTGCGCAGCACCAGGAAGACCAGGGCAAATACCGCGATGATGAGCCCTATGATGGGGGTAGGTATATCGATCATGATGCCTCCTGCATGTCATGGGTGATAAAGCTGTCGATGATGTCGGCGAACGTCCTGTCCGCCACGAAGCCAAGCTCGCTGGCGCGGGCATTGTCGATGCGGCCGGGCCAGCTCGCGACGATGCGCTCGATGGCGGGATCCGGCGTCATGGTGACTCTGTCCAGTGCCGCCTGACCCCCCAATCTGTGCAGGGCGGCCAGCATCTCGTCGACCGTGACGCTGATGCCGGGCAGGTTGATGCTGCGCCAGCCGATCGGCGGGCTCAGGGTCGCGGCGGTGAGGAAGTTCGCCACCACTGTGGCCGGGCTCGACAACCAGAGTCGCAGGGCGGGGGAGACCGGACACTGGGTCCCCTCTCCTTGCAACGGCTCGCGGATGATGGCGCTCACGAAGGAGGAGGCTGCGCGGTTCGGCTTGCCGGGGCGCACGCAGATGGTGGGCAGACGCAGCACCAGGCCATCCACATAGCCTTTGCGGCTGTAGTCGTTGACCAAGAGCTCCCCCATCGCCTTCTGGGCACCGTAGGAGCTGGTGGGCGTGAGGGCCGTGCCGTCGTCCACCTGCTCGGGCAGGGGGCCGCCGTACACCGCGAGCGAGCTGGTGAAGATGAAGCGGATGCCAGGGCGGGCGTGGCGGCACGCCTCCAGCAGGGTGCGGGTGGTGTCCAGGTTGACACGCCAACCCAGATCGAAATCCTGCTCGGCGTGGCTGCTGACGATGGCGGCCAGGTGATAGACGATCCCTGTCTCCTTGGTGATCAGGGTCTCGGCCACCCCGGGGGCGGTCAGATCCCCTTGCAGGCAGCGAACCCTAGGGTCGGGCAGCGGGCTCATCGGCATCTGTATGTCCACCAGCAGCAGTTCGCTGAAGGGGAGAGGTCCTTGCAACAGGGCTCGGGCCAGACGCTGGCCAAGAAAGCCGCCGCCGCCCGTGATGATGATCTGCATCTTGTTATCCTCAGACTCGTTCGTGTGTGTGTCGTTCTTGTTGTGTTATTGCGACTGCCATTGGCGCAGCCAGCCAAGACCTGCCCGGGTACCAGCCTTGGGGTGGTATTCGCAGCCGATCCAGTCCCGGTAACCTGCCGCCTGCAGCGCCGCCAGCAGGTGGGGATAGTGGATCTCCCCCCGATCCGGCTCGTGGCGATCCGGGACAGAGGCTATCTGGACATGGCCGATGGCCGTGCCGAGCTTGCCGATGAGCCGGGTCAGGTCCCCGTCCATGATCTGGGCGTGGTAGAGATCGAGCTGCACCGCGACATTGGGCCTGTCTATCTCTTCCACCAATGCCAGGGCATCGAGCTGGTGGGCCAGGAAGTAACCGGGGACATCCCGGCTGTTGAGGGGTTCGAGCAGCACCTTGATGTTGTCCGCTGCCAGGTAGTCGGCGGCGAAGCGGATATTCTCTATCAGGGTCTGGCGATGGGCGGCCAGGGAGTGAGCCGGGTCAATCAGGCCGCTCATGGCATGTACCTTCTTGCAGCCGAGCGCCAGGGCGTAGTCACGTACCCTGGGCAGCTGGGCGCGAAACTCCGCTTCCCGGCCCGGGATGGCGGCCATGCCGCGCTCTCCGGCCGCCCAGTTCCCGGCGGGCATGTTGAACAGGGCCTGGGTGAGACCATTCTCCCGCAGCTGGCGGGCCAGTTCGGCAGCCGGCCACTCGTAGGGAAACAGGCACTCCACGGCCTCAAAGCCTTCGGCGCGGGCTGCCGCGAAGCGCTCGATAAAAGGCAGCTCGGTAAACAGCATGGTCAGGTTGGCGGCAAACTTGCTCATGGGGTGATCTTCCTCAATGCGTTGTGCTCGTGTCGGGTCAGAGGGGCGTACCAGGGCTGGCTCATGGCTTCATCCTCCTCAATTCGGTGATCTCGGGTTCGCTCAGGTAACGGATGGACTGGCCTTGCAGCAGCAGGGCCAGGCGGGCCGTCTCCTCCAGCTCTTCCATGTTGTTGACCGCCTCCACCAGGTTCTTGCCCATCACCACGGGGCCGTGGTTGGCGAGCAGGAAGGCGCCGGCATCTTGGGCGCGGCGGCCCAGCTCCTCGGCGATGCGCTCATCTCCCGGCCGGTAGTAGGGGATGAGCGGCAGGCTGCCGACCCGCATCACGTAGTAGGGGGTGAAGGGGCGGATCACGTTGGCCGGATCCAGCCCATCGAGGCAGGAGAGGGCGGTCAGGTGGGTGCAGTGCAGGTGCACCACCGCCTGGCAATCCGGGTTGTTGTGGTAGAGCGCGAGGTGGAAGGCCACCTCCTTGGAGGGGTGATCCCCCCCCAGGAGCTCGCCGCTCATGCTCACTTTCGAGAGGCTCTCTGGGGTGAGCCTGCCCAGGCAAGAGCCGGTCGGAGTGGCGATGAGGGTGCCATCGGGCAGCCGGGCCGAGAGATTGCCCGCCCCGCCGGTGGCATAGCCCCGCTCGAACAGAGAGGCTCCCAGCATCACCATGGTTTCACGTAAGGCCTGTTCACTCATTGCCATGCCTCCTGGGCCGTAGAGAAGAAGTGTTCGTCACCGAAGTTGCCGGACTTGAGTGCCAGGGAGAGGGGTCTGCCGATGGCCCGCACCCAGGGCACTCCGGGCGCTATCTGCGGGCCAATGTGGAACGCCGAGAGCCCCAGGGCCTGAGTGACCCGACTCGAGGTCTCGCCGCCGGCGATGATGAGGTTGCTGACCCCGGCAGCCACCAGCAGGCGGGCCACGGCGGCGAAGCAGGTTTCCACCGCGTCGCTGGCGGCCTGAGCCCCATGTTGGCGCTGGATCTCGCTCAGGGTCTCGGGCGTGGTGGTGGCATAGAGCAGGGGCGCCGGGCCTTCCCCCTGGCTCAGCAGCCAGTCGGCAAGTCGGGCCGGGTAGGCGGGATCCGTGAGACAGGCCTCCACCGACAGGGCCTGGCTCGGTGCCAGCGTGCGATAGTGGGCTACCTGACGATTGGTCATCTGGGAGCAGGAGCCGGACAAGATGGCGCAGCGCCCCGGCTGGGGGTGGCCTGATGCCCGGGCCGTCTCGGCCTGGCCCTTGCCAAGGATCCGGGCCAGGCCGATGGCGAGCCCGGAGCCCCCCGTGACCAGGGGCCAGTCGCGCACGGCGGCGGCAATATCCAGCAGGTGCTGCTCGGTCAGGGTATCGACCACGGCGTAGCGATAGCCATCTTCCCTGAGGGTGGTCAGGGCGGCGGCAATGGCGGCGGGCCCGGCCGCTATGGTATTGAAGGGCACCAGGCCGGTGCGTCCGCGTCCCTGGGCATCCATCAACCGCAGCAGATTGCTGTCGGTCATGGGGGTGAGCGGGTGATGGCGCATGCCGGATTCCGCCAGCGGGGTGCGATCCACGAACAGGTTGCCTTGATAGACGGTGCGACCGTTGACTGGCAGAGAGGGGCAGATCAGGGTGAAGTCGCTACCCAGGGCCTCGAGCAGTGCATCCGTGACCGGCCCTATGTTGCCGTGTGCTGTGCTGTCGAAGGTGGAGCAATATTTTTGGTAGATGCGATCGCAACCCTGTTCGCGCAGCCAGGCGAGGGCGGCGAGGGAACTGACCACCGCCTCATCGGCCGGGCAGGAGCGGCTCTTGAGGCTCACCACCAGGGCGTCCGCCTGGGGCAGGACAGCGCTGTCCGGGATTCCAGAGAGTTGCAAGGTGGCGAGGCCATTTTCCACCAGGAAGCCCGCGATGTCGGTGGCGCCGGTGAAATCGTCCGCTATGACCCCGAGTCTCATTGTGCGTCTCCCGGCAGCTGGATCCCGGCATAGGCCTTGATGACGGCGCTGTCGTCCTCCTGGCCGTGACCGGCGTTGCTGGCGCTGAGGAACTGGTGCAGGGCGGCGCTCGCCAGGGGCAGCGGGAAGTTCAGGGCCCGGGCCGTGTCCGCCACCAGGTTGAGATCCTTGACGAAGATGTCCACCGCGGAGCGGGGGCTGTAGTCGCCGCTGATGACCCTGGGCATGCGGTTTTCAAACATCCAGGAGTTGCCGGCGGCCTGGGTGACCACCTCGTACATGAGATCGAGCGGCACCCCGGCGCGGCTCGCCAGTGCCATGGCCTCGGCGGCCACCGCGATGTGCACCCCCGCCAGCAGTTGGTGGATGATCTTGACCGTGCTGCCCTGGCCCGGTTGTTCGCCGATGACGAAGACCCGGCTCGCCACCGCATCGAGCACGGGTTGCAGCCGCTCGAAGGCGGCCCTGGCGCCCGAGGCCATCACCACCATCTCTCCCGCCTCGGCCTTGACCGCGCCGCCTGAGACGGGGGCATCGAGCACCAGCAGATCCTGGGCTTCGAGTTCGGCGGCGATGGCTTTCGCCTCCTCGCTGGCGATGGTGGCGCTGATCATCACGGCCGTGCCCGGCCTGAGGCGGCGGGCCAGCCCCTCTTCGCCGAGCAGGATGCGGCGCACCTGGGTGGCATTGACCACCAGCAGCAGCACGGCATCGAGCCGGTCGGCGATGGCGTGGGCATTCGCCCCGACACTGGCGGCGCCGGCGGCGGCGAGCCGCTCGCGGGCGGCCGGGGCCAGGTCTATGCCATGGGTCTGCAACCCTGCCCGCAGGCAGGAGAGGGCGGCGCCCATGCCCATGGCGCCAAGGCCGATGACGGCAACCTGATAAGGGTGAGACATGCTGAGTTCCTCTATGCGACGACGTATGGGCTCATAGTAGGGGCTAATGGCGGTGAAATATCGGGCGCAAATCACAAAATTTAACTCAATTACTGTTATTTTTTGTGATTCGATTCAGTTGGCCCCTTTCGTGAGGGCGTTGGCTGGGGGTTTGATGTGATTTAATGTTAATTTCAGTGGCCACGATGAACTTTTATCATTTTTTACCATGCCGTTGGGCTAGAATGGCGACGCCACTGACAGGAGGAGGCCCCATGATCCCCATAGAACGACAGCAACAGATATTGCACCTGCTGGCCGAGCGCGGCGTGGTCAGCATACTGGAGCTCACCGAGCGGCTCGATGTTTCCCACATGACGGTGCGCCGGGATATCCAGAAGCTGGAGCAGCAGGGGCGGGTGCTGTCGGTCTCCGGCGGGGTCAGTCTGGCCGAGCGCATCACCAGCGAACCCTCCCACGCCGCCAAGCGCAGCCTGATGCAGGAGGCCAAGCTGGCCATCGCCCGCTTGGCCGCGGAGCAGGTGACGGCGGGCAGTACCGTCTATCTGGATGCGGGCACCACCTCCCTGGAGCTGGCCCGGGAGCTGGCGCTGCGCGATGACCTCATGATAGTGACCAACGACTTCATGGTGTGTGCCTACCTGATCGAGCATGGCCTGGGGCGGCTCTATCACACCGGCGGCATGGTGATCCGCGACAACCAGTCCTGCGCCGGGGAGGCGACGGCCCACTTCCTGAGCAACCTGCATCTGGATATCGCCTTCTTGTCATCCTCTTCATGGGATCTGCATGGCATCTCGACGCCGAATGAGGAGAAGGTGCCGGTCAAGCGCGCCGTGGTAGAGGCGGCCTCGACC
Source organism: Aeromonas molluscorum (assembly GCF_051376105.1). Lineage (NCBI taxonomy): Bacteria > Pseudomonadati > Pseudomonadota > Gammaproteobacteria > Aeromonadales > Aeromonadaceae > Aeromonas > Aeromonas molluscorum. Next base: position 1,245,419 of record NZ_JBPQCY010000001.1, on the reverse strand, counting down.
CGTATCCTCATCTGCGATTCCTCCAAATATGGCAAGGTAGGGACTTTCAAGGTGGTGGGCTGGGAAGCCATCGATCAGGTGATAACGGATGACAGGCTGGCCCAGAATGCCAGGGATATGCTGGCCCAGCACGGGGTCCAGTTGTCTCTGGTAAGCCTGGGCGCGGATCCCTTTACTCAGGCCAGTACAAGGGGCTCTTCCCCGGTGCGCTAGATTTTCGCTTCCATGGTCTGACGCTGTGGCGCCGTCATCGAGGGTCCCCGGCAAGCAGTAGCAGGGAGGGGAATGCTGACAGAAAAAGGCCGTGAAGGGGTCAACAGGGGAGTCTGGTTGGCAGCAGGCCAATGCAGCGCGGAAACGGGCTCTTTCCCTTGGCCGCGCAAAACGCGGTGGCAAACCCAGGCGGTCAGTGTTGCGTGATGGGATAGGAGAGGGAGAGCCAGGCGGCAGCCGGGTACCGCCCGACTTGGACTATTTGTCGGCGCTCTTTTGGATTTTCTCGCCGACCTTCTCGACATCTTTGCCCATGCCGCTCATGGTGTTGCAAGCGAACAGCAGAGCGCAGCAGAAGATAATCGTCAGGGTTTTCAGGGATGTCATCATTGTGCTCCTTGTACAAGTGAGAGGAATGCCAGCAACTTCGAGTCTAGTCGAGGTGGGGCTCAGGGGGTCACACGTAGCAGCTTGCCCGCCGCACTATCGGTGAGCAGATAGAGGGCGCCATCCGGTCCCTCTTTGATGGTGCGGATCCGCTCTCCTCGCTCGGTCAGCAGAGCCCGCTCGGCGATGATGCTGTCGCCAGCCAGGGTCAGCTCGACCAGTTTCTGACCCCGCAGGGCACCGATAAAGAGCTTGTCCTGCCATTGGGGGTAGTGATTTCCCGAATGGAACAGCATGCCTGACGGGGCGATGGAGGGGACCCAGACCTTGAGCGGGCCCGTCAGGCCGGGGGCAGAACCGCCCTCGCCAATCTTGCCGCCGCCATACTCCTCGCCAAAGCTGACTCTGGGCCAGCCATAGTTGTTTCCCCTCTCTATCAGGTTGACCTCATCCCCGCCCTGGGGGCCGTGCTCGTGGGCCCAGAACTGCCTGGCCACAGGCCGCCAGGCCGCCCCCTGCATGTTGCGATGGCCCAGACTCCAGATCTCGGGCAGGGCGCCCCGCGTGTGAATGAAGGGGTTGTCATGCGGCACGCTGCCGTCCCGGTTGAGACGGACCGTCTTGCCGAGGTGATTGTCGAGACGCTGGGCCTGGTCACGATAATGGAAGCGATCGCCGAGGGTAATGTAGAGCAGGCCATCGCTCCCCAGCACCAGACGGGACCCGAAGTGGGCACCGCCCGACACCTTGGGGCGCTGGCTGAACAGGGGTTGCAGGGAGACCAGGCGATCGTCTTGCAGCCTGGCCCGGGCGACGGCGGTGCTGCTGCCCCCAGGCCCGGGTTCGCTGTAGCTGAAATAGAGCCAGCCCTCATCATCTTGCGCCAGATCGAGCAGGCCTCCCTGGCCCTCGGCTGCTATCTCGGGCAGGCCAGCTACCGGATGACGCTGACCATCGGCGCTGATGCGCAGCAGGCGGCCGGGTCGTTCGCTCACCAGCAGATCGCCGCCGGGCAGGAAAGCCAGCCCCCAGGGATGCACCAACCCCTGGTCCACGATCTCGACCTTGAGCGGGCTTGCCCCGGGCAGGGGGGCCAGGGTAAAGCAGAGCAGCAGACAGAGGGTGAAGCGCAGCAGCATGGGAGACCCTGGATGAAGGGGAACATCGGCCAAGTATAGAGGTGGGGGCGCAGCCTGCTCCGGGTCTGGTATGGCGCCGTTATGGGGAGGACTCATGGCCGTCGGGCATGGAGGGCCGGCACAGCCTTCATTCGGGCGGCGCCAGCTGTCGAGGTCATCCGGCGAGCTGGGCATCCCACTGGGGGAGTTGTGCTCTCTCTGCCTGGTGCTGACGGCGCCGATCCGACACGGCATCGGCCAGCATGGTGAGCAGGTGCAGACTGTCATCCCAATGAAGGCAGGCATCGGTCACTGACTGGCCGTAAGTGAGCTCGCTCAAGGGGGCGGGGGCCTGGCTGCCTTCGATCAGGAAGCTCTCGGCCATGACGGCAGCGATGGCCTGGCTACCTTCGGCCAGCTGATGGCAGATCGCTTCGGCCACCCTGAGCTGGTTCTTGTGCAGTTTCTGGCTGTTGCCGTGGCTGCAATCGACCATGAGCCGTTCATTGAGCCCTTGCTGGCGCAGCTGCGTGGCGGCGGCCTCCACATCGGCCTTGTGGTAATTGGGATGGGCTCCCCCCCGCAATATGATGTGGCCAGCATCATTGCCTTCACTGCGGATCACGACCATGCCGCCCTGGCTACCGGGCGCCGTGAACAGGTGGGAGGCCCGGCTCGCCTGGATGGCATCCATAGCGACCCGGACATTGCCATCTGTGCCGTTCTTGAAACCGACCGGGCAGGGCAGGGCGGAGGCGAGTTGACGATGGACCTGGGACTCGGTGGTGCGGGCACCGATCGCTCCCCAGCTGATGAGGTCGGCGAGATAGAGGAAACTGGTGGTATCGAGAAACTCGGTGGCGGTGGCCAGGCCCAGCTCGCCAATGTCGAGCAGGAGCTGGCGCGCCAGTCGCAGACCCAGGTCGAGATCATGGCTGCCATCCAGATGGGGATCGAAAACCAACCCTTTCCAGCCCACTGTGGTACGCGGCTTTTCGAAGTAGGCCCGCATCACTATCTGCAGACGATCACCATACTGCTCGGCCAGAGGGGCCAGCCGCCTGGCATAATCGAGAGCGGCGTTGGGATCGTGCAGGGAACAGGGGCCTATCACCACCAGCAGGCGGTCGTCTGCACCGCTCAGAATGTCGCTGACCTGCTGACGATGCCGTGCAATCCGGGTCTGCATGGGGGCCGGGCAAGGGTGTTGTGCCAAGAGTTCGGCCGGGGTGGGGAGTGCTGTCACTGCGCAGGCACGCATTACCGAGTTCAAGACTGCCATCAGGGTTACCTTGTGATGCGAACGGAATAGAAGGCGTTGGGTGCAGCACAGATCTTGTGCTGTTGATGGGGCTAAACCAATATCTTAATTGAGAGTGATTATCATTATCTTGTTTTATGTCCGACATGCAAGCACTAACGAGAGGCGCATCAAAATGGGGGGCTGAAACCAGCAGAGCCCGGGCTGGCACAGCGCGGGCCCTGACAGGAACTGATGGAAGATCAGCTGTCCATCACGTCGTGGCGGTCATGATGGTAAGCCTCTTCATCCTTGCCATGGCGCCAGTAGGGCACGGCATAGACACGGCTGCGATCCACCTCCAGGGTACGCCTGACGTGGCGACGCATGGGCACGACTAGTCCCTCTTCACCACCGAACCAGAAGTAACTCCGATCGCTCGCCATGGGCAGGCTGGTGAAGTAGTCCACCAGTGCTCCGGGTCTGATCCGGATTGCCGATAAACCAGCGCAGGCTGACTCCAGCTGGCAGAGGAATATCCAGGATCTCCTGTTCATGGGGCACCAGCAGGGCTATGTGGCCCTTGGCCTCGGGCGCCATCACCTCCGCCATGGCGCAGATGGCGGGCAGGGAGGTGAGATCCCCCACCATGTAGTAGTGGTCGGCGCGTTGCAGCATCGGATTGGGGCCACCGGGGCCCGAGATGGCGAGTCTGTCCCCCGGCTTGACATTGAGGGCAAATTGGCTGGCCGGGCCCGTCTCGCCATGGAGCGCGAAGTCGATATCCAGCTCCAGCACCTCGGGGCGAAAGGCGCGAATGGTGAAGGTGCGCATGATGGGCCTCTGGCTCGGATCCTCCCAGCGTGGCCCCTGGGGCGTGGGGGTGGGCAGGACGGCATGGGCCTGTCCGGGTTGCGGCAGCATGATCTTGATGTGGGCGCCGCCGCAGGTGAAGGGGTAGTCGGCAAGATCGGGGCCTGTCAGGCAGACTCGGCGCAGGTGGGGGGTAAGATCCTGCACCTGTTTGACGCTGAGCAGGCGGGGACGATTGACCGGAACGGGCTGGGACATGGGAAGACTCCTGGCTGACAATGGCGCTTATTCTTATTTAAATGAAAATAATTATCAATTGCCTGTGGGGTTCTATGTCGGCTGGCTCCTTGTCATTCGCAGCCGTGTTCCCGATCGCCTCTGACCAGGCACTCCCCTCTCTGACACCCGAGGCCAGTCCAGTCATCCTCTGTCGCAACACAGGTTGGGGGAGGCGCCCCTGGCCCAGGGGCTGGCGTCTTGCTGCTTGCCACCCTCTGTCCCTGTACGGCTATATCCCTATAAAGGTTCCAGTTATGTCCCGAGCAAATTCCATTGACCCGGGGATTTCAAAGCGAGTATTTTAGCGCCGCACGATAACGGACTGATAATAGTTATCATTTATAGTCTTATTCGATGGGTGTGAAATGGATACTCAAGTGATGGAAACCCGCGCGCCGCGTCAGGCTGCGACCCCCGACGTCCTGTTCACGTCGAACCAGGGAGAGATCCGGGCCAATGATCTGGGTCAGCCGATCCGAACGCCAGCCAGTGAATGGCCCTTGCTGGCACGGCAGATAGACGCGGCCATGGCGGCCGCCAGGGCCGCAGGCCAGGCCAATCCCCTGCTGATCGGCGCCTTCGCCTTCGATCCCGCCGAACCCTCCTGCCTCTATGTGCCCGGCCAGGTTGAACGCAGCGAGCGCCGCCAGTGCGAACCCGGCCCCCAGGCCGCGAACCAGGCCATTTCGGTGCAGAGCACCCCGGCCGCCGCCGAATTTCAGGCCTCAGTGAGCGCCGCCCTGGATGCGTTCGCCCAGGGACGACTCGCCAAGGTGGTGCTGTCGCGCAAGCTGATCCTTACCCTGCACAAGCCCGCCGATCCCGAGCAGGTGCTGGCCCGGCTGATGACCCAGAACCCCCACGCCTTTCACTTCTCTCTGCCCCTGGATGGGACGCGTCGCCTGCTGGGCGCCAGCCCGGAGCTGCTGCTGCGGGTCAGCGGGGGAGAGGTGTTCACCCACCCCCTGGCGGGCTCGGCCAGACGGGCGAGCGATCCGCAACAGGACGAGGCGGTGGCCCGGGATCTGCTGGCCTCCCACAAGGATCAGCATGAGCACTGCCTGGTGATCGACGAGATCCGCCGGGTGCTGACCCCCCACTGCCGCGAGCTGGCCATTCCGGCCCATCCCTCCCTGATGAGCACGGATACCCTCTGGCATCTGGGTACCCCCATCGCAGGCCAGCTGCACGGCAGCGAGGCATCGGTGCTGTCACTCGCCTGCCAGCTGCATCCCACCCCGGCCCTGTGCGGTTATCCCACGGATCTCGCGCGCCAGTTCATCCGCGAGCAGGAGCCCTTTCGGCGCGCCCTGTTCAGCGGCATCGTCGGCTGGTGCGACAGCCAGGGCAACGGCGAGTGGGCCGTGGTGATCCGCTGCGGCGTGCTCGATGGCCATCAGGTGGAGCTGTTTGCCGGCGCCGGGATCGTCGCGGGCTCGGATCCCGCCATGGAGTGGGCCGAGACCTGCACCAAGCTGGGGACCATGCTCAAGGCCCTGGGCCTGGATTTGGAGGTGGCGCAATGAGCCAACGTCAATGCCTGGGCTGGCCGAGCGGGCAGCCAAATCTGAAAGCCCTTGGCCTGAGTCCGGAGGTGGCGCAATGAGCGATAGCCGCTGTTTTCTGCCCTATACCCGCTGGCCAGCGGAACTGGCGAATCAATACCGTGCCAAGGGGTACTGGCGCGGCGAGCCGCTGACCGCCATGCTGGCGCGTCAGTGCGAGCTGGCCCCCGATGCCGAGGCCATCCTCTGCGGCGAGCGCCGCTTCAGCTATCGGGCGCTGGACGCCGCCTCGAGCCGGCTGGCCGGGCGTCTGGCCCGCCACGGCCTAGGGGTGGGGGATACCGCCCTGGTGCAGCTCCCCAATGTGGCCGAGTTCTATCTGGTGTTCTTCGCCCTGCTCAAAGCCGGCATAGCGCCGGTCAATGCGCTCTTTAGCCACAACCGGCTGGAGCTGGTGTCCTACGCCGAGCAGATCAAGCCCCGCCTCTTTGTCGGTTCGCTGGCCCATGGCCTGTTCGCCAGCGGGGAGCGCCACAGTGACCTGTTGCGCGTCATCGGCGCCGAACTGGTGCTGCTGGATGGGGACGCGGGAGAGCTGGGGCTGGCTCACTGGCTGAGTGATCTGGCCAGGAGCGAGGCGTTGGCACTCCCCGCCCATGGCCCGACTCCGGCGGACGAGGTGGCCTTCTTCCAGCTATCCGGCGGCAGCACAGGCACCCCCAAGCTTATCCCGCGCACCCATGACGATTACCTCTACAGCGTGCGCCGCAGCAATGAAATCTGTGAATTGGGGCCCCACACCCGCTATCTGTGCGCCCTGCCGGCGCCCCACAACTTCCCCTTGAGCTCCCCGGGAGCTTTGGGGGTGTTCGAGGCGGGCGGCGCCGTGGTGCTCGCACCCGACCCCAGCCCCATCAGCTGTTTCCCGCTGATCGCCCGCCACCGGGTCAACCTCACCTCGCTGGTGCCGCCGGCGGTCTCCCTCTGGCTGCAGGCAGCGGAAGCTGATCCCGCTGCGCGCACTCGGCTCGAGAGCCTCGACTTGCTGCAAGTGGGCGGCGCCAAGCTGGGGGAGGCGGTAGCCAGCAAGATTGGGCCGCTGCTCGGCTGCCGGCTGCAGCAGGTGTTCGGCATGGCGGAGGGGCTGGTCAACTACACCCGGCTCTCTGATCCCGACGAGAAGGTCATTCACACCCAGGGTCGCCCCATGAGCCCGGACGACGAGGTGCGCATCCTCGATGAGGCGGGCAACCCGGTCGCCCCCGGCGAGCCTGGCGCCCTGCACACCCGCGGCCCCTATACCTTCCGCGGTTACTTCCAGAGCCCGGCCCACAACGCCCGGGTGTTCGATGCCGAGGGCTTCTACTGCTCTGGCGACCTGGTGGTACAGGATGCCGATGGTTACCTGACGGTGGTCGGGCGGCAGAAGGATCAGATCAACCGGGGCGGCGAGAAAATAGCGGCGGAAGAGGTGGAAAACCAGCTGCTGCACCATCCGGCCATCACCCATGCGGCCCTGGTCTCCATGCCCGACAGTGCCATGGGGGAGAAGAGCTGCGCCTTTATCGTCAGCACGGATCCCGCCTTGAAGCCGCTGGCCTTGCGCAAGTTTCTGCGCGAGCGCGGGGTGGCGGACTTCAAGCTGCCAGACCGTTTCGAAACCCTGGACGCCCTGCCCATGACGGCGGTGGGCAAGATTGACAAGCAGGGGCTGCGGGCGCGCATTGCGCACACCATCGCCGCCAACCAGCCCCTGACAACAGCATAAAACTAACAAGGAATCATGACGTTATGGCTATCCCAACCCTGAACAACTACGCCATGCCCAGCCAGTGGAAGGCCAACAAGGTCAACTGGTCTCTGGATCCCAAACGCGCCGCCCTGCTGATCCACGACATGCAGGAGTACTTCACCGCCTTCTACGGCGAGAACAGCCCGCTGATGGCGGCGCTCACCGAGCGTCTGGCCGCCGTGCGCAAGCAGTGCAAGGCCCTCGGCATCCCGGTCTTCTACACCGCCCAGCCCAAGGATCAATCCCCCGAAGATCGCGCCCTGCTCAACGACATGTGGGGCCCGGGGCTCAACAAGCGGCCCGAGCAGCAGCAGGTGGTGGCCGCCCTGCGCCCGGAGTCTGACGACACCGTGCTGGTCAAGTGGCGCTACAGCGCCTTCCAGCGCTCCGAGCTCGAGCAGATGCTTGAAAGTCAGGGGCGGGATCAGCTGATCATCGGTGGCATCTACGGCCATATCGGCTGCATGATGACTGCCTGCGACGCCTTCATGCGCGATATCCAGCCTTTCTTCCTGGCGGACGGGGTGGCGGATTTCTCCCTGGCCGATCACCAGATGGCGCTCGACTACGTGGCGACCCGCTGCGGCAAGGTGATCCCCTGCGAGGAGGTGCTGGCCCTTGCCACGGCTTCCGCTTCTGCCGCCCAGCCCACCAATCCCTTGCTGACGTATGAGGGGCTCAAGGCGCGGTTGTTGAGTCACATCGACGAGGACGAAGGGGAGTTTGATCCCGACGAGAACCTCATCGACTACGGTCTGGATTCGGTGCGGATCATGGCCCTGCTCACCGAGTGGCGCGCTGCCGGGGTGGAGCTCGGTTTCGTGGATCTCGCCAAGTTGCCGACCCTCAACGGCTGGTGGCGCCTCATCGAGGCCAGGCTGGCAGCCCAGGCCCTGGAGGTGACCCCATGAACCGCTTCCCCTTGACCATCCCCCAGCAGGGGCTCTGGTCCGGACATCTGCTGAGCGACGACAAGGCGATGTTCAACACCGCCGAGTGCATCGCCTTCGATGGCAAGGTCGAGGCGGTCGTGCTGGCCGCAGCCCTTGCCAAGGCGGTGGGGGAGTGCGAGGCGCTCAAGGGCCACTTCGAAGACGATAAGGAGGCGGTCTGCTTCGTCTCGCACGAGCTGCCCCTGGCCTATGAAGAGGTCTCCCTCGAGCGCGATGACGAGACGCTGGCCCGCGCCTGGGCCCGGGCCGATCTGCGCCGCCCGTTCGAGTTGACCAAAGAGGCGCCCTGCCGCTTCGCCCTGCTGCGCGGCCCCGGCCGCGATTACCTCTACAGCTGCGTGCACCACATCGCCCTCGACGGCTTTGGTACCACCCTGCTGTTCCAGCGCATCGCCGAGCTGTATGCAGAGGGGCTGGCCGGTGAGATGAACTCCCCATCCCCCTTCGGCTCGTTGGCTGAGGTGCTGGCGGAAGAGGCGAGCCGCGAGCAGAGCGGCAAGAACGCCGCCGCCCGCGCCTTCTGGCAGGAGCAGCTGCAAGGCTGGCCCGAGGTGAAGTCTTTTGGTGACACCCGCGCGCCCATCGCCGCCGAGTTTATTCGCGAGAGTCGCCCCTTGCCGGCGGCGCTGTGGCAGGCGCTGACCGGCTTTGCCGACGAGCACAAGCTGGGTTGGCCCGATCTGCTGCTGGCCGGCCTATCGGCCCAGCTCTCCCTTGCCAGTGGCCAGCAACAAACTTTGCTTGGCCTGATGATGATGAACCGCATCGGTTCGGCGTCCCTGACCGTGCCCTGCATGCAGATGAACATCACTCCCCTGGCTCTGGAGCTTGATGACGCGTTGGATCTGGCGGGGGCCGCCGGCGCCGTGGCCAAGGCCAAGCGTGGCGTGCGCAAACACCAGCACTACCGCTACGAGCTGCTGCGCCGCGACCTCGGTCTGGTGGGGGGCGAGAAGCGCTTGTTCGGCCCCCTGGTCAACATCATGCCGTTCGATCACGCCCGTCGCTTCGGGCCGCTCGAAGCCCATATTCTCAATATCAGCGCCGGGCCGGTGGAGGATCTCACCATAGAGGTGCAGGTCGGCGTCGATGGCCAGCCACGCCTGGATCTGGATGCCAACCCCGGCTGCTACCGGCAGGCCGATCTGGCAGCCATCGCCGATACCCTGTTTGCCCTGCTGGGACGCTGGCTGGCGGAGCCCGCCCAGACCCTGGGAGCGCTCAAGGCCGACTGGCTGGCCGAGCAGCGAGCCAGGTCCCTGATCGCCGGCCCCGCCCACGAGGCCATCCAGGTGCGCCCCGTGCTGGAGGCGCTCTGCCACTTCGCCGCCCAGACCCCGGACAAGGTAGCGCTGGAGCAGGGAGAGGCCCGCTTCAGCTACGAGGCGCTGCTGGCCAGATCCGAACAGATGGCGGCCGCCCTGCAGGCCGAAGGCGTCGCCCCCGGCGACAAGGTGGGGGTCATGCTGGCCCGCACCCCCCAGGCCATCTTCGCCCAGCTGGCGGTGCTGCTGGCGGGCGCCGTCTACGTGCCCCTCGATCCCGAGCAGCCCCTGGAGCGCCAGGGCCATATCCTGCGACTGGGGGAGGTCAAGACCCTGATCACCCAGGCCGAGTACCGCCACAAGCTGGCCAGCCTGTTTGAGGGGCGCACCCTGCTGGCGGGGGATCTGGTGAGCGACGATCGGCTCAACCAGCCGGCCGCCGACCACGCCGTCGCCTACCTGATGTTCACCTCGGGTTCGACCGGTCTGCCCAAAGGGGTAGCAGTCAGCCACGGCGCCCTGGATCACTTCGCCGCCGCGGCCCGCTGCCGTTATCACCTGGATGAAGAGGCGCGGATGCTGCAATTCGCCCCCTTCAACTTCGACGCCAGCATCGAGGAGGTGTTCGCTACCTTGAGCGCAGGTGCCACCCTGGTGCTGCGCACCGACGCCCTGCTCGAATCCATGCCCGCCTTTGCGGCCGGGGTGGAGCTGATGGGGATCACCCACCTCGATCTGCCCACCGCGTTCTGGAACGAGTGGGTGGTGGCGCTGACGGCGGGTCAGGCGCACATTCCTGCCAATCTGGCCACCGTCATCATCGGCGGCGAGGCGGTCTACCCCGAGCAGCTGGCCCAGTGGCAGCGCCAGGGCCGCGCCGATGTGCGCCTCTTCAACACCTACGGCCCCACCGAAACGACCGTGGTGGTGACCACCCAGGAGCTGCAACAGGAAGACCCGAACCAGGCCCAGTTGCCCATCGGCCTGCCGCTGCCCGGCATGCAGGCGCTCATCCTGGGGGCAGGGGAGCAACCCGCCAGCGAGGGTGAACTGGTGCTGCTCGGCCCGCAGCTGGCCAACGGCTATGTGGGGGGCGTACAAGGCAGCTTTGGCACCCTGCGGATCGGTGAGGAGAGTGTGCCCGTCTATCGCACCGGCGATCGGGTGCGCCTGGTGGCTGGCCGGCTGGTCTACCTCGGTCGGCGTGACAACGAATTCAAGATAAGCGGCTATCGCATCCAGCCCGGCGAAGTGGAGGCCCAGCTGCTGGCCCTGCCTGGGGTAGACGAGGCGTGCGTGCAGGGGGTGAGCATCGGCAGCGTGCGCCGGCTGGTGGCCTTCGTGGCGGGGCCTGAGCGCGACAGCCGGGCCATCAAGGCGCAGCTCGCCAGGGTGCTGCCTGCCGCCATGATCCCCACCGACTATCGCCACTATGACCAGTTGCCCCGCACCGGCTCCAACAAGCTGGATCGCAAGGCCTTGCTGGCCGCCTACCAGGCGGGGGGCGAAGCTCTGGCCCTTGGCAGCGAGACCGAGAACCGGGTCGGCGCCATCTGGCAGCAGATCCTGGGGCTCGCCACCATGGCGCCCGCCGACAACTTCTTCGAGCTGGGGGGCCAGTCCCTGCAGACCATCCAGATCGTCAACCGGCTCGGCGCCGAGTTCGGGGTGCAGGTCAAGGTCTCCGACGTGTTCGATCACCCGCGCCTCGATGACTTCTGCCGCTTCCTCGACGGCCTGCTTTCCGAGGATGAAGAGAGCGTGGAGATGGTGTGGTGATGAGCAAGGAGCAACAAGTAATGGCCTTTGATTTCACTGGCAAGCGGGTCTGGGTGACCGGGGCCGGGCGCGGCATCGGCCGCGAGGTGGCAACGCAGTTCGTGGCGGCCGGCGCCTGTGTGGTGGGGCTGGATCTGGCGTTTCCCGAAGCCGACTACCCCTATGCCACCCGGCTGCTCGATATCGGCGATTCGAAGGCGGTCAACGCCTGCTGCGCAGCGCTGCTGGCGGACGGCGGGCTCGATGTGCTGGTGAACGGGGCCGGGGTGCTGCGCCTCGGTTCTACCGAAACCTTAAGCGATGACGACTGGCACGACTGCATGACGGTCAACGCCAGCGGCGTCTTTTATCTGCTGCGGGCCCTGGTGCCCCACTTCAAGGGGCAGCGGCGCGGTGCCATCGTTACCATAGGCTCCAACGCCGCCCATGTGCCGCGCATGCAGATGGCGGCCTACTGCGCCTCCAAGGCGGCGGCCACCAGCCTGACCCAGACGGTGGGGCTGGAGCTGGCCCCCTTCGGCGTGCGCGCCAACCTGGTGTCGCCGGGCTCGACGGATACCCCCATGCTGCGGGGCATGCTGCCAAGCGAGGAGGCCATGGCCCGCACCATTGCCGGGTTGCCGGAGCAGTTCAAGCTCGGCATCCCCCTGCGCAAGGTGGCCACCCCGGCGGAGATCGCCCATACCGTCCTCTTCCTGGCCTCGGATCTGGCCAGCCACATCACGCTGCAGGATCTGGTCGTCGACGGTGGCGCCACCCTGAGTGCCTGAGGCTTGAGAAACAGATGAACAATATGATTTTGCTGTTGAAACAGCTGGAACGGCAGGGGGTCAAGTTGGCGCTGAACGACAAGGGCCAGCTTATCTCCCAGTCGAGCAAGGAGGCGGTGACGCCGGCCATCGGCGCCACCATCAAGGCCCACAAGGATGAGCTGGTGCGCTGCCTGGCGGCCCGTGCCGCCTTCGAGGCGCCCATTCTTGCGCAACGTGATGCCGAGGGCGCCCGGCAGGGGCCGCTCTCCTCGTCTCAGAGCGGACTCTGGTTTATCGAGCAGTACGAGGAGGCTTCCCACCTCTACAATATGCCGGTCTATTTTCGCGTTAAGGGAGAGTTGGACACGGCGGCGCTGGAGTTTGCCTTCGACCACCTGTTTGCCCGCCACCCCAGCATGCGTACCCGCTTCATCAAGGACGAGGCGGGCAGGGGGGCGCAGGAGATCCTGCCCCACACCCCCTTCAAGCTGCATATCGAGGACGTGAGCGCAGAGCCGGCAGCCGAGCGCGAAGCCTATGTGGCTCGCCGGGTGCGGGAAGAGATAGGGCGCCCCTTCTCCCTGACCAAAGGGGATCTCAGCCGGGTGCACCTTATTCGGCTGGGCAGCCGCGAGCACGTGCTGCTGATCACCCAGCACCACATCATCTCCGACGGCTGGTCGGTCAAGAACATGTTCGCGGATCTCAAGCGCGCCTTTCTTGCCCATCAGAACCGCGAACCCCTGCAGGTGAGCGAGCTGCCGCTCACCTACATCGACTATGCCCGCTGGTTCAACTCTGACCGTTTTCTCGATTATCACGCCGAGTTCAAGCCGTTCTGGGTTGATCGGCTCGGTGGCAGCCCCGAGGTGCACGGCCTGCCGCTCGACAAGCCGCGCCCGGCCCATCAGGACAGCGGCGGCGAGCTTGTCTTCTCCACCATCGACAACGAGTTGTGGGAGAGCTTCAAGCGCCTCTGCCAGCGCCACAGCACCTCCAACTTCATCGGTCTGCACGCCCTGTTTGCCCTGCTGATGGTGCGCCAGAGCGGCGAGAAGGAGGTGGTGATCGGTACCCCGCTCGCCTATCGCGAACGCCACGAGATCGAGTCCCTGGTGGGCTTTTTCGTCAATACGCTCGTGCTGCGCACTCAACTCAGCGGCAAGCCCAGCTTTGTCGACTATCTGCAGCAGTGCCGGGAGGAGGATCTGGCGGCCTTCGATCACCAGCTCTACCGTTTCGAGGCGCTGGCCGAGGCCATCGGCGCCGATCGCACCACCGCCATCAACCCCATCTTCCAGATCATGCTGGTCTATCAGGCCAAGGTGGACTTCAACGACCTCATCCCCGGCTGCCAGCTGGTGGAGGAGACCTCGCCTGTGCTGCCGGCCAAGACCGACATCTCGGTCAAGGTGACCGAGCTGATGGACTCCGTCCGGGTAGACTGGCTGTTCGCCACCGCCCTGTTCGAGCGAGAGACCATCCAGGCTCTTGCCGATCGCCTGCTGCACCTGATGCGCGCCGTGGTGGCGGCCCCCGAGACCGACATCTGGCAACTGCCGCTGGAGGCGGGCACCGACCAGGCGGCGCTGGCCGCACTGCTTGCCGACCTGCCGCGGGATTACCACAACCGCGACACCCTGCTCTGTCATATCGAGCGGCGCGCTATTCAGTTGCCGGACGCGTTGGCGGTCAGCGACGGCGCGCAATCGTTGACCTATTGCGAGCTGGAGGTGAGTGCCAACCGGTTGGCTCACTGGCTGCAGGCTCAGGGCGTCACCCCGGGCGCCGCCATCGGCATCCAGGCCAGACGCGATGTGGCCTTCGTTATCGCGTTGCTCGCCTGCTGGAAGGCGGGGGCGGCCTATGTACCGCTCGATCCTGCCTATCCCGCCGAGCGGCTGGCCCATATCTTAGGCGATGCATCCATCAGCCTGGTGCTGGGTGGCGTGCCGGACCCGCGGCTTGGCGAGGCGCTGGCGGGCACGACTGCCGAATATCAGGATCTGCACGGGCTTGCGCTGGACAAGATGCCAACCAGCACGCCTGCACTGCCTCGGGACGCCGCCATGCTGGCCCAGATCATCTACACCTCCGGCAGCACCGGCCTGCCCAAGGGGGTCATGGTGGAGCAGGGCAGCCTGGTCAACCTGATGGCGGATCACGGCGAGCGTATCGCCCTTGATCAGAATGGTGCCATGTTCAACTGCATGTCCCTCTCGTTCGATGCGGGCAACATGACCGCCTTGCTGCCGCTCTACTGCGGTGCGGCCCTGCACTTCGGCGAGCCGGGGGAGGGGGCCATCACGGCCGCGATCGCTCGGGGTGCCAGCCATATGATTTTGCCCACGGCGCTGTTGGCGAACCTGTTGCCACCGGCGGATCTCGGTTCCCTCAAGGCCATCGGTTTTGGCGGCGAGGCGTGCCCGAGCAGCCTGGTGGAGCGCTGGGGGGAGCGGGTGGCCCTGTTCAACATGTACGGCCCGACCGAATGTACCGTCACCGCGCTCTGCGCGCGGCTCACCCCGGGGGCGCCCATCACCATAGGTCGCCCCGTCAACAACCTGAAGGCGCTGATCCTGGACGAGGCGGGCAACCTCTGCCCGGTGGGGGTCCCCGGCGAGCTCTGCCTGGCAGGGCTGGGGCTGGCTCGCGGCTACCTCAATCTGCCGGAGCGCACCCAGGAGGCCTTTATCGAGCTGGCGCTGGCTGATCGAACCCATCGCCTCTATCGCACCGGCGATCGGGCCCTGCTGCGCCGCGACGGCAACATCCAGTATCTGGGCCGGATAGACGAGCAGATCAAACTGCGCGGCTATCGCATCGAGCCGGGGGAGATAGAGACCCGGCTTGCCGAATTGTGCCCGGCGATGCGCCAGATCAAGGTGGTGGTGCAGGAGGGGCGCCTGCTCGCTTACGCCTGTCTGCAGGCCGGGGCAAGGGAGCCCGACGGCGATGCCCTGCTGCAGCGGGCCGGCGAGTGCCTGCCCGAATACATGGTGCCGGCGCGCCTCTGCTGGCTGCCTGAGATGCCGCTCACCCCCAACGGCAAGCTGGACTTGCGCCGCCTGCCCGCCATCGTCTGGCAGCAGAGCAAGGGCGAGCCGCAAAACGAACTGGAGCAGACAGTGCTTGCCATCTGGCAAGGGGTGCTCAAGCAACCGCTCGGGGTGGAGGATGACTTCTTCCGCTTGGGCGGTGACTCCATCCTCAGCATCCAGCTCACCACCAGGTTGCGGGATGCGGGGCTGCACTGCAGCGTGAAGGACGTGTTCGAAGCCAAGACGGTGCGCCGCCTCTGCCGCCAGCTCGGCCAGCAGCAGGCCGTCAGCCACAGGAGCGAGCAGGGCAGCCTGACCGGCGAGTTCCCGCTCCATCCCATTCAGCACTGGTTCTTTGAGCAGGGCTTTGCCAAGTCCGGTCACTGGAACCAGGGGGTGATCCTGCGCCTGCCGGCCGGGGTGGACGATGAGGCCCTGCGCGGCTGGTTGGATACCCTGCGCCAGCACCACGATGCCCTGCGCCTGGCGGTGACCCCGACCGGCCAGTGCTACCTGGCCGAACTGCCATTGCCGCCGCTGCCGACCCTGGATGCCGCCAATCTCGATGAGGCCGAACTGCAGGCCCGCCTGACCGAGCTGCAGGGAGGGCTCGACCCCGCCAGCGGCCATACCCTGGCCTGGGCCCGCCTGCGCAATCTCGCCCTTGAGGGCGAGCGTGAGGGTGAGCGTGAGACGGTGGAGGGGCTCTTCCTCGCCTTCCATCACCTGGTCATCGATGCCGTCTCCTGGCGCATCCTGGCCGAAGATCTGGCACGGGTGAGCAGGGGCGAGCCGCTGCCCGCCAAGGGCAGCAGCTATCGCCAGTGGGGCGAGGGGCTCGCGGCCTACGCCAAACGAGAAGAGGAGCAGATGGGCTTCTGGCTGGCTCAGGGGGAGGCCAGCAAGCCAGGCTTGCTCTCGGCGCAACGTGCCGCCGATGGCCGTGCCGCCGCCAGCCTGCTGCAACTGAGTCAGGAGACCACGGCTCGCCTCATCGACACCGCCAACCAGGCCTACTTCACCCGGGTGCCCGACCTGCTGCTGGCGGCACTGACTCGTACCCTGAGCGAGCAGGGTTACGGCAGCCGTCACTGCGTGATGCTGGAAGGGCACGGCCGTGAGGCCATCGATGCCGAACTCGATGTGAGCCGTACCCTGGGCTGGTTCACCAGCACCTACCCGCTGGCGCTGGAAGATGCCGGGGCCTGGGACGCGCTGGTGTGCGCCACCAAGGAGCGGCTGCGCGCCGTGCCGGACAAGGGGGTGGGCTTCAACGCCCTGCGCCTGCACCATCCCCGTGGGCAGGAACTGCCCCAGGCGCTGGTGGTCTTCAACTATCTGGGGGTCAGCCATCAGGGCGAGGCCGATCAGCCCTGGCAGCCCCTGCCCGTGGCGCCGGGGGCCCCCACATCCCCTGACAACCTGCCGCGCGAGCTGGTGAGCCTGCACGGGGGCGTGTTTGATGGCCGCCTCACCCTGCGCCAGGTGGGCGCCCTCAACCCGCTGGCGAGCGACGCCCTGATGGCGCGGCTGGCGGAGAACCTGACGGCGCTGGTGGAACACTGCTGCGCCCAGGCGGCTCCGCGCCACACCCCGAGCGACTTCCCGGGGCTGGGTCTCTCCCAATCTGCGCTGGACCAGGTGCTGGCCGGGCGCGAGGTGGAGACCCTGCAGCCCATGACCTCGCTTCAGCAGAGCATGTTCCATCACAGGGCACTGGTGCCCGGTGACACGGCCTATCACCTGCAGACCGAGATCGAGTATCACCAGCCACTGGACGTGGCGGTCTACCGTCAGGCCTGGCAGGGGCAGATCGCCCGCTGGCCGGCCCTTCGCAGCGAACTGGTGCTGGCGGACGGGGTCGCGCTGCAGCGCATCATGAAGCGCGCCGAGCTGCCGTTCCACTATGAGGACTTGTCCGAGGTGGCAAATGCAGAGGCACGGATCCAGGCCTATCGCCAGCAGGATCTGGCCCGCCCGATCCCGCTGGATCAGGCACCCCTGCTGCGCCTTGCCTGCTTCAAACTGGCCCCCGATCACCACAAGGTTGTCTTCAGCGCCCATCACGGCGTGCTGGATGGCTGGAGCGGCCCGGTGTTGCTGGGGTCCTTGCATCGCGCCTATCAATCTCTCATGAACGGTTTGTTGCCCCAGGGCGAGCCGGATACCGCCTGGCTCGAATTTGGCCGCCATATCGCCAGTCAAGCCTGCAGCGCCGACGCCTACTGGCAGGGGCGGGAGGAGCTGCTAACAAAACCTAACGATCTCGCCTGCCTGTTCGGGGTGACCCTGGACGCTCGCTCAAGCGGGCGCCATACCCAGCAGCGACCGGCGGTGTGCGCCACGGCGCTGCCGACCGAGGTGGCGAGCTTGCTCGCGCACCGTGCTCGCGATCTTGGCGTGACAGCTGGCCTGTTGGCCCAATATGCCTGGCACCGTCTGCTGGCACGCCGCTCTGGCGATGCCGTCACCCTGGTGGGCAACGTGACCCCGGGCCGGGATTATCCCATCGAGGGGATCACCGCGAGCGTCGGGCTCTATATCAACAGCCTGCCGTTGGCGCTGGCGTGGCGTACCGAGCTGAGCCTGGCCCAGCATATCGCCCGGTTGCAGACCGACCTGATGGCCCTCAACGAGCACGGCACCCAGTCGCTGGCGGCACTGACCAAAGGCCGGTCGCGTCTGTTCCAGAGCCTGTTCGTGTTCGAGAACTACCCCATGCCAGCGGCCCCTGCCGCCCCCGAGCCCCATCAGCTGGTGCCGCGCTTTGGCGCCGTGGTGGAGAAGGTGGAGCTGCCGCTCTCCCTGGTGGTCAATGCCCGTGGCGGCCAGCTCAACCTGCGCCTCGAGTTCGACGGCGATCAGATCCCCGAGGCCCGGGCCGAGGCGGTGCTGGCTGACTGGCTGGCCGAGCTTGGCTGGTTGGCGCAGGCGGATCTGAGCCAGCCGGCCAGAGTGGAGGCGGCACAGCCCCCGGCGCAAGGGGCAGCCACACCATCGTCTGTCACACAAGTGGCCGCCACCAGGGCTGAGCCCGGCCTGGCTCAGCCACCGGCCGAGGCTCGCGAGCTGGTGGCCCTGTGGGAACGCCAGTGCGGCGTGCCCGGCATCTGGCAGCAGACCTTGATGGATCTGGGGGTGGATTCTGTGCAGCAGCTCGCCCTGCTGGCGGCCCTCAACGAGGCATTCGCACAGGATCGGGCGCCGCTCACCCTGCAGACCCTCAGGGCCAACCCATCCCCCAGCCGGCTCTATGGGCACTGGCTGGTGCGCCAAACGGAGGCCGCGCTATGACGGTGACCATCAGCCATGAGGCCCAACTCGTGCAGACCCGGACCGCCCCCCGTGAGGGGGCGGTCAACCTGGGCTCGCGGCTGGCCGCTTGTCTGGCCGCCACGCCGCTCGCCCCCGCCATCCGTATGGGCGAGGCGGGCACCGGTGAGGGCGGATCAGATGCGCAGTGGCTCAGCTATGGCGCCCTCAATGCAAGGGTCGGCCAGATTGCCGCCCGATTGCAGGGGCTGGCGGTAGGGGAGCGGGTTGGCCTCTATCTCTCCCGCAGCCCGGATCTGGTGGCCAGTCTGCTGGCCTGCCTGCGCCTTGGCCTCACCTTCGTGCCCCTTGAGCCGGACTTTCCCCTGGCGCGGTTGCAGGGGATAGCCCGCCAGGCCAGGCTCTCGGCGGTGATCTGCGATGAGGAGGCGGGGACCCCGGATTTCGGTTGCCCCCTGCGCCCCCTCAAGGGGCCGGCCCCCGGCGGGGCTCTCTCCTGGCCCAGGGTGGACGACGCCCTGGCGGCCTACATGATGTTCACCTCGGGCTCCACCGGCGAGCCCAAGGGGGTGGTCATCAGCCGCCGGGCCCTGCTCTGTTTCCTCGATGGGATCCGCGAGCGGCTAGGACTCTCCCCGAGTTGCCACTGGCTCTTTATCACCACCCCGGCCTTCGACATCTCCTTGCTGGAGATGCTGGGGCCGCTCTGGGGCGGTGGCCGGCTGACGGTGGCGGGCGGCGAGCACAACAAGGACCCCCTGGGGATGCTGGCCTTGCTGGCGGCCGACCCCTCCATCAACTGGCTGCAGGCCACCCCGGCCTGCTGGCGCATGCTGCTCAAGGCCGGCTGGCAGGGACGCGATACCCTCACCGCCCTGTGCGGCGGCGAGGCGCTGGATATGGGGCTGGCCGAGCAGCTCTGCGCCCGCACCCGGCGGTTGTGGAACTGCTACGGGCCCACCGAGGCCACCGTCTGGTCCCTGGTGAGCGAGGTGCGCTGGCCACCGGCAGGGGGGCAGATCACCATCAGCCACAGCCTGCCCGGCTATCGCCACTGGGTGCTGGACGAGGCGGGGCAGCCGGTGGCAGAGGGGGAGTGCGGCGAGCTCTGTATCGAGAGCCCGGCCCTGTGCGAGGGATACTGGCGCAAGCCTGCCTTGACCAGCGCCGCCTTCCTGCGCCTTGCCACCCATCGCCTCTATCGCACCGGGGATAGGGTGCGGCTGCTGGGGGCGGATCGCTTCCTCTATCTGGGGCGGCGCGATGATCAGATCAAGCTGCGGGGCTTTCGCATCGAGTTAGGCGAGGTGGAGGCGGGGCTGCGCCGCCAGGCCGGGGTGCAGGAGGCGGCGGTGCGCCTGGTGGGCGAGGGGGACGAGGCCATGCTGGTGGGCTATGTGGAGGCGAAAAGCGGGGTGACCCTCAACCGGCTCGCCCTGCGCAAGGGGTTGCAGGCGACGCTCCCCCACTACATGGTGCCGGCGCGGATCCTCTTGCTGGATGCCCTGCCCAAGACCGGCAGCGGTAAACTGGATAGAAAGGCGCTGCCCCTGCCGGAGTAAGCGTCCTGCCGAGCCATGGATAACAAGAAGCCCGCATCAAGCGGGCTTCTTGTTGGCAGTCAACCGAGATGGGGATCAGTGCGCGATGGGGGCCGCATCGGGTTTGGCCAGCAGCTGCTCGACGTCGTCGATCACCTTGAGGGCCGCCTGGGGGCCGCCGGTGGAGGTCCAGAGGGACCCGTCCACGGCGCCGAAGCGCTTGCCCTTGATGGCGGTCAGCTGCTGGAAGGCCGGGGTCTGCTCGGCCTGCTTCATGGCATCCACCGCATCGCCGCTGGTGCTGAGGGTGCCGATCACCAGCCAGTCACCGTCCAGCAGGTTGAGGGACTCGAGGCTCAGGGCCGGGGAGTGGGGTGTCTTGTCGCCGATCTGATGGGCAGGGCGAGCCAGCCCCATCTCGGTGACCACGCTGCTGGCGAAGGTGCCGCCGTGCATGTAGCTAGGCCCCTTGGGGTTCCAGCGCACTATGCTCACCTGCTCCCCCTGGTGGCTGGCGAGCTTGCTGCGGGCCTCGGCCAGGCGGGCGTCATAGCGGGCGAGGAAGGCCTTGGCCTCGGCCTCACGGTTCATCGCGTTGGCGCTGCGGGTGAAGATGGTCTTCCAGGATTCACCCCAGTGGCCGGTGACGACTGTGGGGGCTATCTCCTTGAGCAGGGCCAGGAGCTCTGGCTTGGTCTGGCCGGTGAGGATGAGGTCGGGTTCGAGGTCGATCAGCTTCTCCAGGTTGGGGTTGTCCAGATCGCCGACCACGGCGATCTCCTTGCCCGCCTTGTCCAGCAGATAGCGGGGCAGGGTGGGTTGACCGCGACCGTTGACGGTGCCGACTGGCTGCACCCCCAGGGTCAGGGCGCTGTCGAGATCGATCTCGCTCAACACCAGGACCCGCTTGGGTTGGGCGGGCACCGCCAGTGTCTTGCCGTCGGCATCGGTCACCTGACGGGTCTCGGTGTCGGCCTTGGCCTGGAAGCCGACCAGGCTGGCCAGCATCAGCACGGCGGCCAGGGGAGAAGCGATCTTCATCTGTTACATCCTTCTTGGTGAAATCGGGGGAGACAGGGTCCCAAACGGGCGGGAACATGCTACCACAAAGCCAAGTGATAACAATTGTCATTTGTGTTTCTCGCCTCACGGGGGGAGGATTTGCTACCATGGCCCCTTCCTGGCAAGGAGCCTGCTATGCCCGCTTTCCCCTCAGACCCCGGTTTCATCCTCCATGTCGACAGCCTGCCGCTGCCGGTGTCCCGTCCTCTGTCCCTGCACCGGGTCTGTTTCAATCCCGCCGCCTTTACCCCAGGTTGCGTCGAGGCCCATGGCATGGCGCTGCCCGCCAGCCTAGAGCGAGCGGCCCCCAAGCGGCTGGGGGAGTTTCTGGCCGGTAGGCTGGCGGCTCGTGAGGCCCTGCGCCCCTTCGGCCTTGCGGGGAGCACTGTGGCCATCGGAGCGGCCCGGGAGCCCCTCTGGCCCGCGGGAATGGAGGGGAGCATCAGCCACAGCGTGCTGGCGGGGCAGGGGGTGGCCCTGTGCGGGGTGCGCCCCGCAGAGGGGGGGATGGGGCTGGATCTGGAGGCCTGGCTGGGGCCGGAGCAGGGGAGTCAGCTCTGGCCCGGTATCGTCGATGAGGATGAGTGGGGGCGGCTGGAGGCCGGTGCCCGCGCCGTCGGCCTGAGCAGGGCGGAGGGACTCACCCTGGTGTTCTCTGCCAAGGAGAGCCTGTTCAAGGCGCTCCATCCCAGGGTGGGGCGTTATTTTGATTTTCTCGATGCCCGCTGGCTGGGGATGACAGCCCAGAGCCTCACCCTCGAGCTGAAGGCCCCCCTGACGCCGACCCTGCCCGCCGGTTGGCGTGCCACACTGCACTGGCAGCCGCTGTCGGGAGGCGTGCTCACCACCTTGTTGTTGTGAGCGGCGCCCGGGCTCTCGCGCCCAGCCACTGCCCAGACAAAGAAACCGCCATCAGGCGGTTTCTTGCTATCCATCTCAGGCCGACTGCTTGCTCGCCGCCCTGTCCTGGCGCCGGCGCGGCACTATGATGGGGGCACCGTCGCCCGGGGCATGCAGTATGTCCACGTCTGTCTGGTAGAGGCGGTCGATGAGGGGCTTGGTCACCACCTCCCGGGCCGGGCCCATGGCCTGGATGCCCCCCTCGCCGATGGCGATCAGTTCGTCGCAGTAGCGGGCGGCGGTGGCGAGATCGTGGATGACGATAAGCACCGTCTTGCCCTCGGCGGTGATCTGGTGGATGGCCTCCATCACCTCGGTCTGGTGGCCTATGTCCAGGGCGCTGGTGGGCTCGTCCAGCAGTATGATGTCCGCATCCTGGGCCAGCACCATGGCGAGCCAGACCCGCTGGGCCTGGCCACCGGAGAGAGAACTGGCGCTCTGCTGCAATATCTCCCCGAGCTGCATTCGCTCGCAGGCCCAGCGCACCATGCGGGCGTCCTCCTGGCTCCACTGATTGAACCAGCCCTGATGGGGGTGGCGGCCATACTGCACCAGCTGCTCGACCTGGATGCCGGCGGGCACCAGGGGGCGCTGGGGCAGGTAGGCGAGCTCCCGGGCCAGGGCCTTCTTGTCATAGCTGCCAAGGGGCCTGCCCTTGAGCAGTATCTCGCCGCCCTGGGGCTGCTCCTGGCCCGCCAGCAGTTTGAGCAGGGTGGACTTGCCGCCGCCGTTGGGGCCGACGATCCCCACCAGCTTGCCCTGGGGGATGGTGACGTTGATGTCCTTGAAGACGGGCTTTTGCTGATAGCCGAAGTGAAGGCGGTTAACGGTGAGCGTCATCAGTCGGTTCTCTGTCTGTCTTTGATGAGAAGGAACAGCAGCAGTATGCCGCCAAGAATACGGGTCATGATGCCGGTGGCCACCTCGTGGGGGCTGGCCAGCACTCGCACCAGGGTGTCGCTGGCCAGCAGCAGCAGGGCGCCGCACAGGGCGGCAATCCACAGCGGCACTATGCGATCCCGGCTGAGCCAGGAGGCGAGGATGGGGGCCGCCATGGCGATGAAGACCACGGGGCCGCCGATGGCGGTGCCAAGGGCCGCGACCATGATGGCCTGGGCCAGCACCCCGATCTGCACCCGGTTCACATTGATCCCCAGGCTCTGGGCGGTGACGGATCCCAGGCGCAGCACGCCGAGGGCGCGGGAGAGGTAGACGACCCAGGGGCAGATGAGCAGGATCAGTATCCCCACCGGCAACACAGTGCCATAGCCCTGGCCGACGAAGTTGCCCATGTTCCAGAGATAGAGGCTGGTGAGGTGCACCAGGGACTGGGTGGACATCACGAACTGGCCGAGGGCGCTCATCAGCTCGGAGACGCCGATGCCGATCACCACGAACAGATAACCCTGCTCCCCCGGCTTGTTGCACAGGGCATAGAGCACGGCGGCGGCAAACAGGGCGCCGAGCGGCGCGGCCCACCAGGGCCAGGTGCCCAGGGTCAGGTAGAGGGAGAAGATGATGATGGCAAGGGACGCCCCCTCGTTGACCCCTATCATGTCCGGGGTGGCGAGGCGGTTGCGGACCAGGGTCTGCACCAGGCAGCCGGAGAGGCCCATGGCGGCACCGGCCACCAGCACGGCGATGATGCGCGGCAGCCGGATCTTGAACACTGTCACCTGGTCGAGCCGGCTCCCCTCTCCAAGCAGTGTCTGGATCACCCCCGGCATGGTGATCTTGCCTGAGCCCAGGGTCAGGGCCAGCAGGGAGAGCAGGATGAGGGCGAGCACCAGCGCCAGGGTGACGAGCCAGGCACGGCGATCCAGCAGCAATGCGCCTCCCCCCAGCCGCAGGGAGAAGGTGCCGGAGGGGAGGGAAAGCGGGGTCTTGTTCATGGAATTTCTCATCAGGCAGGGCAACCTTATTTCACGGCCAGCAGGGAGCGGAAGCCACCGCCGCGCACCACCAGGATGAGCACGGGGGCGCCGACCAGCGCCAGGATCACCCCGTTGGGCAGCTCGAACGGCTGGATCAGCCAGCGGGCCAGTATGTCGGTGCCGAGCAGGAACAGCACGCCGAACAGGGCGGAGAAGCGCACCTGGATGGCGAGGCGCACCGGCTCCACCAGGCGGGCGCAGTAGGCGGCGAGAAAGCCGACGAAGCCGATGGGCCCGGCGATGGCGATGGCGCAGGCGGTAAAGAGAGTGGCGGCCAGCAGCACGCCGATGCGCACCCGGGTCGGCCGTATGCCGAGGGCTTGGGCCTGGGTGTCCCCCATCTGCATCAGGGTGAGGGGGCGGGACAGCGCCAGGGTCAGCAGCAGACCGGCCAGGGCGAAGGGGACCACGGTGAGCACGGCATCGAGATCCGAGGCGGCAAGGGATCCCAGATTCCAGAAGCGGAACTGCTCAAGCACCACCTTGTTTGAGAGCAGCAGGAAGTTGGAGAGGCCGCCGAAGGTGGCGGAGAGGGCGACCCCCACCAGGATGAGCTTGAGGGGGTTGGAGCGCCCCACCATGAGGCCGAGGCCGAGCACGATGAGGTTGCCGAGCAGGGCCCCCATGCCGGACCAGAGCAGATAACCGTAGGCGGATTCGACCCCGAACCAGGTGAGGCCTATCACCAGGGCGAACACGGCCCCGGCATTGACCCCGAGCAGGCCGGGTTCGGCCAGGGGATTGCGGGTGGCGCTTTGCAGCATGGAGGCCGCGAGCGCGAGGCAGACGCCCACCACCAGGGCACACAGGGTGCGGGGCAGACGCAGGGTATGGACTATCATGGCGAGCTTTTCATCGGCCATGAGGGCGGGATCGCCCAGCAGAAATCCGGCGACCTCGCGGCCACCATAGACACCGGCCCCCGTGGCCAGTGACAGACAGATCAGCATGAACAGGAGAACAACTCCCAGCCAGAACAGCTGTGTTTGGTGTCTGAGCACTCAATGACTCCTTAAATACGGGGCGGCAGAAACGCAAAAAGGGAGCCCCGCTACCGGGGCTCCCGCATACAGGTTGGATTACAGCTTGTAATCGACCCCTGCGTAGACGGTGCGACCTTCCAGGATGAAGTCGGCATCGGTGGCGACGTCGTCACGCTGGGTGTTGGTGAGGTTGGTGATGCCGAGCTTGAAGTCCAGGGCCGGTGTCACGCTCCAGTTGGTGTTCACGTCCAGGGTCTGGTAGTGCTTGGACTTGAACGCCTGGGCGTTGCGGGCCGGGACCTTGATGATCTGGCTGCCGACATACTGCCAGGCCAGGTTGGCGCTGACCACGTCGCTCGCCTTCCAATCCAGGCTGAGGTTGCCGGTGTGATCCGGGGTCTTGGCCAGATCGTCGCCAGTGCTGCGATCCTCGGAATCCAGCAGGGTCCAGTTACCCGCCAGGGAGACGTTGTCCAGCACGTCGACCCAGCCGGTCAGCTCCAGACCCTTGATGCGGGCCTTCTTGACGTTGAGGTAGGTCATCACGCTCGGACGGTAGCCCGGGCCCCACTGATCGCTCTGGATCAGATCCTCGATCTCGTTGTGGAAGCCGGTGACGCCGGCGCCAAAGCGATCGGCCTCGTAGGCGGTACCGAACTCATAGCTGATGGCGGTTTCCGGTTTCAGATCCGGGTTGCCGATCACCTGGCAGGCGCCGCGGCAGGCGGTGGTGGAGAAGCCTTCGCTGGACTGGGCCAGGGTGGGCGCCTTGAATGCCTTGCCGATGCCGCCCTTGAGCACCCATTCGTCACTCAGGGAGTAGAGGGCGTAGGCGCGGGGGCTGAACTCGTTGCCATAGGTCTCGTGGTGATCCAGACGGCCGGAGAGGGTCAGGGCCAGATCGCCGAAGCTGAACTCGTCTTGCAGGTAGACGGCGCTCTGGCTGGCGCTGACGCTGCCATTGGCGATGTTGCGGCTGTGCTCGAGCTCGGTATCGCGGAACTCGGCCCCTGAGGTGAGCAGGTGATCGCCAAGGTAGCCGCTGACCTGACCGTCCACCGTGTGGTTGGTCTGGGTGACATCGGCGGCGCCGCCATTGAGCTGTGAGTCATCCATCAGGTCGGTCTGTTCGAAGTAGTAGCGAACCCGGCTGTCGAAGTGCTGCCAGCGACCGTTGTGGGTCAGCCCCAGGCTCAGGCGGTCGAGCTCCTGCACGTTGTGGGGGGTGGCCGGTGCGGTCGGGGCGCGGGGCACGTTGTTGAAGTAGCTGTCCATGTCGTTCTGGTTGTAACCCAGATCGAAGTCGATGTCCTGGTTGTCGGTCACCAGCCACTTCAGGCTGGAGAGCACGTTGACCACTTCGCGTTTTTCCAGGGCGTCGGCGTCCGGGTTGTTGGACTGCTCGCTCTTCCAGTTGTCACGCTGATAGCCTTCCACCACCACGCTGCCGAGCAGCTTGTTGTCGATGAGAGAGCCGGAGACGAAGGCGCTGCCCTGGTTGGCATCGCCACCCTGGCCCTTGGTGGGCATGGTGCGGGTGTAACCAACGGCGGCTTCGGTCTTATCCTTGGCCTGGCGCAGGATCACGTTGACCACGCCGCCCAGGGCATCGGCACCGTACAGGGAGGAGACGGGACCCCGGATCACCTCGATGCGCTCGATGGCGGCCATGGGGATGGAGCTCAGGTCGAAGTCGTTGCCAAAGGAGCTGCCCAGGGTTTCGCGGGCGTTGACCCGCTTGCCGTTGACCAGCAGCAGGGTGTAGTCGCCGCCCATGCCGCGGATCTTGATCTCGTTGCGACCGGTGGGGTTGGTGCCGATGATGTTGACGCCGGGCACATGCTTGAGGGCATCGCCTATGTTGTTGACGTTCATCTTGTCCAGATCGGCGCGGGTCACCACTGAGACGCTGGCCGGCGCCGTCAGCTCGGTGTGCTTGGTCTGGGTGGCCGTGACCACCATGGTCTCGTTGGCCTTGGGCGCGTCAGTCTGGGCCAGGGCCGGCATGGCCAGCAGACCGAGGGAGAGCAGGCTGGTTTGCAGCGGGTTCAAGCGAAAACCTGGGGTGAACTGCATGGGTCAAAACTCCATTTAACGTGTTTATTGTTGAGGAAAAACAGGTAATTAGACTCACTAACTTCCTTGCCTGACCGAAGGGGCAGACTCATTGTTGTTATGGACGTGTCTCAGCGCCCTGAGCAGTACCACCACGCCCAGACAGGCGAGCAGGGTGCAGGCGATGTTGATCCAGGCCAGGTCGGCAAAGCCCAGCAGACGGGCCTGTTCGTCCGATTGCAGATAGCGGGCAGACCCCAGGCTGGCGAGCCCGGCGGCAATATTGGTGACGGTTCCCTGGAATGACATGAAGGCGGCGCGCTGCTGGGGAGCCGCAATGGCCGCCGTGACCGCGAGCGTGGTGCTGGCGCGGGCCGAGCTCAGGGCCATGAAGAGGGTAAACAGCAGATAGACGGGCACCCCCAGCGGGGTGGCAAAGCCGAGCAGGGTGACCAGGGCCAGCAGCAGGCTGGTGATCAGGATGGCGCCCTGGGCGCGGCCCTTGTCTATCCAGCCACCGCACAGGCGCATGGTGGCCATGCTGGCCAGACCGCCGCACAGGTAGAGGCTGGCAATCTGCTCGCGGGGGAAGCCGAGGTTGAACTGGAAATAGTTGGCAAAGTGCGGGATCAGCAGGAAGTGACCGGCCATCTGCAACGCCAGAATGGCGAGGGCCCCCTGACACAGGGGAGAGGCCATCAGGTGCCAGATCCCGCCATGACCCGTCTCCTGCCTGACCGGCAGGGAGGGGATGAGCACCCCGGCGGCCAGGGTCAGCAAGAGTCCGGCGCCCCCGAGCAGCAGGAAGGGGCTCTGCCAGCCGAACCAGTGGGAGAGGGTGAGGGCGATGGGCACGATCAGGATGGCGGCAAGGGAGAAGGCCATGCCCACATAGGCGAGCTTGCGGCCCCGCTCGGCCGGGGGCACCAGATCCAGCACGGCCGCCATCAGGATGGCGGAGAGGGGACCGGCGACGCACCCGGAGAGGATAAACAGGATGAGCAGTTGCTGGCTGTTCTGGGCCAGGGCGCAGGCGATCAGCAGGGTGAAGCGCAGGGTCAGCAGCAACAGCAGGACCGGGCGACGGTTGAAGCGATCGAGCCAGGGGGCGGCGAGGAGTCCCACCAGGGCCGCCCCCAGGGTGGCGCCCCCGCTGAAGTAGCCGGTCTGCTCGGGGGCCATGGCGAAGGCGAGCACCAGTTCGGCGCCAAGGGGCATCACCATCATCATGCTACCCATGGATAACATATTGATTAATAGTGCTAAATGTATGACCGACGAGGGGTAGGCACTGTGGAGCTTAGGGATCACAAGAGTCTTCTCGAGCAAAGGAGCCCGAATTCTATCCGAGGATTTTTTTCATGACAACAAATGATAATTGTTTTTATTTGTATTAGTTAATCTCGATCACATCCTTAAAGCAGCGTCAAACGGACTCTTGTGCGACAAACCAGCTCCTGCCAACTGGGTTGACCCGAGGTTTACCCCTTGCAGCGGTCTGAACCGCCCGGCGCCCCCCAACCTCCAGACGCTTCCCTCACGCTTTTGTGAGGCATATCACAAAGCAGGGGCCTCAGAAGTGACCTCTGGTTCAGGCTGTATCATGGTTGATGGTGGCTCATTTGTGACACTGTATGACAGTGCTACCATCACAATGTCGTCATACGCTGCAAGCATAAAAAATGAGCACCAGCGCCGAGCAGAGATCCAGCGATGCATCGAGTCTGCTGGAGTTAACCCTTTGTGTTAGTGCTCATTTCAATGTGGCACTTTCGTATGCCGGGTGGCTGAAAACGGTGTGTTTTATAAACAAAGGCAACCATCCTAAGTTGATTTGTCTATACACTGAGTCCGACCTTCTAAAAAATGGAGTCATGAGAATGCTGAACAGCCTACCATCCAAAAGGACCTTGATCGCCAGCATGTAGACGCTGGCCTTTGGTGCTACTTCTTCGGCACATGCTGCCGACGCGGCCAAAACCGCCCCAGAGCAAGATAAGGGGAAACCCAACATAGTGGTCATCTTCGGTGATGACATTGGTTATTGGAACCTGAGTACCTATAACCAGGGCATGATGGGTTACCAGACCCCCAATATCGACAGCATTGCTGCAGAGGGGGCCAAGTTCACCTCCTACTATGCGGAGCAGAGCTCGACGGCAGGCCGTTCCTCTTTCATTACCGGTCAGATGCCGTTTCGTACCGGGATGAGCAAGGTAGGGATGCCCGGGGCACCTCAGGGGCTGCAAAAAGAAGATCCGACCATCGCCAATGTATTGAAGCAGCTGGGTTATGCGACCGGTCAGTTTGGCAAGAACCATCTTGGTGATCGCGATGAATTCCTGCCGACCGCCCATGGTTTCGACGAGTTCATGGGCAACCTCTATCACCTGAATGCGGAAGAGGAGCCGGAGAACTCGGATTACCCGAAAGACCCCGCCTTCCGCAAGCAGTTTGGCCCGCGCGGCGTCATCAAGAGCAGTGCCGATGGCAAGATTGAAGATACCGGCCCGCTTACCATCAAGCGCATGGGCACTGTCGATGAAGAGACCCTGGCCGCCAACAACGACTTCATGGAGCGTCAGGTCAAGGCCAAGAAGCCCTTCTTCACCTGGTTCAACACCACCCGCATGCACAACAAGACTCACCTGAAAGATGGCAGCAAGGGTGTGACTGGCTTGGGTGATTACGCAGATGGCATGGTTGAGCACGACAAGATGGTTGGCGAGGTCCTGAAGAAGATCAAAGACCTCGGTATCGAAGACAACACCATCGTCGTCTACACCACGGACAACGGTCCCATGACGGCGACCTGGCCCGATGGCGGTATTACACCGTTCCGCGGCGAGAAGAATACTGGCTGGGAAGGGGGCTTCCGGGTGCCTGCCATGGCCAAATGGCCGGGGCACATAAAACCGGGCACCATGATCAACGATATCTTTGGCAGTAATGACTGGTTCCCGACCCTGGTGGCCGCAGCGGGCGAGCCTGACATCAAGGACAAGCTGCTCAAGGGCTACAAGACCGCCAAGATGACCTACAAGGTTCACCTGGATGGCTATAACCAGCTCGACTATCTGCAAGGAAAAGCACCGAGCCAGCGTAAAGAGTTCTTCTACTGGAGCGATGATGGCGATCTGCTTGCCATGCGCTACGGTCGCTGGAAGGCCCACTTCATGATCCAGGAACACACCGGGCTGGATCTGTGGCGCTACCCGTTTGTCAAACTGCGTGCGCCGATGATCTTCGACCTGGAAGTGGACCCCTTGGAGAAAGGCAGTGACGGCATGGGTTATGACACCTGGTTCTACGATCGTATGTACCTGCTCGGCGGCGCACAGAAGTACGCTACCGAGATGATCCAGAGCTTCAAAGAGTTCCCGCCACGCCAGAAACCGGGTTCCTTCACCGTCTCTGATGTGAGTGCGATCATTGAGCAAGGCACTAACAAGAACAATTAATTGACTGCTGTTCAGGGTGGGGGAAACCCCACCCATATCTAGGGAGCATTATGAAGCACAGCACAACATTGCCTGTTAAAGCCTTGGCGTCGGCAGAGAAATATATCGGCAAGGGACCAGCTTGGGTGCGGCGTTTTCATGTGATGGCCAAGCCGACAGGCTCAACCTGCAACATAGACTGCACCTACTGTTTTTATCTGCACAAAGAAACCTTGTTACATCAAGATCGCCATACCGGCATGAGTGATGAGGTGCTGGAAAATTTCATTCGCCAATATATCGACAGCCAGGATGGGGAGCAGGTCGTCTTCTCATGGCAAGGGGGCGAGCCCACGCTGATGGGGTTGGCGTTTTTCCACAAGGTCGTCAAGTTTCAACAGCAATATAAAAAGCCGGGTCAACGCATCGAGAATGACCTGCAAACCAATGGCATCCTGATCAATGATCAATGGGCCGAGTTCCTGAAGGAACACCATTTTTTAGTGGGTCTGTCCATCGATGGGCCCCGTGAGTTACATGACAGATATCGCCTGACCCGCAGTGGCAAGCCCACCTTCGACAAGGTGATGGATGGGGTTGCCGCGCTCAAGCGCCATCAGGTTCCTTTCAATGCCCTCGTCACCATCAACCGCACCAATGCGCGCTTCCCCCTCGAGGTGTATCGTTTTCTGACTCAGGAGCTTGGGGCAACTTACATCCAGTTCAATCCTTGTGTTGAACCTGTCGATTTTAAGTCAACCGCGCCGCAGTTTTGGCATGACGACACCATTCCCGTAACGGGATCGCGACGGGCCAAACCGGGAGATCTGGATTCTATTGTGACGGATTGGTCGGTCGATCCCGATGACTGGGGACGCTTCCTGATCGCGGTGTTTGAGGAGTGGGTCAACAACGATCTGGGCCGTGTGCAGGTCAATCTGTTCGAGACGGCGGTTGCCCAGACCATGGGGATGCCTGCCCAGATCTGCATCACCTCGGAGTTTTGTGGCAAGGGGTTGGCCGTTGAGAAGAATGGCGATATCTATTCCTGCGATCACTACGTCTATCCGGAATATCAGTTGGGCAATATTGAGACCACCCCACTGGCGCACATGGCCTTTTCCGAGCGTCAGAAAGCCTTTGGGTTCGGCAAGAAAGATACCCTGCCTGACTACTGCAAGCGTTGTCCTTACCTCAGCCTGTGCTGGGGGGAGTGCCCTAAAAATCGCATAGTGAGAACCCCTGATGGCGAGTTGGGCCTCAACTACCTCTGCCCGGGCATCAAGGCCTTCTTCGACTTCGCCCAGCCCATGGTGGTGGGGATTGCCACTATTTTGCAAAACGAACAATCGGGAGCTCGCTCATGAGTCACAGGGAGAAGCTGCGCCAGCTTGAGTTGCGCATGAATGAACAGGTGATCGGGCAAGAGGGGTTGGTCAGGATGCTGATCATCGCATTGCTATGCGATGGGCACGTGCTGCTGGAGGGTTTGCCAGGCTTGGCCAAGACCCGCGCGGTGCGCGCGCTTGCCCGACAGATAGAAGGGGAATATAGCCGGATTCAGTTCACGCCTGATCTGCTGCCATCGGATATTACCGGCAGCGAAATCTACCAGCAGCATGCGACCACGGAGGAAGAGCAGTTCAGGTTCAGACCTGGCCCCGTGTTTGGCAATATCATTCTCGCCGACGAGATCAACCGCGCCTCCTCCCGGGTGCAGTCGGCCTTGCTTGAGGCGATGGAAGAGCGCCATGTGACCGTGGCTGGGAAAAGCTGGCCATTGCCAGGGCTCTTCATGGTGTTGGCCACTCAGAACCCGGTCGACCAGGAGGGGACCTGGCCACTGCCAGAGGCCCAGTTGGACAGATTCTTGATGAAGGTGTTGGTGGAGTATCCCTCCAAAGAGAACGAACAGCTTGTCATGCAACTGGTCAGGGCAGAACAGCGGGAGAAGTATGAGGGCATCAGCCCCGGCACAGACAGTGCGCCCTCTGTGATGCCAGACAAACTGGTGGCGCAACAGGATCTACAGGCCTGTTGGCAGGAGGTATCCCGAGTCCATGTTGCCCCGGCCATGGAGCACTATATCGTCAACCTGGTGGCCATGACCCGCCATCCGCAAGGGGTGAGTGACGCCCTGGCGAGCTACATCAGCCTCGGGGTCAGTCCACGGGGAACATTGGCACTGGAGCGCTGCGCCCGAGCCAACGCCTGGTTGGCAGGACGTGACAGCGTCTTGCCACAAGACATCAAGGATATTGCCCCTGCCGTGTTGCGCCATCGTCTGATGATGAGCTATCAGGCCAATGCGGACGGTTTCTCGGCAGATGATGCCATCCGGACACTGCTCGAGACCGTTGTCGCCTGATGGAACCATTATTCAGCATCGATCGCGCCGCATTGATGGCGCTGGCAGGGGAGGCCAAGTTGCTCAACAATGCCCCCGAGCGGCTTTCGCCAGGAGCCCTTGCCGGGGAGCGAGTCTCCCGTCAGCAGGGACGGGGCTTGAACTTTGAAGGGCTGCGCCGCTATCAGGCGGGTGATGACGTGCGCCTTATTGACTGGCAAGCCACGGCACGCCTGCGTACTCCCTGGGTTCGTCTCTATAACGAGGAGCGGGAGAGGCCCGTTTTCCTGTTGATTGACCAACGCCTGGATATGTATTTCACCACGCGAGGCAAAACCAAGTCGGTGGCGGCCGCCATGATAGCTGGCCTGTTTGCCTGGCGCAGCTGGCATGACAGCGACCGCTTGGGGGCCGTGGTATTTAGCGATGATGATCTGGCTGTCCACCCTTGCCGCTCCCCGAAACAGAATCTGGGACCGGTGCTTGAGGACATCAGCCGCTTCAATCAAGCCTTGGTACAGCGCTACCCTGCCGAGCCCCAGAAAGAGTTGGGATTGGCCGAGGTATTGCAGCAAGTGCATCGCTTGATCCCGCCGGGAGCCTGGCTGGCAATGATCAGTGATTTTCACGATCTGGATACGCGCGGTGAAGCCATCCTTGCGGGGTTAAGGCGCCGCTGTGAGGTGAATGCCTTCGTCGTCTATGACGATCTCCATCTGCGGCTCCCCACTCAGGGGACTGTGGGAGCCCGTTATCAGGGACTCGATGCCACAGTGTCGCTCTCGACCTCCATGACCCAGGACATTCAACGGGCTATCACCCAGCGGCTGGCAGATCAGGAGCAGCGTCTGAGCAGGTTAGGTGCCAGGGTTCATCATATTGTGACCAGCCAGGATCTGGTTCGGCAACTCCAGAAAGGGGCATGAATGCTTGAAAAAGGCTTTACCGTACCCGAGTTGCTGCACCCCCCCTTGCCAGCCAGTGTCTCTTGGTTGCCACAGGCCCCAGGTTGGTATCTGCTGGCTACCCTGCTGCTGCTGGGGGCGCTTGTTATGCTGATAAGCCGTCTCGCCCGTTGGCGGCGCAACCTGTGGCGGCGTGAGGCAAGCCAGCTGCTTACCACGCTGGAAGATGCCGATGGTTGGATCACCATGATCAAACGTATTTTACTCATGCATCGACCCCGCGCCGACATAGCGAAAGCCCTCTCGCCGGTGCAATTATTGGATGGCGTTCCCATCGACGAGGCACTGCGATCCCTGTTGTGCGAGCGTTACTGCCAACAGGATAATCAGTTGTCTGATGAACAAAATGCCCGATTGGTTCAGCAGGTCGCAACCTGGATAGGGAGCCTGCCTCATGTCTGATTGGCTATCCCGGTTTGACTTTGCCTGGCCCTGGGCCTGGTTGCTGATAATGCTGCCCCTCATCAGTCGTTTCTTGCTACCCCAAGAGCGGCCACTGGCAGAGTATGTACGGGTCCCTTTTCTCCCTCATCTGATCGAAGAGCTGAACCTCAAGGCGGCGCCCCCGCAGTCCGGTTGGTGGCAGCGCCTCCTGTTCTGGCTCATCTGGGGTTTGCTGGTCTGTGCGCTGGCGCGACCTGAGTTGTTGACCCCGCCCCAACACATCACCAAACCGATGCGAGACATGGTGCTGATCCTCGATGTTTCTGGGTCCATGGGGAAAAATGATCTGCCAGGGGGGGATACCCGCTTGAAAGCCATGCAGGATTCTGTCGCCAAGTTTGTCTCGGCACGAAAACAAGACAGAATGGGTCTGGTTATTTTTGCCAGCAACGCTTACCCGTTTGCGCCGATCAGCGCGGATAAGCATGCGCTACAGGCTCGCATCACCCAGCTCGCTCCCGCCATGATAGGGGAGCAGACTGCCATTGGGGATGCCATCGGGGTTGCGGTCAAGATGCTAGACAAGGGACAAGATGGGGACACCAGCAAGTTAGCCATCTTGTTGACGGATGGCAATGATACTGCCTCGCAGCTGGCGCCGACCCTGGCCGCCCAGTTGGCCGCCAAGCATCAGGTGCAGATCCACACCATCGCCTTTGGGGATGAACAGAGTGAGGGCGATGACAAGGTCGATCTTGCCCTGTTAAAGCAGATAGCCGACATCACCGGGGGGCGTAGCTGGCAAGCGGCGCGCACGGGCGCGGCCCTCGATAGCGCTTGGCAAGCCATTGATGAGCTGACGCCGGTACAGGTGAAGACCCTGGGCTGGTCCTGGCAGCAGCCCTTATACCAATGGCCCTTGTTGCTGGCCCTGCTGCTCTTGTTGCTCTCGACCCTGGTGGCTCATCGCAAGGAGAGCCTGACATGAGCGATTTTCATTTCCTCTACCCCTGGCGTCTGCTGGGCTTGCTGCTCTGCGTGGGCCTGTGGTTTGTGGTCCGCCATTCGCGAAGTGCCTGGTACCAGGTCATGGACAAGCCGGTAGCCAAGGCACTGATCATCGGGCAAACAAGGCCCTTGCTGCAGCTGTTACCCCTATTGTGTGTGTTGGGGGTGATTGGGCTGGCGGGACCGAGTTGGCAGAAGCAGCTGCCTGCAGCCTTGTCGCCACAGAGCAGCGTCATGGTGTTGTTTCAACAGGATCTGGCGATGTATGCGCAAGATCTGACCCCCAGTCGCCACCAACGCATGCAGCACAAGATAATGTCGCTGGTGTCGCGTTCCCCCGGCACTGGATTTGGGCTCATCGCCTATGACAGTTCTGCGCACCTGACCACGCCCTTGACCCAGGACCCGGACTTCTTCTCCCTCTTTCTCGACGCGCAAGATCCGGGATTGATGCCCAAGGGGGACGGTTCAGCTCTGGGTCAAGCCATTGATCTGGCGCAGAAAAACTTACCTGACACCCCGGATGGGGCAAACAGCTTGCTGATCGTCGCGGATGCCATCACGGCCGAGGAGGCGACCTTCTTGACCGGGTCCAGACTCCCCGTGCAGGTCTGGGTCGTGGGCACAGAGCGAGGGGGCACCATGCCGGCGGCTTATGCCGAACGCGGTATCGATACCCGGCTCAATGTCGACCAGTTTCAGTCCCTGCAAGATGCCGGCATCCCGGTCACCCTGGCCAGTGCTGATGATGGGGATATCGCCGCCA
Source organism: Aeromonas molluscorum (assembly GCF_051376105.1). NCBI lineage: Bacteria > Pseudomonadati > Pseudomonadota > Gammaproteobacteria > Aeromonadales > Aeromonadaceae > Aeromonas > Aeromonas molluscorum. Next base: position 1,209,624 of record NZ_JBPQCY010000001.1, on the reverse strand, counting down.
TCTCGGGCAACATCGCCCATGCGGTGCAGGCGCAGAACAATGCACGCCAGGATCTGAAGTGGAAAGACAGTGGCTACTGGTTGGTGATTCCCATCTTGGTGCTGCTGCTCTTTTGGCGCAGACAACTGCTGTGTGTGGCATTGGTGGCCTTGCCGCTTGGCCTCTACTCCGGCCACAGCGAGGCCGCTTTGATCAACTGGTGGTTGACAGGGGATCAGCAAGGTCAGCTTGCGTTTGATCGCCAGGATTATGCCCAGGCGGCGCAACAGTTTGAGGAGCCCTTGCGCCGGGGGCTAGCCAGTTATTACGCCGGGGATTATGTGGCGGCTTCGACCGCCTTGCGCCAGGCGCCAGCGACGCCGGAGTCTCTGCTCTGGCTTGGTAACAGCTATGCCCAGCAGAAATCCTGGCAACAGGCGATAGACAGTTATGATCAGGCCCTCAGTCTGCGCCCCGACTGGGAGATGGCACAGGCCAACCGTGCCAAGATAGCCGAGATCATCATGCAACTGCGTAAAAAAGAGCGGGATAAAGAGGCCTCACAAGAGGAGCAAGAGGGGATTGATCCCGATGAGATCAAAGATGATCTGAAAAAAGGGGAGGGGGTCAATCAGCAGGATATCCAACCAGGCGACACTACCAATCCCCAGTTGGAGCAGTGGTATGACAATGTGCAACTTTCTCCAGCGGGCTTGCTGCGCAATCTTTATCAGGCCGACGCGCCGGAGGGCCAATGAGACACTGGCTATTGCTACTGCTGATCATCAGTTTTCCAGGGCACAGCGAGATGAATATCAGCCGTGAGCTGGTGGCACCTGCCAAGATCGTGCCGGGCCAACCGCTGCGCATTGCCGTGACTTACTGGACAGATTCCTGGTTCAACCCGCCGCCAAGCTGGCCCGATATGGTCGTCGAGAATGGTGCCCTGCTGACCACCCCGCTGCCCAATCAGCTGTTGACGCGTCAGGAGGGGGGAAAGAGCTGGAGTGGTATTCGGCTGGAGAAACTGGTGGCTGCCTGGGATCAGGGTACCCTCAGGTTTGCACCGATGGAGGTGACCCTCTCCTCGGCGGGGCAGGCGCCTCATACGGTTCAACTGCCTGCCATAGAGCAAGCGATCGCCTGGCCTGCGGATGTCCGGCAACCGGATCGTTTTCTGCCCGCCAGCAAGGTGACGCTGACCCAGCAGATTGCACTTTATCGCGCAGGAGAGGGCGATAGCCTGCATGCCGGCGACGCGATCGAGCGTCAGGTGACGGTGAAGGCAGAAGGAGCCGTGCCCGCACAAATACCGCAACTGCTCTACGCCATCCAAGGAACGCAAACCCAGCGACTCACCCCCGTGAGTGGGCTGCTGGAGTCTGGGCGAGGCGACTTCCTTGGTGGCCAACGCGAAGAGCGCTTGCGCTATCTGCCCGTGCAACAAGGCACCATCACTCTTCCACCGCTCGCCTTGAGGTGGTGGGATACCGAGCGGCAAGAGTGGCAATTGGCCGAACTTCCCGGAGCCGATTACCAGATAGGGGCCCCCCGGCCCGCCGGTCGGGAAGCTGTGTTGCGTGCTTCAGCCCAGGCTCACCCATGGTGGTATGTACTGACAATCTCAATACTCATCATCTTGGCTGGTGCCGGATACCTGGCACGTCGTCCGCTCCGGCGTAGCTGGCTGTTTGCCCAGGCCGCCATAAAACGATTCTGGGATCCTGTTCCCTTACCCGATCTCATCCCGACGACGAAGGAGAAATGACAATGAACTTCAACCGCATACTCGGCACCCTGATCCTGGGCACGGCGTTTTGCGCGAGTGCCGAAAGTGGCCCTGATCCTCTCTCGGCCTGGCAAGATACGGCGGCCAAGGAGTCCATCCAAAGCTGGGTGGCTGGCGCGACCCAAGCGGGTGGCAGCACCTTCATTCCGGTCAACAAGCGTTATGTCGTCTTTGACAACGATGGCACCCTCTGGCCCGAGGCTCCGCTGACCTTCCAGTTGCAGTTTGCCATCGATGAGATAAAGCGGCTCGCCCCGACACACCCCGAGTGGCAGCAAGATGCCATCGTCAAGGCGGTCTTGGCCAATGACATGCCGGCCTTGGTCAAGTCGGGCAAGAAAGGGCTCTTGCAGTTGCTGACCTTGACTCACAGTGACATGACCACAGAGGAATATGCCAAGCGGGTTCGACACTGGTTGGATAACCGCGAGCATCCACGCTTTGGTTGCCATTATGACCAACTTGCTTATCTGCCCATGAAACAACTGCTTGAATATTTGCGGGATAATGGTTTCAAAACCTGGATAGTTTCCGGTGGTGGCATCGATTTTATGCGTGTCTTCGCCGAGCAGATGTACGGCATTCCTCCTGAGCAAGTGGTGGGTTCTTTTGCGCTGGGCGAGTTTGCGGTGGCAGAGGATGGCACCTCGATAAGGAAGACGATGAAGGGGGCCTATTACGATGATGAGGCCGCCAAACCTGCCGCTATCCACCTCTTTATGGGCCAGCGTCCGGTGGGTGCATTTGGCAACAGTGACGGAGATGTTCCTATGTTGCAATACACCACAAGCAATCCTGACTTCAAGCCATTTGGCCTGATTGTTCGCCATACGGATGAGACGCGGGAATATGCCTATGACAGCCATCCCCCCAGCAGCGGTACTCTGGTGGAGGGGCTGAAACTGGCGCCCAAATATGGCTGGACAGTGGTCGATATGAAAAAGGACTGGAAAGTGGTATTTGACCCGGCGCAGTGCGCCTTCAAATAGGCTATCTCCCAGATAGGATTCATAGAGATCGTTGACTGAGGCTTATCGACCTTGTTTGCCTGAATGCCCCTTGTTACTCCCTCACAATGCCGCAAGCAATCTGCATCAGGCCTTGGGGTAATCGCGTGTAGCCGAGAGGGGAAACGGGCCGAAAATGACAAAGGGATTAGCATCATAAAGATGCTAATCCCTCGTTGTATCTGGTGCTCCCGACTGGATTCGAACCAGTGGCCTGTCCCTTAGGAGGGGACCGCTCTATCCAGCTGAGCTACGGGAGCGAGTGGCGGGCATTATACAAAAACCACCGCACTTTTAAACTCTTGATTTCTATTCCAATAGGGCAAAATCGCCGACTTGGATGTTAAATGGCGAATATTTGTTCCGTGTCGACAGTATGGCGCCGTCATCAAACAGCTGAACCACCTCGAACAGACCATTGGCCGGGTTGCGTTGCATGCGTGCCTTGCCGTAGGGATCGGTGAAGTCGGCGCTGTGCTGGATGCGGAATTGATCCCCCAGCTTGACGCCATTTAGCCGCCCCAGATTGATATGGGGGCCGCGCTCGCCCATGGCGACGATGCGGGCGGTGACCGGGGCGCAACTTAGCTGGCTGATGATGTCCTGCACCGCCTGCTTGAGCTGATAATCCACCTCCTGGCCGTAGCTGGAACGCCAGAATTCACTGCTGTCACTGCCTACCTGGTCTTGCTTGGCGAAGGTCCAGTCGGCGCGTCCCTGGTACTCCTTGCGGCCCATCAGGCTGCCGTTGATGCCATCAAACAGATAGAGCTGCATGCGAAAACTGCGCACCGGATCCCGGTACCAGCTGGTCAGCTGGTTGCCCTGAGGCTCGAGGGAGAGATCGTCCAGGCTGCCGAGCACCAGATACTGGCTGTCGGTGCGCAGACTCAGCGCCTTGATCTCCTCCAGGGCGCTGCGATCCCCCTGTTGCAGGTGCAGCGGGTCTATGGCGAGGTTCTCATCGAGCCACTGATGTGCCAGCACCCCTTTGGGGGCGGCGGCCAGTTGCTCGAACAGGCGGCGGGAGAGGCTGGCGGGCAGATCGTCGAGGGCGCCATAGCTCGCCTGCTCGGGATGACGCAACCTGAGCCGGACCAGCGTCAAATCCTTGGCGTACTCCTGGCTCGGACAGATCTGGCGCTGGGCCTGGATATCGGCCTGGACAGTGATGTACATGCGGCCGTTGCGCACCTCTTCGCGTTTGAGGCGATAGTGGCGAATGTCCCCCCCCGAACGGATCTGGATCTGCTCGGATTTCAGGCTGCCGTTTTCCAGGCGCTGCACGCTGGAGACGGCGGCGCCGCTGGCCAACAGCGCCTGGCGCAGGGCATCCCGGGTGGCTTCCTCGCGGGCATAGGCCTCGTCGCCATCCAGGATGGCGGCGCTGCCCTGGGCCTCGATCAGCTCGGCTCGCAGGCCAGTGGTGACCAGCAGCAGGGCAAGCAGCAGCGACGTTTTGATTATTCTCATAACATGAACCTTGCAGGGGGCAGGGAGTTCCCATGCCGACTCGAGTGTGGATGCTGGCGAAAATAAAGCAAGAGTCGTGCCTTATTCCACACTCAAGCTTTGTCAGTCTCGTCCGATAACAGGTGAGATGCAGAACAGGAAGCTTATCCATGAATAGATTGATCACGGCGTTGGCCCTTGCCCTGGCCTTGTCTGCCTGTGGTTCCGAGCCCATAGACCGCAAGATGGGGGATCCCCGCCAGGCCGCGCCCGGTATGGAGCTGAACTGGCTGGTGGCGCGCATGACCGATCAGCTGATGGAGCGCAAATCCCTCTCCACCCTGACCGAGCCCATTGCCGTCTCCTCCTTCGTCGATCTCGATACCCTGCAGGACACTAACTGGATGGGCCAGCAGATAGAAGAGGGCTTCATCTATGAGCTGAACCGGCGCGGTGAGGTGGTGGTCGACTTCAAGATGACCGGCAATATCAAGGTGACCCCGCAAGGGGACTTCGTGATGAGCCGCAACTACAAGGATCTCTCTGCCAGGCTGCCCATCACCCGCATCCTGACCGGCACCTTCAGCCGCAACAAGCAGGGCATTTTAGTGAACGCCCGCATCATAGACTTGCGTACCAAGATGGTGGAGACCACGGCCCAGAGCCTGATCCCGCTGCAGTACCTCTCTGGTGCCAGCAACTCATTCGGACGTGCCTCGGTTAACCGGGGTCTGTTGCAGCGCGGCTCGGGGACAACCCCTCAGGGCCACCTGGTCAATCTGACCCCCTGAGGGTGCGGCGCCGGTGCGCCCCCCAAGCCAAGATGGAGTAAGCAAGATGAAGACCCTGTTTGGATGCCTGCTCGCCCTGCTGCTCACCGCATGCAGTGGCAACCGTGTGGTGGAATATGGCAATAACGTCAGTGAGCCGGATGATTTCCCCGTGCTCAAGGCGGTGGGATATGCGGTGATCGACATCCAGCCCGGCCCCTCCCAGTCCGAGCGGATGCTGCAAGCCATTCGCGCCTCCAAGATGGATGCCTATCGTGAACTGGCCGAGCAGCTCAATGGCCAGCAGGTCAGTGCCAGCTCCCGCTATCAGGATCTCAAGCAGGTCTCCAATGCCCTGGATGTCTCGGTGGCAGGCATGGTGCGTGGCGCCCGGGTGGTGGCGACCTATCCCCGTGGCAACACCTACGCCACCGAGCTGGAGCTTGATACTCGCAACCTCTACCATCTCAATCAGTTGATGGCGGGGCAATACTGAGCATCAGTCTCTATTGACGGCATCGCTAGATAGCAACCAGTTGCGTAGAAAACAACAAGGCGACCCGTGGGTCGCCTTGTTGTTTTCGCGGCATATTGCTTGTCGATTCAGGTGTCCTGCATAGTGCGGGGCGGCGCTATCTTGCCGCCCCTACCTGACGCCTGAACCCCTGGTTTGGCTTATCCCAGGATAACGGGGGGCACGGCCGTGGGTTTGACATCCTCGCTCGGGTAGCAGCCCAGTACCTTGATGTAGCGGGTGATCTGGGTCAGCTCGACCAGGGCCGCCTGCATCTCGGCGCTCTGCAAATTGGCCGAGACATCCAGATAGAACATCTCCTCCCAGGGGTTGCCCTGCACGGGGCGGGACTCCAGCTTGGTCATGTTGATGCTGTTATTGCGCAGCACCAGCAGCGCCTCGACCAGGGAGCCCGGCTTTTGCGAGGTGGACATGATGAGCGTGGTCTTGGCCGGGATCTGCGACGCCACATCGATGGGCTTGCGCGCCACGACGATGAAGCGGCTGTAGTTCTCTTTCTGGTTGGCCAACTGCTCGGCCAGTACCGACAGGCCATACAACTCGCCGCCATCCGCGCTGCCAATAGCGGCCGCCTCGGGGCTGGCCAGCTCTTTCACTTTCATCATGGCACTGGAGGAGGAGTCGCAGATCTCATGGCGGGCACCCTCCAGCTTGCTCAGATAATGAGAGCACTGCTGGAATACCTGGGGATGGGCGTAGAAGGTCTTGATGCGGGAGAGGTCGGTCGGCACGGCAGTCAGCACGCAGTGCTCAATCGGATAAGTCAGCTCACCGACGATGGAGAGGCTGGTGTGCTGCATCACGTCATACACCTCGTTGATGGAGCCCGAGCTGGTGTTCTCGATGGGCAGCACCCCGAAGGCGGCGCGGCCTGACTCCACGGAGTCCAGTACTTCGCGGAAGTTCTGGCAGTTGACCTCGACCACCTGATCCTTGTAACGGGCCAGATATTTACGTGCAGCCAGACTGGAGTAAGAGCCGCGGGGCCCCAGGTAGGCGACGCTGGTCATGGGCTCTTGCTGCTCAGGGTTGAGCAGCCCTTGCAGGTAAGCCTGCTGGGAGAGCACCGAATCTTCGATAATGGTGTGATAGAGACGGGTCACATACTGGGCATCCAGACCCAGCACCCGGCCTTTCTGGATCAGGGCGACCAGCAGATCCTGTTCCCGCTGATGATCGCGAATGGGGCGCGGGTTGGCTTGCTTGGCGCGGGCGACCGCTATGCTCAGGGTCTTGCGCTTGGCCAGCAGGGCAAGCAGCTCCTGATCCAACTGGGTGATGTCCTGCCTGATGTCGTCTAGGGTTACCATGATACGTACCTGTCCAGATATGCCATTGATATTATTCATAAAAAAGCCTCCACTAGGGAGGCTCGATTCGTCTTTAGTTTCCGGTTTATACGACGACGGGCCTTCCCTCAGGTGGGCCGGATAAACGAGAAACGAAAGAGGAATAGTGAATGCATGGGACTGCCTTGAGATGTCAATGCCCTAGCTTTAAGGGATTTGCCGGTTTGATGCAAGTAAAACTTGCCAGCAGGAGATGCTGACCAACCCCTGCAGGCCGGGGCGCCCCCGGCGATATTGGCGGATTGATCTGGATCATTATCAATAGCCACTAACGATTGAAATATGGATTTTATGGTATCTCATTTATGGCCCGTTCAGGATCCGAGCGGCAAAATGGCACCCTAGATTCACAGACGGGGCATCCATGGATACCAACATTGTTCTACTGAATCAGGGATATGATCAGACTTTTCAGGCCAGGGAGCAGCGCCTCATCGACATCCTGTCCACCTATGACGAGCTGGTCGTCTCTTTTTCGGGACGGTTGGAATCTTGCTATGCCATGGACCTCTGTCGCGCCAGCGGGACGCGCATCCGCGCCCTGACCCTGGACAATCCACTGCTAAGCCGACGTGAGTTGGCCCGCGCCCACCGTTACTGCCAGCGCTACAACATAGAGCAGCGCGTCCTCAAGACCGACGAGATGCTGTTTTGTGATATCGAGCAGCCGCCCAAGGTGGCGAAGGATCCGGTGCGTTTCATCGATGAAGCCAAGGCGAAACAGGCGGACTGGGATCATCTGCCGCTGCTCATCCCGGCATCCCTCGAGGAGATGCAGGCCTATCTGGGGCGCTTTCATCAGCCGCCGCCCCGCACTCTCTGGCTATTTGCCAGGGAGGGAATGTGCCACAGGGACTTCCGGTACGGCTTCCACAAGCGTGAACTCGAGCGTTGGGGCAAGGCCAGCGGTGGCTACCTCAATCGCCGCTTCCAGAACATCAGCCAGATGGATCGAAGCCATGTACAGATGATCGACATGGCGGAGCAGATCCTGGCCGACATGGGACTCGACGATGCGGAGGTGCATTTTCACACCCTGAGCGACGACAGCGTCACCCTGGCCAGAGTACGGCTGCCGTCCCACCAGCGCGCCCGTGGTTTCGATCGCCAACTCGACATCTATCGTGCCCTCAAGGGAATGGCCTTCGACTATGTCACCCTGGACATGGCCCTGCCCAATTGCCATGACATCGCGGGTTGACCGGCCGTGACGCCAGCACTGTGAGCGGCGTCATAGGCAAGTGGGGGGCGACTGTTTATACTGGCGCCCCTTTTTGCATCTGTCTGACAGGAATGCCATGAAAGCCTTTCCCCTGCTGCTCGCCCTCTCCCTCGGCCCAGTGCTGGTCCAGGGCGCGCCGCTTACCCAGGTGACCCTGGCCGATGGCCGCGTGGTGCAGCTCAACGATGACTTCAGCTGGGAATACCTGCTGATCAAGCCTGCAAAGAGCAGTGCGACGACGCAGGCAAGCACGGCAGTGGCTGTGCCCGTGTTGACCGAGCAAGCCCTGGCCAATCCCCAGTTGCTGAGCGAGGCGTCCCGCGATGGCGTGGTCGTTAGCCTGGACAACCTGGTGGCGGAGGATCCCTATCGGCTGCACTTTATGGTGCACAACACCGGGGCCCGTAACGTGGTCGGTGTGCGTGGCTATGTCAGCCTGTTTGATGAGCAGGGTGTCCAGTTGGCGCGCCAGGAGGCCCGTTTCTGGGTCGCAGAGAATCGCCTGCCCGAGACCTATCTGCGCAAGGGTCAACAGCGCCCCTCCCTCGAGATAGAGATGGCCAAGCCTGCCGGGCTCAATGGCCAGCCGCTGGTGCGGGTCGAGATAGAGGAAGTGCTGTTCCGCTGAGTCCAGTCGTCGATAAAGACCTCCTGCGGGAGGTTTTTTTATGTCTAAAAACAGGTAGTTAAATCTGACAGCAACAGTTGCTTACATCTGACATGGTTTGGCAACAGCTTGCTCCTCGGCACCGGGAGGGGAGATGGGCACAATGACGCCATCTCAACGAGGAGTCATCAAAATGAAAAAACTTACTCTTTCCGTCATGGTGCTGGCCGCCTGTTCTTCCGCTTCCGCCATGGCGCAGGATGCGTTCAGTTATGCCAAAGGGGCCGCAACCTGGGCTCATACCAAGTCTGAGTTCGTGGGTGGCAAGGACAATAACAATCGCGACTTTGGTGGTTTGAGCCTGGACTTGTCCAAGTCTTTCGCAGGCAACTTCTATGGCCGGTTGAGCAGCGAATACAGCTCCCGCAATGACGGCAACGACAGCATGGGTATCTCCAGCCTGGGCCTGGGTGTGTTCACGCCGCTGAGCACAGGCCTCAACCTCTATGGGGAAACCGGTCTGATGGGTTACAGCCTGGAGCGCGAGTTGAGCCATGATGTCGATGGTTGGGACTCCGTGGCCCGCAAACAGAGCGGTAGCCTCTACGGTGAAGTGGGCATACGTTACGATCTGGGTCAGGTTGAGCTCTCCACCGCCTATCGCTACGCCAACATGACCGACGACATGCAGGACTTCAAGGTCGGCGCTGCCTACAAGTTGACCCAGAATCTGGCCCTGACTGCCGATTACACTTATCGCCACTGGGACTTGCAGCAAGGCTCCATCAGCAGCCTGGGTGTGAAGTACAGCTTCTGACCCCTATTCATGATGGTATTTCCCCCAAGTAAGCAGCTTGCCCATGACAGCGTCATGGGCTTTTTTGTTATCTGCTGATCCTTCTTCTCGTTTGCCCCGTATGCCTTGCAAAGTTATACAACTTTCATTTTTTGTATAACTGCTATAAGTTAAACGTTACTTATACAAGTGGGGTTGGTATGTACAAGATAAATGTAGGGATCAGTGCCTGCCTGCTCGGCCAGCAGGTGCGCTTCGACGGTGGTCACAAGCGATCCAGCTTCTGCGATCGTGAGCTCGCCGCCTTCTTCGAGTACCAGCCGGTCTGCCCGGAGATGGCCATCGGCCTGGGCACACCCAGGGCTGCCATCCGCCTGGTCAAGCGCCAGGGAACGATCCGCGCCGAGGCGAGCAACGGCAGCTTCGATGTCACCGACAAGCTGATAGCCTTCAGCGAGCAGCAGGCTAGCCAGCTTAGCCACATCTCGGGTTACATCCTCTGCGCCAAGTCTCCGAGCTGCGGCATGGAGCGGGTGCGCATCTATGGCGCCAACAATGAGGGCAGCGCCAAAGAGGGCATTGGCCTGTTTGCCAAGGCGCTGATGGAGGCCAATCCCCTGCTGCCGGTGGAGGAAGATGGCCGTCTGTGCGATCCCATATTGAGGGAAAACTTCGTGTTGCGGGTCTTCGCCTATCACGATTGGCAGCAGCTCTGTGCCTGCGGGCTCAGCAAGGCGAGCCTGATAGCTTTCCACTCCCGCTACAAATATCTGGTCTTCTCCCACGCGCCAAGTCACTACAAGGCCCTTGGCAGATTGCTCGGCAACTTGCACCAGCAATCCCTTGCGCAGACCGCCGATGCTTATATCAAAGGGCTGATGACGGCGCTCAAGGTGCGTGCCAACCGCCGCGGTCATGCCAACGTGCTGATGCACCTGCAGGGCTACTTCAAGCAAGTACTGAGTCAGTCCCAGAAACAGGAGCTGGCAGAGACCATCGACAAGTACCGCACCGGTCTCTTGCCCCTGCTGGTACCGCTTACCCTGCTTCGCCACTACCTGCGCGAATATCCCAATGCCTATCTGGCCGATCAGGTCTATCTCAATCCGCATCCCGAGGCGCTCAAGCTCAGATATGGGCTCTGAACGCCGGGAGGCTCACAAGGTGAATTCACTCATGCATGACTCTTCAGTTCCATCACGACAGGCGGCCTCGCGCGAGGGCGAGGCGGCCAGCGAAGAGGCGCGCTACCCCATCCGCGAGGTATCGCGCCTCACCGGAGTCAATGCCGTGACCCTGCGTGCCTGGCAGCGCCGTTACGGGCTGGTGCAGCCGGCACGCACTGACAAGGGGCATCGCCTCTACAGCGAACAGGATATCCGGCAAATAGAGGAAATTTTGAGCTGGTTGGAGCGGGGGGTGAGCATAGGTCAGGTCAAGGGGTTACTTGGCGACAGCCAGAGCGTGGCACCCAGTGATCATTGGCAGCAGAGCCAGGAGAGCGTCTGGTTGCTCCTGCTTGCCCTCAAGTCCCGCCAGCTTGAACAGGGGCTCAATGAGCTGATTGCCAGCTACCCGTTCGAGCTGGTGCGCAGTCAGCTGCTCGAACCCGTGCTGGATCGATTGATGGCCATGGCCGACAGGCCGGATGCCGAGCTGCTGCGCCACCATTGGCTTGACTGGTTCGCCCACTACTTCGGTCGCCATCTGTTAGGTCAGGAGAAGGGACTGCCGCTGACCCTGGCGAGCTGGGGCAAGGTGGGGCCGCTCGAACTGCTCTGGCACGCTTATGAACTGGTCAATCAGGGCTATGAAGTGCAACTCATCGGCCCCTGCGATCCCAAGCTTGCCCAGCTGCTCGTCGGGCGCAGTCATGACAATTGGCTGGTGCTGATGGGCGCGGCCATCCCCAAAGGTGAGCTGATGACCCCCTGGCCAGTCGGCACCCAGGCCATGGGGCCCCTGGGCCGTCTCTACCCTGAGCCATCCCAGGTCGCGGCTTTGCAGGCGCTGCATTGGCAACCCAGCCTGGCCGACTGGCTGGCCAGCCAGCCGGAACCTGCGCAAGCCAGAAGCAGGGGCCAAGGGCAGTCTGGGAGAAAGCCCTCTAAGCAAGAGTGAGCCCAGCGCCTCATTCCCTTTTCCGTTTTCTATTGCGAGTTAATCAGGAGTGACCATGAAGCTGGTCTGGTTTCGAAACGATCTGCGTCTGCGGGATAACCCGGCGCTACGCCACGCCTGCGCCGAACCGGGCGAACTGGCCGCCCTCTTTGTCATCAGCAAGGCGCAGTGGCGCCAGCACCAGATGGCCGACATTCGCCGGGATTTCATGCTGGCGCAGCTCGATCTCCTCGGCAAGGCGTTGGCGGCCCTCGGCATCCGGTTGCACCTGCTCGAGGTGGCGACCTTCGCCGAGATCCCCGAGGCGCTGGCCAGGCTTGGTCAAGAGCTGGGTGTCACTCGTCTTTATGCCAACCAGGCGGTAGAGATAGACGAGCTGCGCCGCGATAGCGCCGTGAGCGAGCGGTTGGCGCAAGAGGGCATTGGCTGCCACTGGTACAACGGCTGTTGTGTGCTGCCCCCAGGTCGGGTGCTGACCGGCAGCGGCGGCATGTTCAAGGTGTTCACCCCCTTTAGCCGGGCCTGGCTAAAGGCCCTCGATGAGGACGGCTTTGTCATTCACCGAGCCCCCCAGCCCCGGGGCGAACCATGCGCTTGGCCATCTCTGGTGGCGTCTGGGCTGACCAAGCCCTGGGATAACCCACACTGGCCGGTGGGAGAGGAGGAGGCCGAGCGCCGTCTACACCTTTTCCTTGAGCAGGGGGTGCTCGATTATCCCGAGTCGCGGGATTTTCCAGCCATCCCCGGGACCTCTTGCCTCTCGCCCTATCTGGCGCTGGGCATCATAAGCCCGCGTCAGTGTCTGGCAGCGTTGCAGCAGCGCCTTGGCTACCGGCCGCAATCAAAGGCGCAACCCGGTTATGTCTGGTTAAGCGAGCTCATCTGGCGCGAGTTCTACCGTCACTTGCTGGTGAGGGTACCGAGCCTCGCCATGAATTTGCCGTTCAAACCGGAAACGGCGGCCCTGCCCTGGAGCTGGGATCCGGTGGCCTTCGCCGCCTGGTGCGAGGGGAGAACCGGGTTTCCCATCGTCGATGCCGCCATGCGCTGCCTCAATGGGACAGGCTGGATGCACAACCGGCTGCGGATGATAGTGGCGAGCTTTCTGACCAAGGATCTGCACATTCACTGGCGACTGGGAGAGGACTATTTCATGAGTCGGCTCATCGATGGCGATCTGGCCGCCAACAACGGTGGCTGGCAGTGGGCGGCGGGAACAGGCGCCGATGCGGCCCCCTATTTTCGGGTGTTCAATCCGACCACTCAGGGCCAACGTTTTGATCCACAAGGGGAGTTCATTCGTACTTGGGTAAAAGAGCTGGCCGATGTCCCTGATCAATACCTGCATCAACCCCAGGATTGGCTAAGAGTCAAAGGACGCCATGACTATCCAGCCCCCATGGTGGATCACGCCAAGGCGAGGCTGGTGGCCATCGATATGTTCCGTACCCTGGAGAAACCCTGATGAGTAGATGCCCGATGCCTGTGTTGTCCCCCGGTTCGGTGGGGATGCGCCATGAACGCTGAGCTGGGTAACTTTGTCGCGCTTTATCAGCAGCTCGACAAGGGTCAGATACACCGGCTGGCGCAGGTTTATGCCGATGATGTCCTGTTTCTGGATCCGGCTCATCGGATCCAGGGACTGGCCGCCCTCGAGGCGTACTTCACCCAGCTCTATGCCGGGCTAGAATCCTGCACCTTCGAGATAGAACGCAGTCAGCAGCAAGGCGCCAGCGCCTGGCTCGGCTGGACCATGACGCTGCGCCACCCCAGGCTGGCTCGGGGGGCGCCGGTGAGCGTGCGGGGCGCCACCCTGCTGGAGTTCAATGACGCGGGCAAGGTATGCCTGCATCACGACTATTTCGACATGGGCGCCATGCTCTACGAGCAGCTGCCCCTGATAGGCTCACTGATCCGCATCATCAAGGGAAGGTTGGGAAAATGATGGCTAACTCATTATTTCAGTTAGCGATTTCTTTCTCAGACGTTATTGTCTCTTTTGTCATCACAAGGAGTTAGGGGCCATGAGCAAGGGGGTATTGATCACGGGGGCAAGCTCGGGACTCGGTCGCCAGTTGGCACTGGATTATCACGCCGATGGTTGGCGGGTGTGGGCCTGTGGCCGCGATGAAGGGCGGCTGGCCGAGCTTGCCGTGCTCGGGATCCAGACACTCTGCTTCGATACCCGGGATCCCGCGGCCTGCCAAGGCGCGGCCCGGCAGTTGGATGGGCTGGATCTGTTGATCCTCAATGCCGGTAGCTGCGAATACCTGGATGAGTTGCCGCGCTTCGACGGGGCCCTGTTCGCCCGGGTGATAGAGACCAATCTGGTGGCGACCGGCCATTGTCTCGCGGCCCTGCTGCCTCAGCTGGGCAAAGGGGGGCGCCTGGCCATCGTCAGCTCGTCGGTCACCTGGCTGCCACTGCCTAGAGCCGAAGCCTATGGCGCCTCCAAGGCGGCGCTTGATTATCTGGCCGCCAGCCTGCGCCTGGATCTGAAGGCTTCGGGGATAGGGGTCAGCCTGATCCGTCCGGGATTTATCGACACACCGCTCACGGCCCGCAACCGCTTCACCATGCCCTGCCTGATGACGGTGGCCCAGGCCGCCAGCGCCACCCGGCGTGGTCTGGCCCGGGGCCTGCACAATATTCACTACCCAAATGGCTTCATCTGCATGCTGCGCCTGCTGGGCGCCCTGCCGACCGGGCTCTGGTTACGACTCTCGAAAGGACTCGGATAATGAAGAAAATCGCCATCGTCGGCTCGGGGATCTCGGGATTGACCGCGGGTTACCTGCTACACCGCCACCATGAGATCACCCTGTTTGAAGCCGCGCCCATGCTCGGGGGCCACACGGCAACCGTGGACGTCAGCCTGGATGGGCAGAGCCACAGTGTCGACACCGGCTTCATCGTTTTCAATGACAGAACCTACCCCAACTTCCTGCGCCTGCTCGATCGCATCGGTGTGGCCCGCCAGGCCACAGAGATGAGTTTCTCCGTCAAGAGTGCCGAGGGGCTCGAATACAACGGTCATAACCTGGATACCCTGTTTGCCCAGCGCCGCAATCTGCTCAGGCCCGGTTTTTACCGCTTCATCAGGGAGATCTTGCGCTTCAATCGCGAGGCCAAGGCCTGGCTGGCCGAGGAGGGGAAAGATGCAAAGCCGGAACTGACCCTGGGGCGCTTCCTGCAAGAAGGGCGATTTAGCGACCACTTCGCTCGCCACTACATACTGCCCATGGGCGCGGCCATCTGGTCATCGACCCTGGCGGACATGCGCGCCTTTCCCCTCGGTTTTTTCCTGCGCTTTTTCGATCATCACGGCCTGCTCAATGTGGCAAATCGGCCTCAGTGGTACGTGATCCCTGGCGGCTCGCGCCAATACATAGCGCCCCTGACCCGGGGCTGGCAGGAGCGAGTCCGGCTCGCCAGCCCGGTGCAGTCCATCTCCCGCACCGAGCGGGGGGTCTTGATCCAGAGCCGCCACGGGGAGGAGGCGTTTGATGAGGTGATCCTCGCCTGTCACAGCGACCAGGCCCTCGGCCTGCTGAGGGATGCCAGTCAGGACGAGCAGCGCCTGCTTGGCGCCATGGCCTATCAGGCCAACGATGTCTGGCTCCATACCGATCTGGCGTGTCTGCCGACCCGCCGCAAGGCCTGGGCGAGCTGGAACTACCGGCTCGATCAGGGGGAAACCCAGCGCCCCCTGGTCACCTACAACATGAACATCTTGCAGGGGATCCGCACGAGAGAGGCACTCTGCGTCAGTCTCAATCCCCAGGGACAGGTCGATGAGGGCAAGGTATTGCGGCGCTTTGTCTACGAACATCCTGTCTTCAATCTGGGCTCCTTGGCGGCTCAGGAACAGAGGATGCAGATCTGCGGCCAGCGCCACACCCATTTCTGCGGTGCTTACTGGTACAACGGCTTTCACGAAGACGGGGTGCGCAGCGCCCTCGACGTGGCTCGCCGCTTCGGGGTCGAGCTATGAGTACGCCAGTCGAATCAGTACTGCACAGCGCCCTCTGGCAGGGGTCGGTACGCCATCGTCGTTTCGCCCCTCGGGCCCATGCTTTCTCCTATGGTCTCTTCATGCTGGGGTTGGATCTGGATGAGCTGCCGACCCTCAACCGGGGCCCCTGGTTCGGGGTCGAGCGGGCAGGCTTGCTGTCGTTTTGCCGACGGGATTATCTGCGCGGCAGCGAGGGTTCCCTCAAGACGGCGGTGTGGGCCAAAGTGAGCGAGCTGGGCGGCCCCCCCGAGCCCGATGGCCGAGTGTTGCTGCTTGGCAACGTGCGTTGCCTGGGCTTTTACTTCAGCCCGGTCAATTTCTACTTCTGCTACCAAGGGGAGGCGGCCCGTTATCTGTTGGCCGAAGTTGCCAACACGCCCTGGAACGAACGTCATTACTACCTGCTCGACCTGGCCGCTCTGGCTCCCCATCCCAAGGATTTCCACGTTTCTCCCTTCATGGGGCTGGCGATGCGTTATCACTGGCGCATACGCTCCCCCGGGGAGCACACCCTGATCCACATAGAGAGCCATCCCGACAGCGGGGAGGCCAAGTTATTCGATGCCACCCTGACGCTGGCTCGGCAACCGTTCGAGCGTGACGCCCTGATGAGATTGCTGCTGCGCTGGCCCTGGATGACCATGAAGGTACTGCTTGGCATCTATTGGCAGGCGCTGCGTCTGTTTATCAAACGAACCCCTATCTTTAGCCATCCGGAGACTCGCTGATGGAACTGGTGCAATCCCCGACCTCAATGACCTTTATCGATCGCTGGGCCCGCGATCTGGTGCTTGGCCTGCTGCCAAGGCTGGAACAGGGCCATCTATTGTTGCGTGATGGCGAGCGCCGGCTGAGTTTCGGCGATCCCGCGGCCGAGTTGCAGACCGAGCTGGTGGTGCAAGATCCCAGTTTCTATCGCCGCCTGTTGCTGGGGGGCAGCATAGCCGCTGGTGAGACCTGGGTGGAAGGTTTGTGGACCAGCCCGGATCCGGTCGCCCTGGTGCGGTTGTTGGTGCGCAACATGACGCTGCTCGACAAGCTGGAGCGGCGTCTGAGCTGGCTCAGCTTCCCGTTCAACAAGGTGCGCCACTGGATCAATCGCAACACGCTTACGGGGTCTAGATCCAACATTGCGGCTCACTACGATCTGGGCAACCGGCTCTATCAGGGCTTTCTCGATAGCCAGATGCAATATTCGAGCGCCATCTATCCCCATGCCGAGGCGAGCCTGGAAGCGGCGCAGGAGGCCAAGTTGCGCACCATCTGCGAGCGGCTGGAACTGGGTCCTGATGACCATCTGCTGGAAATAGGCACCGGCTGGGGCGGGCTCGCCATCTATGCCGCCCGCCATTATGGCTGCCGGGTGACCACGACGACCATCTCCCAGGCCCAGCATGACTATGCCTGTGACTGGATAGCACGGGAGGGGCTGGGGGATCGCATTACCCTGCTGCTGGAGGATTACCGCAAGCTGGAGGGTACCTTCGACAAGTTGGTCTCCATCGAGATGATTGAGGCGGTGGGCCACGCCTTCCTGCCGGACTATTTCCGCCAGCTGTCGCGCCTGCTCAAACCAGGTGGTCGCCTGCTTATCCAGGCCATCACCATCGCCGATCAGCGCCACGCCCAGTATGTGCGTAGCGTCGATTTCATCCAGCGTTACATCTTCCCCGGCGGCTGTCTGCCGAGTGTCTCCCAGATGGCGGGATTGATAGCCAAGGAGACCGACATGCAGCTGGTGCGCCTGCACGATCACGGCCATCACTACGCCCGTACCTTGGCCCACTGGCGTGAACGCTTCCTCGCCCTGGCCCCCGAGCTGCCCAAACTCGGCTACAGCCAGGACTTCATGCGGCTGTGGCATTTCTATTTTGCTTATTGCGAGGGGGGATTCTGGGAGCGGGCTATCAGCCTGGTGCAACTGGAGGCGGCCAAGCCGGGTCCGGCGGGTTGGCATGGCGGCCTGCCGGGGCGCGATTGAGCGAGCAACCTGCTACGGGTAGCCGCTGGTGGCACTGGGGCCAACTGCTGGGGTTCAACCTCTATTGGTGGCTGGCAGTCAGTGAGCAGATGCTCTGGCCTCTGGGCCTCCTGCTTGCGCTGCACCTGCTCTGCTCGCCAACACCTTGGCGGGATCTGCGTTTGCTGCCACTGGCATTGTTCGGTTGTGCCCTGGACTATGGCTTGACGGTGCTCGGACTCTTTGAATTCGATGATGGATTTCCGTCTTGGCTCGTTCTGCTCTGGCTTGGCTTTGCTCTCACCCTGGCCCATGGCCTGGCCTGGCTGGCCGCACTACCTCGCTGGCAGCAAGCTGTGCTGGGGGGATTTGGCGGCGCTGGCTCTTATCTCATCGGGGTTGGGCTTGGCGCAGTACACTTAGGTTCTGAAATAGGGGGATGGGACATCGGGGAGGGCAGCTGGTCAGGTGGCATCATTTTGTTGCTCATCTGGTGCCCTCTGTTGCCCCTTCTGGTGAGGATAAGGGTCATGCTGTGGAGGTGACTCAAGATGAACGCCTTTTCTGCCGAGACACTGCTTTTTTCAAAATGGACCAGGGAGACTCAGTTCGAGCAGGCCGAGCGCTTCTTCATGGTGATCTCTTGCCAGCGGGATGGCACGGGCCAGCTCAACAGGGTCATTTTGCAAGACATCAATACGTTGCAAGAACAGGAGCTAGATTGGCATGAACTGGAAGATCCTGCACGTTGGCGCATGGGCTGGCATTAGTCTGCTCTGTTGGAGTTCTTTGAGCTGGGCGGCGCCCTGGCAGCAACTCCGAACGGTGGGGCAGGGGGAGATGCACTGGCTCTGGTTCAAGCTTTATGAGGCCACCCTCTACAGCCAGGATGGCCGCTATGTCGCGCGCCGCTATCCCCAGGCGCTCTCGCTCACCTATGCCCGTGACATCGACAAGCAGGATATCCTGGATGCCACCGGACAGGAGTGGCAACGACTGGGCCTGGGGGATGAGCGGCAGCAGGTACGCTGGCTGGGGGCGCTGTCGAACATACTGCCCGACGTCAACAAGGGAGATCGGCTCACCTTCTATGTTAATGAGCAGGGACTCGGTGAGCTCTGGCTGCGCGACGCGCCCCTGGGCCTCATCACTGAGCCTGGCTTTCCTGATGCCTTTCTTGCCATCTGGCTCGCCGACAATAGTCGGGATCCGGCGCTGACCCGTCGCCTGCGTGGTCAGCCCTGAGCCGCGCTCAGCGATCCGGCGTCGGGGCATGGCCGTATCTCATCTGTGAGGCATAGCCTGTGTCAGCCCGGTTGACACCAGGCTTTGCCATATCCCTGGGATGGAGGCGCCAGTTAAGGGCCCCAGCGTACCAGGGCAATCAATCCCCCATCTGGAGCCTGTTATGACGTTATACCCTGGCCGCTGGCGCGGCGTTATTCTCCTGCTCTTACTCGCTTGCCTCGGTGGTTGTGGCGTTAGTCCGGATGCCTATCGTGGCCAAGGGCCAGACTGGGATCTTGCCCGCTTTTTCAACGGCAAGCTGGTGGCTCATGGTCTGGTGACCGACCGCAGCGGCGAAGTGACCAGTCGCTTCCGGGTCGAGATGGTGGGGCGCTGGCAGGATGGCAAGGGCGAGCTGTTCGAGCAGTTCCATTTCGATGACGGTCGTCAGCAGACCCGTACCTGGCATCTGGCCAAGGGGGCCGATGGTCACTGGCGCGGTACTGCATCGGACGTAGTGGGGGAGGCGATAGGCAAGACGGAAGGCTTTGCCCTCAACTGGCGCTACCAACTTGACCTGGCGCTGCCTGATGGCGATGTGGTGAGGGTGAGCTTCGATGACTGGATGTATCTGCTTGATGAGGATCGCCTCATCAATCGGGCCCAGATCAGCAAGTTTGGTATTCACCTCGGCGAGGTGATCCTCTATATCGAGCGACTGGGCGCCACCCCTCCTGCCCCTCCCGGTAACGGCAGCAATAAGGAAACCATTGATAGCCATTTGCTATCAATGGTTTAGCTAATAGCGATTACCTTTTGAGTCTGGTTGGCGATAAGCTACCCCTGTTTTCAAATCTGGAGGTGCATGATGAAGAACCCAATCGGCCTTGATATCGCCCAATCTCAAGCCCTGGCAACCGAGCTGAATCAGCTGCTGGCCAGCTACCAGATCCTCTACATGAACGTTCGCGGCTTCCATTGGAACATCCGTGGCAACCAGTTCTTCGAGCTGCATCTGAAGTTCGAGGAGATCTACAACGATTTGTTGCTGAAAATCGATGCCCTGGCCGAGCGTATCCTCACTCTGGATGGCGTGCCCCTGCACAGCTTTAGCGACTACTTGAGCGTCTCCGCCATCCCGGAGCAGAAGGGGCTGCATGACGGCCGTGCCTGCGTCGGCTCGCTGCTGGATGGTTTTCGCGAATTGCTCGGCACCCAGCGCCGTATACTGAGTCTCGCTGCCGAGGCGGGGGACGAGGGCACCAGCGCCTTGCTTTCTGACTACATACAGCAGCAGGAGAAGTTGGTGTGGATGCTGCGCGCCTACCTGGATTGAATCCAGATATTGTATTAACTAGCTGAGTTATCTCTCCTTTTATCTGGTTATCCACCCAGTTGCCGCCCGTTTGGGCGGCTTTTTTGTTTTTGATCTGCATCAATGAAAAGTTAATTGGTAAATTGAATGCCTATTAAGTTTTTTGCGAGAGACATAGAATCGCCACGGAACAAACAACTGAAATGTCCAATTAGGAGAGGCATGATGTTTTGTGTGCAATGTGAACAGACAATTCGTACCCCGGCAGGCAATGGCTGCGCTTATGCACAAGGTATGTGCGGCAAGACGGCTGAAACCTCGGATCTGCAGGATGTGCTGATCTATGCGCTGCAGGGGCTCAGCGCCTGGGCGCTGGCCGCCCGCGAGCACGGTGTCATCGACAACGAGATCGATGCCTTCGTGCCCAAGGCCTTCTTCGCCACCCTCACCAACGTCAACTTCGACTCCGCCCGCATCGTTGCCTATGTCAACCAGGCGCTGGCTCATCGTCGGCAACTGGCCGACCGTCTGGCTGCATTGGCGGTGCAAGTCACCGACTTGCCCCAGGCCGCCGGTTTCGAGCCGGGTGAGGAGCTGCTCGCCCAGTTGGCCCATGCGCCGCAAACCGCGGTCAATCGCGGCAAGAGCGAGGTGCACGAAGACATCATGGGGTTGCGTCTGCTCTGCCTCTATGGCCTCAAGGGTGCCGCCGCCTACATGGAACATGCCCGGGTGCTGGATCAGCAGGATAGCGAGGTGGCCGCCGAGTTCCATCGCATCATGAGCTGGCTCAGCACGGATCCGAGCGAGCTGGATCCCTTGTTCAAATGCGCCATGGAGATCGGCCTGCTCAACTTCCGCATCATGGAGATGCTGGATCTGGGCGAAACCACTGCCTTCGGCCACCCTGAGCCGACACAAGTGCGGGTCACTCCAGTGCCAGGCAAGTGCATCCTGGTCTCCGGCCACGACATGATGGATCTCAAGCTGATCCTGGAACAGACCGCAGGCACCGGCATCCATGTTTACACCCACGGCGAGATGCTGCCCGCGCTGGCCTACCCCTTCTTCAAGCAGTACCCCCATCTGGTGGGCAACTACGGCTCCGCCTGGCAGAACCAGCAGAAGGAATTCGCCAACTTCCCAGGCGCCGTGGTGATGACCTCCAACTGCATCATCGATCCCAAGGTGGGCGACTATAGCGACCGCATCTTTACCCGCTCCATCGTCGGCTGGCCGGGGGTGACGCACCTCGAAGGAGACGATTTCTCCGCCGTGGTGGTGAAAGCCTTGTCGCTGGACGGTTTCAAACACACCGAGCTTGAGCACTTCATCACCATCGGCTTTGCCCGTAATGCCCTGATGCAGGCCGCCCCAGCAGTGATTGACAAGGTGAAAGCGGGTGAAATCAGCCACTTCTTCCTGGTGGGCGGCTGTGACGGCGATAAGGCCGAGCGCGCCTACTTCACCGAGTTTGCCAAGGCCGCCCCCAAAGACAGCCTGCTGCTCACTCTGGGCTGCGGCAAGTACAAGTTCAACAAGCTCGACTTTGGCGACATAGGCGGCATTCCCCGTCTGCTGGACGTGGGTCAGTGCAACGATGCCTACTCCGCCATCCAGCTGGCGCTGGCGCTCTCCGAGGCGTTCGAGTGTGGCGTCAACGACCTGCCGTTGACCCTGGTGCTCTCCTGGTTCGAGCAGAAGGCCATCGTCATCCTGCTCACCTTGCTGGCGCTCGGTGTGAAAGACATTCGCACCGGTCCGACTGCTCCGGCCTTCCTGACCCCGGCCCTGCTCAAGGTGCTGGAGGAGCAGTTTGGTTTGAAAGGCACCACCACTGCCGAGGCGGACTTGGCCGAGATCCTGGCTGCCTGAATCCGGTGATAGCGCAAGCCGTGCCAGCCTGATCATCTCAGCATGTTGTAAGCGTTTGGCGAGCCCGATGGCTCGCCTTTTTTTCAAAAACTCGTATTTCAAAAGCTTTTTTAAATGAGGGGCCTTGCGATGATCTCCACCTCCCTTACCCTGCGTTGCATCGGTCGTCGCGCCGACACCCATGATGTGGTGAGCTGGCAGTTAGCGCCGGTTGCAGGAAGCCTGCCCCACGTGCTGGCCGGCCAGTGCGTCACTCTGCACACCGAGATGGATGGCCAGCCGGAGTGCCGCGCCTATACCCTCTCTTCCAGCCCGCAAGACACCCATTGGCAAGTCACCATCAAGGATGTGGGGCGGGTCTCCCATCATCTGCACCAGAGCCTGCAGGTGGGGGACGAGATCCGCGCCGAAGGTCCCTTCGGTGACTTCAACCTGACGGCGCTGCCCTGCGAGCGGCCGCTGCTGCTCAGTGCAGGCTCCGGCATCACCCCCATGTGGGCCATGCTGCGCGACGAGCTGGCCAAGCGGCCTGAGGCGGACATCCGCTTCATCCACAGCGCCCGCTCGCCCCAGGATGTGATCTTCGCAGACGAACTGGCCGTGCTGGCCGCAGCCCACCCCGGCGTGCGCCACGCTTTAGTGCTGGAGAAAGTACTGGAAGAGGCCCCGCCTGCGCACCCCTGGGTTGGCCGACTCAGCCCGGACATGCTCAAGGAACTGGTGCCGGACTTGCTTGCTCGCCACGTCTATCTGTGCGGACCTGCGCCTTACATGGCGGCCGTGAGTAGCATCTTGGCGGAGCTGGGGTTGCCGGCGGAGCAGTTGCATCAGGAGTCGTTCGGCCTGCCTGCTGTTACATCGAGCGCGGCGCCGGTTGCAGCCGCCAGCGACCATTTTTGGCTGACTCTCAACAAGAGCGGCAAGAAGGTGAAGATACTGCCGGGTCAGACCCTGCTCGCCGCCCTGGAAGCGGCGGGAGAGCGCATCAATGCCGCCTGCCGAGCCGGAGTGTGTGGCGCCTGTCGCTGTAACACGACCGGCGAGATCGAACGGCAGAGCGTGATGACGCTGAGTGAGCAGGATCTGGAGGGCGGCGTCGCACTGGCCTGCTCCTGTACCGCTAGGGGGGATGTCAGCCTCGACTATTGAGGGGCGTCATTAGTATCTCACTCTTTTCCCGAGCGGGCAGGGCGGGTAGACTCTGCCTCAGTTTCACCAAACACGGGATAACAAATGACGATATTGGTCACAGGGGGTGCCGGTTACATCGGCTCCCATACCCTGGTTGAGCTGCTGGGTGCCGGGCAGCGGGTCGTGGTGCTGGACAACCTCTCCAACTCGTCTCTCGAGTCCCTCAAACGGGTCGAGCGGATCACCGGCAAGCCGGTCACCTTCGTCGAAGGGGATATTTTGGACAGGGCTTGTCTGCAGCGGCTGTTTGCCGAGCACGACATTGCATCCGTGATCCACTTCGCCGGCCTCAAGGCGGTGGGGGAGTCGAGCCAGATCCCGCTCACTTACTATCAGAACAACATTACCGGCACTCTGGTCTTGTGCGAGGAGATGGCAAAGGCGGGCGTGTTCCGGCTGGTGTTCAGCTCCTCGGCCACCGTCTACGGGGATCCCGCCTCCGTGCCGCTGCGGGAAGACTTCCCCACCAGCGCCACCAACCCCTATGGCCGCTCCAAGCTGATGGTGGAAGAGATACTGCGGGATCTCTCCAGATCCGATCCGCGCTGGTCCATCGTGCTGCTGCGCTACTTCAACCCGGTCGGCGCTCACGAGAGCGGCCTCATCGGTGAAGATCCCAACGGCATCCCCAACAACCTGCTGCCCTATATCAGCCAGGTCGGTGTCGGCAAGCTCAAGGAGCTGGGGGTGTTTGGCAATGACTATCCGACCCCCGATGGCACCGGCGTGCGAGACTACATCCACGTGGTGGATCTCGCCATCGGTCACCTCAAGGCGCTGGCCCGCATCGAGTCAGATAGTGGCGTATTCACCTACAACCTGGGTACTGGTCAGGGTTATTCGGTGCTGGAGATGATCCGCGCGTTCGAAGCCGCCAGTGGCCGCACCATAGCGTACCAGATCAAACCCCGTCGCCCCGGTGACATCGCCGAGTGCTGGGCAGAACCGCACAAGGCCAGCGCTGAACTTGGCTGGCAGGCGCAGCGCGGGCTCGAGCAGATGATGGCCGACACCTGGCGCTGGCAAAGCCAGAACCCGAACGGTTATCAGTCGTAAGAGGTTGAACGGCAGATGGCAAAACGCCCCGACCAATGGTCGGGGCGTTTTAGTATGACGGGCAGTGTGTGACGGCTGAGTTACTGGATGGCTTTGCCGGCGCGTGCATCCTTGATCACATCTTGCAGGCTGGCCATGTCGCGAGGGGCGCCACGCAGGATCTGATCACCGATGATGAAACCCGGGGTGCCCGAGATATTCATGGCTTCGGCCAGTGCCCGGTTGGTGCCCAGGATCTTGTCTATGCTGGCATCCTTGAACTTGGCCTCGGCCTTGCTCCAGTTGACCCCAGCGCTTTCGGCGATCTGTTTGACCTGAGCTTCGCTGGCCAGCGGGCCCTGATGAGAGTAGAGAGCGTCATGGAAGGCCTGATACTTCTCGGGCTGACTCAGCTGGACAGCCAGGGCGGCGCGTGCGGCATAGGCGGAGGTCGGGCTCAGTATGGGGAACTGTTTGTAGATGTAGCGAATGTCCTTGTCTTCGGTCAGCAGCTGCTTGACGAGGGGGTGAGCCCGTTTGCAGTAGCCACAGTTGTAGTCAAAGAACTCGACCACGGTCAGCTTGCCTTTGGGGTTGCCGGCCTCGGGATCCTTGGCGCCATAGAGATCACTGGCATGGGCCTGGATCATCGCCTTGTCGTTGACCGATTGCTGGCTCTCCTGCTTGGCGCGCAGGGCATTGGACATCTCGACCAGGATTTCCGGGTTCTTGACCAGATAATCACGCACTATCTGTTCGACGTCGGACTTGGTCAGTTCGCTGGCCTGGACGGGGGCCGCGAGCAGGGACGCGCCAGCCAGGGCGCAAAACAGGGCATGCTTGATCGTCTTCATTCCATCTTTCCTGGCATTTTTACAGTGTTGCCTATAGTGGTGGAGCCATGCATCAAGTCAAGCCATCCGCTTGAAAAAGCGGGTCTTATGAGTTTTTTATCTACCAGATGTGCCAGATAGGCCAATAAAGCAGCAAACAGTCTGACAGGGGATTTACAAGGGCTCCGAGCATGGGTAATATCCGTCGCACTGCTGCGGAGGGGTGGCAGAGCGGCTGAATGCACCGGTCTTGAAAACCGGCGATGGGTGACCATCCGTGGGTTCAAATCCCACCTCCTCCGCCATTTATTGAAGCCAAAAAGGCCACCCAAGGGGTGGCCTTTTTGCATTGGGACTTTTGGTGCTTGCACAGCATTATTACTGTGCGTCGTCATGTTGCGCGGCTACCTGCAAGGCCGGCTGCCATGGCGGAGATCAGGCGCCACGTGTTATTGCTGCTACCAGTCTCGATAACTGCACAGGCGATAGCCTCGCTCGGCGATGAGGGCTGGCAGGGCTGGGTCGGTGAGAATGGCGAGCTCGGTGAGCCGGGGCAGGTTGTAAGAGCTGCGCTGCACGTCGAGATCGATGAAAGCGGGGTGGCACATGATCTCAAGGGAGCTTGCCCCTTGCTCATCGGCATCATCGAGCAGTTGCAGCAACCACTCCCGGGTGAGCTGTTCGCCATAGAAGCGACTGTCGAAATGCTCGCAGCTGAGCGCGTCAGTGACGGTCAAACCGTGGCGGCGAACTTCATCTCTGTCGATGCGCAGGGGAATACCCTGCTGCCGGGCAAAGGTTTCCACCAGCGGGTAGATGGTCGGCAACATATGCACATGGTGATGGCTGTCGATATGGCTGGGCGCCCGGCCAAACAGCGTCACGAAGCGGTCGAACTGCTGGTGGAGCTCCTGAATGATTTCGCTCTCGACCAGCAGGCCCTCCTCGCTTTTTCGCCAGATATCCTTGTCCAGCTCCCCTTGGGCGTTTACCAGGCAGGGGAGAGGGGAGAGGGGGTTGCCCCAACTGAGCACAAAATGCAGCCCAATGGGCAAGGCCGGGAAGCGGGCGGCCAGCCAGGCCCCATGTTCTATGGCCGGGGAGGTGACCATGGCGGTGGTCGAGCTGACCACCCCATGCTCGAAGGCTTCCACAATGCCGTAGTTCTGGGCGCGGCAAAGCCCGAAGTCATCGGCGTTGATAATCAATCTTTTATGCATCTCAATCTCCTGTATTGCCCCGCTGTAGGCCAGCGGGGTCCAGTGTCATCAGGCAAGATCCGCAATGGCGGCGGCAAACTTGGGCAAATGCTCGCGGTGTGCCAGCAGCAGCTCCCGCGCAACGATTTTCGCCTCGTTGTCTGAGTGGATCAGCGGATTGAGGTTCATGGCCAGCAGCAAGTCATCGAAGGAGCCACTCATTGCGGCCTGAGAGGCGGCAATCTCGAAGCTCTTGATGAGGTGAATGAGCCCGTTCACCTTGTCGTCAAAGCGAGTGAGGCGCGGGTGGGGAATGGCGCCATCACGGCCCACCAGACAGGTCATCTCGACGGTCCAGTCGGCCGGAATGTTGGTGACATGGCCATGGTGGGGGACTATCACATACTGCTCGCTGCGCTTGTCGTTATGGATGGCGCTGATCACCTCGCAGGCCGCATCGGAATAGTAGGCACCGCCGCGCAGCTCCAGCTCCTTGGGTTTCTCATTGAGTTCGGGGTTCTGGTAGAGCTCAAACAGCGTCTTCTCCACTTTTTGTACCACCTGGGCCCGGGCGCCGCCCTTGTAGAATTCGCCCATCTCGATCCCCAGCATCTCTTTCTCTTTGAAGTAGTAACGCAGGTAGGAGCAGGGCAACAGGCGCAGGCCACGCATCAGGCTCTCATCAAAGGGCAGGTCGAAGATATTCTTGACCGAGCTGGAGCTGGTGAGGCTGCCGTCGATCACCCCTTCGAGCAGCTCATCGAAGCGCGAGACCCCATTGACCCATACATCGCCGATGAAGACCAGGTGATTGAGGCCGAATATGTCGATGGAGAGCGTGTCCTGCGCCGTGACCTTCAGGGCGTCTCGCACAAACATCTGCATGCCGACCGGAATGTTGCACACCCCGATGAAGCGGCGGAACTGGGTGTGACGATGCACGGCTTCGGTCACCATGCCGGCTGGATTGGTGAAGTTGATGAGCCAGGCATCCGGGCAGATCTCCTCTACGTCCCTGATGATGTCGAAGATGACGGGGATGGTGCGCAGTCCCTTGAACAGGCCGCCCGCGCCATTGGTCTCCTGACCCAGCAGGCCATGGCTGAGGGGGATGCGCTCATCCTTCTCCCGGGCTTGCAGCTGGCCGACCCGCAACTGGGTGGTGACGAAGCTGGCGCCTTGCAGCGCGGCGCGGCGATCCAGGGTCTTGTGCAGTGTCATGGGGATGCCGGCTTTGGTGATCATGCGCTGGCAAAGGTCGAAGATGATGGCCAGTTTTGCCTCTCCTTCGGGGACATCGACCAGCCACAACTCGTCGATGGGCAGCTCGGCGTAGCGCTTGATGAAACCATCGACCAACTCCGGGGTGTAGCTGCTTCCGCCACCTATGGTGACCACTTTAAGCTTCGTGTTCATAAACACCTCTTCATCATTCTCAAATAGGTTGAATAAGGAGCCGCTCTGTACCAGGGGTGAGAGGGGCCGCAGCCACCTGGGGCAGGGGCCGATGAATCTGTTTGGTTCGTTCGCAAGGTATTGTTTTTAAAAAAAATACCTTCAGCCCATTTCAGGCAGGGGTCTCAAATTTCGGATAGAGATATTTTCGGTAACTGCCTGGGGTAAAGGAGGTCAGCTTCTTGAAGTTTTTGATAAAGAGGCTGACATCGTTGTAGCCGGTCTCGAAGGCAATATCGGCCACGGAGTCGTTGGTGACTTCCAGCTGCATCTTGGCGTAGTTGACCCGGATCTCGTTGATGATCTGCATCGGTGTCTTGTTGTAGTAACGCCGGGTGGCCCGGGTCAGGTACTCCTGGCTCTTGCCGGAGAGACTGACCAGATTGGCCAGGGCATCTTCGGCGAACAGGGGGCGATCGTGCATGCGCTCCACCGCTTCATGGAGCCAGAGCGGGAGATCTTCGCTGGCCGAAGCATCCTTGTAGTGGCGCAGCCGGTTCATCACCGAGTAGGTTACGCCTTCGAGGAACTCGGTCAGGGCCTCTTCCCTAAATCCGGGGGAGACCAGCACCGACTCTATGTAGCTCAGAAATTCGTTCTTGAGCGGATAGGCCTGGGAGGCCACGAAGTGCTCCGGCAGCAGGTATTTGAAGTGCTCGTCAAAGTAGCTGCGGCTGATCCCGACGTTGAAGATCCGGGTGGTGCCGAACTCGTAGAAGCTCTGATGCGATGAACCCAGCGGAATGAACACCAGATCGCCGCGCTCGAGCAGCACCCGCTTGCCGTTGACCTCCTGGTAGTAACGACCGGTCAACACCAGGGTGAACTCGTAATAGTCGTGCTGGTGCAACCCAGTGCCGCTCACCTGCTTGTTGTAGATGAACATGTGGAAGGGTCTGTTGTTGAACAGCTCGTTTTCCCGGATGGTCTTGACGTTCATTATTCGCCCCTTGTGACTGGCCGATGCCGTTGTTACTTGGCGAGCAGTTTTTCGTGCACGTCGATGAGCTCCCGCGCCAGCATGGAGGTCATCAGGTGATCCTGGGCATGGACCAGTACCAGAGTCACCGGGATCTTGCCCTCGCCCTGGTCGCTCTCAATCAGCTGGGTCTGTACCAGGTGGGCGGCATTGAGGGCCTCGCGGGATTGGGTCATCAGCTGGCGAGCCGCCGCCATGTCACCCTCCTTGGCCTTCTTCAAGGCGCTATAGGCCAGGCTGCGTGCCTGCCCCGAGTTGATGATGAGCCCCATCACCACCTCTTCCATGTCATCGCACGTCGTAGTCTCTGCCTCTATGTTGTCCATATCGAACATCTCTTTATCCCCTTGATTACAGCTAGTTGATTGAAAGCGGTTTATTTGAATCTCACTTAATTGAAACCATGGTTGCGTGCCACCTCGGCGAACCAATAGCCGCTCTTCTTGATGGTGCGCACCTGGCTCGCCAGATCGAGCCTGACCAGGCCATATCGATTCTTGTAGGCGTTGAGCCAGGACCAGTTGTCGATGAAGGTCCAGAGGTGATAGCCACAGCAGGCACTGCCCTCTTGGGAGGCGCGATGCAGCCACTCGAGGTGACCGCGAATAAAGTCGATGCGATAATCATCTTCGACCCGTCCTTCGGGCCCGATGAAGCGCTCTTCCCCCTCGACACCCATGCCATTTTCCGAGATGTAGCAACGAGGATTGCCATAGCCCAGGCGCAGCTCGGTGAGAATGTCATAGACCCCTTTCTCGTAGATCTCCCAGCCCCGGTGCGGGTTCATCTTGCGTCCCGGCATCTCGTAGAAGTCGAACAGATCTTCGGGAGTGCGCGGCGCCCCCGAACAGGCTTGCTCCTTGGCCTTGACCCGCCGTGGCTGGTAATAGTTGATCCCCAGCCAATCCACTCGCCCGGCACCGAGTAGCGCCTTGTCACCGGCTTCCACCTCGGGCAGCAGATCGTGCTGGCGCAGCAGGGCAACCAGCTCCGGGTCATAACTTCCCTTGAGCGCCGGATCGAGGAAACTCTTGTTGAGCAACAAGTCGGCCCAGCGCGCAGCCTGGCGGTCTTCTGCCGTGTCGGAGCGAGGGTAGGTAGGGCTCAAATTGAGGATGATGCCGATCTCTCCGCAGGCGCCCGCATCACGAAAGGCCTTGACCGCCCCGGCATGGGCCAGGGCGGTGTGATAGGCCACCGTGACCGCGCGGCGAAAATCCACCACGCAGGGGTAGTGGAAGTGGCCGAGGTAACCGCACTCGACCGGCACTATGGGTTCATTGAAGGTAAACCAATGCTTGATCCGTGAGCCGAACAGTTCGAAGCACAAGCCGGCGTAGCGTACATAGGCGGCCACGACGTCCCGGCTCTCCCATCCTCCTCGCGCCTGCATGCACATGGGCATATCGAAGTGGTAGAGATTGATGAAGGGGGTTATCCCCTCGGCCAGCAAGCGGTCAAAGACGCTGTTGTAGAAGGCGACGGCTTGTTGATTGACCTCACCCGTTCCGTCCGGGATCAGTCGAGACCAGGAAATGGAGGTACGAAAACTGTTGTGATTCAGCTGTTTGAGTAATGCTATATCGGTTTCAAAACGATCATAGAAGGTCGAGGCTTGCGCCGGGCCTATGCCCTGATGAAAGCGCTCTGGCTCAATGGAGAACCAGTAGTCGAAGATGTTGTCGGATTTGCCATCCCGCCTCGATGCCCCTTCCATCTGGGGCGCCGAGCTGGCACTTCCCCACCAAAACTCATCCGGAAAGCGATACGTCATCTTATTCTCCTTCGGCTTGAAGAGGGAGGAGCCAGGCTCCTCCCGGGGTTGTCATCAGAATTTCAGGGCCAGCGCGATATCCTCTTCGCTCTCCTCTTTCTCTTCTTCGATAACGGCTTGGGCCTTGTTGGCTATCAGCACGAAGGGGACATACATCAGGGTCGCAACCCCCAGGTTGAATATCGCCAGCAGCGCGGCGGTGATGCTGCCGTTGGTGTTGAAGAAAGCCCCCAATCCCGCCGGCATGGTCCAGGGCGCCATGTTGGTGATGGGCGGGATAAAACCTGTGTGGTAGGCGAACAGGGTGATGGTCGCCAGCACCGGCTGCACCATCACGAAGGGGATGAGCAGCACGGGGTTCATGATGACCGGCAGACCAAACAAGATGGGCTCGTTGATCTGGAAGATACCGGCGGGCAGACCCAGCTTGGCAACCTGACGGTAGTCATCACGGCGCGAGACCATGAACACCGCAAGAATGAGGCCCAACGTGGCACCCGTACCGCCGAGGAAGATGTAGGAGTCGAGCATCGGCTTGGTCCAGACGTGGAATGCCTTGCCCGCGGCGATGGCCGCATCGACCGAGCCGTATTGGGTATAGAGCGCAACGTTTTCCAGGGTGAAGGGTACCAGGATGCCATTCTCCAGCGCCGACAGGGCCAGGGAGCCATGAACCCCGAAGAACCAGAGCAGCGGCGAGAAGAGCACATAGACCCAACCGACCAGACCGCCCATGTTGGACAGGGGGGTGGAGATGGTATCCATGATGATTTGGTGGAAGTTGCTGCCCTCTGTCTGGAGCAGGTAAGCGACTATCCCCATGATGGAGAGGATGATGAAGCCAGGGATCAGGGCAGAGAAGGAGCGAGCGACCGAGGTCGGTACGCTGTCAGGCAGACGGATCACCCAGTTGCGACGGATGATGAAGGCAAACATCTCAGCCGAGACGATACCGATGAGCATGCCGGAGATGATGTTGGCGCCACCCAGCCAGTTGGCTCCCACTGCGTAGGCATCACCGACGCTGAAGGGGGTGACCGTCATGAAGGCGGCGACCGAGAGCAGGCCCGCCGAGAGGGGGTCGACCTTGCGCTCTTCTGCCATGGCATGACCAATGAAGAAGGGGGCCATCAGGGACATGATCCCCAGGGTGCCGTTATAGACGCTGCCCCCTATGCTTTTGAAGCCATCCAGGGTGGCGATGGTGGCGGGATCGAGGCGCACCCCCATGGAGTAGAAGAAGGATCCTTCCCCAAAACTCAGGAAGACGTTGTTGATAAGGACGAACATGGCCCCGGCCAGGGTCAGGGGCATCAGTTTGATGAAGCCATTCTTGATGGCGTTGATATGAGGCTGCTTACCCAGCTTGACGGCAACGGGCAATATGGCCTTTTCCAGGGACGCGATGATAGTGCTCACGGTGTTCTCCTTACTGAGTGAGGCTTTTCTTGATGGATGCGACGGCGGCTTTGAGGACGCCTAACCCATCGACCTTGCCATAGAGCAGGGAGTCGATGACCTCGACCGGCTTGCCCGGCAGCAGTGTCTGGATCTCAGCCAGCATGTAGGCAATCTGTGGGCCCAGCAGCACCAGGTCGGCATCCTGCCCTTTTTCGGCGGCCAGGGTTTCCGGGTAGGCATCTATCTCCACGGGCACATCATATTTCTCAGCCTGCGCCTTCATCTTCGAGACCAGCAGTGACGTCGACATCCCGGCAGAGCAAAACAGGTAAATCCGTTTCTTTTCCATAACCACTACCTCACGATTAAAAACCAGTTGTATAGGGGGGGATGAAGCTGTCTCTTGCCGTCACATCAATTGTTAAGTAATCATCCCTCATTGACATCATTGTAATGACTTACAGATTCAACTGATATTTCGACCAGTTACAAAATAGTTCCATATTGACCTGTCACTTTGGTGTCGTTCACGATTTCAATGAATGAAAAGATAGGGTTCCAAATGGAGGGTTTTTTGGTGAAGGGTTATGATGTTAAATATGTTTTGATTTCATCAACTTACAAATTTATTGACGGTTTTTAACCATTCAGTGGTAACAACTATCAATAATATGTGGTGCTTCACAGTTTCGAGCGAATGGACTTATATTGATGTTGTCGCCTGATATGGCTTTTGGTGGCTGCTGAAAGTTATGTGCTGTTGTTGACCATGTAGCGGGAGCTTCATCTCCTGGCCGTGCCCGGGTTCAGAGGCATCTTGCATGCTTGTGCAACATCAAAAAGCCACCAAGGGGCCATCAGAGGTCGGCGCCAACCGCAGCATGCCTCCATTTCGGTCTGATGGTTGGAGCCTGACACTGCCTAGCCTGACGGCGCCGAGAAGCGTGGGCACCTCAAGTCTTTGGAGCGTCTCAACGAGGTGGATAAATTGGTTTCATGAATTAGCGCCACTCTGCAAGCGGCTATGGCCGCCATCCCTCGGCGCGCATAAAAAAAGCCCTTGGAACAAGGGCTTTGGGGTTGCTAAGAGCGGTGTCGGGCTCAGAGGGCGGCAACCGCCTCCTGCACCAGCTGGGCCAGCTCGTCCCATTTCTCCTCATTGATAAGCTTGGCGGGCACCATCCAGGTGCCACCGCAGGCGATCACAGAATCCAGCGCCAGGTAATCTTGCAGATTGGCTGGCGTCACGCCGCCGGTAGGCATGAAACGCACCGGGTAGACGGCGCCGAGGGCCTTGAGCATGGGGATGCCGCCGGACTGTTCGGCCGGGAAGAACTTGAGCTGGCGCAGGCCCATCTCCATGGCCTGCTCGACCAGGCTGGGGTTGTTGACCCCCGGGATGATGGCAATGCCCTTGTCCAGGCAGTACTGCACCGTGGTGGGGTTGAAGCCAGGGCTGACGATGAAATCTGCCCCGGCGTCGATGGCGGCATCGACCTGCTCGCGGGTGAGTACGGTACCGGCACCAATCAACAACTCAGGGTAGGCGGTGCGCATCTGGCGGATGGCCTCGGCGGCGGCCGGGGTACGGAACGTCACCTCGGCGGCGGGCAGGCCGTTCTCGACCAGCACGCGGGCGAGGGGGGCTGCCTGCTTGGCGTCTTGCAGGGCGATGACGGGGATCACTTTGAGGGTTTCGAGGCGGGCGATGAGATCAGACATGGTCGATTTCCTTACTCAGTGGCATGGGGACTGTGGCATGTGAGAGGGGGGGATGATGGCCCCCGGGTATTGAATGACCGCGGCGGCGAGGCGATGGCCGGCGTGGGCCGCCGCTGTGGTGTCGCTACCTTGCAGGCGCGCGGCCAGGTAGCCTGCGCTGAACGAGTCGCCAGCGGCCGTGGTATCGACGACAAGGGCCGGATCAAGCCGGGTGGCGGCGACCTCGCTGCGCTGCTGCGCCGTGACGATGAGGCAAGGCTCGGCGCCGCGCTTGATGACGATCTCGGCCACGCCCAGATCCTGGGTGCGCACTATGGTCTGCTCCAGGGAAGGATCTTCCCAGAGTGCGACTTCGTCGTCCTGGGTCAGCAGAGCGATGTCGGTCTGGGCCAGCATGGCGGCGTAGGCCGCTCTTGCCGTGTCCTGGTCGGCCCAGAGCCGGGGGCGGTAGTTGTTGTCAAATACCAGCCGGGCACCCTGGGCACGGGCCTTGGCAAGGGCCGTCATCAGACGCTGACGCGAGGCGGCGGGCAAGATGGCCAGGCTGATGCCGCTCAGGTAGATGAGCTCGCATTGGCCCAGCGCGGCGAGGATGGCGTCGGCCGGTTCGCGTTCCAGCCAATAGCGGGCGGCGGCGTCATTGCGCCAATAGGTAAAGGATCGCTCGCCGTTTGCCGCCGTGTCGATGAGATAGAGGCCGGGCGCCTTGTCAGCCAGGCGCTGCACCCAGTCGATGTTGACGCCTGCCGCTTGCCAGGCCGCCAGCATCTGGCTGCTGAGCCCATCTTGCCCGAGTGCCGTGACATAACGCACCTGCAGCGCCTGACTGCCGAGGGGCTGATCCTCTGACGGTTGACCCAGGCGAGCAAGGTAGAGGGCTGTGTTGAGGGTGTCTCCGCCAAAGCCCTGTGCCAGCAGGCCCTGCGCGGCGCGGCGCAGCTCCACCATGCATTCGCCGATCACGGCTATCTGTCGGGTCATGGTCATGACTCCTTGCAAAAGTTAGGGAGTGCTCGTCAAGGGATGTCGCCACATGCGATACATGGTGTGACAGTTGACGAACAGGAAAGTGGTTTCGATCAGGCTGCCGCCGATGGAGCCTATCAAGATGTTGTGGCTGGTCCAGCACAGGCCACCGACCAGCATGCACAGCCGCAGGGCGATGCCGTGGGCGCGAAACAGCCCCCAGGTGCCTATGGTGGTGCCTATGATGGGCAGCCACTGCACCGTCTCTGTGATCCTGGGAATGCCCAGCACCCAGACCAGTACCAGGAAGAACAGCATCACCCAGGGGCTGCGGGTGCGCCCCGAGGCGATGGTGCGACCACAGCTGAGCCCCGCGCTGAGCGCCGCCGTGCTCGCCCCCATGAGGGCGAAGTGGAAGGCGATCGCGGCTTGGTAGAGGCACAGCCTCAGTCGAAAGCGTTTGTCGTCCCGCTGCAGGAAGGCACTCACCCCGACCAGCATGGCGGCAAGGCCGATGCCTTGCGCCAGGGGTTGCTGCTGGAACAGGGTCCAGAGCGGGGCCAGCCAGCCGAGCTCGGCCGTCACAGGGTGACTCCGCTCTTGAAGATGGCCAGCTCCCGGAAGTCGTTGCGCTCATTGCAGGTCGGCTTGCCGTTCGCTATCTCGACGATGAGATCGACGAACTGGCCGAGCAGGCTGTTCATGGGCGTGCCCTCTATCAGGGTGCCGGCATTGAAGTCGATCCAGTGCGGCTTGCGCCTGGCCAGATCGCTGTTGGTGGCGAGCTTGACCGTGGGGGCCGGGCCGCCATAGGGGGTACCACGGCCCGTGCTGAACAGCACCATGTGGCAGCCGGCACCGGTCAGGGCGCTGGTGGCCACGGCATCGTTGCCGGGGGCGCTGAGCAGGTTCAGGCCGGGGCGCTGCAGACGGGCGCCGTAGGGCAGGACATCCACCACCTGGCTCTGGCCCGCCTTCTGGGTGCAGCCGAGGGATTTCTCCTCCAGGGTCGAGATGCCACCCGCCTTGTTGCCGGGGGAGGGGTTCTCGTAGATGGGCTGGTGGTGGTCGATGAAGTACTGCTTGAACTCATTGACCATCAGCACCGTCTTGTCGAAGGTCAGCTCATCCTGGCAGCGGGACATCAGGATGCGCTCGGCGCCGAACATCTCGGGCACCTCGGTCAGCACCGAGGTGCCGCCGTGCTGGATCACATAATCGGAGAAACAGCCGAGCAGCGGGTTGGCCGTGATGCCGGACAGGCCATCGGATCCGCCGCACTCCAGGCCGAACTTGAGCTCGCCCAGACGCCCCGGCTGGCGCTGGTCCTCTTTCATGCGGGCGAGTAGCTCGGTGAGCAGCCCCACCCCATGTTCCACCTCGTCATCTTGCTGCTGGCACACCATGAAACGCACCCGGGACTCGTCGAAGTCGCCAAGCGTCTCCCTGAAGGCGGCTATCTGGTTGTTCTCGCAGCCCAGGCCCACAACCAGCACGCCCCCCGAGTTGGGGTGGTGTACCAGGTTTTGCAGCAGGGTACGGGTGTTGAGGTGATCCTGGCCGAGCTGGGAGCAGCCGTACTGGTGGCTGAACAGGTGCACGCCATCGATGGCTTGGAGATCGGCGTCTCGCTCTATCTGCTGTTTCATCTGTTTGGCCAGGGCATTGACGCAACCCACAGTCGGCAATATCCACAGCTCGTTGCGAATGCCGACCTGGCCATCCTGGCGGCGGTAGATCTGGATCTCCCTGTCCGGCAGCGTCGTGCTGACCTCGGCCAGCTCAGGCTGATAGCTGTACTCGTCCAGATCGTTGAGGTTGGTGGCCAGATTGTGGTGATGGATATGCTCACCGGGCGCGATGGCGGCGGTGGCATGACCGATGGGCAGACCGTACTTGATGATCTGCTCTCCCTGGGCGAGGGGGACCAGCGCGATTTTATGGCCACGGGCGAGGGGCAGCCCCAGCGTGAGGGTGATGCCTTGATGCTCGATGACCTCGCCGGCAGCGAGGTCGCGCAGGCTGACCAGCACATTGTCAGCGGGGTGAATACGGATAACGGCTTGCATCATGGTTCCTCAGCAGCAGGTGGCCAGCGCCGTGCGCAGCCCCCGCTCACGAATGGAGGTCAGGCAGTGATCGACGCGTTCGACCAGACCCGGAATATCGCACAGGGACTGACCCCAGTGCTCGGCGTTGGCGAGGATCTCGCACACCAGCTCGCGCTGGGCCAGTTCGCCGCGCTCGACTGCGGGCCAGAGACGGGCGTAGGCATCGAGCCAGGGTTGATCGTCTTGCAGCTGATAGGGCTGACCCTCACGCTCGCCGCGATAAAACGCCAGCAGGGCCGCCAATGCGAAGCTCAGGCGCGGCGGCAAGCCCCCTTGTTGCTGGTAGCGCAGCAGTTGCGGCAGCAGACGGGTGCGGAATTTGGTCATGCCGTTGAGGGCGATGGCGAGCAGCTGATGCTTGATGAAGGGGTTGCGAAAACGGCTCTGTACGTCACGGGCAAAGGAGAGCAGCTCATCCTTGGGCAAGTCGAGGGTGGGCACTATCTCGTCGCTCATGATGCGCAGCACGAATTCGCCGACCTGCTCATCGGCCATGGCGTCACCGACCGTATCCAGACCGGCCAGAAAGGCGACCGGCACCAGGGCGGTGTGGGCACCGTTGAGGATGGCGACCTTGCGCTCCTTGTAGGGCTTGATGTCGGAGACGATGCGGATATTGAGGGCATGCTCGGCGGGCATCTGGTCGAGGCAGAGGGCTTGCTCGAGCCAGGCTGGTCCCTGGATCACCAGCAGATAGAAGTGCTCTGCGGTGACCACGAACTGATCCTGATAGCCGAACTGCGCCTGCAGCTCGGCATGCTCGTCCCGGGGGAAGCCGGTGACGATACGATCGACCAGGGTGGAGCAGAAGGTGTTGTGCTCGCGCAGCCAGGTCTGGAAGGCGGCGGGCAGCTGCCACTTTGCGGCGTAGCGCAGCACCAACTCGCGCAGGGCCTCGCCGTTGTAGTCGATCAGCTCGCAGGGCAGCAACACCCAGCCCTTGTCGGCGGCGCCATTGAAGTGGGTGAACCGCTCGAACAAGAGGCGAGTCAGTTTGGCCGGGAAGCTGACCGGTGGCGCATCGCTGAGCTGGTCGGCCTCGTGGTAACTGATGCCCGCTTCGGTGGTATTGGAGAAGAGGAAGCGGATATCGGGGTTGCGCGCCAGGGCCAGCACCTCGTCGAACTGGCGATAACAGTTGAGTTCGCGGTTGACGCTGCGGATCAGCCGCTGGGTGCTGATCGCGTCACCCGACTCGTCCAGGCCGCGAATGACGGTGGTGTAGAGGCCACCCTGGGTGCTGAGGCTGGGCGGAAAATCGCTGTCGATGGGACGCACTATCACCACGCCAGCATCGAGGCGGGTGTGTTCATTGAGCAGATCCAGCTGCCAGTCGATGAAGGCGCGCAGGAAGTTTCCTTCGCCAAACTGGATCACGCGGTCCGGATACTGGGCCCCCGGAAAGGCGTCACGATTCAGGCGTTGCATCTTGTTGTCATTCCTCATGGGGGAGCGGGCTCCCCGGTTGGGTGGTATGAGTGCGGCACGGTTTGACTCGGATGGGTGCCGGCTGGCGGCAAGGGATCCCTCACCGCCTGTTGTGGGGTCAGTTCAACTCGATGGCGAAGTAGTCCCGCGCGTTGTTGAAGCAGATGTTCTCGACCATGGCGCCGAGCAGGGCCAGATCGGCCGGTGCCTCGCCCTCGGCGACCCAGCGACCTACCATGCGGCACAGGATGCGGCGGAAATATTCGTGGCGGGTATAGGAGAGGAAGCTGCGGCTGTCGGTCAGCATGCCGACGAAGCGGCTGAGCAGACCAAGCTGGGCGAGCTGGGTCAGCTGGCGCTCCATGCCATCCTTCTGATCGTTGAACCACCAGCCGGAGCCGAACTGCATCTTGCCGGGGATGTTGCCACCCTGGAAGTTGCCGATCATGGTACCAAGCACCTCGTTGTCCCGTGGGTTCAGGCAGTAGAGAATGGTCTTGGGCAGCAGATCCTGACGGTCCTGGGCATCGAGCAACTGCGACAGCGCCCGGGCCATGGGGGCGTCATTGATGGAGTCAAAACCGGTGTCCGGCCCCAGGCTCAGCAAGCGGCGACTGTTGTTATTGCGCAGGGCACCGATGTGGTACTGCTGCACCCAGTCCCGCCGCTTGTACTCCCCGGCCAGATAGATAAGCACGGCGGTCTTGAAGGCCGCCACATCGGTCAGCGTCAGAGTCTCGCCCCGCAGACGGCGGGCCAGCATGGCATCGAGTTCGGCCTCGCTGGCCTGCCCGAACAGCACCTCATCCAGGGCGTGGTCGGCTATCTTGCAGCCGTGGGCGGCGAAGTGGTCCAGGCGCACTCCCAGGGCCCGGGTGAGGTCGGCAAAGCGGCGGATCTCGACATCGCTCACCTCGCCAAGCCGGGCCAGATAGTCGAGGAAACCGTCGGCCTCTATGTTGAAGGCCTTGTCCGGACGCCAGCTCGGCAGCACCTTGATGTCGAAGCTGCTGTCGGCGGCGACAGTGGCGTGATGGCGCAGGTCGTCGACGGGGTCATCCGTGGTGCCCACCATCTTGACGTTCATCTGCCCCATGATGCCGCGGGCCGAGAATTCGGGTTGGGCCAGCTTGTCGTTGCAAAAATCCCACACTTCCCGCGCCGTTTGCGGCCCCAGCAGGGTGCCGGTCAGACCGAAGGGCCGTTTGAGCTCTAGGTGGGTCCAGTGGTAGAGGGGGTTGCCTATGGTCTGGGGCACTGTGCCGGCCCAGGCCTGGAACTTGGCATAGTCATCGGCATCGCCGGTGCAGAAGCGCTCGTCGACCCCGTTGGAGCGCATGGCCCGCCACTTGTAATGATCGCCCTTGAGCCAGATCTCGTACAGGTTCGCGAAGCGGTGGTCTTCGGCAATCAGGGCCGGGGGCAGGTGGCAGTGATAATCGAAGATCGGCTGTCCGGCGGCGAAGCCGTGATAAAGCTGGCGAGAGAATTCGGTATCCAGCAGAAAGTCATCTGTCATGAAGGCGGTCATTCGGCTTGCTCCGTACGAGGGATCTCGATGAATGGAATAGTTGTTGGACCAATTATTCGCCTTGCCAGACATCTCGTCTAGTCACCTTGACGTAAAAATACCAGCCAGGTCACAAAATAATCCTATTCAGGTAAAAAGGGGGCTTATTGAGGCTTCTTTTACGATGAAGCCTCACCAAAGTTGTGATATTGCGCGATATTCGGAGTCATTCTTTCCCTTTTTGTCTTCCTGTGGGCTCAAAATGTGACCCGTGTTGGGTTTATGACAGCGAAATTGTGAGGTCTTCATTTTTTGTGATGGTTCTCAATATTCATAGATGTTCTACCAATTACAGTTGGCCACACAAAGATGTAGGACATTAAGACTGACTCCTCAGGGAAGAGGTCTAGCAGATAACAACACACACACTTGAGGTCCCGCTCCAATGAAAATGAAAACACTCGCCGCCGCTATCCTGATGGCCGCTCCGCTGACCCTGGCCGCCTTCTCTTCCTATGCCATGGACAAGGTCACTCTGAAGCTGGCGCACAACCTGGATACCAATCATGTGGTGCATCAGGCCCTGGCCCAGATGGCCAAGGAGATCAGCACCGCCTCCGACGGCAAGATGAAGCTGCGCATCTATCCGGGTGGCCAGATGGGCGGCCCGCGTGAAACCTTGGAGCTGCTGCAAAATGGTGCCCTCGACATGACCAAGGCCAGCGCCAGCGAGATGGAGCCCTTCTCCCCAGCCTTCTCCATCTTCAGCCTGCCTTACCTGTTCAAGGATCAGGCCCATTTCAACAAGGTGATTTATGGCCCGGTTGGCCATGCCATGATGGCTGAGACCCGGGACAAGGGCTTCGTCTCCATCGCCGCTTATGTGGCCGGGACGCGCAGCTTCTACGCCAACAAGCCGATCCACACCCCGGCTGACATGAAAGGCATGAAGATCCGGGTCGTCGCCACGCCGACCACCATCAAGCTGATCGAGCTGCTTGGCGCCGCCCCGGCCCCGATCCCGTTCGGTGAGGTCTATACCGCGCTCCAGCAAGGGGTGATAGATGGTGCCGAGAACAACGAACCTTCCTATGTGCAGACCCGTCACGTCGAGGTCGCCAAGTTCTATGCCGAAGATCAACACACCTCGGTACCGGACTTCCTGGTGATCTCCACCAAGGTGTGGGACAAGCTCTCCGACGAGCAGAAACAGATATTGGAAGCGGCGGCCAAGCACTCCGAAACCTATGAGCAGGAGCTGTGGGACAAGGAAGTGGCGGCATCGCGCAAGCAGGCAACCGAGGCGGGCGCCACCTTTATCAAGGTCGACAAGGAGGCCTTCCGCACGGCGCTGGCTCCCCTGTATGACGATTTCCGCAAGGATCCGGTGCGCGGCGAGTGGCTCAGCAAGATCGAGAACGAAGCCGCTCAGTAAACTATTAGGGGAGGGCGGTCCTGGCTGCCCTCCCGGGAGAATTGCAATGCGTCTTGAAAAGTTCAAGCGACCGATCGACAGGTTGCTCGCCGGGTTCACCGTGGCCGTGATGGCCATGCTGGTGGTCTGCGTG
Source organism: Aeromonas molluscorum (assembly GCF_051376105.1). Lineage (NCBI taxonomy): Bacteria > Pseudomonadati > Pseudomonadota > Gammaproteobacteria > Aeromonadales > Aeromonadaceae > Aeromonas > Aeromonas molluscorum. The sequence continues at coordinate 1,168,433 of NZ_JBPQCY010000001.1, read as the reverse complement.
GTCTGGCAGGTATTCAGCCGTTATGTGCTGTCCCAGCCCAGCACCATGACCGATGAAATCGCCCGTTTCAGCATGATTTGGGTGGGATTGCTGGGTGCAGCCTATGCCACCGGCAAGCGCCGCCATCTCAGCATCGACCTGTTTGTCTCCAATTTGAAAGGTGCCCCCAAGCTCATCAATCAGCTGTTCGTTGATTTTTGCGTACTGCTGTTTGCCGGCAGCACTATGGTATGGGGCGGTCTCACCCTGGTGACCAAGGTCTACAGCACGGGCCAGGTCTCTCCGGCCATGCAGTTGCCGATGGCCTATGTCTATATGGTGTTGCCGCTGAGCGGTCTCATCATCAGCTATTACTGCGTGCTCTACATATTGGAGACCCTGCTCGACAGCCTGGCTCCTAGCCCCGATCTTGCCCCCTCAGAGGAGAACATCTGATGGATTGGACCATAGCTCTGGTCATGTTCGGCTCCTTCTTCGTGCTGGTGTTTGCGGGCGTGCCCATCTCTTTCTCCATCGGTCTGGCAACCCTGGCCTCCGGCCTGATGATGCTGCCGCTGGAGACCATACTGGCGGTGATCGGCCAGAAGATGGCGACCGGCCTCGACAGCTTCTCCCTGCTGGCGATCCCCTTCTTCATCCTGGCGGGCACTCTGATGAACTGCGGCGGTATCGCCCAGCGTCTCATCAACTTTTCCCAGGTGCTGGTGGGCCGCATGCCGGGCTCCCTTGGTCACGTCAACGTCATGGCCAACATGCTGTTTGGCTCCATTTCCGGCTCTGCGGTGGCAGCCGCGGCAGCGGTGGGCGGCACTATGGCGCCCATGCAGAAGAAGGCAGGCTATGATCCGGCTTACTCTGCCGCCATCAACGTCACCTCCTGCATCTCCGGCCTGTTGATCCCCCCCTCCAACGTGTTGATCATCTATGCCCTGACCGCTGGCGGCATCTCGGTGGCGACCCTGTTCATGGCGGGCTATGTGCCTGGCATCCTGATGGGGGTCAGCATCATGGTGGTGGGCACCATCATCGCCAAGCGCCGTGGTTACCCTATTGCCGAACGACCTTCATTTGCCATGGTGATGCGCGCCTTCTGGGATGCCATCCCCAGCCTGCTGCTGGTCGTGGTGGTCATGGGCGGCATACTCGGCGGCATCTTCACCGCCACCGAGGCCTCTGCCATCGCCGTGGTTTATACCTTTGTGCTGTCGGTGATCATCTACCGCGAGGTCAAGCTCAAGGACTTGCCAGGCATCATGCTCGACTCCGTCATCACCACGGCCATAGTGTTGCTGCTGATTGGCATCTCGGTGGGCATGTCCTGGGCCATGACCAATGCCGACATCCCGTACACCATCAGCGACGCCTTGATGAATGTGTCTGATAACCCGCTGGTTATCCTGCTCATCATCAACGTGATACTGCTGATCGTCGGTGTCTTCATGGACATGACCCCGGCGGTGCTGATCTTCACCCCCATTTTCCTGCCGATCGTCACGGAATTGGGCATGGATCCGGTGCATTTTGGCATCATGATGATCTTCAACCTCTGCATTGGCCTCTGCACGCCACCGGTCGGCAGTGCGCTGTTCGTTGGTTGTTCGGTCTCGGGCGTCAAGTTGCAAGCCCTCATCAAGCCGATGCTGCCCTTCTTCTTCGTGCTGCTGCTGAGTCTGATGGCGGTGACCTATATACCGTCGCTTAGCCTCTTCTTGCCGGGCCTGTTCGGCATGCATTGATAAGTGCGCGGAACAGGTGAGCCTCTGGCTCATCTGTTCATTTTGAGTTAAATTGGTATAACAAGTTATCGCGCCGAGCACCATGCCGGGCGCTTGCAGCAGAGAGGCCAAGGTGTGAGTGACATGAATGTGGATGTCTTCGAGTCAAAACGGCTCTATCAGAAAGTCGCCGCCGAGTTGAAACAACGGATTGCCAGTCAGCGCTACAAGGTCGGTGAACGCCTGCCCGCGGAGCGACTCATCGCCGAGGAGATGGAGGTGAGCCGCACCGTGGTGCGCGAAGCCATCATCATGCTGGAAGTCGAAGGGCTGGTTGCGGTGCAAAAAGGCTCTGGCATCCATGTCATCGCCCGGGAGAGTCAGAGCGCCGAGCCTGCGCCGACCCTGGACGATGCCCTGCTGACCGCAGGTCCGTTCGAGCTGCTGCAGGCGCGCCAGTTGCTGGAGAGCAACATCGCCGAATTTGCCGCGACCCAGGTGACCAAGCAGGACATCATGGAGCTGCTCAAGATCCAGGCCCTTGCCCGCAATGAAGACAGGGCCCGCGACTCTGAATGGGACAAGCAGTTCCACATTCAGGTGGCCAAGGCGACGCAAAACTCGGTGCTGGTGATCCTGACCGAGCAGCTCTGGTTGCACCGCGAACGCAACCCCTACTGGCGCAAGCTGCATGAGCATATCGACGACAAGGCCATCGCCAGCTGGTGTGACGATCACGATCAGATCCTCAAGGCCTTGATGCGAAAAGATCCCCAGGCCGCCAAGCTCGCCATGTGGCAGCACCTGGAGAACACCAAGCAGATGTTGTTCCAGGCCACCACTTTTGATGATGAGATGAACGATGATCGCTATCTTTTCTCCGAAAATCCCGTGGTGCACCTAGTGATGAACGAGGTGGTCAACGAGTAACAACAGACGAGAGGTTGTGAACGACAGTCAACGAGAAACCCCGCCAGCTTGCTCGCGGGGTTTTTTATGTCAGATGGATAAGGAAAACTGAGTCATAGCGCAAGGTTAGTGACGCTGTCTGCCGTCAGGCGAGCAGCATTGCCATGGGCGATTGTCGGCCTGCACCTCTCTCCATGTCGTTGTCAGCCCCTGATGTGAGCGCCTCATTTGACTGCAAGTCACAGCACTTCAACAACGGGTTACTTGCGACTGCCTGTCAGTTGAGGGGCAGGTGTGTAGATATTGCTGGGGGGTCAGGCCGAACTCTTGCTTGAAGCGGGCTGCGAAGCGGCTGGGGGAGTCGTAACCGCAGGCGAGGGCCACGTCCAATGGCGTGAGGGCTTGTTGAAACAGGCTGAGGGCATGGCTCATGCGTATCTGAGTGAGCAGCGTGCGAAAGCTGCACCCCTCGGCGGCCAGTTTGCGCACCAGGGAGGCGCGGCTCATGGAAAAATGCGGGGCTATGCCCGCCAGGGTATGGTTGGCGCCAGGCTCCACGCTCAGATAACGGGCGAGCCGCTCACCCAGGCTCATGGTGCTGGCGGGAAAAAGCAGTGCCAGGCCGTTTGCAGCCTGCAGCTCGGCATAGAAGCCGCGCAGCAGCTCGGTCTGGGTGGCTTCACTCAGGTTGCGTTGCGCCATGGAGCAGACCAGATCGAAGCAAAATGCCAGCTCGGGGGTCACTGTCAGCCTGGGATCTTTTATGGGGGAGGCTGGATCGGGTGGTGAGTCTGTCAGCCACTGCGCCGGGGGTGGGGACAGCAGGGTCAGAACATGGGAGCTGAATTTGCCTTGCTCGGGCTGGTTGACGAAGGTGAGCTGGTGGCCCGCCGGGATCAGCAGCCAACTCCCCTTGTCAAACGACAGGCGCCTCTCCTGCCACCACAACTGTTTGTGGCCCTGCTGCACCCAGATGAGGGTCGGCGCATAGATGAGCACCCTGTGCAGGGGCTGCTGGCGGATCCCGAAATAGTGATTCAGTTGCAGCAGGGGAGTGCTCATCCGGCGGGCTCCTAGGGGGTGACGAAGGTGGCGGTCAGGGTGGCTTTGCCCAGCGCCATGGCATTGAGCATGTAGCCTACCATGGCGGGCGGGGTATCTGCCTTCACCTCGAGATCCTGGGGCAGGGCCCAGGCGGTGAACTGGTAACGGTGCATGCCGTGCCCGGCCGGGGGGCAGGGGCCGCCGTAACCCTGGCTGCCGAAGTCGGTTCTAAGCTCCAGCCCCTGCTTGAGCTTGCCGGAGGCGTTGCTGGCCAGTGCGCTCTGGTTGGCGGGTGTATAGGACCTATTGAATTGATCACTGGGAATGGTTAGGGAATAAGTGGGATCTTGAGGGAATAGATGGGATCGGGAAACCAAGAAGCATGCGGCCTGTAGAGCGATCGAAACTCTGCAGGCCGTTTTCGTTGGTGCGGATCCACGGAATGATCAACGGATCCGAAAGCGGCGAAAAATCGCTAGTGAATTGATCACAGCCGATTTCATTAGACCGGGTTTAAACAGGCTTTAAACCGACATCACGTTTCGTTGATGATGCGCACAACGCGGCCAATCACCTTGCACACCTCATCAGCATCGACAGGCAGCGTGATTGGCTCATAGCGCGGGTTCTCGCAGTTCAGGCTCCATCCGCCCGGGATCTTCTGCACATTGCGAATGAGCGCGGCGCCGTCGACTTCAACGACCATGAGGGATCCATCAGCCAGACGGTTGTCGCGGCTATTGATGATGACGGTGTCGCGGTGCTTGATCCGCTGCGCCATGCTGTCGCCGTTCTGCACAAAGAAAGCCAAATCGCTTGGCTCGAACCCACGCCATTTCAGCCACTTGGAAGAGACCGGGAAGGTGCCACCCATCTCATTCAAGAAAAGCTCTGGCTCTTCTATGAAGAAACGCAGTTCAACGACATCATCATGTCTTCTTGTTTTATAACTTATTGATTCTTCTTCAATACTAATATCTCTACCAAGAAGTTTACCAAGACCTCCAGCAACGGATCCCACTGTTGCAGCGGCCCCAAGGAATGGAAATCCAGCTGCCGCCGCCATCGGCCCGCCAGCCACTGTGACAATGGGGGCACTTAACGCTGCACCAGCGCCAGGAACCCACGTCGCCACTCCGTCCTGGTTCGGCGGCGATAACTGATCGCTCACCGCCTTGGGTAGCACTGAGATGTGATACTCGAATGCCTTGGTGCCAGAACGCTTGCGCCGGGCCCCCTCCTTTCCTTTCGCCCACTCGTCCAGGATGTCCCTGGTACGGCGGTCTGTCGTCGGCATTCCTTCTAGCCCGGCCACCTCTTTTGCAGTGACCCACAATTTCCGATTCCCACCCTGGGAATCGGAAATCACTTCCGATTCATGTTCACTCATTTCCGAATCCCGTAACCAATTGTTTGTATTGGCTTTGTATGCGTATTGAGGAGTGATTCTGAAAAGTCGAATCGGAAACAACGGAAAAATAAATTTCCGATTCGCTTGATCTCACGTCCGTTTTGTCTTTATAGTCTGGTTAATAAGACGAGTAACCAGACGGAGTTACAAAGATGAGTTACCAAGTTAGCGAAATAGTCTCGCAGAAAAAGACACCGGAGGGGAGCGGAAATGTTGACTGGCATCGTGCTGATGTCGTCGCCGCTCTCAAGAAAAAGGGGATGACCATCTCCGCGCTGAGCCGTGCCAACGGACTGGCGGCCAGCACACTGGCAAACGCATTCCGCTTGCCATGGCCGAAAGGGGAAAAAATCATCTCTGGTGCTCTTGGTCTTGAACCAAAAGACATCTGGCCTAGCCGTTATCAAAACCTGCAACAGGCCAGTTGAGGAGCATCGCGATGGAGTGGTTCACCTCATCTGAGTTGGCAGGCACAGCAGGCATGCCAACAACAGACCGCCAAATCAGAAACATCATGAAGGATCTGGCTTCATCCGATCCTGAGAAAGCCCGCCAGCGCGAAGGGAGCAAAGCCACCGAATACCACATCAGCATCTTGCCGCCGGTTGTCCAAGCCGCCCTGCTGCGCAAATCCGGCAAGGTCAAGGTCGGCGGCATGACACTGGATCTGCCCAAGCCACAGGCGCCGCGCTACTGCAAAGAGCAGCTCTGGGCCAACTGGAGCAAGGCCAATGACAAGGCCCACGCCAAGGCCAAAGACCGCCTGAAAGCGGTGCAAGCCGTGCATGCCCTGGTGGCAAACGGCAGCACCCTGATGGAGGCCTACCAGCATATTTCCGCCGAGTTCGCCATCGCCCTGCCGACCCTGCGCCGCTACTGCGCCGCCGTGAAGGGGTTTGATGACTGCGACTGGCTGGCTGTGCTGGTGCCCAAGCAGCAGCAAGCCGCCACCGAAAGCCGCGCCGCCCGTCTGGCCCCCGTCAGCGATCAAGCCTGGGAGTACTTCAAGGCCGACTACCTGCGCCGCGAGCAGCCGACCGCTGCCGCCTGTTACGAGCGGTTGAAGCTGGCCGCCCGCGATCAAGCCTGGGCCGTGCCCAGCCTGACCAGCCTGATGCGCCGCCTGGATCTGGAAGTGCCCAACCCCCAGCAGGTGATGCTGCGCCAGGGCGAGCACGCGCTGATGCAGCTCTACCCGCCGCAGGAGCGCACCATCGAAGGGCTGGATGCCATGGAGTGGGTCAACGGCGACGGCTACCTGCACAACGTCTTCGTGAAGTGGTTCAACGGCGAGGTGATCCGCCCCAAGACCTGGTTCTGGCAAGACATCTACAGCCGCAAGATCGTGGGCTGGCGCACCGACATCAGCGAAAACACCGACAGCATCCGCCTGTCCCTGATGGACGTCTGCAGCCAATACGGCATCCCACGCGAGATCACCATCGATAACACCCGCGCCGCCGCCAACAAATGGATGACCGGGGGCGTGCCGAACCGCTACCGCTTCAAGGTCAAGCCAGACGACCCGCTCGGCCTGATCCCTCAGTTGGGCATCAAGCTGCACTGGTCCAGCGTGCTGCTGGGCAAGGGCCACGGTCAGGCCAAGCCGATCGAACGTGCCTTCGGCGTGGGCGGGCTGGACGAAATCATCGACAAACACCCGGCGCTGGCTGGCTGCTACACCGGCCCCAACCCCATGGCCAAGCCGGATAATTATGGTGAACGGGCGGTGAGTGCCGACGAGTTCCTGCGCGTCGTGGCCGAAGGGGTCGCCCAGTACAACGCCAAGCTGGGCCGCCAGACCGAAGCCTGCCGGGGCGTCATGAGCTTTGACCAGGCCTTCGCCCAGAGCTATGCCCAGGCCACCGTGCGCAAGGCCAGCCGCGAGCAACTGATGATGATGATGCTGCAGGCCGAAGCCACCCGCGTCAGCAAGCACGGTTCCATTCATCTTGAGGCAGGCGGCGCCATCGCCAGTCGCAACAACCGCTACTACCACCCCGATCTGGCCCAATACGCCGGGCAGAAAGTGGTGGCCAAGTTTGACCCCCAACGCCTGCACGAGGCGGTGATCGTCACCACCTTGCAAGGCCAGACCATCTGCGAAGCGGAATGCCATGGAAAAGTCGCCTTTGGTGATACCCAGCAGGCCCGCGAGCACAAGCGCCGCCGCACCCAGTTCGTCAAGGCCAACAAGGCCGCCGCGCTGGCCCAGCAAGGGATGTCTGCCCTCGAAGCGGCCGCCCTGCTGCCCAGCATCAGCGACGAGCCAGCCCCCGAAACCAAGGTGGTGGAGATGGTGCGCCCGGTTGCGCTCGGCAATGCCGCCCTGGCGGTACAGCCCGCGCCGCTGGTCGCCAACCAACCCCAGACCGAACCCGCCCCAGTCGTCGACTACGAGGCTCGCTATATCGCAGCCAACGAGCTGGCTCTGGCCACGTTGAAGAAAAGCCGGATTTAACCGGCGTTTACCCAAGAAAAAAGCGGCCTGTGGGGCCGCCTGAAAGGAGATTTACATGTCAAACGTAGTCACTTTAGACCAGAACAGCAACACCGGCAGCGACGTGATCGCCCGCGTCAAAGCCCTGCTGGAACAGAGCACCGTCACTCAGGCGCAGATCGCCAAAGAGATCGGCGTCTCCGGCTCGACCGTCAACCAGCTGCTCAATGGCAACTACAAGGCGGACCCAACCGCGATGGTGCAGAAGCTGGCCAACTGGCTGACCGCCCGCGACCAGCGGGCCGATGCCCCCCGCGATCCCGGCTTTGTGATGACCGAAACCGCCAAGCAGATCATGGCCGACATGGGCTATGCGCTGACCACCCAGAGCATCGTCATCATTCACGGCATCTCTGGCGTGGGAAAAACGACCGCCCTGCGCGAGTTCCAGCGCAATAACAACAACGTCTGGGTGATCACCACCAGTCCGAGCCGCGCCACCATGACCGAATGCCTCTACGAGCTGGCCATGGAGCTGGGCATGGAAAACGCCCCGCGCCTGCGTGGCCCCCTGGCCCGCGCCCTGCGCCGTCGCCTGCGCAACACCAAGGGCTTGATCGTGGTGGACGAAGCGGACCACGTAGACCGCCCCACCCTGGAAGAGCTGCGCATCCTGGCCGAGGAGGTCGAGGTGGGCCTGGTGCTGGTCGGCAACAGCCGGGTTTACACCCAGTTGACCGGCGGCCCGCGCAGCGAGGACTTTGCCCGCCTGTTCTCTCGCATCGCCATGAAACGCGCCCTGACCAAGGCCAAGAAGGCCGATGTGCTCGCCTTCGCCAGCGCCTGGAACATCACCGGCGCGGCCGAGCTGGATCTGCTGCTGCGCATCAGCGAGCGCCCGGGGGCCCTGCGTCTGGTCAGCAAGAACCTGAAGCTGGCGGTGATGTACTCGGGCGGCGAACCGCTGACCGAGCAGATCCTGCTGCACACCTTCAACAAGCTGGAGGGGGAGTGATGGCCCTTGGACCCAATACAGACGCCGAAATCAGACGGCGCCTTGAAAAGGAGTTCGGCAACCCCGTCCCGTGGACTGGTCGATTAACCCACGTCCACCTGCTGAGCGGCATCAAGGGACGCGAGGTGAGCCGCAGTGATGGCGAGGTGGTGATCGAGAACGAGAAAGGCCTGGCGCAAGCCTATGACGAAGACCAGCTGCACCTGTTCTGGGCGCCGCTGACCCGTGATTCACAAGGAGAGAACGCATGAACATTCGCACCAACAGCATCGGCGTCATCGCCCAGCGCGTCATCGCCACCCTGCGCAAGAGTGGCTGCCAGGTGCTGGCCGTCAAGGCTGCCCAGGTACGCCCCATGATCGAGATCGCTTACCCCACCGACGAGCTGAAACGGGACGCGCTCGAACTGAACGAGCAGGTCAACGGGCTGCGCCGCCGCGCCTACGCCGCCCGCCTCGGCGGCTGCATCGTCCACTGGCACGAAGACCTGCCGCAAGACGACTTCGAACTGACCGGCAACATGACCGCGGTTGAGTACCTGCACCACCGCGCCGCCGGCTTTCCGGCTTAACAGGAGTACACAGCAATGACCAACCAACCTGACAACCTGCGCAAGAACGCCCTGGGCCACTTCGTACCGGAGTCCCTGATCGCCCCGCTCGACCTGCTGCGCGATGACCTGGTGACCCGCCTGTGCAACGAGGCGCACGAAGAGAAGCTGCGCCTGCTGGCCCGCAAGGCCAGCATCGCCCAGGAGATCGAAGCCTTCATGGATCTGTCGGCCGCCGAGTACGGCGTGCAGTACGGCGGCACCAAGGGCAACGTCACCCTGACCAGCTTTGATGGCCGCTTCCAGGTGGTGAGGGCCATCGGCGAGCACCGCAAGTTCGACGAGCGCCTGCAGACCGCCAAGACCCTGATCGACGCCTGCATCGGCCGCTGGAGCGAGGGCAGCAGCAGCGAGATCCGCGCCCTGGTGGACCACGCCTTCCGCGTCAACAAGGGCGGCCATGTGGACGTCAACCAGGTGCTCTCCCTGCGCAAGCTCGACATCCAGGATGCCGAGTGGAAAGAGGCGATGAAAGCCATCGCCGACGCTATCACCGTGGTCGGCAAGGCCGAGTACATCCGGTTCTATGAGAAGACCGACAACGGCGGCTACAAGGCCATCGTCATCGACTGGTCGAAGCTGTGAGGCCCGCCATGAAGAACCTAACCCCAGAAGTGATCAAGCAGTTGGCGCTGGCCCAACTGCTGGCAGACCGGAGCGAAGACCAGGGCACCGAGTTTGAAGATGGCACCTATGAGCAAGGTGTGCGGGATGCCCTGGGCTGGATGTGCGGGCTGCTCGATAACCCGCCCTACAACCCCGACGAGTGGCCAGTCACCGAAGAAGAGCTGGCCATCATGACCGAAGGCCTGGGGCTTGTCGGGCTGACCGATGTGGATATGCCAAGTGGTCGCAAGGTCGTTGACCAGAACAGCCCTGTCGCCCAGTTGATGCGCAATATCGAAAGCGCCTTAGACGATGGAGTTTGAAACCCGCTATGGCCCGCTGTACGTCACCCGCCACGCCTTCCAGCGTTGGGTGCAACGTACCGGCCGCAGCGAACTGGAGATGCTGGGCGCCCTGTCACGAGCGTGGCGCCCAAGCAAACGCCAGCTGCGGCGGATCCGGCAGCGCGAGGCGGGATGGAGCCCGCGCCGGATCCTCGAATGTGACCATGCCTACTTCATCTTGAAGAACGGCTCAATCGTCACCGTTTACGACAAGCACTGAACCGCATTTAAACAGGAGCAACACCATGAGTAATCCGGCTTTGAAGGGCGACGAGATCGCCCGTAACCCAAATGGTTACATGGCAATGGCCACCCGCGCCGCCGAACTGGAGCGCGAGGGGCGCTATATCCCCGCCCTGGATCTGTGGGTGATGGCCAAGAAGGCTGCCAAGAACGTCATCAACCAGCACTGGGCCCAGGCCCGCGTCGACCTGGGCATGACCTGCATCCACCGTTTCGGCAAGCGGGAGGCGTGATGGCTATCAGCAAGGAACAGTGGCTGGCCATTGCGGCCGAGCTGAAAGGCAGCTGGGTGCAGGTGAAGTTCAAGCTGCATGGCCACGAAATTCACATCACCCGCGAGCGCAAGAGCGAAAGCACCACGGTGCTGGCCGTGTATATCGATGGCGCCATCAAAGGTGCTTGGATGAAGGAGTTGGCCGAGATCGACCCGGCTGACGAGTTCATGAACAAGGTGGTCAAACAGGTTCACTTCCACAAATTCAAAGCCAGGTGGAATAAAAAAGAGCTGGATCGTATCGCCAGATTTAAACGGTCATTCGGTGTCAAGGAGGCTAGAAAGGTATTCGGCTCCGAACCGGAAAAAGATGGCTGGACCTACCTTTTTCCCTACTTCGGCAGCAGTGCCGCACTGGTGCGCCAGTTCAAGAAGATCGACGGGCTGGAGCTGGTCAGCGAGCTGAAAGAGGTGACGGCATGAGCATCAAACCCCGGACCTTCTATCTCGCGGTGGCGGTCTATTGGGCGCTGCTGATCCCGGCTGCCGCCTGGGCGGTGTACGAAATCGTGAAGTAGGGAGTGACCGACATGTCGAACGTGAAATACCTGCTCAATACCAGCGTGGCCGATGGCAAAAGCTCCCTGGAGTGCCAACTGCAGAGCAACCCGCAGCAGGCCCTGTCCGATGCGCAACTGGCCATCGACTTCATCAACCAGTATGGCCAAGCCGCGAAGCACCGCTCCCGCCTGGCCATGCTGACCACCATCGTCAACAAGGCGCGTAAAGCGCTGAAAAAGTGAAGGGGAACAACATGGTTACACAAGAGAAAGCCGAAGAACTGGCTCAGAAATATTTGCAGCAATACCTGAATGAATGCGGCCTGGATAAAACCAGTGATGCAGGTAATGCGCTGATGAAAATGTGCAGTGTTGCTGGGGTCATGATGGTCGCAACTGTCGGCTATGACGATGCAGTCCAGCGCATGTATGGGACCGCCTCTTTCATCGAACACAAGATGATTGGTGTGAAGTTCAGTCAGCAAACGGTGAACTGAGCAATAACGCGAAACGGGGGCCTTCCCCCGTCTGCCTGGCGTGGTTGCCAGGCACTGATGAGCAGCCGACCGGGCCCGGTCATAACCCACTCCTGAAACCAGTGAGGACGCTATGACCCGAGAAGTGCTGAACAACCTGTTAAACCGGCTCTATGGCGAGATGGCCATCGCGCTGGATTGGAAAGCGAAGCTGGTGCTGCAGCGCCGGTTTGTTGCCCTGTCACGGGGCGCGAGAAAGTACCACGCCAACGATCTGGCCGGCGATGCCCTGCGCGGCGCCGAACAGTTGCTGGCAGAGCTGGAGGCCGACCGCCTGCAGTGGAATGGCAAGGGGGCCGTATGCACGGTGAATACACGCCACTGATGAAACCCGGCTTGCTGGCCAAGCGGCTGTCCTCTGGCAAGGCCAGGCTGGATCCCGAGATGGGCCTGGAAAAGCTCTGTACCGGCTGCAACGAATACTGGCCGCAAGACACGGCCTTCTGGTCAGTGTGGAACAGCGCCAGATCCTGCGATGGGCTGCAGCACTACTGCAAGGCCTGCGAGGGGGAGATCGCCGTCAAGCGTTGGAAGGAGAAAGCAGCATGAAGCTGACCGCCTACCAACGCCGTCAGGTGGACTACGTCAAGGCCAATATGCCCGGCATGGTCACCCGCCAGCATAAGGGGATGAACCGGGCCGCCGTGAAGGCGGCCAAGGCCGAAGACGACCAGAAGGCGATGGCCTGGCTTGATAGCACAGTGCCCCGCTGGCGAGAAGGCAAGCCGCCCAAGACCAACAAGATTTATGTCGCTGCGCTATCGGTGAGCGATGCGGATGAGGAGCAAGACGATGATGAATAAACACAGCTGGGAAGCCATGGCGCAAAAGATCAAGCAGGTTCCTGACTACCGCCACAAGAGCGCGGCCATGCTGGCCGAGGCATTGGGAGAGTGTTCTGAACGGCAGATGCTGAGATGGATCCGCACCCTGATAGATAAGGGACTGATCGAGCCACGTTCACTGATCACTTATGATGGATTGCTGACGGTGCGCCGCATCCAGCGTTATCTGGCCCAGCATCAGGGCACTGTTTATCTGGGTCTGCTGGCTAAAGAGGTCTATGGAGCAGGCAACAATTACTCCTGGTTGCGCTGGCTGATCCAGAAGGCGGTGGCGGAAGGCTTCGAGCTGGATGCCTCGCGCATTAGCAGCGAGACCATCCCCACACAACTGCGGGCCAAACGCCGCGAAGTGGAGGGCAAGCCCCGCTTTATCAGCTGGGCAGAAGTTGACCCAGAGCACCTGCAGCGGTTCGTCGCCCTGCACCAGTTTGTAGGAGGTCGCCATGCAGCCTGATGCCAAGCGTCTGCTTACCCTGGTGCACGTCGGCCGCCGCGAATTGAGCCTGGATGATGAGGACTATCGCGCCCTGCTGGAGTCGGTCACCGGCTCCCGCTCTGCCAAGGGGCTCAAGGCCGCACAGCTTGAGGCCGTGGTCACCGCCATGAAGGGGCTGGGGTTCAAGGTGAAGGGCAACACGACTGGCCGCCGTTCGCCGCCCAGCGCCACCCATGTGCAAGCCCCCGAGGTGCGCAAGCTGCGGGCTATCTGGATCACCATGAACAATGACGGCCTGCTGCACGACGGCTCTGAGGATGCCCTGGGCAGCTTCATCCGCCGGATGACGGCCAATGCCAACGGCGGCGTGGGCATCAACCGGGCGGAATGGCTCACGTCAGTGCAAGCCGAACGGGTGTTGGAGGCGCTGAAAAAGTGGCACATTCGGCTGATGACCGATGCCATCATCGCCCTGGGTGAATCGGTGCCTGAGACCCTCAGCCATCGGCATGATGCCAAGCCGGGCTATGACCTGATCCGGGATGCCTATGAAAACCCGGGCCCGCGGCCGCCGCGAATCATGGTGCTGGATGGAAACAAGACCATAGACGAATTGAACAACAAGGCCCAATAATGGGCCTTTATTTTGGAGGTGTTATGACGTTATTGATCGGTTTGGTGGTGCTGGCCTGCGCGGTTTGGGTGCTGTTCGATTCACACAAGAAGGGGGCCCGCAATCCGGCAGGGTGGGCGGTGTTCGTGGCGGTGATCTGGTTCATCGCGTTCCCGTTCTACCTCTACAAGCGCAACAAGCTGGCACCCGCTGACAAGGCACCCGCGCCGAGTAATCGCTGGGTCGGGTTGGCGCTTGTGGTGGTGCTGGTTGGCGCTACCACCTTAAATGCCATGCGGCAGGAGGCCTTGCCCGCGTGCTCCTCGCCAGAAGTGACCGAGGTGCTGGGCCGCCTGTTGCCCGGTATGGCGATCACCAACCCGGCGCAGCGTCTGGAAAGCGCCGACTTCGGTGACGTTCGCCAGTGCAATGCCACCGTGGCCGGGAGCATCCAACCCTATCGGGTCACCTGGTACAGCAGCGACAAGGACCAGATCATCGTCACCCTGGAGTGATAGCCTGCCCCTTGGGAGCCCCGATCCAGGAGGTTATGATCTCAACACCCAGCCATGCTGGGTGTTGTTTTATCCGGGAGGGAGCGGCCATGAGCAATCGCGAAGAGCAGATCGAGATGTTTGGTGAAGCAGTGGGCAAGAACGAGGTGAGCCATCATCTTGACCGCCTGCTGGATGAAGATGCGGAGGCCGCCTGGCCGGAAACCCTGCGGGATCTCTACACCCTGATCGAGCGCACCGTCGAGCAGCACCGGGATGATAAATCCCTGTCGGTGATCCTGCTGTCGGAAATCGTTCAGACCTTCGGCGGTGCCCGCTTCTATCTGCCCCGGGGCAAGAGTATCGAGGTGATGGTGCGCAGCATGATGGTCTGGAAGGCCTTCACCGGCAACAACACCTATGAGCTGTCGCGCCAGTTCAAGGTATCGATGCGGGAGATCCAATATATCCTGGCCAGGATGCGCAAACTCGAAGCCCGTTCCCGTCAGCGCGATCTGTTTGCCGGCACGGAACAAGCCGCCCCGGCATTAATCAAAAAGCACGGACGTTTATATTAATTTGACGTTCGTGAAATTCACGGCAATATGACCCGCATATCACCCAGCACCATATCGAAATAGACAAAGGGCCCGTTGGCCATTTGTTATTTCATGGCGAAATCCGTCACTCTCAACCATTTACCACGCTCACGCACACTCGACATATTAACCGTGAGGTGGATATGTCGAACGTCATCCAATTTACTCAGCCATATAGCCTGGCATTCCAGCATGCGATCCATTTCGTGCTGGATAAAGAAGGCGGGCTGCGCCCCGATATGGGCTATGTCAACGACCCCAAAGACCGGGGCGGTGAGACCAAAGCCGGCATCAGCAAGCGCGCCTACCCCAACGAAGACATCAAGAATTTGTCTCTTGACCGGATCATCTTCCTCTATCACCGCGATTACTGGCGTCAGGCCTACTGCGCAGAATTGCCAGTCGGTATATCGCTAGCCGTGTTTGATGGTGCCGTCCAGCATGGCTGGCTCAGCTCGGTCAAGATGCTGCAGGAAGTCATGGGCGTTAAGGGTGACGGCATCATCGGCCCCAAGACCAAGGCAGCGATTGCCAGCATGGATCCCGAGTGGGTGCTGGCCCGTCTGCTGCTACGCCGCGCCCGCTTCTATGGCCGCATCCTTATCAAGAACCCTTCCCAGGGCCGCTTCTTCGAAGGTTGGCACAACCGGCTGGCGCACCTGTCAGATGCCTGCTGGCAGGTGGTCGAAGGCAGTTCCAACCCTGACTATCGCAAGGTGGCCTGACATGGGCCGAAACTGGCAATGGAGTTTCGACCATGGCCGCGAACAGCGGCTCAAGCTGGAGCGAGAGGCCGCCGAGCAGGGTATCGCCGAGTGCGATGTCGATCGCGCCGTGCCGTTCCATAGCCATGACGGCACCATGCAATCCCAGTTCGCCAAGGGCTGGCGCTCGGTCACCCCTGCCGAGGTGTATGAGTCCCGCAACAAGCATCGTTTCAAGATCCTCACCACCGGCAACAGCAAGGTGGCCGAACACTGCGCCCGCCTGCGTGCGCTGTTCGCCGACCCCGCCAATAAGGAATCCCCATGCTCCCGTTAATCCCAGCCCTGGCCGCCCTCGCGGTGCAGCAGGGCCCAGCCTTGATCCGTGGGATCGCCGGCATGTTTGGCGGCAGCGCCACCGCCAACAAGGTGGCCGACCTGGTCGAGCAGGTATCAGGCATCAACCTGACCGCTGCCCAGCAGCAGGCCAGCATCGAAGAACAACTCGGCCGCATCACCGATCCGGTCGTATTGCTCGAGCTGGATAAGCTCAGGGCCGAGATGGAGAAGGAGCAGACCCGCCGCATGGAGCTGCAACTGGCCGACAAGCAGAGCGAGCAGCACGAAACCCAGGAGACCATCCGCAGCGGCGACGGCGCCACCGACACCTATGTGCGCAACACCCGGCCGCTGATGGCCCGCCAGTCCTGGTATGTCACCGCCCTCTATGTGCTGGCGTTCGAGGGGCTGGCCGTCGCCGACTTAGGCACCGGTGCCGATCTCAGCATGGTCGCCATGCTCAGCACCCCCGCCTGGGCCTATCTCGGCTTGCGCACCCTGGACGGCTTCGCCCCGCATCCCAAGAGCAGTGGCCAGAAGGTGCAATCCGCCGTGACCGGTGCCGTCTCCAAACTGCTGACGAGGCGCTGATGACCAACCTGTTTGACCGTGCCCAACAACAAGAACAAGAGACCCGCGACCGCGACCTGGCCAACCAGCTTGCCAAGCGCCGTACCGAAACCCCAGACCAGGACGCCGCCGGCAACCGCTTCTGCCTGAGCTGTGGGGAACAGATTGCCAGCGACCGGCTGGAGGCAGCGCCCGACGCCGTGCGCTGCGTCCCCTGCCAAAGCTGGCAAGAGACACTGGGGAGGCATCGCCATGGAGTTTGACTGGATCCCGAAGTGGTGGGGCGTCATCACCACCGGGGTGGCGATTCTGGCCACCGTCGTCATGTTGTGGCTGAGCAAGACCTTTGCCCGCCGCGAAGAACTGAAAGAAGTGAGCACTGCCATGGACGAGCTGACCACCCGCGTTACCAGCCTCGAAAGTCGCGTCGACAACCTGCCGACCCAGGAGCAGTTCTATGAGCTGGGCATTCAGCTCGAAGGATTACGGGGGGACATCAAGGCGCTCACCGCCCAGCTCAAGCCCACCAATCACCAGATCAACCTGCTGCTTGAACAGCGTTTAAACGAGAAATAAACGGGGGTTATATGACGTCGATGAGAGAATTTGTGGTGTCGGATCAGCGCCTGCTGATCCTGCGCAGCTTGCGGGAAATGGCCGGCTACTCGGCCAACGAATCGATTCTGGATTCGTGCCTGGAAGAGTATGGCCACAGCTGCAGCCGCGATGTGGTGCGCAACCATATCCGCTGGTTGGAGGAACAGGGCCTGCTGACCGTCGAAGAGGTGGGCAAGACCCTGGTGGCCAAGCTGACCGGCCGGGGTGACGACGTGGCCACTGGCCAAGCCGTGGTCGATGGCGTCAAGAAACCGCGTCCGGTGTGACCATGAGGGAGCTGCTGATGAAAATGAAAAGCGCCCTGGTGGGGCTGATGCTGGGCGGTTTGAGTTTCATGTTGAGCAACAGCCGTGCCGACCCCGGTATCACGCCCATCGACACCATCATTCGGAAAGGGGAGCAAGCCAAGCACTCCCGCAACGCCTTCAATGGCGGGCTGCCGTCCGTCAAGCGGGCCCAGCGCTTGGCCAAGGCCAAACGGGCCACCCGCCGCGCTCGCAGGCTGGGTCACGCATGAAAGCCCGCCTGCTGGATATCGCCGCGATGATGGCCGTGGGTTACCTGCTGGCCCTGCCCATCGTGGGCGATCCGGTCCATGCGCTCTGGGGCTGCACCGCCCCGCTCGTTGACAAGCTGCTGGGGTAACCATGACCGCTCATAACCAGAACAGAAAGACCAAGAACACCAAGAGCAAGATCCAGCAGTTGCCAGCCGATATTCGCAGCCAACTGGCGGCCATGCTGCGCTCTGGAGACATGTCGCAGAAAGCCATTCTGGCCGAAGTCAATCAGTTGATCCTGGAAGCCGGCCTGCCGCCGGAAGAGCAGATCAGCCGCACCGGCTTGAACCGTTATTCGAAGCAGGTGGAGGCAGCAGGTAGCCGCATCGCCAAGGCGAGAGAAATGGCCGAAGTGCTGACGTCAAAACTGGGGGATGCCCCAACCAGTCAGATCGGCAACCTGATGGCCGAGAACATGAAGACCATGGCCTGGGAAACCTCCATGGCGTTGATGGAGGCAACGGAAGACGGCGAGATGATCGACATCAAGCAGTTCAACCAGTTGGCCCTTGCCTATCAGCGGATCTCTCAGTCATCCATCTTGAACCAGAAGCTGGAGAAAGAGATCCGCGCCGCGTTCGCCGCCGAGGCCGCCACCGCTGCCGAGAAGATTGTGACCCAGGCCGGGGTATCTGCAGAGACGGCCGCCGACATCCGCAACAAGATCCTGGGGATAGCGTGATGAACCACCTGACACCGGCTGAAAATGCCCTGCGCAACCAATCCGCGGCCGCCATCATTGGCGGCCAGTTCGATCCCAACGAGGTGCTGCTGCCCTATCAGAAGCGCTGGATTGCCGACACCTCGCCGCTCAAGATCGCCGAGAAGAGCCGGCGAACCGGCCTTACCTGGGCAGAGGCGGCCGATGCCGCACTGAACGGCTCCATGGCCGCCAGCGCCGGCGGCTGCGATACCTTCTATGTCGGCACCACCAAGGACATGGCCCGCGAGTTTATCGACGCCTGCGCCATGTGGGCCCGCGCCTACAACTGCGCCGCCAGCGAGGTGGGCGAAGAGGCGCTGGGGAACGAAGACAAAGACATCCTGGTCTATGTCATCAACTTCGCCAGCGGCTTCAAGATCAAGGCGCTCAGCTCGAACCCCAGCAACTTGCGGGGGATGCAGGGCAACGTGGTGATCGATGAAGGCGCCTTCCACAAAGACCTGGCCGCCATCCTCAAGGCTGCGCTGGCGCTGACCATGTGGGGCAGCAAGGTGCGCATCATCTCGACCCACAACGGCATCGAGAACCTGTTCAACACCCTGATCATGGATAGCCGCGCCGGTAAGAAGCGGTTCAGCGTGCACCGCATCGACATCGAGACGGCCATCAATGAGGGGCTCTATCAGCGCATCTGCCAGGTCACCAAGAAGACGTGGACCCAAGAGCTGCAGGACGAGTGGCTGCGCAATCTGCTGCGCGACACCGCCACCGAAGAAGATGCGCGGGAGGAGTATTACTGCGAGCCCAAGAGCGGCGGCGGTGCCTACTTGCCCCGTGGCCTACGCGAGAGGGCCTGCCGGGTCGAGGGGCCGGTGCTGCGCTTTACCGGCTCGGCCGCCTTCAACAGCGCCAGCGAATCGGAGCGCAACGCCGAGATGCAGGAGTGGCTGGAGGCCGAGGTCTTCCCCGAACTGATGAAGCTTGATCGCAGCCATCGCCACGCCCTGGGCGAAGACTTCGCCCGCTCGGGTGACCTGACGGTATTCGCCCCGATCCAGGTGCTGCCGGATACCCGTCGCCGGGTGCCCTTCACCGTCGAGCTGAAGAACACCCCGTTCAAGCAGCAGGAGCAGGCGCTCTATTTCATCTGTGATCGCCTGCCGCGCCGGGATGGCATCTGGCTCGATGCCCGTGGCAATGGCCAGTACCTGGCCGAACAGGCCGCCTATCGCTACGGCCAAGAGGTGGTGCAGGTGATGCTGTCGGTCGGCTTCTACCGGGAGAACATGCCGCGCTTCAAAGCGGCGTTTGAAGATGACGAGCTGGAGCTGCCCAAGCACGAAGACATCATCACCGACCTGGGGCAGATCCAGATCTACCGGGGCACCCCCGGCATTGACGACAGCCGCACCCAGGGCAGTGATGGCAACAAGCGCCACGGCGATAGCGCGGTGGCCATCTTCCTGGCCTATCTGGCCAGCCGGGCCGAAAGCCATGTTTACGAACTGCACCGCATCGCCAAGGTGGGTGCCCCCCAGAAAGACCAGGACGGGCAACGGCAGATGAACCTGACCCGTGGCCTGCGTAACGGAGGCGGATTACTGTGACCAGCATTCTCGACAAATGGGGCAATCCCTATAAGCCAGACAAACCGGCGCTCGGCGAAGATATCGCGCTGGCCCACACCACCAGCGTGCGCAACCCGCGACCCAACAGCGTGGCCAGCACCATCACCCCCCAGCGTCTGGCGGGCCTGCTGCGCTCGGTGGTCGATGGCAACAACCCCCAGGATTACATGACCCTGGCCGAAGAGATCGAAGAGCGGGATCCGCACTACGCCAGCGTGCTGCGTACCCGCAAGTTTGCTGTCGCATCGCTGGATCCGAGCGTGGAAGCGGCCAGCGATGATGCGGCCGATCAGAAACTGGCGGATGAAGTGCGGCGACTGATGGACAGCGACCAGACGCCGGATCTCTTCTTCGACCTGCTCGATGGCTTGGGCAAGGGCATGGGGGT
This sequence comes from Aeromonas molluscorum, assembly GCF_051376105.1. Classification (NCBI taxonomy): domain Bacteria; kingdom Pseudomonadati; phylum Pseudomonadota; class Gammaproteobacteria; order Aeromonadales; family Aeromonadaceae; genus Aeromonas; species Aeromonas molluscorum. Next base: position 1,148,329 of record NZ_JBPQCY010000001.1, on the reverse strand, counting down.
GTGCCAGATCCTGTGGGACACCACCGTCAATCCCTGGGTGCCCAAGGATTACAAGTGGGTCGACCCCCGCTATCTGCGGCCGGATGCCGACACCCTGAGCGAGATTCTGCTTATCAGCGACGATGCCCCCCAGGGCAAGCCGCTGGAGCCCTACAAGTTCATCATCCACCTGCCGCGATCCAAGAGCGGGAGCATCTGGCGCAACGGCCTGGCCCGTCAGTGTGCCGTGCTCTACATGCTCAAGAGTTTCACTACCCGAGACTGGTGGGCGTTCGCCGAAGTGTTCGGCATCCCCATCCGGGTGGGCAAGTACGGACCCAATGCCACGCCCGAGCAGATCGCCACGCTCAAGAGCGCCATCGCCACCATCGCCAGCGACTCCGGCGCGGTGATTCCCGACAGCATGATGGTCGATCTGGTCGAGACGGCGAAGGGGAACGGCGGCGATACCCTGTTCGAAAGCATGGTGCGCTGGTGCAACGAAGAGATCAGCAAGCTGGTGTTGGGCCAGACCATGACCACTGAGAACGGCAGCAGCATGGCCCAGGCCAATGTGCACAACGAAGTGCGCCTGGACATCGCCAAGTGGGATGCCCGCCAGCTCGAAGCCACCATCAACGAGTACCTGGTCAAGCCGTTCATCGTGCTCAACTGGGGTGTGCAGAAAGTGTATCCGCGCGTCTGCATCCGGGTGCCGGAGCCGGAAGACCTCAAGGTCACCGTCGATAGCCTGATGCCGCTGATTGACCGGGGGATGCGAGTCAGCGAAAGCGAACTGCGTGACAAGTTCGGGCTGGCTGACCCTGGCGATGATGAAGCCACCCTACAGCCGCTGAGCGCCATGCAGCTGCCGGCCATGCAACCGCTGGCCATGAACAGGCAGCAACCCCAGCGCCTGGCCATCAACCGGATCCAGCAGCCGAGCGAGCAGGCCATCGAGCAGCTGACCGAGGAGGCCATGAGCGACTGGGTAGAAGTAGGCGGCGAGGACTTCATGAACCCGATCATCGAGCTGGCCAAGACCGCGACCAGTTTTGAGGAATTCAACGCGGGCCTGCTGACTCTGCAGGAGACCCTGGGCGCCTACACCTTCACCCCGCAACTGGCAGACTACCTGTTCAGGATGCGCGGCATGGGGGATGCGCAAGATGCCTGAACCCAAGACCACCGATTTTCCGCCCCAGGCGGCGCTGGACTGGTTCAAGGCCAAGGGCATTCAGCCCGGGTTCGATTACCGGGATGTGTGGCTGGAGGAGCAGGCCAACGCCTTCACCGTGGCCAAGATGCTCAACGCCGATCTGCTGGTAGAGGTGCGGGCCCTGGTCGAGCAGGCGCTGGAGCAGGGCCAGACCTATCAGCAGTTCGCGGCCGCCATCAAGCCGCTGCTGGTCAAATCTGGGTGGTGGGGCATCCAGGAGATGGACGACCCCGCCACCGGAGAAACCAAGCGGGTGCAGCTTGGCAGCGAGGGGCGCATCAAGACCATCTACCGCACCAACATGCGCACCGCCCGCGCCGCTGGCCAGTGGCAGCGCATCGAGCGCACCAAGCGGGCCATGCCCTACCTGGTCTACCAGCTCGGCCCGGCCCGTGAGCACCGCGCCCTGCATGTGAGCTGGAACGGCATCACCCTGCCGGTGGACGATCCCTGGTGGCAAACCCACATGCCGCCCAACGGCTGGGGCTGTCACTGCTGGGTGCGCCAGATCAGCAAGTTTGAATACGCCAAGCTCGAAGGCACCCAAGGTTATCAGTTCGCCGCGCCGGAAGATGGCACCAAGGAATGGGTGAACACCCGCACCGGTAAAGTGGAGACCCTGCCAAAGGGGATCGAGCCGGGATGGAACTACAACCCGGGCAAGAGCCGCGAGCAGGCCCTCAATGCCGACTTAGCAGCCAAGGAGCAAACCATGCGTCAGGCGCTCTCAGCGCCGCTGTGAGCGTTTTTGGCTACCAGCGTATTCATGAGCTGGCCCAAATAGAATATGGCGCTGTTTAAAGGTGGTTTAAAGATGGTGTGAGGTGGTGGCGAACCCTCGATAATGGCCCCGCCTCACCCTGTGCTGGATGGCCCCTCTTCTCGTCCGTGAGGATCCTGTGTACCCTGTTGATGTCCGGTCATCACCCCGCCCGGGCATCTCTTCCTCTTTACCCCATGCCGCCATCCGGCGAAAACCGTCACTCACATCGCCATGACCCGTGGCGTCATGCTCTCAACGTCCACACACATACCGTGTTCCATTCAACCAACAGCCACCTTGCGGGAGGTTGTTATGTGACGGAGCGAGCATGCACCAACGTACCCACATCGCCATCTGCTTTGACATGTCCCGCATGGTGGCAGAAGACCAAAGCAACTGGCTGCCGATGATTCCTGTCGGGATTTTTACCGGGCGAGACGGTCGCAGCTGGAACAACTCTGACCCGGATGGCGTCGTGGCGACTTTCACCATGAAACTGCCATTCGATGTTGAACACGCCACCGAAACCCGCGAAGGCAACACCGAAGCGGTCGGCTGGATTGTCGAGCTGCAGAACCGCGGCGGCGAAATCTGGGGCCGTGTGGAGTGGAATGCCGAAGGCAGTGAGCTGATTGAAGGCAAGAAGTATGGCTTCTATTCACCGGCCTTTGACTATTCACCGGTTGATGGGCGGGTGGTGGCGATGTCCAGCGCTGGCCTGACCAACAAACCCAATCTCTATGTCCCCGCCCTCAACAACCAAGAGGATAACACTGTGAAACTGCCCCTTATCCTGACCCAACTGCTGGGCCTGGCTGAGGATGCCACCGCCGAACAGGCAGTGACAGCCATCAACGCCATGCAAGCACAGCACCAGATCGCACTGAATGCCCAGCAAGACCCGACCAAGTTTGTTCCTGCTGCTACCCATCAGCTGGCGCTGAACCGCACCCTGGAACTGGAGACCACGCTGGCCGCGATCGAGCAGTCCAAGGTGGATGCGCTGGTTGATGCCGCCATCACCGAAGGCAAGGTCGCCCCAGCTGACAAGGCGATGTATCTCGGCCTCTGCAGTACCGAGGCAGGCCGCCAGCAGTTCACAGCCTGGTGCAGCCGTGCGCCGGTCATCGCCGATGCCAGCCAGGTGAGCACCACCACCCAGCAACAGGGCGCGACCCTGAGCAAGGACGAACTGGCCTTGTGTCGTGCGATGGGCGTCAGTCCTGAAACCTGGCTGGCCAACCGCCACCACAAACCCAACTATTAATCGGAGAGTCTGACCATGGCTTTTACTGAAGCGCAGATTATCGAAGCCCTGACCGTCGGCTCCAATGCCGCCTTCGTTGAAGGGCTCAACCGTACCACGCCGCAGTGGGACAAGATTGCCACCAAGGTGCCGAGTTCTGGCTCCAGCGAGTTCTATGGCTGGCTCAAAGACTTGCCGGGTATCGAGGCATGGGTCGGTGACCGTATGCTCAAAGAGCTGGGGTCCCATGGTTATGCGATCCCCAACGTCACCTATGAAGCCTCGATCAAGATCAAGCGCGAAGACCTCGACGATGACAAGATCGGAAAGTATTCGGTGCTGGCTCGCGCCTGGGGTCAGGAAAGCGGCCTGTTCCCGGACAAAAAATCCTATGCCCTGCTGGCGGCTGGTTTCTCCACCCTCTGCTATGACGGCCAGAACTTCTTCGACCCCGACCACCCGCTGGATACCACCCCGGCGACAACCTTCTCCAACGTGATCGGTACCCCGAGCACGGATACCGGTGCCGCCTGGTTCCTGTTGGACAATAGCCAGATCCTGCTGCCCGTGATCTTCCAGGAACGTAAGCCCATTTCCCTGGACTTCGTTGGCGCGACCAGCGAATACGCCTGGTTCAACAATATGGTGGCCCAGGGGGTCGATGGTCGTCATGGCTACGGCTTCGGCTTCCCGCAGACTGCCATCGGCTCCAAGACTGTGCTGGATGCGACCAACTTCGAAGCGGCCAAGACCAAGCTGGCCAGCATGAAGAAGTCCAACGGCACTCCTCTGGGCACTATGGCCACCACCCTGGTGGTGGGGCCGAGCAACGAAGCAGCGGCCAGGAAGGTTGTCGGTCGCGAGTTCCTCGAAAATGGCGAGTCGAACATCTACTACAACAACGTCGAGATCGTGGTTTCCCGTTACCTGGTGTAACCGGCGCCCCGCTGGCCTGGGCAGAGCTTCACGGCGATGAAGCCCAGGCATTTATCAACCCGGCCTGGGTGGAGCTTCCGAGCGTCGAAGCCCAGGCCACCAGGAGAACCCCATGGCCACGACCTCCCAAGCGCTGAGTGCTGATGCCTGGGTGCTGGTTTCCGCAGCCGGTAGCGGCACCCTGGAGAACCAGACCAACCAGATCGTGCTCTATCGCACTGATGCTGCGCTGCCTGCCCCGAGCGTGACGGTTGGCCATCACCTTGGCCGTGGCCAGCGTGATGCCTGGAGCTTTGATCCCCCCCAGAACCTGTACGCGCGGATGGCCCTGCCTGGCAGCGGCGTACTGGTGGTGACGGAGGGCTAAGCCATGCCATTAGCAAAGGCATTCGTCTACCAGGCGCCCAAGCGCAAGAAGAGCGAAGTGTTCTGGTCCGGGCTGACTGGCCCCTCGGCAGTTTTGGCAGCCGATACCGACGTAGATCTGATTGCCTGGGTAAAGGCCTTTGTGGCGCCGCAGTTCGGCACCCTGTCCCCATTCTTCAACACCACCAGTAACAAGCTGAACGCCTTCAACAGCGACAGCAGCTTGGCCTTCAAGCTCAACCTGATCGGCAGTTGGGCTGGCGGTTCGGCCCAGCGCTCGATGCAGCTGGATTTTATCGGCACCAATGGCAACCGCCTGGTGGCGAGTCGGGATGTCCAGGTGACCGATGACACCGTCACCCTGGCCACCTTCTTCTCCATTGACGCGGGCGGCGGCATTGTTACCAACGGCACCAAACCGGTGATCCGATCGAACAACGGCTCATTCACGGCCACGGCGGTGCTGCTGATTGCCGAACAGGCCACAAGGCAAACCCAGATTTCGGCGGTGTAAACCGCCTCTATCGACCCTTTACAGGAGCATTGACATGGCACCTCGCAGCAAGAAGGCAGACGACAAAAGCCAGCCGCTGGCAGCGGCAGCAGTGGGCACGGGTACCGAGCTGGTGCAAGCGCAAACCGAACAGAACAAAGACGGGACCGTGCTGGTAGACCCGGACGCCGAAGCCGCCCGCCTGGCAGCAGAACAGCAAGCCGCCGAAGAGGCTCGCCTGGCTGCCGAGGCCTCCGCCACCGCAGCGACCAGCGATATGCCCGACTGGCTGCTTGGCCAGTTCGATGTCAAGGCCAAGTCGCCGGCTGGCTTCTGGCGCTGCCAGGTGCAGTTTCTGCACTCCAGCCCCACCCGCGTGTTTGTGGTCGAAGACAAGGCCGCTGTGCCGCACGACCACGACTGCGCGATCCCATGCTGCTACCTGACCCCGGAAGAAGCCCAGCGCGTTCACCAGGACTCCTGGCTGATCGTGGTACCTGGCAGTGAAGTGACCAAGGACTAACCCATGGCCATCTACGCGACGAAACAGGATCTGATCGACCGTGACGAGGGCATGCTCTACAACTTCGCCCTCGACCGCTCGACCGACACCCTCAACGACACCTGGATCGATGAGGCGCTGACGGCCGCTGATGACGAAATCAACGGCTACCTGTCCCGTCGCTTTGTGCTGCCGCTGCCGACCGTGCCGGATCTGCTCAAGCGTCAGGCCATCGTCATCGCCTTCTACTGGCTGGGTGATCGTGATCCCCAGGTGACCAACCTGCTGCAAGACCGCTACGACCGGGCCATTGCCAAGGTCAAAGAGATTGCAGCCGGCAAGGTGGATCTGGGCCTGCCCACCCCCGACATGCCGCCCGAGGGCGCGGTCGGCAAGGTGGAGCTGGTGCAAGAGGGCGAGCGCTTGTTCACCCGTGACTCGCTGCGTGGGGTGCTCTGATGGCCGTCTCGGTCGAGGTCTCAACCCATGGCGTCGAGCTGGCCCGTTATCAGCGCCTGCTCGATACCCTGGGGCGCAGCGACCACAAGGCCGAGCTGCTGGAAAGTATCGGCGCCGTGGCTGAAAGCCAGACGCGGCGGCGCATCAGCGACGAGAAGACCGCGCCGGACGGCACGCCCTGGGCGCCCTGGTCGGCGGACTACGCCAAGACCCGCCACGGCAACCAGAGCCTGCTGCAGGGCGATGGCGATCTGCTCGACAGCATCGAATACCAGGTACAGCGCAACAGCGTGCGGGTGGGGTCGGCACTGGCCTATGCCGGTGTGCATCAAGACGGGTTCAGCGGCACCGTGCAGGTGCCAGCCCATATCCGCCGCATCACCCAGGCATTCGGCAAGGCGTTGGCCTTCCCGGTGTATCAGTCGGTGGGGTCGTTCACCCGCCAGATGGAGATCCCCCAGCGCCAGTTCCTGGGGCTCTCCAGTGACAACCAGACCGAGCTGCTCGCCGTGGTCGGCGACTTCTGGCAAGACGTGATGAAGGAGGCAGGCCTATGAGCCGCCCGGATTTTGGCACCATCGGCAGCACCGTCTCGGCCTGCGAGGCCGTGGTGCAGTACCTCAAGCCATACCTGGAAGCGACCGGCCCCGGCGCTGATCGCAAGATTGACCGCGTCCAGACCGTGGAGCGCCACATCGGCCGCTTCAACGAGCCGGACGACATCAAACGCTGGATGAGTGGCAAAGAGGGCGGCATCCGCATCTGCGCCCAGCGGGTAGTGGCCATGCAGAACCAGGGCGGCCGGTTGATCGGCACCGTCGAGTTCGTCGCCTTCGTCTTCTGCGCAAAACAGTTTGCCTATGACAAAGACCAGCGGGCCGAGGTGATCGCCTGCCGCTTGGCCAAGGCGCTGATGCTCACAGGTGGATGGGTTGGTACCAGCGCCAGTGGAAAGCCTGACGGTCTGCGGGCGGACAATCTCTACACCACCGCCATCGACCAGCTGGGGCTGGCCATCTGGTCCGTGACCTGGCGTCAGGACTGGCCGCTGGATGACCCCATCGACGAGGCCACCCTGGACGACTTCTTGCGCTGTAACTTCAAGGCCGAACTGGCCGATGGCGCCCCCGTCTGCGAGGCAATGATCGAACTGCCTGGCCCCACCCCATAGGAGCACCCGTGGAACTGCACCTGAAACCGAAAGAAGGGCTGACCCTCCGCAAGCCGGATGGCAGCAAGTTGGCCGCCGAGGGTGAGCGGGTACCGCGCACCAGCTTCTGGCTGAAAAGGCTCGCCGATGGCGATGTCGAGCATGTGAAACCGGCCGCCAAGGCCACCAAGAAACCGCAAGTGAAGGAGTGACCATGGCTCTCGGAACCATCCCCAATGACGTGCGCGTGCCGCTCGTCTATATCGAGATCGACAACAGCCAGGCCCTGAGCGGCAACATCGCCCAGGATCAGAACGTGATGCTGTTCGGCCAGATGACTGACGCGGGCGGCGACGCCGGTACCGCCACGCCGCTGCAGGTGGTCGAGGTGCCGGTCAGCGAATCGGCCATCGATAGCCTGTTCGGCGTCGGCTCCATGATGGCGCTGGCTGCCAAGCGCTACCGCAAGGCCAACAGCTACACCCGCACCTTCGCCTTGCCCATCGGCGATATCAGTGCCGGCGCCGCCGCTGCCGGGTCGTTCAAGTTCACCGGCCCCGCCACCCAGGCGGGCACCCTCTATCTGTTGATCGCTGGCCAGCTGGTGCAGGTGGGCGTGGCCGCGGCCGCTACCGCCGCCATCACCGCCATCAAGAACCTGCCGGTGACCGCCGCCGTGGATGGGGTAGACACAGCCAAGGTCAACATCACCGCGAAATGGAAGGGCCTGACCGGCAACAGCATCGACCTGCGTTACAACTACAACGCCGGCGAGCAGCTGCCGCCTGGGGTGACCATCACCACCGTGGCCATGACTGGCGGATCCGGCGCCCCCGACATGGCTGCCGTCATCAGCGCGATGCCCGATGAGTGGTACAACCACATCATGATGCCGTTCAACGACACGACCAGCCTCAACACCCTGCGTGACGAGCTGCTCGAACGTTGGGGACCGCTCAAGATGAGCGAGGCGAACGCCTATACCGCGTTCCGGGGTACCTACGGCGAGACCATCACCTTCGGCGAAGCCCGCAACGACTTCCTGATCTCCTGCATGGGCACCAGCAAGTCACCGAGCCCGGTCTGGGAGTGGGCGGCCAGCTATTGCGGCATCGCGGCATACCACCTGGCCATCGACCCGGCGCGGCCGCTGCAGACCCTGGTGCTACCCGGCATCCTGGCCCCGGCCAAGGCAGACCGCTTCGCCTTTGACGAGCGCAACAACCTGCTCAAGTCCGGCATCGCCACCCACCAGATCCAGCCAGGCGACGTGGTGGCCATCGAGCGCGAGATCTCGATGTACCAGCTCAACAGCTACGGCGACGCCGACCCCAGCTACCTGGACATCACCACCCCGGCCACCCTGGGCAAGATGCGCTATGACATCAAGGTCATGGTCACCAACCGTTACCCGCGCCACAAGCTGGCCGATGACAACGTGCTGCCGCTGCTCGACCCGGCGCAGCCGGTGGTTACGCCTGAGCTGATGCGTCAGGCCATTCTGGAAGTGGCGCTCGGCTGGGTGAGTGCTGGCCTGATGGAAAACTTTGACCTGTTCAAAGAGACCCTGGAAGTGACCCGCGATACCAGCGATCGCAACCGCCTCAACTGCGTCTGCCACCCGGACGTTGTCAACCAGCTGCGCGTCTTCGCAGCCCTGATCCAGTTCAAACTGTAAGGAGAGCACCATGGGAATGATCCTGGGTGAAGTGACCATTCGCGGTAATGGCAAGCAATTCAAAACCAAGGCGGGTGCCGTGCTCAACCCGGGCGGCTACACCCGTACCCAGCACAATGGCCCTGGTCGGTCTTGGGGGAAGAGCAAAAAGTATGCTGGCCCCAGCATCGAGGTAGTTATCGCCGCCGATGAAGATGTCGATGTCATGGAGATCAACGCCATGGAGAACATGACCATGACCTGGGAAGGAGACAACGGCGTCAGCTACATGATGACCCAGGCCAGTACCAACGAACCTGCCACCCTGCGGGAAGACAGCGGCGACATCGCCGCCACCTTCTTCGGTGATAAGACGGTAAGGATCTGACCATGGCCGTGATCACCTTCCAACTCGAACACGGGCTGAAGGCGATGGGGGGCGGCGACGAGCCGCTCCTTTATCGTGAAGTCGGCCTGCGCGAACTGACTGCTGCTGACCTGATTGATGCCCAGATCGATGCCGAAAAGGTCGTGGTGCAAAGCGGCAAGGCGGTGGCGTATACCAGCGATGTGCTCTATGGCCTGAATCTGCTTTGCCGTCAGGTGGAATATATCGGTGAATTACCGGGGCCGCTCACCATCAATATGATCAAGAAATTGCATGTCGAAGATTTCGGGTTGCTGCAAAGCAAAGCCCAGGAGTTGGACATGGCACTGACCGAAGAATTAGCCAAGCGGGGGCGACAAGATTCAGCTGGCTGACCCGGTCATGGGGATCATGTTCGCTATGAGCAAATATATCCCCACAGCCGAGCTGAAATATTTGCCAGTGCGCCACTTGCTGCGCCGTTTTGACCAATTAAAGCAAGCCATCACGCCAAGAAAATAAACAGGAATCGCCATGGCCAAGCAACTCGTCACCGATATTGTCATCAACCTTGCGGGGAACTTGGCCACCAAGTCACGGCAATATTCTCAGAGCATGAGCCAGTTCGCCGCCAATAATCAGCGGGCCATGAACATGCTGAAGATGTCGACGGCGGCGGCTGGCCGGGGTATCGATGCCATTGGCAGCCGCTATGTGGCGCTGGGTGCGGCCGTGGCGGGTGGCGCAACGGTCAAAGGTTATGCCGAACTGGACCGCCGGATCTCCCGCATTGCCATCGCTGCCGACATCAGCCGCGACAAGGCCAAGGAGCTGAAAGAGGAGATCAACGCAGTCAGCAACACCAAGGGCCTCCGCATCGACCCGAGCGAGGCGACGGCCGCAGTTGAAGAGATCCTGACCAAGACCGGCGACCTGGAATACGCCATCGCCAACCTGCCCAACATCGCGGCGGTGATCCAGGCGACCGGCGCAGGCGGCACCGAGGTCGGCGGCATCTTCACCGAGTTCAAGAAGCTGGCTATCGACTCCAGCGAAGCGGCCATGCGGGCCATCGACACCCTCAACCTGCAGGGCAAGCAAGGCGCTTTCACTTTGGGCAATATGGCCAAAGAGGGCCCCAAGATCTTCGCGGCCTATGCCGCTACCGGGCGTCAAGGAGCCAGTGCCGTGACCGAACTTGGCGCCGCCTTGCAGGTGATCCGCCAGGGTGTGGGATCTGACGCCGAGGCGGTGACGGCCTTCGAGTCCGTCATCCGCGATCTGACTCGTCCTGAGACTGTCAAGAAGCTCAAGCAGCTGGGCGGCATTGAGGTGTTCGAACCCGAGCAGTTGAAGGAGGGCAAGGAGGTCATGCGCTCGCTGCCGGTGCTGATTGAAGAGATCGTCAAAAAATCAAAAGGTCTTTCTAGCAATCTGGCTGGATTGAATCTGACAGATGAAGCCAAGCGAGCATTGAAGCCAGTGATCGCCGAGTTCGTGCAGACCAGTGACGTCAAGGCCTTCGACGAGTTCCTGACCCTCTCCGGTGATGGGACCACCACCCTCAACGATGCCGCCGTGGCGGCTTCTGACTTCGCCGCCAGCCTGCAACTGGTCAGCAACAGCTGGAGCCAGTTCGCCAACCAGCAACTGGCCGAGCCCATCGCCGAGCTGGCCGATGCCATCAACAGCCTGGAACCGGATGCCGTCCAGAACTGGCTGGAGACCGGCAAGAACATCGCCCTGGTGGTCGGCGGCCTGGTGGCCGTCAAGAAGGGGATCGATGCGGTCAAGTGGACCAAGGGCGTCTGGGATGCAGCCAAGCCGGGCAAGGGCGGCGCCGGTGGGATGGATGGCGCCATGGCCGATCTCGGTGCGACACCGGTCTATGTGGTCAATATGCCAGGAAGTGGGTTTGGCGGTGGCATGGGACCCGGTGACATGCCAGGCACTGAGCCCGGCAAGGGTGGCAAGGGCAGCAAGCCTAGTCGATTCAGCCCTGCCGGTCTTGTTCAGTTCGGTACCGTGGCGGCGGGTATCAGCATGATCCCCGATTTCTCACCCATCAATATCAGCCGGGCCAATGGCATGTCGGTAAATGGCATCCCGCAAGCCCCCGGCATTCTCGATGTGTTCGATGAAATGAAGGCCTTTTTTACCAGGGACATAAGCGCCAGCCCTCGCCCGGATAATTTGTCTGGCACTCTTGATATCAACGTCAGGGATGATCGCATTACCGTCCGTACCCGTGACACTGCCCCAGGCCTCCAAGTGCGCGTGGATAACGGCCCGTCACTGATGCCGTAAGGAGGGTTTGAATGAGCTTTGAAGAGCGTTTGACCGCCTCCATCCGGGGCGTGGAATTCCTGCTGAATACCGTGGACGGCAAAGGTGGCCGCCGCGCCATCCCCCGCGAATACCCCAAGCGTGAAAGCGGCTGGACAGAAGACAACGGCGCCATCCTCACCAACGAGCAGATCACCGGCAAGCTGGTCGGCAACGATTACCTGGATAAGCTTCGCACCTTGCTGGCCGCCCTGAATCAGCCGGGTACCAGCGAGATGATCCACCCTTGGTGGGGCGTGCGCACCGTGCAAGTCGGTGATGTCAGCCATCGCCTGGACAACGAAGAAGATGGGGTGGCCTATGTCACCTTCACGGTGTGGGAGGCAGGCAAGCCGCTGTTCCCCTCTGCCGCCATCGATACCGCCGCGACCCTGGGCAATGCCGCCGATGCCGCCAATGGCGCCACCGAGCAATCCTTCCTGGACAGCTTCCTGACCGGCATCGACAACATGGGCCCCATGGTCGATACCCTGCTGGATGATCTGGACGAGCTGACCCGTGGCTTGCCCAGCCTGCCGACCCAGTTCCGAGAATGGACCGATCGCTTGATGCGGGCCAAAGACAGCGTGGGTACCTTGCTGGCTTACCCTGGCGAGCTGGCCCGCGAGGTGACAGGCATCGTCGAAGACATCAAGGGCGTCGTCACCGACCCCATCCGGGCGCTCTCTGTCTACGACCAGGTGATCCACCGGTGGGATGGGATGCGGGCAGAGCTGGCGATCACCGGTGGCCTGCCGAGCGGCATCCTCAGCGATGCCACGACAGGCAGCGCGTCGTCTGTTTCGACCCTCGATACTGCTGCCGAACAGAGCGCCGCCCTGGCCAATGGTGTGGAGTTCACCAAGCTGGTTATCCGGGCCTCGGCCACCGCCGCCACCAGTGCCATTGCCAGTGCCAACCTGGGCACAGATCGCGACTTCACCAACGACCCGGCAGGCACCGTCACAATCGGCCAATCGCTGACCGGTGACCAGGTCAACAACCCGCTGAGCCGTCCGGTCGTGATGAACGGCGTAGTGGGGGCTGATCGCAACGTGCAGCTCACGGCAGACGATCTGGAGCGCATGGCCAATGAATGGGCCAACCGGCTGGCCGAGCTGGCGGCCGAGGCCGTGGAAGCCGAAGAGAGCGAGATCTGGCGTGCCATGCGGGATCTGCGCCTCGCGCTGCTGAACGATAGCCGCGAGCGCGGTGCCCAATTGCCTCGCCGCCGCCAGTTGGTGCTGGCCACCACCACTCCGTCAGCCCTGTTGGCATGGCAGCAGTATGGCGATGCCGAATACCGCGATCGCCTGGTCAGCAGCAACGCCTTGCGTGATCCAGCCTTTATCACCCCCAGCACCCGGGTGGATGTGCTCGACGAGGTGACCAATGGCTGAGCCCATCACCCTGCGCGTCGATGGTCAAATCTATGGCGGTTGGCAGCAGGTGCGCATCACCCGCAGCCTGCGCGATATCGCCGGCGATTTCGAACTGAGCCTGACCCGAAAATGGGAAAACGCCGGCGAGATGGTCATCAAGCCGTTGAGCGCCTGCACCGTGCATATCGGCAATGAGCTGGTGCTGACCGGTTATGTCGATGACTTCATCCCCAGCTATGACGCCCGCGAGGTGAGCTGGGTGGTCAGTGGCCGCAGCAAGACCAGCGATCTGGTGGATTGCTCGGCCATCTTCAAAGTCGGTGCCTGGTCAGGTGTCAAACTCGACCAGGTGGCCCGGGATGTCTGCGCCCCCTTCGGTATCGAGGTGGTGGTGGAGTGTGACCTGGGAGATGTCTTCCCCCGCGTCACCATCGAGCAGGGGGAGACCTGTTTCGAGTTGCTCGATCGCTTGGCCAAGCAGCGGGCGGTGCTGCTCACCACCAACGAACGCGGCCAACTGGTGCTGACCCAGGCCAGCGATACCCCCATGGGGGCCAGCCTCATCCTGGGCGAAAACATCCTGGCCGCCCGGGGCAACTTCAGCATGCGTGACCGGGCATCGGAATGGATCGTCAAGGGCAGCAGCTATGCGGGCGGGGCAACCTGGGATAACGCGGCCCCCGCCACCATCGGCGGCCAGAAGGCCGTCATCAAAGACCCTGATGTCACCCGCTATCGCCCCCGCATCATCATCGCCGAAGATGTCACAACCGTGGCCGGGGCCAGCAAGCGCGGCCAGTGGCAGAAGCAGCGCAGCATCGGTGAAGGCACCCAGACCGAGATCACGGTCGCAGGATGGCGCACCCAGGGGATAGAAGGCGACCAGGGGCCGCTCTGGCGCATCAACCGCATGTGCCCCATCAAGGACGAGATCCAGGGCCTGGACGAGCGCTGGCTGATTGTCACCGTGACCCTGATGGAAAGCGACAAGAACGGCCGGGAGGCCATCCTCAACCTGACCCCGCGTGAAGCCATGCTGATCCCCGCTGAGGTCGTCAAGAAGCAGACCAAGGAGGTAACCACATGGTGACCCTGCGCGATGTGCAGAAGCTTATCGCCCCGCTCTGGCGCCGGGTGCGCTTGATCGCAGACCGGGCCATCGTCACGGCCGTGACTGACTCGTTCAACCGACAGGGGCTGCAGCTCAAGGTGCTGGCCGACGAGGCCGCCTCTGATGTCGAGCGTTTCCAGAACTACGGTCACACCAGCGTGCCGCCAGCAGGGTCTGAGGCCATCGTGCTGGGCATCGGTGGGGCCCGCGCTGGCCTTGTGGCCATCGCGGTCGAAGACAAGGGCGTGCGCCCCAAAGACTTGGAGGCGGGGGACAACTGCCTGTACCATCTGGAGGGTCACCGCATCATCCTGCGCAAGAACGGGGTCATTGAAATAGAAGCGAAAACCGTCACTCTCAACGCCACTGAAAAATTCACCATCATCTCCCCTGATAACGAAATTCAAGGTCCGCTGCATGTCACCGGCCCCATCACCTCTGATGAAGATGTGACGGCGTCAGGTATCTCACTCAGCGGTCATGACCATGAAGAGGGGGTTGGCGCCCCTGTGTGAGGGGCGATGACCACAGCAATCATCTGGAACAACGAAACCGGCCGAGGCGATATCGACATCACCTCGGCCGGTTTGCGTCAGGATGATGGCCTGGAAACCCTGGTCCTGCAGATCCTCTTCACCGATGCCCGTGCCGACGAGTCTGATGTGCTGCCTGATGGCACCAGCGATCGCCGTGGCTGGCCAGGTGATACCTTCGCGGACGAACCCTGGGGCAGCAAGCTCTGGCTGCTCGACCGCGCCAAGCTCACCACCGACGTGCGCAACAAGGCTGTTACCTACGCGCAAACCGCCCTCGACCGCCATTTAAAGCCCGATTACGCCAAGCTCGTCACCGTCACCGGGTCTATTCCGCAATTTCAGATGCTGCAGCTCGATATCGCCATCACTCGCCCAGATGGCAGCGAGCTGAGCCTGAGCATCAAGCAACGTTGGGAGGCGCAAGCCAATGCCGTATAGCGTGCCCACCCTGCGCCAACTCATCGCCAGCGGTGCGCTGGATCTCGAAGCCAGCCTGGGCGCCGTGCTGCCCAAGTTCGGTATCGAGCTGGCGCTGAACACGGCGGTCAGTGCCGCCATTCGCGACGCCTACGACCACCAGGCGTGGATCGTTCGCCAGATCATCCCGACCACCGAGTCAGACGATCAGACCATCATCGAGACGGCCCAGTCTGAAGGGGTTATCCGCAAGCAAGCCACCTATGCCGCAGGCCCCGCCACCCTCAATGGCACGGTGCCTGCGCCGGTCGGTACGGTGCTGCAACACAAGGATGGTCGTCAGTATGCCGTGACAGTCAGTGCCAGCCCCAGCAGCGGTACCGTCGCCGTGGAGGTGCAGGCCGTCGAGGTGGGTGCTGGCGGCAACCTTGCCGCAGGCGAGGTGCTGACATTGGTAACCCCCGTCCCCGGGTTGCAGTCCAACGGCGTCAGTGGCGACATCAGCAGCGGTGCAGACATCGAACCCATCGCCGAACTGCTCGAACGCCTGCTGTTTCGCAAACGCAACCCGCCCATGGGGGGGGCCGTGGCGGATTACGTGGCCTGGATGCGTGAAGTGCCCGGTGTGACTCGCGCCTGGGCTTATGACGCATGGCAAGGTGGCGGCACCGTGGGTATCGGCTGGGTTTATGATGACCGGGGCGATATCTTGCCGACCCCGACCGACAAGCTCGCCATGATGGAGTACCTCTTCCGCCATCCCGACCCGGCCACCGGTGTGCTGGTTGGTCGCCCGGGTGGTATCGAGCCGGTCGACATCGATGTCCAGCTCAAGAGCACCGATCTGGCGATCACCCCCATCCCGGATACTGCTGATATCAGGGCCGCTATTGCCGCCAACATCAGCGGTTACGAGCGCACCCTGCAGCCGGGAAACACCCTGCTGCTCAGCAGCATCAGAACGGCCATTGGGTCAGCGGCAGGCATCAAAGATTACACCCTGGATCTGGTGGTTGATGTGCCGGCCGACCCGGATGAGCTGAACGTCATCGGAGTGATCACATGGCCCACGCTGTAGAGCAATGGGGCGATGCCCTCCTGCAGCAGATGCCCCGTGGCCGCGCATGGCCGCGTGATCCTGATGCCAAGCTGCCCAAGTACGTCATGGGGTTCGCCAAGCGCCTAGCCCAGCTTGAACTCAGCGCCGACCAGCTGCTGCTTGAGATGCGCCCTGAGACGACCGTGCAACTGCTCCCGGAGTGGGAGGAATACCTCGGCCTGCCGGAGTGCGGCACCGTGAACCAGCCCTTTGAGATGCGCCGTGCGGCCGTGGTCGAGAAATACCACCGCAAGGGCGGTTTGCAGACCTGGATGGTCGAGCAGATCGCTTCCGCGCTTGGCTTCAACGTGAAGGTGTCAGAGCAGTGGCCACACCATGTTCTGCGCGGCGTTACTTATCCCATCTACCCAACATCCACCCGCTTCATCCTGCGGGTAGATGTCTACGACCTGCCAGAAGAGCGTTTCACCGTCCTGGACAACGTATTGAATCCCCTGCGCGGCAACGCCCCCCTGGTGCTCGAATGCGTGCTCAATCGCCTGAAACTGGCGGGTTTCTACTACGACGTTAACTATGTTGTTGATAATTAATGTCATCACGAATTGAAGGATATATCACTAGATTCCACCGCCATCTTGCCTGACAATGAGTGGATGTTTTACTTTTTGATGATTTTCAATGTCTTGCAAAGATCTACATCAATTTGGTGGATAAATGAAAATTAGCAGACGGAGCTTTCTTAAAATTGCAGCAGTTACCTTTGTGGCACCTTTAGGCACCATCAACAGGTTGGTCTATGCAAGTAATGATAGGAAGCAAGAATCAGAATTCTCAGTGCTGAGTTGTGTAACAACCCCGTTATCGATTCAATCGAATCCATTTTTGATAAAGCGAGATTCCTTTTTAGGTTTTAACATTTAATGTGAGGTGTAACTATGTATTGGCCTGACCGTGGAAGTGGTGTTCCTGTAGAACCGGATCGTAAGCCTGTTTTATCTGCTGTAAGACAGTTCTTCACCGAGGGTGGGCCTGGCGTCCCCCCTACGGTCCCCGGTGGTGATTGGTTTAACCAGATCACCAACGAGCTGCTTAACGTGCTGGCCGCTGCGGGTATAGAACCGAACAAGGTTGATGACAGCCAATTAGAGGCAGCGATCAGGTTTTTGTGTGAGGAGGCAAGCGAAACCCTTAAGTCTCGCCTGGCCAGTAATTCTGGTTCCTCTATTATCGGCGACTTTGATACTGCTATTGAGCTGCAAGCATCAGATGAACCCGTAAAGTTCTCTAGGGTGAAAACGCTTGGCTACCATCAAAAAAATGATGGTGGTGGCTGCGATTATGAAATAAATGACTCACCTGAATTTGGCTCAGTTACTCTTGCAAATGGCCTATTTGCTAATCCGATAAATCTCTCTTCGCCTAGGCAAATCGGTTGGACTGATATCGGAGGAGAGGACAACTACAACAAAATCTCAGCCTTTGTTCAGTCTGGGAATTGCGCTCCAAAGCGATACAAAACCTTGCTTACAATGCATCGCATTTATGCAGAATGGCTGGCTGGTCGAGGGTGTCCACTGGCGTTTTTTGGCGACAGTACTACCGATGGGGCAACCACTACAGGACATGTACCAAGTACTCCCAACGGCAATACTTGGGGGTCTTCTGTAACAATAAATCAGTCACCGAATAGCTATCCAAAGGTATTGGATTCATGGTGCAAGAAAAACGCGCCAGCAGCCAAGATATACAACGCAGGATTCGACTCAACCTCCCTAAGAGAGGGGGTGAGCATGTATGACGGCTTTGGGAACAAGTTCTTCCATCGTGTTTTCTTTGGATACCCGGACTACAACAATGTCGATTTCAGTGATGTCAAAGCGATAGCTTTGTCGTATGGCACATCGGACAGTATCAACCTGAACGACGTCAATACCATAATCGACTCTTATGAATGGAAAATGGAGCTGCTGATCGTCGAGTGTTTCGAGCGCGGTATCCAGCCCATCATCAATCACCCTGTGTTGAACACTCAGCGCCGAGGTTCTCTTGTTAACGGACGCGACAACGACGAATCTGTAACTATCATTCAATCCATCAATGAGCGTCTTTCCAAGAAATACAATTTAGAAATCATAAGTTTGCATGACGCCCTATATCACTACGTTAACGACAATGATGATCGCACAGGTGATTATCTTAATGTGCTGGCTGTTGATGGTGTTCACCCTAATGACATGGGACATCGTCAGATTGCTGGTTACTTCTATAGCAAGCTCAACCCTCTGGTCAAAACCGTTACAGACGGTGAGCGTTTTTCTGCGTCGGCAGGTAATCCATATGTATATACAGCGCCATCACTGAACGGTGTTGACATTTGGAAAGAGTATGATCATGCCATTTTAAAGGCAGACCAATCTTTTTATCATCGCTTCACACCGTCCGTCTCAAATGAGTTCTTTAATCGCTTCTATGTGTACTGTGAAAAGCCAATGGATTTGATCTATTCCGGCTTGATGGACGCGAACTACATCGTTACCGACTTCAACAAACTTCCGCAGGTTTATGTGAAACATGTGGCGGGTGATGTTACCTTCAAATGTGCTCTTTGGTCCGACTATCAGGGCGTTCTTACGTCCCTTACATCCATCAGCGCTCAAGTAATAGCGCGCCTTGGAGTAGGGTTGAATGAAATACAAGTTCAAGGGCCGCCAACCCTTGGTCTTAGGTCCTTCTTTGATTTCGGCACTTTAATGGTGGTCCCACGGAGTACAGAGGGAGTGGCCAGAGAGTACTTCGATGGGTCATCACCAAAAGAACTCAGGCTTGATTTGCTGTCTTCATTCCCTGACATATTTTATGGTCTAACTGCAGCCTCTAACGATATCTGGTGTCACTCAAAGTTTGAACGAAATGCATACTATGCCGGTCGAATCGGTACTGATACCCAGATTCTGTTCAAAGCAAACTCCCTTGACCAGCGCTCACTCTATTGGGCCGCCAATCGTCGCTTTGAAGATTTTGACTCTAAAAATCAGGTCACCTTTTCTGGCACTAGTGTTGAGCTATCAGTCATTGCGCCTAACTCATCGGGGGTACCGGTGAAGACTGTTATCGCAACAATGACAAGCTCTTACAATTTCTCTACTGTTGATCCCGACTCCACCTTTTCATTGCTTATTCAGCATCTGGTGGATGGCTCTTTGGTGTTCTGGGTTAGGAGATTGAATAAATCTACTGGGGTCTTTGATAACCTGTGCTCCACAACCATGTCGTCAGTAAGTAACACCAGGATTTTCTCTGCTGGTTACTCCTTTGGGGCTAAAAAGACTGCGTCTGGAAGCCAATATATGTATTTGGCTGGCATTTCAGTTCAGTCTCATACTTAACATTACAACCAATCATCTAGAGTATTGATCATTGCTAGTGGTGATCAATACTCTAGCCTCCAGTGTTCAATCCACCCGCCGCGCTACAGCGGGCAGGTTCACCACCAGCCAGTGCCACCAGCCGCTGCCGCTGGGTGCATCGGGATCATAGGCGGTGATGGCGAAGCTTTTGGTGCCTGCCGGCAGATCCTGCCAGCTCAGCTGGGGGGAGCGGTTCTCCCCCTTGCAGCCGAAGCCGTTGAAGCTCAGTGCCTTGTCCATCAGCTGGCCTTCCTGGATGTCCGTGCTCTTCAAGGTCATGGCGGCGGCGGGCAGGGCCACCAGGCACAGCAGGGAGAGCAGGGCAGAACTCAGGGGTAATTTCATGGTGATGCTCCTTTATGAATGAGGGGATCCCCATGGGGAGATCCTGATGACGGGATCAGTCTAGCTGCGGGGGACGAGCCAGGTTCAACCTTACTGCTCAATATTGGGTTGAAGAATGCCTATTTTGAGCCTAACTGCGCTTTGTGGGGAAAGGAGAGAGGTTGAGAGAGGGTTGGGGACGCCGCTGCGGCTAGTGGTGGGCGGCCATAAAAAAACCGGCCTCATGGAGACCGGTTTTTATCTGCCTTAGCGGCAGCGATGCGAGCGGCTTAGCGCAGTATCATCTGCTCGCGGCCCGGGCCGACGGAGACCATGGGCACCGGCACACCCAGCAGGGCTTCGATGCGCAGCACATAGTGCTGGGCAGCCTTGGGCAAGTCTTCGAACTTGCGGATGTGGGAGATGTCTTCGCTCCAGGCTTCCATGGACTCGTACACCGGCTTCAGACCGGCGGTCTGTGGCCAGATCGGGTTCTCGGTGTTGGCCCCTTCGTAGGCCACGCAGATCTTCAAGTCCGGCATGCCGGAGAGGCAGTCCAGCTTGGTCAGGGCGATCTCGTTGGCAGCCTGGATCTCCAGGCCCTGCTTGGTGGCAACGGCGTCGAAGTAGCCGATGTCACGGGGACGGCCGGTGGTGGCACCGAACTCGTTGGCGAACTTGCGGAACTCTTCCTGGTTCTCCATGGCGGTGATCAGGGTGCCGGTACCGACAGAGGTACTGAACGCCTTGGCCACGGCAATCACGCGCTCAGGGCGCAGGGCCGGCAGTCCGCCACCGATACCGGCGTAGGCGCCGGAAACGTGGGAAGAGGTCACCCAGGGGTACTCGCCATAGATGAGGTCACGGCCAGCGCCCAGCTGAGCTTCGAACAGCAGGGTGCCATTCTGGGCCTGGATGGCCTTGAGCGGCTCGCTGACGTTGCAGACGGCATCGATCCAGGGAGCGGACACTTCCAGCAGCCAGTCGGCCATCTCCTGGGCGGTCTGGCTGAACTCGAAGCTCGGGTAGAGGGCCTTGAGCTGCGGCAGCTTCCAGTCGAGGAAGAACTGGATGCGCTCGACCAGCACCTCAGGCTGTTTCAGCCAGCCGACCAGGATCGCTTTTTTCATGACCCGATCACCGTAAGCCGGGGCAATGCCCTGACGGGTGGAGCCATAGGCGCCATCACCCAGACGGACTTCTTCCAGGGTATCTTCCAGCGCATGGATCGGCAGGCAGAAGGTGGCACGATCTGAAATGGCCATCTTGGGATTGACGCCAGCAGCCTTTACTTCGGCCAGCTCGCGGGTCAGCGGCTCGGGGCTGATGACCATGCCAGGGCCAAGGACGACCAGGCAATCAGGGTTGAATACGCCACTCGGCAGCTGGTGCAGCTTGAAGGTGCCCAGGTCGTTGACGACGGTGTGGCCGGCGTTGTTGCCGCCCTGAAAACGGATGCTGGCGGCGGATTGGCCTGCCAGATAATCGACGATGCGGCCTTTGCCTTCATCACCCCAGTTAGCACCTACGACTACGATAGACGACATGTGACTTTCTCCTAAGACGTTAGGCGTTCATCCTAGGAGGCTAGTGAGGATTAGAAAAATTAATTATCTTTATAATTCCGATAAGAAAACCATATAATTGAGCTGTTTTTATCGACGGCCAGCCCCAGAGCCGCCTGGAGTCTTCTTATGCTGGATATTCACTGGCTCAATACCTTCGTTACTCTGGCTCGCTTGCAGCACTTTGGCCAGACGGCAACCGAACTGCACATGACTCAACCCAATGTCAGCCTGCATCTCAAGAATCTGGAGCAGGCGACCCGGGTCAGGCTGATAGAGCGCAGCCCATTTCGGCTGACTCAGGCCGGTGAGCGGTTGCTGCAAAGTGCCGAGCGCACCATCGCCGAACTGCAACTCTGTCAGGCCGATCTCAATGCCCTGGGCCAATTCAGCCAGGGCAAGCTGGCCATCGCCGCCAGCGACATCATCTCTCGCCTGTTGCTGATCCAGCCATTTCAACGTTTCAAACAAGCCTTCCCCGGCATCGATCTCACGCTGTTCAATACCACCTCGGATCAGGCCGCTGAGCTGGTCAAGGCCGGCAGGGCGGATCTGGGCTTCGTGATGGCGCAAAAGCGCAGCGAGCCGCTGTTCTACACCGAGTTGCAGCAGGTGACCTGGTGTGCGCTGGGGCAGGGGCTCAGCCGCTGGCAGGCCCGTGCCAAGGCCGGGGAGAGCGATCCCCTGGATGAGCCGACGCTCATCTTGCTTGGTCATGACACTCGTACCCGGGCACTGATCGATCCCTCCTTGTCGCTATTAGGACTGCCATCCTGTCGCATCATGGAGGTGGGCAGCGTGGATGCTCAGCTCGACTGGGCGGAGGCGGGGTTCGGGGTGGCCATAGTGCCGGATTTCTCCCTGCACCCGCGCCTCAAGTTGACGGCGCCGGTCACCGAATTGCACGACTTCCCCAGCACCAGTTTGGGGTATGTGGTGCGCCAGAACCAGGTGCTGTCCCGGGCTATCAAGCAGCTATTGCACTGGGTCGAGGAGGAGATACAGCGTCCTCACCCCTATCTCGGCCTGGAGCTGGCCCTGAGTGAGCAGGTCAAGGAGGGGCACGTCAAGGAAGAGGATCCCAAGGTCAAGGGGACGTAAGGAAGCAAGGGGGGCTTGGTGGCGACGTGCCGCGGGATCACCTGGCCAATGCATCACATTCGAATGAGGGGGTGTCAGCCCTTCGTGACAAGGGCCGCCCGGAGGTGGCCCTTGTTCTTATCCATGGCTGTTTTACCCGGCTGCCGGGCCTGCCAGTTCAAGGGGTGGGCTGAGCCGCCGATGCCGGTTGAATGGCGTCGCTCACCGCCGGCTCCGAGCTGGTTGGTGCTGGCTCGGTTGCAACTGATCCCGAGGCGGGTTGCTGCGCCTCTGTGCCTGGCCCATCTGGGGGCGGGAGGGCGGATTCGGTGGCCGGTGCCACCGACACGGCGCCTTCAGGCTGGATTGAGACAGCTGCGGAGACGATAGCCTCGGGGGCGGGCTCTGTGGCAGCCGCAGTCGACGCCTCCAACCCGGGCTGCAGTGATTCTGGCATCAGGCCTGGCAAGGTGCCGGGCTCGATTGCCGCAGGGGCATTGGCGTCATCGAGCATGGCGGCATGGGGTGGAGCCGGGGTGGGCGCCCTCATGCTCTCCTGGGTAAGATCGATCAGAGCCGGATGCAGGCGGGTGAACTGCTTGAGCCGTGCGTCCATGACCCGTCGCAGTTGATGAACCGTCTCGGCAGGCAAGGTATCGAGGGCCACCAGGTCCGCATATACCGTGACGGTGGGCAGTGAGATAGCCTGACCCGGGTAGAGGTTGGCCGCGATGCGACCATGCTCGTAATAGGTTGAGCCTTTAATCAGTTGATCGATCTTGGCATCCTCAATGGCAATCAAGCGTGCCTTGCAGCGCCCGGTCAGATCCGAGATAACCTGACTCGGTTGACCCGCGACCACGAAGGCGGCATCCAGGGTGCCATCACACAAACCTTGCAGTCGGTCGGGCCCCTGTGTGACCTGGCTGCTGAAATCCTTGTCCTGCCAACCCATGGCTTCAATAATGGCCATGATGGTGATCCTGTCCCCCCCGTTGGCACTGCCAAGATCGACCTTCTTACCCACCAGATCCCCCAGGCTGCTGATGCCGCTCTTCTCGCCGACCAGCAGGGCGACCGATTCTCGATGAAGCCGGTAGAGGGTGCGTAGTGAAGCATCGGGCTGCTGATCCGCGAAGGGACCCGTGCCGTGCACCGCGTGATAGAGCACATCGGATTGCACCAGGGCGAGTTGGCTTTTGTTACTTGCCAGATCGCGCAGATTGGCGAGTGATCCCTTGGTGCTCTGCACACTGCAATGCAAGTTATGTTGCGCGCTCTCTTCATTGAGCAGGCGACAGAGGGCACCACCGACAGGGTAATAGACGCCGGTGAGGGCTCCGGTGCTGATGGTGAGGTAGCGGTCAGCGGGCTGGGCGTTTGCCCCCCAGCACAGCAAGACAAGCAGGGGGGCGAGCAGGGTGGATATTCGTGGGCGCATAGATAACCAATCAGGAAAAAGGGGATGGGCCGCCTGGGCCCATCAAATTTATTTGGGCAGCTTGAGTATGGCTTGTTCCATGCGCGCCAGCGCTTTGACAAGCAGCGCCTTGGTGCAGCCAAAGTTGAGGCGCACGAAGTCGCCATCGCCGAACTGGGCGCCGGGGGAGAGGCCGACGCCTGCCTGCTCGAAGAAGGCGATGGGGTTATCCAGGCCCAGGGCACCCACATCTATCCAGGCAAGGTAGGTGGCCTGGTTGCGTGCCATGCTGACGCCGGGCCAGCGGGCGACGGCCTGCTCGATCAACACCAGGTTGTCACGCAGATAGTCCAGCTGCGCCTGGAGCCAGGCCTCGCCTCCCTCATAAGCCGCCTCGGCCGCCACGAAACCAAGCAGGTTGACGTCGGCACTGATGCCGCGCATTGCCTGTTGCAGCTTGAGGCGCAGCCGGGCATTGGGCACCACGGCAAAGGAGCAGCAGAGGCCAGCAATATTGAAAGTCTTGCTCGGTGCCATCATGACGGCGCTGCGCTGGGCGGCCTCAGCACTGATGGCGCCATAGGGAATGTGCCTGGCATCCTTGTCCAGCAGCAGGTCACAGTGGATCTCGTCCGAGCAGACCACCAGATTATGGCGTTCGGCGATGGCGTCTATGGTTGCCAGCTCTTCGCGGGTGAAGATGGTGCCACCCGGGTTTTGCGGGTTGCACAGCAGCAGCAGGTCTGCCGAGGGTGCCTGGCGCTCCAGCTCTTCGATGTCGAGCAGCCAGCGGCCATCCTGTTCCACCATGGGCACCGTCAACAGGGGCCTGTCATTGAACCCCGGCGCCTGCAAGAAGGGGTAGTAGACCGGCTTGGGAGTGATGATGCCGCGCCCGTGCTGGCTCCAGGCCTTGCAGGCCAGATTGAGACCTGGCACCACGCCGGGCAGGAACACCAGCCATTCGGCCTCTATCTGCCAGCCATAGCGCTCACTCAAGCGCACCATGATGAGTTCAATCAGACGAGGGGAGGGGCGCGAGTAACCAAAAATACCGTGGGCGACCCGCTCGGTCAGCGCCGAGAGCACGCAAGGGGGAGAGACGAAGTCGGTATCCGCGACCCACATGGGCAGCACGTCCTGGCCCTTGTATTTGTCCCACTTCAGGCTCATGGTGCCGCTACGGTCAATTTCCCTGTCAAAATCAAACATCTTCCATCCTTTTTCTGGCCAAATAGTCGTGGCGCCTGGGCATTGCCGGTCTGCCCGCCCCAGGCACCTGAGGTGCGGGAGCGGGCGGCCATGATGGCGAGTGCCGCCTGGCGACATGGCCTCTCAATGTACGGTGTCCGTGGGGGAGTCGCAAGCCTTGAGCTGGCTCTTGATAGTGTCATAAAATAGCCGCCGTCATGCTGTGCATCCGCACCTCCTTCCTCCAATTTGGTGATAGCCCTATGAAATCCCTGACTGCGGTCATCAAGCGCCCGGATCCTGTCTCTTTGTCGTTTCTGGCCGTCACCTTCATGACGGGGGTGGCGGTCGCCCTGCAGGTCCCCACGTTGAGCCTGTTTCTGGCCGAGGAGGTGCAGGTGCGGCCCTTCCTGGTGGGACTCTTCTACACGGTCAATGCCCTGGTTGGCATCCTCATTAGTCAATGGCTTGGTCACCGATCTGACAGCAAGGGAGATCGCAAAACCCTGATCCTGCGCTGCTGCGCCGCCGGTATGGCACTCTCGCTGCTGTTTGCCTGGAACCGCAACTATTGGCTGCTGGTCAGCCTTGGCGTGCTGCTGGCCAGCCTGGCGGCCACCGCCAGCCCGCAGCTGTTCGCCCTGGCACGGGAGCATGCGGATCGCCAGCAAAAGCGCGCCGACATGTTCAGCTCCGTGATGCGGGCCCAGTTCTCCCTGGCCTGGGTGATAGGGCCGCCCATGGCGTTCGCACTGGCCATCGGTTATGGCTTCGAAGTGATGTACCTCGCCTCCGCCCTGGCCTATCTGATTTGCGGCCTGGTGGTATGGCGCTGGCTGCCCTCATTGCCACTGCCGATGAGAGATGAGGCGGCTCCCAAGGTCAGCAGCTGGCGGGATCCCTCGGTGCGGGCGCTGTTCATCGCCTCCACCCTGATGTGGACCTGCAACAGCATGTATCTCATCAATATGCCGCTCTACATTACCCGCGAGTTGGGATTGGACGAGAAGCTGGCCGGGATCTTGATGGGCACGGCGGCGGCGCTGGAGATCCCCTTCATGCTGCTGGCTGGCTACTACACGCGCCGATTTGGCAAGAGGCCCATGATGCTGGTGGCGGTGTTGGCCGGGGTTGGTTTCTACATCGGTCTGGTGACACTCTCGAGCCAGCAGGCGCTGATCGCGCTGCAACTGTTCAATGCCATCTTCATCGGCATCATCGCCGGCATCGGCATGTCCTACTTTCAGGACTTGATGCCGGGCCGGGCCGGCGTGGCAACCACCTTGTTCGCCAACAGCATTCGTACCGGTTCCATCTTGGCGGGGGCCATCGCCGGCATAGTGGCCGAGCTGTGGAGTTTTCACGGTGTCTTCATGGTGGCGCTAACACTTGCCATGCTGGCCTTGGCCGCCTGCTGGCGGGTGCCCAATGTTTGAGGGAGCCCGGCCTGTGGCCTGGGGCATCAATCGAAAAAAACCGAGACCCGCCCTGTGCGGGTTTTTTATTGGCTGGCAGGGCGAGGGGGGTAATCCTGGGGGGGACTGGGGGCGCAAATTCAGGAGACTGGCGGTAACCTCAGTAGCCCGGGGTCTTATCGGTATGCTGGTACTCATCGCGTAGACAGCGTAGCAGCAATTCGGTGGCCGGGCCTAGGGAGTCCGGACTCATGGTCAGCAGGTAGGTATAGAGGTGGCGTTCGCTTCCCCCTTCCAGGGTCAGCGCGACCAGCGACCCATCGGCCAGGGCAGCGTTGGCCAGGTGGCGTGGCAGCCAACCGTAGCCGAGTCCTTGTTGCAGCAGTGCGATCGCCTCCTGATAGTGAGTGACCTTCCAGCCGGTATCATCGGCGTCATTCCAGTCCACCGAGCGATGAATGGGAGGATGCAGGCCTATCTGGTTATGGTTGGCCAGTTTATCCAGGGGCAGGGGGGCAGGCTCGCAGGCCAGGGGATGAGTGGGGGCGCACAGCGGCAACAGACTGACCTCGTCCAGTGGCAGGCCGGTGCGGTCGCTTGGCAGGTGCTCCGAGATCATCAGATCCCCCAGCTGCAAGGCATTGAAGTGGCAATGTACTCGCTCATGCAGATTGATGCGGCAACCCCGACTGCGCGGGTAGAAGCGGGCCAGGGCGCGATAGAGCCGTTCTCTGGGTTGCAAGGTGCTGATATAGAGGTTTATCTGGGGTTCCCACTGGCGTTCCAGGTTGTCGGCCAGGTTTTCGAGGTCTTCTACCTGCAGGCTGAGTTGGCGGGCACGCTTGAGGAAGATCTCTCCCGCCGGCGTCAGCACCGCTTTGCGGCCACGCACCTCCAGCAGCGCCACCCCCAGACTCTGCTGCAGCTTGGCCACCGCATGGTTGAGGGAGGACTGGCTCTTGTTCAGCACCTCGGCCGCCTGGGCATAACCGCCACAGTCGACCACGGCCTGAAAGATACGCCACTGCTCGAAGGTACTCTTGGGACGAAACATGACTCACCTGCTGGTTATTCTGCACCAAGCCCGTATCAACGGACTCTAATAACACTAACTGCTGTTGGCGGAGCGGGCCTGCTTTTGTGGTTATTTAGGTTGGGCAACGAAGGTCTGGCCCGTCTTGCCCAGGCTGTCAGCGCCCATCAGATAGAGATAAAGCGGCATGAGGTCGGCCGGCGTCTTGAGCGCCATGGCATCTTCGGCCGGGAAGGCACTGGCCCGCATCTTGGTGCGGGTACCACCCGGGTTGATGCTGTTGACGCGCACCCCGGTGTTCTCCAGCTCATCGGCCAGCACTTCCATCATGCCTTCGACCGCAAATTTGGAGATGGCGTAGCTGCCCCAGTAGGCGCGGCCCTTGCGGCCCACGCTTGACGAGGTGTAGAGCAGAGACGCCTCGCCGTGTTGCTTGGCGGTCTGGCGCACCAGCGGCAGCAGCGCCTGGGTCAGCAGGAACTCGGACTTGACGTTGACCTGCATCACCTCGTCCCACTCCTTTTCCTGGATGTGTTCGAAGGGCGACAGGGTACCAAGCAGACCCGCATTGAACAGAACGCCATCAAGGCGACCAAACTGCTCGGCGAACGTCTCGGCCATGCCACGGTAATGGCTGGCGGTAGCCCCCTTCAGATCGACCGGGACTATGGCAGGCAAGGGGTGGCCCGCGGCTTCAATCTGGTCATAGACGGCTTCGAGCTTGGCGACGGTGCGGCCGAGCAGTATGACGGTGGCGCCATGGGCTGCGAAGGTCAGTGCCGCTTCCCGGCCAATGCCATCGCCAGCACCCGTCACCAGAATGACTTTGTTGTTGAGCAAGGTGGCGGGGGCCTGATAATCGAGCATGACGACTCCTTTGATGCTGTGCGGTTGACCAGGCCGATTGACCACTCCTGCTGAGCAATCGGCTGGTGTTATCCGGGCAAGTGTACTGAGGGGGTTGGCGGTTTGACCAGTGCGGCAGGGTAAAAATGTGAAGAAAACGAGGCGCTTGCCAGTAAATAACCGCAAGAAAAGCGGGCAATGGCCCTATTGATGCACGGTTTTCCACACCTTCCCCTGAGGTAAACCTGGTGTCAAGGACGTGGCCAGCCCCCCGTGTTGCTCCGCCTGGAGGCTGGTGACAGCCTTTGCGCCCTTTGGGCAAACTCCCTAGAATGGAAAAAATTTTCACTCTCAACGGAGTTTTCTGTGGCATTTCTGAGCGAATACGGCCTGTTTCTGGCCAAGACACTCACCTTCTTGCTGGCCATCGGTGCCCTGATCCTGATGTTGGTCAGCGCGCGCCACCCCAAGTCCCGCAAGGGCGAGCTGGTGATAAGGGATCTCTCCGCCGAGCTGGAGCAGACCCAAAACCGCTTGCGAACCTCTCTGGCTGGCAAGCAGGAGCGCAAACAGCTCGAAAAGCAGCAAAAAGAGCGCAGCAAGCAGCGTGGCAAGCAGGGGGATGAGCGGCGTCGTCTGTTCGTGATGGACTTTCATGGCAGCATGGATGCCAGGGAGGTTGCCTCCCTGCGGGAAGAGGTGAGCGCCGTGATCGGCGTCGCCCAGCCTGGTGACGAGGTGTTGCTGCGTCTTGAGTCCGGCGGCGGCGTGGTGCACGGTTATGGCCTGGCAGCCTCTCAGTTGCAGCGACTGCGCGACAAGCAGATCACCCTGACGGTGGCCATCGACAAGGTGGCGGCTAGCGGTGGCTACATGATGGCCTGCGTGGCTGACAGGATACTGGCGGCTCCCTTTGCCATCGTCGGCTCCATCGGCGTGGTGGCTCAGATGCCCAATTTCAATAAGCTGCTGAAAAAGCACGACATTGAATTCGAGATGCACACCGCAGGCGAGTACAAGCGCACCATCACCATGTTCGGCGAGAATGACGAATCTGGCAGGGAGAAGTTTCGCGAGGAGCTGGGGGCCATCCATGAGCAGTTCAAAGATTTCGTGGCAGCCCATCGCCCGGCCCTTGACATAGACAAGGTCACCACCGGGGAGCACTGGCTTGCCGGCCATGCCAAGGATCTGGGGTTGGTGGATGAGCTCTGTACCAGCGATGACTATCTGCTGCGCCGTGCGCAAGAGCGGCATCTGGTTGGACTCTGCTTCCAAAAGCCCAAGTCTTTGACCCAGAAACTGGGCCAGCAGGGGGCTCTGGGGCTGGTTCAGGGGCTGGAGCGGCTCTGGCAGCAGAGTCCCTGGCGCTAATGCGCGAAGCAGGCTGGCGCGAGCATGCACCCATACAAAAAGGCCGGACACTTGTCCGGCCTTTTTCGTTGACGGCTTGGCTCAAGCCCCTGGCGGTTTAGCGCTGGAAGGGGTAGACGGAGCCGAGTTTGAGGATCTGGGTCAGCTCATCAAGGGCGGTGCGGGACTCTTGCACCAGGGCGGGATCGCGCAGGTCATCCAGGGCCAGGCTGTCGCGGTAGTGCTTCTCGACCCAGGCATCGAGGCGGGCAAACTGGCCGTCATTGATGAGGCAGGCCGGGTTGACCGCCGCCAGCTCGGCGTCGTTCATGGCAACCCGCAGTCGCAGGCAGGCGGGGCCGCCACCGTTACGCATGCTCTGCTTCACATCCATGAAGTGCACCTGCTTGATGGGGGTGCCCTGGGTTAGCAGTTTGCTCAGGTAGGCGGAGACGGCCGGATTGTCGCGGCACTCTGTGGGGGCGATGATCGCCATCTCGCCGGAGGGCAGGGTCAGGACCTGGGTGTTGAACAGATAGGACTTCACCGCATCTTGTACCGACACCTCGGCAGTGGGTACTTCGATAAAGTGCAGCTCGCCCTCGCCAAATTTGGTGCGTACCTCGGCCAGCGCCGCTTCGGTATGGAGGAAAGCCTGCTGGTGGAAGAAGAGCACATTCTGGTTGCCTACCGCGATCACGTCGTTATGAAACACCCCCTGATCGATCACCTCCGGATTCTGCTGGATGAAGACGGCGGTCTCCTCACCGAGGCCATGGAGGCGGGCGACGGCTTGACTCGCTTCCAGCGTCTGGCGCGCCGGATAGCGTTTGGGCGCAGGTTGGGATACGTCAAAGGCGCTGCGGCCATAGACGAACAACTCGACGCCCGCCTCGCCATAGGCGCGGCACAGGCGGGTGTGGTTGGCTGCGCCCTCGTCGCCGAAGTGATCATTGTCCGGCAGGTGGCTGTGGTGACAGAAGTGACGATCCCCCGGGAAGACGGCGCGCAGGATGCGCCCTGTCACGTCGGGCTCGAGGGAGCGATGGAATTTGTTGGTCAGGTTGGCCGGGGTGAAGTGGATGCGGCCATCCTGGGTGTCGGCGCTCGGCGAGACGGTGGCGGCGTTGGCGGTCCACATGCTGGAGGCGGAGAAACAGGCGGCCAGCACGGCGGGGGCCTGACGGGCGGCCTGCTCCAGCACCCGGGCATCGGATCCGGTGAAGCCAAGGCGGCGCAGGGTGGCGAGATCCGGCCGCTCCTGGGGCGCCAGTACCCCTTGAGTCATGCCAAGCTCAGTCAGCGCCTTCATCTTGCGCAGGCCCTGTTTGGCCGCTTCCTTCGGATTGGACGCCTCCTTGGCGTTGCTCTGGGAGGCGACGTTGCCATAGGAGAGGCCGGCGTAGTTGTGGGTCGGGCCAACCAGGCCGTCGAAGTTAACCTCGAAGTGCTTCATCAGAGTACATCCTTTCGATTTTTATATGGGTTGCGGTTCCTTCCGCGCACAAAGCTGCGGGATGTGGCCATTATAAAGAGATTTTGTCTGTTGTAACAAGCTGATAACGAAAGTGCTTTGTTATGTTACGAGGGCGGTTTGTTATGTTGTTTCGGATATAAAAAACGGCGATGTGCGGCATAAAAATGAAAAAGCGGTTGCGTCCGGCGGCTCGGCTTCGCATTAATAAATAAAGAAGCGATGCGGTTAGCCATGGTAAGCAAAGTTGTCGCCAAGATTGCTTTTTGGCGTCAAATCTCTTATACAGCCCCACAAAACCGCACACCAACCCCGACGGGTGCAACGAGGATAAAAGTTACAGCATGGGCAAATCACTGGTCATCGTAGAGTCTCCGGCCAAGGCCAAGACCATTAATAAATACTTGGGTAAAGACTACGTGGTGAAATCCAGCGTCGGTCATATCCGCGACCTGCCGACCAGCGGCAGTGCCAGCAGCGAACCCAAGAAACCCGTTATTCGCGGCATCAAGCTCAGCGAATCCGAGAAGGCGGCCAAGGATCGCAACGCCTTGTTTGCCCGCATGGGGATCAATCCGACCAATGGCTGGCAGGCTAACTACCAGATTTTGCCCGGCAAAGAGAAAGTCGTCAGTGAACTGCAGAGTCTCGCCGCCAAGGCCGACACCATCTATCTCGCAACCGACTTGGATAGAGAGGGGGAGGCGATTGCATGGCACCTGCGCGAGATCATCGGCGGTGACGAGAGTCGCTACAAGCGAGTGGTGTTCAACGAGATCACCAAGAGCGCCATCCAGGAGGCATTTTCCCAGCCGTCCGAGCTGAACATGCACAGGGTCAATGCCCAGCAGGCCCGACGCTTCCTGGATCGGGTGGTTGGTTACATGGTCTCCCCGCTCTTGTGGAAAAAGCTGGCTCGTGGCCTCTCCGCAGGCCGGGTACAGTCCGTGGCCGTGCGTCTCATCGTCGACAAGGAGCGCGAGATCAAGGCGTTCGTGCCAGTGGAATTCTGGGACTTGCATGCCGATTTGATGACTGCCGGGGATGAATCCCTGCGCATGGAAGTGCTCAGCCGCAATGGCGCCGACTTCAAGCCGGTGACCAAGGCCGAGACCGATGCCGCTCTGGCCGCCCTGAACGGGGTCGAATACAAGGTCATCAGCCGCGAAGACAAGCCGACCGGCTCCAAGCCGTCAGCCCCCTTCATCACCTCTACCTTGCAGCAGGCTGCCTCGACTCGCCTGGGCTTTGGGGTGAAGAAGACCATGATGATGGCTCAGCGTCTCTATGAAGCGGGTTACATCACCTACATGCGTACCGACTCAACCAACCTCAGCAAAGAGGCGGTCGAGGCGGTGCGCGAGTACATCACGACCCAGTACGGCGCCCCTTATCTGCCAAGCGAGCCGAATCACTATGGCTCCAAAGCCGGGGCCCAGGAGGCGCACGAGGCGATCCGTCCCTCCAACGTCACTCTGACTACCAGCGAGCTGGAAGGAATGGAGTCGGACGCCGTGCGGCTCTATGACCTCATCTGGCGCCAGTTTGTCGCCTGTCAGATGACCCCGGCCCAGTACGATGCCTCGACCCTGACCGTCAAGGCCGGTGAGTTCGAGCTGAAAGCCCGTGGCCGTATTCTGCGCTTTGCCGGTTGGACCAAGGCCATGCCGCCGATGGGCCGCAAGGGTGAAGATACCCAGTTGCCGGCCGTGACTGTCGGTGAGGCCTTGAAGCTTATCAAGCTGGATCCCCGTCAGCACTTCACCAAGCCGCCCGCCCGCTTCACCGAAGCGGCCCTGGTGCGCGAGCTGGAAAAACGCGGTATTGGCCGCCCGTCTACCTATGCCTCCATCATCTCCACCATAGTGGACAGGGGCTATGTGCGGGTCGAGAGCCGCCGCTTCTTCGCCGAGAAGATGGGTGAGATAGTCACCGATCGCCTGGTGGAGAACTTCGTCGAGCTGATGAACTACGAGTTCACCGCCAAGATGGAGAACAAGCTCGATGAGGTCGCTCAGGGGGAGCAGGAGTGGAAGGACGTACTCGATGCCTTCTTCGCCGAGTTCACCGAGGAGTTGGCCAAGGCGGACAAGCCCCATGAAGAGGGGGGCATGCGCGCCAACCAGATGGTGCTGACCGACATCGACTGCCCGGATTGTGGCCGCAAGATGGGGATTCGTACCGCCACGACGGGGGTCTTCCTCGGTTGCTCCGGTTATGCCCTGCCGCCCAAAGAGCGCTGCAAGAAGACCATCAACCTGGTCTCGGCGGACGAGTTCGTCTCCGCGGCCGATGGGGAAGAGGCCGAAACCGAGGCACTGCGCGCCAAGCACCGCTGCGGCGTTTGCGGCACCGCCATGGATGCCTACATCATCGACGAGACCCGCAAACTGCACGTCTGTGGCCGCAACCCGGACTGTGAGGGTTATGAAATTGAGAAGGGCCAGTTCAAGCTCAAGGGCTACGAAGGGCCCAGCATAGATTGCGACCGTTGTGGCAGCGAAATGCAGCTCAAGAACGGCCGCTTCGGCAAGTACATGGGTTGCACCAACGAGAGCTGCAAGAACACGCGCAAGATCTTGAAAAACGGCGACATTGCACCGCCAAAAGAAGATCCTGTGCCGCTGCCAGAGCTCAAATGCACTCAGTCCGATGCGTACTTTGTGCTGCGAGATGGTGCGGCGGGCCTCTTCCTCGCGGCCAGCAACTTCCCGAAATCCCGGGAGACGCGGGCACCGCTGGTGGAGGAGCTCAAACGCTTCAAGGAGCGGCTCTCGCCCAAGCACCAGTACCTGGCCGATGCCCCGGCGTCAGATCCTGACGGTAACGCATCCATCGTCCGCTTCAGTCGCAAGACCAAGGAGCAGTACGTGATGACCGAGGTGAACGGCAAGGCGACAGGCTGGACGGCCCACTACGACAATGGCAAATGGCAGGAGAGTCTGGCCAAGGCCAAGAAGGCCTGATCCCTCAATGCCGATAGGCCCCGCATAACGCGGGGCCTTTTTCGTTTATGGGGATATACTGCAAAAGCTGCAAGGTAGCGGCAGGCAAGACAAGGAGTCGAAGATGGATATCAACGAGATCCGGCCAGGCATGAGCTGCCTGACGCGAGAGGGGATTGGCTATGTGCTGGAGGTCGACCGGCAGAGCCAGCTGGTGTTGTTGCAGCGAGAGGCGGAAACCATACCCGTCCAGGTTCGCAGCGACGAGATCCTCTCATCTCGCGAGGGATGAGCCCTGTAAAATGGCTTGTCATGAGCGCCACCTCATCGCAATGGGCCCTAGAAGGGGATCAAAAACAGCAGCTCGGCGAGATCGGGCTGCCATTGCCACTCCTTCATCCTGACCCGCCCACCCATCACTGGCACTCCCTCCTGCTGCAAGCGCCCCGTCTGCTCGTCAAAACCCACCGACCCCTTGGGCAGGGATATCTTGCCCCCGGCGCCCAGCACGCGATGCCAGGGTAGGGTTTTCTGAGTCTCTCTGAGTACCTTGCCAACCAGACGAGCCCGGCCCGGCAAACCGGCGAGATCCGCCACCTGACCATAGCTTGCCACCCGACCGGCCGGTATCAGCGCCAGTATGGCCTCTATCCTGGCCTGCTTGGTGAGCCCGGTTTCCGTTTCTTGCATGGCGGTGCATTCCCCATAACGACAAAGGCGCCATTGTGGCGTCTTTGTCGTTGGCTGGGCAAGTGTGACAAAGGCTCCGTCTTGGTGGCGTCTTTGTCGTTGGCTGGGCAAGTGTGACAAAGGCTCCGTCTTGGTGGCGTCTTTGTCGTTGGCTGGGCAAGTGTGACAAAGGCTCCGTCTTGGTGGCGCCTTTGTCGTCATGGGAGCATGTTCAGCCGAAGGTCTGGCTCAGTCCTTTGAGCTGGCTGGACTGGTTGAGCAGTGCCTGACTTACCTCATCGACCTCGCGCATTTTGTGGCTGTTGTGCTGTGAGTGTTCGGAGATCGCATTGATGTTGCGGCTGATCTCTTCGACCACGGCTTGCTGCTGCTCGGCGGCTGCCGCTATCTGGGCCCCGCAGGCACTGACCTGCTCTATCTCTTCCAGCACCTGATGCAGGCTGCTCGAGCCCTGGCGGGTCAACTCGGCGCAGGTCCGGGTCTGCTGCAAGTTGGTCTGCATCATCTCCTGCCAGTGCTTCAGGGTTTGCTGGATCTGATTGATGCTGCCCTGGATCTGCTCGGTTGCCTTGTGGGTGCGGGTGGAGAGGGTGCGTACTTCGTCGGCCACCACGGCGAAGCCGCGACCCTGCTCACCGGCGCGGGCGGCCTCGATGGCGGCGTTGAGAGCCAGCAGGTTGGTCTGATCGGCGATGCCCTGGATCTCGCTCATCAGGGTACCGATCCGCGCCGACTCCTCGGCCAGACTCACGGCCGCCTGATAAGCTTGCTCGGCCTGGCCGGTCAGGGTGGTTATCTGGCGTTCGGTCTGGGTGAGCTGATCATCGGTCTGCAGGCATCGGCTGCGGGCCTCGTCCACCTGACCGTGGGAATCCTGGATGTTGCGAGCTATCTCCTGGGCCGTACTGGCCATCTGGGTCATGGCGGCCGCCATCTGCTGGGTCTGGGCATCCTGCTCGATGATGGCACTGCAGGCCTGACCCGAGGCGAGCTTGAGGGAGTGCGCGAGTTGCTGCAGCGGCTGGGTGGCATCATTGACCCGGCCCAGGACGGTATTGAGCCGCGCCTCGCCCATCTTGAGGTGGAAATCGGCAATGGCCGCCGCCTCCCCGCCCGAATAGACCTGGCGGGTCAGGCTGTCATAGTCGCGGCGCAGCCCGCGCAGATAGCGACGGGTGCCGATCAACTCATCGCGATAGAGGAGACCGAGCAGCAGCAAGGGCAACAGCATCAACAGCATCGCCGTAACCCCGGCCATTTGCCAGGCCAGCCACATCAGGGCCGCGAGACCAGCCAGCGCCAGCCAGGGCCGCAGGCTGGTAAAGGAGACTCTTATTGTCTTTGCGCCCTGTTCCGCTTGGCACAGGGTGCGGTAGATGACGCTGGCCCGCTGGATCAGGGCAGGGGTGGGTTTGCAGCGAACCGACTGGTAGCCGCTGATCTTGCCCTCCTGATAGAGGGGGGTGACGTAGGCATCGACCCAGTAGTAGCGGCCATCCTGGCAACGGTTCTTGACCATGCCGCGCCAGGGCTTGCCCGCCTTGAGCTGCTGCCAGAGATCGGCGAAGGCGGCCTTGGGCATCTCGGGGTGGCGTACCAGATTGTGGTGCTGACCAATCAGCTGCTCCTGGGTATAACCGGCGACCTCGCAGAAGTGCGGATTGGCATAGGTGATCACCCCGCGCAAGTCCGTGATGGAGACGAGCTGGACCGAGGCAGGGAAGCTCACTTCCTGGTCGATCAGGGGAGCCGGTTGACTGGACATGGGAGAGTTCCTTTCGTATGGGGCGAACGGTATTACTGATATCGGCGTCAATTGAGATAGGTTAATGGCTATTTAGGCGTAGTGCAGAAAAAGTGGATAAAATGTATCCATATGGCACGTTAAAAACCGTGCGAAGTGTATGCCTTTTGATGCAGAGAAGTAAACAAGAGGTTGGTGACGGGATAAAAAAAGGCGGCCGCGCAGACCGCCAAACAGAGTGACAACATTACCTTTGCGGTGTCCGGTAGCGCACCTGCTGCTGGTCGAGTATCGCCAGTTGGCCGGGCAACCGGGCACAGAAGTGCGCCCAATCCTTGTCACTCGGCAGACTCCAGGCGACTTCCG
The DNA here is from genome assembly GCF_051376105.1 of Aeromonas molluscorum. NCBI lineage: Bacteria > Pseudomonadati > Pseudomonadota > Gammaproteobacteria > Aeromonadales > Aeromonadaceae > Aeromonas > Aeromonas molluscorum. Next base: position 1,111,508 of record NZ_JBPQCY010000001.1, on the reverse strand, counting down.
CCGTGGCCAGCATGCGTGGGAACAGCATATAGTCGAGTCGGTCACGGGTATGGACCAGCTCGGACCACAGGGGACTCAGTACCCCCAGGATGTTATCGTTGGCATGGAAATCGGCTGGGGCAGGGTCACAGGAGTAGACCTGCTCCAGATTGGGTGTGCCTGCCCAGTAGAGGCCAGGTTCGTCAATGTTGTCGTTGCAGGCGAGATCCAGATAGAGGTACTGGGCGGCGGCCATCAGCACAGGATAACCCTGACTGGCGGCGTCCAAACCCGCCTGGAAGCTGGTCCAGGCGCAGATGATGGCCTCTTTGCCAACCTTGTCCCCTTGCAACACCTCCTCCCAGCCCACCATCTGCCGCCCCTTGGCCGCGAGATAGTCCTGGCAGTGGCGCAGCAGGTGACCCTGCAATTCTCGGATGTCCCGATAGCCCTGCTGCTGCATCAGCGCCTGACAGGCCGGGCTGTCGGTCCAGACCCCGTGGGGCACTTCATCGCCCCCCATGTGCACCAGTGTGCTCGGGAACAGCTCGCACACCTCATCCATTACCTGATTGAGGAACTGATAGGTGCCGGGCAGCGTCGGGTTGAGCACGTTGTCGTCAAAAAATTGCACCGACAGATAGCGGGAGTGATCTCCCGGCTCGACGAGCAGGTCGGGCAGCGCCTTGATGGCGGCATGACAGTGACCGGGGATGTCGATCTCCGGGATCACCTCGATGCCGAGGTTCGCTGCGTATTGAACCAGATCGCGGGCCTCGGCCTGGCTGTAGAAACCGCCGTAGCGCGCCGCGCCGCCACTGAGTTGGGGGCCGACGGCCAAGCCATGGCCACGCCAGGCGCCCACCTCGGTCAGGGCCGGGAAGGCCTTGATTTCGAGGCGCCAGCCCTCGTCATCGGTCAGATGCCAGTGGAAGCGGTTGAACTTGTAGAGACTCATCTGCTTGAGCAGGCGCTTGAGGCTCGCCATCGACTGGAAGTGACGGCCACAATCGAGATGAATGACCCTCAGATTAAAGCGCGGCTCATCCTCGATCTCGATGCAGGGCAGGCTCTCGCCATGCTGCAGATACCATTGAGCCAGACTGACCAGGCCATGACGCCAGCCCGCAGTCCCAGCGGCGGCAATCTCGACCCCTTGAGGCGTGATGTGCAAGCGATAGGCTTCATCGGCCAGGCTGGCGTGCAGCAGGGTTATCTCGGCGTCGTGATCCTGCTCCAGGGCCAGGGAGGTCAGTTCGTTGAAATGGCCAAGCAAGACCGTGAGATTGCCCGGCCCCTTGACATGGGCACGCTCGGCGAGACGAAAGTAGCTGCCCTCAACGCGCACCAGGCGGCGGGGCTGGGGCACTATGCCGTGCTCGCTGTCGACCTCGGCCAGTTCCGGCTGCGTGGCGGCGGGGGATTCGAGGCCAAGCTCCTGGCTGGCCACTGTGACGGGGATGATCTGCGGGCCATCCTGGGATTCGGGCAGACTGAGGAAGAAACCCTGCGGCATGTCGGTGAGGTGTTTGAATGCCGTCTTGCGACAGCACAGTGCCAGCTGCCGACTCCCCGCGTGGGGGGCTATCACCTTGTAAGTGCCGCTCTGGTGGATGAGTTCTCCCCCCTGCAAGCTGCTGGCGTCTACCTGACGACCGAGGCAGAAGTGCAGCTGCCAGGGTTCGCTCGGCAGCCTGTCCAGGGTCAACAAGATCCAGATGTCCTCATCATCGCGGCGTTCGACGGCAATGGTGATCAGGGGTGTAGACATGGCAGTTCCTTCCGTTTCGCAAAGAGGATGGCGCCTTCCAGGGCGTCCGCCTGCGGGGTGACAAGGGGAAGGTGGCCGAGGCGAGGGCGCAGCCGCTCCCCTATGCCACCGAGCAGGGCGACCTGACTGGCACCTTGTGCCAGCATGCCGCCAATCAGGGTCTCGAGCTGATCCCGGGTTTCACTCAGCAGGGCCTGGGCGAGGGAGTCCTCGTCCGTTGCCGCATCGAATACCCAGGGGGCGAAGCGGCCATAGTCGGCCGGTATCGCCTGGGCCGCCCAACGAACCAGCGCCGCCTGATCCCGTCCGAAGTGGTCGAGCAGGCGCACCGCCAGCAGACTGGGGGCCAGAATGCCATCGTGGCAGAGCAGGGATTGCTGGATGGCCCGCAGGCCCAGCCAGGCACCGCTGCCCAGATCCGATATGGGGAAACCGCGCCCCGAGCAGGTGCGAATGCGGCCTCCCTGGAAAATGAGTCCGACCGAGCCGGTGCCGGCGATGAGGATGGCCCCCTCGCCGCCCCCAAAGGCGCCCAGACAAGCGCCAAAGGCATCCGATATCAGCCTGGTCTCGGCAAAGGGCAGGGGTTGGGCCAGGAAGTCGCGATAGCAGCTCTCAAGCTCGGCGGAGGCCAGCGCCAATCCGGCGCTCATCCGGGCCAGGGCCGAGTCCGGCAGCTGGGCCGCCGTCATGGCATCACGCACCGCTCCCAGCACATGGCGCTGGGCCAGATCGATACCGAGTTCCAGATTGGAGCCGGGAGCACGGCCCTCACCGAGCAGCTCGCCTTTCTGGTTTCGAATGCGAGCCCGGGTATGGGTGCCGCCGCCATCGACGCCGACCCAGTAGGCGATGTTGTCGGGCAACGCAGGGTGCTTAGTCATGGCGAGCCTCCTGCCAGCAGATCGCCAGGGCAAACCAGGCGCCGTGGGGGATCCACTGTTCGCCCCAGCGCCAGTTCTGATCCAGGCGATCCTTGTATTCATCCGGGATGAAGGCGACCTCGGCCTCATCCTCGAAACCCGAGGTGATGCCGTTGCAGATACCGCCAGGGGCGCTTGGATAGCCCGCCGTGTAGCCCGGGTTCTTGATGCCATGGCCGATGAGCATGCAGGCATCGAAGGGGTTGAGCCCCAGGATCCAGTCCAGTTGCCGTTGGCCGTGGGCGTCGAGGGATGCAGCCAAATCCGGCAGCCGGGCGGCGGCGGCAAAGGCCGCGGCGGCCAGGGATGCCAGCCGGGCGTTCTCCCCCTGCCACCAGTAACCTGATTCATTGTGATGGGGCATGAAGAAGCTGACTCTCGCCGCTTCATTGACCCCTTTCACATACTGGCGGGCGAGGGCGAAGGGGTTGCCGGGACGCCCGGTCAGGGCCAGCTCGGCGAGCAGGGCCTGGCGCACGATGAGCTCGGCCCTGGCGATGCGGTTTGGGTCTGTCTCCAGCGCCAGGTATTCGAGCAGGGCCAGCACCGGCAGACCGGCTTCGGCGGCGTGGTAGTAAGGGCGCGAGCCATCTTGGTTTGCGCTCCAGTAGTGGCCAAGTTCGTCGTGGGGGCGCAAGCGGGCACCGAGCCGCTCGGCCCAGTGGCGGGCCTCGGCCCGCCACTCATCCCCGAAGCTGTGCGTCAGCTCGACGGCGGCCAAGAGGGCGCAATACTCATCAATGATGTTCTCCTGGCCATCATCCAGATAAGCAAGATTGTGCTCGCGCAGGTGCAGGTAACCGCGCCGGGCCGCCTCGCCATACTCGGCTTGTGCGAAGTCACCACTTACAGCAGCGCGGGCGGCGCGGGCAAGGGCGGCGATGGCCAGCCCCCCTCCTTGGCGAAACCCCGCCTGCCAGCTGTCGGACTTGAGTCCCTGTTGCGTGGCATAGGCGCACAGCTCGCGCTGGTTGATGTCCTTGCTCCATTTGTCAAACAGCGTCATGTAGAAGAAGCCGGATTCATCCTGCATGCGGCACAGGAAGTCGGCGCCATGCAACCCCTCATCTTCGAGGCGCTTACCCAGATTGCGGCTGTCGATGTCACTGCGCCTGCCCAGCAGCTCGCGGCTGCGCAGCAGACTCCAGACCACCAAGGGGGTCTGCTGGGGATTGAGGTAGTTGGCGTAGGAGAGGTGGCTTAGGTACTTGCTGACATCGCCGCTGGCGTCATACCAGCCGCCGTGCACGTCACGGCGCAGCTCGCTGCCGAGCAGGGGGGCGGCCCTGTCGGCCTTGTCATATTGGCCGCTGCAACGCTGGCCCTTGAAGTAGTGAATGACGTCAGATAAGCAGTGCTGGGTCAGTAACCGCTCACCCAGCCGAAAGCGCGCTGAGCGCACTATGCCATGGGCCGTGATCACCTCGAGCCGGTAATCGCCGGCCTGGGTGACTGCGCTGAAGTCGATGGCCCAGAAGGCCCGTTGCTGCCAGCCGGGGACGCTGACCTCTTCATTGAGCTGTGCCTCAAACAGGGCAGGGCCGCCGGTCAGCGGCAGCAATCGTGCCAGGCCCCCCTGGATATGACCGGGGCGGGTCTGCAGCAATGCCTGCTTGCGGCCCTGACACTCGTAACCCACCTGATTGACTAGCAGTTCCATCGATACCTCAACATTCGGGGAAGGGCGCAGAGGGGGATGGGCTGCGCAGGCATGAGGTCATCCTCGCTCCGCGACCCTGTCGGCCTCTGTGCCTGACTAAAAAGCGGGGCGGCCCAAGGCCGCCCCGTTTGGGCTTATTCGTGCAGGTAGCAGCGCACGAAGTGATTGTCTGCAAGCCGGGTGACCGGCGGCATGGCTTCCTTGCAGCGGGTCATGACCTGGTTGCAGCGCCCGGCGAAGGGGCAGCCATAGGATTCCGGCGTCCAGAGCGGTATCTCTCCCTTGCGTCCCCCTTCCAGCTCGGCATGGATGCTCTTCTCGGGGTCGGGCACCGCCGAGATGAGCAACTGGGTATAGGGGTGCTGGGGATGGTGCAGTATCTCATCCACCTCACCCCACTCCACCATGTGACCCACGTACATCACCGCCAGGTCTTCCGCCACGTAGCGGGCGGTGGCGATGTCATGGGTGATGTAGAGCATGGAGACGCCGAGCTCGTTCTTCATCTGCTCCATCAGGTTGAGGATGCCGATGCGGATAGATACATCGAGCATGGAGGTGGGTTCGTCGGCGAGCACCACCTCGGCTTCCACCGCCAGGTTGCGGGCGATATTGACCCGTTGGCGCTGGCCGCCGGAGAGCTGGTGAGGGTACTTGGCCGCCGTTGCCTTGGCCGGGGTCAGCCCCACCTTCTCCAGCAGGTTGTGCACCATGTCGGGCAGATCTTTCTTGTCGATCACCTTGCTGTGCAGCAGCAGGGGGCGGGCGATGTGATGGTAGATGGTGTGGGTCGGGTTGAGAGAACCAAACGGGTCTTGCCACACCATCTGTACGCTCTGGCGGTAGTCGAGCAGGGCGGTGCCCTTGTTGAACTCCTCCAGGTCTCGGCCACGGTAGAGAATGCGACCACTGGAGAGCTTGTACATCTTGGCGATGATCTTGGCGATGGTGCTCTTGCCCGAGCCCGACTCACCCACCACGGCCAACGCCCGGCCCTTGTGCAGGTTGAAGGTGATGTCGGAGAGCGCCCGCATCTTGCCACTCTTGATGGCATTGGAGTTGACCGAGAAGTCTTTGTAGAGATGCTCGACCTTGATGATGGGAGCCTGGGTATCGGCGATATGCATGGAAGACTCCTTAACAGCCAGCGGCCTGAGCGAAGATCAAAGGTTCGGATGCCAGCTCGCCATCGGCCAGGCCGTCGGCGTAGAGATGGCAGGCGGCTTGTTGGCCGGGGCGGATTTCGGCCAGGGCGGTGTACTCCTGGCGGCAACGATCGTGCACCTTGGCGCAGCGTGCCTGGAAACGGCAGCCGACGGGCACTTCGAGCAGGTTGAGCGGGGTGCCGGGTATCCCTTCCAACACGGTTTTCGGGCCGTGCAGGGGCGGGAAGGAGTTGCCCAGCCCCCGGGTATAGGGGTGCAGGGGCGCAGTCAGGATCGCCTTGGAAGGGGCGACTTCGATCAACTCTCCGGCGTACATGATGCCGATGCGATCGCAGAACTCGACCATGAGCGAGAGATCGTGAGTGATGAACAGGATGGAGAAGTTGAACTTCTCCTTGAGGGCATAGACCTTCTGCAAGATCTCCCGCTGCACCACCACGTCCAGGGCCGTGGTCGGCTCATCCATGATCAAGAGCTCGGGGTTGAGCGCCATGGCGATGGCGATCACCAGCCGTTGGCGCATGCCGCCCGAGAACTGGTGCGGATAGTCCTTGAGCCGGCTCGGATGGATGTCGACGATGGCGAGCAGCTCCTGGGCACGCTTGATCGCCTCATAGCGAGTCAGACCCGGGTTGTGGGCGATCAGTACGTCGCAGAACTGCTCTTCCATGCGCAACACCGGATTGAGTGCGTTCATGGCGGACTGGAACACCACGCTCGCCTGACGCCAGCGGTAACTGCGCAGCCGCTCGTCGTCAAAATGGAGGATGTTTTCGCCCTTGAACAGGATCTCGCCCCCACTGATATACGCGGGCGGCTTGTGCAGCCGGGCTACCGAGAAGGCGACCGTGGACTTGCCACAGCCGGACTCACCGGCGAGGCCGAACACCTCCCCCGGCATGATGTCAAAGCTGACCGCGTTGACGGCGCGCACGTCGCCGCTCTCGGTGATGTAGTCGACGCACAGCTCGCGCACCGACAGCAGGGGTTGTTGCGATTTCATGCTGTCTTCTCCTGAGCGGTGATGACCGGGGCCGGGACGGCCAGCTGTTTCCAGCGACGCAACCCCTTGTGGGAGCGCAGCTGCGGGTTGGCTATCTCATCAATGGCGAAGTTGAGCAGGGCCAGGCCCGCTCCCAGCGCGGCGATGGCGAAGCAGGGGGCCAGTATTTCCCACCAGGCGCCAACCAGGATGGCACTGGAGGTCTGGGCGTTGTAGAGCATGATGCCCCAGCTGACCACGGTCGGATCGCCCAGCCCCAGGAACTCCAGGGTCGCCTCGGTGACGATGGCGTAGATGATGGAGCCGATGAAGCTCACCCCGATGATGGAGATGAGGTTGGGCAATATCTCCACCAAAATGATGCGCCAGGCCGGCTCACCCAGCACTTCGGCGGCGATGACGAACTCTTTTTCGCGCAGCGCCAGGGTCTGGGCGCGGATGACCCGGGCACCATAGGCCCAGGACGTTAGCCCTATGATGAGGGCGATGACCAGGGGGGAGGCCTCCCCGATGAAGCTCGCCAGCACCAGCAGCAGTGGCAATCCCGGGATCACCAGCATGACGTTCATCAGGAAGGTGAGGCACTCGTCGATGAGACCGCCGAAGTAACCGGCGGTGATGCCGATGCCGATGGCCAGGGCGCAGACCAGCAGACCAGCCCCGAAGCCCACCATCAGCGAGATGCGGGCGCCATTGGTGAACTGGGACCAGATATCGTGGCCCATGCGGGTGCTGCCCATCACGTACTCGGCACTGGGCGGCTGGTGGGGACGGGCAACCCGCTTGGTCGGTTCATTGCTGGCGAGCAGCGGAGCAAACACGGCCATCAACACGAAGGAGACGACGATGGCCAGACCGAAGGCGGCCTTCTTGTTGCCCAGTAAAATCTTGAGGATGGTAGGCATACGCATCTTATTTACCTCCGGTACGAAGACGGGGATCCAGGAAGACGTAGAGCATGTCGGCCAGGAAGTTAAAACTGAGCATGGTGATGGTCATGATGAGCAGCTGCCCCTGAATGAGCGGGTAGTCGCGCGCGAGTATGCCCTGGTACAGGGTCAGGCCCAGGCCCGGGTAGTTGAAGATGACTTCGGTGATGAGGGAGCCGCCGATGACGAAACCCAGTGCCATGGAGAGCGCGGTGACGCTCGGCAAGATGGCATTGCGGGCGCCGTAGTTGAAGATGACCCGTCTGTTGGAGAGCCCCTTGGCCTTGGCCATGGTGATGTAGTCTTCCCCCAAGAGGTTAATCATGTTGTTGCGCATGGTGATGAGGAAGCCCCCCACCTGCACGATGGCCAGGGTGCCGACCGGCATGATGGCGTGCAGCATGATGCTCTTGATGTGTTCCCAGCCAAAGTCAGCCTTGATCTCGGGGCTGTAGGCATAGCCGATGGGCAGCCACTCCAGACTGACCCCGAACAGGAACAGGGCGAGCAGGGAGACCACCACGGGGGGGATGGCCTGCATCACCAGGGTGAGTGGCGAGAGGATGCTGTCCATGCGGCCACCCCGGTACCAGGCGGCGAAGATGCCGACGATGGAGCCGAAGGAGAAGCTGATGATGGTTGAGGTGCCCACCAGGAACAGGGTCCAGCCGATGGCGCGACCCAGTACGTCGGCAACCTGCTGCGGGTAGTAACGCACCGAGGTGCCGAGATCCCAGGTGAAGACGCTCTTCACATAGGTCAGAAATTGAGTGCCAATCGGACCATCTACAAAGCCGAAGGTGGCCTTGAGTGCCTCGAGGGCTGCGGGTTCCATCATGGCGCCGGCCCTGGCAAACATGACGGAGACGGGATCCCCTGGCATGGCTCTGGGTAGCAGGAAGTTAATGGTGGCGGCCACCAGGAAGGCGACCAGATAGAAGGAGAAACGTCTTAGTATAAATCCCATGATGATACCTTTTACTGCAAGTCCGCCCCGCACCGGGCATAGCTACCCCAACCCCGGCAGATCCGGGAGATGAGTAGGCGGCGGGGAAGAAGGCCCCCCGCAGGGGGCCAGGAGGATTTAGCTGTTCGGCTTGAGGGACAGCACGTGCAGCAGACGCTCAGGCGTATCCGGGTGGAGCTGCGGCTTGGCGACCGGGTTGTCGGCGCTGAACCAGCCATGGAAACGCTTGGTGCTGTACTCATACCAGGTCGGGTTGTTGAACACCGGGATGATGGTCTGGTTGGCACCGACCCGTTCCTGAATGGCGAACATGATCTCTTTTTGCTTGGCAGCATCGGCAGTCTGGGTGAAGTCATCGATCAACTTGTCCAGCGCCGGGTCCTTGTAGCGGTTGGCCGCGAAGCGGTTGCCACGCTCACCCATGTTGCGCGAATGGAATGCGGTCTCGAAGTACTTGTGCGGGTTGGCACCGGCAAAGTAACCCTGCAGGGCGACATCGAAGTCACCGGTGACCAGGGCGTCTGTCCAGACGGTCGCTTCCGGGGTGGAGGTCTTGGCGTTCAGACCCAGAGCCTGCAAGCCTTCGACGCCGATCTGGACGGTGTTGACCCAGTCGGTCCAGCCGTTGGGCACCAGTACCTTGAACTCGATCTTCTTACAGGTCGGAGTATCGAGGAACTTGTCGCCGTCACAGTCTTTGTAGCCCGCTTCCTTGAGCAGCGCCTTGGCCCCTTCGACATCAAACTTGCTGTATTTGCCATATTTCTTCTCGACGTCCGGGTTGTCCCAGGACGCGAAGGCCTTGCCCAAACCTGACGGATAGTCGTTGACGGTCGGGTAGCCGTAACCGGCGATGTCCACCATGGACTGGCGATCCATGACCATGGAGAAGGCGCGACGGAAGTTGATGTCGTTGAAGGCTTCGTGGTTGCCCGGGTTTTTGCTCTGGAAGTTGACGTTGAACGCCACTGTGCCGGAGGCCGGGAACCAGTACTTGTTGTTCTTGGGATCGTTGCCGACGTAGAGGCGCTCGATGTCCGGCACAAAGGAGCCGAACCAGTCCACATCGCCCTTCATGACGGCGGCCAGCACCTGGTCATTGGTGGCCATCTGCGGCATGCGGATACAGTCGATGGCGAGGTTGGCATTATCCCAGTAGTGCGGGTTGCGGCACTGGGTATAGAGTTGGGCGGAGAAGTTGTCCACTTCGGTGAAGGGACCGGTGCCGACCGGCTTGTCGTTGGTGAAGGCAACTGGATCCTTGACGGACTTCCACTGGTGCTCAGGCACTATGGGGATCAGCACCAGATCGTTGACCACGTTGGTGTTGACTTCGGTCAGGTCGAACTTGATCTTGTGGTCACCCAGCTTCTCGATGCTCTTGATCTGGGTCCAGATAGAGCGCTCATCCAGCGCCTTGTTGGCTTTGACCAGATTGAAGGAGAAGATGATGTCGTCGGCGGTGAAGGCTTCACCATCGGACCACTTGACCCCGTCGCGCAGGTCGAAGGTGACGGACTTCAGGTCATCGCTGAATGCATAGTTGGTGGCCAGACGATAGACGGGTTTGCCCCCTTGCATATCGTTGAAGATAACCAGTGGCTCATAGATGAAATGACGGGTGGTGTGCAGCAGACCTGCCTGCAGGAAGGGGTTGAAGTTCTTGACCCAGGCGGTCTCCTGCTGGGCGACCATGGTCAGAACAGTCTTGTTCTCGGCGGCCATGGCACTGCTGGTGGCGCCAGCAATCATCAGGGTTCCCAGCATGACTGAGGTAGCTATTTTGGATACTTTGGCAAGCATATGTTTTCCTTTCTTATTGGTCTTCCATATTTTGGAATGGAGCACCGACATCGCATGCTATGCATATCGGCCCTCTGTGTTGGGCAGGTTTTGCACCCTTGTCTTTATCTAATCCAACGCCCCTAGCAAAGCAGAGTTAACAGAAGAACAACAAGGCCTGATTTCGTCGATTTCGTAAAAACCCAGATCCTTTCGTCATTCTCGTCAAATTAAATTTCAAACCCTTTAAAATTATATAGTTACATTTATTTACTCCAAATATAAAGTTAGCGCTCAAATGGGGTGAAAGCCGATTATGTGACCTCGATCGCCCCAGATTTTTCCGTTGCCTTCGAGGCTTTTTTTTACATTTGAAACAAGATGGGAAAGTGCCATTCAGGACGTGATCCCATGCACGTCATCGACCATTTCGCTGAGATTTCCATGAGTCTTTCATCGTGAGGGGACAAGACAGTCGCAGCATGCCTGTTCTGTTCTGTTCTGTTCTGTTCTGTTCTGTTCTGTTCTGTTATGGGCGGGTCGCGGCGCTGGCATTGCCTCGTTCGATGCAGTCTTGCCGGATTGGGTTGCTCGGACGAGCTAATCTCTGGGAGGGCGGCTTGTCACTTCGATGGTGTGCAAGGGATGCAGGGTCTATCTAGTCAGACAAGCGGCAGCCCTGCCGGCGCTTTCATAGGCTGAGCCCCGCCTTATTCGCAGACCCCATTGGCAGAATGGCTGATGGCCCATCCTTGAGATGCAAGGCTTGGATGTTCAGAGCCAGAGCCAATGTTAGTGCCCAGGAGCCTGGCCTCTCCTGACAGCTGAGATGGCGGAGCTCTCTTTGCTGCTCACCGGCAAGGGCGCGGCAGATGGCGGTTCGGACAGCGTGGCTGCGCTTGTGTCCCCAAGAGGGCGCGATAGCTCACTGCCATACCGGCACCGATTTTTCGCCTTTTTTTCGCCCTTGCTTATATGAGGGCTGCCTGATGGGTCGGCTTGTACGCCTTGTCATCGTGCTCTGGCAGCGTAACCCCCTGGGGCCTATTCGCTCGGCTCTGCCCTGATAGCTGAAAAGGCAAAGGGAGCTTAGCATCGCAAGTCCTGTTCGCCTGGCCTGCCGAGTCCGGCAGCAATCAAGCTCGCAGCGGGCAGGCCTGTTGGCGCACGGAGTGACCTGGATAGGGCGCTTGGCTCAAGGGATGGGGGAAATAGAAACGGGCCCCGCAGGGCCCGTGTTGTCAAGACTCAAATGGCCGTTAGGCGTTAGGTTTGAGGGCGAGCACGTGCAGCAGGCGCTCAGGGGTGTTGCTGTGTACCTGGGGCTTGGCGACCGGGTTGTCGGCGTTGAACCAGCCATGGAAGCGCTTGGTGTTGTACTCATACCAGGTTGGGTTGTTGTAGACAGGGATGATGGTCTGGTTGGCACCGACTCGCTCCTGGATCTCGTTCATGAGCACTTTTTGCTTGGCCAGATCGGCGGTCTGGCTGAAGCCGTCAATCAGCTTGTCCAGTGCGGGATCCTTGTAGCGGGGGGCCGCGAAGCGGTTACCGCGTTCACCCATATTCCGGGAATGGAAGGCGGTCTCGAAGTAGTTCTGCGGGTTGGCACCGGTCAGGTAGCCTTGCAGGGCAACATCGAAATCACCCGTGACCAGATTGTCGGTCCAGACTGCTGCTTCTGGGGTGGAGGTCTTGGCATCGATCCCCAGGGCCTTGAGCCCCTCTACCCCGATCTGGACTGTGTTGACCCAGTCGGTCCAGCCGTTCGGCACTATGATCTTGAACGCAATCTTCTTGCAGCTCGGGGTATCGAGGAATTTGTCGCCGTCACAGTCCTTGTAGCCAGCTTCCTTGAGCAGTGCCTGAGCGGCCGCCATGTCGAACTTGTTGAACTTGCCAAACTTCTGATCGACATCCGGGTTGTTCCAGCTGTCGAACAGCTTGCCAAGGCCGGACGGATATTCGTTGATGGTGGGATAACCGTAGCCGGCGATGTCCACCATGGATTGTCTGTCCATCGCCATGGAGAAGGCACGGCGGAAGTTGACATCGTTGAAGGCTTCGTGATTACCCGGGTTCTTGGTCTGGAAGTTGACGTTGAAGGCCACTGTGCCCGAGGCGGGGAACCAGTACTTGTTGTGCTTGGGATCGTTGCCGACATAGAGGCGCTCTATGTCCGGCACGAAGGAGCCGAACCAGTCCACATCGCCCTTCATGACGGCGGCCAGCACCTGATCATTGGTGGCCATCTGCGGCATGCGGATGCAGTCGATGGCGAGATTGGCATTATCCCAGTAGTGCGGGTTGCGGCACTGGGTATAGAGCTGGGCGGAGAAGTTGTCGACCTGAGTGAAGGGGCCTGTCCCGACGGGCTGATCGTTGGTGAAGGAGACGGGGTCCTTGACCGATTTCCACTGATGCTCAGGTACCAGCGGCACCAGCGCTATCTGGTTAACCACGCCGGTATTGACGCCAGCCAGCTCGAATTTGACCTTGTATTGGTCCAGCTTCTCGACCCCGGTGATCTGGGTCCAGATAGCCCGTTCGTCCAGTGCCTTGTGAGCCTTGACCAGATTGAAGGAGAAGATGACGTCATCGGCATCGAAGCCTTCGCCATCGGACCATTTGACTCCCTGACGCAGATCGAAAGTGACCGATTTCAGGTCTTTGCCAAATTCATAGTGGGTAGCGAGCCGGTACTCGGGTCTGCCTCCCTGCAATTCGTTGAAAATAACCAGGGGCTCATAGATGAACTCCTTGGTGGTGTGCAGCAGACCGGCCTGCAGGAAGGGGTTGAAGTTTTTAACCCAAGCTGTTTCCTGTTGGGCGACCAGGGTAAGCACAGTTTTGTTGTCGGCGGCATTGGCGGCCCCGGCAGAGAGCATCAGGCTCCCCAGCATGCAGGCGGCGGCGACCCGGGATACTTTGGCAAGCATATTGTTTCCTTGTTATATGGACGTCCCTGTTGATCTTGTTGAGGGGCGCATCGCTGGCGCTCAACCTCATGTCTGGGTCTGTATGACCCCCCTTAGCTAAGCAGGTTTAACAAGAAATAAACATTTAATCCTTACGTTGATATCGTAAAAATCCCCGCCCCGACGTTGAAAACGTCAATACCCTGGATTAATGATTTAAAATCATGCAATTAAGTTATTTGCGTTCGCGCAAAAAGTACTAATAAAACCCTTTCTTTGACGATAATGTGACGAAGATCTGGTCGGTTTTTATCCTCTATTTGAGTTCTTTGTTCTCTTGAAGAAAAAACCTGATGCGGTAGTTGGGCTTCTCTCCTTCAGCGGGGAGGGCCGGGTAGAAAAATGCCGTCGCCAGCCTCTGGCCTGGAGGCTCGGCCCCTGACTGGGGGAGGCCCATGAGTGGGGATTAACCTGGGCACTGACTTCCGGCGCTGACCCGGGATCGCCTATCGACGAGGTGCCTTCAGGCGGGGGGCGCAGCCAGGCCCACTCTGACCCGAGACATCTCGCCTGCGCTGATCTATGGCTGAGGCTGGTGATGTGCATCTGGCGTGATGGACGCTGCAAATGGACCCGTGCTGTTGACAGAGAAGGAGCTTGGAAGAGGGGGAAAGGGGAAAAGTGCTGCCAGGATGAAAGTCATCGGCTGCCAGGGGAGATATAGCCACTCATGGCGGCCAGAGGCAATGCAAAAAAGTGTCAATAGCGAGGGGGCAACCAGCCAGCCCCGGACTCGGTGTTGCGAAGCTGGGGCAATAGATGGGCAGTGCCATGCCGGCTTGCACTGACGCAGGCATTGAGAGGCGTGCTCAGCCCTTCAATGCCTGCATCACCGGGCACCGCGAAGTGCCTGCTCAGTGCCCGCTGGGCTACCAGAACCTGAGGGTCAGCTCTTGCGGTTGGCGAGCTGGCGCAGCAGCTGGGCGCTCTGGTGCAGGCTCTGCTGCTGGGCCTCGCTCAGGGGGCACTGCTTGATCACATACTCGGCTGTGGCGACCACCGTCTTCCAGCGCGGCGCCTTGGGCAAGGTATCCAGGCTCAAATACTTGTCCAGCGTGCGGGTCTGGGGGCTGGACCTGTCCATGTAGACTCGCCACAGCTTGCTCTTCTCCGCCAACACTATCTTGCCCTTGCCGGTGCTGTGCTGCCAGGCATCGAGGGAGAGGCGCATGGTGTCGACCAGGGCGTGGCGCAGGGGGTCATCATCTTGCTGGCGGATCAGATTGTCGGCCAGGGAGCGGAACTCGCCACCGAGCCGACTCAGCTCCCCGAGCAGGTGCTCATCTTCGATGATGGCTTGGCGTGACAGGCTCTTGAGGGCATTTTCCAGGGCCGCGACTCTGTGTTCGTCCGGCGCGCTCTGGCTGCAGATGAGGGCGTAGGCCAGACAATCGTTGAGCTGGATAGGCAGGGCGCGCACCAGGGTGAGTTCACTCTGGCCCGCCACGCAAAACTGCAGGCTCTGCTCGCCATGGTTGGCCATATCCGGCCACTGGCTATGCAGGGGCTGGCTCAGCCACTCGTCGAGGGCCTGGCCCTCCATGGCCTCCGGCTCCTGACCGAGGCGGGTGGCCAGGGCGCGGCTGGCAAAGAGCACTCTGCCCTGTTGGTCGATGAACACCATGGCATCTCCCCCCTCGCTGATGAGGGCGAGCAGGCGTTGCTGATCCTGACGCAGGCTCTCCTGCAGATTCAGTCTGTGCTCTATCTCCTGTTTGAGCAGTCGGTTTTCAACCAGGGTGGCACGGCCTTGCTTGGCTTCGAGCAGCGCTCGTACCCGGGCGAACAGCTCTTCCTTGCAGAACGGCTTGACCAGATAGTCGTTGGCCCCCGCATTGAAGCCCTCTTCGATATCCTTGGGCTGGTTGAGGGCCGTGAGCAGCAGCACCGGCAATTGATCCTTGGGGCTCTTCTCGCGCAAACGGCGACAGACATCGAACCCTGACAGGGTTGGCATCATCACATCGAGCAGCACCAGATCCACCGGCTCGGTGGCGAGTTTGGCCAGGGCATCATGGCCATCGCTGCTCGGCAGTATCCGATAGCCACAAGGTTGCAGCAGGTGGCGCAAGATGTGCAGGTTGATGGGTTCGTCATCCACGACCAGCAACAGAGGCGCATCCGGTGGCGGCGGGGGCAGATCCTCACTCTCCCATTCGGGCAGATTCAGGGGGACATGGCGCACCAGCGCATGATCTTTGGGGCGCAGTTCGCTCGGGCCGGGCAGGGCATTGTGATGAGAGAGCGGCAGGCTGAAGCAGAAAGTGGAGCCGACGCTCGGCTCGCTCTGCACCGTAAGCCGGCCGCCCATCAGCTCGATCAGCTGGCGGGTGATGGAGAGCCCCAGCCCAGCCCCCTGCTTGCCCGCTTCATGACTCATCTGCACCAGGGGCTCAAAGATGTGCTCCAGATTCTCTTGCGCGATGCCGATGCCGGTATCCGTGACCTTGATCCAGAGGAAGTGTTCATCCTGGCTGGCACTGAGCACGACTTTTCCCTGAGGGGTGTATTTGATGGCGTTGCCGACCAGGTTGTAGAGCACCTGTTCGAGCCGTTGCTCGTCTGCAAGCACGGGAGGGAGTTCCTGTGGCGTGATGTCGACCAGGGTCAGCGGCTTGGCCTGTACCAGATGCTGGCAGAGATCCAGCACCAGGCGCACCACGCCCTTGGCGTTGACGGACTGGGAGTGGATCTCCAGCTGGCCGTAGCGCATCTGATGGTAATCGAGCAGATCATCCACCAGTCGCGCCAGGCCATCGGCACTCTTGATGATGAGCCCAAGCTGTTGTTGCTGACCCTCGGTCAACTGCTGCTGACCGGCCAGCATGGCTTCCGCCATCCCCTTGATGCCATGGATGGGGGTGCGCAGTTCGTGGGAGGTGTTGGCGAGCAGTTCATCTTTGAGTTTGTCGGCCTGCTGCAGGCTGAGGTTCTGCTTGTGGGTCAGCTTGACCTGCTGTTGCAGCTCCTGAGTCTGGCGTTCAATCAAGTCAATCTTGTCCTTCACCGAGCGCTGCATATGGCGAAACGCCTGGGCGAGGCGGTCTATGTCATCTTCGGTGCGAGGAATGGCGATGGGGTGATCCAGGGCGCCATCCGCCACCTGTTCGGCGGCGGCAGTGAGGGATCGCAGCGGCGCCGTGATGGAGTTGGACAGCCAGCGGGAGAAGAGAATGAGCAACACCAGGGATCCGAGCCCGAGCAGCACAGAGAGCGTCTCCAGCTTGCGGATGGGGTCATAGGCTTCCCGGGTCGATATCTCGGCGATAAAGGCCCACTCGGTATCGTACACCTTGACCTGGGTGTAGGCGGCCAGCACCTCGTCCCGTTGATAGGATTCGAAGAGCCCGACGCCCTGCTCACCGGAGAGCGCCTTGAGGATAAGGGGGGTCTCCAGGGGGCGGAAATCGGGGGAGAAGCTCTTCTCGACGCTGAACTCCGGTGCCAGCCAGGCATTGGCCCGCATCCGTTTGTCCGGGCCTATGAGGATGGTTTCGCCGGTTTCCCCCAGCCCTTCACGCTCCCCCATGATCTCGTTGAGCTTGTCCGGACGCAGTTCGAAGACAACCACACCGCGCACATAGTCGTACTGCATCACGGGAGCCGCCAGGTAAGCGACCACTTCACCGGTCAGCTCGTTGCGGCTAAAGTCGGTGAACTCGAAAATCGTCTGGGGTGATTCACCGCTGTCCAGTCGGCGCTTGATGCGGGTGAAGGTGTCACCCAAGCCGCTCGACTGGTAGGGGCCGGAGAGCAAATTGGTCGCGAAGTTGGCTCGCTTGGTGACCGAATAGACGACATCCCCATTGATGTCGATGAGGAAGATGTCGCTGTAGTTGGACTTGCGCACCATGTCGGCATAGCCGCGATGAAACCGCTGATGGACTCGGCCGTACATCTCGTCCGCCAGAATAAGGGCGCTGATGGAGGGCTCTATGTCACTGTTTTGGGGATCGGGTTTACGCAGTTGATCCCAGGAGCCGGTGATGTAGCGATTATGGGCCCGCAGGCGCGCCTCCTGAGGGGTAGTGCCCAATTTTTCGAAGGCCCCGGTGAAGCCATAGAAGCGGCCGATACTGTTACCGGCAAAATCCTGCTGGGAGAAGCCCAGCACCTGAGCCTTGAGGTTGGCGAAATAGTCTTCCAGCTGGTTTTTCTTGATGTTGCGAACCGAGACCAGATGGTTCGAGGTCTGGGCGGTGAGATCCTTGCCGTGGGTGTGAAGGAAGAAGAGGGCGACCACCAGAAAGGGCACCATGCCCAGCATGAAAAACGCGAGCATCAGTTGTGTTTTGAGTCCGCGCGCCTTGAAGATCCATTTCATCGTATGAGGTTCTATTGAGAATCCAATTAGTAACTTGGTCAGTTTCGGGCCAAAGGCGTTGTATTTCAATGGCTTTATCCTAAATTCGCCTGCCGGGTCACAGCGGGACGTGCTTTTTTTACCCAAAGCGAATAAAGCCTGAGCAAACAGTCGTGCTCCTGGCCTTGAGGCGTAAAAAAGGGTTGTGCTGCCTGCGGGGGTACGTATAATGCGGCTCGTTGTCAGGCAAGACCGGACAGCATGAGTTCAGGCGGGAATAGCTCAGTTGGTAGAGCACGACCTTGCCAAGGTCGGGGTCGCGAGTTCGAGTCTCGTTTCCCGCTCCAAATTATCCCATCGACACCAACGATGAGATGTCAGTAAAAAATTCATGTATTGACCCTGTGGCGCGTTAGCAAAGCGGTTATGCAGCGGATTGCAAATCCGTTTAGTCCGGTTCGACTCCGGAACGTGCCTCCATTACTTCCCTCGTTTACCCCTGTTCCAACGCCGAGTCACATCGCTGTGACAACCACTGCGTATCCAGATATCTCCTCAATTCGACCATATCTTGCCGTTGCATGGGCGAACCCTGCGTCCTGATTTCATCCAGATCTGCCATGCGTTGCCTGAGCAAACCACACTGCCACAGACTAGCAGTGGGTACCCCCTTGTCATCGAAGGCGATTCTGTCATTGATATTGCTGCGCCACTCCTGCCATTCGTTTTGGGCGAACAGGCCGAGCAGGCCTATGAGCATCAGGTTGCCAATCTTCATTCTTCATCCCTCCTCTCGCGTCTGCTTTAACTCTGGTCAAGGGTTGCCGCTTGGGCAAATATTGTTGTCGCTTAGTTAAAAAACGTAATTTAATTTCATTAACACCATTGAATACGGAGTTGTGTGACCGCATGAGGATAAATGGTGTAGTAATTCAACAGTTCGTGGCGTAAGCTTCGTTTAGTGGTCTTACCAGTGAGGCGTTCAATCATGTTTCATCCCTTCTCCCTGACTCGCATCATCCTGCGTCGCACCCTGGTGCTCCTGGCTGGCGTGCTGGCGTTTCCCATCATGTTGTTTCGCCGCGATCGCGCGCGTTTTTACAGCTATCTGCACAGAGTCTGGAGCAAGACCAGTACCAAACCGGTCTGGCTGAAGATGAGTGAACGGGGCGATCGTATCTTCTACTGATGGGATAACTCCTCGGCAAGAAAAAAAAGGCAGCAGCGGCTGCCTTTTTTTATTTTTTATTTAAAACATAACCTTATTTACTGTTAAATGGATTTTTCTCCATTGGCTTTACATTTTTTCTGACATTCCCTGAAAGATTAGCGGGAGGAAGCCGGTTCTATTTACTGACCCGCGCCGCGGTTCATTCAACCCCGACGACCTCTTTTCAGAAGGAATATGAACATGAAGAAATCGATCGCTCTTGCCTCTGCCATGACTGGCCTGCTGGCCCTGGGCAGCCAGTTTATCGCAACCCCTGCCATGGCTGCCGACGAGAAAGAGAAGTGCTTCGGTGTGGTCAAGGCTGGCCAGAATGACTGCGCGACCAAGACCAGCTCCTGCGCCGGGACCGCCAAGGCTGATGCGGCGGGCGATGCCTTCGTGGTCGTGCCAAAAGGGCTGTGCGAAAAGCTGGCCGGTGGAAGCCTGCAGCCGAAGTAAGTACTCATGGGGCGGCGCTGTTCACTCGTCGCCCCTTCCTCCTTGTATGCAAGGGAGACAGGGTTAATGCACTCCTCCATCGGAATTGGCCTGCGCGCCCGTCACTACCAGACTCTGCTGGCAGAACGCCCCGATATTGGCTGGCTGGAAGTTCACAGCGAAAACTATTTTGAGCCCCACAGCCGGGCTTTTCATGTACTCAACCAGTTGGCCGAGCACTACCCCATAAGTCTGCATGGCGTCGGCATGTCCCTGGGCTCGAGCGATCCCCTCGATGAGGGCCATCTTGCCCGGTTGCGGGCCCTGGTCACGGCAATCAAGCCTGTGCGGATCTCTGAGCATTTGAGCTGGGGCAGTGTGGATGGCCGTTACTTCAATGATCTGTTACCCATGCCCTACACCCGGGCAGCTTTGGCTCAGATGAGTGACAAGATAAAGGCGGTGCAGGATCAGCTGGGGCGCGAATTGCTGATCGAGAATCCCTCATCCTATCTGCAATTTGCAGAGGGTATGCCGGAGTGGGACTTCCTGGCACAACTGCAGCAGCACAGTGGCTGTGGCCTCTTGCTCGATCTCAACAACCTCTATGTCAGCGCCTTCAATCATGGCTTCAGTTGCATGGATTATCTGGCAGCCATCGACCTCGAGACGGTCAAAGAGATCCACCTGGCCGGCTTCACCGACAAGGCACTCGAACAGGGCAACCTTTACATAGATACCCACAGTTGCCCCGTGGTGGAACCCGTCTGGGCACTCTACCGCGCTATCTGCGCCAGGCGCAGCATACCGACCCTCGTTGAATGGGATCTCGAGATCCCGGCGCTCTCTGTGTTGATCGCCGAAGCCGACAAGGCCAGCCAGATAGCAGAGCTTGCCATGGTTCGGCGCCAGGAGAATCACCATGTCTGAGCAGGTTGGCTATCGATCTGACTCAGGATCTGTCGGGGCGCTGCAGCGGGAATTTGCCGCCAGTCTGCTCGGCGAGCCAAACGAGGTTGCGGCACATCTCCAGCAAGGGCGTTTTCCTCCCGAGGCCTTGCTGCAGGTCTATCGCAACAATTTCATCCTCAGTCTCACCGATGTGCTCTCCATCAGTTATGCCGCGACCCAGGTCATGGTGGGGGAGGTTTTTTTTGCCGCCGCTGCCCGTGGTTTCATTCTGGCCAACCCGCCAGGAGAGGGCAGTGTGACTGGCTATGGCGCAGGGTTCGCCGACTGGCTCGAGGCGTTGCCGACCACGGCGCATCTGCCCTGGTTGACAGAATTGGCTCGTTTCGAGTGGCAGTTGGAACGCGCGAGCCTGTTGCCATTCGAGCATCGCCAATGGCCAGCGGAGGCGCTGGCTGCGTTGGCGCCGGATGAGTGGGACAGGGTACGTCTGCTGGTTGCCAGCAATCTTGTCTTGCTGTCGGTTAGCGCCGACGTGGTCGGCCTGTGGCGGATGGCATTGGCAGACGCCGAGACGCCCGCCCAGCTGCTGCAGCCCGGTTGGCTCGCATTGCAAAAACAGCCTGACTTCAGCGTCATCCCATTGGCGCTTGACGAAGCGCAGTATCAATTGCTCCAGGCTTGCCGCCAGGGGATCCCCTTGGCAGAGCTCGATGGCGAGCTACCGCCTGGCGCCCTTTTGCCACAACTCGTCACGCAAGGCCTGTTGGTGTCATTTTCACTCGGCGCCGAGTCGGGCCCTGGCGCTCAATAGGAAAACAGAAAGGAATCATCGGATGGAACATCTCATTGTACGTGGTCAACAACTGGCCGAGCGCTGGCAGGGAGCCCTGTCGGGCTGGGTATTGTTGCTGGCGCGTCTCTGGGTCGCCCAGGCCTTTTTTCGTTCGGGCTGGCTCAAACTCAATGCCTGGGATTCGACCCTCTATCTGTTCGAGTTCGAATACCAGGTGCCCTTGCTGCCCTGGCAGTGGGCCGCTTATATGGGGACGGCCACCGAGTTGCTGATCCCCGTGCTTGTGCTCCTCGGCCTGCTGACCCGACCCGCCGCCTTGTTGCTGTTTGGCTTCAATATCATCGCTGTCATCTCTTATCCGACCCTGTGGCCGAGTGGTTTCTTCGATCACCAGTTATGGGGGTGGATGTTGCTGACCTTGCTGGTGTGGGGTGCGGGTCCCTTCTCGCTGGATCGCTGGCTCACCAGGCATCGATGAGGCGGCAACCAACCGGAAGTCTCGCCTCTTTGGTGACTTGGGCCACCGGCGAGTCACATTGCTAAATGGGAATATTTTCATGCACCATGGTGCCGGTCATTGGCCGGCATTTTTATGGGCGAGGGCCCGGGGAGCAGGGATGAAGATAGCCATACTGGACGACTATCAGGAGGCCGCGCGCGAGCTGACCTGTTTTGCCAAGCTGGCAGACCATGAGGTGACACTGTTTCGGGATCCAGCCCGAAGCGAGGCCGAGCAGGTTGAGCGGCTAGGTCCGTTCGATGCCCTGGTGCTGATCCGTGAGCGCAGTGAGATCGATGAACGCCTGCTGGCACAGCTGCCCCGGTTGCGGCTGATCAGCCAGACAGGCAAGGTCAGCCAGCATCTGGATCTGGCTGCCTGTAGTCGCCATGGGGTCCTGGTCGTGGAGGGAAATGGCTCACCGGTGGCGCCCAGCGAGCTGTGCTGGGCGCTCATATTGGCGGCGAGCCGTCAGTTGCCCGCCTATTGGCAGGGGCTGCAACAGGGGCGCTGGCAAGATAGCGGCAGCCTGGGGCTGGGTCGCTCTTTGGCTGGCCTGACTTTGGGGATCTGGGGGTTTGGCAAGATAGGACGCAGGGTTGCGGCTTTCGGTCAGGCCTTTGGCATGGAGGTGCTGGTGTGGGGCAGTGAGGCGTCCCGCGCCCAAGCCCGCAGCGCAGGTTATCGGGCGGCGCCGAGTCAAGCGGCGCTGTTTCTCGCGAGCGATGTGCTCAGCCTGCACCTGCGATTGTGCGAGGCAACCCGCCACTGCGTTACTGGTGCAGATCTGGCGCTGATGAAGCCTGATGCCCTCTTGGTCAACGTCAGCCGGGCCGAACTGGTGGCTCCCGGTGCCTTGCTCTGTGCGCTCAGCGCCGGACGGCCCGGTTTTGCCGCTCTCGATGTGTTCGAGCGCGAGCCATCGAGCCAGGATCCCTTGCTCAGCCTGACCAATGTGATAGGCACACCCCACTTGGGCTATGTGACTCGCGACAGCTACGAACTCTATCTGGGGCAGGCTTTTGACAACCTGCTCGCGTTTGCCGCGGGGGCGCCGGTCAACATGGCTAACCCCGGTTGTGGCTGGGAGACAAGAAAGTGAGGGGCCGTCAGGCCACTCTGGCCGACATCCCTGCATTGGTGGCGCTGCGCATGGCGCTCTTTATCGAGCTGGGGGAAGCGTTGGGTGGGCAGGAGGAGGCGCAGCATCAGGCCAGCGTCGACTATTTCAGTCGCGCCATGGCCGAGGGCAGGCTCATCTCCTGGGTGGCCGAGGATGAAGAGGCGGCCAGCGGATTGCTGGCGGTGGGCAGCCTGACCCTGTTCGAGAGGCCCCCTTATCCCGGCAATCTGGCGGGCAGGGAAGCCTATCTGCTCAACATGTATACCAGACCGGCCTGGCGCAAGCGGGGGCTGGCTAGCCGATGCCATGACCGCCTATGCCGACCAGCGCGGGTTTGGCAAGCTCTGGCTCCATGCCAGCGATACCGGCCGCCCAATCTATGAGCGGGCCGGCTTCGTGGGCCATCCTGGTTATCTGGAACGGGAGCCGGGTTAGCTGCGTTTACCCGGCAGCATATTGGTCAGGGTGTTGTCCTTGAGCACATGGTGGTGATAGATAGCAGCCAGGGCATGCAGGCCTATCAGGAAGTAGCCCAGCGTGGCCAGTGTCTCGTGCCACTCCTTGATGGATCCCTTGAGTGCGTTATCTGCCGGGATCAGCGCAGGCAGAGAGAGGCCAAAGAAGGGGATGGGTTTGCCGCCGGCGCTGAGCAGCAACCACCCGAGCAGAGGGAGCGCTATCATGAGGCCGTAGAGTGCAAGATGGCCCAATTTGGCAAACTGTTGCTGCCATCTGGCGGGCGGCGGCGTAATGGCGGGGCGGCTAAACAGCAGGCGAGCCAGCAGCCGGATCCAGACCAGGGCAAATACCAGCAACCCCAGCATGAAGTGCCACTCCTTCATGGCATCACGCCCCTCACTGCCTTTGGGAAAGAGGTCCCGCAGCTCCATGGCGGCATAGACGGCGGCGATCAGTAACAACATGGCCCAGTGGAGCAGGATAGATATCCTGTGATAGCGTGGATTGACGGAGCTAGGCATAGGGATTCCTCAGCAAGGGGCATTTGCCCGCACAGTTTGCAAGGTTACGCCTCCTGGAGGCAGTAGAAAAGAGGGCAACCGGCTCTGCTTGAAACAAATACCCATCAGTGATTGAGCGTCATCCCCTGCCATTGTCGATTCATTGCGCGATCGCACCGCTAAACTGAACCCTGCCTGTACTGAACCCCCCTTGCCGATTGTGGCCATCTCCCCCCTTGTTTAGGCTGGCCGCCTTTTGATTATTCAAGATGGCGGACATGACGGATATGGCACAACAGACAGGCAAGAAGGTAGCATTGTCGCTGCTGCTGGCGATGGGCACCCTGGGGCTTGGCGGCTGCATGGGGCAGATGGGGCTCTCCTCCATGGTGACCAAAGGCAACCTCAAGGTGGTGGATAACCGTTATGGCCGCGCCGGTGTCTTCGTGCTGCTCTCTCCCGTCTATGGCCTGGCAGCGACAGCGGACCTCTTCATCTTCAATACGGTGGAGTTCTGGTCCGGTACCAACCCCATTACGGGCAAGTCTCCTGCGCTGGTCGACCATCAGGTGGATGCGGCCATCAAGGTGAACCAGCACCTGGATGGCGCCCTCAAGACAGTTCCCCTGGCGAGCCTGCCCAGCGGAGTGCGCAGCATGGACATTAGCTACCCGGATGCCGACAACGCCCTGATGGAGCTGCACTATGAGGATGGCAGCCGCAGCACGATGCGAGGCCAGCGTCGGGACGATGTGGTCGATCTCTACTATCAGGGACGCCTGGTCTCGACGTTGACCCAAGCCGACTTGGGCCGACTGGCTGCGGGGCAACATTCCCTGGGATAATGGCTCAACCGGTGCAGATTCCGGTGTAATATGCTCCCTTCGTCGCATATTGCCTGCGGGCTAGGGGAGTCGCTTATGACCATTCAGGGTCTCCAATTATCGGAATTGATGGGCTCCCTCAGCCATGCACTCGACATGACAGAGGGACAACCCAGAGGGCATTGCATCCGCTGTTGCTGGATAGGCTGCCAGCTGGGGGAGGCCTTGGGGCTCAGCGCCTGTGAACTGCACGATCTTTACTACACACTCCTGCTCAAGGATCTCGGTTGCAGCAGCAATGCGGCGCGCATCTGTGCCCTCTATCTGACCGATGATCACCAATTCAAACGCGATTTCAAATTAGTTGATGGCTCCCTGTCCGAAGTGGTCAATTTTGTGCTCGGCCATACCGGGCTGGAGGCCAACCTGCTTGGGCGCTTTCGCAGCCTGTTTCACATCTTTCGCAACGGCGACCAGATAGCCCATGAGCTGATCCATACCCGTTGTCATCGCGGCGCCGAGATAGCACGTCAATTGCGCTTCAGTGATGGGGTCGCCGATGGCATCCTCTCTCTCGATGAGCACTGGAATGGCAAAGGACGCCCCGAGGGGCTGGCGGGATCTGCGATCCCGCTGTTTTCCCGGATAGCCTTGCTCTGTCAGGTGGTGGATGTGTTCCATGCCTCGGCGGGGAGTGCATCTGCCTTGGCCGAGATCCGCTCGCGTAGTGGTACCTGGTTCGACCCAGCCCTGGTGCTCTGTTTTGAACAACTGGCCGATGACGCTTTCTGGCAGGGGCTGGCCTCGCCCGAGCTAAGTGATCGGGTCTTTGGCCACCCGGCCGGGGAGAGCGAGGTGACGCTGGATGAGGATTATCTGGACGAGATCGCCGCCGCATTCGGTCAGGTCGTGGACTCCAAGAGCCCCTACACCGCAGGACACAGCAGCCGGGTCGCGCTCTATGCCGATATTCTGGCGACCCAGCTAGGCCTGCCAGAACCCCGCCGGCGCTGGCTAAAGCGAGCCGCCTTGCTCCATGATGTCGGCAAGTTGGGGGTGAGCAATACCGTGCTCGACAAGCCGGGCAAGCTCGATGCGCAGGAGTGGCGAGCGGTGCAGATGCATGCCGCCTACACAGAAGAGATACTGGGGCGCATCGGCGCCTTCGGCGAGCTGGCCAGCGTGGCGGGTGCTCATCATGAACGTCTCGACGGCCAGGGTTATCCCAAGGGGCTGACGGCAGATCAGATCTCCCTGGAGACCCGCATCATCACCACAGCGGACATCTTCGATGCCATCACTGCCAAGCGTCCTTATCGGGATGCCATTCCGGTGCCTAGAGCGCTGGCCATGATGGAGGAGAGTCTGGGCAGTGCCATCGATCCCGACTGTTTCGCCGCCTTGCAGGCGGGGATCCAGGATTTCTCCATCTACCTCAGCCCTGAACAGCCGCAGGCGAGTTGATCCCGTCATCAATCCCTACTCGCTGACCAGCCCCGCTTCTGCGGGGCTTTTTCATTTTCGCGCCGAGGGGCTGGCGTATGGCTGCAGCACCAGCCCCAGCAAGCGCCCCAAGTGGCTGAGCTGATCGATGAGCTGGCGGTTGAGCCAGAGGTAGCCGTTGATGGCCGCGTCTCCTTCGCCACTCCCCCGAACCTGGGCTACTGCATCATGTAGCAGGACGATGGCGTGCTCGGCCTCTTGCAGCTCACCGCTCTTGAGCATGAGCGCGAGCTGGGTGATCGCCGCTTCGGTGGCCCGCTGACAGTCACGCAGCGCCGGGGTGCTCTGCATCAGGAAGTGGCTCTGGCGATCACTCCAATAGGTGTTGGCCAGCATCTCCAGGATGCAGAGGGTGTTGCGCATTGAGGTCTGGATAGCTTCAAACAGGCTGCTGTTCAGACGGGTTTCCTTGACGGCGGGGGTCAGCAAGGGGCGCAGACTGACCACTTTGGAGAGCAGCCGGGAGTGGCTCTGGGCAAGCTTTGGCCGCTCCAGAATATTGGGGGAGAGGTGGGTGTGGTAGAGGCGGTGTGCCTGGAGCAGGGTGTCATGCATCTGCAGCCGCCAGTGGCTATAGGCGCGCTGGGGATAGATGCTGCAAAACAGCAGCGCCAGCAGGGAGCCGAGGATCACATCGCCGCTGCGCCACAGCGCCGTCTCTATGTCGCCGGGCATGGCCCCCATGGTGACGCCAAGGGTGATGCCGATGAGCAAGCCGACGTAGGGGCGTTTGCCGAGTGCCAGATAGCCGCACAGAAACATGATGCAGCTGCACCAAATCAGGGTCAGCGGCAGGGAGTAGAGCTCCAGATAGAGCGCCACCACGCCACAGGCCGCCCCGAAGATGGTGCCGACTACCCGTTGCAGGGCCCGTGACAACACATTGCCCCAGAAGGAGATGGGACCCATCACCACCACTAGCGTGATGAGCGGCCAGGTGCTCTCCGGCAGCTTGAGTTCACGGGTCAGCAGGAAGGTGAGGGTGAAGGCCAGTGCAATGCGCAGGCCGTGCACCAGGCGGTAGCGGCCATAGATCAAGAGATCGAGTCGGGAGAGGGGGGCATTCAGGCGCAAGGGCATCGTCTCATGGTCAGATTGATACGCTCTCTCGGCCGCATCGCCGGTTTCAGGCCATGGGTCATGGGAGTGGGTGGATCCATACCCGCTCGCCTACCCCGGTGGTCGATTGGGCCGGGTCTGTCTCGATGAGGCAGTTGGCTGCGAGCAGGGCACTGGCAGGCTCTACTTGCAGGGTACCACTGGCGTCCTGCGTGGCATGGCCTGGCTGCTCCCCTGTGCATTGGCCCGGGATGTCTGTCATGACCCGGGCCATGAGGCGCAGCGGCTGCCGATGAATGCCCTGGTTTGCTGAGCGGGCATCATGGGGCGCTGCCAGCGATGGCGCCTTGCCATCGTCACCGCGGGGCACGGTCAACCGGGCACAGATGAAGTCGGCAATGGCGGGCAGATCGTCAACGTTGAACTGGGGCAGGGCTGTGTCTTTGGGGGTATCGCTCACCAGCGCCACTATATCCGGGTCATCCGGGAACAGCAGTGGTCGGCCAATGGCGCCGCGATGCAGCTCTATCTTGGGGAAGTGCTGATGCTTGAAGCCTTCAACCAGCAGCAGATCGAGTATCTCCCAATCGAAGCTGGCCAGCAGATCGGAAAAGCGGGCTTCCCCATTCGGGGTTTCGACGATGCGGGCATGGCGCATGCTGGAGGCGGCCATCACCTGACTGGCTCCGGCCTTGCGCAAGCGATAGCTGTCCTTGCCCGGCTGGTCGATGTCGAAGTCGTGATGAGTATGTTTGAGTACCCCCAGTCGCAGACCGCGCCGATTCAGGAGGGGAATGAGCCGTTCCAGCAATGTGGTCTTGCCGGTGCCGCTCCAGGCCACGAAACCAAGTAAGGGGAGCGGAGTGACTGTCATGACCGCGTCCCTCCCGCCAAGGGGGCGTTCGCGCGCAGCAGACGCGTTTCATAGGCGGCCAGTTCGACACTGTCATTGAGATTGATGAAGGCATCGGGCTGATCGACAAAGCTCACTGCCACCATCTGGTGTCGGGCAAACCAGCGGCCAGTCTTGCGCTCCCCCGTTGCCAGCGCCTGTTGCAGGGAAGGGAGCAAGGAGCGGTGCAGCAGAGCGACCACGGGCTGCAGATGGCTGCCATCATGGGCCACCACCAACTTGGTGGCTGGCGTCAGTGCGGCCCGAAAACGGCTCATCAGATCCAGCGGCAGCGCAGGCCCGTCACAGGGGACGAACAGTACCCAATCGTGGCGAGCGGCCGCAAGGCCTGCCTGCATACCGGACAAGGGCCCCAGGAAGTCGTGGTTGCCATCCTCGATGACGGGGGCCAGGGCCTGGTAGCGTGCCTGATTGCGGTTGGCGTTGATCAGTACCTCGTCCACCTGGGGTCGCAACCTGTCCAGCACATGCTCGATGAGCGGTTGGCCCGCCAAAGGCACCCAGCCTTTGTCCTCGCCGCCCATGCGGGTGGCGCGGCCACCGGCCAGGATCACGGCAGAGACGGGGACGTTATCAGTGTTGGTTTCGATTTCTGGCGTCATGTCGCTCTATCAGACTGGGTGAAAGTGAGTCGGGCCGCGGGCCCGTCGGGGCACCACAGCCGCTGGCAGCGGCGAGGCGACAGCGGCTGCGAACCACTTGGACGCGGCTTTTATCTTGCGTCAGGCGGGTCATCAGGGCAACGGCATTTATAACCGGATATACCCCGTCCCGCGGTGATCCAGGTCAATCTCGATGGCCTCGGCCCCTGACGGTGGCGGGTGACTTTTCAGGACAAAGGGCGAGCGGGCTCCCTTTGATAATGATGGATGGCGAGTTTGGGAGGGCGTCATGTCGTCTCGCTATCTGCCAGTATGCGCTCGATGCGGCTATCCGGCACCAGCCAGATCAGGGCGACCAGCAGATAGAGGAGCTGGGCCAGCCACTGGGCCCAGAAGGCGGCCGCTATGGCGCAAAAATAGAGGGAGGCAGATATCTTGCCCTTCCAGTCGCCGCCAAGCGCCCGCTTGAGCAGTGAGTTGGCCCCCTGAGAGGCAATGATCAACGCTTGCAGGATAAAGTAGGCGATGGCCGTCATCAGCAGCACCATGCCATAGAGCGCAGTCGGCAGGCTGGCGAAGTGGTTCTCCCCCATCCAGCCGGTGGCAAAGGGGATCAGGGATAGCCAGAACAGCAGGTGCAGATTGGCCCAGAGAATGGGGCCTGTTATGCGACGGCAGGTGTGGAGCATATGGTGGTGATTGTTCCAGTAGATGCCCAGGTAGAGAAAGCTCAATACATAGCTCAGGAACACGGGCAGCAGGGGAGTGAGAGCCTGCCAGCTGGCGCCGTGAGGCACCTTGAGTTCCAGCACCATGATGGTTATCAGGATGGCGATGACGCCGTCACTGAACGCTTCCAGTCGATTGCTTCCCATTTGGGCTCCTTAAAGTCAATGGTCTGGCATCTGAGCCTGGTGGCCGGGGCAGGAACAGCGTACCGCCATAAGGTGTTTTGCCGCTGATGGCGCGCTTGCCGTAGGGCAAGCGTGCTGATCCGCCTGGGGTCGTCATGGGCACCCTGTCAGGCAGCCCGGGCCGGGCCCCTTGAGCTTAGCCGCTGAACAGAGTTTGCCGGATGGGAGGGCAGGGCGGGGTAAGCGACTTTATGCCCGGCTTCACAAAAAGCATGGGGCAAAAGTTATATGATTGTTCGTATTGTGCGTCTCACTCCTTCGCCGCAATGGCGCTTCCCACGTATCAAAGAGAATGACTATGGCTACTGGACAATATCTGCTCTGGAAAGATGCAGAAGGCAATGCTTTTCGCCCCGTCTCCCTCACCGGCACCGACCTGCTCAACAACCGCTACCTCAACAAGAGTACGGCCTTCACCGAACAGGAGCGGGCTGACTTTGATCTGGACGGCTTGCTGCCGCCTCAGGTGCAGACCTTCGAAGCCCAGCTGGAGCGGGTCTATCAAGGCTTTCAAAGCGCCTGCAGCGACATAGAGAAGTATCAGTATCTTCGCGCGCTGCAAGACAGAAACGAGACCCTGTTCTATGCCCTGCTCTCCCTGCACGTCGAGGAGATGACTCCCATCATCTACACCCCGACCGTTGGTAAGGCGTGTCAGGAGTTCAGCCACCGCTTCCAGAAGGCGCGCGGCCTCTACATCACCCCGCAGAATGTCGAGGACATGGGCTCCCAGGCGCGCCATTTCGATGGCAAGGCCATTCGCATCATAGTGGTCACCGACAGCCAGGGCATTCTTGGCATCGGCGATCAGGGGGTGGGTGGCATGGGCATCCCTATCGGCAAACTCTCCCTCTATACCCTGGCCGCCGGTATTCATCCGGCTTGCTGCCTGCCCATTGCCCTGGATGTGGGCACCGACAATCAGACGCTGCTGGACGACCCCATGTACTTGGGGCAGCCCCACAAGCGCATTCGTGGCAAGGAGTATGACGACTTCATCGACAAGTTCGTCGCCGGGGTCCAGCGCCACTTCCCCAATGCGGTGCTGCAGTGGGAGGATTTCAGCAAGTCCAATGCTTTCAACAACCTGGCCCGCTATCAGCAGACACAACCCTCCTTCAATGATGATATTCAGGGCACGGGGGCCGTGGTGCTGGCCGGCATCATAGGGGCGGTCAAGGTCAAGGGGGAGACCCTGGGCCAGCAGAACTATCTGGTTTATGGCGCCGGAGCCGGCGGGGTCGGGGTGGCGGATCAGATCTGCGCAGGCCTCATTCGCGAGGGGCTGGATCCCCAGGCGGCGCGCGATCGCATCTATATCCTGGATACCCAGGGGCTGGTGTGTGACAACCGTGAAGGGCTCGATGAGTACAAGCGGCGTTACGCCAAGTCGGGCACCCTGCTGGCCGAGTGGGACACCGAGGCCCCTGGCCGAGCCAGCCTCACCGACGTGTTGCGCCATGTGCCGGTGACCGTACTGCTCGGCACCAGCGGTGTGGGTGGTGCCTTCAAGGAAGAACATATCCAGCTGATGCTCGAGCATTCGGCCAAGCCCATGGTATTCCCCCTTTCCAACCCGACCGCCAATTGCGAGGCGCTGCCGTTGGATGTCTATCGCTGGAGTCAGGGGCGCGCCGTGGTCGCCACCGGCAGTCCCTTTGCCGATGTCGAGTATGAAGGGGAACGCTATCGCATCGGTCAGGGCAACAACGTCTTCATCTTCCCTGGGGTGGGGCTGGCGGCCATCGTCAGCCAAATCAAGGAGCTCGGCGCCGACATCTTCACCACGGCCGCTTTCGCCCTGGCCGAGTGCGTGAGTGAAGCCGACTTGGCGCGGGGTACCGTCTTCCCCCCGATCCGCGACCTGCGCGCCATCTCGGTGCGGGTTGCCACCGCCGTGCTCAAAGACATAGTGCGCCGGGATCCGACCCATCCGCTGATTGGCCAGGATCTGGAACAGCATATCCTCAACCATATGTGGGAGCCGACTTACCTGCCTTATCGCCGTGTATAGAGGCGTTATCCGTGTCAAAACAGGCGACCTTGGGGTCGCCTGTTTCTTTTTAGGCTCGCAAAATAGACAAATAAAAATTTATCCCTTAGGCAAACGATTGGAATTTGCCAGAAATGTGCGTAAAATCGCATCCTCGATGCTTGTAGCAACGAATCCCGCCTAAAAGGTTAGTTTCACGCCCTCCCCAAGCAGTAAAAGGTAAAAATTGATGCTTTTTTGTGTCAACCCTGCCTTGAAAATATGTAGTGATGATTGAAAAGTGTGAAATATCACCCTCAGTCGTCAAAATCGTAAGGACGCTCATGTTTTCCTTAGTCAAGCAAAGTGTCGCCGGGCTGCAGATCCTGTTTGTCGCCTTCGGTGCCATGGTGCTGGTGCCCCTGCTCACCGGTTTGAATCCCGCCATGGCCCTGCTCGGTGCCGGTGTGGGAACCCTGCTGTTCCAGCTCTGCACCCGCCGTCAGGTGCCGATATTCCTCGGTTCCAGCTTCGCCTTCATTGCTCCCATCATCTATGCCACCCAGACTTGGGGTCTGCCCTCCACCATGTTCGGCTTGTTCGCCGCCGGTTTCATGTACTTCATCCTGGCGGCGCTGATCCGCGTGCGTGGCATGGGCTTTGTGCACAAGCTGCTGCCCCCTGTGGTCATTGGCCCGGTTATCATGGTGATTGGTCTCTCCGTCGCCCAGGTCGCGTGCAACATGGCCATGGGTCGTGCCGGTAGTGACCAGGTCGTAGAACCAAACACCGCCCTCATCCTGGCGGGTATCTCCCTGGCGGTCACCCTGATTGCCGCCGTGTTCTGCAAGGGCTGGATCAAATTGATCCCCATCCTATCCGGTGTGGTTGCCGGCTATGTGGCGGCCATCTTGATGGGGCAGGTGAGCTTTGAGGGCATGGCCAATGCGCCTTGGCTGGCGCTGCCTCATTTCGAGACACCTGAAATCAACTGGGCTGCGGCGTTGTTCATGCTGCCGGTTGCCATCGCGCCTTGCATAGAGCACATCGGTGGCGTACTCGCCATCGGCGGCGTGACCGGCCAGGATTACACCAAGAATCCTGGCCTGCATCGCACCCTGGCCGGTGACGGCATCGGTGTCTGCTTCGCCGGTTTCATCGGTGGCCCTCCCGTCACCACCTACGCCGAAGTGACTGGCGCCGTGATGATCACCCGCAACTTCAACCCGGTCACCATGACCTGGGCTGCGGTGTTTGCCATCATTCTGGCCTTCTTCGGCAAGTTCAACGCCCTGCTCACCTCCATTCCCATGCCGGTCATGGGCGGCATCATGCTGCTGCTGTTCGGATCCATTGCTGCCATCGGTCTCAAGACTCTGATTGAGTCTAAGGTCGATCTAGGTCTGGCTCGCAACATCGCCATCGTCGGTGTGACCCTGACGGTCGGGGTGGGGGCGCTCGAGCTCAAGATTGGTGACTTCGCCCTGGCCGGTGTGGGCCTGGCATCCATTGCCGCCATCCTCCTCAACCTGATCCTGCCCGCCCACTCGCAGGAGGGGGCGATGGCGTCGGCCAAGGATTAAGCCAGCGTCCGTTGCTAGACAGCCCATGAGAGGCCACCCCGGGGTGGCCTCTTTCTATTGGCCGGGACGGCAAGGGCTCAAGGCCCGCGGGCTTGTTCTTTGAGCGGCTACAATCAGGGGCGCAGTGAGTTGCAATGGGCTAACAAGGAGAAGGCGATGAAGATGGCATGGATTCTGGCACTGTTCGGGCTGGTATGGGGCGGTGCGAGTCAGGCGGGCCCGGTCAGTTATGACGTCGATGGTCAAGGGTTCGAGGGGTTCTACCTTGGCAGCGACAAGCAGGCTCCTCTGGTGCTGCTGGTGCATGACTGGGACGGTCTGACCGACTATGAGGTCAAACGCGCCGAGATGCTGGCGGCGCTGGGTTATAACGTGTTTGCCGTCGACTTGTTTGGTGCCGGTGTGCGCCCGACCCAGATGGAGGAGAAGAAGCGACTCACCGCCGCGCTCTATCAGGACAGACCCAGGATGCGCAAATTGCTGATGGCGGCGCTGGGCGAGGCACGGCGATTGGGGTGGCGTCTCGACAATGTGGTGGCGCTGGGTTACTGCTTTGGCGGCGCAGCCGTGCTGGAACTCGCCCGCAGTGGCGCCGATTTCAAGGGCATAGTGAGCGTTCATGGCGGCCTGACCACGCCCCCCGAGCAGGGCTACAAACAGACCAAGGCGAGCCTGCTTATCCAGCATGGCAGCGCGGATCAGTCGGTTTCATTGAAAGATTTTGCCACGTTGATAGGAGAGCTGGAGGCGGCCGGTGTGACCCATGAGGCGACCAGCTACAGCGGTGCCCCCCATGCTTTCAGCGTCTTTGGCGGCCCCAATTATCGTGCCGACGCCGATGCCAAATCCTGGCAGCGCTTGACCGAGTTTTTGAGCGAGGTGACCAAAGGTTAGAGGGGACGTGGTGGTTAACAAGAGGTCAGTTTGTCTCCGACGCCATGCTGGCATGGGAGAAGGGCGCTCTGGCCATCCCGCAGGTGAGATAGGAAGGAGTAATGATATGCGTCCATGGATTCAGATTTTAGCGGTGCTGCTGCTTGCTGGCTGCGGAGCCAAGGGGGATACCCCGGCCGAGCAGCGCAATAGTATTCAACAGATGCGTCAACAGGCGCTATCCACCTTGTATGGGCAGGATCCCAACATCAGGCAGGAAGTGACGAGATCCAAGGGCTATGCAGTCTTTACCAATGTGAACAACAACCTGCTGCTGCTCAGCGCGGGCAGCGGCTATGGCGTGCTTCGTGACAATCGTACCGGTCGTGACACCTATATGAATATGGCTACGGCGGGGATGGGGGTAGGCATGGGCATCAAGAAATTCCAGGCGTTGATCATCTTCAACGACACAACAGCGCTGGATCGCTTCATCACGACCGGCTTCGATGCGAGCGCCCAGGCAGATCTGGCTGCCAAGTCGGCCGATGATGGCAAAGTGGTAGTCAGCGAGGCGGCCAATGCCGACTTCCAGAAAGTGAAAATGTACCAGCTCACCGAGCAGGGGGTCGCGGTGCAGGCCACCATGCAGGGTTATAAATACTGGCCGGATGATGATCTCAACGGCAAGTAGTCGCCGGGTTGGCTGATCTTTCCCGCTGGCGGCGCTCGATCTGAGCGCCGCCTGTTTTTGTGGCGACTGAGGCCGCGTGAGCCTCGGGCGCTCAGGCGGGGCATCCGTCGAGGTTCAATACCCTCACCCACATGGCCCCCTTGCCCACCGGCTGGCGGGAGGCGAGGCTCAATTGCCCCGTCGCTTGCTCGATGCGGTGCAGGGCCACATCCTGGGAATCCTGCCCGGTCACAATCAGCGCGTGCCCGCTGTGGTCTATGGCAAAGCCACGGGGGCACGGCTCGGTCGGGAAGTGGGCGAGGGGGGTCAGGGCGCCGGTCTCCTGGTCTATACCGAACAGGGTGAGCAGGCTGCTGGCACGCTCGCTGGTATAGAGGAAACGCCCATCCGGCGTCGAATGGATGTCAGCTCCCCAGCGATTGCCCTCATAGCCTGCCGGCAGCATGTCCAGACTCTCCCTCGCACGGATGTGCCCATCCGCCTCTCTGTGATAGCGGTTGAGGGTGCCATCGAGCTCGTTCAGGCAATAGATATCGCCATTGGTCGGGTGTTGCGCCAGGTGACGTGGCCCGGCGCCGGTTGCGGTGTGAATGTCGCCAAGGGGATGGGGGGCCAGCAGGTCATCGTCACCCAGGGTGAAGCGGCGAATGAGATCCTCCTTGAGACAGGCGACCAGCAGCTCCTGATGACCCTGATCATCGGTCAGCAGGGTCACCGAGTGGGCGGCCATCAGTTCGTCGATACGCTGGTGGGGCGCTTGCACCCGACCGGCGGCATTCATGGGGGACACGCTGACGTGGTTGAAGGCGTAGGAGGCGGCGAAGAACAGTCTGCCCTGCGCATCGGTGCAGGTGTGGGAGGCGCTGCCCGCGAGGGGAGCCGAGCTCGGTTCGCCGAGTCGACCATCAGTCTGGATGGGATAGCTCTGCACCATGAAGTCAGGTCGCACCCCCGCATGGAGCCAGCGCTTGTCCGGGCTGATGACCAGCGGTTGCACTTCACCCCCGGTCTGCACTTGTTGCAGCGGCACCAGCCCTTCCTCCATCAGCGCAAAGACATGGATCAATCCGCTGACCGGATTGGCGACATAAACGACTTGTTGCATTGTACTTTCCTTATGCGCTGACGCCCATCATAGGGTTATTTTTCAGACGAAGTGGGCGGTTGTATCAGTCGCCCAGCAGGCTATTTCTCCAGGCTGAGCAGATAGTTGCGCAGATTGACCCCGCGCCTGGCCAGACCCGACCTTGTTGCCGCACGCGCTATTTCTCCAGGCTGAGCAGATAGTTGCGCAGCTTGACCTCGCGCTTGGCCAGACCCGACTTTGTTACCGCACGCACTATTTCTCCAGGCTGAGCAGATAGTTGCGCAGCTTGACCTCGCGCTTGGCCAGACCCGACTTTGTTACCGCACGCACTATTTCTCCAGGCTGAGCAGATAGTTGCGCAGATTGACCCCGCGATTGGCCAGACCCAGCTTGATACGCACGCTGTTGCGATGGTTCTCCACCGTCTTGCGCGCCACATTGAGGGCGCTGGCGATCTCCTGGCTGGACATGCCGCTGCGAATAAACTCGGCCACCTGCATCTCCGAGGGTGTCAGGACTTCCAGCAGGCGCTGGTTGCCCTCTTCCTGCAGGCTGCGCAGGCTCTTCTCCATGCTGGTGCGGATCAGCTCCAGGCACATCTTCAGGGCCGGATCCTGGATCTGGGCCAGTTTCTGTTCCACTTCGGGCAGGTGGCGGGCGATCAGCTGCTGATGCTGCTCGCCGGGGGCCGCCCCCTCAGTGCCGCTGAGTGCGGCCAGGGAGTGGCCGAGTTCGTTGATGAGGCGGTGATCCTGTTCTATGCCGGAGGCATCCTGGCTATCGCTCGGTTTGATCTGCAGACACCAGCTGCGGGAGCCGCTTGCCCCATCGTGAGCAAAGAGCTCGAAGGCAAGGTTGAGGATCTCGAAATGCAGGGCGGGCAGGTTGCCCCGGATCCGCTGGCGTATGGCCTTCAGGTAGTCAGGGCCGACCAGGAACACCAGGTCGTCGAGCCGGTTGAGGGTCAGGGTGTCTACCGGATAACTGGATGCCACCACCTGCTCCTGCTCATCGAAGCTGATGAAATAGATATCATTGCGCGCCAGCAGTTGATGGCAGAGCCCCTGCTCGTCTATGGGGGTCAGCTTGTTACTCATGTTCCTTCCAGTTCTGCATCTCGTTATCGGGCCCCGTATTTCACCTTTATCCATCCCTGCTGTTGTGCTCGGCTCATTCAGCCAATACCCAGGCACCCAGGTTTTTTCTTGCCATTAATTAACAAAAATTAAACGTATTGTGAGCTGCATCGCAAAAACATCGCGCTCTTTAGTGAGGTTTATCTCATTACAGACTATAAAACACCTAGATAATACCTAGTAACCACTCAATGGATATAGGGAGAATACCATGTTGGCAAAACGCTCACACTTTTTACTGGCGGGATTGACCGCCGCCATGCTGCTCGGCAATGGCGCTCAGGCCGCCGAGGCGACCACTACCCTGGGGCCCAATGGTGAACAGCCGACCCCTTATACCCAGGTAACACTCACCACTGTCCAGCAAGACAAGGTCAAGGCGCAGAACTACACGGCCGCCATCCTGATGCACACCACCTCGGACTGGTCGAGCGCGCTCATCAAGGGGGCCAAGGACAAATTCCAGGACCTGAACGTCAAGGTGGTTGCCGTGACCGATGCCGAGTTCAATGCCAACAAGCAGAAGACGGACGTGGAAACCGTGATGGCCATGGCTCCCGACATCATTCTCACCCTGGTGGTCGATCCCGTCTCCGGCGCCGCCGCCTTCCGTCCCGCGGTTCAGCAGGGCAGCAAGCTGGTGCTGATCAGCAACCTGCCAACGGGCTTTGAATATGGCAAGGATTACGCCGGCATCGTCACCGATGACTTGTTCGAAATGGGTGGCCTGGCGGCCGACATGCTGGCCAGGACGGTCGGCGAGCAGGGCAAGATAGGCTTCATCTACCACGAGGCGAACTACTACGTCACCAATCAACGGGATCAGGCGGTGCTGACCAATCTGGCCAAGCACCACCCCGGCGTCCAGATCCTGGCCAAGCAGGGCATCGCCAATGCCAATGATGGCGAGGTTGTCGCCTCGGCGCTCATCACCCAGCACCCTGACATCCAGGCCATCTATGCCCCTTGGGATTCCATCGCCGAAGGGGTCGTGGCTGCAACCCGCGCCGCCGGGCGCAGCGACATCAAGGTGATCACCATGGACTTGGGCGCCGCCAATGCCCTGGACATGGCCAAGGGCCGCAACGTGGCCGGCATAGTGACCGACCTGCCCTACGATCTCGGCCAGACCTTGGCCACCATGGGAGCACTCGCCAAGCTGGGGGAACAAACTCCCCCCTTCGTCACTGTCTCCGCCGATGCGGTCACCCGTGACAACCTGGCCGAGGCCTGGCAACAGGCGCTGCGTCGGGATCCACCTGCCGCCGTGACCAAGGCTCTCAGCCAGTAAGCCCATAGGTAGTCGCCAGGCGGCTACCTGCCCCATCTCATGGAAGGAGTTATCACATGGAGCTGTACGCCATAGAGGCGAGTGGCATCAAGAAGGGGTTTGACGGCATCCCTGTGCTCAAGGATGTGTCGTTTAGCCTCAAGCGTGGCGAGGTGCATGCCATTGTCGGCCAGAACGGGGCGGGCAAATCCACCCTGGTCAAGCTGCTCAACGGTTTTCATGGTCGGGATGGTGGCGAGGTACTGCTGTTTGGCAAACCTTGTCGCTTCACGACCCCCAAAGAGGCCCAGGCCGAGGGGATCGCCATGGTCTATCAGGACTTGAGCCTGGTGCCGACCCTGTCGGTGGCCGACAACATCTTCCTGGCGGGAGGCGGCGAGCGCGGGGCAATCATCTCCAACCGTGACCGGGTACGCCGCGCCGCGCCGCTGCTTGCCATGCTGGGTGTCGACCTGGATCCGAACTGCGAAGTGGGGCGCCTGAGCGTCGGCCAGCAGCAGTTCGTCGAGATAGCCAAAGCGCTGGCCCAGAATGCCCGCATCCTGGTGCTCGATGAGCCGACCGCATCACTGTCCAACAATGAGATCAACGAGCTGTTCAAGGTGATAGCGACCCTCAAGGGGCAGGGGATGTCCATCATCTACATCACCCACTATCTGAGCGACATCATGCGGGTTTGCGACGCCGTGACCGTGCTGCGTGACGGCCATACGGTGCTTGCCACCAACACCAGCAACACCAGTGTCGAAGCCCTGGTCGAAGCCATGCTCGGCAGCAAGGGGGACACCAGCTTGAGTTGGCCACGCTCGGGAGCTGCCGTGGATGCCCTGCCTCTGCTCGAGCTGGACGGGGTGTCGAATTCACAACTGCACGATATCTCCCTCAAGGTGATGCCGGGTCAGGTGGTGGGACTGGCGGGGCTGCTGGGGAGCGGTCGCACCGAGATCCTCGAAGCCATCTACGGTCTGACCCCCATTCAGGGCGGCGAGATCCGCATCAATGGCGAGCCGGTGCGGATCCGCTCCCCCAAGCAAGCCATCGCCCTGGGGATCAACATGGTGCCGG
Source organism: Aeromonas molluscorum (assembly GCF_051376105.1). Classification (NCBI taxonomy): domain Bacteria; kingdom Pseudomonadati; phylum Pseudomonadota; class Gammaproteobacteria; order Aeromonadales; family Aeromonadaceae; genus Aeromonas; species Aeromonas molluscorum. Next base: position 1,072,597 of record NZ_JBPQCY010000001.1, on the reverse strand, counting down.
AGGAGCGGCGCAGTCAGGGATTGGTGCTCGATTTCTCGGTGGCCGACAACATGCTGATGGCCGCCTATGACCGACTCTCCCAAGGATTGAGCCTGGACAAACCCAAGGGGGACGCCATGGTGCGTGCCCAGATCAAGAGTCTGGGGGTCAAGACCAGCGGTCCCGAGCAGTCGGTGCGCTTTCTCTCCGGCGGTAACCAGCAGAAGGTGGTGATCGGCAAGTGTCTCTCCACCGAGGCCAAGGTGCTGCTGCTCGACGATCCCACCTTCGGCATCGACATCCATGCCAAATACGAAATCATGAAGATAGTGGACAGCTATGTCGCCGCCGGCAATGGCGCCATCTTCGTGTCCAGTGAATATGCCGAGGTCGCCAGCTTCTGCGACCTCATCTATGTGGTGAACAAGGGACGCATCGTCGCCTGCCTTGAAGGGCGGCGAATGAATGAAGAGACGCTGCTGGCGGCGGTTCAATGACAAACGAGGAGTCAAGGATGAAAGATTTAACCCTGCCGGCGGCCCCCAAGGGCAACGGTATCAACTGGCGCGACTACATCATCTACATGGTGTTCGTCGGCATCTTCGTGTTTTTTTCGGTGGTGCTCCATGACAAGGGCTTCCTGAGCTCCGTCAACCTGATGAACATAGCGCGCCAGACCGCCACCATCGCCATCATGGCGGTCGGCATGACCTTCGTGCTGAGCGCTGCCGAGATAGATCTCTCTTTCGGCGCCACGGTCGCCCTCAGTGCCATCGTCTCGGCCCTGACCCTGCAAGAGACGGACAGCATTTTGCTGGCGGTCTCGGCGGCGCTGCTGGTCGGCACCATGATAGGCGCCATCAACGGCCTGTTCGTGACCCAGGTCGGCATTCCCTCCTTCCTGGTGACCCTGGGCACCACGGGCATCATCACCGGCATAGCCCGCTGGTCCACCTCGCTGCAGTCCATTCCCATCGACAACGATCTCTATGTGTTCATCTTCGGCTCGGGGGACATAGGGCCCATCTCGGTGCTCTTCATCTGGACCATCCTGGTGACGGTGATCGGGGCCTTCGTGCTGCGCAACACCCGTTTTGGCAAACAGGTGCTGGCTACCGGCGGCAACAAGATCTCCGCCATGTACTCGGGCATCAACATCAACCGCATCAAGCTCTACGTGCTGATGCTCAACGGTTTTCTCGCGGCCCTTGCCGGCATTCTCTATTCGGGGCGGCTGCAGAGTGCCCGCTACACCCTGGGAGAGAGCGATCTCATGCTGGTGATCGCCGCCGTCATCATCGGTGGTACCAACCTCTTTGGTGGCAAGGGCATGGTGGTGGGTTCCGTCATCGGTGCCCTCATCATGGGCATGGTCAACAACGGGTTGATCCTGATGGGGCTGAACGTGGATCAGCAGCTGATCCTGCGCGGCATCATCGTCATCGTCGCCGTCACCTTCACCATGGGCCAGCTCAAACAGCTGCGTAAGAAGTAAGTTAACTTTTGAGACTTAAGGACGAGAGCATGAAGATAGATCCCAAGGTGGCGAGCATCATTTCCGGTTGGAGCTTGAAGGAGAAGGTGGGTCAGCTGTTCATCCTGGCCTTCCCCGGCAAGTCCGCCGAGCAGGCGCGTACCATGATAGCCGAGTACAACTTAGGGGGCTGCTACCTCAGCCAGGACAATGGCGATACCTTCGCCGAGGCGCAGCAGCTGACCCAGGATCTGGCAAAGATAGGCGCCGAGCAGAGCCGTCTGCCGCTGCTGCTCGGGGTGGATCAGGAGGGGGCCTGGGGGGTGCTGGTGGGGGAGTCCACCACAGGGCCCGGCAACCTGGCCCTCGGTGTGGCCGATGGCGGGCAGGGCACCGAACTCATGTATAAAACCATGGCCAAGGAGATGCGCTTTGCCGGGTTCAACTGCATCCTTGGGCCCTGCTGCGACGTCAATTTCAACCCCAGTTCTCCCATCATCGACAGCCGCGCCTTCGGCGACCGACCGGCCAAGGTGGCGCTGCACTCGGCGGCGGCGGTACGCGGCCTGCACCAGGGCGGGATCTGCGGTAGCGGCAAGCACTTTCCGGGTCACGGAGATACTCATGGTGACACCCACAGGGAGATCCCCAGGGTCGACAAGTCCCTGAGTGAGCTGCGCGAGCAGGATTTGGTGCCCTTCCAGGCGGCCATCGATGCCGGTGTGGATCTGATCATGACCAGCCACATCCTCTACCCGCAGATAGATGCCCATCATCCGGCCACCTTGTCATCGGTCATCTTGCAGGATCTGCTGCGCGACGAGATGGGCTTTGAGGGCATCATCATCTCCGACAGCATGAACATGGGTGCCATCGTTCATCACTATTCACCGGCCACGGCGGCGGTGCTGGCGCTCAAGGCGGGCATCAACATGATCATGCTCTCCGAGGAGCATTACGATCACAGCGACTCCTACCTCGACAAGCAGTTCGCCATGATCCACGGCATCATGGCTGCGGTGGCGGCGGGGGATCTGGACGAGGCACTGATCGATGCCGCCCTGGCTCGCATCGTCGCCTTCAAGCTTGCCAAGCTGGTGCCCATGGCGCTCTATCAACCCATCGACATGGCCGCAAGCCAGAAAGTGGCCAACGCTTGCGCCAGTCAGGCGCTCACCTGGCTACGTCAGGTACCCGAGCTTGGCGAGGGGCCGCTCTATGTGCTCAATGCCACACCGGCGGCCAGTTATCACAACCTCACCAATCCCCGTGGCATAGGCCCCAATCAGCGCGAACCGGCGTTTGATCACTTTCTCGCGGCCCTGGACAACGGCAGCAGACTGGTGCGCCCTGTGACCCGTGATCAGCTTGGGGCGGTGGGAGATGGCTGGCTGCTGGTGGTGACCGAAAACCACCCCCTGCCCGGCGAAGACTTCGCCCAAGAGGAGGCTCAGGCCCTGGTACGCCGACTCAGCCTTGACGTCGAGAAACTGATCGTGGTGGCGCTGCGCAGTCCCTACGACCTGCTCGGTTATCCGGATGTGCGCTACTACCTGTGCAGTCACTCGGCCCGCCCCGAGAGCGCTCGCGCCGCGGCGCAGGTATTGAATGGCACCCTAGCTACCCAGCAGAGCCGGGCGGTGAGCCTGGTCAGTTAAGTTTTTGCTTTTCCCGCCATGAGAATGGCGGGGGATTTCTCCTAGGAGTCGGTAGTTGGGAGCTCATGGGCGATTGCCCAGTTATTAATGGACTAATACGAGGGTTCGGGATTTGAAAACCACCATGAAAATAGTGTCGGCAACCGTGTTGCTGGTATTGGCTGCCCCCGCCTTGGCGGCGAAGGGCGGTACCCAGGATTTCCTGGATGCACTGCGCAACTTTGAATCAGGTATCAATCCGGCACTGGCCGATTTCTATCTGCAAAACCTCGACAACCCCGTCTATACCTATGCCCAGGTGACGGCGCCGGGTCGTCTGGTGCGGGACTGCTCCACCGGCACCATGCTCTCCGAGCCAACCACCATCAGCGGTTTCTTCAACAAGCTGGGGGTTGGCAATATCTATAACGCTTCCACCCCGAACGATGCGGCCATGTTCAGGACCATGCAGTACAACTCCTTGAACGCTTGGGGTTTCATCGGCTATCAGCTGGGTGAGGCCGTGTTGATCGATGCCGGCTACTACAGTCCGAAACAGGTGACGGTCGACGGCAAGGAGTACGACAGCTTCTACATGTTCGTGCCGGATTCTACCTGGGCGGGTTGCAAGACCGAAGCCCTGGCCGAGATCGAGGGGTCTGGCGGCAACAAGGTCTATGTGACCGATGTCAACCGCTGGCAGGGCACCTTCGTCGGCAAGAATGGCGTCAACTCCCTGGCCGATCTGCGCCTGCCCGAGAAGCAGGAGCTGGTGATGCGTGACGCCATGCATTTCAACTATCAGGTGATAAGCAAGCTGCTCAAGGACGCCAACATGACCTGGGCCCAGGCCCTGGCCAAGAGCTGGCCCGACACCGATGACAACGGTCAGCCTATCCAGGTGCAGGCCACCATGTCAGGCATCCTGGCGGCGGCGCATCTGCGTGGCGCCTGGGGGGTGGGATCCCTGCTTACCAAGGATCAGATCACCTGCGATGAGCTTGGTACTTGCATCACCAAGTACGTCTACAAGTTTGGTGATTACAACAGCCTGTTTGATACCCCGGGCGACAGCACCACCCAAGGCTCGCCTTATGATGAAGTGCTGACGGCAGGTTGGGGCAATGACACAGTCATCACCGGCGGTGGCAAGGATCAGATCCTGCTCAACGAGCAGGCAAACGGTCTGACCACTGTCAATGACTTCACCGTCGGAGACGATCTCATCGTGCTGCGTGGCTGGAGCATGGCCGACCCCTTGGCCGATCTGGTGATTGGCGATGTGGCCGATGGCGCCGAGTTGCAGTTCGCCGGTCAGCGTGTGCTGCTCAAGGGCGTCAGCGCGGCGTCGGTACAGGCCAATCCGGCTGCGGTCATCACCAAGTCCGACATCTACACCCTGGCCTGGAACTCGGGCAAGCAGGTCGTGCAGGGCTTCGATCCTGCGGTCGACAAGATTGCAGGCAGTGCGGGCATCGGCTTCAAACATCTGAAGGCTTACGAGACGGCCACTTCCGTGGTGATGGGCCCGCAGGCGGAAGATGGCGGCATCTACTCCTCCTATGAGCTGGTGGGATTGACCCTCAACGACATCCGTCCCGAGATGTTCACCAATGTCACCGGCAGCTACGATCGCCTCGGCTACATAGTGCCGCTCAGTTCTCTGAACTGGGGCTGGAACATGACGCTGGTGGCCAATCGCTTCGATCCGGCCAAGACGGTCATCACTACCCCGAGCAATCAGCCGGTGCCCTTCTCCGGCATCAAGCTGACTCAGGAAGGGAGCGACGTGGTCATCACCCTGGTGGAGCCTTATGCCAAGGGAGATGCCAAGAAGATAGTGTTGAAGAACACGGCGGTGAACAGTATCACGGCCGCCAACTTCGCCGGCTTTAGCGGCAACTACAGCGAAGCCACCATCGACATCCCTGTCTTCTTCGACATCAGCGTGAACATAGGGGCGGGCGGTACAGTCTCCCCTGCACCGGCGAACGGTATCCTGCAAGCGAAAGGCGGTACCAATTTTACCGTCACCCTGCTGCCCGATACCGGCTACAAGGTGAAATCCCTCACCGTCGATGGCGTGGCTCAGGCCGTGGCTGGCAGCTACACCTTCAGCAGCGTCAATGGAGCCCATAGCCTGTCGGTCAGCTTCGAGCAGGGCAGCAGCTGCCCGGCAAACTGGGCAACCGGCTCCGTCTATACCACGGGTAATCAGGTGACCTACAACGGCAACATCTATGAAACCAAGTGGTGGAGCAGCGGCAACGTGCCTAGTGCGGGAGATCCCTGGAAGCTGATTGGCGCCTGCAGCTAAGGCGCCGTCAGTCACCGTCAGGTGATGAGATCCACCCTATGAAACAGGCCCCGCTTCGGGGCCTGTTTTTTGGCTTGTTGTCGCAGGCGGGCATCATCCGAGTTGTGTCAGCAACTCGGTGACCACGGGGAGCACAGAGATGACCAGCAGGAGTGCCATCGTGTAGTTGAACCACTGGCGGGCCTTGCCATGCTGCAGCCAGCGCTTTAACAGGGAACCAAACAGCATCCAGACACCGACACTGGGGAAGGAGACGATGAAGAAGGTCAGGGCTATGGTCAGATTCTGGCTGTAAAAACTCGCTCCCACAGTGGTGAATGCGGCAATGGCGCCGGTGGCCACCACCCAGGCTTTGGCATTGACCCACTGGAACAGGGCACCCTTGATGAAAGAGAGCGGTTGCTGCTGCTCCTTGCTGGTCGCCATCCCGGCCGAGCGGGCGATCAGCCAGGCGAGATAGAGCAGATAGAGGGTGCCTATGACTTTGATGAGCAGGTGCAGGTCGGGCCACAGGCTGAATAACTGGCCAAAGCCCAGGCCAACCAGCAACAGCATGATGGCGAAACCGACGCAGATCCCGGCCAGCAGTGGCAGGCTTCTTCTGACACCAAAATTGAGCCCCGAGGTCATCACCATGATGTTGTTGGGGCCGGGCGTGATGGAGGAAGAGATGGCAAACAGCACCACGGCGTAGAGGTAATCCATGACAGCATCCTTTGAATAGTCCTTTATTGAAGGACCGATTTCGCAAATGCAATGGCAGTGCCCATGCTGGCATTGTCTGATTGATGAGCACGGTCTTACTGAGGATTTGCGAGCAACCGGGGCGTGAGGGCACTCGCCAACATGTGGACGGCCAAAAAGAGAGGCCCTGCAGCAGGGCCTCTCTTGGTCAGCGCGTCACCAGTCAGGATCAGACCGGTTTGCCATCCTCACGGGGGAGGGCAGGGTGAGAGGCAATCTGCTGCTCATCCCCATGCAGGTTCTTGATGTAGACATCCATCTGGTTGAAGGAGATGTCTATGCCATTCTCCTTGAACAGGCTGTCTATGGTGCGGTTGAGTTCGTCGATGGCGGGGTTGCGATCGCCGAGTTCACTCACGAAGAAACGCAGCTCGTGATCCAGGGTGCTGGCGCCAAAGGTGAGGAAGTAGACGATGGGCGCCGGATCCTTGAGCACCCGGCTATTGCTCTGGGCGGCTTGCATCAGCAACTGGCGAGTCAGCTCCAGATCCGAGCCGTAGGCCACACCGACCCGGGCGATGACCCGAGTGACGGTATCGGACAGGGACCAGTTGATCAGACGTTCTATCATCAGCTGCTGGTTGGGGATGATCACCTCTTTGCGATCAAAGTCGGTGAGGGTCGTTGAGCGGATCCGGATCTTGTTGACCGTGCCGGAGATGGTACCAATGGTGACGGTATCGCCGATCCGTACCGGGCGCTCGAACAGAATGATGATGCCGGAGATAAAGTTGGAGACGATCTGCTGCATACCAAAACCGATACCGACCGAAAGACCTGCGGCCAGCCACTGCAACTTCTCCCACTGCATGCCGAACATGGCCAGGGAGGTGAGGGTTCCCACCCCAATCAGCACATAGTTGAGCATGGTGGTGATGGCGTAGGCCGAGCCCTGGGCCAGCTTGAGTTTGGAGAGGACAAGCACCTCCAGCAGACCGGGCAGGTTGCGGGCCAGCGACCAGGCTGCCCCCAACAAGAAGAGACCGGTGAGGACATCGCTCAGACTGATGGGATACAGCACGGCATTGGCGCCGGTCCCTTCACTCTTGTGCCAGAGCACCATGCTATCTAGGTAGGTGAATACCGCGATGAGATCGGACCAGAGCCAGTAGAAGGCGACCCCGAAGATGCCAAGCAGCACTATGCGGGTCAAGCGCAGTGATTGCTGGCTCACCTCTTCCAGTGCCATGGGCTGCTCTTCGATGGCATCTCCCCCTTCTGCATCTTCTTGGGCTTTGTGTTCCCGCTTGGCAACGGCGCGGCGCCAGGCGAGGCGACGGGCTGCCAGCTCCAGGCCGCGCAGGGCGGTGCGATAGACCAGGCTCCACAGCAGCAAGAGATAAAACGACTCTATGAGGCGGCCAGTCAGCTTGAGCGCGGTGTAGTAGTAACCAAACAGCACCAAGCCCATCAGCACTATGGGGGTGAGCAGCAGCAGGAAGGAGAGCACCGACTGCACCATGCTGACACCGCTCTTCATCCTGGCCCGGAACAGGGGGTAGAGCATCCAGGCGGTAGCGCCCAGCAGGATCAGGGTCAGAGCCTGGCCGAGGGCGTCATTGCCCAGGGTCGAGGGTTCTACGACGGCCTTGGTTGACAGCATGATGAGTGGCATCAGGGTGAACCAGAGATAACGGAAATGCTTGCGCTTGCTCGCCAGCTCTTCCCTGGGCAGCCGGAAATGGCTTTCGGCCACGCCACCCGGGCGCATGACTCCGAGATAAACGCTGAATACCAGATACCCCAGCGCCAGATTGAAGGTGATCTGCATGGTCAGGTTGATGCTGAGCAGACCATTGTATGAGAGCAGCAGACCTGCGGCGCAGATGAAGAGGGCGCCCGGCAGGGAGAGCAGCGTCATCAGCAGCAGCGCTTTGGGGGTGTGCAACTGGCTGTCCTGATGAAAACGCCCAAGGTCCTTGTTGATCTTCTGCAGGCGGGTCTTGATGGCCTGACGCTTCCAGAGCAGCAGCCATCCGATGACAAGCAGCGGCAAGGCCAGCAGGCTGACGGCAATCAATACGTCTAGCCAGGCTTTGGGAGTCAGGGTCCAGTCGCTGATCTGTTTGGCTACCTGGCTCGGCCAGGAGAGGAGCCACTTGCTGTCGATGGGTTTGTTGCTGCTCACCCAGAAGATGTGTTGTTGCAGGGTCAATTCGATGGAGTTATAGATCCGCTTGATCTGCTGCTGGGTCAGTTGCAGGCTGATGGCGTTGGTCAACTGTGCATCGAGTTGGCGATTGAGCTGGTCGAGCAGCGAGATACGGGTGTCGAGCAGGCGAGAGAGGTTGTCCTTGTCTTCGGCACTGACGGCCAGGCCGCTGGTTTCGATCAGTTTGTCGAGGAACTGGTTCTTCTGGAACAGCTGATCCCGCTGCTGGCTCAGCTCGAATTGGGCAAGGTGCAGGTCAGCGATCTGCTCTTCCAGGTTGCTGACTGCGCTGGTGGGGGCAGCCTCCAGTTGCTGATATAGCTGATAGAGGATGCGGGACAGCAGCAGATTCCCCTTGAGCATCTCAACCTGTTCATTGAGATTGCGTTCGGTCTGGGTGCCGCGTTCGAGCCAGCTCTTGGCCTGCAGGTTTTTCTGCATCAGGGTGTTGAGATTATTGGTGGCGGAGATCAACTGCTTGCTGAGCTGGTGATTGGCCTCCTGCTCTTTCTGCACCAGGGGATTGTTCAGGCTGGCAACTAGTTCGCCGGTTTGTTCGGCCGTTTTTTCGGTGTTGCCGAGTCGCTTACTGCTGACCTCTTTTTGCAATAACTGCAGTTTCTGCTCTTCCTGCGTAAGGCGAGCATTCTGATAGTCCCGTTGCTTGACAGCGAGATCCTGCATGCTGGTTCTGTTATCCAGCTCCTTTTGCAGATAGGCGAGTTGCAGATCGATCAGTGTCTGCTCCGTGGTGAGCTTGCCCCGCTCGGCGCTGCTCACGGCATCTCCGGCATTGAGGCGGGAGCGGATCTCCTGGCTGCGTTGATACGCCTTGCTCATGGTGCTCTGGGCACGCTCTGGCAGGGTCTGCAGATTGGTTATCTGGCTGGCAATGGTGCCCAGAGATTCCTGGGCATCCTGCATGCTGGTCATCACCTCTGGCTGGCGGCTCTCGAGCTCTTCCAGGCTCATGGCACCATACTCTTGGGCGAGTTGCTCCGGGCTCTTGCTCTTGTTGAGAGCATCGATCCGGGCCGAGATCTCCTTGAGATCCGAGGGGAGCGTCTTGAGACGCTGGTTCTGTACCTTGGCCTTGGCATTCTCCTTGTCGATGCTGTCGAGCAGGGAGAGGGTATCACTCAGAAACTTCTTGTCAGCCTGTTGGCTGACGGTCAGGTTGTCCGATTTGGATAAGGCCTCGAGCTGACGTTGGACAGTTCCCTGCTGGGGCAGATCCTGAGCCAGGGCCTGGCCCACGGCGAGGCTGGAGAGCAGGCACAACAGAGTGACGACTCGTTTGAACGTGAGTGAGAGCATAGTGGTTCCGTTGGTGACCATATGACGGGGTGGATCCGATCACTGTAAATTGCGCGTGATTCTAGCATTCGCCTCGGTCATCCAGCAGAGGGGGAAGATAAAAAAAACGGCGCCCGCAGGCGCCGTTTTATTGGTTCAGTACCGATTACAGTACGTGAACGGAGGCAGTATTGGTGGTACCGCTCGGTACCAGGGCACCGGAGACCATGACCACGATGTCACCTTTCAGACCCATGCCGCTTTCCAGCGCAGCGTCTTTACCGATGCGATAGAAATCGTCGGTGGAGGCGATGCTGTCAACCACGTGAGCAATCACACCTTTAGTCAGAACCAGCTGGGCAGCCGTTTTCTTGTTGGTGGTGATGGCCAGGATCCAGGCTTTCGGGAAGTATTTGCGAATGGCCTTGGCAGACTTGCCGCCTTCGGTCGCAACCACGATCAGCGGGGCATCCAGCTTCTGGGACGTTTCGACCGCGCCCTTGCAGACAGCTTCGGTAATGCGCAGTTTGTTGCTGTCATTGGCAGCAGACAGGTTGGACGGCATCACGGCATCGGTACGTTCGCAGATGGTGGCCATGATGGTCACGGCTTCCAGCGGGTACTTGCCCTTGGCAGATTCGCCGGACAGCATGACGGCATCGGTACCATCCAAGATGGCGTTGGCAACGTCGCCAGCTTCGGCGCGGGTCGGACGCGGATTCTTGATCATGGAGTCAAGCATCTGGGTCGCGGTGATAACGACTTTGCGCGCCTTGTTGCACTTGGTGATGATCATCTTCTGGGCGAAGATAACTTCTTCAACCGGGATCTCGACACCCATGTCACCACGGGCGACCATGATGCCGTCGGAGACAGCCAGGATCTCGTCGAAGTTGTCCAGGCCTTCCTGGTTCTCGATCTTGGAGATGATCTGGATGGCCTCGCCACCATGAGCCTTCAGGTGCTCACGGATTTCCAGCACGTCTTCTTGCTTGCGAATGAAAGAGGCAGCAACGAAATCAACACCTTGCTCACAGCCAAAGATGAGGTCGCGCTTGTCTTTCTCGGCCAGGGCCGGCAGCTTGATGGAGACACCTGGCAGGTTAACGCCCTTGTTCTCACCCAGGTCGCCGTTGTTGAGCACCTTGCAGATGACTTCACGCTCGGTGATTTCGATAACGTCCATACCGATCAGGCCATCGTCAACCAGGATACGGTTGCCAACACGCAGGTCGCTGGCAAAACCGGCATAGGTCACGGCGACCCTGTCCTGATTGCCAACTACGGTCTGATCTATGGTGAAGGTGAATGTCTGGCCAGCGACCAGAGAGACATCGTTGCCACCTTCCAGCTTCATGGTACGGATTTCCGGACCCTTGGTATCCAGCAGGATAGCGGCGTGCTTGCCGGTTTCTGCCATGACTTCACGCAAGTTGTTGATGCGGCCGCCGTGTTCGGCGTAGTCGCCGTGGGAGAAGTTCAGGCGCATGACGTTCATGCCAGCATCCAGCATCTTGGCCAGCATTTCTTTGGATTCGGTCTTGGGACCTATGGTGCAGACGATTTTGGTCTTTTTCATGTCAGTCTTCATGGTTAAGGAGTTTCCGCCGAGTAATATACACCAGTTTCTGGATACTTTTTATGATCCAGAAACAACGTTTTGAGCCAAAAATGCCTCATTTTGCGCGATAACGTTTTCGTGACCACAAGATTTTAGGGCCTAAAATAATGGCGCTTTTGGCGTCTAGCCCCTATACGGCGTATGCGTCACGGTTCTGGCTGACAGGAAACATGTAGTTAAATGACTAGCTGGCCCGACCTCTTCCTAGGCCGGTGAAAGAGCGCTTTGCCCGGCCTGGGAGGGTGCGAGAAATGCGAAGTTGATGCTAGAAACGATAAGGGAAACGTATCCCTATGTTGTAGTCAGGAGCATCAGTGGTCAGCCCTGCCGACCAGTTGACGGCCATGGAGAGTTTGTCTGTCATGGCCCAGGTTGCCCCCATGCCGAAGCTGGCCGCATTGGCGTCGGACCCCGTGACTTTCTCCATGGGGAAACCTTCGGCGCCCTGTTCGGATTCGAGGGTGATGCGTTGATTGATGTTGAATGAGAGACTGAAACGCTCGTTGAGGGCAAAGGCAACCCCCAGACCATATTCGTACCAGTCACCAATTTGTATGCTGCCGGGCTGATTGCCGGGCTGATAGGAGATGTCATCAAAGTCGCCCTTGAGGCTATGGCCGTAGTTCAGGTTGGCAAACAAGATGGCGGGATCCAGTGTCTTGACTAGCGAGAAGCCGGTAGAGAGTTGCCATAGACCGTTGCCGGTGGCGAGCTCTTTGGGGGTGATCAGGTTGCCAGACTCCGATGTATCGACTTCTATGCCATAGGGATCCTTGCCGGTCGGTGCCTTGGCACGTATGTTCCAGACCAGATCCGGCCAATCTTCATCCTCGGCCAGCACTCGGTAGTAGACCGCCATGCTCAGGTCACCCAAGCCGCCGTCCGTGACACTCTGTTCTTCGAAATCGCGGCTGGAATTCTCCTTGCCCGTGGTCTGATAGTTGGTGCTGCGCAGCATGTAGGGAACAGCCAACTCCAGCTGCCAGCGATCGTTGAGGGTATAGCGAGTAACCAGGTCGGCGACCCATTGATCTGAACGTACCCGGTCAAGATTGATCTCGCCGAGGAAGATGGCATCGAGGGCGAGGAAGCCACGCAGGGCCAAATCCTTACGGTTGTAATGCTGATAGGAGAGGCCGAAGTCCAGCACCCAGGCACGGTCGAACACATTATGCTGTTCGATCATCAGGTCTTCCGTGCTGCGCCCCGCTTCCGGGGTACGGCGAGTCGCTTCATTCTGGGGAACGGATGCGGCTGTGCCAGCAACGGCACCAGTGGCGACTGCAGTGCCTGTTGTCTTGCTGGTCTTGACGGCCTCCAGACGCGCTTGTAGTTGGTGGAGCGCCTGATTTTGCTGGATAAGTTGCTGGCGTAGCAGATCGAGTTGTTGCTGCAGTGCTTCTTCTTCCGCACTGGCAGCCCAGCAGCTGAGCGGTGTCAGCGCAATCAACACCATGGCAGACTGTTTCATCGGATCCATCCTTGTTGTTTATTGTCTTTGTATCAGCGCCATCCAATGGAGCAGAATCAGCAAGGGGCTATTTATTAACGTGAGAGCCAGATCCGGGTCTGATTGAGAGCCTGCAAACCATCACCTCTTACTCGATTAAGCTGTAACAAGCCCCGGCTGAAGTTATCCCCTCGCAGACTCTGCTCCAGTTGAACGTGTCCATCGGCTGAGTTTAGTTGCAGTCCCGCATAATTGCCCGAGACTCGATAGCTGGCGGTACCCAGCGCCCCTTGGCTCTCATAATTGCCTGCGCTCACGCTCTGGCCCGTGGTTGGAGGCGCGGTGAACGTAATGCCCGTCTGGTTGACTGAACTATTGCCGCTGCCTTGCAGCTGCACCACCTGAACCAGGCCTGAGCCATTGATGTTGCTGGCGGCGGGCGTGGCTGAGACAGCTGTCTTGGCATCACTTTTGATGCGAATGTCGAGGTTGGGGTGATTCTTGATAACGCTCAGGGTCAGATTCATGGCTGCCGTCTGCTGCGCCTGGGCCGTGGTCAGGGTCGAGATAAATTCGATCCCGAAATAGCGGATCCCCTGAGGCCCGGCGTAACGACCGCGCAGATTGGCGAGTTCACTGTCGCCAAGCTCCGGGGCGAAGTGCTCCGACAGGTTGGCCAGTGGATCCGAGGCTGCCAGCGCAGGGCCGGTCAAGCCTGCAAACAAGCAGGCAAGCCAAACGGAATGTAGGTTGTTCATAACTGCCTCACATTAGCTCTCTGTGCTGAAAACCAAACTCCAGCAGGGAGGTCTCATTGATGGGCGCAAACAGGCCATCTTTCCCGCGCACTGACAGAGGGGGGGATGGATTGGCCAGTGGAGCGTCCGGACGGTATCCGGATCCAATTACCGCCAGCAGGATCCCGTTCCAACTTTTCTTGAACTCATCAAACGAGATAATGCGATTTCCCAGGGCGGGATCGGCCAGATAGACGCGATCTTTTCGATCAATGGCGCGCAGCACGGCGAAGTGCTGATAACCGCGAATATTGAGTAGTACTATGGTCGGCACTCTCACCTGGCGCAGTTTCTCGTCACCAAGTCGATAGCCCCTGACCCGCATGCCGAGCATTTGCAGATATTGCTTCATGTCGAGCATGGAAAAACCATAACGTTGTACCAAAGCCGGATCGGCCATGGCCATCATGCCATCCATGACCCAGCGTTCATTGGTCACCTGGCCGTAGGAGTAACGCAATATGGTTGCCACGGCAGCGGCGCCGCAGCTGAAATCTGTATGTTGACGTTCGATGTTGGCAAAGCGCCGTTCCAGTATGCTCTGCACCGGCTTGTTGAAGTCGCCAAGGGCCGGGAGATGATCCCCTATGGGCAGATTGGCAGCCCAAGCACCCTGACAGAGACACAAGAGTAGTAGCCAGCGCATTGTCTCCTCCTCGCATGTGTGTAAAAAAAGGGGGCTTGAAGCCCCCTATTCAGACAGGTTACTTGGCGAAACCTGCGGCCAGCGAGAGGTTGTTCGCTTGCAGATTGTTGGTACCAGATGCCACGTTCACCCCAATGTTGCCCACGGCGCCATTGAAGGCTCCGCCATTGATGTTGGCGTGGTTGAAGGTCTCACGACTGGTGTAGGTGTTGACCACAGGAATGTAGCCAGATACCGAACCACTCAGCTTGATATCGCCCTCTTCTTTGAACTCGAACTTGCCAGGATTTTTCGGGTTCTCGTTATCGAAGTCGATATGACCGAGTTGACTTTGCGCCCCCGGATTGTGATCCCCATCAACCCACACTTCGGGATAGACATCGTTGGACTGCTTGCTATCACCCTCATAGCTGCCGTGAGCGTTGAGTTTCAGGTAAACAGGGTTGTAGGCCACAGTTTTGGTTGCACTCAGGCTGGTGTTGGAGGTGGCGTTGTGGGAGACGTTCTGGCTGTTGGCGACAGTGGCCACGGCCATGTTGCCGGTCGAGACAGTGGCAGCCATGTTATTGGCCTGGACGTTACCCGAACCAGATACCACGTTCACCCCGATGTTGCCTGCAGCATCCTTGAAGGCGCCATCGCCGATGCCAGACTTGTTCTGATGACCCATGTTGGTGGTCAGGTTATGACTGGCGCTCTGATCGGAGAAGATCTCAGCATCAGATGATCCACCGGCAGAGCCGCTTTGACCCGGGTAACCACGACCCATGACGAACTCGGCGTCCACGGAATCGTAGGCTGCAAGGGAAGCGCTGTTGCCTTGCACGTTGGAATCACCCGCCGCCACGTTGGCGCCGACGTTACCAGACACTCCTTTGAAGGAGTTATCGATCTGGCTCTTGTTTTCGGTTCTGTAGTTGGAGGTGCCAATCATGGAACTGGATTGCTGGTTATCCACGACAGCCATACCCAGTTTATTGACATTGATGGATCCGCCGATGTTGACCTTGCCAGCGTAATCGACGTCCACTTCGACCTTGACCTTCTTGGTCAGGGTGGCGCCCGTTTCGTCTTTGTCACCGTAGCCGCCTCTTTCAGTGGCGAATGCTGTGCCCGACATGGCCATGACGACCGCGGCGGCTAATGAGCTGTAAATAAGTCCACGCATAATGAGTCTCTCCATTGAGCTTGCCATGGGGGTCTTGCCTGTGACTCCGATATCCGCGCTCCGAACCATACATTGAGTGTCGGCTGCAGCGGTGAAGTGTCAGGTTTAACCTCCAGTCCCTGCGGCATCAAGGCGATGCCGTTACTGCACCTGTCAAAGGCAGGGAAACCATGTTTACCGCTTGATTCCCCTGTCCCGTGACCTGATTGACCTGAATGACACCCTTGCTTCCTGCGAGGGCGTTGCCATCCAGATAAATGCTGTTTGTCGAGTTCGCCGGTGCCTTGCCTGTAGGCAATTTAGCGACGCTGGTACTGAGATTGATGTCGGTCACAGCGCCTATCCCGCTGTCATCCCCGAGGGAGAGCGCGAAGGCATTGACCTGTTGATTGGCTTCCCCGGCTCCCTGATTGATGCCGATGAGCCCCTTGTTTTGAGTCAGGGCCGAGTCGTAAATGGCAACACGCTGGCTCCCATTGAGGGCGGAGACCGCCTCGGTCTGTTGACTGAACTGGATGATGGCAGGGCCTGAAATCGCGATGGCGGCAAGATTACCTTGTTGATTATTACTGCCGGACACCATATTCACCCCCACGCTTCCTCTAATATTACTCAGAGCCTGCTGGCCTAAATTGACCTGATTTTCAGCTCTGGTTGGGGCTGTGAATAGCAATAAAATATAAGCAGCCAATGCAATATGTATTTTCACTCTTTCTCTCCATGCGATAAGAGGGGCGAAAGAGATAAAGCAATGCTTGTGCCAATGCTTAATATGTTGTTTTTTATGTAGAATATAATTAACTTCTGCATCATTTAATCTCAGTAATGAGATGTGAAATTTTTTCCCTCTAATAACCTTATGTTTATTAATAGGTTTGCTTCTTCTCAGGATTGAATGTCATTTCTCATTATTGCTGTGCCATTAGTCTATATCCGGGATAGGTTATAGTTATCCCGTCTGAGTTCATCGATATGGTGCCGTTTGATATCAAAACTTTCATTTCTACCTGCAAACCGATGACAAAGTGGTCGTCGGCTAGGGTTGCAATCGGCACGGACGACAGGAGGTTTCAACATGCCGGAAGAAGCACTGCTGATTATCAATCCATGTTCTGCGTTAGAGACTCTGCTTACTCAGGGAGAGTGGCGTTTATCTCGGGCTCGTTCGTTGAGCGTGGCGGAGGAGAAGTTGCGTCATGGTGACTTTCCCCTGGTTCTGGTGGCGATCGATCCGCTGCAAAATGAAACTTTGCGTGCGCTCATTGCCCAGCATCCAAATCGGCTCTGGATAGGTTTGGTCGACAGGGAGCTATTGGCATGCGAGAAGCTGCGTAGTCTGCTGGCCGCCTGTTTCCATGACTTTCACACCTTTCCCCTTGATGCTGCACGCTTGTGCCATAGCCTGGGTCACGCCTTGGGAATGGCTCGACTCATCGACGAGCGCCAGCGTCCCAAGCTACCAGCCAAACTGCGGCTCATTCAGGGCAATAGTGAGGCAATCATCCAGCTCAGGGAGCAGATTACGCGGCTGCAACACAGTCGTTTGCCGGTGCTGGTGACGGGGCCCAGTGGGACGGGCAAGGAGCTGGTTGCCCGGGAATTGCACTACGGTACCTTCGGGGAGGAGGGGCCTTTTGTGGCCGTGAACTGTGGCGCCATGCCTCATCAATTGATCCAGTCTGAGCTATTTGGCCATGTGAAGGGCGCGTTCACAGGGGCTCAGGCCCACAAGATAGGCAAGATTGAGGCGGCTGATGGCGGTACCCTGTTTCTCGATGAGGTCGGCGAATTGCCTTTGGAAGATCAGGTCACCCTGTTGCGCTTCTTGCAGGAACAATGCATCGAGATGGTCGGTAGCCATGTGTCGCGCAGCGTGGATGTCAGGGTGGTGGCGGCAACCAATATCGACGTGGAGCAGGCGGTCGCACAGGGGCGTTTTCGCGAGGATCTCTATTACCGGCTCAATGTGGTGCGGCTGCGCACCCCGGCGCTGCGAGACAGGCGGGATGATGTGCAACTGCTTGCCAACGAGATCCTGGCCGAGGTGCGGGGCAGCAGGCCCCTGACCTTTTCCCATCAGGCCCGCCAGGCCATGCAGGCCTATGGCTGGCCCGGCAATGTGCGCGAGCTGCGCAACCGGGTGCAGCGTGCTGCTGTCATGTGTGCTGGTCCCTTGATAGAGGCGCAGGATCTGGAGCTTGCCAACGCCGACTCACTGCTGTTTGATGGTTCGCTCAAGGCGGTGCGAGAGGCTGCCGAGCGTCAGGCGCTGGAGCGGACCCTGGCCCGCTTTCCTGATCGCCTGGAAGAGGTTGCCCGTCAGCTTGCCATCTCTCGGGCAACGCTCTATCGCCTGCTGGATAAACACAATTTGCTGTAACACGGCCGTCATCGGGGAGGGGCATCATAATGAGGTAACCTTGGGGATGCACTGCAACAGGCGTCCCATCAGAATAAGCGTCGCACAGGAGCCTCCCATGGCATGGTACCTTGCTAGCCTGTTTGCTTTGTTGTTGACCCTGCCTTGGTGGCCGCTGCCCAATTGGCCCGTGGCGCCCGTCGGCAGAGGGAGTTTGCAGCCTGCGGCACTGGAGCGTATCGAGCGCCAGCATTGGCAGTTGGCCCAGACAGCTGCACCGGCCGAATTGACCGCCCGTAACCCCTGAGGACTTTGACTTCCCGATAAACAGCGAGGCCACCCAAGGGTGGCCTCGCTGTTTTGGTATGTGCACGTTGTTAGCCAGAATGATGCGCGGAGGTCATGACGCTATGTCACTCACCCTTGGCTGTTCCTTCCCGGCGCGGGTCGGCGGCGCCAAACCAGCCCTGGGTATTGCGCTCTACCCCCTGTAATCCCGAGGTTTGCTCGTTCAACACCACCTCATGACCACGGGCCCGCAACGCATCGACCACAAATTGAGGGGTGCGTCCCAGCTCCAGTTCGGTAGGGCCATTGCGGCTGCCAAAGTTGGGCAGGTTGATGGCCTGCTGCAAGTTGAGGCCCCAGTCCTGAGTGCCGAGCAGCGTCTTGCCCACATAGTTGATGATGGCCGAGCCACCCGGGGAGCCCAGGCTCATCGTCAGCTGTTTGCTCTCTTTATCAAATACCAGCAAGGGCGACATGGAAGAGCGTGGCCGCTTGCCGGGCTCGACCCGGTTTGCCACCGGCACTCCTGCGGCGTCCACCGAGGTGAAGGAGAAATCGGTCAGCTCGTTGTTGAGCAGGTAACCGTTCACCATCAATCTTGAGCCAAAGCCATCCTCGATGGAGCTGGTCATGGAGACGGCCATGCCCTGGCTATCGATGATGGAGATGTGACTGGTGGAAGGCAACTCCGGGGTCGCATCCAGGCCGCGGGCCATGGCCATGGGCGGGGTGCCGGGTTTGGCCGTACCCATGGATTTATCCCCGATAAGGGCGCCCCGCTCTGCCAGGTAACCCTTGTCCAGCATGCCAGCCACCGGCACGCTGACAAAATCCATGTCTGCCACATACTGGTTGCGATCGGCAAAGGCGAGGCGCGCCGCTTCGCTGTAAAGATGGATGGCTTCCGGGCTGGCGCTTAACTGGCCGCCGGTTCCCTGCACGGGCTTGAGAGCCGCCATGTCGCGACTCTCCAGCATGCCGAAAATTTGCCCTAGCGCCAAGGTGCCGGAGGAGGGGGTCGGGAAGCCGCACACCTCGCTCTGGCGATAATCGAAGCAGAGACCGTCCCTGAGCTTGGCCTTGTAGCTGGCGAGATCGCTGGCGGCCAGTACCCCTGGGTTCTCCGGGTGCTGATGCACCTTGGCAACCATCGCCTCGGCCAGCGGGCCGCGATAGAAGGCGTCAGCCCCCTCGCTGGCGAGGGTGCGCAGCACCTTGGCCAGGGCCGGGTTGGTGAGATGAGTACCTGCCGTCTTGGGCGTGCCATCGGCCTGATAGAAGTAGGCGCGGGCGTCATCATCCTTGGCAAGATAGGGCTCCTTGGCCAGCAGGGACGCCAGGCGTGGACTGATGGCAAAGCCCTGTTCGGCCAGCATGATGGCCGGCTCGAACAGGCTGGCCCAGGGCAGCTTGCCATACTGCTGATGGGCCTGGGCCAAGGCGCGTACCGTGCCGGGCACCCCGACCGAGCGTCCGCCGACGACCCCCTCATAGAAGGCCATCGGCTTGCCATCTTTCATGAAGAGTTGATCGGTGGCGGCAGCCGGCGCCGTCTCCCGGCCATCCACGGCGCTGACCTGCTTGCCATTCCAGACCAGCATGAGGGAGCCACCCCCAATGCCGGAGGATTGCGGCTCGACCAGGGTCAGTACCAATTGCACGGCGATGGCGGCATCCACCGCCGATCCACCCGCCTTGATCACCTGATAACCGGCATCCACCGCCAGCGGGTTGGCGGCGGCGACCATGAAGGATTTGCCTTGCCAGCCCTGCTTGTCGGTCCAGCCACTGGCGGCCTCCGGGGCGAGCAGGGTCTGGGGGGGCACCGCGTAATGGAAGGCTTCCTGAGAGGCGCAACCGGCGAGCAGGCCGAGGGCGACCAGCAGGCTGAGGGGTTTGAGGGACATGACACACTCCTTGTCTGTTTTTCCTACAGGGATAAAGAATGTGACACAAGTGAGGCTCCATGGAAAGTTTGTCTTTATACTCAAATGCTTACAAATCTATCAATGAACGAGCATGGCGGCGACCAGGGAGGAGAGGATGAGAAGAGGCGTGATAGCAGTGCTCTGCCTGCTGTTAGCCGGTTGTGGTGATCCCCAGTTCAGGCCCCTGATGGCCGGGGAAACCATACTGGCCTTTGGGGACAGTCTGACCGAGGGACGGGGTGCGAGTCCCTCGCAGAGCTACCCCAGCGTGCTGGCGAACCTCAGTGGCCACACTGTCATCAACGCCGGGGTATCGGGGGAGCTGAGCCAGGCGGGCCGAGCACGGCTACCGGCCTTGCTGGCAGAGCACAGACCCGGCCTGGTGATCCTGCTGGAGGGGGGCAATGACATCTTGCGAAACAGCGGTGAGTCTGCGCTCAAGGCCAATCTCGCCGCCATGATAGAGGCGGTGCAGGGCAGCGGTGCTCAGCTGTTGCTGGTGGCCGTGCCGCGCAAGTCGTTGTTGAGCGACGGGGCTCCTCTCTATGGCGAGTTGGCTGAACGTTATCAGCTGGTGCTGGATGACAGCAGCATAGGCGAGCTGCTGCGCAGTCCCGATCTCAAGTCCGATATGGTGCACCTCAATGGCAAGGGATACGCGGTGCTGGCCGAGCGGATCCATGGCTTGTTGCAGGATCGCGGCGCTCTCTGAATCTGGGCATGGTGGCCAAGAATAATTGATGACAAATGTAAAAAAAAACCGCCCTCGGGCGGTTTTTTTACATTTATTCACACGCAGGCAGGCGCTTAGATAGATTGCTCTTCGCCACCCAGCACCGCGAACAGTGCCGGGATGAACTGAGCCAGCTCGGCGGTGACTAGGGCGAAGTCGGCATCCAGACGGGCGGCCGGATCCTCGCTGGTCACGTCATCATTCTGCTCGCGCAACTCTTCGCTGAACTTGAGGCGCTTGATGGAGAGATCGTCGCCGAGCACGAAGCTCAGGGTCTCGCTCCAGTTCAACGCCAGCTTGGTGACCAGCTTGTCGTTGGCGAGGTGATTCTTGATCTCGTCAGTCATCAGATCCTGCTGCTTGCAGCGGATGATGCCACCATGTTCCATGGCGCTGCGCAGCTCCGCTTCATCTTCCAGGGTGAAGGGGGCGGGCAGGTTCCCCTCGCTGAGCCACTCGGTCATGGTGATTTCAGGCGGATTCTTGAGGGCCACCGGCACCACAGGCAGCGTGCCTATGCTCTTGCGCAGCAGGGCCAGCAGATCGTCAGCCTTCTTGGCGGAGCCTGCATCGACCACCATCAGGTTGTCGGCCGGATTTATCCAGGCGAAGGTCTGGCTGGTGCGGCTGAAGGCGCGAGGCAGCAGGGTGTGCATTATCTCTTCCTTCAGTGCCTCCTTCTCTTTCTTCTTCAGGGCGCGGCCCTGCTCGAATTCGATCGCTTCCACCTTCTCGGCCAGCATCTCTTTGACCACGTTGCCGGGCAGCATCTTCTCTTCTTTGCGGGCGCAAAGGAGGATGTGGCCAGCGGCCGAGTGGGTCAGGGTGGCGCCGAACTTGCCGAGGGGCTTGACCCAACCGAACCGGGAGATGTCCTGGCTGCCACAGGGGGTAAAGGCGCAGGCCTCAAGCTGGGTCTCCAGCTCGTCGACACTCAGCTCGAAGGGGCGGGTAAAGCGATAAATCTGCAGGTTTTTAAACCACATGGCGTCCTCGGTCGTAAAGATTGTCCGGCGGGCATTGTACTGCAAAGCGGCGCATTGTGATCGACCAATCACTCCGGTGAGAAAAATCGGACGGCGCTCACAGGCCTGGGTGCTGGCCGAGCAAGGGGCAGACGAGGTCTCCTAGACTGCCAGAGTTGGCTGACGGATAAGGATGAAGAGATGCTCAGAGCGAGTCGGGCGCAGGACACGGATGCCATTTTGGATATCTGGTTGCTGGCTTCCCTGCAGTCCCACGATTTTGTCGATGCTTCCGTCTGGTGGCAGGCTCAGGAACTGCTGCGCAGCCGCTACCTGACCAGAGCCGAGGTGTGGGTCTATGAAGACGATGGCGAGTTGCAGGGGTTCATCGCCCTGGTCGATGACTATCTGGTCGCCCTGTTTGTTCGCCCGGATAGCCAGGGGCGAGGCATAGGCCATGCTTTGCTGCAAAATGCCAAGACTCAGGTCACCAGCCTCCATGCCAGAGTCTTCACCGAGAACGACCCGGCGGTGCGTTTTTATCGTCAGCATGGCTTCGTCATCGATGGCGAGGAACCGGATCCCCTGACCGGACATGGCCAATACCGGATGCACTGGTTCGGGGCTTGAACCGTTTTTCTTTATGGCACCCTTGAGTCCTGCCCTTGCCGAGCAGGCATGGGCTAAGGCACCATGACGTCAATATGGGCGCCTGACGCCTTCGCTTAATTGAGCCGCAACTCCATGAAAATCCTGCATACCGCCGATTGGCATCTGGGCCATCAGCTCCATGGTCATGAGCGCCGTTTCGAGCATGACGCCTTCCTCGACTGGTTGGCCAAGACCATCAAGACGCGGCAGATAGATGCCCTGCTGGTGGCAGGGGATCTGTTCGATACCGCCAATCCCCCCGCCAGCGCCTGGCAGCAGCTTTATGGCTTTCTGGCAAGATTGCGCGCCGATATGCCCAGGCTCAACCTGGTGCTGGTCGGTGGCAACCACGACTCTCCCTCCAAGCTGGATGCCCCCCACGAGCTGCTGCGTGCCTTCAATCTGCATCTGGTGGGCAGCATCAGCCGGGATGAGAACGGCGCGCTCGAGACGGATCGCCTGCTGGTGCCGCTGCATGACCATGACGGCAAGGTGGCCGCCTGGTGCGCCGCCGTGCCCTTCTTGCGCAGCAGCGACCTCAGACCCGAGGCCCTGGGGGAGGGGCAGGACAGGCTGATTGAAGGGGTGCGCCAGATCTATGATGAGCTGCTGGCCGAGGGACGGGCTCGCTGCGAAACCGAGCAGGCTCTGGTTGCCATGGGACATGCTTATCTGGCGGCGGGGCAGCTCTCCGAACTGTCCGAGCGGCGGGTGCTTGGTGGCAACCAGCATGCCTTGCCTGTCGACATTTTTGCCAGTGCCGATTACACGGCGCTGGGGCATCTGCATCTGGCCCAGCGCCTGGCGCCCGGGGTGCATTACAGCGGCTCGCCGCTTCCCCTTTCGCTCAATGAGGCCAACTACCGTCACCAGGTGCTGGAAGTCACGCTGGAGGCCGGCAAGCTGGTGGCGGTAGAGCCCATATTGGTGCCGCGCAGTGTCGAGATGATACGACTGCCCGAGAGCGAGCTGAGTGCTGCCCTGGATGCCATAGCCGCACTGGATCTGGCCGATGCCCCCCAGCAGGCGCAACCATTCCTGGAGGTGAGGCTGCTGCTACCCAAGCCAGAGGCTCGCATTCGCGAGCGCATCCTCGCCGCTCTGGCGGGCAAGCCGGTACGCCTGGCCAAGATCAGCACCCGCTATCAGGGCAGCGGGCAGGGGCTGGCCGATGGCGGCCAGCGGCGGCGCCTGGATGACATCGCGCCTCAGGAAGTCTTTACCCTCTGCTATCAACGCCAGTTCGAAGGGGAACCAAGCGAGGCGCTGCTCGCCTCCTTCGACGAGATCCTCACTCAGGTCAGGGAGGCGAAGTCATGAAGATCTTATCCCTGGCAGGGGAGAACCTGGCCAGCCTGACCCAGGCTTTTCACATCGATTTTGACAAGGATGCCCTGGGCGCTGCCGGCCTGTTTGCCATTACCGGCAATACGGGCGCGGGCAAGAGCACCCTGCTCGATGCCATCTGTCTGGCGCTCTATGACGAGATGCCCCGTTTTGTCGCCAACCGTAAAAATGTGGCCGAAGTCGGTCGTCAGGATGACGAGGAGAAGCTCAAGGCCAATGACGTGCGCGGCATCCTGAGTCGCGGTCATGCCAGCGGCTTTGCCGAGGTGCGCTTTCGTGGCTGCGATGGTCGTGCCTATCTCGCCCGTTGGACGGTGCGCCGGGCTCGCAACCGGGCTGAGGGCCGTTTCCAGCCCCAGGATCGATCCCTTACCGATTTGACCAGCGGCCAGCTTTTTTCTGGCAGCAAGCGCGAGCTGCAAGAGCGGATCGATGAGTTGGTGGGGCTCTCCTGGGAGCAGTTCCGCCGTGCCGTGATCCTGCCCCAGGGGGAGTTTGCCGCCTTCCTCAAGTCTGACGCCAACGAACGCTCCGCCCTGCTCGAACGCATGACGGGCACCGAGCTCTACTCGGCTATCTCGGTGCAGACCTATGAGCGCGCCAGGGGGGAGCTGCAGACGCTGGCAACCCTGAGCGAGCGACTCGGCGATCTCACTCTGATGGATGAGCAGACCCGCGCAGAGTGGCTCTCTCGTCAGCAACAGGGAGCCGTTCAACTCAGTCAGGCGCAGCAGGCCCGGCAGTTGTTGCAGGCGCTGCGCGATCTCAATGCGCGTATCGCCGCCCAGAGCCTGGCGTGCCAGGAGGGGGAGGCGGCGCTGGCTGGCGCGGCGCAGGCCCACGCCGAGGCGGCCCCCCTGCGGGCGGAGTTTAGCCTTGCCGAGCAGGCCCAGGGGGCTCGCGCCGACCATGATGAACTGACTCGCCTTGGCCAGGAGGCCGAGCAGCAGAGGCGGCTCATCGCTCAACTGGGCCCCGAACTTGAACGGGCCGAGCGGGAACAGCAGCAAGCCGCGCAGCGCGAGCAGCAAGCCTTGGCCGACAGGCAGGCCGCCGAGCGCCAGTGGCGTGAGCTGCAACCCGTCCTCAAGCAGGCGCAAGATCTCGATACCCGTATCCGGGAGAAGGCCGGACAGTTGCAAGAGATCCAGCAGCAGGGCGTGCAGGCGCGCGAGCAGCAACTCAAGCTGCAGCAAGAGTGGCAGCAACAAAACGAGCAGAAGCAATTCCTCGAGACGCGCCGTCAGCAGCGAGCGAACTGGCTCGAGGAACGCAAGGGGGTGGCGCCCTTGGCCCGTCAGTGGCAGCCCTTGCTGGCTGCGATGCAGGACTTGGCCGACAGCAAGGTGCAGCTGCAACAGCTGACTCAAAGCCGTGCCCGGCGCAGCCAGACCCTGCTCGACCTCAATAGCCATCTGGAGCAGGGGCAACAGGAGCGTGACCACTGGCAGCAGGAACGGGCAAGCTTGCAACGGCAGCACGATGAACTGCAGGCGCAGGAGTGGGACGCTCAGGTCGCCGGGGCGCAGGAGCTTCGTCAATCCCGGACCGAGCAGTTGGGGCAAGTGCGCGCATTGTTGGCGCTGACGCAAGAGGGCCGCCACCACAGCGAGCAGCAGGCGCGCTTGCAGCAAGAAACAAGCATGATCGAGCAGCAGCTGGACCGACTTGCCGTGCAGCATGGAGAGCGGGAGCCCGCGCTGGCAAGGCTGGTCGCCCAGCGTGATGAGGCGCGCCATGCCCTTGAGCAGACCCGCGCCGTGGCCAATTTCGAGCAGCATCGCCATGTCCTCGAGGAGGGCGCCCCGTGCCCGCTCTGCGGTGCGGAAGATCACCCATACAGCCAGAGCCAGCCTCAAGTCACGGGTATCCTGGCTTCCCAGAGCGAACGGGTTCGCCAGTTGGATCTCGCGTGGGAGCAGCTCAACCGTCAGCATCTGCAAGGGGAGGTCGAGCGCGCCGAACTGACCCGTCAGCTGGCTGCCCACCAACAACATCATCCCGAGCTGGCGGTGAGAAGCGAGCAGCTGAGTCAGCGCTGGGAAACGCTGGGAGGGCGCAAGCTGCTGGGGCACGACCTGCCGACTAACCCCAGTCCAACCGAATGGGACGAGTGGCAGACGCAACTGCTGACCCAGGAGAAGGCTCTGGCGCTGAGCCTGGCGACTGGCCTGGTGCAGTTGCAACAAGCCCAGCGGGAGCAGCAGCGACTGGCGGAGCTGCGGGATCAGCTGATCAGACTCAATGTTCGTCAACAGCAGTGTGAACAGCAGCTGCACGAAGCCGAGCGCCAGAAGATAGCACTGGAGGCCGAACTGAAGGCGTTGGCCGAGCAGGAGAGCACACTGCGTCAGCGTCTGGTGCAAGGGGAGGCACGGCTCGATCAGCAGATGGGCGCTGAGCCCTGGCGCCAGTGGGTGGCGGGAGAGCGTTGGCAGGAGTGGCGGCAGACCTGCGAGGCTTATTTGCAGGGGCAGAGCGAGTGGGAACAACTTGGCAATGAACTCGCCACGCTGACTCCCCTGCTCAGTGCACAGGAGGTGCGGGTACAGAGCCAGAATGAGCGGTTGGACAAGCTGGAAGCTGACTATAAAGAAGGCGAGCAGCAGCGCCAGGCTTTGCTGGCCAGTCGCGCTGAGTGCCTGGGAGGGCTGGCCATCGAGGCGGTGGAGGCCGAATGGCAGCAGCGCCTGGCGCAGCTGGCAGGTCAGATTGACGAAGCCGGGGCGGCTGTGCGTGGCTTGCGCGAGCGACAAACCGAGCTAAAGACCCGCTTGGCTCACCTTGAGCAGGAGAGGCAGTTGACCGAGCATCGTCGGCAGGCGCTTTTGGCGCGCTGGAGCGAGCATGCCAGTGCGCTCGGGGTCGGGGAGGATGAGCTGCGTCGTCTGCTGGCCATCTCGGCAGAGGAGCGGAAGGCCAAGCGCCAGACCCTGCAAGGGCTGGAGGAAGCGTTGGCCGAGGCGCGCACCCGGCTCGTGGAGCGCCAGCGGGCGCTGGCTCAGGAGGAGGCCAAGCTGGCCTGTTATCGTGAGCAGCACCCTGACATGGCCGGGTTCTGCGATGAGGCGCTCAGCCTGCGTCTTGCCGAGTGCGAAGCCAGTTGCCGCGAGCTTGATGAGCAGTTGTTCGAGTGTCGTAGCCAGCTGGCGCAGGACGAGGCGGCTCGCCAGAAGGCGGGTGAACTGCAGGCCGCCGTGCTGCGTCAGCAAGAGGTGGCGGATCACTGGCAACAGCTCTCGGATCTCATCGGTCAGGCCAACGGTGCCAAATTCCGTACCTTCGCCCAGAGCCTGACCCTGGAGCGCTTGCTGCTCGAGGCCAATGCCCAGCTTGGTGACTTGTCGCCTCGCTACCGGCTGGAGCGGGTTCCCGGCACCGATCTGGCATTGCAGGTGGTCGATCTCGACATGGGGGATGAAGTGCGCTCTGTCGACTCCCTCTCCGGCGGTGAAAGCTTCCTGGTCTCCCTGGCTCTGGCGTTGGCGCTCTCCAGCCTCTCCTCCAAGCAGACCCAGATAGAGTCGCTGTTTATCGACGAGGGTTTCGGGACACTGGATCCGGACAGCCTGGATTTGGCCTTGGCCAGCCTGGATTCCCTGCAAGCTGCAGGGCGCCAGATAGGCGTCATCTCTCATGTGCAGACCCTGGTGGAGCGCATCGGTGTGCAGATCCGTATCGAGGCGCTGGGCGGGGGCGAGAGCCGGGTGGTGCTGCCTTGAACACAGGTTCAGGCCATAGCCAGCTCCTTGCCAACCATCTTGCTGTGAGCTGAGTCCGGCCAGACAAAAAGGCCCCGCCCTGGCGGGGGGCTCTTAGCCAGAGGATGGTTTTTGAGTTGCCACTAGACGATTGGTCTAATGGCGGCTATCATGGCCGCCATGCACAAGACATCCGTCACTGGCGACATGCGCCAGCACATCCTCTGCACCGCCCAGCGCCTGATTGGCAGCAAGGGCTTCAGCGCGGTCGGGCTCAATGAGCTGCTGAATGCGGCAGGGGTGCCCAAAGGCTCCTTCTATCACTACTTCGGCTCCAAGGAGGCGTTTGGCGTCGCCCTGCTCGAATATTATTTCGAGCGCTACTGGCGCTTGATGGATGAGCTGTTTGAGCATCCCGATCGCAGTGGGCGTGAACGTTTGCTCGACTACTGGCAGCACTGGCTCGACAGCCAGAGCTGCACCGATGGAGAGGGCAAGTGCCTGGCGGTCAAACTGGGCGCCGAGGTGAGCGATCTCTCCGAGGGGATGCGCAGCGTGCTGGCGCAAGGCACCCGTGGTGTCATTCGCCGCATCGCAGACGTGTTGGCCCAGGGGCAGGCAGATGGCTCACTGCCAGTCTGCGGGGCACCCGAGACGCTGGCACAGACTCTCTACCAGCTCTGGCTGGGGGCCAGTCTGCTCAGCAAGATGAGCCGGGACAAGGCTCCTCTGGCCTCGGCCATGGCGGCCACTCGCCAATTGCTGCAACTCGATACCTGAATCCAGGCGTCTGCCGCTGGGCCGACGCCTTTTATTTACCCATGAACTAGACGACTGGTCTACTTTGGAGCAAGCCATGCAGAACTTTGATTTTTATAATCCGACCCAAATCATCTTTGGCAAGGATACTATCGGCCGCCTGGCCGAGCTGGTGCCGTCCGAGGCACGGGTTTTGGTGCTGTTTGGTGGCGAAAGCGCCCGTAAGAATGGCACCCTGGCCGAGGTGCTGACGGCCCTTGGCGATCGTCATGTTCAGGAGTTTGGCGGCATAGAGCCCAACCCCACCTATGAAACCCTGATGCGTGCGGTGGCGCTGGTGCGTCGCGATAGCCTCGACTTCCTGTTGGCGGTGGGGGGCGGATCTGTCATCGATGGCACCAAGTTTGTTGCCGCCGCCGTGCCGTTTGCGGGGGAACCCTGGCAGATCCTGGAGAGCTTCGGTGCCAAGGTGAGCAAGGCGTTGCCTTTTGGCAGCGTGCTGACGCTGCCAGCTACCGGCTCAGAAATGAACAACGGCGCAGTGGTCACCAACAAGGCGCTGCAGGCCAAGCTGCCATTCCGCTCGCCCCTGGTGTTCCCGTGTTTCTCCATCCTGGATCCCCAAAAGACCTTCACCCTGCCCGAGAGCCAGATTGCCAACGGGGTGGTCGATGCCTTCGTGCACGTGATGGAGCAGTATCTGACCTATCCCGCAGGTGGCCTGGCTCAGGACAGATTCGCCGAGGGGCTGCTGCAGACCTTGATTGAAATAGGTCCTAAGGCGCTGGCAACCCCCAATGACTACGAGGTGCGTGCCAACCTGATGTGGGTGGCGACCCTGGCTCTCAACGGCCTGATCGGGGCCGGTGTGCCCCAGGACTGGGCGACCCACATGATAGGTCACGAGCTGACTGCCGCCCATGGAATCGACCATGCTCGCACCCTGGCCGTGATCCTGCCCTCTCTGCTCACCCACTGCCAACAAAGCAAGCGAGCCAAGTTGCTGCAATATGCCGATCGGGTATGGCAACTCAAGGAAGGGGACGAGCAGGCGCGCATCGAGGGGGCTATCGCCCGTACCCGTGCCTTTTTCGAGCAGATGGGCATAGCGACCCGTCTTGCCGACTACGGCCTGGATCAGGCTGACATAGCACCGCTCATCAGTCAGCTTGAGGCTCATGGCATGACGGCACTGGGTGAGCACAGAAGCGTGACGCCAGAGGTGAGCCGCGCCATATTGGAGGCGAGTCTTTAAGGCGATTCAGCCACCCTGTCACCATCAGCCCCGCCATCTGCGGGGCTTTTTTGTGGACAACCGCAGTATCTCTTCTTGGAGACTGGCGGAGGAGATGAACATGGTGGTGTCCGGAGTGATAAGCCGAGCAGATCGTTTGTCATCAGGCATGGGTAGATCTGTGGGGAAAGATGCAGTGGGAGTCGAGTCTGTGGCTGGTCGTGCGGCCATAAAAAAACCGACGCCTGGGCGTCGGTTTTTATCGTCAGGCTTGGGCCAGACTTATTTCTTGATGCGGATCACCGGAGTCTCACCAACGGTCACGGCACCTGTCATCTTGATCAGCTCTTTGATCTCATCCATGTTGGAGATGACAACCGGCGTCAGGGTAGACTTGGCTTTCTCTTCCAGCAGGGCCAGATCGAACTCGATGATGGTGTCGCCGCGTTTGACCTTTTGGCCTTCCTGAGCGATACGGGTAAAGCCTTCACCTTTCAGTTCAACGGTATCGATACCGAAGTGAACGAACAGTTCGATACCAGTATCGGACTCCAGCGAGAATGCGTGGTTGGTCTCGAAGATCTTGCCGATGGTGCCGTCGCAGGGGGCAACCATCTTGTTACCAGCCGGCTTGATGGCGATGCCGTCACCAACGATCTTCTCGGCGAATACTACGTCAGGCACGTCTTCGATGGGGACGATTTCGCCAGACAGGGGGGCAAAGATTTCGATGCCACCAGTGTCAGAGCTGTCATCGGAAACTAGCTTCTTCAGTTTATCGAACAGACCCATAGTAAAAGCTCCTAAAGATGATTGTCGCTGTTTGCAGCCGATCTTAGCAGACTGCTTTCTGCTTTATAAAGTTATCTACACATGCTTCGATTTCGGCGGCGGTGGCATAGCTCAATGCTTGATCAGCCATGGCCTTCACATCTTCGAAGTTGGTGTTGCGAATGAGCTTCTTGATGCGCGGTACGGAGATGGCGCTCATGGAGAATTCATCCAGACCCATGCCCAGCAGCAACAGAGTGGCACGTTCGTCACCAGCCAGTTCACCACACATGCCAGTCCACTTGCCTTCGGCATGGGAAGCATCGATAACCATCTTGATCAGCGTCAAGACGGAGGGTGACAGCGGGTTGTACATGGCGGAAATCATCTCGTTACCACGGTCGACTGCCAGGGTGTACTGGGTCAAGTCGTTGGTACCGATACTGAAGAAGTCCACTTCCTTGGCCAGATGATGAGCCATCACGGCAGCGGCCGGGGTCTCGATCATGATACCTACTTCGATGGATTCATCAAAGGCTTTACCGTCGGCACGCAGTTCGGCTTTGAGCTGTTCTACCGTGGCCTTGAGACTGCGGAACTCTTCAACCGAGATGATCATCGGGAACATGATGCGCAGTTTGCCAAAGGCAGAAGCACGCAAGATGGCCTTCAGCTGGGCGTGCATGATGTCTTCGCGATCGAAGAAAATGCGGATAGCACGCCAGCCCAGGAAGGGGTTCATCTCTTTCGGGAAATTCATGTAGGGCAGTTCTTTGTCGCCGCCAATGTCCATGGTGCGGACGATGATCGGCTGATCAGGCATGGCTTCAGCGACTTCTTTATATGCCTTGAACTGCTCATCTTCGGTCGGCAGCGCATCGCGGTCCATAAACAGGAATTCGGTGCGGTACAGACCCACGCCCTCGGCGCCATTGCGGATGGCACCTTCGGTATCCTTGACGGTACCTATGTTGGCGCAGACTTCGACCTGATGACCATCAAGAGTGATGGCAGGCAGGTCTTTCAGCTTGGCCAGCTCATCTTTCTCGGCTTGGAACTGGGCCTGGAACTTCTTGGCCTCGGCCAGCTGCTCTGGGCTTGGATTGATGATGACCTGGTTATTGATGGCATCCAGCACCAGCATGTCGCCATTGTTGACGCGGCGAGTGATGTCATTGGTGCCCACGATGGCCGGCAGCTCCAGGGAGCGGGCCATGATGGAAGTGTGGGAAGTGCGGCCACCTATATCGGTGACGAAACCCAGCACATATTTCAGATTGATCTGAGCAGTTTCAGACGGAGTGAGGTCGTTGGCGACCAGAATGACTTCTTCGTCTATGGTGCTCAGGTTGACCACGGCGATGCCCAGTGCGTTTTTCACCAGACGGGTGCCGATGTCACGGAAATCGGTGGCGCGCTCACGCAGATAGGGATCATCCAGGTCGGCCATCATCTTCGCATATTGCTCGATGACCTCGTAGATGGCCTTGTCAGCATGGGCCTTGTTGTCCTTGATGAAGGATCTGATATCCCCTTCCAGCTCCTCATCTTCGAGCAGCATGATGTGGCCTTCGAAGATGGCCTCTTTTTCCTCGCCAAAGGTGCGACCAGCCATCTCTTTGATAGCTTCCAGCTGGGTAGCTGACTTGGTCCGCGCCTCGAGGAAGCGGTTGATTTCGGTATCTATCTGTTCGGCAGAAATCTTGCCCTGATTGATAACGATTTCATCTTCTTTGAGAAGAAGCGCCTTGCCGAATGCGATGCCGGGGGACGCAGGAATGCCAGATATCATAATCCTTCCTATTAAAACGACTGTGGGGGAGGAGTGTGAGCCGGATTACTCCAGCTCGTCCATCAGGGCGACCAGCTTCTCAACGGCTTTCTGAGCGTCCGGGCCATCGGCCTGGATGGTGACGTTGGTACCCTTGGTCAGACCCAGAGTCTGCAACTTGAACAGGCTCTTGGCGCTGGCGGACTTGCCACCGGAGACCACAGTGATCTCGCTTTGGAATTCTTTGGCTTCTTTCACGAATTGCGCTGCCGGACGGGTGTGCAGGCCGTTTTCAGCAGTGATAACTACAGACTTCTCGTACATGGTTCACCCCATATTATTGATATTTTATAGCCTAAAGGCCGCCTTGAGGCTGCGCAGTCAGACCGTTTAAGTATGCATATGTTGTAAAGTAACGAAATCAGACCTGCAATAGCTTAATCCAGGTCAATTTTCTGTTCAGTATTTGTAGTCTTGGTCGGATTTTCTGGAACACCGTGCTGCAAGCCTTGCTATACCTAGCTTGTCGTTATTTTATAACGAAAAATAACACTTTGTTACTTTGTGAAACCTGACCCGCAAAAAGTGCGTGACGCCGCACAGGATATGAGATTTATCACAGAATGTCTGCTTTTTTTGTGGCGTCTTTATTTGTTATTTTACCCCAAAAAATAAGGGGGTCGACTGGCGCTGTTTGGCGCTAAGCTTAGCGCAAACAAAAATGGCGCCCGCAGTGGGCGCCATTTTTATGGAAAATAACATCACTTACTGTTGCAGCTCTTGATCACTGAATACACCGGCAAACAGGGCGCTGGAGAGATAGCGCTCGGCGGCGCTTGGCAGTATGACGACGATGGTCTTGTCAGCAAATTCCGGCAGCTCGGCCAGACGGGCTGCGGCCACGACGGCAGCGCCAGAGCTGATCCCGGCCAGGATCCCTTCCTCTTCCATCAGGCGACGTGCCATCTCGATGGCGTCATCGCTGCTGACCTGCTCGACGCGGTCCAGCAAGGTCAGGTCCAGGTTGCCCGGGATGAAACCGGCGCCTATGCCCTGGATCTTGTGGGGACCTGGCTTTATCTCTTCACCCGCCAGTTTCTGGCTGATGACAGGAGATTCACTCGGCTCGACCGCGACCGAAATGATGGCCTTGCCCTTGGTCTGCTTGATGTAGCGGGAGACCCCGGTGATGGTGCCGCCGGTACCTACCCCGGCCACGAACACATCGATGTCGCCATCGGTGGCTTCCCAGATCTCGGGGCCAGTTGTCTTTTCGTGGATCTCGGGGTTGGCCGGGTTTTCAAACTGCTGCAGCAGTACAAATTTGCCCGGTTCGGATTCGAGGATCTCATTGGCCTTGGCGATGGCGCCTTTCATGCCCAGAGGCCCCTCGGTCAGCACCAGATTGGCACCCAGGGCCTTGAGCAGCTTGCGACGCTCCAGGCTCATGGTCGCTGGCATGGTGAGGGTGATGGGATAGCCACGGGCCGCAGCCACGAAGGCCAGAGCAATACCCGTATTACCACTGGTGGGCTCGATGATCTCCTTGCCCTTGGTCAGAACGCCGCGCTTTTCGGCATCCCAGATCAGGTTGGCGCCAATGCGGCACTTGACGCTGAAGCTGGGGTTACGGCTCTCGATCTTGGCCAGCACTCGGCCCTTGGTAACACGGTTGAGACGAACCAGCGGGGTATGACCTATGGTCTGGCTGTTGTCCTCAAAAATCTTACTCATGGTGCTATCCCTGTTTGTTACGGCGATGAAACAAGATTACTCTGAGATTCCTGAATGAGAAGTGACGTTTTGTTATAACAATATGTTATTACAAGATATAGAGCTTATACCCTCTTATCTGAATTAATCGCCGACCATCATCCGGTGATCAGTTATAACGAAACCCTGAACGATAGCAGAGTGTCGCGCTCTGGCGACTGTTCCTAGGTCGGCCCAGCCCAGCGTCACCTCGACCCTACCCGATAAGCCGGGACTGCACCCGGCACAGGAGCAAAGATGACCCAGATAGTGATCAGTGGCAGCGGCCTCTATACCCCGCCCCATGCCGTCAGCAACGAGGAGCTGGTTAAAGCCTTCAACCAGTATGTGGATCTCTACAACGAAGAGAACGCTTCCGCCATCGATGCGGGTCAGCTCGATGCCAAGCAGCACTCCAGCAGTGACTTCATCGAGAAAGCTTCCGGCATCAAGAGTCGCTTCCTGGTGAGTCGGGAAGGGGTTCTGGATCCTGACATCATGCAACCGCTCTTGGCCGAACGCCCCGATGAACAGCCGTCCATCATGGTCGAAATGGCGGTGGCCGCCGCCGAACAGGCGCTGATCGCCGCCGGTCGAAAACCCGAAGAGATCGACCTGGTCATCGTCGCCGCCTCCAACATGCCGCGCCCCTATCCGGCGCTGGCGATCGAGCTGCAACACTACCTCGGTGCCGCTGGTATGGCGTTTGATATGAACGTGGCCTGCTCCTCCGCCACCTTCGGCATCAAGACGGCGGCGGATCTGCTGGCGGCAGGGACGGCCAGGCTGGCACTGGTAGTCAATCCCGAGGTCTGTTCGGGCCACCTCAATTTTCGCGACCGCGACAGCCACTTCATCTTCGGCGATGCCTGTACAGCTGTCCTGCTGGAGCGGGGGGAAGATTGCCAGGTAGCCAACCCTTGGCAGCTGGTGGCCAGCAAGCTGGTGACCCACTACTCCAACAACATTCGCAACAACTTCGGTTTCTTGAACCGGCTCAGCCCACGCACCCGATATGGCGACGATAAGCTGTTTCGCCAGCAGGGGCGCAAGGTGTTCAAGGAGGTACTGCCTCTGGTATGCGATCAGATTGAGGGGCAGCTGGCGGCTCAGGGCTGGCAGGCCGGGGAACTTTCCCGACTCTGGCTGCATCAGGCCAACCTCACCATGAACCAGTTTATCGGTCGTAAATTGCTGGGCCATGATGCCAGCCAGGAGGAGGCTCCCGTCATCCTGGACCGCTATGGCAATACCAGTTCGGCGGGTTCCATTATCGCGTTCCATCTGTACAATCGCGACCTTCCTGCGGGTGCCCGTGGTGTGCTCTGCTCGTTTGGCGCTGGCTATTCGATAGGGAGTCTGCTGCTGCGGCGTCTGTGAAAGGCGGGGTTCTTCCCCCGCCGCCATAACAATAAACAGCGGTTTGGGTCGAATTATGCAGAACATTTCGGGACGTTGCGCCCTGCATTACGCGGTGACCTTGTCACTATTTTGTCTTTACGGTTTTCAGGTGTGTCCATTTCTTGAGCATTTGACGCTGCTCCAGTTGTTGACGCCCACCTTGCCGACCTTTGCGCTGATGTTTGCCCTGCGCGCACTTCTGCTGCGCCGATTGACGCTGTCAGCGCAAGGCGTCGCAGGCTTCGGACTGGAGTGGGGCCTCTATCTGCTGGGGGCTCTGCTGCTCTCGCTCTACAATGGGGTCGTTCATGGCTTCCCACTGGAGAGCCACCTCAAGATCCTGCTGGGCATGAGTACGCTCGGGTTTCTGGCCGCGGCAGACTTGTCGCTGACCCGGGACTGGGTGTGGGCCCGGCGGCGTGAGCATCAAGCCTGTCTGGCGCTGAACCAGCCGCAGGCCATGTCGGTTTCCCGCAAGTTTTCCCTGTTTGCCCTGGCGACGCTTATCCTCTTGGGGGGCGTCTTCTTCCTGCTGTTCAACAAGGATATGGAGTGGCTGGTGACAGTGGGTTACGAGCTGCCGAGGCAGGATGCCCAGCGTTATATCCTGCTGGAAATCGCCTTCGTGATGGCGGTGACCTTTGGCTATCTCTGGATCATCATCCGTGGCTATGGCCGCAACCTGACCTTCTCCTTGATGCACCAGACCCGCGCCATGGCACGGGTGCAGTCTGGCGATCTGGCGGCGCGGGTGCCCGTGACGCGGGATGACGAGTTTGGCCTGATCGCCGCCAGCACCAACCAGATGATCGCGGAGTTGAAGGCGCGCAGCGACGAACTCCACCTGACGCGGGACGTGGCCATCCTCGGCCTGGCCTCTCTGGCGGAGACCCGGGACAATGAAACCGGCGCGCACATCATCCGCACCCAGTACTATGTCAAGGCGCTGGCCGAGTATCTGGATAGGACTGACCCTGCCCGCTATCGTCTCGATGAGGTCACCATTGAACTGCTGTTCAAGTCTGCGCCGCTGCATGATGTGGGCAAGGTGGGGATCCCCGATGCTATCTTGCTCAAGGCAGGCAAGCTGACCGACGAGGAGTTCGTCATCATGAAGCGCCACTCCCAGATCGGCGCCGATGCGCTGGCCAGCGCCGAAGCCCAGCTCGGTTCAAACTCTTTCCTGCGACTGGCGCGGGAGATAGCCCTCACCCATCACGAGAAGTGGGACGGCAGCGGTTATCCGAATGGGTTGGCTGGGGAGGCCATCCCCCTCTCTGGCCGCCTGATGGCCGTGGCGGATGTCTATGATGCCCTCATCTCGAAACGGGTCTACAAACCCGCATTCAGCCATGAGGAGGCTGCGCAGATCATCGTCAAGGGGCGGGGCAGCCATTTCGATCCCTGCGTGGTCGATGCCTTCCTCGCCTGCGAGGATACTTTCAGGCAGATTGCCATCGAGCACAGGGATGAGCACTGATAAAAAACCACCCGCCCGGGTGGTTTTTTCATGTGCACTGCTTGAGCGGTAATCAGGCCGGTGTAATGGCCAGCACCTGGCAGTCGGGCTCGCTGATGCGAAAGCGCACGTTGAGATCAAACAGCCTGACGCCGTACTCCTTCTCGTCCGGCTTGCCTTTCTTGTAGGCGGGACGGGGATCTTGCGCCAGCACCTCGCTAACCAACAGGCGCAGCTCGGGATGATCCTTGAGCCAGGGGTGCAGCTGCTGCTCCGCCTGCGAGCTGAAGCTCACCACAAGGGGCGGGGCGGGGGCATCAGGTGCAAAACCACCCCTGGCATCGGGCAGGCTGTCGGCATAGGGGATATAGGGTTTGATGTCGACGATGGGGGTACCATCAAGCAGATCGACGGCCCCTAGCTCGAGCCAGAGCTTGCCCCGTTCACGCCCGACGCCGAGCAGTTCCACCACGGAGAGCCCAAGGGGGTTGGGGCGGAAGGTGGAGCGGGTGGCGAAGACGCCGACGCGCTCGTTCCCCCCCAGACGCGGTGGTCGTACCGTCGGGTGCCAGCCCTGGGCCATGGTCTGGTGGAACACGAAACTGAGCCAGAGATGGGAGAACTGCTCTATGCCGCGCAGTACATCAGGCTGATCGTAGGGAGGCAACAATTCGAGCCGTGCGAGGGCAGATTTGACCAGGCCGGGTTGGCGAGGTATGGCGAACTTCTCCTTGTAGGGGGAGTGGATCACCCCCAGGGTATCTATCTCAAATTTCACGCGCTAGGCCCCTGCATGGTGGAAAACCGGGGCAATCTAGCATAATCCGCCGGTAAAGGCATGAATGCGGCCATGGCGCCCAGCCTCGGGCAGCATTGGCGCAAGAATCGGACACGGCTATAGTGCTGACACCGCTTGTTCCCCAATCCTGCTTCGAGGAGTGCCCATGGTCATTGCCCCTTACGCCGCGTTGCTGGCGTGCCTGTTCGTCTATCTGAGCCTGAGAGTGGTACGGCTGCGCCACCGTTTTCAGGTGGCGGTGGGAGATAATCAGGAGCCGCTGCTTGCCCGTGCCATTCGCGCACATGGCAACTTCACCGAGTATGTGCCGCTCTGTCTGCTGCTCATCTTTTGCTTCGACAGCCTTGGTGGCCCTATTCCCCTGATCCATGGCTTTTGTCTATTGCTGTTGCTGGGACGCACGCTGCATGCCTTTGGCATCAGTCAGCCGAAAGAGAATTTCAAGTTCAGAAGCGGTGGCATGGTGATGACCTTCATCGCCCTGCTGGGATCGGCGCTGGGCATCTTGGTGCTGACGCTGATTGACCTGTTTTGAGCACGGACGTGATCACGGGGAGTGTGAGGGGAGATGCAATCACCCCGGCGAGGCCGGGGTGAGGTGTTACTTCTGCTCGGCCACTTTGAGGGCCTGACCGTAGCAGATGACCTGCTTGAGGCAACCTGGGACATCGCTGTACTCGGCACACTTGTCGATGGTGATGCCATTGCCGCCCATGTCCGCCGCCCGGCGCCGGGCCAGAGTGCGCGCCTCCCCGGCGTTGGGAACGGGCTGATTGGCATCGCTTTGGCAGGATTCGCCCTCGACGGTGCCCAGATAGAGATAGTTCAATGCGGCAAGGTCGGCCTGCTCGTAGATGGTGACGCTGCCCGGTTTGAAGTACTCATCAAAGTTCTCCTTGTCCAGGTTGCTGTTGAAGGCGAAGTTGGCGCAGCCGGAGGCGAGCAGGGGCATCATCAGGATCAGGCGTTTCATATCGGCATCTTGTTGACCAGTGAGGCAAACATTATAGGGGCCAGTCGCCACCGGCGACCAGCCCCTATTTGTCTCTGTGTGGGTGAGCGTTGACGACCCTGGTCGCCAACCAGCTCAGAGGGTCACTGCCTCAGGGCGCTCAGATCGGGGCCAGGCGCCGATGCAGGCTCTGGTAGTAGTCGTCTGCCAGCAGCTGGGCGTGGGGGGCGCACAGACGGATCTGGCCCTCCTCCATCAGCGCTATCCTGTCCATCTGCTCCAGGCCAATCAACCGGTGGGAGATGAGCAACATGGAGCGATCGGCGCCCAGTCGCATCAGCAGTGCCATGATGTCGCGCTCCGTCTGGCTGTCGAGCCCCTCGGTCGGCTCATCCAGCAACCAGAGTGGCGCGTCATGCAAGAGGGCGCGTGCTATGCCTATCCGGCGCCGCTCACCGCCAGACAGAGGGCGGCCACCGTCGCCCAGCCAGGCATCCAGACCCGCTTCATCCTCAAGCAACGCGCCAAGCCCGACCTGTTGCAGCACCTCGGCCAGCCGCTCGTCATTGGCTGCCGGGGCCGCCAGCTTGAGGTTGTCGCGCAGGGTGGCGGCAAACAGATGCACCCGCTGGCTTACCACTGAGAAGGAAGCGCGCAGCGCCCCTTCGCTGTAATCGGTCAGCGGCTTGCCATCCAGTACTATCTTGCCCGCTTGCGGGTTCCACTCCCGGGTCAGCAAGCCCATCAGGGTTGATTTTCCGCACCCCGTCTGGCCCAGTAGCGCCAGTTTCTCACCCGCCTGCAATTGCAGGGTGCAACCACGCAGCACGGGTTGGGTGTTGCCTGGGTAACCGAAGGAGAGATCGCTTATCTGCAAGGCGCCCCCCTCGGCACGCTCGCGCAGTTCTCCCCACGCCGGGGGCTGGGCATCTTGCAATATCTCGTTGAGGCGGCGGGCCGAGGCCAGACTGGTCGAGAGATGCTGAAAGGCGCCAGCCAGGGGCAACAAGGCCTCGAAGCTTGCCAAGGTGGCAAATACCATCAGCGCCGTCATGGGCCCCGGCGCAGCACCACCCACCCCGTGGCTGGCGAGCCAGAGCATCAGGGTCAGGGTCCAGCCACTGAGCAGCTGGACGCTGGCATTGGCCAGACCGCTCACCCTGGCCATGCGTGCCTGGGCACGGATCAGATCTTGCTCGGCTTGCTGCAGGTCGGACAAGGCGCGGGGGGCGGCGGCAAACATCTGCAACTCAGCCTGACCATCGAGATAATCCACCAGACGGGTACGCAGTTGGGCCTTGCCGGTGATGAGCGCCTGGCCGGGCTTGCGACCGGCGAAGAAGAACACCAGGGGCAGGGCCATCATGCCAAACAGCAAGATGGCGCCGAGGATGAGGGCTAGCCGACTATCGAAGAAGGAGAGGAAGAATACCAGACCGCCTGTGCTTAGCAGGGCAGCCCCAATCGGGGTGATCAGGCGCAGATAGACGTGGTCCATGGCATCGATGTCCGCCACCAGGCGGTTGAGCAGATCCGCCTGGCGAAAGCCTGCCAGGGCACCGGGCGAGAGCGGTGAGAGTCTCTGCCAGAACCAGACCCGCAGCCGGGTCAGCACCCGGAAGGTGGCATCGTGGCTCACTACCCGCTCACCCCAGCGGCCTGCGGTGCGGACGATGGAGAAGAAGCGCACCCCGCCAGCCGGGGTCATGTAGTTGAAGGTATCACGGCTGGCGACGGCCATGCCCGCCACTGCGGCGGCGGAGAGGAACCAGCCGGAGAGCGACAGCAGGCCGATGCCGGCGGCCAGTGTCACCAGTGCCAGCAGCAGACCGACACTCAGGCTCAGCCAGTGCTGGCGGTAGAGCCGCAGAAACGGCAGTAGATCAGTCATCGAGAGAATTCCCCGCACGTTGGGACAAGAGGCTGGCGAAAGGCCCCTGGCCCTCACTCAGTTGCCGATAGTGGCCCTGTTCGACCAGCTGGCCCTTGGCCAGCACCAGGATCTGATCCATTTCACTCAATTGATCGAGCCTGTGGGTGATCATCAACAGGGTCTGATCCACCGTGGCTTTTTCCAGGCTCGCCATGATGGCGCGCTCCGAGAGCCTGTCCAGGCTAGCGGTGGGTTCATCCAGGATCATCAATTGAGTCGATTTGAGCAGGGTGCGGGCCAGAGCCAGGCGCTGGGCCTGGCCGACTGAGAGGCCGCCCGCCTGATCGCCAAGGGGATAATCCATCCCCTTCTCCATGGCGAACTCCCACGCCTGGGCGCCCTTGAGTGCCTCGCTCAGCTCGATATCGCTGGCATCAGGCTTGGCCAACAGCAGGTTGTCGCGCAAGGAGGCATGAAACAGCTGCGGGTTTTGAGAGAGCCAGCCGAGGCGCTGTCGCCACTGACTCATGTCGAGGCTGGCCAGCTCCTGGCCATCGACTTTCAGCTCCCCACGATAGGGCGCAAAGCCGAGCAGTGCATTGACCAGCGAACTCTTGCCTGCGCCACTGATGCCTACCAGGGCGGTGCGTGAACCGGGTGCCAGGGTGAAATCGATGGGGCCGACCAGTACCTTGCCTTCGGCGCTCAATACCTCCAATGCACGGGCCTCGACCCGGATCGGCTGGGTTGCCGTGAATGCCTGATCACCGCTGGCGGGTTCAGCCACCTCGGCTTCCAGAAACTCCAGCAGCTGCTCGGCGGCACCAATGGCCTGAGCCTTGGCGTGATAGTGAGCACCCAGTTCGCGCAGGGGGGCATAGAACTCGGGAGCCAGGAAGAGCACGAACAGACCGGTAAACAGCGTCACCTTGGCGCCGTAATTGCCGAAGTTGAGGTGATCGATATAAGAGAAACCAAAGTAGACGGCGACCAGGGCGACCGAGAGGGCGGCGAAGAACTCCAGCACGGCGGTACTGAGGAAAGCCAGACGCAGCACCTCCATGGTCCTGATCCGAAAATCCTCAGATGCCTCTTCTATCTCCTTTCCTTCGGCCTGGGTACGCATGAAGAGTTGCAGGGTACGCAGTCCCTTGAGCCGATCGAGGAAGTGACCCGAGAGGCGGGCCAGGGAGTGGAAGTTGCGGCGATTGGCATCGGCGGCACCGACCCCGACCAGGATCATGAACAGGGGAATGAGCGGCGCCGTACCGAGCAAAATGATGCCTGCGGCCCAGTTGATCGGAAAGACCGCCACCAAAATCACGATGGGGATGAAAACGGCGATGGCCATCTGCGGCAGATAGCGGGAGAAGAACTCCTGCATATTTTCGATCTGCTCGAGCAGCAGGCTGGCCCAGCTCCCCGCCGGACGACGCTGTATATAAGCAGGGCCAAGGCGACTGAGCCGCGTCAGTACCAGGTTACGTATGGTCTGGCGGACCGCGGCGCCAGCCTTGAAGCTGGTCACCTCGCGGCCATAGGCGAGCAGTGCCTTGCCGAGGGTGACGGCGAGCAGGCTGATAAACAGGGGGATCTGCTGCTCGGGCAGGGTGCCCGCTATGATGAAACCGTGCAGCAGGGTGGCCAGCAGCCAGGCCTGGGCGACCATCAGGACGCCCTGACCCATGCCGAACACTATGGAGAGACCGATCCAGCGCCGGCCGTGGCTCGACTGCATGCGCAACCAGCCATAAAGATGTTTTTGGGTATTCTTGTCCATCACCAGCTTCCTCATTTCGAGTGGCGCAAGACTATCCTCGCCCCCAGGCAATGGCAACCTTGTAAATACCATGGCATGAAGCAGGGCGGTTGAAAATGCGGCTCCCTGTTCATTACTTGGTCGAACAGTTTGATTTGCTGTAAAAAATCGAAAGGGTGCCATTGCGCTTGGCGGCAAAATGCATATAGTAGAGCCCCTGACGCGGGTGTAGTTCAATGGTAGAACGGTAGCTTCCCAAGCTGCATACGTGGGTTCGATTCCCATCACCCGCTCCATATTCTGATATCAAGCAGCTTGATTAACCCCAGGGTGACAAATTGCTTGAATAGGTGGGCTGGATTCTGTTGCCCACTGCAATTTCTGATGCCAAGCGGGCATCGTATAATGGCTATTACCTCAGCCTTCCAAGCTGATGATGCGGGTTCGATTCCCGCTGCCCGCTCCAGCTTCACAGCAAAAAGCCCACTCTCGCGAGTGGGCTTTTTGCTTATGTTGTTTTATTGGCTCGCCCACGCCGCCTCCCTTATCGCTACGCGCCCATCAGGCAAAGTGCTGCCAGTGCTTGGCGCGGCCAGCAAAAAGGCGCCTTGAGGGCGCCTTTGATATGGTGGGGTAGGACTCGTTTATTCTTGCTCGAGCTCGCCGCAGAAGCGATAGCCTTCGCCATGGATAGTGGCGATGATCTCGGGGGTGTCACCCACGCTCTCGAAATGCTTGCGAATGCGACGAATGGTCACGTCCACGGTGCGGTCATGGGGTTTGAGCTCACGGCCTGTCATCTTCTTGAGCAGCTCGGCACGGGTCTGGATCTGGCCCGGGTTCTCACAGAAATGCAGCATGGCACGAAACTCTGAGCGCGGCAGCTTGAACATGTCGCCGGTCGGGCTGACCAGAGCACGGCTGTTGATGTCCAGTGCCCAGCCGTTGAACAGGTAACGTTCGACCTGCTTCTTATCCTCGCCACCGGGCAGCACATTCATGGTGCGGCTCAGCAGGTTGCGAGCGCGTATGGTCAGCTCACGGGGATTGAACGGTTTGGTGATGTAATCGTCGGCGCCTATCTCCAGGCCCAGGATCTTGTCTACTTCATTATCCCGACCGGTCAGGAACATCAGGGCGATGTTGTCATCTTCACGCAGTTCGCGCGCCAGCAGCAGGCCATTCTTGCCCGGCAGGTTGATGTCCATGATCACCAGATTGATGGTGTGGTTGGTCAGAGCCTGGTGCATCTCGTCACCATTGTTTGCTTCCAGCACTATATAGCCTTCGGCTTCGAAGATGCTCTTGAGGGTATTGCGGGTAACCAGCTCGTCTTCGACGATCAGAATGTGTGGTGTTTGCATGAGTTTTCCCAGATTCTTATCAGTTAATTAGCTAAATTTTAACACTTTTGGCGTTACCCGACCCATCAAGGACGT
Organism: Aeromonas molluscorum; assembly: GCF_051376105.1. Taxonomy (NCBI): domain Bacteria; kingdom Pseudomonadati; phylum Pseudomonadota; class Gammaproteobacteria; order Aeromonadales; family Aeromonadaceae; genus Aeromonas; species Aeromonas molluscorum. The sequence continues at coordinate 1,029,375 of NZ_JBPQCY010000001.1, read as the reverse complement.
ATCCTGAAAATTTATTACATCATCCAGGGTATGAACTCAGGATCGAGTCATCGCGAATTTGGTATCAATGCTGGCCAACATCCCTGCGCCATATGAAGGCTCTCGACCCTGACGGGGGAGAGGAGCCGGAAAGGTAGTCCATTACGAAAGTTGCCGCATTTTATCAGTTAACAGGCGCATAACAACAGTCTTTGCTGTCAGATAGCAACTTTTTAACTCTGTATTGATATAGGTCAAACCCTGAACTGGCAGCATAATAGTGGGGCCAGGCCCCTTTTTAGCCACTTATTAATGTAATTAAATGTAACATGTGATTGACATGGTTTTGTGGGAAAACTACAAAATTTTCGTGTGCTTGCCCCCTAGATCCTCCCCGCGTCATCCAGTTATGCCAGGTCAAACGTCAGTCATCCCACCAACTGCGCTGCATGAAATCGGCATAACCCAGGCTGTGCCTCGAAGATGAGGATGCACATTTTCGCGTTGTCCCTGGCTCGCATTACATAAGCAGTCGATGAGGTCGTTCTGCCCCAGACATCAATCCAGACACAGCGTTCCCATTTTTTAGCCATCAACCTTTCCTCCACTGTCAGCATTCTCTGCATCGGGTCGAGCAAGGTCATCTCAGAGGATTGACCAGGTGACCCAAGATGCAGCTATGGAGCCATGCGTCACGCAGTGTTGCGGGTGCTTGAAGCACCTCTTGAGGGCGGCGGGAAGGATGGACTCATTATGGATTGTCAGCGCCTTGTGTTGATGAAAGAATGAGCGGCATCATATCCAAGGAGAGGAGTGAATCATGCTGGATCTTTTGCCGGATCTTTGCGACCTGCACGGTGACAGCCTGCAAGTTGCCGACCCCCTGTTTCGACACTTTGGCGCCAACGCCATCTTCTATGGTGAGGCGGTGACCCTCTCCTGCTTTGAAGACAACAGCCTGGTGCGGGATCTGGTGGCGCGTCCAGGCCATGGCCGGGTCATGGTGGTCGATGGTGGTGGGTCTGTGCGTCGAGCATTGTTGGGGGATCAGCTTGCCATCCAGGCGGTCGAGTCAGGGTGGGCCGGTTTCATCATCAATGGGGCTGTGCGCGATGTGGGTACGCTCAATACGCTGGCACTTGGCGTCAAGGCGCTGGCGGCCTGTCCTGTCAAGACGCAAAAGTTGGGGGCTGGGGAGGAGGGCGCCGTGCTGAACTTTGCCGGAGTGACCATAGCGCCGGGGGATTTCGTCTATGCAGATCTCAATGGCATAGCAATCAGTGCCAGTCGGCTCATCTGAGCATCAGAAGTGGAAACCCATGCCGATGCTCAATGACTGCTCTGCCGTGAGCGGGCTGATGCCAAAGTTAGCAGTCAGTGCCAGTTGAGGAGCCAGTAACAGTCGACTATTGAGCTCGACGTGGGTCGTCGCATAGCCAATCTCCAGTTGGCTTAACTGGCTGCCAATGTTGAGGGACGGGGTGAGTTGGTAGCGTAGCCCTGAGGCCAGGTTGAAGCCCGCCTGTGCGGATTGGCCAGAGCCCGCGGGGCCCCCTTCCATGAAGAGGGCAACATCATCCATGATGTTGTACTGATAGCCGGTATTGATGAGCCAGGTGTCGAAAGGGTCGGTTCGGCCATCTCCCCGGCTGTCCTGCAAGACGCCTGAATAGCTTCTCAGATAGAGCTCTCCTTCGCCGGGATCCTGTTCGAGGAAGTCCCAGTCGGCGGCGATACAGTTGAGGCTACAGGCAGATAACAGCAGACAGATGAGTGAGTTAGCCATTCATTTCCCCTCCATGGGTCCCGAATAGGATCACAAGCATGGCACATGCTTGCATGCTGTAAAGGGACTCATTTAAATTTCCAAGGCTTTGCTTCGCTGACTCATCGTGGTAAACAGGGCCGTTCATTTTACTGCATATGACCGAGAGGGGATCCCATGAACAAGAATCTGATGCTGTTGGCCACCCTGGCCTTGGGAGGCTGTGCCATGACATCCGGCTCCAACATGACTCAACTGGAGGCCAATACCTGGCAGTTGCAAGGGGCGAGCGCGGATGCCTTTACCTTGCAAGTCTCCGAGGGCAAGGTGGCAGGCAAAGGGGGCTGCAACCGCTACTTTGGTGGCATTACCAAGCTGGATGACAAGACGCTGACGCTGGCTGGCCTCGGTTCAACCCGCATGGCGTGCATGGGGGATCTCATGGCCAAGGAGGGTGATTACCTCCAGAAGCTGACCCAGGTCGCCAGCTATCAGGTGGGTGGTAGTCAGCTGGTCTTGAAAGATGCCAGTCAGGCAACCTTGCTTACGTTCGACGCCAAGTTGGCCGAGTAAACGCCCATGGCTGGTCAGAGGTTGTCGCGTCTGATCCATGGCCGGTCTTGCCAACCTACCGGACAGGGAACTGACTCAATGGAGAGGGGCGCCGCGGCGCCCCTCTCGTTTTCCAGTCGAATGCATTCAGCGCTTATGGCGCACTAGTCCCATCAGGGGAGAGCCGCTTGGCGTCATGGCCACGTTCTCCCTGCTGATAGCGAAAGCGCTTCTTGCGTCTATAGGGGTAGACATCCTCGAAGCTGCCTCCCTGGATATTGGCCTGCAACCCTTGCCAGTAGCTGGCATCGAACAGTTCACTGTGCACTTGCATCATGATCTCCCGCACCTGGCGCTTTTGCAGCAAGAAGGTGGCGAACTCTTCGGGGAAGATATCGTTGGGGGCCACCGAATACCAGGGCTCGGCGCTCAACTCATCTTCCGGGTAGCGTGGTGGCGGGATCTGGCGAAAGTTACACTCCGTCATATAGCAGATCTCGTCATAGTCGTAGAACACCACCCGGCCATGGCGAGTCACCCCGAAATTCTTGAACAACATGTCACCGGGGAAGATGTTGGCCGCCGCCAGCTGCTTGATGGCGTTGCCGTACTCTTCTAGCGCCAGCCGGGTCTGTTGCTCGTCCGCGTTATCCAGATAGAGGTTGAGCGGGATCATCTTGCGCTCGGTATAGAGGTGTTTTATCACCAGCTTGTCCGAGGTCAGGGTCAGCGCCGAGGGGGCGACCCGTTGCAGCTCGTCCAGCAGCTCGGGGGAGATCCTCTCCAGGGGAAATTCGAAGTTGGTGAACTCCTGGGTATCGGCCATGCGGCCCACCCTGTCGTGCTGCTTGACCAGCCGGTATTTTGCCTTGACCTGCTCGTGGCTCACGTCTTTTGGGGGGGTGAACTCATCCTTTATCACTTTGAACACCACGTCATAGGAGGGGAGGGTGAACACGCTCATCACCATGCCCTTGATGCCGGGGGCGATAACGAGCTGATCCCGGCTCATGGCCATGTGGTGGCGATAGTGACGGTAGAACTCCGTCTTGCCGTGCTTCTGGCAGCCGATGGCGTTGTAGAGCTCGTAGTCGGGCTTGTGGGGCAGAATTTGCCGCAAGAAGGCAACGATGAGCGCAGGCTCGGGGGCATAGACCATGAAATAGGCACGGGCGAAGCCAAACACGATGGAGGCGAGCTCGGGCTCGAAGATGAGGGTATCAACATAGATGCTCTGCCCCGTGCTCAGCAGCGGCAGGATGAAGGGATAGACCCGCTCCTGGCTGCGGGCAAGTCCCACCAGGTAGGCGCCCTTGTTGCGGTAGAAGACCTCGCGCAGCAGTTCCAGGGTGAAGGGGGATGCACGCAGTGCCGCCGGACCGCTCTCGGTCAGGTGGCGGCAAATATGCGCAATGTCGCGCTCCTTATCCTCATAGGGCAAGGTAAAGGGGTAGTCGGCAAACAGTTGACGCAAGGTCTGGGGCAAGTCTGCCTGGCTGCTGGGATAAATGCGCAGTTGGGCCGACAAGTCCGGATGCTCACCCCGGCTGCGGAAGGGGTGTATATAGAGGTTCTCGTCGCGGATGTTGCGATGACGGAAGATGCGCCGGTAGACAGAGTTGAAGAAAGACTCGGCCACCTCGAAGTTGGCACAACCCGGCAGCAGATCGCTAAAGGCGCTCTTGACGCGCTTGAGCAAGTCCTGGGTCGCAACCTGCTCCCCCATCATGGTACGGATGAGCGCCGTGGTCGCACCCACATGATGGTCGTATAGGCGGATCCGCTCACGTCCGGCCAGCTGCACACCGAGCCAGTCGCCATGCTCGAAGCGACTCTTGCTGCCTTGGGTGATCTCGAGAAAACGGCTGTAAAATGACTCGAATCGCTGCAAAATAGTCTCTGCAACTGCCTGTCCCAGTGCCTTGTCCATCGCCACCTTCCTTGTGGTTATCGTGCTTCTGCTGGCCATTATTTCGCCGACATTTCTGGCCACTATGGCAACATTCAAACATCTGTTCAAGTGGCATTTTGCGGGGATTAACGGTAGATTTCGCCCCTTTGCAGCCCTGCCCGCGAGGAATTATCCATGAAGCTCTATTTTGTCCTGATGGCGCCTGCCCGCCCACAGAATGTCGGGGCCGCCGCTCGCGCCATGAAGACCATGGGGTTTGACGCCATGCGGGTCGTGGCGAGTCAGGTTCATCAAGAGGATGAGGCAAGCTGGGTAGCCCATGGGGCTCAGGAGATTCTGGCCAATGCCGAGGCGTTCGATACCTTGCCCGAAGCCCTGGCCGATATGGATCTGGTGATAGCGACAACGGCCCGTCAGCGTGGTCGCTATCAGTACTATCTCACGCCCGGGGAGATCCGCAGTCAGATCCGCGCCAAGCCATCACTGAACAAGGTCGCCATCCTGTTTGGCTGCGAGGAGTCGGGTCTATCCAACGAACAACTGGCCCATGCCGACTTGCTCAGCTATCTGCCCCTCAAGGTGAGCTACCCCTCGTTGAACCTGGGTCAGGCGATCATGCTGTATGCCTATGAGCTGAGTCCTTTACTCGATGAAGCGGCCCCCGTAGACGAAAATTCGGACAACAGCGGGCAGGTTCGAGTGCTAAAACAAAAAACAGCAGAAATTCTTGTGGAAGTAGGTGTTTCGCAGGATGAAAAACTGCATCAATGGGTGATGGACCGAGTGCCTATGCTGCCACAACGGGATCTGAATATGCTGCATCTGCTCTGTAAAGACCTGATGAGGCGGCTTGGCAAGCTGCTTTGAGTTGACAGCGTCCGCCGTGCAGGGTATTGCTAGAGGCCAGTCTCGTAGCAGAGTGTTCGTCATGCAGTTAATCATCAACGTCATCACCACCACCATTATTACCGGTACCACCACAGGTGGCACTGGGGCCGGTTGATGCGCTGACGAACAAGCACAGAAATCAGAAAAAGGCCCGTACCCACCCAGTACGGGCCTTTTTGTTGCGCAGTTTACAGGGAGAGAAAGCGATGAGAGTGTTGAAGTTTGGCGGGTCATCACTGGCCGATGCAGAGCGTTTTTTACGGGTAGCCGATATCGCGGTTAATACCCATGGTCAGTCCCAGGTTGCTCTGGTGTTGTCAGCGCCGGCCAAGGTGACCAATCACCTGGTGGCGTTGGTAGAACAGACAAGCCGTGGCATGGATGCCAGCCCCACCCTGTTTGAGATCAACGGCATCTTCTCCCGTCTGTTGGCTGGCCTCAAGGCCGCCTATCCGGCCCTGGATGAGAAAGCATTGCAAACCCGGCTCACCAAAGAGCTGGATCAGGTCGAGCGGTTGATGCAGGGCATCCGCCTGCTGGGTCAGTGCCCGGACAATGTCCAGGCCCACATCCTGAGCCGGGGGGAGAATCTCTCCATCGCCTTCATGCATGAGCTGCTGCGGGTACGCGGACTCGAGTTGGACGTGATCGTGCCTGAGCAGCTGCTGGTGACCGATGGTGGTCATCTGGAGGCTCACGTCGATATCGAAGCCTCGCGGGTGCGTTTTGCCGCCAAGGGGCTTCGTTCGGATTGCCTCTACCTGATGCCGGGTTTCACCGGTGGCAGCGACAAGGGTGAAACCGTGCTGCTGGGCCGCAACGGCTCCGATTACTCGGCAGCCGTGCTGGCCGCCTGCGTGGACGCCGAGTGCTGCGAGATCTGGACAGACGTGGAAGGCTGTTACAACTGCGACCCCCGTCTGGTGCCGGACGCCTATCTGCTGAAAACCCTCTCCTATAAAGAGGCGATGGAGCTCTCCTATTTCGGCGCCAAGGTGCTGCACCCGAAAACCATCGCCCCTGTGGCCCAGTTCCATATTCCCTGCCTCATCAAGAACAGCTTCAACCCCCAAGGGCCCGGCACCCTGATCGGTGCCGAGCAGGGGGATGATGACCTGAAAGTGAAGGCCATCTCCGACTTGTCCGGCATGTGCATGGTCAACGTCTCCGGCCCCGGCATGAAGGGCATGGTCGGCATGGCTGGCCGCATCTTCTCCGCCGTCTCCCGCGCCGGGGTCAGCATAGTGCTCATCACCCAGTCATCAAGCGAGTACAGCGTCAGCTTCTGTATCCACAGTTACGATCTGGACAAGACCCGCAAGGTGCTGGAGCGTGAATTCGAGCTGGAGTTCAAGAATCAGCTGCTTGAGCCGCTGGAGATAGTGCGCGATCTGGCCATCATCTCGCTGATCGGTGACGGCATGCGCACCAGCAAGGGCATGGCGGCCCGCTTCTTCACCTCCCTGGCGCAGGCTTCCATCAATATCGTCGCCATCGCGCAGGGATCGAGCGAGCGCTCCATCTCGGCGGTGGTGCGGGATCGCAAGGTGGCGGAAGCCATCAAGGCGTGTCATCAGAACTTCTTCGGCAGCCAGCAGTTCATCGACTTGTTCGTGGTCGGCATCGGCGGCGTCGGCGCGGCCCTGGTGGATCAGATTGCCCGCCAGCAACCTGTGCTCGCCGAGCAGGGCACTGGCCTGCGGGTGGTGGGCATCGCCAACAGCCGCCAGATGGCGGTCAACAAGGATGGCCTGGCGCTGGCCAACTGGCGTGAACAGCTGGTGGAAGCCCGTGACAGTTTCAGCCTGGAGGCGGTGAAAAAACTGGTAGAAGAGAGCCACCTCATCAACCCCGTGATCGTCGATTGCACCTCAAGCGAGGCCATCGCCGTCCAGTATGCCGACTTCCTGGCCGCCGGTTTCCACGTGGTCACCCCGAACAAGAAGGCCAATACAGGGTCGCTCGATTACTACAAGGCGCTGCGCCGCACCGCCCGCCAGACTCGTCGCAAGTTCCTGTACGAGACCAACGTGGGCGCCGGTCTGCCGGTCATCGAGAACCTGCAAAACCTCATCAAGGCCGGTGACAAGCTGCGCGCCTTCGACGGCGTTCTGTCCGGGTCGCTCTCCTTTATCTTCGGCAAGCTGGATGAGGGCATGAGTTTTAGCGAGGCCACCAAGATAGCGCGCGGCAACGGCTTCACCGAGCCGGATCCCCGCGATGACCTCAATGGCATGGACGTGGCTCGCAAGTTGCTCATTCTGGCCCGTGAGGCCGGCATGGCACTGGAGCTGTCCGATGTCGATGTCGAGCAGGCCCTGCCGCCCGGCTTTGATGTCAGCGGCGATGTGGAGTCCTTCATGGCCCGCCTGCCCGATGCCGATGCCTGGTTCCGCGATCAGTTCGAGAGTGCACAGCAGCAGGGTAAAGTGCTGCGCTACGTCGGCTCCATCGAAGAGGGCCAGTGCAAGGTCGCCATCAAGGCGGTCGGCGCCGATGAGCCGCTGTTCAAGGTGAAAGACGGGGAAAACGCCCTTGCCTTCTTCTCCACCTATTACCAGCCCATCCCGCTGGTGCTGCGCGGCTATGGCGCCGGTACCGAAGTGACTGCCGCCGGTGTCTTCGCCGATGTGTTGCGCACCCAGAACTGGAAGCAGGAGCTATAAGCATGAGTTCAGATATGAACCCCTATTTGGAAAATAAAGAAAGTGTGGTGGCCTATGCGCCAGCCTCCAGTGCCAACCTGAGTGTGGGATTCGATGTCCTGGGGGCGGCGCTCGCCCCCGTGGATGGCTCCCTGCTTGGGGATCGCGTCCAGGTCAAATCGGCAGAGGTGCCTTTTGCCCTCTCCAGTGTGGGCCGTTATGCCCACAAGCTGCCCGACGATCCGAAAAAGAACATCCTTTATGACTGCTGGCTCGCCTATGGCGAAGCGTTGGCCAAGATAGGCCGCGAGATGCAGCCGCTGGAGATGGTGCTGGAGAAGAACCTGCCGGTCGGCTCGGGTCTGGGTTCCAGCGCCTGCAGCGTTGTGGCGGCGCTCGAGGGGCTCAACGCCTTCCACGGCGCACCGCTCGATGAACACGCCATGCTGCTGTTGATGGGGGAGATGGAAGGGCGCATCTCCGGCTCCGTTCACTATGACAACGTGGCGCCCTGCTACCTTGGTGGCCTGCAACTTGTGCTGGAGGAAGGGGGCGTTATCAGCCAGGGTATTCCGGTGTTCGAGCAGTGGTACTGGGTAGTCTGCTACCCGGGCACAGTAGTATCCACCGCCGCCGCCCGCGCCATACTGCCTGCCCAGTATCGCCGTCAGGATTGCCTCACCTATGGCCGCCGGCTGGCGGCCTTCGTCCATGCCAGTTACACCCAGCAGGAGGGATTGGCGGCGAGCGTGCTCAAAGACGTGATCGCCGAACCTTACCGCGCGGCGCTTATCGAAGGTTTCAACGAGGTGCGGGCTCAGGCGGCCCAGAACGGGGCCCTGGCCACCGGCATCTCCGGCTCAGGCCCCAGCGTCTTCGTGGTGATGAAGGATCTGGCCCAGGCCGAGCGGATGAAGGATTGGATGGACGCACATTTCGTGCAGAACGAAGATGGATTTGCCCGGGTCTGCAAACTGGACATGGCCGGGGCACGGGTAACAGGAAGCGAGCTATGAATCTTTACAATATCAAGGACAAGAGTGAACAGGTCAGCTTCGCCCAGGCCGTGCGCCAGGGTCTGGGCCGCGAGCAGGGGCTCTTCTTCCCCGAAACCATCGCCCCCCTGGCTGACGTGGATGGTCTGCTGGACTTGCCGCTCGCCGAGCGCTCGGCTCGCATAATCAGCCACCTGCTGGGGGACGAAGTGCCCTTGCCTAAGGTCAGCGAGCTTATCGACGCGGCTTTCACCTTCCCGGCGCCCCTGGTCAAATTGAAAGACGGCACCTATGCCCTGGAGTTGTTCCATGGCCCGACCCTGGCGTTTAAGGACTTCGGCGGCCGCTTTATGGCCCAGTGCCTGGCGACTTTCAGGACCAACGACAAGATCACCATACTCACAGCTACCTCCGGTGACACCGGCGCCGCCGTGGCCCACGCCTTCTATGGCCTGGAGGGGATTGAGGTGGTCATTCTCTATCCCAAGGGCAAGATCAGCCCCCTGCAGGAGGCGCTGTTCTGCACCCTCGGCGGCAACATCCGCACCATCGCCATCGACGGCGACTTCGACGCCTGCCAGGCGCTGGTGAAAGATGCGTTCGACGACGAGGCGCTGAAAAAAGCGATTGGCCTGAACTCCGCCAATTCCATCAATATCAGCCGCTTGTTGGCCCAGGTCTGTTACTACTTCGAGGCCCTGGCCCAGCTGCCCAAGGCCGACCGTGCCAAGGCGGTCATCAGCGTGCCGTCCGGCAACTTTGGCAACCTGACCGCAGGCCTGATTGCCAAGGCGCTGGGGCTGCCGGTGAAGCGCTTTATCGCCGCCACCAACGCCAACGACACAGTGCCGCGCTACCTGAAAACCGGCAGCTGGGAGCCGCACCAGACGGTCGCGACCCTCTCCAACGCCATGGACGTGAGCCGCCCCAACAACTGGCCTAGGGTAGAGGAGCTGTGCCGCCGGGAAGGCTGGGCGCTGGAGACCTTGGGTTCTGGCATGCGCAGCGATGCCCAGACTCGCGATGCGTTGCAGCGTCTGCACCAGCTCGATTACCTGTGCGAGCCTCACGGCGCCATTGCCTGGGATCTGCTGAACGAGCAGCTCGCCGAGGACGAGGTAGGGGTCTTCCTCTGCACCGCCCATCCCGCCAAGTTCAAGGAGTCGGTGGACGAGATCCTGGGGCTGGATGTGCCGCTGCCGGGCCCGCTCGCCAAGCACGCCGCCCTGCCGCTGCTCTCCCACAACCTGATCGCAGACTTTGGCCGCCTCAAGGCCTTTCTGCTCGGTTAAGTCGCCATGAGACACTGAAGATCCCCCGCTTTTATCACGAGAGCGGGGGATTTTTTATTTTCGGCATAGGGCGGGGAATCCAGCCCTGGATGATTCACCCTGAAACAAGGAGCACGACATGAGCCAGCATCCCCTTCGCACATTGATCGAGACCTGCGATGCCGCTATCTCCCGGCGCGACTTCGACGCCCTGATGGCTTTCTACGCCGAGGACGCCGCCCTGGTGGTCAAACCCGGCATGGTGGCGCGCGGTATCCCCGCCATCCGCCGCGCCTTCACCGCCATCTCCGATTACTTTGACGGCCGCCTTGAGGTGACCCAGGGGACCATGGAGGTGATAGAGGGGGCCGACAACGCCCTGGTGATCATGGAGACCCGACTGCGCTACCCGGACGGGCAAGGCGGCCTGGTGGACGAGACTCGCCGCGCCACCTATGTGTTTCGCAAAGAGAGCGATGGCCAGTGGCGCTGCACCATAGATAACTCCTATGGGACTGCGTTGCTGGAGATGGGGGTATAAAAACTCATATTCCATTCTATCAAGATCAAAGAGTCGGTGGACGAGGTCTGGGGGACTGGATATGCCTCTAGTGGAGCTGCTGACCAAGTACGTCAATGTAGTGGTCTAATCATCCCGGACACCATTTTAGGTGGTACAGTCGCCACCATGACTTGAGGTGTTCAATGACAAGATTACGTCGCTCATTTACTGCTGAATTCAAACTGGAAGCCGCATCCCTAGTTCTCGACCAGGGATACTCTGTCCCCGAAGCCAGCCGTTCACTGGATGTCGGTGAAACCATACTTCGCCGCTGGGTTCAGCAGCTTCAATCCGAACGAACCGGCACCACCCCAATCGGCAAAGCGCTGACCCCGGAGCAGCAGAAAATCCAGGAACTGGAAGCCCGCATCAACCGACTTGAACGTGAAAAGGCCATTTTAAAAAAGGCTACGGCTCTCTTGATGGCGGACGAACTCGAACGTTCGCACTGATAGACCGATTAAGGGAGCAAGCCCCTATCACCTTGGTCTGTTGCGCTTTCGGTATCCCAACCTCCTGTTTCTACGACTATCTGGCTCGTACCCGCACCATTGACCGTGAACAGGTGCAGCAAAACAGCGTGCTGCGGCGCCTGTTCAACGAGAGTCGGGGTTCAGCTGGCAGCCGGGCCTTGATGTCGATGATGCGAGAGCGAGGGCATCAGGTTGGCCGATTCAAGGTGCGTCGCCTGATGAAGGACGTGGGGCTGGTGTCCAAGCAACCAGGCGCTCATGCCTACAAGGTCGCCCGGGCTGAACGACCGGATATCCCGAATCTGTTGGCACGTGAATTTGCTGCCTCGCAGCCCAATCAGGTGTGGTGTGGCGATATCACTTACGTGTGGGCCGGTGGCCGTTGGCATTATTTGGCTGCGGTGCTGGACTTCCATACCCGGCGGGTCGTGGGCTGGTCAATGTCTGACAGGCCTGATGCTGATTTGGCAGTGAAAGCACTCGAGATGGCGTATCAGCAGCGAGGTAGTCCGTCTGGTGTGCTGTTTCACTCCGACCAGGGGAGCCAATACGGCAGTCGAGTATTTCGACAACGGCTGTGGCGCTATCGCATGACCCAGAGCATGAGTCGGCGTGGCAACTGCTGGGATAACGCGCCGATGGAGCGGCTGTTCAGGAGCCTCAAGACGGAATGGCTTCCGACCACGGGGTACATGAGCCTGCGGGAAGCAAAGCGGGATATCAGTTACTACCTGATGGATTACTACAACTGGCGGCGCCCACATCAACACAATGACGGGATAGCGCCAGCAGAAGCCGAAAAGCGGCTTAACTATGTGTCCGGATTTAGTTGACCACTACATAAATTACTGCGGCACGCCAACGGGGACTTCTAGAATAAGAGGGTTCTGGTTCATATACAGGATCTTTAGCGGCAACCAATTGAAATAGATATGAAAAAGGCTTCGTTTGTGATCTGATTTTATCGCCAAACAAAACCGCCACGCCCGAAGCCATGACTATTATCCACGCCAATCACTATCTCAATCAACTCCTCGCTCCCGCCGAGCTCGAGCGCATTGCACGCCTCTGCAAGTTTTGCCTGCGTCTGCGCACCATTACCCCCTGGATGCTGGTCACCTCCCTGCTACGCGCCTTCGGTGGGGACACAGTCGCGGCCATTGCCAGTTTGCATCTGCATTTCAATGGCTTGCAGCTCATTGGCGCCCATCAAGTCTCCTACAAACCCTTTCATAACCAGTTGCGCAAACCCGCATTTGCCCAGTTTATGAAGGCCCTGGTTGAGCGAGCCATCGCCCTGCGCATTGGTCAGCAGGTGACTGAGGTTGCCCAGGGCGCTTTCAAGCAGGTGTTGCTTCAGGATGGCACCTCTTTTGCGGTTCATAAACGCTTGGCCACTGTCTTTCCCGGACATTCAAGACCATCAGCCCAGCCGCCATCGAATGCCACATGCTCATGTCACTGCTGGAGCAAAAACCGGTCTGTATGCAGCTCTCTGCCGACACCGCGTCTGAGCGCCAGTTTCTTCCTGATGCCAAAGTGCTGACCGGCAGCCTGCTGCTGGCGGATGCGGGTTACATCAGTCACGCCTATTTTGCCGAGGTGAACAAGGCTGGCGGCTTTTACCTGGTGCGGGGGAGCAAGAACTTGAACCCAGAGATCCTCAATGCGTGGCGCGATGATGGGCGAACAGTCCCCAAGCTGACCGGCATGTCACTCAAGGAGGCAGGACGGCGGCACTGCCGGGCAGAAGTGCTGGATATGAATGTGAGAGCGGGTCAATACGAATATCGATTGCTCCGGCGCTGGTTCGCCGAGGAGAAGCGATTCTGCATCTGGATGACCAACTTGCCACGTGATGCATGGCCAGCAGAGCGCGTAATGCGTCTGTATCGCTGCCGCTGGCAGGTCGAGTTGCTGTTCAAGGAGTGGAAATCGCACAACAACCTCAAGGGTTTTGTGACGGGACAGCAAGCGATCGCCGAGGGTCTGGTGTGGGCCAGCCTGCTGTCGCTGGTGCTGAAACGACGAGTGGCACAGACACTGATGAAAGAGGGTCTATCGACGCTCAAGGCAGCGAAGAGTGGTGTGACATGGTGGCTGCCGATATTGGAAGCGATAGCGCACCGAGCCATCAGCGAAATAAGGGAGCGACTGGAATGGGCCGTTGATTTTCTGTCAAAAAACGCTCGCCGGACAAAGCAACGAAAATCGATACAAAACAGGACCTTGGAAGGTGTTTTAATTGACGTTTTTTCTTAAGGTCCTGTACATGGGTTCTGGTTAGGTTGTAGGTTAGGATAGAGTGTTTTTTTACCTCCCCCAAGGCGGAGGAGGTATTATAACAACAACTATGTTAGGCGAACTAAACCATTCATTATAAAAAGTTTATTTTTATCGTAAAGTTATAAGTAACAATATTCACTCTTGTTTTATAAATACATCCTTGGTTCTTTTTGATACTTGATCTGCAATAAAATCAGATAGCTTTTCGACAGAGTTTAGTCGAGTGGCACCTAGACTAAAATTTTTGACAATAAATTTAAGTTCATCTTTGGTGTATGTCAGGAGTTCATTTTCTATTTCACTTTTCTTTTTATCTTTGAATTCATCAAAAATATTCAAGGTTTTAATTTGATCTCGGACATGCTCTTTTTCTTTCTCAAATTTATTGAGTGAAGTATTCGTGTTTAATAAATCCATGAGGATTGATGGATTTCTTTCAATTGCGATACCGATACCAGCTAGAACTCGCCCAAATGTTTCAATATCATTTTTTGTAAAGTTGGTCATTAAATCTCTCCAGTCCTGAGTAAAAATTCCTTTGTAAGGGATGATATAATTCCTTTGGTCTCATGATAGTCAGGCTTGCGTCGTGCAGTAGGCGAAGTGATGAAAGGCTTGGAATCAACCGGAGCTTCTGCGACTGATATACGTTGTGGGAACTCACATTCAAAGACATCGTCTACATAGTCACCAGAACGCAATTCTCTCATAGTGGATTTATGAAGGTTAGTCCTATAGTCAACTTTAGTGAATATAATTCCTGCCAGCTCTATCTTACAGCTATGCTTTCTTCTTTTAAAGGACCTTATCCTATTAAGAATAAGGCTAATGCCTATTTTAGATAAAATGTCGGGGACGGTTGGGACAATGTAATAATCACTTATGCTAATACCATTGAGCGTAATTGCACCTAAGTTGGGTGGACAATCTATAAGAATAAAATCATATCTTTCTTTTATGCTTTCAATTATGTTGCCAAGTACATCAACGTGACTTACATAAGCTTTGTTGTCCATATCAGGAATATCATCCTGAATTTCAACCAAATGTATGCTGGATGGCAGCAAATCTAATCCTTCCACGTTACCAACGTCTGTTAAAATAGCCTCATTTATATCAAAGTCATCATTCCCTTTAAGCATATCATTGAACAGGTGGTATAGTGTTTGTCCATCATCATGACATTTCTGCCATTCTTCTTGATCTATAAGTGACACGGTTGCATTTGTTTGAGGGTCTAAATCAATAACAAGAACGTTATATCCATCATCAGCAAGAGTTGCTGCAATGTTAACCGTGGTTGTGGTTTTGCCAACACCACCTTTCAAGTTTATAAAGCTTATTATTTTAGTCATTAAGATTACCTTTTTAATAAAGTCTTATTTGTTGGTCTTTACTGATTTAGCGTCAGCCTTATAAAAGTCCACGCTACCGCCCCTGGATTACAGCTTCCAATGCGCTCCATCGACCAGCGGGCGGGGCCCGGATGGTGCTGTAGGCGCCGAATGACCAGCATATCCTCAAGCCTCATACGCAAACCAGTCAGAAAGTGACGCAACCATCAGGAATATCTGCGTTTTATGCGCCCGCTCACCAATTGGTGCCTAAGCCAGATAGAGGGGTAGACCAATAGTCGCTGGCGGCGGGTTGTTATCTCGGCTTTCAAGTAACCAGGTGATTGCCAATAAAAATCCCCCTTGATGGGGGATTTTTATTGCTTGGGTTGGGTGCCTGCTCGGCGAGGGTTCAGAGCCGGAGGCGCTACGCCGTTTGCCCGCCAGCGTCAGCGGGCCATCATGCCCCGGCTTCGGGCTGGGTGTGCTCGGGGGCACCGCTCAGCAAGTCCTGCTTCTCGTCCTGACTCAGCATCAGATAGCGTTCGTACTGGCGCAGCACATCGGCGCTCAGTTCGTCGCGGGTCAGATACTGGATGTCATAACCGGCACGGCCATCGGCAAAGAAGGTGATGGGCTCGAAGATGCGGGCCTCGGGGTCGTGGTTGTGGGTCGCCTCCAGGGGGTTGAAGGCGGGGGCTGGCCTGGCCTCGATGCGCACCCCGTAACAGAAGTCGCGCCGTCCTTCCTGAGGAACCAGCAGGTGGCACTGCTCAGGATCATCCTGCACGACCCGGCTGGTGAGCCCGCGGGCATTGAACTCGCTGCACAGAGTGGTCAGGGCGGGCAGGGCGACTTCGCCGAGGAAGTTGCGGGCCTCCTTCTCGCTGGAGGGGCGCAGCAGGTGATCCATGCGGGTGCGCCACTGTTTGCCGTTCCAAAAATCGGTGGCAGGGGAGAGGCGCCTGGCCGAGTGCTCTTTATCCGCGATGAGACCGCGCACCAGGCCAAGGCAGAGCAGCACTATGATGAAGGCAAACGGCAGGGCGGCGATCAGCGTCATGGATTGCAGCGCCGCCAGCCCCCCGGTTGCCATCAGGGTACCGGCCGTGACCCCAAGCAGCAGGGCCCAGAACAGGCGTTGCCAGATGGGGGAGCGCTCCT
This sequence comes from Aeromonas molluscorum, assembly GCF_051376105.1. Lineage (NCBI taxonomy): Bacteria > Pseudomonadati > Pseudomonadota > Gammaproteobacteria > Aeromonadales > Aeromonadaceae > Aeromonas > Aeromonas molluscorum. The sequence continues at coordinate 1,013,549 of NZ_JBPQCY010000001.1, read as the reverse complement.
TGCCCTGGGTGGCGATGTTGTCGATGACGAAAGCCCCCGAGTCGGCGGAGGTGACGAAGAAGACGCTGATGAGGATCACCGCCAGGGCGGAGGTGATGTCGGCGCCCGGCAGCAGATCGAAGAAGTTGAACAGCAGGGTATCGACGTTGCCTACCGAGTCGATGAGGGCCTGGCCCCCTTCCTGCTGGCTGGCCCAGATGGCTGCGTTGCCGAATATCGTCATCCACAACAGGTTGAAGGCGGTGGGCACGAACAGCACGCCGAGGATGAACTCACGCAGGGTGCGCCCGCGGGAGATGCGCGCGATGAAGAGGCCGACGAAGGGAGACCAGGATATCCACCAGGCCCAGTAGAGCAGGGTCCAGTTGCCAAACCAGCCGGCCTGGTTGGGCTCGCTGTAGGTGAAGGTGCGGAAGGTGAGCTGGGTCAGGGAGGAGACATAGTTGCCTATGTTCTCGGACAGGGCCCCCAGCAGGTACTGGGTGGGCCCCGCCACCAGCACGAACAGCAGCAGCACGATGGCGAGAAACAGGTTCAGTTCGGAGAGGCGCTTGACCCCCTTGTCGAGGCCAGTAACCGCAGACAGACCGGCCAGGGCGATGACGACCCCGATAAGGCCAAAGCGGAACAGGTCCCCCGAGGTGTCCATCCCGGTGAGGCGGGCTATCCCCGCCGACAGTTGCAGTACCCCGTAACCGAGGGTGGTGGCGATACCGAAGATGGTGCCCACCAGGGCGAAGACGTCTACCGTATGGCCCAGCGGCCCATAGATCTTCTCCTTGAAGATGGGGTAGAGGCCGGAGCGGATGGTCAACGGCAAATTGTAACGAAAGCCGAAGTAGGCCAGTACCAGGCCGACGATAGCGTAGATGGCCCAGGCGTGGAAACCCCAGTGGAAGAAGGTGGTGACCATGGCCTCGCGGGCGGCGCCCGGCGTGAGGGAGGTCGCCTGGGGCGGGGAGACGAAGTGGGTCATGGGCTCGCCCACCCCGAAGTACATGAGCCCTATCCCCATACCGGCGGCAAACAGCATGGCGAGCCAGGAGGTGAAGCTGAACTCGGGGCGCGCGTCATCCGGTCCGAGCCGGATGCTGCCGTAGCTGCTAAATGCCAGCACCAGCAGCAGGATCAGGAACATGCCGACCACCAGCACGTAGAACCAGCTGAAGTGCTCGGCTATCCAGCTCTGGCCGCTGCCGAAGAAGCGGGCGGCGGACTCGGGGGCCAGGGAGCAGACCGCCAGCAGCGCCACGATAAACAGCAGGCTGGGGACGAAAATAGGCAACGACAGGGTACAACGGGGTGGGCGGGGGGCGGTCATGGGACACCTTGGGGTAGTGGGACTCAAGACACTATAAAGCCATTGTCCACTAAAGAGATAAAAGAGTTAACACCTTGGTCGTAATCATGCAACACCGCCCAGGGCTCCCTTGCGGCCATGTGGCGACTTGGCGACAGGGGAGGTAGCCCTACGCCAGTACCCGGTGCAACCTTGTCATGGCAAACATGGGGCCAGAGGCGAACACTTTGGTTGTCCAGGAGTTGGGCGACTATAGTGCAACCTGACAGGCGAGGGCTGAGTCTTGCGCGCTTGTCGTCAGCACCACAATCAAATCAATAATGAGGGTTTGTCATATGAAAGGTATTGCCATCCTGATGACGGTATTTTTGATGGGAATGGGGGGTGCTCAGAGTGCGACCATGACGGCGCAGCAGTTGTGCGAGGCGCAGGCTGCGGTGAAGAAGCTGGCGGGCGCCGCCAAGACCAGCTTTGTGGGCAAGTGCGTCAAGGATGCCCCGGTCAACGACAAGGCAAGCCAATGCGAGCAGGCGGCGGTTGACAAGAAGCTGGCCGGTGCGGCCAAGAACAGCTTTATCCAGAAATGCGTGAAGACAGATGCCACGGCCGACAAGGCCAGCCAATGCGAGAAAGCGGCGGCCGACAAGAAGCTGGCCGGGGCGGCCAAGAACAGCTTTGTTCAGAAGTGCGTCAAGACAAGCTAGGACAAATCGGATCTGGTTACCCGCCATGGTAGGGCGCGGCTGATGCTGAACGGTAAGGTGTCGGGTAAGGGGGGCGGCGCGCCGGTGATGCCTCATACTGGCAAGTGATGTTCAGGGGGCGCATGGCCCCCTGTTTTATGCGTGCTTAAGCCATTCAGTGGCTGGCACAAGGCGCCCTCTCATGTGCTGGCGTCCGCCGTGAGCCTGGCTTAGAAGCTGGCCCCCAGGCTGATAAATTGGCGCCACTCCCGGCCATCTAGGGTGATGTGGCCATCCGGGCCATTGATCCAGGCATCATCCCAATCCAGCTCGCTTGACCAGGAGAGGCGCACGTTGTCGTTGAAGTAGTAACGCATGCCGATGCTGCCATTGACGCTCTGGTTGAGGGTGAACAGTGGCGAGTCCTGATCCAGATACTTGATATAGGTCCCCTTGCTAAACAGCTCTATCCGCTCCTCCCAGACTGGCTGGCGGTAGTCCCAGCCGAGGTTGGCGAAGGGATAGGAAGCATGCAACTTGCCAAACAGTTCCATGATGGCGTCATTGCCATCACGCCAATAGGCATGACGCACACCCCCCTGGGCGATGAGTTCGAGGCGGCGCTTCTTGTCGTTCCAGAAGCGGTAACCGGGCCCTGAACCGAGATCGAGGGAGAGATAGTTGGTCTCTACCATGTCGTACTCATAGTCGACCGAGGTTCGCCAGAACCAGCTTTGGTCAAAGAAGATATCCATGATGGGTTTGAGCTGGTAGTCGTGGCTGTCTGTTTTGCCATCGGTGGTTTCGTAGTTGTATTCACCCTCCAGGGTGTAGCGCCAATCCATGTTAGCCACTTCGAATGCGCCCTTGAGGTTGACGTCATTGCTCTGACTGGTATTGCTCTTGAGCTTGATGTTGACGTCGCCGTTGCCCGTCATGTGCCAGGCGTTTTCAGCAATGCCCAGCGGGCTGAAGTCGAATCCCCCCTTGGCGGTTGGCTTGGGTTTGTAGGGCTTGTCGAGGCGCCAGCGCATGATGGCACTGCGGGCTATGGTCAGTGGCTCGCCATAGGGCAGCTTGATGCGCACCATCTTGTCGGTCATCTCCTCTATCTTGCCGCTCAGCCGATCGCCGTTGTGCATCCAGAGGATATCGGCGGCCCAGAGTGGCGCCGCGCCCAACAGGGCGCAGAGGCAGAGCAAGGTACCCAGGGGAAAGAAGGGATTCATTATGTGTCCTATCAGGCGTTTAGCCGCCAACGAGCAGGGGCATGCCGTTCTTGCGCTCCAGCGCCAGGCTGGCTTGACCCGCATCCACTTCGGGAGCATCGATAAAGCCTTTGACCGCCGGGCTCAGCACCAGAGGGGCCCCTTGCTCAAGCTCTTGTTCGGTGCGGGACAGCGGCGAGTGCACTTCCAGCCAGCGGCTGCCATCTGGCTCTATGGCGGTCTTGACCGGCTGATTGATGACCCTGACCTGGGTGCCCAGCGGGACCTGTTTGAACAGGGATTCGATGTCAGCGGGACGCAGCCGGATGCAACCGGCACTGACCCTCAAGCCCACGCCGAAATCCTTGTTGGTGCCGTGAATGAGGTAATCCTGCTTGCCATAACCCAGACGCATGGCGAACTTGCCCAGCGGATTGTCCGGGCCCGGAGGCACCACGGCGGGCAAGTCTATGCCCTTGTTCTCTAGCCAGGATTTGCGCACCATGGGCCCAGGCGTCCAGGTCGGATTGGGGTTCTTGGCGATGACGGTCGTGGTCATCTCCGGGGTCTCGCGGCCTATGTCGCCTATGCCGATGGGCAGCACCACCACTTCATCCGCGCCTTTGGGGAAGTAGTAGAGACGCAGCTCAGGCAAATTGATGACGATGCCCTCCCGTGGCACATCCGGCAGCAGTATCTGCGTTGGCAGGAGCAAACGGGTGCCCGGTTTGGGCAGATAGGGATCGACCCCGGGATTGGCCTCAAGCAGCGCGAGGAAGCCGATCTGGGTATGAGCACCGATCAGTTCCAGGTGTTCGCCCTGCTGCACTATGTAGTCTTCGGGAGCGCCGATGAGGCGGCTGTTGGCCGCAGGCAGTGGATAGCTGGTGGCCAGCGCCGAGCCCGCCCAGCAGGCGGTCAGAAGAGTTAGCAGAATACGCAAGTTGAGCATGAGCAGTCCAGGTCGTCGAAACGGATCCCCTCAGGGAGGGCGAAAGAGGCGAAATTGTTAACCAATCGGCAGGGGAATGCCAGCCCGGCGGCAGTGACTGACCGATCTTCATCCTCCTGAACAGATAAGAGGGAGCCAGGCGGAGCAAGGAGGCGACCAGGGGGGGCAGCCACGCGGTGGCCCGCCATGATGCTTGACGGATTTATATACAGTTAGTTGATATTTAAAGAGATTGAGATTGATTTCCTGCGTGGGAGTGAGTCAGAATAGCCGCCACGGAGAGATGCCGGAGTGGCCGAACGGGATTGACTCGAAATCAATTGTGGTAGTAATACCACCCAGGGTTCGAATCCCTGTTTCTCCGCCATATATTGACCCCAGGTAAGCAATTGCCTGGGGTTTTTTGCATGTTGGCTCTCGCCCGCTTCCATTCAGTTCCTCACCATAGCTGCGATGATATGGCGCCCTCCTGCCTCCTGGCACAGCCATGCGCTGTCATCACCCAGCGACCGCTACCCAGAGAACATGGGGAGGCGCCGGTGCTGCCTGCGTTTTAGCAAAATTAATTCACCATTCAGGTTAATCATTGGCGCCCATGGCCCCCGCCGGGCAAGAATGCGGGCACCATCTTGGTCGGGCAATCTGCGCAGCCAAACATCATCAGCAGCCCCTGGAACCAATGGCGCGCTTTTCGAGCCGATACCCAGGCCTGACAATCCCTCATCACCGGAGAATTTATGCCCCCTGTCGCCCCTTGCATCGATCCCAGAATTGCCGAAATAGCGCCGGGGTTTCGCCTCCTCAGTATCACTGTGGAGGCGGGTCCCATACGTCATCCCGAGGTGGCCAGCGCCATGCTGGCCCAGGCATGTGTTGCCGTCACTGCCGGATTGCCGGTGTGGGCAGAGGCCCATATGGCCGGGTGGGCGGAGATCTTCAAGCGCTTTGGCGCCAAGCCCCAGCGCACTCCCTGCTCTGCGGATGCCCTGCGCAAGCGTGTCCTGCGCGATGGCAGCCTGCCGAGCATCGATCCCGTCGTCGATCTCTACAACGCGGTCAGCATCCAGTATGCGGTGCCGGTTGGCGGGGAAAACTATGGTGCCTATGCGGGTGTACCTCACCTGACCATAGCCGATGGCAGCGAGCGCTTCGATACCCTCAAGGACGGCGCGTTGACCGATGAATCACCCGATCAGGGCGAAGTGATCTGGCGCGATGAGGAAGGGGTGACGTGCCGACGCTGGAACTGGCGTCAGGGGGTCAGAACGCGCCTCGATGCCGAGGCGCAGCAGATGTGGTTCATTCTGGAGGGGCTGCCATCCATGCCCCTTGAGGCGCTGGAGGCAGCCGGTAGTGCGCTGATCCGGGGGCTACAGGAGATTATGCCGGATGCCCGCATCGAGCAGCAGTTGCTGGAGAGCCAGGCATAGCTGGTGGCAGCGCCGAGGCGGATTCACTGCAGGAAGAGGCTTGGCACCCAGCCCCTTCCTGCAAGGTAAAGGACATTTCGTTTCGAACCCTGGTCGATGATGACAGGACGCCTGCCGTGAGCGGGGGCAAGCGATGATCGCCCCCAAGCATCAGTTTGCGTATTAGCGTAACCCGGCGATGGTGAAGCCGCCGTCGACCAGCAGACTCTGGCCCGTGACAAAGCGCGCTTCGTCGCTGCACAGCCAAGCGACGACATCCCCCACATCATCTGCTTCACCGACGCGCCCTGCCGGCGTCAGGCGCACGAAGGGGGCGAGCGTTTCCTCATTGGCCCCCATCCGCTGCGCCATCGGCGTGTCGATAATGCCGGGGTTGACGTTATTGATGCGGATGTTGTGCGGACCCGTTTCCAGCGCAAGGGCGCGGATCATGGCATCCAGCCCGCCTTTGCTGGCGGAGTAGGCTGCCGAACCAACACTCGCCCCGTGCGTCAGCCAGGAGGAGGTATTGACGATTGCGCCACCGTGACCGGCGCGGGTCATCGCTGCCAGCTCATATTTCATCGACAACCAGGCACCCTTCAAATTGGTGGCGACTACACGATCAAATTCGGCCTCGCTCATCTCGCTGATGGGGGAAAAACCCTCCACCCCCGCGTTATTGAAGGCCGCATCCAGGCGCCCGAAATGGGTCAGCGTCGCAGTGATCAGTGCCTGCACCTGACCGCCGTCCGAGACATCCGTGGGCACGGCAAGCGCCTCGCCGCCCTGTTCGTGGATCAAGCGAACCGTGTCCAGCAGCGCGGCCTTTCGTCGCCCGGCGACCACCACGCTTGCGCCGTCCCGGGCAAATGCCAGCGCCGCGGCCTGACCGATGCCGCTTCCCCCACCCGTGACCAGCGCGACACGACCTTGCAGACGTAATGATTGAGACATGTTTTTACCCCGTTAAATGAAAATATTGAATCGAGGTCAGACTATAGGTCGATTTATTGCTGTGAATAAGCCGGGTTATATCTCATGATTTGCTGGCTCATATTCATCAATGGGGGATCGATGCGAACGAATGAATTTGGCGAACTGACGGCATTTGTGGCCGTTGCAGAGGAGAAGAGCTTTCGTAAGGCTGCTGCCCGTTTGAATCTAACTGCGTCCACACTCAGTCACGCTTTACGAGCGCTGGAAGATAGGCTCGGTGTGAGGCTGTTGAACCGTACCACTCGCACTGTGTCACCGACGCAGGCGGGCCTGGCTTTGCTGGCGGAGATCGTCCCGGCATTCAGCACCATTGCGAATGCCGTCGAGAGCGTGAATGCATTCAGAGAGAGTCCTCGGGGGAGGGTGCGGATCAACATGCCCCGGATAGCCGCCGACATGGTATTTCTACCGCAGTTGCCGGCATTTTTTGGCCAGTATCCGGATGTCCAGCTGGAGCTGACCACCAATGATGGCTTCGTAGATATCATCGGGGAAGGCTTCGATGCGGGTGTGCGGATCCGGGATGACATTCAGCAAGATATGAGCGCAGTGCGTCTGACCGAGGATTTCCATGTCGCCGTGTACGGCTCCCCTGGGTACTTCGAGCAGCATGCCATCCCTCAGACCCCTGCCGACTTGCCACACCATGCCTGCATCGGTCTTCGGGAAATCAGTGGAGGGTCTCTATACCGCTGGGAGTTTGAGAAAGATGGCCGGCGTCTGGCGGTGCCGGTAAGCGGCCCGCTGACGGTCGACAATATTGGCATGATGACCCGCATAGCAGTGGATGGCATCGGACTGGTTTACACGGCGCACAGCCGCGAGCACGACGAACTGGTGGCAAACGGCCGCCTGATAAGGGTGCTGGCCGACTGGTCCATAAGCTATCCCGGTTTCTTTCTCTATTATCCCGGCCACAGGCAGTTGCCTGCGGCGCTGCGGGCCGTGATCGACGTGTTCCGTTTACCGAGCAAGGGCACGGATACTTTGTGAGCCACCTCTGTTTGCACACTCTGTAGAGCAATATGCGGAACTGGTGGGCCATTCCCCATATGCCTTGCCGCTGTGCCCCGCCGACCTTGGCTAGGGGCGGGGGCCCGGCTCAGGGGAGAGTGGGGCCGCCTGGCCTTGGGGGTTGCCTGCGCCGCCCAGAGCCAGATAGAGGCTGGCCATGGTGTTGAGCTGAGTCTGCTGCTGAGCGAGCAGGGCAAGCTCGGCCTCCGAGCGACGATTCTGTTCATCGAGCCAATCCTGCACCGGGCTGCTGCCCGCCTCGAAACGCACCCGGGCTAGCCGGTCCGCCTCGATGGCGTAGCTTTGCTGCAAGGCAAGATCGGCCAGTTGCTGCTCGCCGAAGCGGCGGGCGGCGAGGGCGTTTTCCACCTCGAACAGGGCATCGAACAGCCGTTGGCGAAACTCGGCCTGGGCTATCTGGTAGTCGTTGGCACTGCTGGCGACGGCGAGCCGGTTGTTGTTGTACTCGAGGAAAGGCAGGGTCAGGGCGGCGCCCAGGCTGCCCACCGGGTTTTCCAGCACCTGAGCCAGCCTGTCCGAGGCGGTGCTGGCGCTGCCGGTCAAGGTGAGCGCTGGGTAGAAGCTGGAGCGCACCTCGTCGCTGCGTGCCAGGGTTTTGCGCAGGCGCAGCTCGGCAGCCCTCACATCCGGACGCCGTGCCAGCAGGTCGGCCGGCAGGCCCGCGGCTATCTCGGGGATGGGGGCGAGGGTGAGACTATCCGGCTCAAAGGGGACTGGCCCCCGGCTGCGTCCCAGCAGTTGCAGCAGGGCATTGCTGGCCGCCACGCGCTGGCTGCGCAGGCTGGCCTGGGCGGCGCGCTTGCCGGCAAGCTGCTGGTTGGCCTGCACCAGGTCGAGGCGGGGCACGGCGCCCGCCTCATATTTGACGCGGGTCAGGCGCAGAGTCTCGGTGAGATTGGCGAGCTGACGATCTCCCAGAGTGATGGCGCTATTGAGATAGCCGAGCTGCCAATACTGCTGCAGGGTCTGGCTGATCAGGGTCTGACGGGTGGCGGCGAGATCCTCGGCGCTGGCGGCCGCCTCCCAGCTCGCCTGATCCCGCACCGCCGCCAGCTTGCCCCAGAGATCCACCTCATAGTTGAGGGTGAGACCGGGCCCCAGACTGTGGGTACTGATGCCGCTCTTGAGCTGTTTGTTGGTATTGGCATCCAGGCTGGCCGCGACCCCTGGAGTCTGGTTGGTATCGGCCTGGTCCGCGGCAAGGCGCGCTCCCTTGAGCCTGAGTCCGGCCACATAGAGATTGGTATTGGCGGCCAGCACGGCATCGACCAGGGCATTGAGTCTGGCATCCCCAAATCCCTGCCACCAAGGGCCGGATGACAGGGGGGCGGAGGCGCGGCCATCTGCTTGCTGCCATTGGGCGGGGATCGCGAGATCCGCCCTCTGATAGCTGCTCTGCTGGGAGCAGGCACCAAGGGCAAGGCAGATCCCCAGCCAGTATATCTTCATGTTTTTCATCTTTATTCCCTGGCCAGCGCGACCACGGGGTCGAGCCGGGCGGCATTGCGGGCGGGCAGATAACCAAACAGCACCCCGATCAGGGTGGAGCAGGCAAACGCCATCAAAATGGAGAAAAGGGAGAACTGCATCTGCATCGCATCGACCAGGGAGGAGAAGAGCAGGCCGATCAGCAAGGCAATGCCGACGCCGAGCACGCCGCCGAGCAGGCTGACCATCACGGCTTCAATCAAGAACTGCTGCAAGATGTCGGACTGACGGGCGCCAACCGCGATGCGAATGCCAATCTCCCTGGTGCGCTCCACCACGGACACCAGCATGATGTTCATGACTCCCACCCCGCCGACGATGAGTGAAATGACTGCGATGGCAGAGACCAGCAGCGTTAGAGTCGCGGTAGTTTTCTCGACAGATTTCAATATTTTGTCGCTACTGAAGGTGAAAAAATCCTTGCTGCCGTGCCGTTGGCGCAGCAGGGCAATCACCTCGCGCTCTGCCAGGGCTGGCTGGATGCCGTCCCGGACTCTGAGGGTTATCTGGTTGAAATGGTTCTGGGAGATGAGGCGGCTCATCACGGCGCGGTATGGCAGCCAGACGCTCACCGACTGGCTCGGCTGACGAAAGCCGGTCTCCTCCTTGATGAGGCCGATGATCCGCACCGGCAGGGTGCCAATGAGCAGCACCTTGCCGATGGGGTCTTCCTCACCGAGCAAGCCCTTGATGCTGTCGGCATCGACCACGGCGAGGGGGGCCCTGTCCAGACTGTCACGTTCGCTGAACAGGCGGCCACTGATGAGCGTCATGCCCTTGACCCGGAAGAAGTCGCTGCTCACGCCGTTGACGGTGCCGCTCTTGGTCTGGTTGCGATAGCGCAGTTGCACCGAGGTGGAGAGCTGAGGGCTGGCCCCTTCCAGATAGGGCTGTCCTTGCAGTGCGCGCAAGTCGCCCTCGTTCAGAGTGCGTATGCTGGCAGCCTGTTCATCTCCCCAGTCCTTGCCGGGGAAGACGTCTATGGTGTTGGTGCCCATGGCGTTGATCTCGCCTATCACCTTGGCACGGGCCCCCTGGCCCAGGGCCACCACGCTCACCACGGCGGCAATGCCGATGATGATGCCGAGCATGGTGAGAAAGGTTCGCATTCGGTGAGCCATCATGGCATGCAGCGCCATGCGGGCGGCCTCGCGATAACGATCCAGTCCCCGGTTGCCCAAGGCCTGGGGCACGGCTTTCAGAGACGAAGCGGTATGCTGCGGGCTGCCGCTGTCGCTCTGTACCCGGCCATCCTTGAGGGTGATGATGCGATCCGCATGATCCGCCACCGCCATGTCATGGGTCACCAGTATGATGGTGTGCCCCAGTGCGTGCAGCTCCTTGAGAATGGCCATCACCTCCTTGCCGCTCTGACTATCCAGCGCCCCAGTCGGTTCGTCGGCCAGTATCACCTCGCCGCCATTGGCCAGCGCGCGGGCGATACTGACCCGTTGCTGCTGACCGCCGGAGAGTTGACCCGGCGTGTGATGACTGCGATCGGCCAGACCCAGCCGGGTGAGCAGCGCCTTGGAGCGGGCATGGCGATCCGCCTTGGCCATGCCGGCATAGACGGCGGGGATCTCGACGTTGGCGGCCGCGTCCAGGTGGGGCAGCAGGTGATAGCGCTGGAAGATAAAGCCAAAGTGGTGGCAACGCAGCCGGGCCAGGGCCAGGGCGTCGAGATCCGCGGTCTCTTGTCCGCGAAACAGGTAGTGCCCCTCGCTGGGCCTGTCGAGACAGCCGAGCAAGTTCATCAGGGTTGACTTGCCAGAGCCCGAGGCGCCGACGATGGCCACCATCTCTCCGGCCTGGATGGACAAGTCCAGCGGGTGCAGCACAGTCACCTCCTGCTCCCCGCTCAGGTAGCGACGACTGACACCTCTTAGCTCGATGAGCGGCGTTTCGTCAGCAGGAGCACCATTGAGGGGGGAGATCATGACATCTCATCCTCTTTCTCTCGGCCCTCATCCCCGGTCGCCTGGCCAATTACCACCTTGTCATGTTCGGCGAGCCCCTCAAGCACTTCGACCTTGATGTCATCCTTGAGCCCGGTCTGGATGGTACGGGTCTCGGGCGTCTCTCCATTCAGGACCTGCACCTGATACTCTCCCGGTCCCAGCTGTTTGCCGAGGGCGGTTCTGGGAATGGTCAACACCCCCTGACGCTGGCCGAGCACTATGGTGACTTGCGTGGTCATGGCGACCCGCAGGGCGTGATCGGGATTGGGCACATCGAACAGGGCATAGTAATAGACGGCGACATTGGTGCTGCTGGTGCTGGTGGTCTGATCGTTGACATTGATGGGTGCCAGCTCGACGGTGCGCAGCTTGGCCCGGTAGCGGGTATCAGGATCGCCAATCAGGGTGAAGTAGACCGGCATGCCGGCGCGCACCTTGCTGACATCGGCCTCGGAGATCTGGGCCTTGACCGTCATGATATCCAGATTGGCGAGCTTGAGCAGGGTGGGCACCGTCTGGGTGGCCGCCAATGTCTGCCCCTGGCGGGTGACGATGGAGACGACGGTGCCATCCATGGGGGCCTGGATCCGGGTATAGCCAAGCTGGGTGCGGGAGCGCTCGACCTTGATGGCGGCACTGTCGATATTGGCCTGGGCATTTTGCAGCTCGGCCCGGGTGACGGCGAGCTGGGCTTCTGCGTTTTCGAGATCGGCCTTTGAACTGGCCTGCTGGCCAAACATCTGCTGCTGGCGGCGATAGGCGAGCTCATATTGCTTGAGCTGAGCCTGCTTGATCCTGAGCTGCGCCTGGCTACTGGCGAGCTCGGCTTGGGCCGTCTTGAGATCGTTCTGAGCGATCAGCGGGTCTATCTCGGCCAACAGCTCCCCCTGCTTGACTTGCTGACCATTCTCGACCAGCAGCCGGGTAACCTGGCCCGAGACCTGGGCACCCACGTCGACCTGTTCCACCGCCTCCAGTGCGCCACTGGCCAACACGGCATCTTCTATGTCCTGGCGGGTCACCGAGGCGCTCAACAAGGGGGCGGCCGCTTTGTTCGGCCATAGCAGCCAGATGGAGAGAGCGACCAGCAAGGCGGCAATGAGCCAGCGCAGCATAGGGGGGAGGGACATCTTCATCGTGAATCTGGCATCCATGAACGCGAGGGGGGAGATAAGAGGAAACATCCTGCCGTAAAAGGCGGCTAAAAGACAACGGAGATCCTGTAACAAAGCTTGTCAACGCCGGACGCCTGGGGAGAAGCCTCTTGCGGGAGATGGTAGCCAGGGCCAACGACACCGGGATGACCCTGTTTATGTGGCCAGGGCTTGGCAGGGCGCTCAGCCAGGAGAAATAGTGCACCGCCTATTGCCACTGGCTGAGCTCTGCAAGTCAGCCCTGACTGAGTTGAGCGGTCAGCCAAGGGAGCCCCTGCTTCTTGCGGCTCACCATACCGGGCAGGGTGATGGCTTGCTTGGGCAGCTGTGGCAGCGACCTTTCCGGGTGATGGCAGGCGCAGATCCGGCTCGCCCCTTCGCCAAGATCCGTCACCATCAGCACGTAGGCATCCAGGTCATCGGTGTGCACTCGTTGCGCCATTTCGCGTTCGAGTTCCGCCATCATGGGTGTTATCTGGGCCAGGCTGCCGACTTCAATCTGACTCATCACCAGGTTGACCCCTGCCACCTGATAGCCCTTCTCGTCCTGGCGCAGCAACTGAGCGGCACTGAGTCCACTGAGATCGGTCTTGGCTGCCAGCAACTGCTGGCCAAATTCGGCAAGGCTCAACTCGGCCAGAGGCGCTAGCCGCTGACAGGCAGCCTCATCCAAGGGAGTGGTCGTCGGGGAGGTGAGGCAGAGGGTGTCGCTCATGATGGCACCAAGCAAGAGGCGGGCCTGGGGGCGAGTCAGCTCGTCGAGCAGACTGAGCACTATGGTGGCCGAGCAACCTACTGCGCGGATCCAGGCATCGAAGGGCGCCTCGGTACGCAAGGAACCGAGTCTGTGGTGATCCACCAGACCTACGATGTTGGCGCGGGCCAGGCTCTCTGGTCCTTGCTCGAAATCGCTGAAGTCCACCAGCCAGACATCCAGCCCATCCAGCGGCTGGGTCAGCAGGGCCGGGGACTCCCTGCCGGCGCACTCCAGAATAAAGCGGGTTTCGGTGCGCAGCTCTCCCAGGCGCCAAGGAGTGGCGGGCCGCCCCTGACCGTTGAGCCAGTCTGCCAGTACCAGAGCACTGCAGATGCTGTCGCTGTCGGGATTGCGATGGCCGAATACGTGGATCATGAAAACCTCGGGCTGGATGACCTTATGCAAGATAGGTCGTCAGCATATCATCCCGGCACTGTGGCGGGGATTGATCCTGACGCCGGATGATGTCTGCAGGAGCGGGGGGAGATTAACGAGGCCTCATGTGCAAAGAGATAAGCCAAGCCCGCTTCACCCGGGCCGCCCAAGGAGAACGAGAGATAGATTCTCTTGCGGCTGGAGCTGTTGGTGCTCAGCCCCTCTGGAGGGGGTGAGGCAGGCCTGTTTCACCAAAGGTGAAAAGGCCTGCCAGCAGAAGATGGCTCTCTCTGGCGTCATGCCCGAGGAGTAGGTCACTATTCCACCCGCAGACTGGCTGCAGGATCAGGCCTGCAGCAGCTCACGGGCATTGGCCAGGGTATTGTCGGTGATCTGATCGCCGCCAAGCAGACGGGCGAGTTCGTTGAGGCGGGCCTTGCTGTCGAGGGCACTCATCCGTGTCTCTGTGGTCTTGCCGTCGGTGTGCTTGCTCACCACCATGTGCTGATGACCATTGCCTGCCACCTGGGGCAAGTGAGTGACCACTATCACTTGGGTCGACTCGCCGAGCTGGCGTAGCAGACGGCCCACCACGGCGGCGGTGGGGCCACTGATCCCCACGTCCACCTCATCAAAGATCAGAGTCGGAGTGGCAACCTTGCGGGCACTGATCACCACAATGGCGAGACTGATGCGCGACAGTTCTCCCCCCGAAGCCACCTTGCCGAGCGGCTGCATGGGTTGGCCCGGGTTGGTGCTTACCACGAATTCGACCCTGTCTATCCCCAAGGGAGAGAGGCTGGCGTTGGCATCCGGCTTGATGTCGATGGCGAAACGGCCATCGGTCATGGAGAGTTCCTGCATGCTGGCCGTGACCAGGGTAGCCAGCTCGGCGCCATAGCGCTGGCGGCTCTGGCTCAGGGCATCGGCAGCTTGCAAGAAGGCGTTGCGAGCGTCGGCCAGTTCGGTTTCCATCCCCTCGAGGCGCTGCTCATCGGAGTTGAGCTGCGCCAGGTCACTGGCCAGTTCCTGATGGTAATGAGCCAGTTCGGCGGGTTTGACATGATGCTTGCGGGCCAGATTGATCGCCCGGGAGAGGCGGGCCTCGAGTTCGTTGAAGCGCTCGGGATCCAGCTCCAGCTTGTCCAGATAACCACGCAGCTCGCTGTGGCTCTCCTGCACACCGATCAGCGCCTCATTGAGCATGCCCAGTACCGGGGCAAGCCGGGCATCCATGTTGACCAGTCCCTCTGCTCTGTCCACCGCGATCTGCAGTAGGCCGGCGATGGTGGTCTCTTCGTTGTCATAGAGCAGATCCAGACAGAAGCCACACTCTTGCATCAGCTCGGTACCGTTGGCCAGCCGCTGGTGTTCCTCCTCGATCACCTCGAACTCCGCGGGTTGCAGGGCGAATTCGTCGAGCTCCTGCACCTGGTATTCGATGAGTTGGCGGCGAGCTTCCCGCTGTTGCTGTTCGGCCTTGAGACGGTTCAGTTCGTTTTGCAGCTGACGCCAATGCTGGTAGTGGTGGCGAACGTCCGCCAGCAGCAGATGGTGGCCAGCGTAGCCGTCGAGCAGGGCGAGCTGGTAGTCGGGTTTGATCAGCAACTGGTGGGCATGCTGGCCGTGTACGTTGACCAGCAGTTGACCCAGGCTGCGCAATTGGGTCAGGGGCACTGGCACGCCATTGACATAGCTGCGTGAACGTCCCTCGGCCGAGACCACCCGTCGAACTATGCACTCCCCCTCGCTCTCAAGCTCATTGCCAGCCAGCCAGGCCCGGGCCTGGGGATTGTCTTCGAGCAGGAAGCGGGCGCTGACTTCCGTCTTGTCATTGCCGGGGCGCACCATGGCCGCTTCGGCCCGTTCACCGAGACAGAGTCCAAGGGCATCGATGGCGATGGATTTGCCAGCACCCGTCTCCCCGGTGATACAGGTCATGCCGGGTTGCAGATCGAGCTCGAGAAACTTGACGATGGCGAAGTTGTTGACGGTCAGTTGGGTCAGCATGGTCTCATCCTGTCTGGGCCAAGATTACTGTGTATGCATCCAGTATATACTGGTCTTATATACAGTAAAGAGGGCGCGCGGATTTTTAGCGCCACGAGCTGAACTGGACCAGAGGGTGGCCATGCCAAGAGGGGCTTTCTTCCCTTGCCTGATGTCGTTACAACTTATTGATAGAATACGCTTGTAGCGCAAGGGTGGCTCGGACACACTCATTAACATGCTTGGTCCTTGTGGGGCCCGGGCGCGCCAGGACGGCTGACCAAGGATTGGCAGCGATCCTCATCAAGGATGACTCATGACGATCCATACCCCGACGCTATTGCTCATCTCCCTGGCAATCAACCTGATGTCGGCTCTGCTCATGCTGTTCATTCATCGCCTCAAGCCGGGGCGGGGTAACTTCCTGCTCTGGTCCCTGTCGGCGTTCGTGTTCTCCTTTTCAATACTGCTGCTCTGCCTGGGGGTCATGACGGATCACGTGGCTCCTGGGCTGTTTTGGGGCGGTTTTACGTCTCTGATTTGTGTGTTGCTGCTGCTTGCAGGTTTCTATGCCCTTTATGACAAACCCTTGAATACGTGGCCTGTCCGGTGTTCTGTTAGCCTCTTTCTACTCAGCTATCTGGTATTGGCCAGCCTGTTTGATGTGTGCTTGGTGCTGGCGCTTATCGAATCAGTCATCTATCTGTGGTGTGCCTGCCTGATCTTCTCCTTGAGCCAGACCCAGAAGCGGGTGCTGCATACCGTCTCTCTTATCTATCTGGTCCATTTCGTGATCCTGTTGAGTCAGGGCATCGCTCTGCTCGTGCAGGCATTGGGCCCGGATCAGCAAGCCAAGCAGTGGTTGCTGGATGTGATTTTCTTCATGCATATGACCCTGACCATAGGGTCCGTGCTTCTGCTGCCGTTGGTCGCATACACGGAGAGCGAGCAGACGCTGCTCATGCTCTCGGAGCGGGACCCCCTCACCGGGGTACTCAATCGACGTGGGCTGTTCAAGTCGGGCGATGGCCAGGCGGATGGGCTGTTAAGCGTGGTCGTACTCGACATTGATCACTTCAAGCAGGTCAATGACCGATTTGGACATGGGTGTGGCGACGAGGTGATCCGCTTCGTTGCCCAGACGTTGATATCCGAGGTGCGTAAAGATGATCTGGTCGGGCGGATCGGGGGTGAGGAGTTCGCCATCATCATGCGGGGGGTCAGCGATCAGGATGCATTCTCCATCTGCGATCGCATTCGCAGCCAGATAGAGACGCGCTCCCACCAAGGGGCCTGCCTGCCCTGTGAGGGGATCACCGTCAGCGTGGGGGGGATCTGCTCTTGCGGCCAAGGCGATCTGGCGCAGTTGCTGCTGCGCGCCGACGAGGCCATGTACAGGGTCAAGGGGGAGGGGCGCAATGGCGTGCGTTTCTTGACCGAGCTGGAGCGCCACCATCTACTGGTGGAGAAGTAGCATCAGCTGGGCCAGAGTCCCTGCCCGATCCGTACTGTGCGGGTCTGGATGGAGCAAATAGAGGGAGAGGCCAGCCTCCCCCTCGATGAGCTGACTTAGAACAGCTTGCTGCCCCAGCCTAGCTTGTTGCGCAGCACGTGGAAGTAGCTGTAATCGAGCGGGTGTACCAGATGCAACTTGTGGCTGCTCTTCTTGATGAGGATCTCGTCCCCCGGTTGCACCGCGAGCGTCACCTGGCCGTCACAGCTCACCTGCATGGCGTCATCCTGATTCTCGGGGGAGACCAGCAGCCGTACCTCGCTGTCGGCATCGAGCACTATGGGGCGACTGCTCAGGGTATGGGGGAACATGGGGACCAGCGTCATGGCATTGAGCTTGGGGGTAAGGATGGGGCCGCCCGCCGACAGGGAATAGGCGGTCGAGCCGGTCGGCGTTGCGATGATGATGCCGTCCGCCCGCTGGCTATACATGAAGCTGCCATCGATGTAGACCTCGAACTCTATCATATGGGCTATCTTGCCCGGGTGCAGCACCACCTCGTTCACCGCCAGATTGGCCGATTTGCGCTCCCCATGGCGGTAGACGGCGGCTTCCAGCAAGAAGCGGTGCTCGCTCTTGAAGTGGCCCGATAGCACCTGCTCCAGGGGCAGCAGGTAATCTTGCGGTGAGAGATCGGTCAAGAAGCCGAGGTTGCCCCGATTCACCCCGATCACCGCCACGTCGAACCGTGACAAGACACGCGCCGCGCCCAGCATGTTGCCGTCTCCGCCCACGACGATGGCGAGATCCGCCTGCTCGCCAAGCTGGACCAGATCCATGACGCTGTCGTCCACTATGCCGAGAGTCTGGGCGACCCGGCTCTCGATCAGCACCCGAAAACCCCGAGTGCTGAGATACTGATGCAGGCCGCTCAGCGTCTGGTTGGCGCCTTCGTGGTGAGGCTTGCCGATGAGGGCGATGGTTTTGAAAGGGGAGTCCATCATGGGTTCGAATGCTAGGTGAATGTGGCTGCAGTATACCTTGATTTGCTTCTCTTTTGTCTGCCTGCGCGCAAGATGTCCCCCCGTTTGTCATGGATAAAGCCGAGCCATCAACAGACCCGCATGGGGAAAGCGTCACGTCATCTCCCGCCAGAGTGCATCCGTTGCCAGCCAGTCAGACTGCGCATGGTGGAGAACGCCGCTGCCCCGCCTTGACCAGGGCAAAGGGCAGATGATCACCTTTTCCCCTTGAAAGCGGGGGATGCATCCCCATAATAAGCGGCAATGAACGAAGTAACCCCTAATTGGAGATGTCATGAACCACGAAGAACAAAAGGTTGAAGCGATGGAGCAAGTCGAAACCCAGCCAGTCGAGCCGACCGATGTAGACAGTGAAGTGACAGCCGAGCTGGTGCGTATCGCCGAGCTGGAGGCCCAGGTGGCCACTCTCGAAGCGGCTGCCGCCGAAGAGCGTGAACGCGCCATTCGTGCCGTCGCCGAGATGGAAAACCTGCGTCGCCGTGCCGCACTGGACGTCGAAAAGGCCCATAAATTCGCCCTGGAGAAATTCGCCACCGAGCTGCTGCCGGTGCTCGACAACCTGGAGCGTGCCATCGATCTTGCTGACAAAGAGAACGAGGCGCTGGCGCCGATGATCGAAGGTGTCGACCTGACCCTGAAATCCATGCAGAGCTCGGTGGCCAAATTTGGCCTGGTGGCACTGGATCCCACCAACCAGCCGTTCGATCCCAATGCCCATCAGGCGATGAGCATGATCGAGAATGGCGAGCTGGCGCCAAACACCGTGATGGCGGTGATGCAAAAAGGCTACGAGCTCAATGGCCGCGTCATTCGTCCGGCCATGGTCATGGTATCCAAGGCCCCTGCCTGATCCCCGCGCCATTGCCGAGCCCGTCGCGAGGCGGGCTTTTTGTTGGCTGGCGGTCAGCCAGCGGGGTCGGTCCCATGAGAAAAGCCCCTGGTTTTTTACGGTCAGCCCTTGAAGCTGAACGACCAGACCCCATATAGGTGACAAGGTACGGCGGTAGCAAGAATTTGCTACCGGGAGCTTGAAAGCACATTGCTTAGCCCCCACCTAGCCGTTAACGCATTAAGGCGAGCGATTCGTCTGTTTAATCTAAGTATTTGGAGATTCGTCAAATGGGTAAAATCATCGGTATTGACCTGGGTACTACCAACTCCTGCGTCGCCATTCTGGATGGCGACACTGCTCGCGTGATCGAGAACGCAGAAGGCGATCGTACTACTCCGTCCATCATTGCCTATGCCGATGATGGCGAGATCCTGGTTGGTCAGCCGGCCAAGCGTCAGGCCATCACCAACCCGAAGAACACCCTGTTCGCCATCAAGCGTCTGATCGGTCGCCGTTTCGAAGATGAAGAAGTGCAGCGTGACCTGAAAATCATGCCGTACGCCATCGCCAAGGCTGACAACGGTGATGCCTGGGTTGAAGTGAAAGGCAAGAAAATGGCACCGCCGCAGATCTCTGCCGAAGTGCTGAAGAAAATGAAGAAAACTGCCGAGGATTATCTGGGCGAGCCAGTGACCGAAGCCGTTATCACAGTACCGGCCTACTTCAACGATGCCCAGCGCCAGGCTACCAAAGATGCCGGTCGCATCGCCGGTCTGGATGTAAAACGCATCATCAACGAACCGACCGCTGCGGCATTTGCCTACGGCGTGAACAAGGTCAAGGGTGAGCGCAAGGTTGCCGTCTATGACCTGGGTGGTGGTACTTTCGATATCTCCATCATCGAGATCGACGAAGTCGAAGGGGAAACCACCTTCGAAGTACTGGCGACCAATGGTAACACCCACCTGGGTGGTGAAGATTTCGACAACCGCGTCATCAACTATCTGGTTGACGAGTTCAAGCGTGAGCAGGGCATCGACCTGCGCAACGACCAGCTGGCCCTGCAGCGTCTGAAAGATGCCGCCGAGAAAGCCAAGATTGAGCTCTCTTCCGCTCAGCAGACCGACGTGAATCTGCCGTACATCACCGCAGATGCCACCGGTCCCAAGCACATGAACATCAAGGTGACCCGCGCCAAGCTGGAGTCCCTGGTGGAAGACATGGTGAAAGACTCGCTCGAACCGGTCCGTACCGCACTGAAAGACTCCGGTCTGGCAGTTGGCGAAATCGACGACGTCATCCTGGTGGGTGGTCAGACCCGCATGCCAATGGTGCAGAAGACTGTGGCTGACTTCTTCGGCAAAGAGCCGCGCAAAGATGTCAACCCGGACGAAGCCGTGGCCATGGGTGCTGCCATCCAGGGTGCCGTACTGTCCGGTGAGAAGACCGACGTACTGCTGCTGGACGTCACTCCGCTCTCCCTGGGAATCGAAACCATGGGCAGCGTGATGACGGCGCTGATTGAGAAGAACACCACCATACCGACCAAGAAGTCCCAGGTGTTCTCTACCGCCGAAGACAACCAGTCTGCCGTGACCATTCACGTGCTGCAGGGTGAGCGCAAACGTGCCAGCGACAACAAGTCCCTGGGCCAGTTCAACCTGGAAGGTATTCGTCCGGCTCAGCGCGGTCTGCCGCAGATCGAAGTGACCTTCGACATCGATGCCAACGGTATCCTGCACGTCTCTGCCAAAGACAAAGAGACCAACAAGGAGCAGAAGATCACTATTCAGGCTTCTTCCGGTCTGTCTGATGAAGAGATTGAACGCATGGTACGCGAGGCCGAAGCCAACGCGGCCGAAGACAAGAAGTTTGAAGAGCTGGTGCAGACTCGCAACCAGGCTGACGGTCTGGTCCACTCGGTCCGCAAGCAGATTGCCGAAGCCGGTGATGCGCTGCCAAGCGATGACAAGACCAAGATCGAGACTGCCCTCTCCGAACTGGAAGCTGTCATCAAGGGTGACGACAAGGCCGTCATCGAAGCCAAACAACAGGCTCTGATGGAAGCGTCCCAGAAGTTGATGGAAATTGCCCAGCAGCAGGCTCAGGCGCAAGGCGCCGGTGCCGATGCAGGCCAGTCCTCCGCTTCTGCCAAGGCCGACGACGACGTGGTCGATGCCGAGTTCGAAGAAGTGAAAGACGACAAGAAATAAGCCACACCCAGATGGGCAGAGCCCGCTCTGCCCATCGGCTTGATCAATGAATTTACGGGCGTTGGGTGACCAACGCCCGTCTGCTTAACTGCTGACAACGCAATAGGATGAGTATGTCGAAGCGCGATTTCTATGAAGTGCTCGGGGTGGCCAAGGGTGCCGACGAGCGCGAGATCAAGAAGGCGTACAAGCGTCTGGCGATGAAGTATCACCCGGATCGTAACCAGGGCGATGCCGCATCCGAAGAGAAGTTCAAAGAGGTCAAGGAAGCTTACGAGGTCCTGACCGACGAAAATCTGCGGGCCCGCTATGACCAGTACGGTCATGCCGGCGTGGATCAGAGCCAGGGTGGCGGTGGCCACGGTGGCTTTGGCGGCGGCGCCGATTTTGGTGATGCGTTCGGCGACATCTTTGGCGACATCTTCGGTGGTCGCAGCGGCGGTGGTCGTCGTGGCCCGGCCCGGGGTTCTGACCTGCGTTATACCATGGAACTGACCCTGGAAGAGGCCGTTCGTGGCGTCTCCAAGGAGATCAAGGTCCCGACTCAGGTGCACTGCGAGGTCTGCAACGGCTCGGGTGCCCACACCGGCAGCCATGCCCAGACCTGTCCGACCTGCCACGGTGCCGGTCAAGTACAGATGCGTCAAGGTTTCTTCGCCGTGCAGCAGGCCTGTCCTCACTGTCATGGCCGCGGCAAGATCATCAAGGATCCGTGCCGCAAGTGCCATGGCGAGGGTCGCTACCAGAAGACCAAGACACTGTCGGTCAAGATCCCGGCGGGCGTCGATACCGGCGATCGCATCCGTCTCTCCGGTGAAGGGGAGGCGGGAGAAGCCGGCGCACCGGCCGGGGATCTGTACGTACAGGTGCATGTCAAAGAGCACGGCATCTTCGTGCGCGATGGCAACGACCTCTACTGCGAAGTGCCCATCAGCTTCACCGCCGCCGCCCTGGGTGGCGAGATCGAAGTGCCGACCCTGGATGGCCGGGTCAAGCTGAAGGTGACCTCCGAGACCCAGACCGGCAAGATGTTCCGTCTGCGGGGCAAGGGCGTCAAGTCCGTGCGCTCCGGTCAGGTCGGCGATCTGATGTGCAAGGTGGTGGTCGAGACCCCGGTCAAGCTGACCGAGTCCCAGAAAGAGCTGTTGCGTCAACTGGACGAGTCGTTCAGCGGTGCCGCCGCCAAGACCCACAAGCCGAGATCGGAAGGCTTCTTCGAAGGGGTGAAACGCTTCTTCGACGATCTGACCCGCTGATCGTCGCCAACCGTGATAGCAAGCCGGCCTCTGTGCCGGCTTTCTTTTTGCCCAACGTTTAGCCGGAACCTTTGCTATTGAGTGGATCCTGATGAGGGATCCACCTCACAACTCCCACCCATTCCCCCTGTGCAAATGTTATTCCGCTCACAGACTGGCTGAAACGGTTTAGCTTGCGTATTGAGTTAGCTAAAGCGGTTTAGCTAT
Organism: Aeromonas molluscorum; assembly: GCF_051376105.1. Taxonomy (NCBI): domain Bacteria; kingdom Pseudomonadati; phylum Pseudomonadota; class Gammaproteobacteria; order Aeromonadales; family Aeromonadaceae; genus Aeromonas; species Aeromonas molluscorum. The sequence goes on along the minus strand of NZ_JBPQCY010000001.1, from coordinate 991,238 downwards.
GCTCTCTTCGCCGATAAAAACAGAGCCCGACCGGGCAACACACGACAGGTGAGGAAGATGACCATGTTCAAGAGCAGATTGGCGTTGGCAGTGGCGCTGGGATTGGGGATGAGCAGCCCGCTGTGGGCGGCGCAGAGCGGTATCGAAGCCAGGCTGGCGGCGCTGGAAGCGCGGGTACAGGCGGCCGAAGCGAGAGCCGAGGCGGCAGAGAGCCGTGCCAGTCAGGCCGAGACAAAGGCGAGTGCGGCCAGTGAGCAGGCCCAGGTCGCCAACAGCCGCAGCCAGCAGGTGGATGAGAAGACGGCGGGGGCACAGGGCTTCGAGTTTCACGGCTATGCCCGCTCTGGCCTCCTGGTCAACGGCAATGGCAACGGTGGGCGGGGCGGTCCCTACATCACGCCAGCAGGGTCAGTGGGGGGCGCAGTGGGCCGGCTTGGCAACGAAGACGACACCTACATGGAAGCGAATCTGCAGAAGACCCAGACGTTTGATGACGGCAGCTGGGCCCGCTACAAGCTGATGCTGGCAGATGGCGTGGAGACCAGCAACGACTGGACCGCCAGCGATTCGAGCCTCAACACCCGTCAGGTGTTTGCCGAAATAGGCAATCTGGCGAGCTTCGATGGCGCCTTCAAGCATGCGGTGCTGTGGGCGGGCAAGCGCTTTGATCGGGACAACTTCGACATCCACTGGCTCGATTCTGACGTGGTGTTCCTGGCCGGTACCGGTGGCGGCGTCTATGACGTGCAACTGGCCGACAGCTGGAAGGCGAACTTCTCCCTCTATGGCCGCGACTATGGCGACATCAGCGCCAGCGGCTTGTCGGACATAGAGAGCCATATCCTCACCATGAACAACCGCGTCGGCAACTGGCAGTGGATGATCAACGGCCTCTCGGCCAAGGACAACGAGGCGCGCATCAACGATGGTGGCAAGGGGAGCGAGGCGGCTGACAAGGGGGCGCACACTCTGCTGGCCTATCACGCCGACAGCTTCTTTGGCATCAACCCCGGCTTCTCCAAGGCGGCAATCCTCTACGGTCATGGCCTGGGGGCCGAGCTCAAGGGCTTGGGCTCCGACAGCGAGCTGCTGCCCGATGCCGACGCGGTACGCATCGCCGTATTCGGTGCCACCGATATTGCTCCGCGCTGGCGTTTCGCACCGGCATTGCTGGCCGAGCAGAGCCAGGATCGTTATGCGAAGGGGGACGAGTATCAATGGCTGACCCTCAACACCCGGGTGGCCCAGGTGCTGAGCCAGAACCTCGAGCTGGTCTATGAGGCGGCCTGGCAGTACATGGATCTGGATCCCAAGGGCTACCAGGGTCGCCAGGCGGTGAACGGCAACTTCACCAAGCTCACCTTTGCTCCCACTTTCAAGGCCCAGACCGTCGGCTTCTTCGAGCGCCCCGAGCTGCGGCTGTTTGCGACCTGGATGGACTGGTCCTCCGAGCTCGACAACTACGCCAGCGACGATGCTATGGGCCAGAGCAACTTCACCGCCGGGGGCGAGTGGAACTTCGGCGTGCAGATGGAAACCTGGTTCTAGTTCGTTATCCCGATCACAAAAATGGCAGATGGCGCCGGGATCTGTTGGTTAGCTAAAACGGTTTAGCTGATAATGCCGACCAAGAGAACAGAGCCCGGCTCTGGCAGTGGATCCGATGCAGCAGTGGAGTAGCAAGGTGGGGAATCGTGTGTGGGTAATGGGGGATGCGGTGGTGGACTTGATCCCGGAAGGGGAGCTGCACTACCTCAAGTGTCCGGGTGGCGCACCCGCCAATGTGGCGGTCGGGGTGGCGCGACTCGGCGGCGAAGCGGCCTTCATCGGTCGGGTTGGTGCCGATCCCTTTGGCCGTTTTATGGCCGATACCCTGGCAAGGGAGGGGGTGGATATCGCCGCGCTGCGGCTCGATCCTGACCATCGCACCAGCACAGTGCTGGTGGCGCTCGATGAAGAGGGGGAGCGCAGCTTCACCTTTATGGTGCGCCCCAGTGCCGACCAGTTCCTCGAACCGGCGGATTTGCCCGGCTTTGGCGCAGGTCAGTGGCTGCTGACCTGCTCCATCGCGCTCGCCAACGAACCGGTACGCGCCAGTTGCCTGCAAGCCATGGCCGCCATCAAGGCGGTCGGGGGCCGGGTCTGTTTTGACCCCAACCTGAGGCCCGAGGTGTGGGGCAACCCCGCCGAGATGCTGCCGCAGGTAAGCGCGGCCATGGCCCTGGCGGATGTGGTCAAGCTCTCGATTGACGAGCTGCAACTGCTGAGCGGCGAGGATGATCTGGCCGCGGGTCTCGCTACCATCACGGGGCCAGCCCTGGTGTTGGTGACCCGGGGCGCGGCGGGAGTGGTGGCCCGCCTCGAGGGCGAGCTGCTGGAGTGGGTGGGGCCGAAAGTGACCCCGCTCGACACCACGGGGGCGGGGGATGCCTTCGTCGCCGGTCTGCTGGCGGCGCTGGCACAGGGCGAGCGGTTGCCCACGCTGGCCGAGCTGGCCGCCATCCTGGCTCAGGCTCACGGCTGCGGGGCGCTCGCCACCACCGCCAAGGGGGCCATGACGGCACTGCCGACCCGCACAGAACTGGATGCCTTTTTGCGATCAGCCTCAAGCGGCTGTTGAGCTGCGGCTAGAAGCCCGGGTCAGCAGCCCCTACTCTCATGTGACAAGGGCCCGCCAGCGTGGCGGGTCATAAGAGGAAGAATATGAATATCAGTGCGATAGCCAAGGATCTGGTGCCCCTGCTCGGGGGCAAGGAGAATATCGTCAGCGCTGCCCACTGCGCCACCCGGCTGCGGCTGGTGCTGGCCGATGACAGCAAGGTGAACAAGGCCGCCATCGACAAGCTGGATGGGGTCAAGGGGTGCTTCAGCAACGCGGGTCAAATTCAGGTGATCTTCGGCACCGGCCTGGTCAACAAGGTCTATGCCGAGTTCGTCACCCTGACCGGCACCGGCACGGCCAGCAAGGCGGAGCTGACCGACATCGCCAGTGCCAAGCTCAACCTGGCCCAGCGCCTGGCGCGGACGCTCTCCAACATCTTCGTGCCCATCATTCCGGCCATAGTCGCGTCGGGTCTGCTGATGGGGCTGCTCGGCATGGTGCGCACCTATGGCTGGGTCAATGCCGATAGCGCTCTGTTCGTCATGCTCGACATGTTCAGCTCGGCGGCTTTTATCATACTGCCCATCCTGATCGGGTTCACGGCGGCGCGTGAGTTTGGCGGCAACCCCTATCTGGGGGCCACCATGGGGGGGATCCTCACCCACCCGGCCTTGACCAACGCCTGGGGTGTGGCCGGTGGCTTCAAGACCATGGATTTCTTCGGTCTCGATGTCGCCATGATCGGCTATCAGGGCACCGTCTTCCCTGTGCTGCTGGCGGTCTGGTTCATGTCCCATCTGGAGAAACAGCTGAGAAGGCGCATCCCCGATGCCCTGGATCTCATCCTCACGCCGTTTCTCACCGTCATCATCACCGGCTTCGTGGCACTGCTATTTATCGGTCCGGCGGGTCGGGTGCTGGGAGATGGCATCTCCTTTGGTCTGAGCGCGCTTTATGAGCAGGCAGGCTGGCTGGCGGGGCTGGTGTTTGGCGGCACCTATTCGCTTATCGTCATCACCGGTATCCATCACAGCTTCCATGCCATCGAGGCGGGGCTGCTCACAAATCCGGCCATAGGCGTCAACTTCCTGCTGCCCATCTGGGCCATGGCCAACGTGGCCCAGGGCGGTGCCTGTCTGGCGGTCTACTTCAAGACCCGGGATCCGAAGATCAAGGCCATTACCGTGCCGGCGGCCATGTCCTGCCTGCTCGGCATCACCGAGGCGGCCATCTTCGGAGTCAACCTGCGCTACATCAAGCCCTTCCTGGCGGGTCTGCTTGGCGGCGCCTGTGGCGGTGCCTACGTGGTGGCGGCCAAGGTGGGCATGACGGCGGTGGGGCTGACTGGCATTCCGGGCATGGCCATCGTCCAGCCCATGAGCCTCATCCACTACGTCATCGGGCTGGTGATCGCCTTTGGCACCGCGTTTGTCGCCTCCTGGCTGCTGAAATACAAGGTGGAGTGATGACCGAGAATCAGTTTCTGCGACAGATTGCCCGCCAGTTATTGGCGGGCCAGCTCAAAGCGGCGGCCGATCCCCATCGGCCCCGCTGGCACCTGGCAGCCTCGGTGGGGCTGCTCAATGACCCGAACGGCTTCATCGAGCACGACGGGCGCTACCACCTTTTCTACCAGTGGAATCCGCTCGGTTGCGAGCACCGCAACAAGGGGTGGGGGCACGTCACCTCCACCGATCTGCTGCACTGGCAGCACGAGCCGGTGGCGCTGCTGCCCACCGAAGCCTATGAGAGCCACGGCTGCTACTCGGGCTCGGCGGTGAGCGATGAGCAGGGGCGCCTGACCCTCATCTATACCGGCAACGTCAAATACCCGGATGGCGGCCGCACCGCCTATCAGTGTCTGGCCCGCGCCGACGCTGAGGGTGGTTTTGACAAGCTGGGGCCCGTGCTTGATCTGCCCCAAGGCTACAGCGGCCATGTGCGCGACCCCAAGGTGTGGCATGATGGCCAGCAGTGGCTGATGGTGCTGGGGGCCCGTACCCAGGACGACAAGGGGGAGGTGCTGCTCTATCGTGGCGAGACACTGCAGGATTGGCAGCTGCTCGGTCCCATCGCCGGCAGCGGGCGCGGTGGGCTGGGGGAGTTTGGCTATATGTGGGAGTGCCCTGACCTTTTCCCGCTGGCCGATCGCCATGTGTTGATAAGTTGCCCGCAGGGGATTGCCCCGCAAGGGGAGGATTACCGCAACCTCTACCAGTGCGGCTGGCTGGCGGGCAGCTTCGATGGCAAGCAGTTTGCCCACGGGGCTTTTCACGAGCTGGACAGGGGCTTCGAGTTCTATGCACCGCAGACCACCCTGGATGGCCAGTGCCGTCGCCTGTTGTTTGGCTGGCTGGGGCTGCCGGAGGAGAACGAGATGAGTCAGCCGACCATCCCCTATGGCTGGATCCACCAGATGAGCTGCCCGCGGGAGCTGTTCTGGCAGGATGAGTGGCTCTGCCAGCGGCCGGTGGCGGAGCTGGCCGCCCTCAAGGGCGAACTGACCCGTTTCGAGGGGGCGCTCGGTGAATTTCCGGGGCTTGCCATCGACTCGGCCTGGCTCGATCTGGCGCTTTGCGGCGAGGGCAGTCTCTGGCTCGGGACAGTGGCCGAGCTGGTCTGGCAGCCGGGGCGCATCTTATTGCGTCGCCAAAACTGGCAGAGTGGTGAGTGGGAAGAGAGGTCAGCGCCCTGGCTGGGTGGCCGGATAACCGTATTGTGCGACTGCTCCAGCCTCGAATGTTTTGTGGATGATGGTCGTCAGACCCTGTCGGCGCGCTATTTTCCCGGCGAAAAGCCGCAACTATCGGCAGGGGATGCGGGCGAGGGCGGCAAAATTTGCCTCAATCACTGGCCGCTGGCGGCATGCCTAGTACAATAGCCCGGTGCTAGTCAGCCGGGAGGCCAGGTGGAGAAGAAGAAACGGATCACGATTGCCCAGATAGCCGAATTGGCGGGAGTATCCAAGGCGACCGCCAGCCTGGTGCTCAACGGCAAGAGTGTGGAGTACCGCATCGCCGACGACACCCGCAAGCGGATCCAGGCGGTGGCGGACGAGTGCCACTACCAGCCGAGCATCCATGCCCGCTCTTTGCGCGAGAGCCGCAGCTACACCTGGGGGCTGGTGATCCCCGATCTCACCAACTTCGGCTTTGCCAGCATCGCCCGTGCCCTGGAGGCACACTGCCGGGAGGCGGGGATCCAGCTGCTGATCGCCTGCTCCGAGGATGATCCGACCCTTGAGAAGAAGGTGGTGGACAATCTCATCAGCCGTCAGGTGGATGGCCTTATCGTCGCCTCCAGCGGCCACAGCGACGACATCTATGCCCGGATCCACGACCGCTTGCCGGTGGTGCAGCTGGATCGCCACATCGGCGAGTCGCGCCTGCCCATGGTGATCTCGGACGCCTGCAAGGCCACCGCCGAGCTGGTGCAGGACATGGCCCGCGAGTGCGGGGCAGAGATCTACTACTTCGGCGGCCTGCTGGATCTCTCCCCCAGCCGTCACCGGCTGGCGGGTTACGAGCTCGGGCTGCACAGAGCCGGGCTGGAGGCGCCACAGAGTCAGGTACGCCATCGCGACTATCAGCCCAGCTCCGGCTATCAGCTGATGGCCGAGCTGGTGGCCGAGCTGGGGGCACCGCCCCGCGGGCTCTTCACCGCCTCTTTCACCCTGCTGGAAGGGGTGCTGCGCTACCTCAACGAGGCGGGCCTGATGGAGACCGGCATGCGGCTGTGTACCTTCGACGATCACGATCTGCTCGACTGCATCCCTATGCGCATCGATTCGGTGGCCCAGGATTGTCCGGCCCTGGCCCGCGCCGCCTTCGAGCTGATGCAGCAACTGATTGCTGGCAATCCGCCCGGTCAGACCGCCCAGGTCATCCCCCCCAGGGTGCGCTGGCGAAGTCGCCACTAGTCGCGCACCGAGTGCCATTGCAATAGAAAAAGCCCCGGATTGACGGGGCTTTTTGCTGTCCGGGTTATGGTGGGCAGCGAGCACTATCTAGTGCAGGGCGCGATGGTCCTGGATCAGCAGACCCGGTTATGTCAGGCCCATCCGCTTGAGGATCATGGCGGCGGGGCAGAAGCCGGTGAATGCACTCTGGATCAAGTTGACCCCGACAAAGACACTCAGCCAGACGAAGCCCGGGTGTACCCAGGCGGTGAGCAGCAGCGAGAGCAGCAAAATGCAGCCTGCGACTACTCTGACTCCGTTATCTACTGTCATTTATGTTCCACCTTCCATTTTTTAGAATTTGCTAATTTAGAGTTTATTTATACAATAGAGCAAATATCAGGAATTGCTAATTTAATTCTATGAGCCAATTCGACGAGATGAACAGACATGCGACAGCCGCCGCCTCCCTGCTCAAGGCGTTGGCTCATCCTGAACGCCTGATGGTGCTCTGCCAGCTGGTGGAGGGGGAGAAGGGGGTCGGGGAGCTGCTGGCCCACAGTCAACTCGGGCAGTCGGCCTTCTCCCAGCAACTTTCGGTATTGAAGCGCTACGGCCTTATCCGTTCGCGCAAGGTCTCCCAGCAGATCTACTACTCGCTGGTGAGCGAGGCGGCCGCCGATGTGCTGGGGGTATTGCAAACCCATTTTTGTCACTCAGAAAATAAGGAATCTTGATGATGGAAAGCCAATGGCTGCTCTCTTTGGGCGGTGGCATGCTGGCGGGGCTGTCGGCCCTGATCCTGATGTTGTTCAACGGCCGGGTTGCCGGGATCAGCGGCATTCTGGCCGGTGCCTTGCAACACAAGGCGCCGTGGCGGCTGCTGTTTCTGCTGGGACTGGGGGCTGGCGCCTGGTTGGCACTGACGCTGGGTTGGGCCAGCATGCCCACATTTACCAGTCTGCCGGGCTGGCCGGTGGTGCTGCTGGCCGGGTTATTGGTAGGGATAGGCACTCGCTTTGGCAATGGCTGCACCAGCGGTCACGGCATCTGCGGCATGGGGCGGCTCTCGATGCGCTCCATCGTGGCGACTCTTACCTTTATGGCGGTGGGCTTCCTGACCGTATTTTTGACTCACCATCTTCTTTAAGAGGCTGATTACAATGAAGTTGCTGACAAGTGTGTTTGCGGGATTGTTGTTTGGTCTGGGCATGGCCATCTCCGGCATGATGGATCCGGCCCGTGTTATCGGCTTTCTCGATCTGGCGGGGGAGTGGGATCCCAGCCTCGCCTTCGTGATGGGTGGTGCCCTGCTGGTGTTCATGCCGGGTTATTTCCTGTTGGTGAAACCCCGTCGCCGCAGCCTGCTGGGGGAGCCCATCGTCGCCGTACCGGCCTCAGAGCTGGATCGCCGGTTGATCGGCGGGGCCGCCCTGTTTGGCCTGGGGTGGGGTCTGGTGGGTATCTGTCCAGGGCCCGCCTTGAGCCTCATTTCCAGCGGACAGCCCATGATAATGTTGTTCATTGCGGCCATGGTGACCGGGATCTTGCTGGTTGACAGGGTGCTGGTGCGCGCACAGAACAAGGCTCGCCAGTCCCATACCGCCTGAGCTCGTGAAGTGACTGATTACGCTAGGGAAGGAGAGTGATGATGGAAAACATCCGGTTGCTGGGTATCACCTTGCTGGTGATGACATCGCAGGCCATGACATCCACTCAGGCCCTGGCCGCAGAAGGGGGGCCGGCGGCCCCGCTGGCAGAGCCTTTGCTAACAGTATCACCACTGCCGGTGACCGACTGGCTGACCCTGTACGGCACCGTCAGCGCCATCAATCAGGGTACTGTGGCGTCCCAGACCAGTGGCCGGGTCTCCCGCATGCTGGTGGATGTGAACGATCAGGTGCAGGCAGGGCAACCGCTGCTCGAAATCAGCAGCAAGGAGCAGTTTGCCGCTGTCACCGGCGCCGAGGCCAGAGTCGCCCGAGCCCAGGCCCAGCAGGTGGAGGCAGAGCGTCAACTTGGCCGCTTTCAGGCGCTGATTGCCAAGGGGGTGATCACTCGCGCTCAACTTGATAATGCCGAGGCCTCCGATCGCGCCGCCCGCGCCGAAGTCAATGGGGCCGAGGCCGCCCTCAGCCAGGCCCGCGAGGCTTACGGTTATACCCGCATCCTCGCCCCTTACGCCGGTGTGGTCACCAGGCGACTGGTGGAGCTGGGGGAGACTGTCTCCCCCGGCACGCCGCTGCTTTCGGGCTTTTCCCTCGACGCCCTGCGGGTGGAGGTGGAGCTGCCCCAATCCGCCCTGACGCTCGCTGGCCAACCTTCGGATGCGCAAGTGCTGCTGCCCGATGGCAAGACGGTTACCCCGGTCAAAGTGACCCGCTTCAACTATGCCGACAGCCAGAGCCACAGCTTCCGGCTGCGCCTCGACTTGCCGCCGCACACCGCCGGGGTGTTGCCCGGCATGTGGCTCAAGGTGCAGTTCAAACAGGGTGAGCGTCAGGTGTTACAGGTGCCGGACCGCGTCCTGCTGCGGCAAGGGGAGTTCAACGGTGTCTACCTCAAGTTAGCCGATGGCTGGGCCCTGACGCCGGTACGGGTCGGCCATTGCTTTGAAGGGCAGTGCGAGATCCTGGCCGGGCTGCATGCCGGTGACACCCTGGCTCCCGATGCTTGGGCGCAGCAGCAGGAGGTGGCCCATGAGTAGCGAGCTGAACGGCAACAGGGAGAGGCTGGGGCCTGCCGGTCGGCTGGCTGCGCTGTTTCAGGGCTCGGCCATCACCCCGCTGCTGGCGCTGGTGGGGCTGTTGCTCGGCCTGTTTGCTGTGTTGGTGACCCCCAAGGAGGAGGAGCCGCAGATCGATGTCACCTTCGCCGATGTCTATATCCCCTTTCCGGGGGCCAGCCCGGCTGAAGTTGAATCTCTCGTCACCACCCCTGCCGAGCAGGTGGTCTCCCAGATAAAGGGAATTGATACCCTCTACTCCTTCTCCCAACCCGATGGCGCCCTGCTGGTGGTGGTGTTCAAGGTGGGGGTGAGTCGCGAGCAAGCTATTGTCGATCTCAACAACCAACTCGACTCGAACCGTGACTGGTTGCCACAGGGGATTGGAGTCGGTCAGCCACTGGTAAAACCCCGGGGGATCGACGATGTCCCCATCGTCAGCCTGACGCTCTGGGACAAACAGTGGGGTAAATTGGGGAGCAAGGGGCTGGGCGCCGCCGAGCTGACCCGGGTCGCCCATGAGCTGGAGACCGAACTCAAGCGCATTCCCGGTACCCGCGATATCTACAGTCTGGGCAGCCAGAGCGCCGTGCTGCGGGTGATGCCGGATCCGGCGGCCCTGAGTGCCCACGGCATCAGCTGGGGTGAGCTGAGTCAGCGACTGGCTGCCGCCAATCAGGTGGGCCCGACACAGGCCACCTGGCAGGATAACAGTGAGATCAAGGTGCAGGTGGGGCAGTTCCTGCAAAGCGAGCAGGAGGCCCGCGAGCTGGTAGTGGGGGTGCACGACGGCAAGCCGGTTTATCTGGGGGAGGTGGCCAGGGTCTCTCTGGGTCAGGAGACTCCGACCAGACGTAGCTGGATGGGGCAGGGGCAAGCCAGTTATCCGGCGGTGACCCTGGCCATCGGCAAGCAGCCGGGCCAGAACGCGGTCGATGTGGCCAAGCGGGTGGAGGCGCGGGTCGAGAGTTTGCAGAACCGGCTGATTCCGGCTGGGGTCGAGGTGACGGTGACCCGTGACTACGGCGTCACCGCCGAGACCAAATCCAACACCCTCATCGGCAAGCTCATTTTTGCCACCACGGCGGTGGTGTTGCTGGTGCTGGTGAGCATGGGCTGGCGCGAGGCGCTGGTGGTGGGCGTTGCCATCGTCATCACCCTGGCGCTGACCCTGTTTGCCAGCTGGGCCTGGGGCTTTACCCTCAACCGGGTGTCGCTGTTTGCGCTTATCTTCTCCATCGGCATTCTGGTGGATGACGCCATCGTGGTGGTGGAGAACATTCACCGCCATCGCGGCTTGGGCAAGGGGGCGCTCAAGGATCTTATTCCGGGGGCGGTGGACGAGGTGGGGGGGCCGACCATACTGGCGACCCTGACCGTCATCGCGGCCCTGCTGCCGATGGCCTTTGTCAGTGGCCTGATGGGCCCCTACATGAGCCCCATCCCCATCAATGCCAGCATGGGAATGCTTATCTCCCTGCTGGTGGCCTTTATCTTCTCCCCCTGGCTGGCGAACCATTTGCTCAAGGGGGACGTGCATGCTGCTCACGGCGAGGCCAAGGCTGGCCTTTTTCACCGGCTGATGACCCCTTTCCTGATCGGTGATGGCGCCAAGCGTGCCAGACGCAAGCTCTGGCTGGCCATCCTGCTGCTGGTAGCGGGCGCCGCCGCCATGCCGGTGGTGCAGTGGGTGGTGCTCAAGATGCTCCCCTTTGACAACAAGTCGGAATTCCAGCTGGTGCTCGATATGCCGGAGGGGGCGACCCTGGAGCAGACCGAGCGCACCCTGCTGGCGGTCGGGCGGGAACTGGCCAGGGTGCCCGAGGTGAAGGATTACCAGATCTACGCCGGCACCGCCGCCCCCATCAACTTCAATGGCCTGGTGCGTCACTATTTCATCCGCAGCGGCGCCAACGTGGGGGATATTCAGGTCAATCTGGTAGACAAGCATGAGCGCCATCGCAGCAGCCACCAGATTGCCCAATCGGTCCGAGCACCGTTGCAGGCCATTGCCAGTGCGGCGGGGGGCAACCTGAAAGTCGTTGAGGTGCCGCCCGGCCCGCCGGTCTGGTCCCCCATAGTCGCGGAAGTGTATGGCCCGACACCGGCCGCCCGCGAAGCGGCTGCGCGCGCCGTACAGGCCCGTTTTGTGGCCACGGCCGATCTGGTTGATGTGGATATCTATCTGACCGACCCGCAGCCCAAGTGGCGGCTGGTGGTGGATCGCAGCAAGGCTGCCCTGCTCGGGGTCGATCTCGGGGATCTGGTGAACACCCTCAATGGCGGGGTGGGTTATCAGGATGCCAGCTGGCTGCAGGGGCACGGCGCCAAGTATCCGGTGCCGATCCGCATCGAACTCGCTCCCGGTGACAAACGGGATCTGGCGGGCGTGCTGGCCCTCAAGGTGCGCAGCCAGAGCGGCCAGCTGGTGCGGCTCTCCGAGCTGGTGAGTCGCAAAGACGAGGTGGCCCCCAGCTATATCATGCACAAGAACATGCAGCCCATGGTGATGGTGGTGGCCGATATGGGCGGTCATACCGACAGCCCGCTCTACGGCATGTTTGCCGCCGGTGCCGACATCGACCTGCCCCAGTATTACGTGCAGCAGCCCGACAAGCTGGGGGAGGTGGCGCTGTTGTGGGACGGGGAGTGGAAGATCACCTACGAGACCTTCCGCGACATGGGGCTAGCCTACGGGGTGGGGATGATACTCATCTACCTGCTGGTGGTGGCCCAGTTCCGCTCCTATCTGGTGCCGCTCATCATCATGGCTCCCATTCCGCTCACCCTCATCGGGGTGATGCCGGGGCACGCCCTGCTGGGGGCTCAGTTCACCGCCACCTCGATGATAGGGATGATTGCGCTGGCCGGGATCATAGTGCGCAACAGCATCCTGCTGGTGGACTTTATCGAGCAGCAGCGCAGAGCCGGCATGGCGTTCGAGCAGGCGGTGATCGAAGCGGCCCAGGTGCGGGCCAAACCCATCATATTGACGGCATTGGCCGCCATGATAGGCGCCCTGTTCATCCTCGATGATCCCATCTTCAACGGACTGGCCATCAGCCTCATCTTCGGGATCCTGGTCTCCACCCTGCTCACCCTGGTGGTGATCCCGCTGCTCTATTACAGCCTGCTCTCTCATCGCCGCTGATATGGTCAGAGGTGATCGGTAGCTGACCATCGATTGGCAAGCGCCTGCGTTCGATGGCCGCCACCATGCCAGTAAGGTGGTAATATCGCCCGGTATTGACTCGATTAAGGACTGCCCATGACTGCTCTGCGTTTACTCATATCCGACTCCCATGACCCCTGGTTCAACCTCGCAGTGGAGGAGTGCATCTTCCGCCAGATGGATGCGGGCCAGCGGGTGCTCTTCCTGTGGCGCAACAATGATACCGTGGTCATTGGCCGCGGGCAGAATCCCTGGAAGGAGTGCAACACCCGCCGCATGGAGCGAGACGACATCAAGCTGGCCCGGCGCAGCAGCGGGGGCGGCGCCGTCTTTCATGATCTTGGCAACAGCTGCTTCACCTTCATGGCGGGCAAGCCCGAGTACGATAAGAGCGTCTCCACCGCCATCGTGCTGGCTGGCCTGGCGTCCCTGGGCATAGATGCGTTCGCCTCGGGGCGCAACGATCTGCTGGTCTCGACCCCGGACGGGGAGCGCAAGATCTCGGGCTCCGCCTATCGGGAGACCCAGGATCGCGGCTTTCACCATGGCACTGTGCTGCGCAGCGCCGATCTGGGCCGCCTTGCCGATTACCTCAACCCCGATCCCAAGAAGCTGGCAGCCAAGGGGATAAGTTCGGTGCGGGGCAGGGTCGCCAACCTGAGTGAGCTGGGCGCCGATATCAGCCATGCAGCGCTGGTCGATGCCCTGAGCGAGGCCTTCTTCGCCCATTATGGGGCCCGGGTCCTGCCCGAGCATATCTCCCCGGATAGCCTGCCGGACTTGCCAGGCTTTGCACCGCAGTTTGCGCACCAGGCCAGCTGGGAGTGGAATTTCGGCAAGGCACCCGCCTTCAGTCATTCCCTGAGCGAGCGCTTCATCTGGGGTGGGGTCGAGCTGCACTTCGATGTGGCACAGGGGCAGATCAGTGCGGTGCAGCTGTTCAGCGACAGCCTGGATCTGGCACCCCTGGAAGCCCTGGCGCAGCGCCTGCATGGCATCGCCTACCGGCCGGAGGCCATCGAACCTCTCGGCCAGAAGGTGGTCGCTGAGTATCCTGATGCAGAGCCAATGCTCAAGGAGCTGATGGTCTGGTTGATGCAACAACTGCGCTAACCTGTGTGGCAGGCTCACAGGCCCATGAACAGGCCGAGAGGGGGATAGGGCGAGTTCGGATAATAAAATCTAGGGGACATCATTAGATATTGTCTGTGTCACGGCGCAGAGTGTGGGCGTATAACAGGGCCACCCAAGTTGATTGGAATATTATAAAAATGAACCACTTGCTCTATCTGAAAGATGAAAACGTCAACGCCGTCCACCCCGAGTTTGCCGCCCGTTTCGCCACCGTCAAAGCCAACTTCTTCTCGCGTAATCCCGATCTCTGGCCTGTGTTCCGCGAGCCCGGGTTTGCCGCGATCAGTGCATTTCGGGCCCGGGGTCTGGCCCCGGCCGATCGCCTGGACGCCTGGCCAGAGGGGCGCGAGCGTCTCGCCGATCTTTGCGAGACCATGCCGGTGCCCCAAGCCATGCGCTCCCCGGGCGAGCCCATGGCCGAGCTGCTGTTTGCTGGCGCGTTTTCCAAAGACTGGGAGAACCCCTCCAGCGTCGAGAATGTCATCACCATGCCGGCGGATCCCGCCATCTACGGAGCCCAGCTTGGCATCTTGGCCAACCCCAATCTGGTCTACTCCGAATATGCCGGGGTGGCCGAGGAGCTGGAGCGCAAGGTGGTGCGCCAGATAGCGCTGTTGGCAGGTTATGATCCGGCCCGCGCCACCGGCATCTTCACCCAGGGGGGGACCTTCTGTAACCTCTACGGCTACCTGCTCGGCATTCGCAAGAGTCTGCCCGAGGCCAAGCACAAGGGGCTGGGCCACTATCAGGATTACCGCATCATCAACTCCCAGGGCGGCCACTACTCCAACATCACCAACCTCTCCCTGCTCGGGGTGGACATAGAGCACAAGACCATTCGCATCCAGGTCGGGGAGAACAACGACATCGATCTCGCCGATCTCGAGCGCACCCTGACCGCCTGCTTCGCCCTCAAGCACGTGGTACCCACCATCATGCTCACCATGGGCACCACGGATACCTTCGGGGTGGATCAGGTGAAACCCGTGGTCGAGCTGCGGGACCGGTTGTGCGAGCGGTTCGAGGTGGTCGTCAAGCCGCACATCCACGTGGATGCGGCCATCGGCTGGTCGATGATCTTCTTCCTGGACTATGACTTTGCCGCCAACCCGCTGGCCATCAACGGCGCCACCCTGGCGGGGATAGAGCGCAACGTGAGCCGCTTCGCCGAGCTGAAATACGCAGATTCGTTCACCGTGGACTTCCAGAAGTGGGGCTACGTGCCCTACACCTCCAGCCTGGTGATGATAAAAGAGCAGGATGACCTCAAGGCGATGGAGAATGATCCGGAGAACTTTTCCTATTTTGAGCGGGACATCCAGGGGCAGACCCACCTGCAGTCCACCATCGAATGTTCACGGGGGGCGAGCGGGCTGTTTGGCGCCTATGCGGCGTTAAATTACATGGGGGTGGAGGGGTATCGCACCGTGCTGGCCCACTGCCTGCAAAATGCCAACTACTTCCGCTACCAGTTGAGTCAGCTTGGCAACGTCAAGCTGGTGGCCCAGGAGAACCAGGGGCCGAGCGTGGGCTTCAAGATTTACAACCCCGAGTGGGTGGCGGATCCTGAGGCCGAGTTTGCCTTCGAGCTGGCCCGCTCATCTGATCCTGCCTACAAGGCACGCTTGCAGCGCAACACCGAATATCACCGCGGCCTCTTTACCGGCCGAGGCAAGGTGGGACTCTATACCAACTGGGTGGAGGCCATCGCGCGTTCCGACTACGATGCCCGCGGCAAGTACTCCTATATCGCCGGGGAGAAGGCGGTCTTCATGAACCCGGCCTGTGGCCGAGCACAGATAGACGCCTTTATCGCCCACATTCGCGGTTGAACGGGAACCGGCCAGGATGGCCTGACGAAAAGCAAAACGGCGGGAATATCCCGCCGTTTTGCTGGGTGCCAGCCGGCTTACTGCCTTTGCAGCCGAGTCAGGGTCAGCTTGCCTCCTTGTTGTTCGGCGTGGAAGCGGACCGCGTCATTGACGCGGAATCCCTGAAGCTGCGCCGGATCGGCCAGGATGAACACCATGGTCATGGGCGGCATCTTGAGGTTAGTGATGGCCTCATGCTTTATCCCCACCTTGTGATTGGCTTCATCAATGCGGGTGATGACCCCCTTGGTCATCACCTTCTCCGCCATGTCGTTCATGCCCTGCATGTCAGTCATCTGGCTCATGTCATGACCCTCATGGTTCATCATCTCCTCGGCCTGGAGCTGGGTGCTGACGGCGATGCCGAGCAGCAGTGCAAGCGTCTTGTAGTTCATCATCTCTCCTTCTCGTTGTTTATTCGCGACATTCGGTATTGGCAGGTGCAGATGGCGCAGGCCGGTCAAGGCCGCGGCTGCGCCAGAGGTAGTAGGCGGCAGGCAGCACCAGCAGGGTCAACACCAGTGCGCTAACCATGCCACCGATCATGGGGGCGGCGATGCGCTGCATCACCTCCGAGCCGGTACCCTGGCTCCACATGATGGGCAGGAGGCCGGCGATGATGGTGACCACCGTCATCATCTTGGGACGCAGGCGCAGGGCCGCGCCCTGGATGACGGCCTTGTGCAGCCCGGCTCTGTCCGGCTTGCCTTGGGCGATCAGGTCATCCCAGGCGTGGTTGAGGTAGACCAGCATCAGTACCCCGGTCTCTACCGCCACCCCGGCCAGGGCAATGAAACCGACCCCGACCGCCACCGAGAGGTTGAAATCGAGCAGCCAGACGGTCCAGATACCGCCCACCACCGCCAGCGGCAGGGTGATGAGGATGAGCAGCACCTCCTGGATGCGGCGAAATGCCAGATAGAGCAGCAGCACAATGATGGCGACCGTGAGCGGCACCACGTAGGCGAGGCGTGCCTTGGCCCGCTCCATGTACTCATATTGCCCGGACCAGTTCAGGGAGTAGCCGGGAGGCAACACCAGTGCCTCGGCGACTTGCGCCTTGGCATCCGCCACGAAGGAGCCGATATCCCGCTGTCTGATGTCGATATAGACCCAGCCACCGAGTCGGGCATTTTCGCTGCGCAGCATGGGAGCCTCGTCACTGATATGGACCCGGGCCAGATCAGCCAGGGCGATACGCTCCCCCTTGGGGGTCACCAGAGGCAGCAACGACAGGCTTGCCACCGAATCCCGGTAGCTCTGGGGGTAGCGCAGGTTGATGGGATAGCGCTCGCGCCCCTCGATGGTTTCACCCACCTCCATGCCCCCCACCGCGGTGGCGAGAGCCCCTTGCACGTCGGCGATGCTCAGGCCATAGCGAGCGGCCTTGAGCCGGTCGATGTCGACCTTGACGTAACGGCCTCCCGCCACCCGCTCGGCATAGACGGACGCGGCCCCTTCGACCTTGCCGACTATCTGCTCGAGCTGCTGGCCTATCTGCTGGATCACCTTGAGATCGGGCCCGGCTATCTTGATGCCGACCGGGGTCTTGATACCGGTGGCCAGCATGTCGATGCGGGTCTTGATGGGGGGAACCCAGGCGTTGGTGAGACCGGGGAAGCGGATGAGCGCATCAAGCTCTTCCTTGAGCTTCTCCGGCGTCATGCCGGGGCGCCACTGGTCGCGGGGTTTGAGCTGGACGCTGGTCTCCATCATCACCAGATCGGCGGGGTCGGTGGCCGTGTCGGCGCGCCCCGCCTTGCCAAACACATTCTGCACTTCGGGCACGGTGCGAATGAGCTTGTCGGTCTGCTGCAGGATCTCCCGCGCCTTGCCCACCGAGATGTTGGCCGCGGTGGTGGGCATGTACATGATGTCCCCCTCATCCAGGGGCGGTATGAACTCTGAGCCAAGATAGTGCAGCGGCCAGAAGCCGATGACGGTCACCGCCAGCGCCAGCGCCAGGGTGCGCTTGGGGCGATTGAGTACGGCATTGAGCAGTGGAATGTAGCCCCGGGTCAGAGTGCGGTTGAGGGGGTTTGCCTGCTCGCTCAGCACCTTGCCGCGGATAAAGTAGCCCATCATGACTGGAACGAGTGTGATGGCCAGCGCCGCCGCCGCCGCCATGGCGTAGGTCTTGGTGTAAGCGAGGGGATGGAACATGCGTCCCTCCTGGGCCTCCAGGGCAAACACCGGCAGGAAGCTCATGGTGATGATGAGCAGGGAGAAGAAGATGGCGGGTCCCACTTCTATGCTGGCCTGGGCTATCACCTGCCAGCGGTTCTGGTCGGTGAGCCGGGTCTTCTCCAGGTGTTTGTGGACATTCTCTATCATGACGATGGCACCATCCACCATGGCGCCGATGGCGATGGCGATGCCCCCAAGGGACATGATATTGGCGTTGATCCCCTGCAAGTGCATGATGATGAAGGCCACCAGAATGGCGATGGGCAGGGTGATCACCACCACCAGCGAGGATCTCAGGTGGAACAGGAAGGCGAAGCAGACCAGCACTACCACCGCGAACTCCTCCAGCAGCTTGCCGGAGAGGTTGTCGATGGCACGCGCGATAAGATCGGATCTGTCATAGACGGTGACCACCTCCACCCCGGCTGGCAGGCTCTTTTTCAGATCGGCGAGCCTCGCCTTGACCCCATCGATGGTGTGCTGGGCATTCTCGCCGTAGCGCATCACGACGATGCCCCCCACGACTTCACCTTCGCCGTTGAGTTCGGCAATGCCGCGTCGCATCTGCGGACCGATGACCACGTCCGCCACATCCCCCAGCAGCAGCGGGGCGCCGCGCACCAGGGTGCCGAGCGGGATCTGCTTGAGATCGGCCACACCCTGGATGTAACCACTGGCGCGAACCATGTATTCGGCTTCCGCCATCTCGATGACGGAGGCTCCCGTCTCCTGGTTACCCTGCTCAATAGCGGTCTTGATGAGAGAGAGGGGAATGCCGTAGGCGCGCAGCTTGTCCGGGTCGACCCGCACCTGATACTGGCGCACCATGCCGCCGACTGTGGCTATCTCGGCAACGCCGGGCACCGTTTGCAACTCGTACTTGAGAAACCAGTTCTGCAAGGAAGTGAGCTGGGCCAGGTCATGCTGGCCGCTCTTGTCCTGCAGGGCGTACTGATAGACCCAGCCCACCCCGGTGGCATCCGGGCCTAGCTGTGGTTTGGCCGAGGGGGGCAGCTTGGCTGTCACCTGACTCAAGTACTCCAGCACCCGGGCGCGGGCCCAGTAGAGATCCGTCTTGTCATCGAACAGCACATAGACAAAGGAGTCGCCGAAGA
Organism: Aeromonas molluscorum; assembly: GCF_051376105.1. Classification (NCBI taxonomy): domain Bacteria; kingdom Pseudomonadati; phylum Pseudomonadota; class Gammaproteobacteria; order Aeromonadales; family Aeromonadaceae; genus Aeromonas; species Aeromonas molluscorum. The sequence continues at coordinate 972,534 of NZ_JBPQCY010000001.1, read as the reverse complement.
AGGAGTAGCCCCGCACCGTGGTGGCCCCCGGTACCGAGAGCAGGGCCGTGGTGAGCGGATAGGTGACCTGATCCTCCACCACCTGCGGCGCCTGGCCCGGGTAGGGGGTCTTGATGATCACCTGGACGTCGGAGAGATCCGGCAAGGCATCGACCGGGGTCTGCTTGACCGACCAGAGTCCCCAGGCGGTGAGCATGGCGGTCAGCAGCAGCACCAGGAAGCGGTTGCCGATGGACCAGCGAATAATGGCAGGGATCATGGCTTGGCTCCCATATCGTGCTGGCTGTGATCCATCCCTTCCATCTCATCCCGGGGCGCCTTGTCGGCCTCTTTATCTGCCTGGTCGGTCGAGGGGGACGTGCTGGATTTCTCCAGATGTATGGTGGTGATGCGGTACTCGTCCCCCTCCTGCTCCACTTGCAGATGCAGGGTCTGACCCTTGCCAAGCTGGCTCATGTCGACTCCCTCCGCCACGCTGAAATCCATCTCCATGGCGGGCCATTGCCACTCGGGGATAGGGTGATGGGAGACCCCCAGGGTGCGGTTGGCAAGATCGATGCTCTGTACCTCGCCCTGGGTCCAGACCTGGGAGGGACGCAGCGCCGTCATGCGCTGGAAGTCTGAATCGATGCTCGATTCCGAGTCGAGCAAGAACTGGGCCGAGCGGACTATGTTGTCCCCGGCTTCGACCCCGTCGATGATGGCCAGCTGGTCGCCAAACTGGGCCCCCAGGGTGACCGCTACCGACTTGAAGCGTCCTTCGCCCAGCGCCAATACCAGTCGGTCCTGGCTGCCGGTGCGGATCACCGCTTCGCTTGGCACTAAAAGACGGGGCTTACCATGGCCGCTGCGAATGCGCACCTTGGCAAACATGTTCGGCTTGAGAAACTCGTCTTTATTGTCAAAACGCAGCCGCGCCTTGAGGGTTCGGCTGCTCGCATCCAGGGTGGGATAGAGGTAATCCACCTGACCCTGCCAGCGGCGGCCCGGGGCGTAATCCAGGCTCATGGTGACGGGATCGCCGACCTTGAGCTGGCCCGCCTGGCGCTCGAATACCTCGGCGCTGACCCAGACCTGACTCAGGGTGCCCAGGTTGAACAGGGCGGCGGCGGGCTCCACGTATTGGCCCTCGCGCACCTTGAGATCCGAGACATAGCCACTGCTCGGGGCATAGATGCGGATGGTCTCGCTGACCTTGCGGCTGCGCTTGAGCTGCTCAATCTGCACAAGGGGGACCTGCAGGGCCTTGAGTTTGCCGGTGGCGGCACGCAGCAGCAGTGGGTTGTTGCTGCCCATGGCCAGCAGGTACTCATGTTGGGCATTGACCAGATCCGGGGCATAGATCTCGTAGAGCAGACTGCCCTTGGCGACCTTCTGCCCCTCGCTCTTGATGGCCAGAGTGCGGATCCAGCCCGCCATGCGGGCGTTGATGGCTTCGAGTTTGTCCTCGTCATATCCCACATAACCCACGGTGTCTATCTGCTGATAGGCGGGGGCCAGTTCGACCTTGGCCATCCTGACCCCCAGATTTTGCTGGATCTCCGGGCTGATGGTGAGGGTGCCCGGAGAGCCATCTTGGCGCTCCTCATACACCGGCAGGAAATCCATGCCCATGTTGTCCTTGGCGGGGCCATCGCGCTTATCACGGGGATCCATGGGGTTGACCCAGTAGAGCGGTGCCTTCTCTTTGGCCCCGCTGTCCGTGGTCTGCTTGGCAGCCCAGTATCCCCCACCGGCGCCGAGGGCGAGCAGGAGCATGGATAGCGGCAATGTCCTGGTCATGACACACCTCCGGCGCAGGAGGCGGGGGTGCAGGGATGCACGGCAATGTTGGCTGGTGACATGATACATCTTCTCTCTTGTCGAGCCGCGCGCGGCTGGGTCATCCAGGCCTGCAAACCGCAGGGCAGGTTTGCTTGAGTCAGGGATGCAGCGATAGCGTTGGGCGGCAAAGGGGCGTCTGACCGGGGTCTGAGACGCTCAGCTCGTCATGCAAAGTCGGCCGAGGGCGCGCCTTGCACAAAATAGGCAGGGAGAAGATCTGGCTAGTGGCGCAGCACCGACAGCATCAGGTGGCGGCGAGGCCAGGAGGGAGGGTGGCAGCGTCGCTCCCAGAGGAAGGGATTGCGCAGCCAGAGACCGAGGCACCGGGGCAACGCTCTTTGACCAAACCAGAGCAACAACGGCAGGGCCAGCAAGGGCAACAGAGCCAGCAACAGCGAAAGGGTGGCACCCACCACGGATTGCAGCTGACACTCATCATGCTTGTTCTGATCGCCATTGACGGCATGGCAGCCGAGGGGGGAGGCCATGTTGTCGGTGTCAGCTAGCTGGGCATTTGACTGGGGGGAGACGCCATGTTCGGCCCCCATGAACGCATGGTTCATGCCTTCATGGCTCAGCTGGGCTGCGACCGGCTGCGCGAGGGCAGCTTGAGTGTGCCAGCTGATGCACAGGGTCAGATTGCAGACGAGCAAGAGCCCCAGCAACAGCCGGGCAATGCGCTCAGTAGGCAATATCGATGACAGCATGGGACTTTCCTGACGATGTATGACCTTACTGTAAAGCTTGCCGTGAGAGTAAGGTCAAGCCGGAACCTTGAGTTTGGTGACAAGCATCATGGTGGCAAAGAGAGAGGGGGCATCACGCAGGCAGGGAGAAGGCATGGGCCCCGGGTCGAGCCCGGGGCCAGACAAGCGGCAGAGACGGGCCCTGCCGCTTGGACATCAGGCGAAGCAGGTCCAGATGGGTGCATGATCCGAGGGCTTCTCGATACCGCGCAGCTCATAGTCGATCCCCGTCTCCGTCACCCTGTCCTTGAGCGCATTGGAGGCCAGGATGAGGTCGATGCGCAGGCCACGGTTCTCGTCAAATCCCTTGGAGCGGTAATCAAACCAGGAAAAACGCTCGCACTCGGTCGGGTTGGCGGCACGGAAGGTATCGGTCAGGCCGAAGCTTTGCAGACGCGCCAGCCATTCGCGCTCTACCGGCAGGAAGGAGCACTTGCCATCGCGCAGCCAGCGTTTGCGGTTTGCCTCGCCGATGCCGATGTCGAGATCCGTGGGGGAGATGTTCACATCCCCGATCAGCACCAGCTGATCGTCCGGGGTGTGGTGGGTCTCGAGATAGTGCTGCAAATCCTCATAGAACTTCTGCTTGGCCGGGAACTTGGTCTCGTGGTCCTGGCTCTCCCCTTGGGGGAAGTAGCCGTTCATGACGGTGATGACGGAGCCATCCTCGCGCTGGAAGTTTGCCATTATCATGCGGCGCTGGGCATCTTCGGGATCGGTCGGAAAGCCCTTTTGCACAGAGAGGGGTTTCTGCTTGCTCATGATGGCCACCCCGTAGTGACCCTTCTGGCCATGAAACTCCACGTGATAGCCCATGGCTTCCACATCGGCAACGGGGAAGGCATCGTCGTGGACCTTGATCTCCTGCAGGCCGATCACATCCGGCTGGTGCTTGTCGATGATGGCTTGCAACTGATGAAGACGGGCGCGAAGGCCGTTGATATTGAAAGAGATGATCTTCATGTCGATGTGCTCATGTCGTTTTTATAGGTGACTATTGGACTAGGAATCCAGAGCCGATGCAAGTCCGGCGCCTTGCCCCTCATTGGCTCTGGGTGAACTCCTGGCGCAGCTTGCGGAATCTCTCCTGCTGGGCGGGATTGAGGGGGATGCCATCCAGCATCGCCAGGGTCTCCTTGCACTCGTTCGGAAAATCAGGGCTCTTGCGGTGCTTCTCGATGAGTTTGAGCAACACCTGTATCTTGTTGAGCGCAGCTCCGGTATTGGCGGGGGCGCGGCGCAGCGCCTCACGAAAGTGAGTCAGTGCCTGCTCGAATTCTCCCCCTTGATAAGCCTTGATGCCGAGTTCGTTGAGCTGTTGGTAACGCTGACGCCGCTCCTGCACCGTCTTGTCGTTGCGAGTGGCCTGGATGCAGATGGTGAGCAGCCGGTCCTCGTCCTTGGCCAGGTGGTCTTGCAGGCTTTCGGCGTACTCGAACTCGCCGAGCTGATAGAGCGCCAGCACCGTCTCACCGAGCAGGGCGACCGGCATGTTGGCCGGTTGGTCCAGCCAATGCTGGTTGGCGCGATAGAGCATCTTCTTGCCCTTGATGAGCTGGCCGAGGGCCACCTGCACCCGGGCTTGGCAGATCTGCTCGAACACGGGGTAGTTGAACTCGCTCACCATCAGGGAGTCACGGATGCGTGACAGCGCCGAGTTGACCTGTTTTTGCAGATTGGCGATGTGATAGCCGTCATTGCTGTTGAGGGCATAGAGGGTCAGACACTGGATGTAGGCCCCCAGGTAGTGAGGGGTTCTGTGAATAGAGTTGCGAGACAGGTCGATGAGGGTGAGCAGCACATCCCGGGCCTGGGCATAGTCATGGCGCTGCAGGCAGATTTCGGCCAGGCGGCGCGACAGCAGCACGGACTGGGGGGATATCTCCACCGCCCGTTTCAGCTCGCGCTGGGCGCTCTCCTCCTCGCCGAGGGCAAGCTGCGCCTCGGCCAGCCAGAGATAGGCTTCCACCATCAGGGGATTGTGTTTGAGGGTCGCCTGCAGATGGCTCACCGCCTCTTCATTGAGCCCCAGAGTGTGGCATGCCTTGCCCAGGGTGAGCCGGGCCCAGCCGTTCTCCTGGCCAGCCAGCAGCTGGCGCATCAGGCTGCGAGCCTCCCTGGCCTGACCAAGCCTTAGCTGGGTATCGGCCTGCAGGCAGCGGCAGAAGTTGGCAAACCGCGGGATGGCATCGGCACGCTCGGCGCAGGCCCGGATCAACTGCTCGGGTTTGTCCTCGGCCAGCGCCCGGAACACACTCTCCAGGGCCTGACGACGGGCCAGTGCCCGGCGCAGCCGAAACTTGAACTGCTCCTGGGAGAAGGGCTTCATGAGGTACTCATCTGGCTCGACTTCGAGGGCGCTCAGCACCATGGCCCGGGAGCTGTCGCTGCTGACCATGATCACCACGCTCTGGGGCGGGATCAGCCCCTTGTCGCGCAGGCTCTCCAGTAGTTGGCGGCCATTCTCACCGCCACCGAGATCGTAATCGAACAGATAGATGTCGAAACTCTCTTTCAGGCAGCGGCGGCGCGCCTCTTCGGCACTGTTGGCAAAATTGATGCGATTGATGCCGATGTTCTGCAGCATGGCCTTCATCATCACCTGAAAGGCGCGCTGATCGTCCACCAACAGCAGCCGCAGGGGCTTGACGGGGGCAGGCTTGGGCGGCGCATCGCCAGCGGAGAGGTCGGGATCCTGGGTCGGCATGGCTCTGGGTCTTTAGGCTGGGATATGCCAGTGTGCCACCAAAGTTCGGGATCAGGCAATTGGCAAAGGTGGGGGAGTTGCCAGGCCCGTGACGGGCCCGGCAGCTTGATTAAGCGACGGGTTATTTTACCAGGTAGGGGGCAAACTGCGGGCTGTAATCGGCCTTGAAGCCCTCATCCGTCTTGATGATGAGGTAGACCGCCAGCTGGTGCGCCTTGGCAAATACCATGGCTTGCTCCGGGCCCATCACCACCAGGGCGGTATCCAGGGCATCTGCCTCGAGGGCATCTTTGGTGATGACGCTGGCCGATACCAGCCGGTGGGTCACGGGCCGGCCGGTGGCGGGATCTATGATGTGGGAGTAGCGCACACCATCCTGCTCGTAGTAGTTGCGGTAGCTGCCGGCCGTACTCACCGCCATCCCCTTGGGCATGACGATGTCAGAGAAGGCCCCAGGCTTGTCGGAGGGCTCGACGATGGCAATGCGCCAGGGATTGCCCTTGTCATTGACCCCCTTGCTGCGCACCGCACCCGCTACCTCGACCAGGTAATCCTCGATGCCCTTGTCATCGAACAGCTGGGCGATGGCATCGGCGGCGGCCCCTTCCCCCAGGGTGGAGAGATCCAGATAAAGGTCCGGTATCGCCTTGTGGAGCAGATAGGTCTCCCCTTGCCGGGTCAGGCTCAGCTTGTCGATACCGACGCGCTCGCGGGCGGCGGCAATCTGGGCCTCGCCCGGCCTCTTGACCGGTCGCTTGTCCGGACCAAAGCCCCACAGATTGACCAGGGGGCCTATGGTCACATCCAGCTTGCCCTGAGTGAGGTGGCCTGCGTCTATGCCTTGCTGGACGATGCGGGCCATCTCGGCCGGTATCTCCATGGCCGGTTCAACCGGCCCTTGATTGAAGCGGGAGATGAGGGCGTCAGGATCGTAGGTGGAGATCTCCTTGTTCATGCGACCGAGCAAGGTGTCTATCTCCCGCTTGAGTGCGGGATCGCCGCCTGGGTAGCCCCCGGGCAGCGTCAGGCTGTAGTAGGTCCCCATGGTCTTGCCTTGCAGACGAGTGGTCGTGGGGGGCCGGGGCTGGCACCCAGTCAGCAGCACAGCGAGCAAAGAGACCAATAGCAGGCCGAGACCGGGCCGCAAGGCAGGAGCTAACATCAAAACCTCTCTCATCTGGGCCCGGCAACGGAGCCGGGAGCTTGAGGGGCAGAGCTTAAGGCAAGGCAAGGGGGGATGCGAGCCCGGCCCCTGGCCGGGAACGCAGTATAATTAAGCGCCGTTGAACCCGGGCCTGGGGCCATGGTTGCGCAGCAGGCGGTGATCTGGCCCGCAGCTTTGGGACTAAACGCTGGTTGATTGGAACCCAATGAGTACAATAAGGTCGATCCAGACAGCATCTTTGTCTGCCAAGGCGCGAGCTGGCCAGGCAATTCTGTTGCTATCGTCTGCCAACCAAAGGAGAGGATGATGAAAAAGGTAATTCCCCTGTTGCTTCTGAGTGCCCTGGCGGCTCCCGCTTTTGCCGATGACTGCACCCTGGCGGTGGAAGCCAACGATGCCATGCAGTTCAACACCAAGGCGCTGAGCGTACCGGCAACCTGTAAAGAGGTAACCATCAACCTGACGCACACCGGCAAGCTGCCGATCACGGCCATGGGACACAACTGGGCGCTGACTACCACGGCTGACTTCCAGGACGTGGCGACCGCGGGCATGAGTGCGGGGCCGGACAATAACTACCTGCCCAAGGACGATGCCCGTGTCCTGGCGCACACCAAGCTGATTGGTGGCGGTGAAACCACCAGCGTCACCTTCCCGACCGAGGGAATGGCTGGCAAGGATCTCACCTTCTTCTGCTCCTTCCCCGGCCACTGGGCCATGATGAAGGGCAGCTTCAAGGTCGGTTGATTTCGAGGCTCAAGATGAGAGAAGCCGGGCTTGCCCGGCTTTTTTATGCTGCTGATGTGGCAAGCGAACGGATTGAATAAACGACTCTGTATCGTGACCCCGCGAGCAGTTCCCGCCGCACTGGGGGGATAGAATAAGTGGCAAACGGGGCCATGTTCCCAGTGACGAGACAGGTAAATAGCGGTAATGAGAGCAGTAAAATGGGTGATCAGCTGTTGTCTGATGTTGCTATGCACCATAGCGTTGGCCGCAGAGCCCCCGGTCAAGAAGAGCCGCAATGGCATCTGCCATCCCAAGGGCGGTACCTACTACAGCCGCACCAAGCACTACGAACCCTATGACACCATGCAGGCCTGCCTCGACAGCGGGGGACGCGCGCCAAAACGCTGAGCTTGGGATGAAGAGTTATTGCCGTTGCCGCAGGGTGAAGAAGGCGATGGTGGCCTTCTTGCTGCACTCGAGCATGATGCTCTCTTGCGCGCTGACGACCAGGGTATCCCCCTTGGCGAGGTCATGCTCCGCCACCTTGAGGCTCCCCTCCAGCAGGGTGACCAGATAGGTGTGTGCAGGCTCCAGGGTCAAGGGCAGGGAGAAGGGCAGGGTCAGCACCCGCACATTGGCATCCAACTTGGTTGCGTCATAGATAAGCCCCAGGTCCGTCACCTCTTTTTTCAACAAGGCGCAATGGGTCTCATCGTCGCCGCTAAAATGTGCCGCCTCGAAGGTGGCATAGGGGTGGCCGTTGAGCACGAATCCGGCGCCGCTGATGGGCAGCAGGATGCGGGCATAACCGGGGAAGGGGGAGAAGGGGCCAGCCTCCTTGATAGGCGCCGAGCTCAGCCGGTAATCGAAATCGAGCCTGGCCAGGGTGCTGCCTGCCGGGGCTATCGTTATTTCGGCTGTGCTGCCCTTGCCATTTTTCCAGGGCATTTTGCGCTGCTGGGCCACGGTGATCAGTTGGTACAAGGTTTTCCCCTCATCATGAGTCTGGCCCCAGAGATAGCACCCCTCCCACCCCGAGGACAAGTGTGCCCGGTGCGAGTGCGGTTTTTTCCAGCGTTTGTCATGATGCAGCCCATCGGCACGAAAGCAACAGGAGCAAGAGATGAACATTGGCGCCTTTTCGGCCCTGACCGGGCTGACCCCTCATACCCTGCGCTACTACGAGCAGTTGGGTCTGCTGAAGGTCGCGCGGGCAGCTAATGGTCACCGCCATTACAGTGTGCGGGAGCAGGAGTGGATGACCTTCATCGCCCGGCTCAAGGCGACCGGCATGCCGCTCAAGCAGATACTGCACTATGCCCAACTGAGGGCTCAGGGTGAGGAGACTCATCAGGCCCGCCAAGCCTTGCTGGAAGCCCATGCCCAACGGCTGCGTGAGCGACTCAATGAGCAGCAGTGTCATCTGGCGGCACTGGAAGCCAAGATAGCCCACTACCAGGGCGGTTGAGGGGGCATGGTACTCAGGCCGCGATGGATGTGGCTCTCATCCAGTGGTAGGTCATGGCCCTTGACTTAGAGTGGACTCTAACTCTTATGCTCGGTTCTGACTCAGGTCGGAGTCGTTCACAGGAGAGAACTGATGCAGAGCGAACGTTATCAACAGGGGCTGACCAAGTTAAACGAAATTGACGGCGAGGCAGGGCAGAAGGTGCTGGAAAGCCTGGCGGGAGTCTGCCCTGATCTGGCGCGCTATATCATTGAGTATCCATTTGGCGATATCTATCAGCGGCCAGGATTGAGCTTAGGTTCCCGGGAGCTGGTCACAGTCGCCGCTCTGACAGCCATGGGCCACTGTGCCCCGCAACTAGAGGTACATCTTCATGGCGCCCTCAATGTTGGCTGTAGCCAACGGGAGCTGGTGGAGGTGATATTGCAGATGTCGGTCTATGCCGGTTTTCCGGCTGCCATCAATGGCATGGCAGTGGCACGCAAGGTGTTTGAGGCGCGCGGTCTATTGCCTGCCACGTCATGAGTCAAGAGGGGCTTATCTGAGGCGAATATAAGGATTATGCTGGAGCAAGTTCATGGTGTTTAAGGAGAGACAAGATGGCCTGGATATCCTTGTTGGTGGGCATCGCCCTCATCTGGTGGCTGCTCAAGCTGGGCCGCGGCCCCCTGTTCGACCTCAGGCTGGCTCACGGCAAGCTGGTGGTGAAAAGGGGCAAGTTGCCTCCCGCCTTCATCAGGCAACTGGAGCAGATACTGAAACGGGAGGCGGTGCGTGGCCGCATTCAGGGGTTGCGTGATGGGGACGGGGTGCGTCTCGTCTTCTCTCGATCCATCCCCGAGCCTGTCGCCCAGCGGGTGCGCAACGTCTTCCCCTATGGCGATTATCGTGGCCGGCTGCCTACCCAGCCCTCGGGTCACAAGCGCCACTGACCCCGGGTTCAATCTCGGCCAAGGTTGAGCCGGGTGATAAAGGAGGGCCCCGCTGCCAGCAGCGGGGCCCTCCTTTTATGTTGTGAGGCCAACCATCGACCGACAGGGCGAGGCCGGGTTAGCGCTCCAGCAGGGGCGGTGAGCGGTAGCTCCACATGCCATAGGTGCGTAAGGCGTCGCGGTAGATACCCAGCAGCTCACCCTTTTCCACCTTGGCGAGGTTGGAGATGGGCTTGTCCGGGTAGCTGACGCTGTCGATGCGGATATTGGCCGGGCCAGTTTGCCAGCAGGCGATCTCCAGCAGGGTCTGGCCACGACGCACATGGCTGGCGGAGCTGACCAGGGTGGCGCTCTCTATCTGGTGGCGGGCCAGAACCCAGGCACTGTAGAGGGCATTTTCGACCGTGCTGGTGGCATAGTTCTCTTCGATGATGCGTGAGCGGCTTATCCCCTTGCTCACCAGCCAGTCGGCCATCTGTTTGCCCTCGGTCTGACGATTCTGGGGTACACCGCCGCTCACTATGATGAGGGACTTGGGATCGGCCTTGGCCAGGGCGCGGGTGGTATCGAGGCGGCCAAGCAGTATGTCGCTCATGCTGCCATCGGGGTTCAGGGCATAACCGAGCGTGACGATGGCGCGCCGTCCACTCTTGTCCTGGTCCCGTCCGGCCCGCTCCTTGAGCGGTGTCTCGACCACCTTGTCTATGATGGCAAAAATGTGCTGCAAGTCGGCCTCGCGACCGGGGTTACGCTCCTTGAGCTGGGCGAGGTACTTGTTGGCGTTGTCGGGATTTCCCTTGAAGCGCTGCCAGACCGCGAGGTAGGAGAGCAAGTCCACATCATCCGGGGCCGCGACCAGGGCTTGTTCAAACAGGGCGATGGCCCGGTCAATCTTGCCGTTGTAAATCTGGGCATTGGCCGCCGAGACGAGCAGGTCGGTGCGATAGGGTTCGAGTTGGTAGGCTTCGAGCAGTCGCGTGCTGATCAGCTCTACATTGCTTGGCATCTTGGCGGTGAAGCCCGCATCCGAGACCCTGGCCGGGGAGTCAAAGATCCGTTTGGCCTCGCCGAGCAGCTGATCCACCACCTGACGCTTGCTGATGATTTGACCGTAATCTTGTTCCGATTGCAGACTGCGTACCGGTACGGCCCAGGCCAATGTCGGCGTGAGCAGGCTGAGCATGAGCAGGGTGGCGAGGGAGAGTCTGTGGTTCATAAGCTGTCCACCTGGTAGGAGAAGAGAGGTCGGCCAGGGGCCGGGGAGGGTACACCTTTTATGCTTGTTGTCATGGTGGCCCGCTCCTGAGGGACTATAACAGGCTGGGGGCCATAAATACGGGGCCAGGTCGCCAAATTGGTCAAAGAGGGCAATTGAGGGGGGCAGGGGAGTGTGAGCCACCCCCAGACAGGGTGCCACGGAGTCGCTACACTGGGGGTCTTTTCCAGCTGGAGCCTATCATGACCACCAAGATCATCCTGGACACTGATCCCGGCATCGACGATGCCATGGCCATCCTCTTTGCCGAGGCCCATCCCGCCATCGAGCTGGTGGGGATCACCACCGTCTTTGGCAACGCCACCATAGCGGATGGCACCCGCAATGCCCTCTGGCTCAAAGAGACCTTCGCCATGCAGGCCGATGTGGCAAAGGGCGCCGCCGCGCCGCTGGTACGGCCACCGGTCGGGCCCACGACAGTCGTGCACGGTGCCCATGGCTTTGGTGATGTTGAGGCTGGCGAGCCGAGCCTGAGTGCCGATCCCCGCCCCGCCTGGCAGTATATCGTCGAGCAACTCAAGGCCGCACCCGGCGAGATAACCCTGGTGACCATAGGCCCGCTGACCAATCTGGCCCTGGCTCTTGAAAAGGCCCCCGAGATTGTGAGCCTGGTCAAGCAGGTGGTGGTGATGGGGGGCGCTTTCGGCGTCAACGGCCATCGCGGCAACGTGACTCCCTATGCCGAGGCCAATATCCATGACGATCCCGAGGCGGCCGATCGGGTCTTCACCGCCGATTGGCCTCTGGTCATCATCGGACTGGACGTCACTCAGCAGAGCATGTTCAGTGGCGCCTATCTGGATGCCCTGCGCGATGAGGCCGGAGTGCCGGGTCGCTTCATCTGGGACGTCAGTCGCTTCTACCTGCGCTTCTATTCAGACCGTATCGGCATGGATGGCTGTCATGTTCACGATCCCTCGGCCATCGCCTATGTCATCAACCCTGCGCTCTTTACCCTGCGTCGGGGGCCGGTGCGGGTCATCACCTCGGGGCCGGCCATCGGTCACACGCTGCAAAAATTTGATGAGCGGCGTCATCCCCATGACGACTGGGCCCGTTTTCGGGCTCAGGACGTCGGGGTGGCCGTCGATGCGAATGCCCTGCTTGCCCTCTATCGCCGGACCTTGATCGACTGGAGCAAGCAGCGGGACTAGGCTAGGGAGGCCAAGTTTAAACCGTTCATTTTGTTTATATCTGGAGGTGTTATGGAGTGGTATTTGGTCGTTATGAAGAAATACGCTGTCTTTACCGGGCGGGCCAGGCGCAAGGAGTACTGGATGTTTGTGCTCTGCAACTTGGGGATAGCCCTGGTGCTGGGTCTGCTTGGCCAGCTGATTGGTCTCAAGGAGCAGATCGCCAACCTCTACTCCCTGGTGGTGCTGCTGCCGAGCCTGGCCGTCGGGGTGCGCCGCTTGCATGACACGGACCGCTGTGGCTGGTGGCTGCTCATCAACCTGATCCCGGTCGCCGGCACGCTGGTCTTCCTCTATTTCATGATCTGTGAGGGACAGGCTGGCCCCAATCGCTTCGGCGAAGACCCCAAGGCTGCTTGAGTGGCGCCCGTCACCTGTTGATTGACCCAAAGCGCGCAGGCAATCTGCGCGTTTTGCTTCCCCAGTAGTTCCCCTCATTGCCCGCTCGCCAAGATTGACGTTTCATGCCGCTAGCAATGTGGTTATGAGGGGGCGTCCTGCAGGGCCGGGAGCCGTTCGACCAGAAAGTCGATGAAGGCGCGGGTCTGCGGCTTGAGGAAGCGGCCACCGCGAAACACCGCATGGATCTCGTCGTTGCGGCTCTCATAGGGGGAAGCCTGCCAGCCCGGCAGCACCCGCTGCAGGCTCCCCTCATTGATCCCGCGCTGCACCATCCAGCTCGACAACAACAAGAGCCCGCAGCCGGCCCGGGCTGCATCGAGCAGCGGGGTGCCGCCAATGGAGGTGAGATTGCCTTGCACGGCGACCCGACACTGTTGTGAGCCCTGGCTGAAATACCAGTGCTGACGCTGGCGGCCATGACCACGGATCAGGCAGTTGTGTCCGGCTATCTCGTATGGCGTGGCGGGTTCGCCATGGCGGGCAAGATAGGCGGGTGAGGCGACCAGCAGGGAGTGATTGGTGAGCAAATGGCGGGCATGCAGGCTGCTGTCGGCCGGGCGACCAATACGGATCGCCACATCCACGTTTTCGGCATCCAGATCCACCAGGCGGTTATCGAGTTCGACTTCGAGACGCACCCGGGGGTAGCGAGCCAGAAACTCGGGCAGCAGCGGCGAGAGGCAAGCCGCGCCGAAACTCTCGAATACCGAGACTCGCAGCGCCCCGCTGGGCGCTTCGTGCAAAGGCTGTAGGGATTGCACCAGCTGATCGGCCTCCTCCAGCAGTCGCACCGAGCGCGCCAGGAAATACTCCCCCTGTTCGGTCAGCAGCAGCTGGCGGGTGCTGCGCTTGAACAGGGGAACCCCAAGCTGGGCTTCCAGGCTGTCTATGGAACGGGTTACCGAGGAGGGGGCCAGATTGAGGGCCCGGGCAGCGCGGGAGAAGCTGCCTGATTCAACCACCTGGGCCAGGATACGGACACGATCCAGCACTGTGACTCCTTTGCGGTAAACGCAAAACTGTTGCGGTTTGTAGCTGTATTCTATTTGCCAGTGAGTGGATGGACAATGCCGTTGTCGCCCAACATCGGGCATCTCTCACAGGAGCATCACAATGCCAGACCGTATCAAGTTGGCCAGCCAGGCCCCCGCCGCCATCCAAGCCATGATGGGCCTCGAATCCTATCTCGGCAGCACGGACATTCCCCTCAGCCTCAAGGAGCTCATCAAGCTGCGCGCCTCCATGATCAATGGTTGCGCCTATTGCATCCAGATGCATGCCGAGGTGGCGATGAAGATGCAAGAGAGCCCCCAGCGTCTGCTGGCGCTGGCAGCCTGGCGCGAGTCTCCGCGCTTCGATGCGCGTGAGCGCGCCGTCCTGGCGCTGACCGATGAGGTGACCCTGATTGCCGGGCAGGGCGTCACCGAACACACCTATCGACAAGCACAGCAACTGCTTGGGGATGCCCTGCTGGCCCAGTGTCTGATGCAGATCATCACCATCAATGCCTGGAACCGGGTCGCGGTTGCCACCCAGATGGAACATGACTGCCGTTAATCCAGGCCCCACTCCAGGTGCCAGAGTGTGCCTGGGGTAGGGCATATTGATATGGCGCAGCCGCAATAACATGCATCGCAATGAAATGTTTATTGCGAGTCAATGTTTCCATTATGTTTTTATTTGTTTGTTTTTGGTTAAATTGCCTTGAGTGGACACACAGCCCCTGGATGATATTCATGGCAAGAGTGGTCTGGAAATATAATTAATCCAACTTTGGAGATGAGTGGATTGCCCGTCTGCTGCGGCCTCCCTGCATTTATCTCGATTCCAGGGTTTGCTCATTAACCCCACTCTTCACAGTGCCAACTGTTCAGGTATTGTTCATTTTGCTTAGGGATGACTTTTTTGAGTTTCGCTTGGGTCACTTATTTGTTTAGATCAGCTTCGCGATTAGTTAATGAGACGCTGACATATGGTTTCCAAAAAGTAACCATTTGCTTCGATTAATTTTTCATGTTGTTCACATGGGTGTGTCTTGCTCAAAATAATGCGTTTTATTTATAGCTTTACGTCTTGCAAGATAGATAAAGGAAGTAGCATGAGACCTTTGGAATATAAGAAGGGCTTGGGGGTTTTGCTATTAATTGCCGTCACTGGTTTGTTGAGTGGTTGCGATATGGCATTAATGAATCCCAAGGGCCAAGTTGGCCTGGAAGAAAAGTCACTGATATTAACAGCATTGTATTTGATGTTAATTGTGGTTATTCCAGTCATCGTCATGGCAGTGGTATTTGCCCGCAAATATCGCGCTTCCAATACCAGTGCCACTTATGCACCGGATTGGGCCCACTCTACCAAGATAGAAGTTGTCGTCTGGACGGTTCCCGTCATCATCATCGCCATCCTGGCAGTGATCACCTGGAAAACCTCGCACGAGCTCGATCCATACAAACCTTTGGTATCTGACGTCAAACCTGTTCAGGTTGATGTGATCTCATTGGATTGGAAATGGCTGTTCGTGTATCCGGAATTGGGCATAGCCTCTGTCAATGAATTGGCTTTCCCGGCCAATACGCCAGTCAATTTCCGTATCACCTCAGATTCGGTCATGAACTCCTTCTTTATTCCTAGCCTGGGCGGTCAGATTTACGCCATGGCTGGCATGCAGACCAAGTTGCACCTTATCGCCAACGAGGCCGGTCAATACGACGGTATCTCCAGCAGCTATAGCGGCGCCGGTTTCTCTGGCATGAAGTTCAAGGCGATCGCCACGCCGGATCAGGCCGGTTTCGATGCCTGGGTCGCCAAGGTGAAGCAGTCGTCCAAGCCGCTCATGACCATGGGTGAGTTTGATGTGCTCGCCAAACCCAGCCAATACCATCCGGTAGAGTATTTCTCCAGTGCCGACCCGGCCCTGTTCACCAAGGTGATCAATAAGTTCATGGGTCATGGCATGAAGATGAAAGCAGGCGAAAAAATGGATATGAGTCATGGCCAGAGCATGGATCACAGTGCACACCAGCAACATGCTGAGCACCAGGATCATGCCGGTCAGATGAATATGCCGATGGCTAGCCAGTCAGTACAAGCGGTATCCGGGGAATAATAGATGTTTGGAAAATTAACACTCGAAGCCATCCCTTACCATGAGCCCATTATCGTGGTCACGGTTGCCTGCATATTGCTCGGCGGGATGGCCCTTGCCGGGCTGATAACCTATTACGGCAAGTGGCAATATTTGTGGCAGGAGTGGTTCACCTCGGTGGATCACAAAAAACTGGGGATCATGTATCTCATCCTGGGCATGGTCATGTTGCTGCGCGGCTTCGCCGATGCGGTGATGATGCGGACCCAGCAGGTGATGGCGTCGGCCGGGGGCGAGGGCATACTGCCACCCCATCACTACGACCAGATCTTCACCGCCCATGGCGTCATCATGATCTTCTTCGTGGCCATGCCGCTGGTGATCGGTCTGATGAACATTGTGGTGCCACTGCAGATCGGCGCCCGCGATGTGGCCTTCCCCTTTCTCAACAACCTGAGCTTCTGGTTCACCGCCGCGGCCGTGGTGCTGATCAACATCTCCCTCGGGGTCGGTGAATTCGCCCAGACCGGCTGGTTGGCCTATCCGCCGCTCTCCGGCAAGGAGTACAGCCCGGGCGTCGGGGTCGACTACTGGATCTGGAGTCTGCAGATTTCGGGATTGGGCACCTTGCTGACCGGGGTCAACTTCTTCGCGACCATCATCAGGATGCGGGCACCTGGCATGACCATGATGCGTCTGCCGGTGTTCACCTGGACCGCCCTGTGCGCCAACATCCTGATCATCGCCTCCTTCCCGATCCTGACCGTCACCATCGCCCTGCTCACCGCAGACCGTTACCTGGGTACCCATTTCTTTACCAATGACATGGGTGGCAACATGATGATGTACATCAACCTGATCTGGGCCTGGGGTCACCCCGAGGTCTATATCCTGGTGTTGCCGGTGTTCGGTATCTTCTCGGAAGTGGTGGCGACCTTCAGCAAGAAGAAGCTGTTTGGTTATACCTCTCTGGTGTGGGCGACCATCGCCATTACCGTGCTCTCCTTCGTGGTCTGGCTGCACCACTTCTTCACCATGGGGTCTGGCGCCAACGTCAACGCCTTCTTCGGCATCTCCACCATGATCATCTCGATCCCGACCGGGGTTAAGATCTTCAACTGGCTGTTCACCATGTACCGGGGCCGCATCGCGTTCACCTCGCCCATGTTGTGGACCGTCGGCTTCATCATCACCTTCACCATTGGGGGGATGACCGGGGTGCTGCTGTCGGTGCCGGCCGCCAACTTCGTGTTGCATAACAGCCTGTTCCTGATCGCGCACTTCCACAACGTCATCATCGGCGGCGTGGTGTTCGGCTGCTTCGCCGGCATCACCTACTGGTTCCCGAAGGCGTTCGGCTTCACCCTGGACGAAACCTGGGGCAAGCGCTCCTTCTGGTTCTGGATCACCGGCTTCTTCGTGGCCTTCATGCCGCTCTATGTGCTGGGCTTCATGGGCATGACCCGTCGGGTCAGCCAGCAGATAGATCCCGCCTTCCATGGCTGGCTGGTGGTGGCCGCTTGCGGCGCTGGCCTGATTGCCATCGGCGTCTTGTGTCAGGTGATTCAAGTGGTGGTCAGTATTCGTGACCGCGAGAAGAACCGCGATCTGACTGGCGATCCCTGGGGTGGCCGTACCCTGGAGTGGGCAACCTCTTCACCGCCTCCCTTCTACAACTTCGCCATCGAGCCGAAGATCGCTGGCTTGGACGCGTTCTGGGAAGCCAAGCAGGACGGCACTGCCTACCAGCAGCCCCAGCGTTATGCCCCGATCCACATGCCCAAAAACTCGGGCGCGGGCGTCATCATTGCCGCCTTCAGTGTGGTGTTTGGTTTCGCCATGATCTGGGACATCTGGTGGATGGCCATCGCTGGCTTCGTCGGCATGATAGCCACCTGGATCATTCACAGCTTCAACGATGATGTGGACTACTACGTGCAGGTCGACGAGATCGAACGTATCGAAGGTCAGCATCATGACAACATCAGCAAGGTGGCATGAGAACCGATATGGCTACTGATATTCTGCAACACAATCATCATCAGGGTGCCCATGACGGGCACCATGATGCCGGCGCCACCAAGGTGTTCGGCTTCTGGATCTACCTGATGAGTGACTGCATCCTGTTTGCCACTCTGTTTGCAACCTACGCGGTGCTGGTCAATGGCACCGCCGGGGGCCCGAGCGGCAAAGACATCTTCGAACTGCCCTTCGTGTTTGGCGAGACCATGCTGCTGCTGTTTAGCAGCATCACCTTCGGATTTGGCATGCTGGCCATGAACCAGAACCGGGTCGGCACGGTCAAGGCCTGGCTGATGGTCACCTTCTTGCTGGGTGCCGGCTTCATCGCCATGGAGATCTACGAGTTCCATCACCTGATCGCCGAAGGCTTCGGCCCGCAGCGCAGCGGTTTCCTCTCCGCCTTCTTCACCCTGGTCGGTACCCACGGTATCCACGTCACCAGTGGTCTTATCTGGATCATCGTCATGATGGTGCTGATATCCAAGAAGGGGCTGACCGAGCGTAACCGTACCCGTCTGATGTGCCTGAGCCTGTTCTGGCACTTCCTGGACGTGGTCTGGATCTGTGTGTTTACCGTGGTCTATCTGATGGGGGCAATGTAATGAGTCATGCTGTTGACAATCACGGCGCCAGCCACGGCAGCGCCAAGACGTACCTGATAGGCTTCGTGCTCTCGGTAATACTGACGGCCATCCCGTTCTGGATGGTGATGGATGGCACGGCCTCCCATCACCTCATCCTGGGCACTGTGGTCGCCACTGCCGTCATCCAGATCTTCGTGCATCTGGCTTACTTCCTGCACATGAACACCTCCTCCGAGGAGCGCTGGAACCTGGTCGCCCTGGTGTTCACCGTGCTAATCATCGCCATCGTGGTGGGGGGATCCTTGTGGATCATGTACAACCTCAACATCAACATGATGCCAAGTTGAGTGGTGTGATGATGAAGCAATACCTGCAAGTGACCAAGCCGGGCATCATCTTCGGTAACCTCATCTCGGTTATCGGTGGTTTCCTGCTGGCATCCAAGGGGAGCCTGGATCTTCCCTTGTTCATCATGACCATGGTGGGGGTCTCCCTGGTGGTTGCCTCCGGCTGTGTGTTCAACAACTACATCGACAGGGACATCGACTGCATCATGGAGCGCACCAAGAACCGCGCCCTGGTGAGGGGGCTCATTGCCCCGGGGGTCTCGCTCTGGTACGCGAGCGCCCTTGGCATTGCTGGCGTGGCGCTGCTGTACTGGGTAGCCAATCCGTTGGCGGCCCTGTTGGCGGTGCTCGGCTTCATTGTCTATGTGGGGGTCTACAGCCTCTATATGAAGCGACACTCTGTCTATGGCACCCTGATTGGCAGCCTGTCTGGCGCCGCGCCCCCGGTCATCGGTTATTGCGCTGTGACCAACCAGTTTGACTCGGGCGCCTTGATCCTGCTGGCTATCTTCAGCCTGTGGCAGATGCCGCACTCCTATGCGATTGCCATCTTCCGTTTCAAGGATTATCAGGCGGCAGGCATCCCGGTGTTGCCGGTGGTGAAAGGTATCTCTGTGGCCAAGCACCACATTACCCTCTACATCCTGGCCTTCATGGTACCGACTCTGATGCTGTTCCTCGGCGGCTACGCCGGTTACAAATATCTGATCGTGGCCACGGCCGTCAGTGTCTGGTGGCTGGGCATGGCGCTGTCGGGTTACAAGCAGGCGGTCGATGACTCCCTGTGGGCCCGCAAGCTGTTCATGTTCTCCATCGTGACCATCACCTGCCTGAGCGTGATGATGTCGGTGGACTTCCAGCCCGATGCGGTGCCCGTCTTGGTGAGCATGCTCCCTTGAACCTTGAGGTCGCCCTCAGAGTCGAGATCGGCTGGTTCATCTTGCCCTGAAAATGAGTAGAATCCAGAGCCGGGAACTTTCCCGGCTCTGTTGTTATAAGGGGATCCTAAGGGCCAGGTCTGTTTTCTCCCACGCGATGGCGCCCGCGCCCTCCCGCGAATTTGTTACCCATGACCCCCCGTCCTCGACCATACACCTTTGATCACACTGAGGCCGTCATGCATGATTTCAAGATGACCCGGGGTGAACTGCGCGCCACCTGGGCGCTCGGTTCCCTCTTCTCCCTGCGGATGCTCGGCATGTTTATGGTACTGCCGGTGCTGACTACCTACGGTATGTCCCTGGCCGGTGCCACAGAGACGCTCATCGGCATCGCCATCGGTATCTACGGCCTGACCCAGGCCCTGCTGCAAATCCCCTGCGGCCTGCTCTCTGATCGCATCGGTCGCAAGCCGCTCATCGTCGGCGGCCTCTTGATGTTTGCCCTGGGCAGCGTGATTGCCGCGCTGACCCACTCCATCTGGGGCGTTATCCTCGGCCGCGCCCTGCAAGGCAGCGGCGCCATCTCCGCCGCCGTCATGGCCCTGCTCTCGGATCTGACCCGCGAGCAGAATCGCACCAAGGCGATGGCCTTCATCGGCATCAGCTTTGGCATCACCTTCGCCATCGCCATGGTGACGGGGCCGCTCATCACCCATGCCCTTGGCCTTTCCGGCCTGTTCTGGTTGATAGCCTTGCTGGCCTTTGGCGGCATCGCCATCACCCTCTGGTGGGTGCCTGCACCCAAGGCGCACCTGCTCAACCGCGAGTCCAGCCTGGTCAAGGGCGGGCTCAAGAGAGTGCTCACCAACCCGCGGCTGCTCAAGCTCAACGTCGGCATCCTCTGCGTGCACACCCTGCTGATGTCGAGCTTCGTGGCGCTGCCGCCCTTGCTCGAACAGGCGGGGCTGCCCCGTGACCAGCAGTGGAAGGCATTCCTGTGCACCATGCTGATTGCGTTTGTGAGCGTGGTGCCCTTCATCATCTATGCCGAGAAGCGCAGGCAGATGAAGCGGGTATTCCAGATCTGCGTGCTGGCCATGCTCGGAGCCGAGGTGGTGCTGTGGCAACCCGGCTTGCAGCTGTGGGGCATACTGGCCGGCTTGCAGCTGTTCTTCATCGGTTTCAACCTGATGGAAGCACTGCTGCCGTCGCTGATTAGCAAGGAGTCGCCCCCGGGATACAAGGGCACTGCCATGGGGGTCTACTCCACCAGCCAGTTCCTCGGGGTGGCCATCGGCGGCAGCCTGGGAGGCTTGCTCTACAGCCAGGGGGGCGCCGCATTGGTGTTTGGCAGCTGCGCCGTGCTGGCCCTGCTCTGGTTTGGCCTGAGCCTCACCATGAAGGAGCCGCCCTATGTCAGCAGCTTGCGCATTGTGCTGCCAGACGGCGTGGAGGCGACACCGGCGCTGGAGCAGAAGGTGCGCGACCGGGAGGGGGTGAAGGATGTGCTGCTGGCCAGCGCCGAGCGCTCCCTCTACGTCAAGGTGGACTCACGGCGCATCAAGCGCAGCGATCTGGAGCAGCTGGTCGCCAGCTGAGGGCCTGGGGCAGGCAGCGAACAGCCCCCATGGCTATGCTGAGATCCTCAACAAGGAGGCTGTTATGTCATATGTCGATGGATTCGTGATTGCCGTGCCCACGGCCAACAAGCAGGCCATGATTGACCATGCCAAGCACTTTGATCCCCTCTTCCTCGAGTACGGTGCGATCCGGGTGCTGGAGTGCTGGGGGGACGATGTGCCCCACGGTAAGCAGACCGATTTTTTCCGCGCCGTGGCGGCCAAGGAGGATGAAACAGTGGTCTTCTCCTGGGTCGAGTGGCCGAGCAAGGCCATCCGGGATGACGCCATGGCCAGGATGATGGAAGACCCCAGAATGGACCCGAGCAACCCGGCCAATCAGGCGATGCCGTTTGATGGCGCCCGCATGATCTTCGGCGGGTTCAGTTCGGTGCTTGAACTCAATGCCTGATCTGCCTTCTCCCACAAAAGAGAGGCCCGCCTGATGGTGGGCCTCTTCTTTTGGGCTGGAGCTAACATCAGGCGCGATACACGGCGCAGCTGAAACAGCCGGGGTTGGCATTGTGGATCTGCAGGTAGCTCACCGCCTCGCTTGAAAACTGACTGCGCACCGCCTGCTCGAACTGGGTGCCCTGGATGGTCTGTGCATGGATCATCATGTGCGCACTGTCATAGGCCCTGATAGAGAGCAATCTTCCCGGCAAGATGTCGGGTATCTCATTGACGCCCAGCTTCGCGGTATCGGCCTGCTGGCGCACGAACACGGGGCCACAAGCGCGATAGGGGGAGTCGACGTCGTGATAGGGGAAGGAGATGAGCAGCACACTTTCCCCCACACTGGCTTCTCGCAGGGAGACCCGGCAGGGATACCCTGGGCTGGCATCGGCGATCAGCCATCTGGCATTGACGGCTTCGAGCTCTTTATCATTCATGCCCATGGCGTGGGCAAACAGATTCTTATCGAGAGCCTGGATGATGAAGTTGGTATTCATGGAGACGTCCGATCAGGTGAAAAAGCCATGGTAGTCATTACCGGCCCGAATGCTGGCCACTTTCGGCCAGGTAATCCTATTTTTGGCGCGTTGAGCGATGTAGAGGTGATCGTCTTGATAGCCGTCTGATGCCCTGCGTGGAATGGGGGAGGGCGTTTCAGGAGTTGAGGCGGCGTCTATTGAGCGTCATTCGGCGGCACTATGCTCCCGGCGTGGCTCTGGCCGGGACGCATGGGAGTGCTGCCTAAAACAAGACACCGGCGCGAGGCCGGTGTCTTGGGATAACGACATAGAGCCCCTGATCAGGGCGCCGTGGCACTATGTGCCTTAGGCGTAGAAAGCCTCGACGGTGCCTTTGATGGTGATCAGCATGGGGTTGCCATAGCGATCCTTGGCCTTGGGGGAGGGGATCTTCACCCAACCTTCGCTGATGCAGTACTCCTCGACATTGGTGCGTACCTTGCCATTGAGGCGGATGCCAATCTCATGTTCGAAGCACTCGGCCACATGGTGCGGGCTGCGCGGGTTGGCGGCAAGGTGGTCGGGCAGTGCTGGTTTGGTGTCGCTCATTTTATTTACCTGAGTGTGATAAAAAGTGGGTCATTGTAGGCAATGCCCGCCATGGGCTCAAGGCTGGGCTGCGTCCCGTGTTGACGACTGGATATGCCGTTCGGATTAAGGGGCTGGCTTTAGTCAGTCCCAATAAGTAGAGCGAGCGATTTGAACTAGTTGTCAGGGCTTTACGTTATATTCCTTAAGCCGTGAATGCTCGTTAAGTTCAGCGTCGATGAAGGCAGCAATCATGGCGCGATAAACGCTCTCCACCACTTGTGGATTGGCGCCTTGTTCTTGTGCAAGGGAGATGACTTTGGCGATGACCTGCTCTACCCGGCTGGGGGCTTTTACTTCCTCTGTCGTCTTCTTGAAGGACGCGGCTTGTGCGACAAAGGCGCCGCGCCTTGCAAGCAATGCCACGATTTCACTATCTATCTTGTCGATATGCTCGCGGACTTCATTCAGTGAGCTACAGCTGACTTCCATATATGAGGCGTTCCTGTTTCTGGCTTGCATGATAACGTCTGGTTAAGAGGCGGGTTTAGCCTGTTACGAGTGAAGGAAGCGAACGGCCTGAACCACTTGCTATTTATATAACTGTGCCAATGCCCCTGCAACGAAACACAGCAGACCGATCGTTGACCCTATGGTGGGAATGCTAAACCAATATTTTTTAGACAATGCGAGATAGAGCAATGCAATGATTGGCGCCGCACTCATGAAAAAGACAGAACTTTCCAGGAAGGGTATATAGAAAGTGGATAAGTATAAATAAGTGACGGAGAAAAACAGCATGCCAATACCGTGACTGATGTTAAATCCAACCCATGCACGCCACATATTTGTTTCTTTTGTGATGGCCAGGGGTGACGATTTCATGAGCCTCATCACATCAGATTGATATGGTATTAATTTCTTGGGGTTGAATGTGTCGGTGATTGTGTAGACCGTATGCAGAATACCAAGTACAAGGAATGGTATACTGCCTGCGATGTATAAGTATTTTGTGATCACGAAAAACTCCTTGTATGTGCATGACGTTTGGTTAAGGGGTAGGCTTTAGCCCATTCCCGCGAGTGAAAAGTCCAACACTGGGATATCCACCTTGGGTGCGCTGGCTGTGCAGCGTCTTGCTCAGAAAGGTGGGTGTCCTGATTTCTGTCTTTAACCGATGGTCAGATGCCGATGTTCTCTCTTCTTGTCGGCTCTGTTTCGTGTAAGTAACGGGTAAACGTGTCTTTCGGCCGTTCAAGACCATGTTCTGCCAGCACTCTTGAGGCCATGCCACGATGATTGCTGCCATGGGTCAGCAAGTGCAGCAAAATCTCCTCTACGCTCAGCTGCCCAATACCACCATCGATAAATCGAAACGTCACATTACGCTGTAGCTCGTCAGCGGTCACGGCTTGCGTGAAATCAACAAGCCAGGCGTCGTGCTGTTCCATCGTCTGGCGTAATGTCGATAATGATGGCGTGTCAAGGGTATTGTCCCCACTGTATTTCTCCGGCTCACCTGAAATACGGCTAATGAAAAGACTGTCAACTACCGTGGTGTGATTTAAAATCCGAATGAAAAAGGTGGCATTGCTTTCGGGTAGTTGTGAAAGCTGCCTTTCTCCCAAATCAAGCAGCTCATTGTTTGCCCATTTCTTATATTTAAACGCCTTGTGAAATTGCATTCTTTCTCCATGGATTGTTTTTTGATGGGGCAAGTGTGTATACACAGAGGTATCTGCCTTTCTCTATTGATGATGCAGACGAGAGCAGCAAGGTGGGGGCTGAATTTACAGCTCATCCATCGCAAAAAATTTTGTATGCTCGCAAGGGATTGAATACCACCTCGGCACCAGGTGTTTACATGATTGAGTCAATATGGTACTCGGTCATGTTGTCGCTATTGCTTGATATGCTGGTTGCATACTTGGAAAACAAAGCCTTGGCCATGTCGTTTTCATTGTCGACAAACACAGCCCATTTGGCCCTTTTGATAGGGAAATCCCCTGATACGACGTCATAGATGACTCTTCTCCCATGCCCCCTCTTTTGATGGTGTGGATTCACGGCGATGTCGGTGATCACATTAAATCCATGGATGCCATCATCAAGTTGAATGCCAATGACACAAAGAGGCGTGCCTTCACTGTGCAACACATATGCTGGAGAATCATCACTCAGTACACAGGTCAACCAATTCGGATCTAACACAGGGCCAAGCCATTTGCTGATGGCAGCATGCTTATACCAATCTGAGTACCACTCAAAATCGGTTTCTTCAAAGCGTCTATATACCATTACCTTACGCTCAGGCATTAGGCGCAGCTTTCTGGGTGCTGGCCATGCTGCGCGGGATGGTCACTGACCAGTCGTCCATACATGGCTGAATCGGAGACAGTGCCATTCACTTCCCAACGCTGCCTTAGCAGTCCCTCTCGGGAAAATCCGAGTTTCTCTAATGCTTTCGCTGACGACTGGTTGTCTGGGTCTATCTCTGCTTCGATTCGTCTTAATCCCAATACATTGAAGCCGTACTGGATCAAGGCTTCCCCTGCCTCATTGATATAACCCTTTCCCCAGCAAGCGCGACTCAAACCAAAGCCGATCTCGGCGCGCCTGGATGCGCTGTCGTAGCTAAAGAGCATACATTTTCCAGCCAGCTTGCCTGTGGACTTCAGATACATGCCGAGGATGATGGCTTCTTGACGTTGCATCGCACCGCTGCTCTGTGCAATGAAGTCCAGGGCGTCTTCAATGGAAGTCCACGGCGCCGTATTCCAGTAACGCATGACCTCAGGATCAGAAAATATCCCTAGCAGGCTCTCAGCATCATGGGCCATCAAGGCTCTGATGGTTAGCCGCTCGGTTTCAATGACCGGGGAAAATAACTCTTTCGACACGCATCCTCCATTCTTA
Source organism: Aeromonas molluscorum (assembly GCF_051376105.1). NCBI lineage: Bacteria > Pseudomonadati > Pseudomonadota > Gammaproteobacteria > Aeromonadales > Aeromonadaceae > Aeromonas > Aeromonas molluscorum. The sequence continues at coordinate 947,136 of NZ_JBPQCY010000001.1, read as the reverse complement.
TGTCTAAAGTCCGCCCAAGGGGCTGGCAGCGCATTAACACAAAGCTAAACCAACACAACCGAAACCACTACGACTCAATGGGACGGGAAACGCCACGGGTTGACAGTCCCTCTGAGGCGTTTGTTATGCCCGTGTCCATTCACTGCGCAGAATAGCCAAGACGACCGTATCCCACCATTGCCCTTTAAAAAAGCGATGTTCACGAAAATACCCTTCTTGCCTCATTCCCAACGACTTGCAAAGCTTTATCGCTGCCAGGTTTTTGCTTATGGTTTCAGCATAGATGCGATGCACATCCAGTTCATTAAAGCCAAAATCCGCTAGCTCTCTAACCGCTTCCTCTATCAAGCCTTGACCTTGAGATTTCCGTTCAATGCCACAGCCCATTGATGCTTGATTATCAGGTTCAAGTCGCAGACAAACTGTACCGATAAACTCACCCGTCAATTTATTTTCTATTGCCAACTGATAAGACTTGCGCGGAACTTCATTTGCTTGCTCTACAAACAGCTTTGTTAATTGACGATACTTATCAGAGTCACAGTCTGACTCACTGTAAAAACGCTGATACTTATTATCTTGGGACATGGCCACAAAAACGTTTTCATCACTGAGTCTCATATCACGCAGGATCAAATGCTCGGTTTCTAATTTGAACATAGGCGCTCTTTCCTCATGGTAAGGCATAACGCCGCGTTAAGGGGCGACTACGCTAAACCGCCCAAGCGCAGCCATTGCGCCGTAAACACTAAAACAAATTCAAACAAAAAACCCCAAGCGTTAGGATTCCCTCTTGAACGCTTTGTTATGTGTTAACTCAGCGCACTATTATTTCATGCCCGCACCGACTGTGGCACGAACGGGAATACCCGTTGGATCAAAATTCTCTAAGCAAAATACATTAACGCCAAAATAATCTGGCGTAACACGTTTTCGATGAAATGGATAAATGCCACAAACACTACAAAAATAGTGCTGTGCGGTGTTTGTATGGAATTGATATGTTGTTAATGACTCCATACCAGACAAAACTCTCATAGAGGTTTCATGAACTTTAACCATTAAAGCGTTTTTACGGGCACAAATAGAGCAATCACAAGTAGTTAATTCAGGAAGATCGGTATCGATCTCGAATTGGACCGCGCCACAGTGGCATGACCCACTAAAAGTTTTCACTTTGCTCATGCTGACTTCCTTGTTCGATATAAAGAAATCTGGAAAGAAATCTGGGACACCCACCAATTTGACAGCAGCGTAGCACGCAGCTTCGCTTGATGGGGTAGCCCGTCGAGGAGTGTGCCATGACCATCGCGCGTTCACGCCAGATCAGCCTGCAAGATACCCCCTACTACCATGTGGTCAGTCGCTGTGTGCGGCGGGCCTTCTTGTGTGGGCAAGATGCGCATTCTGGCCATAGCTATGAGCACCGACGCCAGTGGGTGATTGACAGGCTTGGCCAACTGTCACGTCAGTTTGCCATCGGGGTGTGCGCCTATGCGGTGATGAGCAACCACTATCATCTGGTACTCAAAGTCGAGTTTGAAACCGCCGCCAGGTGGAGCGAGCGAGAAGTGGCCGAACGTTGGGCTGCGCTGTTTCAATGGCCGCCGTTGGTGCGGCGTTGGTATCAGCATGAATCCCTGATTGCGCCCGAGCTTGAAGTGGTCCGGGGGCTTATCGCTGAATGGCGTCAGCGGCTGCACTCCATCAGCTGGTTTGTACGACTGCTCAACGAGAGCATGGCGCGACAGGCCAATCAGGAAGATGGCTGCAAGGGTCACTTTTGGGAAGGACGTTTCAAAAGTCAGGCCTTGCTGACAGAGCCGGCTCTGCTGGCCTGCATGGCCTACGTTGATTTGAACCCGATCCGGGCTGCTTTGGTCGACAGGCCGGAGCAAAGTGAGTACACCAGCATCAAGCAGCGTCTTGATGACGAGGCGCCTGAAGCATCATTGCCTCCGCTGCTGTTGCCGTTTTCCAGCCCAGATCAGCCCGAGGGGTTGCCGTTTACCTTCACTGACTATCTGATGTTGGTGGATTGGACCGGTCGGGCTATCAGGACGGATAAACGGGGCCATATTCCGGAAGCGCTAGCTCCCATTCTTCAGCGGTTGGGCCTTGATAAGGCTCAGTGGTTAAGACAAGTGACACTGTTTCGGCGGCGGGGTATCAGGGTGGTGGGTGACAAGGCGCGCTGCCTGCGTTACGCAGAACATTGTGGCCAGCGACGATGTCACCAACCTGCATTCTGAGCTGCGGTACACCACTTTGACTCCCCTGCATCGCCTTTGATGCCATGGCTGGCACTGGCTGAAAAGCCGTTTCTCAAGCCAAAATCTCGAGCTTTTCTCCTTCCTGGCCCAAAGCCCTCAATCATGGTGCCATCACGGCAACCACAGCCAGTCACGCCAAGGTCTGCTCAAAATGGTGGATGTCCCAATAATTCCTCAGAGAGATCACGCCTAGCCCTCTCCCAGAGGGAGGGAGGGAGGGAGGGAGGGAGGGGGCATATCTGCGGTTAGGCAGGCGAATAAGCGGGGGTGGCCGCTCGATTGGTGACTTTTCTTTGGCCACGCAAAGAAAAGTCACTCGCCCAAGCCCGAAGGGCGGGCGAAACCTTGTCGAGGGAGATGCCCTCGCGTCCTGCGTGGCGAAGCCGCGCCACCAGATTAACTCCGCTGAAATACTTTGTTAGGCCATAGCCGGATTTGAAATTCTCGTATATTCAGTTTTTACCAATTCAAAGCCATACTTATTTTCAAGCCTTTTGACAATAAAATGTCCGCGAGCCATATCTTGATAGTAGTCAGTGAACATTGTATTTAATGTGGCCCCTGCAACTGCTCCGATAATAGGTACAGCTTGAGCAGCTGCCTTTTCCGTAATAACCACACCAAACCTTGCTGCAATTTTTTCTATTAAAGCAGCTAACCACTTTCCTGTTTGTGCCGGTGTTAGGTTCTTGACTGCATTTGCAGAAGCTTGCTTCGCAGCGATTTCCGCAAGTTCCTTGGATAAAACCTGCATAGCCTCAGCAGTGAAGCTCCTTGTCGCATAGTATGCAGTATCGACAGCATCATCATCCTCAGACGGTCCACCCAAGGCAAACACCTCTAAACAAGCCTGTTTCGTCTCAATTTTATCTAGGTCAAAGCCTTCACTTCTTGCTATATCAGCAACTGAGCGAAGCATGATTGTCGTTGATACTGGTAGCTCAATAGCTAATGCTGTAAAACCAAAAGCGCCTCCAACAGCCCCTGATATTGCAGCAAAAAGCTTATTTGTCTTAGTTGAGGCTTCTCGATTAGGCTCATTATCTAAACTCCACAGTGCAGCATCTGCAGCTTTGTGAAGCGCCTTTTCTACTATACTGTGAATCTGTTTTTCTGCGCCTTTGGGAAGCTTGCCCATCAAGTAATCTAATGGTTTTCCGACAACTTTAGTCATTTTTTCTGTAATTGTATTCTGCTCTAATAGATTTACAGCTTTCTCCAAATCTCGCAGATCTCTTTCTTCAAAATTCATATTGTCAATCCTTTTTTTAGATAGCCGGTGGTCTAACAGTAATCAGATGAGAGGCGGTACTGATCCGATGACAGAGTCTTCCACACAACTCCGCTCAGCCCTGATAGTTGCCACGAAAAATAAAGTTATTACCAGTCTGTCTCTGATACTTCAACCTATTCGCTTGGCGTCCTCGTTTAATGTTTTCATTGCCCCTTTATAAAGAAATAATTCAGGAGCCGGCTACGGCAAATTCCAGCAAGGCTACCGCCCCTGGGTTACAGCCCCCAGTTCGCTGCTTTCACCTGCGAGATAGCAACCATCGCTGCCATGACGCTCTCCCCAGAGGTTGATTGTCGTTTGGCTATCATAAGGGCCCTGATTGAGGCATGGGAAGAGGAGGATGATAAAAACCTGAGCGGGTTCAACCAATTAGTGAGCAACAGCTGCTTTTAGTGGGCTCAGGGCTGGTAGAGAGTGCGAAAACTCCCCCTCACCCTGGCCCTCTCCCGAAGGGATAGGGGACAAAGTGATAGGAAGCAAAAGAGATAAATAGAAAAGGGAGCCCAAGTGGGCTCCCTTTATGCTGGCTGGCTGGCTGGCTGGCTGGCTGGTCAGGGCCAACGGCATATGATCCTATGCCTGCCCCTACTTATTGGTCGCCGCCTTCATCCCTTGCACAAACTCCTTCAGGCGAATGAGCATGCGGTCGGGATCCTGCTGATGGGTCTCGATGATCTTGACCACGGCGGAGCCGGAGATGGCGCCGGCGGCGCCCGCCTTGATGGCCTCCTTCACCTGCTGGGGATCGCTGATGCCAAAGCCGAGCAGGGCAGGGGGGGCCTTGAACTCGTTGAGGGTATTGATCAATCCCTCCACCGGCATGCCCGCCTTGGTCTCGGCGCCGGTCACCCCTGCGCGGCTCACCAGGTAGGTGTAGCCAGAGCCCAGCTCGGCCACGGCTTTGAGGGTCTCGGCGTCACCATTGGGCGGGGCGATGAAGATGCTGTCGATGCCGAACTTGTCGGCGGCCGCCTTGTAGGGGGCGCACATCTGCACCGGCACGTCCGCCACCAGCACCGAGTCCACCCCGGCCTGCTGGCATTTTTCATAAAAGCCATCGATGTGGCGCACATAGACCAGGTTGGCGTAGACCAGCAGGCCAATGGGCATCTGGGGATACTTGGCCCGAATGCGGGTCAGCAGCTGGAAGCAGCCATCCGGGGTGGTGCCGCTGGCAAAGGCCCGCAGCGCGGCCCCCTGGATGGTGGGACCGTCGGCGACCGGGTCGGAGAAGGGAATGCCGAGCTCCAGGGCATCGGCGCCCCCCTCGACCAGGGCATCGACGATGGCGAGCGACAACTCGGGAGTGGGGTCACCCAGCATCACGAAGGGGACGAAGGCGCCCTGCTTGGCGTGTTCCAGACGGGAAAACAGTTGTGCGTAGCGATTCATTTGCGGGTTCCTTCTTTGTCGAAGCTCTCTGTTTCCAAAATATCGGCAACGGTAAAGATGTCCTTGTCGCCACGGCCGGAGAGGTTGACGATCAGCACCTGCTCCTTTTCCGGCTCGCTGCGGGCCATCTTGAGGGCGTGAGCCAGGGCGTGGGAGGATTCCAGCGCTGGTATGATGCCCTCGCTTCTGGCCAGCTCCTGGAACGCGTCCAGGGCCTCCTTGTCGGTGATGGAGACATACTCGGCGCGGCCGATGGCGGCCAGGTGGGCGTGCTGGGGGCCGACGGAGGGGAAGTCCAGACCCGCCGAGACGGAGTAGGACTCCTGAATTTGCCCCTGCTTGTCCTGCATCAGGTAGGAGTGCATGCCAAAGAAGACCCCTTTGCTGCCGTGACCGAGCGGCGCACCGTGCTCGCCACTCTCGATGCCGTGGCCACCGGGCTCGACGCCGATAAGGCGCACCCCCTCATCCGGGATGAAGTCGGCAAACATGCCGATGGCGTTCGAGCCGCCGCCGACGCAGGCGATCACCGCATCCGGCAGGCGCTCTTCTTTCTCGAAGCACTGCACCTTGGCCTCTTCCCCGATCATCTTCTGGAACTCCCGCACTATGGTCGGGAAGGGGTGGGGACCGGCGGCAGTACCGAGCAGATAGTGGGCGGTCTCGTAGTTGGCTGCCCAGTCACGCAGCGCCTCGTTGCAGGCATCCTTGAGGGTGCTGGAACCCGAATGCACCGGTATCACCTCGGCGCCCATCAACTTCATGCGAAACACGTTCGGTTTCTGGCGCTCGCAATCCTTGGCACCCATGTAAACCCGGCACTTGAGGCCGAGCAGGGCGCAGGCCAGGGCAGTGGCGACCCCGTGCTGACCGGCGCCTGTCTCGGCGATGATCTCGTTCTTGCCCATGCGTTTGGCGAGCAGGGCCTGGCCCAGCACCTGGTTGGTCTTGTGGGCGCCGCCGTGCAGCAAGTCTTCGCGCTTGAGGTAGAGGCGGGTCCTGGTGCCCTTGGTCAGATTGCGAACCAGGGTGAGCGGCGTGGGGCGGCCGGCATATTCGGTGAGGAGCTCCTGGAACTCCTTCACGAAAGCGGCATCCTCCCTGGCATCCACGAAGGCTTTCTCCAGCTGGAGCAGAGCGGGCATCAGGATCTGGGGTACATACATACCGCCAAATTCACCAAAAAACGGATTGAGCAGGGTCATGGTTATCTTCCTATATATTCTGCAATTTAGATCAGCGATGAGCCGTGGCGGGCTGAAGCATATGACTGAGGCGCATACATATCAGCAACGAAATTCATCAAAAAACGGATTGAGCAGAGTCATGGTCTATTCCTTGTCCTATTCATAAAATGCGAATCGATAGCGGCGAGAGCTTAGAGCTGCCTGAGGGCGGCAAAGGCGGCCTCAAGCTTGCTGGCATCTTTCCGGCCGGGGGCGCTTTCGACCCCGGAGTTGAAATCAAGGCCCAGGCAACCGACCTGGGCTGCGCTCAGGGCATTGTCCGGGTTGAGCCCACCGGCCAGCATCAGGCGGGACTTGTCTAGCCCGTCGAGCACTGTCCAGTCGAAGGCCTGGCCGGTGCCACCGCTCTGGCTGCCGACTGCCGTTTTCACGACGGTATCGAGCAGCAGGCGATCGGCCGGATAATCCAGGTTGGGCAGCGGCTCCCCACTTGCCTTATCGAGAGTGATGCCGACCGCCTTCCAGATCTGGCACTGGCCTGGCAGCCGGGCACGCAGGGCCTCGATAAAGGCGGCGTCTTCGTCCCCGTGCAGCTGCACGGCGGCCAGTCCCAGGGACTCGACCGTCTGGGCGATGGTGTTGATCCCGGCGTTGCGAAACACCCCCACGTAAGCAAGCGGTGCGCCAGCCATCACGGTGCGGGCGCTCGGGATATCCACATAGCGCGGGCTCTTGGCCACGAAGATGAGGCCGCCAAACACGGCGCCCGCCTGGTGGGCTGCGGCGGCATCTTCCGGCTTGGTCAGGCCGCATACTTTGTTCTGGCCCAGGACAAGCTTGCGCACCGCCCCTTCCAGGTCAGATTCGCTCATCAGGGAAGACCCCACCAGGAAGCCCTTGGCATGGTGACGCAGGTCGGCGACCTGGCTGCGATCCTGGATGCCGGACTCGCTGATGACCACGCGATCCGCCGGGATCTGCGCCGCCAGCTGGCGGGTGCGGTTCAGGCTCACGCTCATGTCCCGCAGATCCCGGTTGTTGATGCCGATCACCGGCGAGCCCAACGCCAGGGCGCGATCCAGCTCATCTTTATTACTCACCTCGGTCAAGACGCCAAGGCCCAGCGCCTTGGCAACCTTGAACAGGGTGCGATAACCCTCATCGGTGAGCACAGAGAGCATCAGCAAGATGGCGTCCGCCTGATAGTGGCGGGCCAGATAGACCTGATAGGGATCTATCATGAAGTCCTTGCACAAGACCGGCTGGCTGACCCGGGCCCGCACCCTTGGCAGGAAGGCGAAATCCCCCTGGAAGAACTTCTCGTCGGTCAGCACCGAGATGGCGGTGGCGTATTTGCCATAAATATCGGCGATGGCTTCGGGGCTGAAATCATCACGGATCAGCCCCTTGGAGGGAGAGGCCTTCTTGCATTCGAGAATGAAGCGGGTACCGCCTGCGCGCAGTTCTCCTTCGAAGTCGCGGTCACTGGGCAGCAGCGCGCCCTGGAAGCTTGCGAGGGGCTGGGCCAGTTTGCGGGCCGCCACCCACTCCTGCTTGGCCGCCACAATTTTGCCGAGAATGGTCTGGCTCAGGGAGGGGTGGTTAAGCATCTCGATATCCTTGCTGCGATTGATACTGTGGTGACTGATAACGGCTGACATCATGCCTCCTGATGGCTCAGGGCGGCCAGCGCCTGGGCGAGTGCGCTGGTTTCACCGCTGGCGAGCTTGGCCAGCACCTGGGCGGCGGCGCGTTTGAAGTCCGGGGCCTTGCCTGCCATCACCAGCAGCGGGGCGACGTTGGCGGCGATGGCGGCATTGTGGGCCTGGGTACCTTGTCCCGCCAGGATGGCGGCGGTGATGGCCCGGTTCTCTTCCGGCTCGCCCCCTTGAATGGCGCTGACCGGGTAGGTATCGAGCCCGAAATCGGCCGGGGTGAGCAGGTACTCACGGATCTCGCCGTCCCGGATCTCGGCGACCTGGGTCGGGCCATGAATAGCCACTTCGTCCAGGCCCGCACCGTGTACCACCATACCGGTTTTCAATCCCAAGGCCAGCAGGGTTTCGGCGATGGGACGCACCAGCTCCGGGGCATAGACACCCATCAGTTGATAGGTCGGACGGGCCGGGTTGATGAGGGGCCCCAGCACATTGAACAGGGTGCGGGTCTTGAGCGCCTGGCGCACCGGCATGGCGTGGCGCACCCCTGCGTGGTACTGGGGGGCGAACAGGAAGCAGATGCCTAGCTCGTCAAGGCAGCGCCGGGCCTGGGCCGGGCTCATGTCGAGCTTGATGCCCATTTTGTCGAGCAGATCGCTCGAGCCCGATTTGCTGGAGACCGAGCGGTTGCCGTGCTTGGCGACCTTGAGGCCGCAGGCGGCGGCGACTAGGGCCGAGGTGGTGGAGACATTGATGGTATTGAGGCCATCACCGCCGGTGCCGACGATGTCGCAAAAGGGATAATCGGGGCGCGGGAAGTCCCGGGCTTCGGCCAGCAGCGCCTCGGCGGCGCCCGCTATCTCCTCCGGGGTCTCTCCCTTGAGCTTGAGGGCTGTGAGCAGGCTGGACAGGACTATGGGGTCCACTTCGCCGCGCACCACCTGGCCGAAGGCCTCACGGGCTTCGTCGCGGGAGAGAGACTGTCCCTGGAAGAGGGTATTGAGATGATGATGCATGAGGGTCTCCTTTCCTTAACGCACGCTGCTTTCGGGGCGGGTGATATGAGCGAGCGCCTGGGTGAGCAGACGGGCCCCTTCGCTGGTCATGATGGATTCGGGATGGAACTGGAAGCCAAGCACCCGCTCGTCGCGCTGCTCGATGGCCATGGGCATGCCCTGATAGTGGGCAATCACCGTCAGCTCTTCCGGTACATAAGTGGCGACCAGGGAGTGGTAGCGAGCCACCGGCAACGGACTTGGCAGACCGGCAAAGGCGCCATGAGCGTCGTGCTCTATCAAGGAGCGCTTGCCATGAACTATCTCGGCGGCGGCGCCGACGGTGCCGCCATAGGCTTCACACAGCGCCTGATGGCCGAGGCAGATGCCGAGGATGGGCACATGCCCGCGGGCCAGCTTGATGAGATCAATGAGGCAACCCGCCTCATGGGGGGCGCCCGGCCCCGGGGAGAGCACCAGCACGGCGTCACCACCGCAGGCGGCAATCTCCGCCATGATACGTTGCGCGGGCAGGCTGTTGCGATAGATGCGCACCGGGTAGCCGAGGGTGCGGAACTGATCCACCAGGTTGTAGGTGAAAGAGTCGAAGTTATCGAGCAGGAAAATATTAGTCATGGGTCTGCTCCTTCGAAGTGCGGAACTGATCGGCCAGAGGGCTGTAGGTGAACGAATCGAAGTTATCGAGCAGGAAGATGTTAGTCATGGCTCACGTCCTTGTGTTGCTCCTGCTGGGCGCTCAGTGCCTGCAGTGAGGTGCCATGGCTGGCGGCAATGGCGGCGAGCACGGCAGCGGCTTTGGCGCGGGTTTCGTCCGCTTCGGCCTGGGGTTTGGAGTCATAGACCACACCGGCTCCGGCCTGAACATGGGCGATGCCATTTTTTACGAAGGCCGAGCGGATCACTATGCAGGTGTCCATCTCTCCAGCGCCGTTGAGATAACCGACGGCGCCGCCGTAGCTGCCCCGTCTGCGCCCTTCCACCTCGCGGATAAGCTCGCTGGCCCGCAGTTTGGGGGCGCCGGTCAGGGTGCCCATGTTCATGCAGGCCTGATAGGCGTGCAGGGCATCCAGATCCGAGCGCAGGGTGCCGACGACCCGGGAGACCAGATGCATCACATGGCTGTAGCGATCCACCTTGAGCAAGTCTTTCACATAGCGGGTGCCGGGCTCCGAGATGCGGGCGATATCGTTGCGGCCCAGATCCACCAGCATCAGGTGCTCGGCCACCTCTTTTTCGTCCTGGCGCAGCTCCAGCTCGATGCGGCCATCGAGATCCAGATTGATACTGCCATCGGGGTTGAGACCACGGCGACGGGTACCGGCTATGGGGTACATCTCCACTTCGCGGCTCTTGGCGCAGAACTTGACCGCGCTCTCCGGCGAGGCGCCAAACAGGGTGAAACCCTCGTCCTGCACATAGAACATGTAGGGGCTGGGGTTGGTCTGCTTGAGGCGACGATAGGCGGCGAGCGGGCTGGGGCAGGGCAGGGAGAAGCTGCGCGACGGCACGACCTGGAAGATGTCGCCGCGGCGGATAAAGCCCTTGAGCCGCTCGACTTCGGCGCAGAACTGCTTGTCGTTCTTGTCCACGCTCATGCCCGTCGTCAGCAGCGGGGTTGGCAGTGCAACGGCGAAATCCTGCTGGCAGGCCAGCTTGAGGGCCGTCAACCGGTCGGTCAGCCGGGCACAACGGGCGTCCAGGTCGCCTTCACCACCGAACAGGCAGGCGCTGAGTTGAGTACTCTGTTTGATGTGATCTATGGTGATCAGGGTCTCGGCCACATAGAAGCAGTAGTCGGGGCAGTCGTTGCTGCCCTCCGGCACTTGGGGCAGATCTTCGAAGGAGGCAATCAGGTCATAGGCAAAGGTGCCCGCCAGGAAGAGCGTCTCTTTACCTAGCTGGCAGTGCAGTTCCCGTTGCAGGGTGCGCAGCACGTCCAGCACGCCATAGCCCTTGAGGCGGCTATCTTCATCCAGCTCCCGATCCGAGGCGGGGAAATCCAGCACCAGTTCGCCATCGGCATCAGCATCAGCATCAGCCTGGCTGATGAAGGTCGGCAGGTGGGCGCGCAGCAAGGCTTGCAGCGCAGGGCCGTTGTCATTGAGGGCCCGGACCCGCACCCTGCGGCCCCGGCACTCGATGCGCAGGCAGGCATCGACCAGCAGCAGGCTCTGGGTACCCGCCTTGGAGTCTATCTCCACGGATTCGAGCAGCAGGGTGTTGGGGCTCTCCTGGCACAAGCGGGTGAACAGGGCCAGTGGATCGGCCACATAAGGGGCATTGAGCTTGAGGGCGTCAAATTCGCCCAGGGATAAACGAGTCATAAGGCCTTCCCTTGCGAGTGTATCTGGCGTGTACCTATGGAGTGAAAACAGCATGTCATGACGTTCTATTCCTTGAAATTGAGTGGGTTTTGTCCGCTTCAGTACGGTCGCCATCGCCATGTCTGTTTAATCGGTTTCATCACGCGTCCATTTACCGGATAATAAAAAAGCCCGCTGGGGTCAGCGGGCTTTTTCTTTGTGTTCTTTATTTGCTGTCAGATTACAGGTACAGCAACGACCACACGCCCGCATGTCAGGGAATGTGCCACCACCAGTTTGCGTTCAGGGTGAATGTCGTTTGCATGATAGAGTCCTGTGCCTGTCATTCGAGTAGATGCCCTTGGCATCGAAGTGCCTACAGAAAACGATAAAGCGGCGACCAAGTCAAGTCGCTTTTGCCAATTCGCCCTGAACCATGTGAGCGAGATAGCCGATGCGATTCGATCTGCACTGCCATACCACAGCCTCAGACGGTGTGCTGGCACCCCGGGACCTGGTGCGCCGCGCCGCCGAGAAGGGGGTGGAGGTGTTGGCGGTCACTGACCACGACACCCTCGCCGGACTTGACGAGGTGCGCGCCACCATCGCCGCCGAACAGCTGCCGCTGCGTCTGGTGAGCGGGGTCGAGATCTCCACTGCCTGGGAGCATAACGAGATCCATATAGTGGCGCTGGGGGTGGACGAAAAAAATCCGCTGTTGATGGATTTTCTTGCTGCCCAGCTCGCCCGGCGCGAGGCCCGGGCCCAGGAGATTGGCCGACGTCTGGAAAAATGCCTGATCCCCGGCACCTATGAAGAGGCAAAGCAGTTGGCTGGCGACGCCGCCGTGACGCGAGCCCACTTCGCGCGCGTGCTGGTTGCCCGCGGCATTGCCGACAACATGCAGAAGGTGTTCAAGAAATACCTGAGCCGGGGCAACAAGGGTTATGCGCCGGCCGATTGGCCCGAGATGGCAGCGGCGATAGCCGTTATCCACAGTGCCGGTGGCCTGGCCGTGCTGGCCCATCCCAGCCGTTACGATCTCACCGCCAAGTGGATCAAGCGTCTGCTGGTGGTGTTCAAGGCCGCAGGAGGGGATGCCATGGAGGTATCCCTGCCCCAGCAGAGCCCGGGGGAGCGCGCCAATCTGGGTCAGTGGGCAAAGGATCACGATCTCTATGTGTCGGTTGGTTCTGATTTTCACTTTCCGTCCAACTGGACCGAGCTGGGCCGTCATCTCTGGCTGCCCAAAGAGGGTACGCCGCTCTGGCTCGCTTATCCGGGCCATTTCGGACTCAGCAGCGATGAGCACCAGAGCTTGCTGGCGAGCCGGGCGACCTGAGCTGCCAGCCTCCGGGCCCCGTGCTAAAGTGGCTATTGTATTGATGGCAGGATGAGCCTGCCCTATTCCGGGAGGAATATATGACTCAGCATTTCTATGTACATCCAGACAATCCCCAGGCCCGTCTCATCAGCCAGGCGGTGCAGATCATTCAAAATGGTGGCGTCATCGCTTATCCCACCGATTCGGGCTACGCCCTCGGCTGCCACATGGGTGACAAGGGGGCTCTCGAGCGGATCTGCCGCATCCGCCGCATCGAGCCCAATCATGACTTCACCCTGGTGTGCCGGGATCTCTCCGAGATAGCCACCTATGCCAAGGTGGACAACAGCGCGTTTCGTCTGCTCAAGAGCAATACCCCGGGTGCCTATACCTTCATCTTCAAGGCGACCAAGGAGGTGCCCCGTCGTCTGATGAACGAGAAGAAGAAGACTATCGGTATCCGGGTGCCAGCCAACAACATTGCGCTGGCGCTGCTCGAAGCGCTGGGTGAGCCGCTGCTCTCCACCACCCTGATCCTGGCGGGATCCGACATGGCGGAGTTCGATCCCGAAGAGATCGTAGACAAACTCGGCAAGCAGCTGGACCTGGTGCTCAACGGCGGTTACCTCGGCGAGCAGCCGACCACAGTGGTCGACTTCTCCGACGAAGACCCCGTGGTGCGCCGTCGCGGCGCCGGAGATCCCACTCCGTTTGAATGAGGCCAGCGCGCCATCCCATGAGATGGAGGAGATGACGACGAGGGTGGCCGCGGCCATACCCATCGCGACCGTACTGGGGCAGCCCTATCATGAGCTGCCCCAGGATCTCTTCATCCCCCCGGATGCCCTTGAGGTATTCCTCGAGACCTTCGAGGGGCCGCTGGATCTGCTGCTCTATCTCATCCGTCGTCAGCAGCTCGATATTCTCAACCTGCCGATCCTGCAGATAACCACCCAGTACATGCGCTATGTAGAGCTGATGCAGGGGTTGAATCTGGAGCTGGCAGCCGAATATCTGCTGATGGCGGCCTGGCTTGCGGAGATAAAGTCCCGCCTGTTGCTGCCCAAGGCGCCCGAGCTGGAAGACGAAGAAGAGGGGGAAGATCCCAGGGTCACCCTCATTCGTCGCCTGCAAGAGTATGAGCGTTTCAAGCATGGTGCCGAGCGGCTCGATGGCTTGCCCAGGGTGGAGAGGGAGATCTTTATTGCCGCCGCCCTGCCACCGGATTTTGGCGATCTCAAGCCGCTCTCGCCCGATGTCTCTCTGGTCGAGCTCGCCCTCTATATGCAAAGTGTGGTAAAACGCGCGACGCATTTTGAGCATCACCAGATCCGCCGTGAACAGATCCCGACTCGGGTCCGTATGGCTGAAATTCTCGCCTTGCTCTCCCTGGGGCAGACCTTGCAGCTGGCGGATGTGCTGCGGGCCGAAGAGGGACGCATGGGGGTGCTGGTCAGCTTCCTCGCCCTGCTTGAGCTGTGCAAGGAGCAGTTGATCTGGATCTTGCAGGCCGAGCCCCTTGGCCCTCTCCATTTTGCCCTGGCGAGCCAGATAGAAGAGACGAGCGGACATGAGCACTGAGTCAATGTGGCTGAATCTGCCCATCGCGGCACCGGCAGAGGCGGCCATCATCCCCCTGGCAGGAGGGGGGCCGGGAGCCATCGGCATCATCTGCACGCAAGAGTTCATTAATTCGCCAGCCGACTTGTGGTATGCTGCGCCCCGCGATTTTTGTGGGGTGGTCATCCCTGGCGAGTGCAACATCCTAAGCCCGGAGGAGAGCGGTCATGGCCCTGCCTGCTGAACGGCTCAAGACCCTGCTCGAGGCGGCCCTGTTCGTGGCGGGTCGGCCCTTGACGGTGAGCGAGCTCAAGGGCAGCGTGCTGGCGGATTATCCGGTGACCAGTCGCTATGTGCAGCTGTTGCTGGCCGAGCTGAAGCAGGATTACAGCGAGCGGGGGGTGGAGCTCAAGGAGGTCGCCTCCGGCTGGCGCTTTCAGGCGCGCCAGGAGTATGCCGAAGAGCTCTCAAGACTCTGGAGCGAGCGGGCGCCGCGTTATTCGCGGGCCGTGCTGGAGACCCTGACGCTGATTGCCTATCGCCAGCCGATAACGCGGGCCGAGATCGAAGCCATCCGAGGGGTGGCGGTCTCGAGCCAGATGGTGAATACCCTGAAAGAGCGTGGCTGGGTGCGCAGCATAGGCCACAAAGAGGTGGTGGGTCGGCCCGAGTTGCTGGCCACCACCCGAGAATTTCTCGATTATTTTAATCTGCAGAGCCTGGAACAGCTCCCCGAGCTGGATCCAGAACTGGATCAACCCTTGTCCACCATGCTGGGCGAGGAGAGTGGCGCCCATTGAGTGAGCCGGTCGGGTGATTCGACCGGGCTGCTGGATGTGGTGAACGCAGTGTCTTAATCATTGAAGCGGTGCAGGATCCCCGTAATGGGATCCTGCACAGTCATTACCCTTGCCCGGCATGCCGGACAGGGAACAACAATCAGGTAACCCCGATGAGTGAAAAACTGCAAAAAGTGTTGGCCCGCGCGGGTCACGGCTCCCGTCGTGAGATGGAGGCCCTGATCACCGCAGGTCGGGTCAGTGTGGATGGCAAGGCTGCCACACTGGGAGATCGCGTCGAAGTGAACGCCGTGATCCGGGTTGATGGTCATCAGATCAAGACCCGTGCTGCCGAAGAGCAGATCTGCCGTGTGCTGGCCTATCACAAGCCAGAAGGCGAAATGTGTACCCGCCACGATCCGGAAGGTCGTCCGACCGTGTTCGATCGTCTGCCCAAGATGGATGGTGCTCGCTGGATAGCGGTCGGTCGTCTGGACGTCAACACCTCAGGCCTGCTGCTGTTCACCACCGATGGTGAACTGGCCAACCGTCTGATGCACCCGAGTCACCAGGTTGAGCGTGAGTACGCGGTACGGGTGTTCGGCGAGATCACCGAAGCTATGCTGCAACGCCTGCGCAAGGGGGTGCAGCTCGAAGATGGCCTGGCCAGGTTCAACAAGATCAAGGCGGCCGGTGGTGAAGGCTTGAACCAGTGGTTCAACGTGACCCTGACCGAGGGGCGCAACCGTGAAGTGCGTCGCCTGTGGGAATCTCAGGAAGTGCAGGTGAGCCGCCTGATGCGCGTGCGTTACGGCGACGTCACCCTGGATCGCGGCATCCCCCGTGGTGGCTGGAAAGAGCTCAAGCTGCAGGAGGTCAACTACCTGCGCGGTCTGGTTCACATGAACTACGAGACCGAATCCAAGGTCGATCTGCAGCAAGAGGGCAAGAGCACCCGTCACAAGCAGGCAGCCCAGATCCGCCGTGCCGTCAAACGCCACAAAGAGCTGCAAGGCCAGGAGCCCCGCGCCCGCACCGCGAGCGCCCGTCGCAAGCCGACCTCCTCGACCCGCAACTCGGGTACCGGCAGTAAATAAGCCGCCGCAGTCATTCTGACTGATGCGAAAAACAGGGCCCGCACTCACCAGTGCGGGCCTTTTTGTTTATGGGGTAGTCCCCCGAGCTCGGGTAGCGGCCTCCTCACCCCCTGGCGTGAGAGCAGGGAAGGTTGCCTCGGCTCTGGCTCCTTGTTAGCCTTTGGCTATCGGATACAGGAGAAACTAATGAGCAAGGTACTGGATGAGCTGCTGGCACTGCTGGCGCTGGAGAAGATCGAAGAGGGCCTGTTTCGGGGCCAGAGCCAGGATCTCGGCCTGCGAGCCGTGTTTGGCGGGCAGGTCATGGGGCAGGCGTTGTCCGCCGCCAAGCAGACGGTGGCCGCCGATCGTCAGGTACACAGCTTCCACTCCTATTTTCTGCGCCCCGGGGATGCCAATCGCCCCATCGTCTACGACGTGGAGAACATCCGCGACGGTCAGACCGTCTCCACCCGCAGGGTCAAGGCCATTCAGGGCGGCAAGCCCATCTTCTACCTCAACGCCTCGTTTCAAGTCGAGGCCGAGGGCTTCGAGCATCAGATCAGCATGCCGGAGGGGATCACTCCCCCCGAGTTGCTCAAGAGCGAGCTGGAGCTGGTGCGCCCCTACGAGCATCAGATCCCGCCCGCCTTGCGTGACAAGATCCTGTGTGAGAAACCCCTCGAAATTCGCCCGGTGACCCTGGTCGATCCGATCCGGCCGGACGTCCACGAGCCGCTGAGGCATGTCTGGTTCAAGGCCAATGGCCAGATGCCGGACGATCCAAGGGTGCACAAGTACCTGCTGGCCTACGCCTCCGATTTCCACTTCCTGTTCGCCGCCCTGCAACCCCACGGTGTCTCTTACTGGGAGCCAGACATACAGGTGGCCACCATAGACCACTCCATGTGGTTCCACCGGGACTTCCGGCTCGATGACTGGTTGCTCTACGTGGTGGACAGCCCGAGCGCCAGTGCCGGCCGTGGCCTGGTTCGCGGCCAGTTCTTTACCCGGGATGGGGTGCTGGTGGCGAGCACGGCCCAGGAGGGGGTGATCCGCCGCCGGGGAAGCAAGCCATAGTCGCTGGCAGAGTACGTACTGCGCTCTGACAGTGGGTAGCGCAACCTGGCGAAGGGGGGCATAGATCCAGGCCGGGCACCGACACCATGGCTTGGGACGGCGTCTGGCCTTCGTTCAACTGCAGCCCCATCTCTCGCTAACCGCTGATTGAGGCAAGCTTCTCTCAGATGCTTATCGATAAAAAACGGGAGCCATTGGCTCCCGTTTTTTATGCCCGTCAAGGGTCAGGCGGCTTCAGATCGCGATGCGCTATCACTCTGGGCGAAGCGATCGGCCCAGAGGGCGATGACGCCGTCACCGGTCACATTGCAGGCGGTGCCGAAGCTGTCCTGGGCCAGGTAGAGGGCGATCATCAGGGCGATGGAGGCCTCGCCGAAGCCGAGCATGGAGGTGAGCAGGCCGAGCGCCGACATGACGCCGCCCCCCGGGGCGCCGGGCGCCGCTATCATGATGACGCCCAGCATCATGATGAAGGGCAGCATGGTGCCATAGCCCGGGATGGCCAGGTGCTCGGAGAGATACATGACGGCCGTGGCACAGGTCACCAGGGTGATGGTGGAGCCGCACAGGTGGATGGTGGCGCACAGGGGCACGGTGAAGTTGGCGATCCCTTCGCTCACCCCGTTCTGGCGGCTGGCGCGCAGGGCAACGGGTATGGTGGCGGCGCTGGACATGGTGCCCAGGGCAGTGAAGTAGGCGGGCAGCATGTTTTTCAGCAGCATGAGCGGCGAGCGGCCAAGGGCCAGCCCGGTGCCGACGAACAGCAGGCACAGCCAGATCCAGTGCATGACGATGGCCATCACCAGCACTACCCCGAAAGTCTTGAGGGTGGCGAAGACGGTGCCTTCCACCGTCATCTCGATGAAGACGCCGGCGATATAGATGGGCAGCAAGGGAATGATCACCCGGGCCAGCAGGCGGTCGATGATGTCGCGACCCTGATCGGCGATGCGACGCAAGTCAGTGGCCTCATTGGCGCTGATGCCGATCCCGAAGATGAAGGCGGCGGCCAGGGCCGACATGACCCCGAACAGCGGCGGGATCTCCATGCTGATATAGGAGATCAGTTTGCTGGCAGGATCCGCGCTGGCGGTGGCGGCCTCGGTCAGGGTCGGGATCAGCCGACTGGCCAGGGTAAAGGCGAAGGTGCCCGCCAGAATGGTGGAGCCATAAGCCAGGGCTACCGTCTTGCCGAGCAGCTTGCCCGAGTTCTTTGGCAGGCTGGCGATACCGCTGGTGATAAAGAACAAGATGATGAGCGGTATGGTGAAGCCAATCAGCTGACCGACCACAGTCTTGGCGGTGAACAGCAGACGGGCGACCCAGTCGGGAGCATAGAGGCCGAGCAGCAGACCGGCGAGGATGCCAGCGAGGAGTTTGAGCACGAGTTTCATGGGCAGATCCGGTGTGAGTGTCTGATTTGTTATTGTCTTCTGAATTTAGTGCGGCTTTTTAACACATATACAGCCTTATGTCTGTCTATGCCTTGTTATGGTGGTGTTAAGTATTGTGAAGATGCATCTGTCCAATAATTGCCACTGCTCGCCAAGTGCCGGGATTACCTGGCACTGGCCTGCCCAGCGAGGGGCGAGGTGGAGGGGATAGCGGCGGCGCGCTATTTCGTCGGGGAGAAGTGAATTGGTGACGGGGTTGATAAACCTCATCCCCCTATTATCAGGAGCCCTTGCGCAGCAGCAGATGACGCCAGGCTTGAGTCGCGGGCTTGGGAGGCAGTGGCGCTTGCCATTGACGGACAAGGTGCAGCGAGAGCGAGGCCAGCATCTCCAGCTCATCGGCGGCCATGCTGGCCTCTGTATCGAGGGGGTCAGTCTCCTCTGGCGGCGCGAGTCGCTCGCCCTGGGGCACGTTGCAATAGAGGATCCCCCCCGTCTTGAGCAAGCTGGCCAGCTTGGCCAGCATGGCAAAACGCTGGGAGGCGGGCAGACAGGGGAGCAGATCGCAGGCCCAGATGCCATCGAAGGGCACCACAGTGTGCAGCGTGCTGATGTCGCCGACCCGCACCGGTAAATCCCCA
The DNA here is from genome assembly GCF_051376105.1 of Aeromonas molluscorum. Taxonomy (NCBI): domain Bacteria; kingdom Pseudomonadati; phylum Pseudomonadota; class Gammaproteobacteria; order Aeromonadales; family Aeromonadaceae; genus Aeromonas; species Aeromonas molluscorum. The sequence continues at coordinate 928,159 of NZ_JBPQCY010000001.1, read as the reverse complement.
TGACGCGATGCGCGCCTGGCCATGGCCAGATCAAGCTCGATGGCGCTCACCACATAACCGCTTTGCTGGAAATGGCGGGCATCCTCTCCCTCACCGCAACCTGCATCGAGCAGATGGGCGCCTGGGGTCAGCACCTGACAGATGCAGTGATAGAGGGGCGCGCGGGCGGACAGCACGAGAGGGGTTGCAGGCGACATCGGGAGCTCGGGGTAATAAGGGAGAAACCCATGGTAGCAAGGGGAGGGGGCCTAGGGCCAGATCCCGCATGGGATCTGCCCGGCGGTGCCTTGCTGCACGGTGCGGATTGCCGCGGCGCAGCCTCGATCTCAGTCACGTCGCGCAGGCATATGGTGCAGCTGCAAGAAGAGACAATCGAGCAGGTAGTCGGCCTCCTTGGCCAGATCGACACGCTCGGGAAAGTGCAACCAGTTGAGAATGTAGCCATCCAGGGTGCAGTGCAGCAGGGTAGCGGCTCGGGCCAGATCGAGATCCGCGGGCAGCTGGCCTTTGCGCACGCCGTTGGCGAGGGAGCGCTCGAGATCTTGCGCGAAGCGGCGCGACTCTTTGTGAATGTGCTCACGCAAGGTAAAGGCCTCCCCTTCAACCTCTATGGTCTCCAGGCTGTACATGATGGTGAACATCTGGCGATGGCCAGGTTCCCGGGTGATCTTGAGCAGGGCGCTGTGCAGAAACAGCCGCAGTCGGCCGAGGGGATCTGGCTCCTCCGGATTGAGGCTGGCATCGAGCTGGTGGGAGAGGGGCTGGCACAGCTCCTCCCACAGGGCGACAAACAGCTCCTCTTTGTTCTTGAAGTGCCAGTAGATGGCGCCCCGGGTCAGATCCGCAGCCTTGGCGATATCGGTCAGACTGGTCTTGGCCAGCCCCTGGCGGCAAAACAGATCCAACGCCATGTTCATGATGTGGCAGCGGGTCTGCTGGGCTTCTTCTTTAGTGCGTCTGACCATCTTGTTTCGCTTAGTCCAAAAAGGGTGAGGATAATAACAAAAACCAATATACATACATTCGTGAATGTATGTATATTGCCCCATCTTGACTGATTTTACCAATGGGGGGCTTATCGCCCCCTGAATGGTTGTTCGTAAGCAGACAGAGGATCAGGTGCTACATGCATAAAAATAAAATTGCCCGTTCGGTCGGACTAGCCTTGTTAGCGGCAGGATGGCTGGCTGGCTGCGGTGATAAAGAGGCAGCCCAGGCCCCCGGCCAGATGCCCCCCACCGCCGTGGAAGTGGCCACGCTGCACACAGCCCCCTTGCAGCTCACCACCGAGCTGACCGGCCGCACCGCCGCCTTGCGCATTGCCGAAGTGCGCCCCCAGGTGAGCGGCATAGTGCTCAAGCGTCTCTTTACCGAGGGCTCGGACGTCAAGGCCGGCCAGCTGCTCTATCAGATTGACCCCGCCATTTATCAAGCCAATGTGGCCAGCGCCAAGGCCAATCTGGCCAAGGCCCAGGCCAATGAGCGCAGTGCCCGCCTCAAGGCCCAGCGCTATGGCGAGCTGGCCAAGGTCAAGGCCATCAGCCGTCAGGAGTTTGATGATGCCGATGCCGCCTGGAAGCAGCAACTTGCCGAGATAGGCGCCGCCAAGGCCGCGCTCCAGAGCGCCCAGATCAACCTCGACTACACCCGCATCACGGCCCCCATCAGCGGGCGCATCGGTCGCTCCGCCGTGACCGAAGGCGCGCTGGTCACCGCCCAGCAAGCGGCGGCCCTGACCACTATCCAGCAGCTCGACCCCATGTACGTGGACGTGAGCCAGTCCACCGCCGATCTGCTGCGCCTCAAGCGTCAGGTCGAGGCGGGCAAGCTGACCTCGGGTCAGGCTGACAACGCCAAGGTGAGCTTCCTGCTCGAAGATGGCAGCGCCTATGGTGAATCCGGCGAGCTGCAGTTCTCCGATGTCAGCGTGGACGAGACCACCGGCATGGTGACCCTGAGGGTCATAGTGCCCAACCCGCAGCTGCTGTTGCTGCCCGGCATGTTCATGCGCGCCACCTTGAAAGAGGGCGAGCGCAGCCATGGCCTACTGGTGCCCCAGACGGCCGTGACCCGGACTCCCAATGGGGGCGCCACTGTCATGGTGGTCACCCAGGACAACAAGGTCGAGCTGCGGGATATTCACATCAGTCGCATCGTTGGCAGCAATTGGGTGGTGGAGTCCGGTCTCAAGGCAGGCGAGCGGGTCATCGTTGCCGGTCTGCAGAAAGTCAGGCCCGGTGCTCAGGTTACCCCTAGCGAGCAATCCGCTCAGGCGCAAGCCACCCCGGCCAACAAGTAGGATGGAGTAGTCGCCTCATGGCACGATTTTTCATAGACAGACCCATATTCGCCTGGGTGATCGCCTTGGTGATCATGCTGGCAGGGGGGCTGGCAATCCTGACCTTGCCTGTCTCCCAGTACCCCACCATAGCGCCGCCGGCCGTGGGAATCTCGGCCAGCTACCCGGGTGCTTCCGCCAAGACGGTGGAAGACTCGGTGACCCAGATCATCGAGCAGAACATGACGGGGCTGGATCACCTGCTCTACATGTCATCCCAGAGCGATTCGGCCGGCAACGTGTCCGTCACCCTGACCTTCAAGCCGGGCACGGATCCCGACATCGCCCAGGTGCAGGTGCAAAACAAGCTGCAACAGGCCATGTCACTGCTGCCGCAAGAGGTGCAACAGCAAGGCATCCGGGTGCAGAAGACCTCCAGCAGCTTCCTGATGGTGGCGGGCTTCATCTCCAGCGATGGCAAGATGAGCAACGATGATCTCTCCGATTATGTGGTGAGCAACATCAAGGAGCCCTTGAGCCGCCTGGACGGGGTGGGTGACATTACCCTGTTCGGCAGTCAGTACTCGATGCGGGTCTGGCTGGATCCGCATCGCCTCAACCGGGTGCAATTGACCCCGGCTGACATTCAGGCCGCTATCCAGAGCCAGAACGCCCAGGTGGCCTTCGGTAAACTGGGGGGCACCCCCTCGGTGAACGATCAGCAATTTACCGCCACCATCATGGGCCAGACCCGGCTCTCGACCGTGGAGGAGTTCAACAACATACTGCTGCGGGTCAATCAGGATGGCTCCAAGGTCCTGCTCAAGGACGTGGCCAGGGTCGAGCTGGGCGGCGAGAACTATGACGCCGAGGCGCTCTACAACGGCCAACCTACCTCGGCCATCGCCATCAAGCTGGCAACCGGTGCCAACGCTCTGGATACCGCCGAGCATGTGAAGGCCAAGATAGACGAGCTCTCCCAGTACTTCCCGGCGAACATGAAGGTGGTCTATCCCTATGACACAACCCCCTTCGTGCAGATCTCTATCGAGGAGGTGGTGCAGACCCTGATTGAGGCTATCATCCTGGTGTTCTGCGTCATGTACCTCTTCTTGCAGAACTTCCGGGCCACCCTGATCCCGACCATAGCCGTGCCCGTGGTACTGCTGGGGACCTTCGGGGTCATGGCGGCGTTCGGTTTCTCCATCAACACCCTCACCATGTTCGGCATGGTGCTGGCCATCGGCCTGCTGGTGGATGACGCCATCGTGGTGGTGGAGAACGTGGAGCGCCTGATGAGCGAGGAGGGGCTATCCCCTCTGGAGGCGACCCGCAAGTCCATGGATCAGATCACGGGTGCCCTGGTGGGGATTGCCCTGGTGCTCTCTGCCGTGTTCGTGCCCATGGCCTTCTTTGGCGGCTCAACCGGCGCCATCTATCGCCAGTTCTCCCTGACCATCGTCTCGGCCATGGTGCTCTCCGTGCTGGTGGCCTTGATCCTGACCCCGGCCCTGTGCGCCACCTTGCTCAAGCCGATGAAGCATGGCGAGCACGCCAGTCATCGCGGCCTGTTTGGCTGGTTCAACCGGGTGTTTGACGCCGGTGCCGATCGCTATCATCGCGGCGTGGGCAAAGTCATCAAGCAAGGGGCGCGCTACAGCATCATCTATCTGGGGATGCTGGTGGTGCTGGCCGTGCTCTTCCTGCGCCTGCCGACCTCTTTCCTGCCGGAAGAGGATCAGGGGGTCATCATGTCCATGGTGCAGCTGCCGGTCGGGGCGACCAAGCAGCGTACCGAGGCCGTACTGGCCGAGATGCGTGACTACTTCCTCGAAACGGAGAAAGACAATGTCGACTCTGTGCTGACGGTGGCGGGTTTCAGCTTCGCCGGTAGCGGCCAGAACAGCGGCATGGCGTTCATCAAGCTCAAGGACTGGAAAGAGCGTGACACCCCCGAGCGCAGCGCCAATGCCATCATAGGCCGCGCCATGGGGTATCTGTTCAGCATCAAGGAGGCTCAGGTCTTCGCGTTCAACCTGCCTCCCATCCCCGAGCTGGGCACGGCCACAGGTTTCGACTTCTTCCTGCAAGACCGAGCTGGTCTGGGTCATGAGAAGTTGATGGCGGCCCGCAACCAGCTGCTCGGCATGGCGGCGCAGGATCCCAATCTGGTCCGGGTTCGTCCGAACGGGATGGAAGACACGCCCCAGCTCGACATCAAGATTGATTACGAGAAGGCCCTGGCCCAGGGGCTGACCGTCAGCGACATCAACAGCACGCTGTCGGCGGCCTGGGGCTCCTCCTATGTCAATGACTTCATGGACCGCAACCGGGTCAAGAAGGTCTACATGCAGGCGGATGCTCCCTTCCGGATGAACCCGGAAGATCTCAAGCTGTGGTACGTGCGCAACGGGGACGGCAAGATGGTGCCCTTCTCGGCCTTCGCCACGACCCAGTGGAGCTATGGTTCACCCCGCCTTGAGCGTTACAACGGCGTCTCCGCCATGGAGATTGTCGGTGAGGCTGCCCCCGGCAAGAGTACCGGTGATGCCATGGCCGCCATCGAGCAGATGGTGAAACAGCTGCCCGAGGGAATAGGTATCGAGTGGACCGGGCTCTCCTTCCAGGAGCGTCAGGCGGGCTCCCAGGCACCTGCGCTCTACGCCATCTCGCTGCTGGTGGTCTTCCTCTGTCTGGCGGCCCTGTATGAGAGCTGGAGCATCCCCTTCTCCGTCATGCTGGTTGTGCCGCTTGGGGTATTGGGCGCCATCATAGCGGCGACCCTGCGCGGCCTGGAGAACGATGTCTACTTCCAGGTCGGCCTGCTCACCACCATAGGGCTGTCGGCCAAGAACGCCATCCTGATCGTCGAGTTCGCCAAGGAGCTTTATGACAAAGGCATGAGCCTGAGTGAGGCCGTGCTGGAGGCTGCACGGCTGAGACTGCGGCCAATCCTGATGACCTCGCTCGCCTTTATCCTGGGGGTATTGCCGCTTGCAATCAGTACCGGGGCGGGGGCCAGCAGCCGTAACGCCATTGGCACCGGCGTCATGGGCGGCATGATCAGTGCCACTGTGCTCGCCATCTTCTTCGTGCCGCTCTTCTTCGTGCTGGTGATGCGTTACTTCACCAAACAGAAGGGCGGGCAGGCAGAGCCTAAATCGAACGAGCAGGCATAAGCCGTTAAGGCCAATCAAATGGCCGTCACCTTGAGTGAGGGCGTGACAGACAAAAGAGGGAGGCCTGTGCCTCCCTCTTTCTATTGGCGCCATGCCGCCAGGTGTTGCATGGGTGTTCACGCCATCTTTACGTGGCTGGGGCATAGAAAAAGGGCCGCTTCTTGCGAAGTGGCCCTTTCCAAACGTTTGGTGGAGCTGGGGGGATTTGAACCCCCGTCCAAAATTACTACATCCTCGGTACTACATGCTTAGTCACTCTTTACATTCGCCAACACGCTGCGGAGAGACACGCCACGTATTGACTAGCTCGATTGGTTTTAATGCTTCCGCCCCGAGCAGGACTTCCACACGATCCTGTGAAGGATGACCTTCCGATTCCCTAGGACACAGGCAAGCTAGGGTAGAAGGGCTCAGCGCAGGTTATTAAGCTGCGAGTGCGTAGTTTTCGTCGTTTGCGACTATTTTTTTGCGGTTTATTAACGAGGCCTACCGCACCTCGGCATGCACCTTGGGTTTCGTGAATCTTGTCGAATCCAGAATCAGCCCCAAGTTGTTAGTTGGGATTGTACGCAAAAAACCAGCCATGGCAAGGCGTTGGCGGACAATGAATTAAATTGAGGCTGTGTTTGCCGATTTAATGATCGTTATTGCCCGCCAGGAGCTGGGATAAGGTGAACCCCCGTCCAAAAAGCGAGCCACACAAAGCAACACGCCGAACCCATGGGCCCGGCGTGATGGTGAACAGGACACTCGGCTTGTCGCCTTGAGATCAGCCCAAGCGTTTGTTCTTCATGATGCGCGACTTCTCGCGATCCCATTCGCGGGCCTTGGTATCTTCGCGCTTGTCGTGCTCTTTCTTGCCTTTCACCAGACCGATTTCGACCTTGACCCAGCACTCTTTCCAGTAAAGGGCCAAGGGCACTATGGTGTAGCCCTGACGAGCGGTCAGGCTCTCGAGCCGGTCGATCTCACGGCGGCTGAGCAGCAGCTTGCGGGTACGAGTCGGATCGCACACCACATGACTGGAGGCGGCATTGAGCGGCAGGAAGCTGGAGCCGAACAGGAAGGCTTCCCCCTGCAAGAAGATGACATAGGCCTCGCTGATGTTGGCCTTGCCTGCCCGCAGGGATTTGACTTCCCAGCCTTGCAGCGCCAGACCCGCTTCGACTCTTTCTTCGATGAAGTATTCGTGGCGCGCGGCTCTATTGAGGGCAATAGTGCTGGACCCGGCTTTGTTTTTACTGTTGTTTTTGCTCATGACGGGCGCCTTCGGCGATGACTTGGAAGCCGCATTATACGTGGGTGGCGGCGGCTGTAAAACGCGCAGCCGCTCGAATGGCGACTTTATGAGCAGTTTCGGCGGTGATTTTCGGTGATATGGTGATAAAATCCCGGGGATTGGATGAGGAAACCCCATGCCCCGTATTACCCGTAGTGCTTTGGTGATGTTCAGTGCCGAGCAGATGTTCCGTCTGGTCAATGATGTGGATGCGTACCCCGAATTTTTGCCGGGTTGTGTCGGCAGCCGTGTTCATGAGAGCGGTGAGGATTTTATGACCGCCTCCGTGGATGTGGCCAAGGCGGGCATCGCCAAGACCTTCACCACCCGTAATCAGCTCGACACCAATCGCCAGATCAAGATGGAGCTGGTTGATGGCCCATTTCGCAAGCTGGCGGGTTGGTGGACCTTCACTCCCCTGGACGTGGATGCCTGCAAGGTGGAATTCGATCTCGACTTTGAATTTACTTCCAAGTTGATCGAGCTGGCTTTCGGGCAGATTTTCCGCGATCTGGTGGGCTCGATGGTGCTGGCGTTCTCCCAGCGCGCCAAGGTGGTTTACGGTGTCTGAGTCGCTGAGTATGCCGGTGGGCTATTCCCTGCTGGGCCATCCGGTGCTGTGGCGGGCCTCGTATGCCGCGTTTCAGGCGATCTCTCACCGCGATAAGGAGATCCTTGATGCCTGAGTCGCTCAATATTGAAGTGGTCTACGCCCTGCCGGATAGACAGACGGTGCTGGCGCTGCGGGTGGGGGCCGGAACCTGCGTGCAGACCGCCATCGAACAGTCAGGCATCCTGGCCAAGCACCCGGAGATAGACCTGGCGGTCAACAAGCTGGGCATCTACAGCCGCTTGGCCAAGGGCTCGGATCTGCTGCAGGATGGCGATCGCATCGAGATCTACCGACCGCTTACCGCCGATCCCAAAGAGATGCGCAAGAAACGGGCCGAAAAGGCCAAAGAGGAGGGGCGAGCCGATGTGGTGACCGGTGGCCGTCCCGATGTGCACCGCAAGCAGGACGATGCCGAATCAAGCTGATACCGGGTCAGCTGGCATGAAAAAGGCGCTTCGGCGCCTTTTTTGAGCGTCCTGACACCGCGAGCAGGCTGGAATGGCGGCACTGCTGCGTGGGATTCATATTACCTGCAACCGCTCGTTTTCCACCGTGTCGACCCCCGTATCCTGGCTGGCGAGGGCGATCATGGCGTGCGCCACCTGGCTTGCCTCGATGGCGCGCCAGCGTCTGAATCGTCCTCGCAGCAACGGCTTGCACAGCGGATAGATGAGCTGGATGAGCTGCTCTGACGTGCGCGGCGGCTGGCGATCGCCAAGCAGCATGGCGGGACGGACGATGGCGAGACGCGGCCAGGATTGCGCTTGCAGCTGCTGCTCCATCTCCCCCTTGGTGCGGGGATAGAGCAAGGGGGAGGCGGCATTGGCCCCTAGGCTCGAGACGACCACCAGTCGCTGACAATCGTGGCGCCGGGCGAGGGCGGCGAAGGCCAGTACATAGTCATGGTCGACCCGGCGAAACGCCTCATCGGAGCCTGCGCTCTTGCGGGTGGTGCCGAGGCAGCAGAAGGCAACATCGATGGGGGTGGGCAGCACAACCTCGTCCAGTCGCTCGAAGTTTACTGGCAACCAGTGTCGGCCGGGGGCGGCTTCCCCCGCGCTGCGGCACAGCAGAGTCAGTGAATGAGTCGAGTCGAGCTGGCGGAGCAGCTCCCGCCCGATTAAACCGCTGGCACCCGCTATCAGGATGTGGCTCAGGATGATCTCCTCAGAGTACTTGAGATGAGCCGTTCCCGGTCGTAGCACAGGTGCGTTGCCCCTGTCATCAGGATGGGGTTCATGCGATTTTCATTCACCTAAAACGAAACCGGCCTTGGCCGGTTTCGTGGGATATCAGAGCGGGGTGGTGAAGGCCGCAGGTAGCGGGAAGTCACCGCTTGCCGTGGCCAGCCGATCGCCGACAAATTTCACGGTCAGCTCCTTGCGCTCCTTGTCGCCTCGGCCCGGTTGGAACTCATACAGATAGTACCAGGTGTCGGGATCGAAGGTGTCGCGCATCATGGGGGAGCCCAGCACGAACTCGACTTGCTCGCGGCTCATGCCTTGGCGCAGTTTGTCGACCTGCTTTTGTTCCACATAGTTGCCCTGAGGAATATCGATGCGATAAACCAGGCTGCAACCAGAGAGTGTGAGAGCGGTCAGTGCCGCGGCAATCAGGTGTTTCATCCGCATATCGAGTTCAGATCATCCATTCAAGTCTTTTTAAGCTCGGCAAATCATACCCACTCCCTTGGCGGAAGTAAAAAGCCATTGATCCATCAGCCAATAAAAAGGCCGCCTGCGCTCCTTTCGGTTTGCTAGCGATTGCCATGGCGGTGCGAAAAAGGGCGGCGATTTTCCTTGTGGCTCGTCCGTTGCGGATTGGCGGGGGAGCTGACATAGCATTGTCGTCGGAGTAGAAAGTGGGCAGCAATGGAGTCTTTAAGTTAACGTTGTGGACTCAATCATGTACCGATAGGCTGGGGCATGACAGGGATTGCCAAGGTCAGCTTTCGGGCTCTTGATGGAAAAACGTTTTCCAAGTAATTCATTAAGTTAGCAAACGTTTTGCACTGAATATGTCACTGTCAATGCAAGGAAGTGTGAGTTGCTTCAAGGAATTGGAAAGCGCTTTCGACCATAGTTGGCGCCTCCCCAGCGAGGGGAGTGATAACGCTGAAAGTTCCATAAAGAATCATCATAACGTGCGCCCTGACCATGTTGGTAGGGAGCAACCAGGAGTCCACTATGTCTGATGTTTTCCACTTAGGGTTGAAGAAGGCCGATCTGCAAGGTGCCACCCTGGCGATTGTTCCTGGCGATCCCGAGCGCGTGAAGCGCATCGCCGAGCTGCTGGATAATCCTGTGTTCCTGGCCAGCCACCGCGAATTCACCACCTGGCGTGGCGAGATGGACGGCAAGGCCGTGATCATCTGCTCTACCGGTATCGGTGGCCCGTCCACCTCCATCGCAGTGGAAGAGCTGGCCCAGCTGGGTATCACTACCTTCCTGCGTATCGGCACCACAGGCGCCATCCAGCCGCACCTGAACGTAGGCGACGTGATCGTGACTACCGGTTCCGTGCGCCTTGACGGTGCCAGCCTGCACTTTGCACCTATGGAGTTCCCGGCCGTGGCCGACTTCGACTGCACCACCGCACTGGTCAACACTGCCAAAGAGATGGGCTCCAAGCTGCATGTGGGGGTGACCGCCTCTTCCGATACCTTCTACCCGGGTCAGGAGCGTTACGACACCGTATCCGGCCGCGTAGTGAGCCGTTTCCAAGGTTCCATGAAAGAGTGGCAAGCCATGGGCGTGCTGAACTACGAGATGGAATCTGCAACGCTGCTGACCATGTGCTCCAGCCAGGGTTTGCGTGCCGGTATGGTTGCCGGTGTCATCGTCAACCGTACCCAGCAGGAAATCCCGAACGCCGAAACCATGGCGAGAACCGAATCTGATGCCATCAAGATCGTGCTGGGCGCTGCCCGCAAACTGATCTGATAGCAGCACACCGAGTGGGGGTGGGGGCCGTTGCGAAAGCACGGCCCCTATCTTTTTATGGGAATTGATAGCCGAGAGTCTCGATGGAATATCGCGGCTTTGGCGAGAACAGGTTTAGAAAGGGCAGTCGCAGATCGCATTGATTCGTTCACCGCTGAGAGGGTGATTGAAGCTCAGGCTATGGGCGTGAAGCATCAAGCGCCCGGCCAGGGCATGGGCGACGCCGCCATAGAGATCGCACCCCAGCATGGGATAACCCAGTTGCTGGCTGTGAATACGCAGCTGATGGGTGCGTCCCGACTCGGGGTGCAGCGAGACCCGGCTGATGGGGGCCGGGCTCTGTCCGTCATGGGACCAATACTCTCGTGCCAGCACCCGATAACGGGAGCGCGCTGGCTTCCCTGCCAGGGCACAGATCTTCATCAGTGGAAACTGGGTCGGGTCCTTGGCGATGGGAAAGTCCATCACCCCCTCATCCTCGACCAGATGACCGTGGAGCAGCGCCAGGTAGCCCTTGTCGACAGTGCGCTCACTGAATTGGCGGCACAGGGCGGCATTGACGACCTTGTTGAGTGCAACCAGCATGAGCCCCGATGTGCCAAAATCGAGGCGATGAACCAAGGTGCAGCCGGGGAAATCCTGAACTAGCCGATAGTGAACCGAGTCGCGGTTTTGCGGATTCTTGCCAGAGAGGCTGAGCAAGCCGGAAGGCTTGTCGATAAGCAGCAGCGCGTGGTCCCGATAGAGGATGCGTATCTCCCCCTGGCAGGGCGGGGCGATGAAGTCGTCTATGATGGCGGGATCTAGCATAGGCTGGGCGCTTGGTTCGAAGGGGATCGGGCGGGCATGATACACCCAGGTTTCCGGCTTGGCACGGCTTGCGGTGGGGTGAAGATGATGACGCGAGATGCGTCGGCTTCTGACCCAGAGGATGGACAGAGGTTGAGGCCCCATGGATTCTGTGACTGGAGCGCGGGATCCTGCTTCCCTGACTTGCTAAGGTATGAAAGGAGTGGGCCCGGGTTGAGCCTATGGGGCTGACATTGGATTGAGGAGGGCAGTGATGGACAAGGTGCCAATGATTTTACTGCTCTGCCTGCCGCTTGCGGGATGCAGCAGCCCGTTTGAGCGACTGTGGGCCGGGGTGGCCGAATGCCAGCTCGACAGCCTCTATCTCGATGCCAGCACCCTCAAGCCGGGTAATGCCGAACTCGCTCATTTTACGCCCTATAAGGTAGCCAATGGCTTTGCCTGGTATCGCACCCGCGAGACCCTGGGGGAGGTGCCCATCAGCGGTTTTCTGATCCCGACCTCGACCTTTGAGGTGCATGCCCTCTTCATCGATGCCCCCATCGCCAATGCCCGCCATCTCATGGTGACCCGCTACGGCAACGATTTTTCTGACGAGGCCAGACACAATGCAGGCGAGGCGCCTCTCTTGCTGCGCGATCCCAATAATCCCAAGCAGTCCATTCTAGATTGCACGCGGGACGAGAGCGGGGAAACGACGCCGGATGAGCCTCAGGCCCAGTAGTGTCGGGATGAGTGGTGCTTGCTACGCGAGGCCAAGGTCATACCCGCATGCGGGAGCCGCAGTTCAGGGATAGCCCAGCGTCTGCCTGATCTGGTCGATGTGGGCGGCGACCCAGGCTGGATTGATGGGGCCCCAGTCACTGATACGGTAATGGCCCTGTTGATGGCGGGCCCCCGGGGTTTGCTTGAACTCGCACAGCAGATCCAGTTCAGCCAGTGCTGAGAGGGTGTCCTGAGCCGTGCGTCTGGGCATGCCGGTGGCGGCCATGATGGCCACCACAGTGTCTGTGCCCGTCGCTATCAGATGAGCAAGATAGAGACGGCGATAGAAGCTGGTGCGGGTTTTGCTGACCCCTGCCGCTCCCTCTTTGCTCATATCTCATCCTCGACGCGTTCGAAGTAACGCCACAGACCGAGGGCAGATTTACCCATCACCAGCGCCCAGATCCCGAACCAGAACCAGCGGAAGAAGCTCCAGGTGGAGGCGCTGGCGTCGGTGGTGGTCTTGATTTTGGTGACATTCGGGAACATGGAGAACATGTTCACCCGCCAGCCGTAAGAGGTGATGATGGCCAGTTTCTTCTCGAACTCCATGGATTTGGCCTTGGCCTGAACATCGGCGGCGTCAAACTTGAAGTAGAAGGGGAAGCCCCAGCCGGTATCTTCATTGCGAAACACCCGGATCTTCTCGCCTGGGCGCTCGGTATAGATGTAATAAACGTCAGTGGTCGGGCCGTCAGCCGGGTTGTTCTTGCTGATGGGACCATCCTTGTCGGTACGCTTCACCTCGACCCCTGTGATGGTGGCGATGGTGTGCTCGGGCAAGTAGTAATCGAGCCAGGTGGCGGACAGCAGGGCGATGAGCCCCAGGGTGATAAAGGCGGGCTTCCTGAACTTCAGATTCATAATGCTCTCATAAGCGGGGCGTTGGCGTGCCTCTACCATACCCATATTTACCCGTCAGGCACAGCCCCCAATGAAACCAACTTGTAAATAGGCCGTTTTAAACAATAACGAATGACGTCATGCATCGGGCGAGAGGCCCGCTGACGGGGCCTCGGCCTGGGCATGGCAACCGGGTATCACAACTGGAACTGGGCCAGATGTTTGCGTTGTTGTTCGGCGAGCTGTGACAGCTCGTGACTGGCGGCTGCGCTCTGACTGATGCCGGCGGCATTCTGGTGCACTATTTCGTAGATGTTGGTGATGTTGCGGTTGATGTCGGCGGTGACGCAGGACTGCTCTTCTGCGGCGGTGGCCACCTGGGCATTGGCGCCGTTGATCTGGGTGACCGCCTGGGTGATCCCCCCCAGCAGATCCTGCACCTCGGCGGAGAGGCGCTGATTGTGTTCAAGGATCTCGAGGGTCTCCTGCACGCCGTTGTTGGCGGACTGGGACTGGCTCTGCAACTGCTCGATGATCACCTGGATCTCCTTGGTGGAGTCCTGGGTGCGGGCCGCCAGCAGGCGCACCTCGTCGGCCACCACTGCAAAGCCGCGACCGGTTTCCCCGGCGCGGGCGGCCTCGATGGCGGCGTTGAGCGCCAGCAGGTTGGTCTGCTCCGAGATGCTCTGAATGACCTCGATCACCTTGCCTATCTGTTCGGACTGGGACTTGAGCCGCGCCACCACGCTGGCGGCGCTCTCCAGGCTGCCCGCCATGCGGTCGTTGGCCTGGATGCTCTCGGCAAACAGGGCCAGTCCCTGCTCAACTCGGCGGTGGGCGTCTCGCGCCAACTCATCGGCCAGGGCGGCGTTGTGATTGACGTTGTCGGCGGTACTGGCCAGTTCGGTGACGGCGGAGGCGACCTGCTCGGTTTCGCTGCGCTGCTGCTGGGCATTGGCTTCGGACTGGGTCATGACGGCGGCCAGCTCGGTGGCGGCGGAGGCGACGTTGCCGCTGATACCGGTCAGGGTATGGATTGTGCTGCCCAGCTGGCTCAGGGTCTGGTTGATGTCCTTGGCCAGCTGGCCCAGCTCGTTGTTGCCTTCGGTTTTGGCGCGCACGTTGAAGCGGCCCTGGGCGACGGCATGCATGACTTCCTGCAACTGGCCGATGGGCTGGACGATGCGACCGGAGAGCCACCAACCGCCGCAAAGCGCTGCGATCAGAGTGGCTCCCATCAGCAGCAGGGTCTGCAACAGGGTGGCGCGATAGTGGGCCTGCTCCTGGGCGATCTCCTGCTGGGTCAGCTGGTTGATGTGGATCGACAGTATGTCTATCTGCTTGATCAGCTGCTCCCCCAGGTCGCGAAAGCGCAGCCGGGCCTGCTCGTAGGCGGCGGGATCGCCGCTGCCCCCAAATTGCTGGGCCAACAGTGGCAGCATGGTGCTGCGGGTGTGGGCGAAGTAGGCCTGCAGGGCGGTGGCCACCTGGCGGTTGTCCTGCTCGGTGCCGGAGATCACCAGTCGGGACAAGATGGTTGCTAGCTCCTGCTCGGCGGCATTGAGGGTGGCGGGTAGCTCGGCGAAGCGCGCCTGATCATAGAGGCCATAGATGGCGTTGGTGCGTAGCCGGTAGCTGGCGTGGATCAGGGCGGCGATGTCGTCCTTGTGGAGGGTCACGCTGGTGGTGGTTTCGTTCATGTCCATGATGGCGCCGTCTATCTCCTGTTTGCTGATCACGGCCATCAGGATCATCAAGAGGCTGGCGAACAGGAGGGGGATGAGCACTTGCAGACGGATAGACAGGTTATTCAATGACATGAAAGGTCCTAACCCTAAAGAGGAGTAAGACGGCATCTTACACAGGCGCGACAACTCTTGTCACAAGGTTTTTAATGCTGAAATCTTGCTGAAGGAAATGGTTTTTCTTGTGTTAAAAGAGTGTGGTAGGCAAGATCGTGTGCTTGTTACATGGAGGTGTAGTGTGTCTGACTGGTTCGATCCGGCCATCCTGGCCCTGTTTATTCCCACGTTTTTCTTCGTTTCCGTGACCCCCGGGATGTGCATGACCCTGGCGATGACCCTCGGCATGAGCCTGGGGGTACGCCGTACTCTGCATATGATGTGGGGCGAGCTGATTGGTGTCGGCCTGGTCTCGGTGTTGTCTGTGATCGGGGTGGCGGCCGTGATGCTCAACTACCCTGGCCTCTTCTCCGCGTTCAAATACGTGGGAGGGGCTTACCTCATCTGGCTCGGTATCCAGATGTGGCAGGCCAAGGGCAAGATGGCCATTCCGGCCGATCTCTCCGCCGTGCAGGAGACTCGCCCGCTCGGACTGGCCATGCAGGGCTTCGTCACTGCCATTGCCAATCCCAAGGGGTGGGCCTTCATGGTCTCCCTGCTGCCGCCCTTCATCAATGCAGCCAAGCCGATGACGCCCCAGATCAGTGCCCTGGTGGCCCTGATCCTGGTCATCGAGTTCTCCTGTCTGCTGCTCTACGCGGGCGGTGGCCGTACCCTGCGCCACTTCCTCGCCAAGAGCGGCAACGTGACCCTGATGAACCGTATTGCGGGTACCCTGATGATCGGGGTCGGACTCTGGCTGGCCCTGGGCTGAGTCAGTTGAATGCCCGTTAGCAAAATGCCGCCCCTCTTGGCAAAAGAGGGGCGGCATTTTTATGGGGCTTGAGCCTTAAGCTCGGCAGCGCTTGAGGCGATTGACCCAGGGATTGGCACTGATGCCGTGCAGTATCACGCTGAGCAATATGGTGCAGAGCACCGTCTTGATGATGGGCTCCTGGCCGAGCAGGGCGGGTTTGTTCTGCAGCACCATGACGGCGAAAACGATGCTGGCCAGGCCACGGGGACCGAACCAGCCAACAAACAGCTTGAGTTCGAGTGTGAGCCCGCTACCCAGCAGACAGAGCCACACTGGCAGCATGCGCAGCAGGGTGAGGCTGGCCAGGGCATAGAGCCAGTATTGCCATTCGAGCAAGCTGCCCATGATGGGCAGCATGGTGGCGCCAAATACCATCCAGATCACCACAGAGAGCAGGTCGCCATACCCTTCGCAACTGTCGAGATACTCGTGCTTGTGCTCGCCGAACCGGTAGCCTATCAGCAAGCCGGCGACGAAGGCGGCGATGAAGCCGCTGCCCCCCAGGGTCTGGGCCAGGGCGAAGCTGAGCAGGGCCAGTCCCGGCAGGGTGAGCTGGCGCCAGAGCGGCAATTGCCAGCCATTGAGGTAGGAGAGCTTGAGCAGCCAGAGGGTCAAATGGCTGAGCCCCACCGCGACGATGAGTCCTATGCCAATCTCCTCTAGCATCAGGCTCAGCGCCAGGGCCCCGGTGCCCTGGTGCTGCTCGGTCGGGGCGATCAGTGCCAGCAGCAGCAGGATCACGGGGACGCAGATGCCATCGTTGAGCCCGCTCTCCTGGTTGAGCCCCTCCCGTATCGGAGCGGGCACGGCAGGATTGCTGACCACGGCTTGCCCGAGGGCGGCATCGGTCGGCGTCAGTATGGTGGCGAGGATGGCAAGTTCGAGCAGGGGGAGGTCGGGAAATAGCCAGCGGCCGAACAGGGCGCCACCCACCAGGGTCAGGGGCAGACCAATTAGCAGCAACCGGATCGGCAGACGACGGTTGGCTCGCAGCACCTGCCAGTCGGTATTGGCGGCATCGCTGAACAGTACTATCACCAGGGTCAGCTCGGCCAGCAGCTTGATCCCCTCGTTGTCGATCTCCAGGGTGAACAGGTTGAGGGCGCCTGGGCCGAGCAGGGCCCCCGCCAGCAGGAACAGCAGGGGACCATTGACAAGCTTGGATTCGAAGCGGCCAGCTATCAGGCTGTAGACCAGCAGGAACGCGGCAATGATGGTCAGATTCTGGTAAATGAGGCTGGTATCCACGGGGTCAATCGGTCAGGCAATCTGGGTCGAATGCAAACTCGCCGTCCAGCCAGCGCACTATCTCGTCGACACAGGCTTGATCCCTGAACGGCAGGTAACGAGCCCGCAGCCGGGTGATCTGTTCCGGGGTGAGCTGGGCCAGCCCCACATCCTGAAACAGTGGCAAGTCGGCCTCTATCATGGCGGCAATCTGGGGGCCGCAGGTGGCGTGCAGCGCATCGTGCAGTGCCTTGTCCGGGTCGTAATGCTTGCCGAGTCGGTAGCTCATCGGCAGCGTTGCCAGCGGCAGGGCCGAGAGTGCGGCCTGCTTCATGGGGTTGATGCCGTGGCCCGAGGTGAGTTCCAGCAGATCGGCGGGCCTGTTTTCGAAGGCGCGCAGGTACAGATAGCTGCTCGCCTTGCTGCCGTCATTGACGGGATAGTTATCCCACAGGAAGGGCTTGCGGCCGAGCAGCTCGGTCACCTGTTTGAGGTGCGGGGCCGGGTATTCGCTCGAGCACACCTTGGGTCCCGTCCAGAAGATGTCGAAGCGCTGATCCAGCCCCTTGCCAATGTCTTGGAGATAGTTGGCCGGCATGGCGCCGAACACCTTCTCCAGCACGGGGTCGGTCGAGTAGTAACTGGGACAGAACAGCAGGCGACGGGACTGGCTGTGGGCGGCGATGTCATGGGCAATCTTGATCTGCAAGGGGGCGAGTTCAGGGCTGTCACCCACCATATCATCAAACAGCACCGCCAGCATGTCCGGGGCCAGCTCGGCATCGATGACCTTCAGCTTTTCGAGCAGGGCCGGGCGTTGACGCTCGTAGTCGTGATGGGCACCCATGGGGCTCAGGCCTACCCCAAAGGCCAGACCGTTGGCACGACACTGCTCGGCAAACTGGCGCAGGGCGTTGAGGTGCGCTTCTGGCCAGGGCAGGGCCCAGTGCTTGCGCAGATAACCGTCATCCTTGGGGGCATAAAGGTAAAAACCATAGCCGTGGCGAGGCAGCCACTGGGCGTAGTGGGCGCGGGCGGCCCAACTCCAGCCTTTGCCAAAGAAGCCCTCGATGAGACCAAGGTGGGGGTTAGGCGCGCCAGCGCCCGACATCAGGCTGTGCTCAGACATAGTGTTGCTCCATCAGGCGGCCTGTCAGACCGGGTCCTCGTCGAGGAAGCGCACACCTATCTTGCGTGCCTCATCCCCATCCATTTCTGCCACTGTCCAGATCATGCCTTGCCATGAATATTGGTCACCCACGACCAGATTATCGCCCAATCGGCCTGCAAGGAAGAGGCCGAGGCTCTGATTGGGATCGTCCAGTTCGGCGAGATCCAGCCCGTAGATAGGAGCCAAATCCACCAACCTTGCTGAGGCTTCCAGCAGGAAGTCACCGAAGAAGCGCGGTCCCAGATCCTGCTCAGGTGCCTGGCTGAACAGCTGGCCCAGGGCGGTCAAGTCATGTTCATGGCCAATGACGCAGAGAATGTCGTCGGCCTGCAGCCGGGTACTGCCCGAGGGGTGGAGCAGGTCCTGACCGCGAAACAGGGCGCAGACCCGGGTGCCGCCTGGCATCTTGAGGTTGCGCAGCGGCGAACCTATGCACCATTTATCCGAACCGAGCCGGTAGATGAAGGTCTCCCACTGGCTGTCGACATCGATCTCCAGGCCGGAGCGATTAATGGGGGAGGGCGGCACTGGCACCTCTACCCGCGCCAGGCGCGAGGCCAGTGGCAGCGAACTGCCCTGCAAGATGAGGGAGACCAGCACGACGAAGAAGGCGACATTGAAATAGAGCTGGGCGTTGGGCAAGTCAGCCATCATGGGGAACACCGCCAAGATGATGGGCACGGCGCCACGCAGTCCCACCCAGGAGATGAACCAGCGCTCGCGGGGGGCGAAGTTCTTGAATGGCAGCAGGCCTATCCAGACCGAGAGCGGGCGTGCGAACAGTATCATCCACATGGCCAGCGCCAGGCCCGGCAGGGCGATGGGCATCAGATTGCTCGGGGTGGCGAGCAAGCCCAGTACCAGGAACATGCCTATCTGGCTGAGCCAGGTGAGGCCGTCTAGCACGGACAGCGTGGTGCTGCGGCTGCGGATGACCCGGTTGCCGAGCAAGAGGCCGGTGAGATAGATGGCGAGAATACCGCTGCCCCCCACCGCCGTGGTGACGGCGAAGATCAACAGGCCGCCGCTGACGGTCAGCAAAGGGTAGAGTCCGGGTGCCAGCTTGGCGCTGTTGATAAGTTTCCACAGCAGCCAGCCTGCCCCCAGGCCAATGCCGGCTCCCAGGCCAAACTGTTGCAGTAACTTGAACAGGAAGGACCAATCCAGCCCCTGCTGGCCGGTGGCCAGGATCTCGATCAGCGTGATGGTGAGAAACACCGCCATGGGATCGTTGCTGCCCGACTCTATCTCCAGGGTGGCGCCAACCCGCTCGTTGAGACTGCGCCCCCCTAGCAGGGAGAACACGGCAGCCGCATCGGTGGAGCCGACGATGGCGCCGATCAGCATCCCCTGCAGCAAGCTGAGATCAAACAGCCAGGCGGCCATCAAGCCCGTCAGGCCTGTGGTGATGGCGACCCCCAGGGTGGCGAGAGAGAGGGCGGGCCAGAGAGCAACCCGGAATGAAGAGACTCGGGTGCGCATGCCGCCGTCGAGTAAAATAATGGCGAGTGCCAGGTTGCCGACCAGGTAGGCGACCGAGTAGTCGGCAAAATGAATGCCCCCCGGGCCATCTTCTCCGGCCAGCATGCCGACCGCGAGGAATATTACCAATATGGGGATGCCGAGCCGGGACGAGAGTGCGCTCAATAGGACACTGGCACCCACCAACAGGGCACCAATAAGAAAGAAACTGTTGATGCTGACTGCATCCAATGGCGTACTCCTTCTGTCAAAATGCAAATCAGGCACATTATATGCATTTAGCCCCCGCTTGTGTGGGCTATTTGTGCATTATTTTGCAATTTACGGACATGTCGGCCCTGTCCGTCTGGCGATGCCGTCTGACTATGAAGGATTCCAATGAGGCCAGGTTGAGATGAAGGGCGGGGCAAGCGGGAGAGTGCAGCGAGACGGGGTAAATCACCATGAAAAAGGACCCGTAGAGGGGCCCTTCTGGTTAGTAATCGTCGTCGTCATCTTTGACTTCGCGGATCTTGTCCTTGTACTTGGGGAGCTGTTTTTCGAGCTGCTTCATGTCCTTGATGGCATTGAGAAACAGGCCAAGCAGAAAGAGTAGCGGCAAGCCTATTAACAACCAAAGA
Organism: Aeromonas molluscorum; assembly: GCF_051376105.1. NCBI lineage: Bacteria > Pseudomonadati > Pseudomonadota > Gammaproteobacteria > Aeromonadales > Aeromonadaceae > Aeromonas > Aeromonas molluscorum. The sequence goes on along the minus strand of NZ_JBPQCY010000001.1, from coordinate 908,292 downwards.
CTCATAAGGTACTCCTTTTGATGTCGTGGCCGCTGTCGTAGGGAACGACATAACGGGCCAGGATTTCGTCGAGATGGGTCAGGATAGTCTGCTTACCTTCAATATCCGCCTGTTGCAGGCAAAGCGCCAGCGCCTTGGCATCTAGCCGCTGCCCCTTGGCTTCTGGCCGGAAGCTCAGGTGCCAGGGTTCGAAGGCGACCTCGCTCTCAATCTCCAGCTCATCCCCCTTGTCGTAGGGCAGAAAGAAGCCGAACTCCCCCATGTGGTCGACTAGCCAGTCGGATAACCCGGCGAACCAGCCTCCCGCCTGATATTCCCAGGGCTCGAGGGTCAATCGAACACCCTCGGGCAGGCAATCCGGATCATAGATATCGAGATCCGTGCCCCAATGGTGGCGGCTGGTACCGGGCAGGGCACTCCAGCGCAAGATGGCATGGAGCCGCTCGACCTCGTTGAGCAGCAGGGCATCCAGGGGCTGGCCGTTGGCATCCTGCAGTGGCCGCTCACCCCGCCATTTGCCGTTCCAGATGGCGAGCTGGCGTTCGAAGCCGCGCCAGCTCGAGGCCGGTTGCAGGTTATGGCCTTCGGCGGCGGCGGCCACTTGCATCCTCTGGAAGGCGGCGGCGGCGGCGGGAGTGAGGCGATGAGGCCCCGTCCCCAGCAAGATGAGGTGCCCCTCATCCCGACCAAGCAGTTGATCCTGGGTCATGTCGGTTCTCGCTCCTGCGCGGGGTTCATGCCAGCAGACGCTCCAGCACACCCTGGTACATGTCAGCCAGCAGATCGAGATCCTCGGCCTTCACGCACTCGTTCACCTTGTGGATGGTGGCATTGACCGGGCCCAGTTCGATGACTTCGGCCCCGGTGGGGGCGATGAAGCGGCCATCTGAGGTGCCGCCGGTGGTGAGCAGGGCCGGGCGCTGGCCATTGACGCTCTCAATGGCGGCCACTGCCGCTTCCAGCAGGGCGCCGGTGCCGGTCAGGAAGGGCTGGCCGGAGAGGGTCCACGTCAGCTCATAGTCGAGACCATGGCGATTGAGCAGGCTTTCAACCCGCTGGCGTATATCAAGGTCAGTGAGCTCGGTGCTGAAGCGGAAGTTGAACTGGACGTGCAGCTCCCCCGGAATGACGTTGGAGGCACCGGTGCCGCTCTGGATGTTGGCAATCTGGAAGCTGGTGGGCGGGAAGTAGTCATTGCCCTGATCCCAGACCGTACTGGCCAGCTCTGCCAGGGCAGGGGCCGCCTTGTGAATGGGGTTGTCCGCCAGATGGGGATAGGCCACATGCCCCTGTACCCCACGCACCAGCAGATCGCCGGTGATGGAGCCACGTCGGCCGTTTTTCACCACATCCCCCACTTCACTGGTGGAGGAGGGTTCGCCAACGATGCACCAGCGGATCTTCTCGTTGCGGGCCTCAAGGGCCTCGATGACGCGCACTGTGCCGTTGATGAAGGGCCCTTCTTCATCGGAGGTGATGAGGAAGGCAATCGAGCCCTGGTGATCCGGGTGGGCGGCGACGAAGCGCTCGGTGGCGACCACCATGGCGGCGAGTGAGCCTTTCATGTCGGCGGCACCGCGGCCATAGAGGATGCCATCCATGATGGTTGGCTCGAACGGCGGCGTGTGCCACTTATCCAGCGGCCCGGCGGGTACCACATCGGTGTGGCCGGCGAAGCAGAACAGCGGCCCCTCGGTGCCACGGCGGGCCCAGAGATTGGTGGTGTCTTCAAATACCATGGGCTCGATGACGAAACCGAGCCGGGCGAGGCGCTCGCTCATCAGGGTCTGGCACCCTTCATCCAGGGGGGTCACTGAGGGGCGGCGGATCAGATCCTTGGCCAGTGTGATGACAGTCGACATCGGCGTTCCTTACACGAAAAGGTTAACGAGAGAAGAGAGATTGATAGTGATCGGCCTTGAAACCCAGGTGCAGTTCGCCATCCACGTCCAGCAGCGGGCGCTTGATCATGGCGGGCTGAGCCAGTAGCAGGGCATGGGCTTTGGTCTGATCTAGCCCCTGTTTTTCCTCATCCGGCAAGGCGCGGAAGGTGGTGCCTCTGGTATTGAGCAAGGCTTCCCAGCCGAGCTTGCCGAGCCACAGATCCAGCTGCGCTGGCGCCAGGCCATCGACCCTGTGGTCGTGAAAGCGGTAATCGACACCGGCTTCATCGAGCCATTTTCGGGCCTTCTTGATGGTGTCGCAGTTTTTGATGCCATAGAGGGTGACGGCCATGGGGAGTCCTTCTCTGGGGGCTGGGCCCCGAAATCAACGGAAGGCCAGATTCTGGCATTGTGGACCGCCCAAGGCAACGACCTGGGCCGCCGTGGGTTCTGGAACTGGAGTTTTGTCGTCAATGAGCGGCCAGACATGGGCATTCCCCATGCCAGACCCAGGGCCACGACCTGGGCGGTCATGTGTTCTGGTACTGGGGTCCAATGAAAGGCCAGGGATTAGGGAGGGGGATGGCGGGTGGTGCCACACATTCAAGGCCCGGGCCTCTAGATGTCGCCCAGTTGAGCGGCCCAACGCAGCAGTACCCCTTCGAACCAGTTGAGCAGGGCGTGGTTATCATCCCGTCGATGGCGGATCATGCTGATCTCGAAGCGCGGCAGCGGGAAGCTGAGCTCGCATTCGGCCAGATCGAGCAGTGTCATCATGGGTTGCAGTATGCGGGCGGGCGCGGTCAGCAGCAGCGGGCTCTGGGCCAGGATGAAGGGGGCGGACAGAAAACTCTGTACCACCAGCGGGATCTCGCGCTGCAACCCGTGGGCCGCCAGCAGTTCATCGACGATACCGTGTGGCTCGCCTCTGGGACAGACCAGCAGATGCTTGCCCCTGGCGAAGTCGGCGATGCTGATTTGTTGACCCAGCAGAGGATGGTGGCGGTGGGCGCAGCTTTGCAGGCGATCCTCGAACAGGGGCTGGCGCCGAAAACGACCAGGGAGGTCATCCTGTTTGCTGATCACCAGGTCGACTGCGCCCTGGTCGAGTTGATGCTCGAATACCAGGGTCAGGGGGACCATCTGTACTCGCAAGCGAGGGGCGAGCCGTTGCAGTTCGGTGATCAGGCTGGGCAGGATCACGTATTCGACATAGGTGTGGGCCCCGATGCGCAGAACTCCCTCGAAACAGCTGGGATCCAGACCCGGTGACGGGCTCAGAGTCTGTTCTATGCCGGCGAGGATCTCGCGCAGGGGCAGCAACAGTGCCTCGGCCCGCTCGGTGGCTTCCATGCCTTGGGGCGTGCGGATCAGCAAGGGGTCGTCATAGAGCAGCCGCAGGCGAGACAGGGCCCGGCTGACGGCGGGCTGGCTCATGGCGAGCCGCTCGGCTGCCTTGGTAGTGTTGCGTTCCTCGAGCAGGGCCTTGAGCACCACCAGCAGGTTGAGGTCTATGCCTCGTAAATTCACTCTATGCATAATGGGATACTAATAAATCATTTCCTAAATGAGAGCAGTCACTCTAGTCTCCTGCCGTCGACGCTCGGCGCGCCAGTCAGTTGTCTGTGACCGCTGATGAGCGGCTGCCGAACAGTTGCCCCTTTTTGCGTGGTGCCTAGGGTGGCGATGCGACAAACCTGAACTCTTTTCCTCTGCCAGGCAGAGTGTTGCTTGCTTGTATGCCCGCCATCATGGCGGGCTTTTTTTATGGGGTTCCGGGCCATCCGAGCCAGACAAATAAAACGCGCCTCGGGGCGCGTCTTGGGCAAACAGGGGGAGGCTTATCCTCAGGGGGAAACGGGCCACTGGTAGTCAAATACCCGGGCCCGCTCCCAGGGGGCTTCCGGCAGACCTGAGGTGAGGCCTGTGTACTTACCGATATCGTCCACCACTATGGCAGAGAGCACGGGCAGCTGATGTTCGGTGCAGTACATGCGGATGCGCTGCAGCAAGGTGCGCAGCTCGTCCTGGCAGGTCTCCAGCCCGGCCATCTTGGCCAGTTTGGAGTAACGGATGGTTGAGCGTTCCTTTGCCGACTCGACGAGAATATTCCACAGCTTGTAGTCGCAGGTTGTCATGCTTGCGGTGGCCTGGTTTGTCATAGCTCTCTCCGGTGCGAAGTGGTCGCAGGGTGTCGATGCCGATAGTGGCAGCTTGAGCGCGCCGGATCTTGATCCAGCGCAAAAAGCGGGTTATTAGCCCCGCCCTGGCAGTTGGAGGAATTCTAAAGCTTTGTCTTTAGATTAAAAGACTGAATTTTACATTTTTTGTAGAGTTTATGATTACCGAAACACCCTGGTGTGCCGTTTTTTGATAGGGATCAATAGGCGGAAGCGAATGAACCTCTAGATTGCACTACGTGATAGACCAATCGACAACGTTACCCTGCCGGCCCTGGACATCCAAGACCACGAGTCGATCAAGTCTTACCTTGGACAGCACTGCCGCTGATTTGAACCTCAGCGCCGGGCTCGCTGCCCAGGAAACCCTGAATGAATGGGGCCTGACCCCGCGTAGGAGAAGCTAATGTCGTTCTCTCTGGATGAATATCTGGCCGAACTGGCCCCCTTCATCAACCTCGATTGTGGCACCCGCACCCCGTCCGGGGTCGCCAGGGTTGCCGATCTCATGACCGAGAAGTATCACGGTCTTGGCTGGCAGGTGCAGCGCCATCAATTCGCCGCCGAGTGCGGTCCCTGTCTCGAGATAACCAATGCCCCGGGGGCTAGCCACTATGACGTGATGCTGGTGGGTCACATGGACACCGTCTTCCCCGAGGGCACCGCCGCCAAGCGGCCATTGCGCATCGAGGGGGATCTGGGATTTGGCCCCGGTGTGTCTGATATGAAAAGCGGTCTGCTGTCTACCTTTCATGCCCTCAAGGGGTTGTCGCCCGAATTGCTGGCCCGGCTTAGGATCCTGGTGTGCTGCAACTGCGACGAGGAGCTAGGGTCGCCCTGGTCAAAGGAGTGGCTGGTTGAAAAGGCGCGGCAATCTAGTTGCGTACTGGTGGCCGAGGCCGCTCGTCCCGATGGCTCGCTCATCAGCGCCCGCAAGGGGAACGCCAAGTACCGCCTGCGTTTTCATGGCCGCGCCTCCCATGCCGGTTCGGCCCTGGCGGAAGGGGTGTCAGCCATCACCGAGTTCGCCCGTTGGGCATTGGCCATCAATGAGCTGGTCAACTTCGAGACGGGAACGACCCTCAATGTCGGTACGGTGCAGGGCGGCACGGGCGTCAATGTGGTACCGGACTTTGTCGAGGCCATGGTTGATCTGCGTTTCTGGAGCAATGAAGAAGCTGAACTCATCGATCATCGCTTCGACTTCATGGCCAATAACCCCTTCCTGGCCGGATGTCGAGTCGAGGTGGACAGGCTCGCCTTCAAACCGGCCATGCGGCCGAGTGAAGATACCAGGGCCTTGATGGCTCTGGTGGAGCGGGCGGGGGTCGCCGAGCGGATGACAGTCAACTGGGTGGAGGCAGGCGGTGGTTCTGATGCCAACTTTACAGCGGCAGCCGGGGTGCCCTCCCTGGATGGCTTTGGCCCCATGGGGGGCGGTTTTCACTCCGAGGCGGAGTTTTTGCAACTGGGCAGCATAGGCCCGCGCATTCGTTTGCTGCGCCAGGTATTGAGGGCGCTGGCCGAGAGCCGGCAAGCCTAGCCAGGGGATAAAGCGAGCGTGCCGACGAGTGCACGGTTCAACAATAACGGGAGGCCAAGGCCTCCCGTTATTGTGCGTGGTGCGCCCGGCTTAGAGCAGTATGCTGGTCAGCACATAGCCCAGGGTGCAGGAGGTGGCGACACCGATCAGCCCCGGAATGATGAAACTGTGGTTGATGATGAACTTGCCGATGCGAGTGGTGCCGGAGCGGTCAAAACCGATGCAGGCCAGATCGCTCGGGTAGGTTGGCAGCACGAAGTAGCCGTAGCTCGCGGGCAGGAAGGCGATCAGCAGCTTGGGCTCGACACCCAGGGCCAGTCCCATGGGGGCGATGGCGGTGAGGGCGGCGGCCTGGCTGTTGACCAGCTTGGAGATGAGGAACAGCACCAGGGCATAGGTCCAGGGCTGGGCCTGTACCACGTGGGCCAGCGACTCCTTGAGCAGCGGCATGTGGGCCTGGAAGAAGGTCTCGCTCATCCAGGCGACCCCGAACACCGAGAAGATGGCGACCATGCCCGCCTTGAATACCGCACCGTTGGAGATATCACCCGGCTTGACTTTGCAGCGCATCAGGATGATGGCACCGGCGATCAGCATCATCATCTGGATCACCAGGTTCATGGAGAGGGGGCCTGTCTTTTCCTTGATGGTGAATACCGGGCGCAGCCCTTCGTTGGCACCGAGCAACACTACGGCGGCGATGGCGGCGAAGAAGATCCAGGTCGACCAGTAGGCCTCTTTCGGGAACTTGGTATTGAGCAGGGTTTCACCGCCGCCATAGATGAAGCTGCGCTGCTCCGGATCCTTGATCCTGGCCTGGAACTCTTCATCCTTGTCCAGATCCTTGCCGCGGCGCAGGCTCCACAGGGCCGCCATCATGACCCCGCTCAATGAAGAGGGAATGGCGATCATCAGGATATCCAGCAGGCCGTAAGCCTCACCGATACCGTGCCCGGCCGCCAGGATGGAGACCATGGAGACCACGGCGACCGAGACTGGCGAGGCACAGATCGCCATCTGGGAGGCGACGGAGGCCACGGCCATCGGCCGCTCGGGGCGGATGTTCTTTTGCAGCGCGATGTCGGCGATGATGGGGAACATGGTGTAGACCACGTGGCCGGTGCCGCACAGGAAGGTGAGGGTCCAGGTGGTGAGTGGGGCCAGTATGGTGATGTACTGGGGGTGACGGCGCAGCAGCCGTTCGGCTATCTGCATCATCAGGTTGAGGCCGCCGGCGGTCTGCAGGGTGGCGGCGCAGCCGATCACCGCGAGTATGGTCAGCATGACTTGCACTGGCGGTTCGCCCGGCGCCAGACCGAACACGAAGGTCAGCAAGAACAGGCCTATGCCACTGATCAGACCCAGTCCCATGCCCCCGAAGCGGGTACCCAGCAGCAAGCAGCCGAGTACCACCATAAACTCCATCAAGATCATTCCATTTCCTCGCGTGATGTCGAGTCATTCCCCTGTGTGCGTCAGTGGTCATGACTCCGGATTATTGCTGTTATTTAGCCCTTAAGGGTTAGTTGTCATTGTGCCCGCCCATGGGTGGCAAAAAGTTGCGTTACTTCAATAACTCATCGCTTTTTGATTTAACTGCATAAAAATTACGGTTTTTCCCCTGTACAGGGGTCTGCGCATCGTGATCGGCAGGGGAGGCTGGGGGCATTCGAGAACCTCCTGTCAGGAGGCCGCTGGGTGTCGATGAAGCGGTGTGGCAGGTCTTTACCGAACAAGCCTCTCGCCGGGCCGGCAGGTGTTCATTCCCGCGGGTCTAGGCGGGGCTGGCTCTTTTGCCCTTTAGCTTGCCAAGTACCTGGGCGCCTCTGTCACGACCTTCACCAGCACGGCGAATGTCGAGTGGGGTCGGTCACTGGGGCCGCTGTGGTGGTCGTTAGCCTTGAGTGGGAGGCGCTGGGCGGCTGCGGGGAATAAAAAAGCCGACCCTGGGGTCGGCTTTTTGCGCAATGGCTCGCCTGGCGCTGAAGATCAGAACTCGGCGGTGCGGGGGGTACGGGGGAAGGGGATGACGTCACGGACGTTGCCCATGCCGGTCACATAGACCACCAGGCGCTCGAAGCCGAGGCCAAAGCCGGAGTGGGGCACGGTGCCGAAGCGGCGCAGGTCGCGATACCACCAGTAATCTTCCTTGTTCAGACCCATTTCGGCCATGCGCTGATCGAGTACCTCGAGGCGCTCTTCACGCTGGGCACCGCCGATGATCTCGCCGATCCCGGGGGCCAGTACGTCCATGGCGGCAACAGTCTTGCCGTCATCGTTGAGACGCATGTAGAAGGCTTTGATGTCTTTCGGGTAGTTCTTCACCACCACAGGAGACTTGAAGTGCTCCTCGGCCAGGTAGCGCTCGTGCTCGGAGGAGAGATCGATGCCCCAGGAGACAGGGAACTCGAACTTCTTGCCACAGTCTTTCAGCACTTCGATGGCATCTGTGTAGTCGATCTGGGCGAAATCGGAGGAGACGAAGCGCTCCAGACGATCGATGGCATCCTTGTCGACATGCTGGGCAAAGAACTCCAGATCGTCGCGGCGCTCGGCCAGTACGGCGTTGAAGACGTATTTGAGCATGGCTTCGGCCAGGGCGGCGTTATCGTCCAGGTTGGCGAAGGCAATTTCCGGCTCAACCATCCAGAACTCGGCCAAATGGCGGCTGGTGTTGGAATTCTCGGCGCGGAAGGTGGGCCCGAAGGTGTAGACCTTGGAGAGGGCACAGGCGTAGGTTTCGACGTTGAGCTGACCGGAAACGGTCAGGAAGGTCTCCTTGCCGAAGAAGTCCTTGTCGTAATCGACCTTGCCGGCGTCGGTGCGCGGCAGGTTTTCCAGATCCAGGGTGGAGACCCGGAACATCTCGCCCGCACCTTCGGTGTCGGAGGCGGTGATGAGCGGAGCCGCAATCCACAGATAACCCTCTTCATGGAAGAAGCGGTGGATGGCCTGGGCCAGGCAGTTGCGCACCCGAGTCACGGCGCCGACTATGTTGGTGCGCGGGCGCAAGTGGGCCTGTTCACGCAGGTATTCGATGCTGTGGCGCTTGGCGGCCATGGGGTAGGTGTCCGGATCTTCGACCCAGCCTACGACCTTGACGTCGGTGGCTTGCAGTTCGAAAGCCTGACCGTTGCCCTGGGAGGCGGCAACCACACCGGTCACTTCCACGGAGCAAGCTGTGGTCAGACGCAGCACTTCATTCTCATAATTGGCCAGGGTATTGGGGACGACGGCCTGAACTGGATGGAAACAGGAGCCATCGGATACGGCCAAAAATGAGATCCCCGCCTTGGAATCACGGCGAGTCCGGATCCACCCTTTGACTGTCTGGGTGGTGCCAACCGCATATTTACCGGTCAGCACATCTACTACGGATGCGTGCGTCATCGAAATATTGTCTCCAGCTTGTTCTTGCAGCGCTATGGGTCCGCCCGGGCACTGCTTGGCCCATGATGGCAGACTGAGCCGACAATCTTACCCGCGCAGGTTTGATAAACAAGCAAAAATGTCGGACTCTGAAGGGATTGAGAGCCAATCGGGCAGAAGGAGCAGAGTGTGGAGGAACGACGGCGGGGACAGGGCAGGCTGATCGTGTTGCTGCACTGGCTGGCCATCGTCTGCTGGGGCTGTGTCATGGTGCTGCTCACCCTGTATCACTATGCCCGTCCCGAGATTGCCTATGGTTTCCTGCGTTATGGCGGCATCACCGTCAGGGAGCACTGGGATCCGGCCTTGACCCCCTGGCTGGAATACAGCCTCTGGGGCTGCGCCGCCTTCACCTTGCTGGTGCTGACGCTGCAATACCGGCGCAGCCGCCGCGAGCAAGATGGCTACTCGCTCTCCCTCATCGTCCTGTTGCTCATCCTTATCATCAGCTTGCTGCTGTTCTACTTCGGCTGACCCGGGTCTGGATGCCTGGTATCGGACTGAGTGCCCTCTGCGCTACCCGACTGTGGGTGAGGGGGCTGGGTGTCATGGACGGCAGTGGCGTGGCTTGCCGCGCAGGGACGCTTGCCGAGCTGGCGTTCGACTCCATCCAGCATCTGGTTATAGGCCAATATGACGCGGCCTATCTCGTCCCCCTCATCCCCGTCCAGTCGATGACCAAAGTCATGGCGATCTGTTGCCTCTTCGATGGCGCGGGTGAGCCGATTGAGGGGGCTCACTATCCAGGTGCGTATCACCCAAAGGGTGAGCAACAACCCGAGACCGAAGATCAGGGTCAGGCTCAGGGCCGAGGTGAGGATGTTCTGCTCAACCCGGGTAAAGAGGGTATCGAGGGAGTAGTCGAAGCGCACCGCGCCCAGCACGGTATTTTCCGCCACCTGATGGCAGCTGGTGCAGTCGGTGCCGCGAAAATCACGCTGGGCGAGCAGGGGGCGGGTTACCACCAGCCGGCTGTGCTGGCCGTCGTGTACCACTTCCATGCTGCTCTTGCCCGCCAATGCCAGAGTGTCGAACTCGTCCCTGGGCCCCTCGTTGTCGAGACCTGCGCCAAATTGTTTGCTGACTGCAGCGCCGCGCAAGATGCGGGCATCTTCGACGTGGGCGTGGTTCAGGAACTTGTGACGCAGGGTTTCGCGCGCCGCCATTTTGTTGGTCAACATCAACATGTTGAGGCCGTCGAAGTAGGCCTCTATCTGCTCGCTGCTCTGCTCCTTGATCATGGTCAGAATAAGGTCGCGCTCGCGTACCGCCTGATAGGCGGCGGAGAAGACCAGCACCATGGAGAAGATAAACAGCAGGAAGAAGTTGAATTTGGCGGCAATGGAGAGGCGCATGAGAGCAGTACATCTGTTGGTAAAACCCGCCGCGCAGTCTACTCGTCTTGGCCGCGCGGGTCTGATGGCTTGCTCACACTCTTGTTAAAAAGCGCCTGTCCATTCCCGCATCTCTGTCTGGGGGGCATCTATTGGCCGTGGCGCTGGATGATGGGAAAGGGCGGGCTCAGTACTCCCCTTCGCTGATGGCGGTGCCGATGGCCTGGGTCAGCCGGGTCAGCTGGGCCGCGGTGATGACGAACGGCGGCATCAGGTAGATAAGCTTGCCGAAGGGACGGATCCAGGCGCCCAGTTCGACAAACTTGCGCTGGATGCGCGCCACGTCCACCCGCTCCTTCATCTCCACCACCCCGATGGCGCCGAGCACCCGCACATCGGCCACAGCCGGATTGAGGGTCAGTGCTACCAGCTCGGTTTTCAGCTGATGTTCGATGGCCTGCACCCGTGCCTGCCAGGGGGATGCGAGCAGCAGATCTATGGAGGCGTTGGCTACCGCGCAGGCGAGCGGGTTGGCCATGAAGGTCGGACCGTGCATGAAGACGCCGGCCTTGCCCTCGCAGATGGTGCGGGCGACATGCTCCGTGGTGAGGGTGGCCGAGAGCGTCATGTAACCACCGGTGAGCGCCTTGCCCAGACACAGGATGTCGGGGCTGATGCCCGCCCAGTCGCAGGCAAACAGTTGGCCGGTGCGGCCAAAGCCGGTGGCTATCTCGTCGGCGATGAGCAAGATGCCGAACTCGTCACACAGGGCACGCACCCATTGCAGATAGCGAGGGTGATAGAAGCGCATGCCGCTAGCCCCCTGCACGATCGGCTCGAGAATGATGGCGGCTATCTCCTCGTGGCGATCGGCGACCAGTTCCGCCAGTTCCACCACGCAGTTTTCATCCCATTGGGCGTGAAAGCGGCAACCCGGTGCCGGGGCGAAGAGCTGTTCGGGCAGGAAGCCTTTATAGAGCTCATGCATGCCGCCATCGGGGTCGCAGACGCTCATGGCGCCAAAGGTATCCCCATGATAACCACCGCGCAGGGAGACGAAGCGGGATCTGGGGCTGCCCTTGCTGTGCCAATACTGCTGGGCCATCTTGAGCGCCACCTCCACCGCCACTGAGCCCGAGTCGGCCAGAAAGACTCTGTCCAGTCCGGCCGGGGTGATCTCCACCAGTTTGCGGCACAGTGCGATGGCGGGCTCATGGGTGAGGCCACCGAACATGACATGGGACATCTTGCCGAGCTGGGCCACCGCTGCGGCATCGAGTTGCGGTACCTGGTAGCCGTGAATGCTGGCCCACCAGGAGCTCATGCCATCGACAAGTTCGCGACCATCGCTCAAGGTCAGGGTCACCCCCTTGGCGCTGGCCACTTCATAGCAGGGCAGGGGCTGGGTGAGAGAGGTATAGGGGTGCCAGATATGGTGCAGGTCGAATTCTTGATTGGTCATTATGCGTTCTGTTGTCAATGTTGTTGATCTGGTCGGTGTTGACAGTCTACGCGCGCTCTTTACACTAGCCAACAATTTCAGCCACTTGCCACGCAGGGTGCTAGTGTCAGGCGCTAGTCTGTCAGGCGGGCAGGGGCATATCTATAAAAAATGGAAGCCACCCATGAGCGCTCTTGTCGATTCTCCCTCTCTGCACGCCACAAAGGCCACCCACCCTCGCCAGGGCTCGGCCCCCGCAGCCGTTCGCCATGACTGGACTCTGGCCGAGGTGCAGGTGCTGTTTGCCCTGCCATTCAATGATCTCTTGTTCCAGGCTCAGGTGGTGCATCGCGCCCATTTCGACCCCAATGAGGTTCAGGTGAGTACCTTACTCTCCATCAAGACCGGAGCCTGCCCGGAAGATTGCAAATATTGTCCCCAGAGTGCCCGTTACCACACCGGGCTTGAGACTGAGCGATTGATGGAGGTGGAGAAGGTGCTGGAGCGGGCCCGGGAAGCCAGAGCCAATGGTTCATCGCGTTTTTGCATGGGCGCTGCCTGGCGCAATCCCAAGGAGCGGGACATGCCCTACATATTGCGCATGGTCGAGGAGGTGCGAGGGCTGGGCATGGAGACCTGCATGACCCTGGGCATGCTCACGGCGGATCAGGCCAGTCGGCTGGGCGCAGCGGGTCTTGATTACTACAACCATAACCTCGATACCTCCCCCGAGTTCTACGGCGACATCATCACCACCCGCACCTACCAGGACAGGCTCGATACCCTGGCGAACGTCCGAGGCGCCGGCATGAAGGTCTGTTCCGGCGGCATCGTCGGCATGGGCGAGCAGGGCAAAGACAGAGCGGGTCTGTTGATGGCGCTCGCCAATCTGCCACGCCACCCCGAGAGCGTGCCCATCAACATGCTGGTCAAGGTGAAGGGTACCCCCATGGAAAATCAGCAGGATCTGGATCCGTTCGAATTTGTGCGCACCATAGCGGTGGCGCGCATCATGATGCCGACCTCTCACGTGCGTCTCTCCGCCGGGCGGGAGAAGATGAACGAGCAGATGCAGGCCATGTGCTTCATGGCCGGTGCCAACTCCATCTTCTACGGCTGCAAGCTGCTCACCACCCCCAATCCGGATGAGAGCACTGACATGCAGCTGTTCAAGCGACTCGGCATACGCCCGGCCCAGCGAGCCCAGAAACCCGACGGGGTGCAGGAAGAAGAGCTGTTGACCCGAGTGGCCAGCCAGCCGGTGAGCGGCGATCTCTTCTATGATGCCAGCCACCCCAAGGGACCGCGTGCATGAGCAGCATTCGTCATGCAGCCGATCGCACGCCGGTGAGCCGCAGCGAGATGGGGGCCCGCAGGCGAGTGCCGCAGGGTGTTTATTCGGCTATCTCCCATGGTACTTGCATGCCAACGCCAGCAAGGAGCGTGCAATGAGCTCTCCCTTCGCCTTGGGCGAGGCGTTGGCCGCACGGGCGCGAGAAGGGCTGCTGCGTACTCGCCAGAGCGGCAATGGTGGTGCCGGTACCCGGCTGCAGGTGGCGGGACGCGATTATCTCAACTTCTCCTCCAACGACTATCTGGGGCTGGCCGGTCATCCGGCATTGGCCCTCGCTTTCAAGGAGGGGCTGGATCGCTATGGGGCGGGCTCCGGAGCCTCCCCGCTGGTGACAGGTTACAGCCATGCCCATCAGGCGCTGGAGGAGCAGATTGCCGACTGGTTGGGGCTGGAGGCCGTCATGTTGTTCAATTGCGGCTTTTCTGCCAATCAGGCGGTGCTCAAGGCGCTGCTCGGCAAGGATCACTTGCTCTGGCAGGACAGGCTTAATCACGCGTCCTTGCAAGAGGCGGGCAGCCTGTTGCCCTGCACGATGAAGCGCTTTGGCCACAACGACATGGCGCAACTCGCCGCGCAGCTTGAGCCGGGTCGAGGACTCATCGTGTCGGAAGGGGTGTTCAGCATGGATGGGGATCAGGGGCCCTGGTCCGAGCTTGCCCGGCTGGCCGAGCAGAGCCGTAACTGGCTGATGATAGATGATGCCCATGGCCTGGGCGTACTCGGCGCCGAGGGACGTGGCACCTTGCACGAACAAGGGGTGGCTGCCCGGCGAGTTCAGATACAAATGGGCACCTTTGGCAAGGCGCTCGGGGTGGCTGGCGCCTTTGTCGGCGGCAGTCGCGAGCTGGTGGACTATATGGTCAACTTCGCTCGTCCCTATGTGTACAGCACTCATATGCCAGCGGCCCAGGCCCATGCGGTGCTGCGCGCCGTCGAGCTGGTGCGCGGTGGCAGCGAATCGCGGGAGCGATTGCGCCAGCTCATCGGCCGTTTTCGCGAAGGAGGACGCCAACTGGGTTGGTCTCTTGGCATGAGTGCGACCCCGATCCAGCCGCTACTGGTGGGCGCGAGCGAGGCCGCCACCCGGCTGTCGAGCCGCCTGCGCGAAGAGGGGATCTGGGTGAGCGCGATACGCCCGCCTACGGTACCTCAGGGCAAGGCGCGGCTGCGCATCACCCTGAGCGCGGCCCACAGCGAGCAGCAGATAGATCAGCTGCTCGATACCCTGGGGGAGGCGAAGTCCCATGTTTGAGATGCATCAGGGCAACCCAGGGCGTAGCCTGACGTGCGAACCTTTCCAGCGGGTTGACAAGCGGGCACTTGCCCGTCGTTTTGGTGCTGCCGCCGCCTCCTACGATGCCCATGCCCGTTTCCAGCAGGAGGTGGGTCAGGCACTCCTGGCCAAGCTGCCTGATGGCCATTGGGGAGAGGGGCTGGATCTGGGCTGTGGCACTGGTTTCTTCCTGCCTGCCTTGGGAGCGCGTTGCAGCCAGCTGTGCGGCTTGGATCTCTCCCCCGGCATGCTGGCCCAGGCCAAGTTGCGGGCCAGCGGTGCCCGCTTGTTGTGTGGCGATGCCGAGGCGCTGCCTCTGGCCGATGCCAGTGTCGATCTGCTCTTTTCCAGCCTGGCGTTGCAGTGGTGCGAGCGACCGCAGCTGGGGTTCAGCGAGCTGAAACGGGTGCTCAGGCCAGGCGGCCAGATCATCTTCTCGACGCTGCTGAGCGGTTCACTCTGGCAGTTGGCGCAGGCTTGGCTGGTCGTCGATGACAAACCCCATGTCAATCGCTTTCTCGACGAAGCCCAGCTCAGAGAGGCCCTTGAAAATGCGGGCTTTCAGTCCCCAGATATAGAGGTGCGCCCCTGGTCTCTGGGTTATGGCCAACTGCTGGAATTGCTGCGCGATCTCAAGGGGATTGGAGCGAGTCAGGTCAACGAGGGGGCCGAGGGCGGGTTGGGCGGACGTACCCGGCTCGCCCGGCTCGCCGAGGCTTATGAAGCGTTTCGCCGCCCCGACAATTTGCTGGAAGCCAGTTATAGCGTGGCCCTGGTGCGACTGGGCTGAACTTGGCGCACCTGCTTGTTTTCACCTCACGTCAGGAGTGGCGATGACGACATTTTTTATCACGGGCACTGATACCGATGTGGGCAAGACCCTGGTCAGTCGCGCCCTGCTGCAAGCCGCGAGTGCCCAGGGCCGACAGTGTGCCGGGTACAAGCCCATCTCGGCGGGCTGTGAGCAGACCCCACAAGGGCTGCGCAACAGGGATGCCTTGCAGTTGCAGCAGGCCGCCAGCCTGAGCCTGCCCTATGAGTGGGTCAACCCCTTCGCCTATGCGCCCCCCATAGCCCCGCACATAGCGGCGGCTCAGGTAGGGCAACCCATAGAGGAAGCCGGACTCACGGCCGGGCTGCGACGGCTCGAGCGCAGTGGCGCCGAGCTGGTGCTGGTTGAGGGCGCGGGGGGCTGGCATCTCCCCTTGAATGACCAGCGGCTGCTGTCTGATTGGGTGACGGATCAGCGACTGCCCGTGGTTTTGGTGGTGGGTGCCAAGCTGGGTTGCCTCAATCATGCCCTGCTGACGGTGGCCGCCATAGAGCAATCGGGGCTTCGCCTGGCGGCCTGGGTGATGAATCGTCTGCCCTGCGGCATGAGTTGCTACGAGGAGAATTTGGCGACTCTCTGCCAGCGCTTGCCCGCGCCTCTGCTCGGCGAGATCCCGACCTTGAGCGAACCAGATAGCGCTAACTTGCAGGAATATCTCGATATTTCCCTGTTGCGCTGAGCGCAGCATTCAGGGAGCATTCATAGAAAACAACTAGTATGTGTGACAGGGAGCACAGTCTGATCTACCGCACTGCGCCCCACTCATTCTCACAAGGAGTCTATATGAAGCGAATTATGCTATTCCTGGTGACCAACCTGGCCGTCATGCTGGTGCTGGGGGTGGTACTCAATATCCTGTTCTCGGTGCTTGGCATCAACAAGTCCAGTATCTCTGGCTTGCTGATCTTCTGTGCCGTGTTCGGTTTTGGGGGTTCCTTTATCTCTTTGCTGATGTCCAAGTGGATGGCCAAGCGTAGCTATGGCGTCCAGGTCATCGAACAGCCCCGTAACGAGACCGAGCACTGGCTAGTCAGTACCGTGGCCCGTCAGGCCCGCGAAGCGGGGATCAAGATGCCGGAAGTGGGCATCTATGAGTCCGCTGACATGAATGCCTTCGCCACCGGAGCCCGTCGGGACGACTCGCTGGTAGCGGTATCTTCCGGCCTGCTCTACAGCATGAGCCGCGACGAGGCCGAAGCCGTGCTGGCCCATGAGGTGAGCCACGTGGCTAACGGCGACATGGTGACTCTGACCCTGATCCAGGGGGTGGTGAACACCTTCGTGATGTTCTTCGCCCGCATAGTGGCTGGCGTCATCAGCAACTTCTTCAGCTCCAACAACAGTGAAGAGAGCAGCAGCTCCGGTGGGTTTGCCTACATGATCACCGTGTTCGTGCTGGAGATGATTTTCGGTGTGCTGGCCTCGATGATCGTGATGTGGTTCAGCCGCCAGCGTGAATTCCGGGCCGATGCCGGCGCCGCCAAGCTGGCGGGTCGTGACAAGATGATAGCGGCGCTGCAGCGCCTCTCCCGCGGTGCCGAGCCGCAGATGGAAGGCGCCATGATGGCCTTTGGCATCAACGGCAAGCGTTCGGTGAGTGAGTTCTTCATGAGCCATCCGCCCATAGAGCAGCGTATCGCAGCCCTGCGTCAGGGGTGAGCCCATGCCATATGAAACGGCTGCCTCGGCAGCCGTTTTTTTATGCATTTTCCAATTGGCTGACCGATCACCCCAGTGTTGTCAGCCCGGGATGATTGACGGGGCAGGGGCAGCCGGAGTCAGGCTATTTCGATGTCGGTCAGAGGAATGGCACAGCAGGTCAGGATCTTGCCCTGAGCGCGCTCGGCCTCGGTGAGAGCCGGTGCGCTCGCCTGCTCAACCTCACCGGCAACCAGCGTCTGCTTGCAACTGCCACAGATCCCGGCCCGGCAGCTCCAGGGCAAGTCCAGCCCCTGCTTGCTGGCCTGATCGAGTATGCTGCCCTGGTTATTGCCAGCAAAGCGCTTGCCTGCTATCTGCAAGGTCACCCCTTGGTGGGGACGGGCACTGATGAGCGGGGCCCCACCGAAACTCTCCTGACGAATGCGCTTCACCCCGGCCCCTTGCAGCAGCGTGATGGCCCTGCTCATGAATCCCTGGGGGCCGCAGAGAAAGACGTCTCGCTCGCACAGATGCTGTACCAGGGCGAGGTGTTCGGCGCCGAGTCGGCCTTGCAGCCCCTGCCAGTGGCCGTCAGCCTGGCTCAGGATAAGGCTCAGTTGCATGCCTTGGCGTGCCAGGGCATGCAACTCCTCGGGGACGGGAATGTCAGCTTCGCTGCGGCACTGATGCATGAAGTGAACTTCGCCGAGCTCGCCGCGCAGGGCCAGAGTGCGGGCGATGGCAAGCATGGGGGTGATGCCTGAACCGGCAGACAGCAGCAGCAACTTGCGCTCAGCGCCAAGCTGGAAGTCACCGGCGGGATCCTTGGCCAGCACGCGATCGCCTACCTTGAGATGGCGGTGCAGCCACTGGGAGAGCCGGCCATCGGCCTGGCGCTTGACGCCGATGGCATAGCGCCCCGGCGCATCCGGGCTCGAGCAGAGAGTGTAGCGGCGCTGCACCCGTTCCCCCTTGATATCGACAAACAGCGGCAGATGTTGACCCGCCTGGTAGTCGGGCAAGGGCTCGCCATCCTCGGCTTCGAACCAGAAGGTCTCCAGATCCCGGGCCAGGGGTGTGCGTGCCACGCAGATCAGGGCGCGCTTCTTCGGCGCGCCATTGCCGTAGACCTGAGGGCGTACCCGCTCCAGCACCTCTATCTCACTGCCAGCCGCGATCCAGCCCTCATTGAGGGCTACCAGGTTTTGGCCGAAATAGACCTCGCCGTCTTCGCCACGACGATAGTGAGTCAGAGTGGCGAGCGGCTCCTTGAGCGCATTGAAGCGGCTGGATCCGGATTCGACTGTGGTCATGATGCAGCGGCTGCAGGGTTTGGCTATCAGGAACTCGACTTCACCGATGCGAATACGGCGCCAGCCATCTTCCTCGAAGGGGCGCAAACCGCTGGCCACCAGATTGGTGCGAAACTGGCTCATCTGATGCAATGCATCGGATCTCAAGTTGAGATCCTCCAGGGAAGCCTGACCTATCAGCAACAGGGGATAACCATCGGCGAAGCTGACGCGGGTGCCGGTTTTATCGCGAAAACGGGCCGATTGTTCGCCAAGCCAGAGCAGGCGTACCGGCTCTCCGGCCACCCGGCTCAGCCAGTGATCCGCCAGCTCATGGGTACGCAGCGCGGTAAAGCTGTCACCCCAGACGCCGGTGGCTTGAGGCGTGAGCAGGAAATCCTGTTCCAGCAGAGTGAGCAGCTCCTGGCCCGGATAGCGCAGTTGCAGGCCGCCCTCGACGGGGCTGGCCACGACTTG
Organism: Aeromonas molluscorum; assembly: GCF_051376105.1. Lineage (NCBI taxonomy): Bacteria > Pseudomonadati > Pseudomonadota > Gammaproteobacteria > Aeromonadales > Aeromonadaceae > Aeromonas > Aeromonas molluscorum. Next base: position 889,613 of record NZ_JBPQCY010000001.1, on the reverse strand, counting down.
CTGCAATTGGGGATGGGTTCGGGCCGTGATGAAGGTGCCGTCCGGCTTGACCACCATGTAACGCCGGTCGCCATCCAGTCCCTCCTCGCCAACGCGGGCCCGGTTCAGGGTCATGCCCGCGGTGGATTTGATGGGATAGAGGTGAATGCTGTCCAGACGGGGCATGGTGCTCTCCTTGAGCGTGGCAGGGCGAGGGCACAAGATAACGGTTTGACCCCGAAAGCTCAATCGAGGTGCAATCAGTGCTGGGGGAGGCAAACGAAAAACCCGGCCTATGGGCCGGGTTGAGAGGATAAATTGCTTATCCGTGCAATCACTCGATCAATTTTCTAGGCGTTCAATGAGACTGATGTTGTTTGAGGATGTCGTATATCTCCTCTTTGAGTTTAAGTTTCTGTTTTTTCAGATCCCTCAACTCAGGACTGAAGTCGCTGGCATGATGCTTTTCCAGTTTTCTGATGGTCCCGTCCAGCTCGTTGTGTAAGGCAAACTTCTGATGGAAATGGTCATCACTGCTCTTCAGTTGCGAGATAAGGTCTCTGTACTCTGGGAACATGTAATGTCGCCTCCTTGTTGCGCTTGGGTGTGCCGACACGATTAAAACTACACCTCGGAGTTCGAGATAGATGTGATCGAGATCGCAGTTATGAGCTGTCTCCAGATCGCTGTCATAACATTGTCATAAGCGATTGAATCAACTGATAACTTTATCGCGCAGCGCGCATTGTCTCGGTAAAAATCGGGGGGAGGTCACAGAAAATGCACAGGGACAGCGATGCGGGAGGTGACAGCGCAGCAGGCGGGTCATCGGCCGAATAAACAAAGGGGCCACAGGCCCCTTTGTTGTCATTGCGATAACCGCGGGTGCAGGCTTACTCCTTTTTCTTCTTAGTCTTCTCGGGCAGCGCCTTGCCATCACGGGCGATGACTTTGCCCGCTTCAAAACCAATCTGGGCCGCCAGCTCCTCAAGATCTCCCGCCTTGGCCTCGTTGCCGATGGCATAGCGGTAGTTGGCTATGGTGATCTTGTCGGCCACAGGTGTGCCCGGGACTATGGGTTCACGCCAGCCTTGGCCGATGTGCGCCACCAGGGTGCCGTTCATGATGAGCTCGCCGACTATCTCCTGGCTGGGTTGGCCCTTGCCGAAGGTCAGCCCTTGGGGATGCTTCTTGCCAATCAGCGGTGCATCGCTGGCCGGGAGCAGCTGGGTGCGGATCAACCATTTGGGATCCTTGGTCTTGCCGAGGGCCTTGCCGGTCTGATACTCGTTGATCTTGATGGTCTTTATCATCTGGGCGGTGAACTCTTTGGTCAGCGCCTTCTGGGCCTCGTTTGTTGCATCTATGACGATGGGCGCCACATACCAGGTCTGGGGCGCTTGCGCCTTGGGGGCAGTGGCATCCGTTTGCGCCAGGGCCAGAGGGCTGAGCAGCAGAGTAGCCAACAAGAGTCCGATTTTCTTCATTCTGATCCCGCTTATGTTTCAACTAGGAGTTTGTTTTGCCAGCGACGACTGCGCCAGCGCCAGAACATGGCCAGTCCGCGAACCCATTCATCACAGGCGAGCGCCAGCCAGATGCCGACCAGTCCATAGCCTTGCATGATACCAAGGTAATAGGAAAGGGGAACGGCGATGCCCCACATGGACAGCAGTGCCATGTAGAGCGGGAAACGGGCATCCCCGGTGGCGCGCAGGGCGTTGATCACCACCAGGTTGAAGGTGCGGCCAGGTTCGAGGATCAGGCTGATGAGAAACAGCTGAGCCACCATGTCGATGATGTCGCCATCTGCGGTGAACAGACTGATAATCTGCCGTCCGCTGATGGCCACGGCAATGGCGATCAGGGTGGTGACGATCAACCCCAGCTTGAGGCTGTGCAACAGCTGGGCGTAAGCCTGCTCGAAGCGGCGGGCGCCGGCCAGGTGACCGATGATGATCTCGTTGCCAAGGCCGATGGAGAGGCCGAACAGCAGAATGAACAGGCAGATCTGGAAGAAGTAGCTCTGGGTCGCCAGCGCCTTGTCACCGAGCAGGCCGACGAAGGCCGTTACCACCATGAACTGCAGCATCCAGGAGAGGTTCTCCCCCGCCGCCGGCAGGCCGATATGCAACACCTTGCGCAGCATGGGACGGCTGGGTTTGAGGATCTCTGGCAGGCGCAGCCGGATCCCCGTCTTGCGCGCTACCAGCCAGACCAGCAGTACCACGCCAACCAGACGACCCACGACTGTGCTGATGGCGACCCCGGCCACTCCGAGTTGTGGCAGGCCAAACCAGCCATAGAGCAGCAACAAGTTGCCGACGAAGGTGATGAGGTTGACTATCAGGGTCACATACATGGCCTGACGGGTATGACCGTGGGCGCGCAGGGTGGATGCGAGACAGAGGGCGGCGGCCTCGGGCAGCAGGCACAGGCCGATGATCTGGAGGTAAAGCAGGGCATCGCCCATCAGGTGATCGGGCAGGTTCATCAAGGCCAGCATGGGGGCCGCTCCCAGCATGACTCCCACAGCGGCGACCAGCCCGACCAGCAGATTGAAGCCGATGGCCGTGTGGATGACGATACGTGCCTTCTCCCGATCGCCTGCGCCCAGATACTGGGTGATCACCACGCTGGTGCCTATGCTGACGAAGCTGAACAGGGTGATGGCCAGATCGAACACCTGATTACCGACCGCCAGCGCCGCCACCCCCTGGTAGGAGACGTGACCCACCATGAAGGTGTTGAGGGCCCCGGTCAGGAAGTGCAGGGCGAGATCGATAAACAGCGGCCAGGTCAGCGCGAACAGCGTGCCAGGTCCGGCTTGGGATTGAGTGTGCATGGGGAGTCCAAATACTGGGGATGGCCCTCGTCAGGGCCATCTGGACGGGCATTTAACACCAAGAGTCTGCGGGGTGCAATCTTGCTCTGAGAGGATAGCGCCAGACCATCGCCATTCGGATGGACTGGCGCCCAATCAGGCTTGAGTGGTACTCGCCTCTTGCTCGCAGGGGAGGGTGAGCCGCGCCGAGTCCGGCAGCGCATCATCTTTGGGCCACTGGGAGAGGATAGCGTTAGTGGTGCTCTCCACTACGTCGTCATCCTTGAACAGGGGCTCGCGGTAGCAACGGGTCATGCGCAGTGCCTGATACATGTCGGGGCAGAGGATGATGCCTTCGTCGCCGACCCGGATCCCGGCCTGGCGGAACCAGTGGCTGAGCTGGCCGTGGCGCCCCGCCATTACCATGTGGATACCACGGCGTTTCAACTCGCGGTGCAGCTCGCCGACCATGCTCATCACGCTGATGTCCTGATGAGTGAAACAGGCCACGGCATCCACCACCAGACACTGGGGGCTATGGGGATCCTGCACCAGCAGCGCCAGCACTCGCCGTTTGAAGTAGGGGGCGTTGAAGTAGGTGAGCGGTGAGTTGAAGCGGTAGACCAGCACCCCCGGGATCGCCTTGGCCTGTTCGTTGTCGCCCAGGGTGCGAACCACCCCTTCATCATCCATGCCGAGCAGTTGATCCGTCGGGCGCATCACGTTGCGCAGGAACTGGAACAATCCAAGCAGCACCGCGAGCGTGATGCCGGGGATGACCCCCATGGTGAGCACGCTGATAAAGGTGATCAGCGCCAGCCAGAAGGCGGCGCGATCGGAATCCTTCAGCGCCCACAACCCCTTGAGATCGAGCAGGGAGATGGATGCCATCACCAGTACCACCCCGAGGGCGGCGGTGGGGATATATTGCAGCGGTGAGGTCAGGTAGAAGGCAATGAAGCCGATGATGATGGCGGCGATGATGGAGACCAGCTGGCTCTTGCCACCGTTGGCATCGTTGACCGCGGTGCGCGAGTCGGCGCCACTGATGGCAAAGCCCTGGGAGACGGCGGAGGCGAGATTGGCCATGCCCAGCGCCCTGAACTCCTTGTCTGCATCAATCTCATAGCCATTTTTGGCGGCAAAGCTGCGGGCAGTGAGCATCATGGAGACAAAGCTCACCATGGCAAGGTTGAGGGCGGGTAGCACCAGTTCACGCAGCAGCCCGGGGGGAAACTCCGGCATCTGGAAGGCGGGCAGGCCCGAGCCAATGGTGCCCAGGGTATCAATCCCGAACTGACCCAGATGACCCGCCCATACCAGGGCAGCCGTGGCCACCATGGCCACCATGGAGGAGGGCCAGCCCGGCCGGTAACGTTTGCTGAGCAGCAAGATGAGCAGGGTGAAGAGGCTCATGGCCAGGGTGGGCAGATGGGTACGCGCCAGATAGTTGGTACCGCTCATGATCCGCTCGATGAGGTAGCGTTCGTCAAAGGTGAAGCCGAGGATCTTGGAGAGCTGACCCACCATGATGGTGATGGCGACCCCGTTGAGCAACCCCATCAAGATTGGCCGGGAGAGAAAATCGGCAAATACCCCCAACTTGAAGCGGCTGGCGAGCAGGCACCAGAAGCCCGTCATGGCGGTCATCGTCATGACAAGTTGCCAATGGCGGGTCGCATCGCCTGCGGCAAGGGGGGCGACCACGGCGGCGATGACGGCGCAGGTAGCGGCATCGGGACCGACAATGAGCTGGCGTGAGGTGCCAAACAGGGCGTAAACCATCATCGGCAATATGCAGGAGTAGAGGCCGACGATGGCACCTACACCGGTCAATTCGGCATAGGCGATAGCCACAGGCAGCGCAACGGCGGCCACCGAGAAACCGGCCCGAACATCGGGCAGCAACCAGGCCCGTTGGTATTGCAACAAGGCAACCAGGCCCGGCAGCCAGCGCTCGAGAGAGAAAAAATCGCGCATCATGAAACCCGTATTATAAAAGCCACTGTATATCAGTCACTTTAGTTAAGTTGTTGTGCCAAAGTGGCTTTTTACTGAGGGTGGCAAGCAGCCTGGGCTAGCGTCATCCTGATTGAGGGATCCAGAGCTGAGGCCAGAGTCGGCGCCATGCCTTGGCGGCGACCCGCTCATCAAACACAGACCGGGGTTGCCGACAACGGGGGTTGGGCAGAACCTCAAGGGACCAGCAGCTGGTCAGACCAAAGGGGGCCAGCCAGTGCAATTTACCATCCGGTAGCAGGCGCACTCCGACGCAGGTGGGCAGTTCGACCCAGTGACCCAGAGCTTGCTCGCTGCTGTCAAAGGGGGCCACTCCCTGGCGAAGGTGCATGCGGGCCTGATTGCGCACCTGCCAGCGACCGGCCAGACGCGCGCTCAACCAGGCTTCGTGGGCCGACTCTTGTGTTCCCTTAATATCTGCCGGATCCAGATAGACAAGATCCAGGTCGTTGAGCGGGGTCGGCTCGGCGTTATGGTGCAGATGATCCCAGATGAGGTTGCGTACAAAGCCTGCCCCGAGCGCCCAGTCAGGCAGCTCCAGCGTGGCGGCCATCTTCAGGCAGGCCATGCGATAGGGGTCGGCGCGCAGCAGTGCCTCGGTCTGCACCCTCAGCCGGGGCTCGAGAGCGTCACTCATGGGAGCCGAGAGCTCAACCGCCATGGCGTCGCAACCAGGTCTCGATATAGCTGCAGCTCGGGATTATCTCGAGATTTTGTCCCTTGCACCAGTCGAAGAAGGCCCGGGCCAGCTGGTCTGCCAGCCCCTGACCGCGCAGTTCGCCGGGCACTAAGGTGCTATAGGCATCGACCTGGTGTTGGTCGAGCAATCGGTAGCGCAGGCGCGCCTCATGGCCGTCAACCACGCAGAGGAAGGCTTGCTGCTGCGGATCATGGATGATGTCTGTCATGGCAACTCCTGTTCATGGCCACGCCGGCGCATGGCCCTTTGCCGGGGTGACGAGCTCGCTTACACTGATCCCCCTCATGGAAGGGCCAGGTTGCGGGGCGACCCCATCACCGCCCCTTGTCTGATGACACTCATGATGCCACGTTAGCTGCGCCAACTCATCCGCGCATTTGCACAGGAAGCCACGATGGCCTTTGCCACCCTAGACGATTTGATAGGCGATACCCCGCTGGTGCGCCTGCAGCGTATCAATCCCCATGCGGGAGTCACCATTTTGGTCAAGCTGGAGGGCAACAACCCTGCCGGTTCGGTCAAGGACAGGCCTGCGTTGAACCTCATTCTCGCCGCCGAAGCGAGCGGTCGCTTACCGCCCGGCGCCAGACTGATCGAGGCCACCTCGGGCAATACCGGTATCGCCTTGGCCATGGTGGCGGCCACCAAGGGCTACCGGATGCGGCTCATCATGCCGAGCAACATGAGCCAGGAGCGCCGCGCCGCCATGCAAGCCTATGGTGCCGAGCTGGTGCTGGTCGACAATGGCATGGAGGGGGCGAGGGATCTGGCGCAGGCCATGGGGGCCAAGGGAGAGGGGTTGGTGCTGGATCAGTTCAACAATCCTGCCAACCCGCAGGCCCATTACCAGAGCACAGGCCCCGAAATCTGGCGCCAGAGTGGCGAAGCCATCACTCACTTCGTCTCGGCCATGGGCACCACTGGTACCATCATGGGGGTCTCTCGTTATCTCAAGGAGCAGAACCCGGCGGTGCAGGTCGTCGGTCTACAACCGGCGGAAGGGAGTCAAATTCCGGGGATCCGCCGTTGGCCCGCCGCTTACCAGCCCGCCATTTTCGAGCCTGAGCGGGTTGATCGGGTGCTGGACATCACCCAGGCGGAGGCGCTTGCCACCATGCGCCGTCTGGCCAGGGAAGAGGGGATTTGTTGCGGCGTCAGCTCGGGAGGGGCAGTGGCGGGAGCACTGCGTGTCGCCGCCGAGCTTGAGCAGGGAGTGATCGTCGCTATTATCTGCGATCGAGGGGATCGCTACCTCTCCACCGGGGTGTTCGATGCCCCGATCTGAACTTCCTGGCATAAATCAATAAACAGCAGGGGCCATGGGCCCCCGCTGTTTATTGAGCGCTTAGCGGATCAACCAGCTCAGCAGCAGCTTCTTGTACCAGCGATCATAGGGCGGCTGGAGCAGGATACCCGGGCTCCACTTGCCCCGGCGCAGCACCGTCTTGGCCTTGGAGAAGGTGAGAAACCCCTCCCGGCCATGGTAGTGGCCCATGCCTGATGGGCCTATGCCCCCGAAAGGCGCATCGTCCGCCGCAACCTGCTGCAGGGTCTCATTGATGGCGACCCCACCGGAGTGCGTCTCTCTGATCACCCTGGCCTGCAACTCGGGATCCAGGCTCATCAGATAGAGTGCCAGGGGCCTGGGTCTGCTCTGGATATAGGTAATGGCCTCATCGAGGCTGTCATAGGGCACCAGTGGCAGCAGGGGGCCGAAGATCTCCTCTCGCATCAGTTGGCAGTGGCCGGGCAGCTCGGTCAACAGATGGGGCAGCAATCGGCGCTGTTCGTCATCCCGGGCCGGGGTGGCGCAAGGGTGAGCCTGGGCGCCGGCGGCAACGGCCTCCTCCAGCCAGTCGATAAGCCGTTGATACTGGCGCAGGTTGATGATGGAGGCGTAGTCATCGCTCGCCAATCCCTGAGGGTAGAGGCGCAAGAAGCGTTCGCGATAAGCCTGGATAAACGCGCCCTCCTGCCCCCTGGGCAGCAGCACATAGTCGGGCGCGACACAGACCTGGCCTGCATTGAGACTCTTGCCATACAGTACTCGTTCCACCGCCAGGCTCATCGGCATGTCAGGCCCGATGAGGCAGGGGGATTTGCCGCCGAGTTCCAGGGTGAGTGGGGTGAGCTGGCGGGCGGCGCCGGCCATCACCTGCCGACCTATGCTGGTCGAGCCGGTAAACAGCAGATGATCGAAGGGGAGGGCGCAGAAGGCCGCCCCTTGCTGGGCATCCCCCTCGCAGACTACCACCTCGTCCTGCTCGAAGGCATCGCTCAGCAGCTGGATGAGGACTGCATTGGTGGCCGGGGTGAACTCGGAGAGTTTGAGCATGGCTCTGTTGCCGGCAGAAATGGCACCGATGAGTGGCCCCAGGCTCAGCATCACCGGGAAGTTCCAGGGCACCACTATGCCCACGACGCCCAGGGGCTGATAGACCACCTCAAGCCGGGCAGGAGTGAGCAGCAGCCCCGGGCTACGTCGACTCGGGGCCATCCACTTCTTGAGGTGTCTGCGCACATGTTTGAGCTGGGTGAGGCAGGGCAGTATATCGGCGAGCAGACTATCGGCTCGGCTGCGTTTGCCATAGTCGTTGGCCAGCGCCCGACAGAGGGCCTCCTTGTGGCTCAGCAGGGCTTGCTCTAGTCGCGCTAGTCTGGCCAGTCGCTCGGTAAGTGACGGGGCTGGGGCGGCCTGATAGGCTGACTTGAGTCGATCCAGCTGGGTGGCATAATGCATGGCCTGTTCCATAGGGGCTCCCGGACAGAATTGGGTCCGGGGACGTTAACCCGGCCTCGCGCATCCTGTAAAGCCACAGGCCCGGGATCGGCGGCGAAGCGTGCGCCGTCGCCCACTTTCGGTGACAGTATGCTTTTTACAGCCCATGGACATCTTTGGCACTGGCCAAAACTAACCATTTTGGGGTAATTTATATCTCATCACAGCAGAGGGAGAGAGTGCCATGACAGAGGAATTGGAACGCTTGCTGACCAAGGTCAATGATGTGGTAGACCGTATGCCTGCCAGCTTCAATACCTATGAGTTCGTCCAGAAGTTGGCGCTGCATCATCAGGGAGCCTACTTTGCGGCTGGACACTCTCTGGCGGAGCAGCCCTTGCCTGTGCTCAAGCTGATCCATCGCCAGGTGGGCGAGGTGCTCGGATCCAGCGATCGCCTCATAGAGGGGGCTCATCTGGCTTGTGTCACCCCTTGGGGAGAGACCGCCAGCTCACCACGCTGGCACCGCAAGGCGTAGTCGGTTTCAAGCAGCAATCAGGCCCCGATGGGGCCTGATTGATGTCAGCCCGAGGGCCCGGTGACTGAGGTCAGGCGGCGCGCCTGCCAGTAGTGCTTGCGCCAGTAGACGTTGTCGAGGCGTGAGCGGATCACTCCCTTGCTGGTGGAGGCGTGGATAAATTCGCCTGCGCCGGTATAGACGCCGACGTGATACTGATCCCAACCCGTCTTGAAGAACACCAGATCTCCATGACGGAGCTCGCTGCGTGCTATGGCCTCGCCGAGATCGGCCTGGGACTCTGTGGTGCGGGGCAGCTGGAAGCCCAGCACTTGCTGGTAAGCGAGCTGGGTGAAGGCGGAGCAGTCGAGCCCGGCCCGGTTGGTACCGCCCATGCGATAGGGAACGCCGCGCCACTGTTGAAAGAAGCCGTCGAAGGCTCTGTCAGGGGTTGAGGGCGCTACCGGCTCGGGTGTGCTGGAGCAGGCGGCCAGCAACAGGGCAAGCAGAGGCAGGATCAGTTTCATCAGCATCACTCTCCCATACATAGAACCCGCACGTGCCCAAGAGCGCAAGACTTGCTGCTCACCATGGCTGAGAGCAGCCCCTTCACTGCGGGAAAACCGGCTCAGGCTGGGGCTCGATCAGCGGTTTGACCAGCTCTGCCAGCTTGTAGAAGGTCTGCACCCGGGTGGTACTGGGGCGCCACACCAGGCCTATCTCCCGATAAGCTTGTTCACCCGGCAGCGGGATGGCCACCAGATCAGTGTTATCCAGGATGCCGGCGTCTATGGCCATCTGCGGCAAGAAGGTCGTGCCTAACCCGGCGCCGACCATCTGCACGAGCGTGTGCAGGCTGGTGGCGGCAAAGGGATTGATCTTGCTCTTGTCGCGCAGTCGACAGGCGCTCACCGCATGCTCGGTCAGGCAGTGCTCGCGCTCGAGCAGGAAGATGCTCTGACTGGGCAGCTCTTTATAGTCGAACGGCATGTGCAGCCCCGCCGCCATGTCGCTGGGCATCACCATGTGGAAGGGATCCTGACCGACCGGCTTGCAATGGAAACCGCCGATTTCGATGGGTAACGCCAGGATCAGCAGATCGAGCTGCCCCTGCTCCAGCTGCTTGAGCAGGTTGCTGGTGGTGTCTTCACGCAGCAACAGCTCCAGGTCCGGATAGGTTTTGGCGCAGCGCTGCACCAGCTTGCTGAGCAGGAAGGGGGCTATGGTCGGAATGCAGCCGAGCCGCACCGTGCCCTGCATGACGCCACCCTGCTGCTGGCCGAGTTCCATCAGATCCCGGGCGTCGGAAAGCAGGTTTCGGGCCCGCTCGACCACATCCAGGCCGATGGGGGTCATGATGAAGCTTTTGTGGTCGCGCTCCACCAGTTGCAGGTTCATCATGTCCTCCAGGGTCTGGATGCCGGTGCTCAGAGTAGACTGGCTGACATGGCACGCCTTGGCGGCGCGGTTGAAGTTCTTGTGTTCGTCGAGCGCTATCAGATATTGGAGCTGTTTCAGGCTGGGCCAGCGTTGCATAGGAGTACCTGATCCGTTCTATCTATTTAATTTGATTTAACTAATCTAACATTGGTGCCGTTTTTTGTCGCTTTAATAAAGGACGCTGACAGGCTGAAAGCCTCCCTGTGTTCAGCCTGTCGCAAGCTTCATCCCCGGGGATGGCGGGCAAGCGGAGCGGCTGTGCGAGTGACGAATCGGGGTTTGCCAATGAAAAACGCGCCCGAAGGCGCGCTCTTGGGTCGATGGTGCTGCACTCCCATCACTCTTCGAAGATGCCGAAGTGTTCCTTGGAGAAGGCGACGCGCTGCGCCACCGTCATCTTGGTGGAACCCAGCTTCTCTATGGTCTTGAGATTGGGGACCAGGCCGCGGCCGTTGGCTATCTGGATGGCGAGGCCGGGGCGGGCGTTGAGCTCGAGCAGCATGGGGCCACGGAACTTGTCGAGCACCATGTCGGTACCGATATAACCCAGGCCGGACATCTCGTAGCAAGATGCCGCCAGCGTCAGCAAGATATCCCAGTGAGGAACCTTGAGCTCGTACAAGTCCAGGCCGGTGTCCGGGTGGTGGCGCAGGGGGTTGCCAAACTGCACCGCCCGCAGCGCCCGGCCGGTACGCAGGCACAGGCCCACCCCCACGGCGCCCTGATGCAGGTTCGCCTTGCCGTCCGATGCCGCGGTAGAGAGGCGCATCATGGCCATCACCGGGAAGCCCTTGAAGATGATCACCCGGGCATCGGGCACCCCTTCAAACGAGTAGCCGTCGAACACATCATCGAAGTTGATGAGGCCTTCCACCAGCGCCACGTCAGGCTTGCCGCCGAGAGAATAGAGCCCGGCCAGTATGTTGGAGACATGGCGCTCCAGATCCTGGCCATTGGAGGCGCTACCGTTGGGTTTGTAGAAGAGGCCATCTTCCTGGCGCAGGATCACCAATATCCCTTTGCCCCCCGAGCCCCGGGCCGGTTTGATGCAAAAGCCCGGCCACTCCTTGACCAGCTCGGTGATGCGGGCCACATCATGCTGCTCGCGAATGGTCCCGATGAGATCAGGCACTGTCACTCCGGCATCCAGCGCTATCTTCTTGGTCTGCAACTTGTCATCCACTAGTGGATAGAGGTTGCGCGGATTATAGCGGCTGATATAGGTGTGGTTGCGCTTGTTCATGCCGAGGATGCCTGACTGGGCCAGGCTCCACGGGCTGGTGTATTTTTCCCAGAACCACATCTGTTACTTGTCCTTACCCGGTGTGACGCCGGACTTCATCTCATCCACCAGCGGCTTGAAACGCTTGAGCTCGCTCAGTTTGTAACCTGTGTAGTTACCCATCACCAGCACGGTTGCCATCAGCACCAGCTGCAGGCCGAGGAAGTTGAAGGTGAGGTGACGGATCAGCTCGTTGTCCATGGCCAGGTAGGCGATGACCGCCACCAGCAAGGAACCACCGCCTTGGCGGAACACCTCTTTGGATCCCTCTTCTTCCCAGAGGATGGACATGCGCTCTATGGTCCAGGAGAGGATGATCATCGGGAAGAAGGTGATCTTCACCCCGCTGGTCAGTCCCAGCTTGAAGGCCAAGGCCGAGAAGAGACCAATCATCGAGATCACCATGATGATGATCGCCGATATTCGGGCCACCAGCAGCAAGTTGAGCCGCGACAGGTAGGAGCGAATGACAAGACCGGTACCGACGATCAGCAGGAAACCGACCAGCCCCGTGATGAGCTGAGTCTGGATGAAGGCGACTGCAATCAGCACCGGCATGAAGGTGCCCGAGGTTTTGATACCGACCATGACCCGCAGGAACACCACCATCAGCACGCCTATGGGGATCAGCAGCAGACCCTTGAACAGGGCTTGCTCTTCCAGCGGCAAGCTGTGGATGGAGAAGTTCATCATCTCGGACTGCTCGAACTTCTGGGCCAACGCCACACTGACGGGCTGTTCCTGAGCGATCATCGAGAAGGTGACCTTGGAATTATGACCACCGGTCACATCCAGCAGGGCACCGGAGTTGTACTCCCACAGCAGCAGATTGGCGGGGCGGCCCTGTTCGCCGGTCTCCGGGTTGAACAGCTGATAATCGGTCGGGCTGTTGAACACCTGCAAATAGTCGACCAACTCCTGGCGACGGCGACCATCCTCCAGGCTCAGGGCATGGACGACCCGAGTCGGCACGTCGGCGTTGTTGAGCAGTTCGGCAATCAGATTGGCGCGGCTCTTGTGAGATTTCAGCAGTTGGGCGTTCTGCTCCTGCTTCTCGATCTCCTTGATGATCTCGCGGGTCAGGGTGTAACCATCGGCGGATCGCTCCTGGGCGCGTTCGAGGATCTGCTTCATGGCCGTGGCGTAAGGCTCACTCTCGATCTGCTTCTCGATGGCGGGGGGCTGGGCCAGGGCGGCGGGTTTGGCATGGGCATCGGCCATCATGTCGACCCGATAGTAGAGCTCCTGGCGACCGGTCGCGGAGCGGATGGACCACTCGGCCCGGGCATCCCCGTTCTTCTCGACAAACGACAGGCCATAACCCGGACTCGCCGCGTTCTCGTTCATCAGGGTATAACCCGGCTGGGTACCCGGAATGGCCAGGGAGGCGATGACGGGTTCCCCGGTCGCATCGAACTCCAGCTTGGCCTCGATGGACCAGATCTGGCGCTTCTCACCCGGGGTGAGCGGCACGTCCAGGGCAATATGGTGATAGATGGTCATCCCCATGCCGACGATGAACAGCAGGGCAACCAGCAAATAAAACGGCTTACGGGAAACCATGGATTATTTCACATCCTTGAGCTTGGGTTTTGGTTGGATATATTCGCGGGCCACGTCGACCACGGCGATATCTTTCAGGAATTCGCGACCCAACAGCACGGGGAAGGTCATGTCGCTACGGTCTTTCAGGGTAAATTCGGCCTTCTCGGTCATGTCGCCGATGCGCACTGTGAGGCGCACGACGGGGCGACGGTCGAGATCATCGGCAGACGCCTGGCGTACGCGCACATGGCGGACCAGCGGCGCTTCGATCTGGATCTTGTCATCCAACTCCTGATGGCTCAGGAAGAAGCGTACCCAGTTTTTGCCGTTGCGCTCGAAGATGGTGATCTCCTGGGCACTGATGGAGGAGGTGGTTGCCCCGGTATCGACCCGAGCCTGGAAGGCGTCATTGGCGGCATCCACCCAGATCCACTCGGCTTCGCCGACCAACAGCTTGCCATCGACGGTGTGGCCCTGTGCGGGGGCGGCGCACTGCTCAGTCGGCACGACAGGCGGTTTGGGAGGCTGTGCGGGCAGAGTGGCCAGCTTGTTATCGACTTTCTTCACAGATTCTTTCATGTTGACGACATCGGTATTGAGCTGAGTTAGCAGTTGCTGTTGCTGGGCGGTCTGGCGCTCTTGTTGCGCCATGGCGAGCTGGATCTTCTGTTCGCTCAGGCTCAATTCGGTTCTGAGTTCGGCCAGGGTCAGCGGCGGCACTGTGGGCGCCTGTTCCAACTGGGCGCACCCGCCGAGGCTGAGCAGAGAGAGCAGGGTCATTCCTTTCAATTTGCTTTTCATGTCATTCATTTAGCTGTGCTTCCTGGAATTGAATCAGTGTAACTTCCACAACTGCCCTCGGCTAGTCTTTGGCCTTGGTAGCGATTAATACGGCGCGTTTGGGGGCGGGTAGCCCTTCGACGGTGCGGGAGGGATCGGCTGGGTCCAGATAATCTAGCAAGGACTCATTGACCATCCACTCAGTGCGACGCTGTTCGTCCATGCTGGTCATATTTTCATCAACGATGCGCACATCGCAGAAGCCACAGCGTTCCACCCAGCGTTTGAGGGCCAGGCTTGAGGGGATGAACCAGACGTTGCGCATCTTGCCGTAGCGATCCGATGGCACCAGTACCTGCTCCTCATCCCCGTCGATCACCAGCGTCTCCAGCACCAACTCACCACCATCACGCAGTTGATTACGCAGCTGTTCGATGTGTTCTATAGGGGACTTGCGATGATAGAGCACCCCCATGGAGAAGACGGTATCGAAGGCCCGCAGGGTCGGCAGTTCCTGGATGCCGAGCGGCAGCATCTGGGCTCGCTGGTCATTGCCTGCAAAGTGGCGAATGGCCTCGAACTGGCAGAGGAACAGCGGGCTGGGATCGATACCGACCGCAAGCTTTGCGCCTTCCCCGACCATGCGCCACAGGTGGTAGCCACTGCCACAGCCCACGTCCAGTACGTAACGCCCGTCTAGCGGGCTGATGTGGGGCAGCACCCTGTCCCACTTCCAGTCGGACCGCCACTCGGTATCTATGTGGATGCCGTGTACGGTGAAGGGGCCCTTGCGCCAGGGCATAAACTGGCGCAGCAGGCTTTCCACCTTCTTGCGCTCGCCAGCATTCAGGCTCTCGCTGCTGCCTATTTCGACCCGACTTGTCAGTTCTATCTGACCGGGTTCCACCATAGGCAGTTTGTTGAGGGCGCGACTCCAGCGTGGCAGATCACCGTGCAGGTTGTCGTGCTGCCAGGCATGCAGTTGAGCGGGCAGGGTATGCAGCCAATGGCTGAGCCGGGTCTTGGCGATCAATTGATAGAAATTGGCGAAGTCGATCATGGTTTATTGGGCGTCGCTGGATTTGATGGCAATCATGGAACCGAAGTTGAAGCACTGAAACCAGAGATCCTGATGGACGAAGCCGGCACTGCGCAGGCGAGCTCTGTGGGTCGCCAGGCTGTCGGTGCGCATCACATTCTCGAGGGCGGTGCGTTTCTGGCTGATTTCCAGCTCGCTATAGCCGTTGGCCCGCTTGAAATCCAGATGCAGATCGATGAGCAGCTCGTTGACCGGCTCATCGTCGAAGCGAAACTTCTCGCTCAGGATCAGGATACCGCCGGGACGGAGGCCATCAAAGATGCGCTGGATGAGCGCCGCCCGCTGCTTGGGGTCGACAAATTGCAGGGTGAAGTTGAGTACCACCACCGAGGCATCTTCGATGGCGATGTCGCAGATATCAGCCTCGACCAGCTCGACCGGCACCTCGGATTTGAACCCCGAGAGGTGAGCGCGGGCACGCTCTATCATGGGACGGGAGAGATCGACGGCCGTGATGCGGCAACCCGGTTGTGTCAGGTTGCGGCGCATGGCCTGGGTCGCGGCGCCCAGGGAGCAGCCGAGATCGAAGAGGCGACTGTCTGGTTGGGCGTAGCGAGCTGTCATCATGCCGATGGCGGAAATAATGTTGCTGTAACCCGGCACAGAGCGCTGGATCATGTCAGCAAAGACATCGACGACCTGCTCGTCAAAGCAAAAATCGCCCAGTTGGGCGATGGGGGCGGCAAAGATCTGATCATGCATAGTGGTGCAATCCGGCAAGGGATGTGCACATCCCCGGCTTTGTTCAATTTTGGTATTGGCTGACACTCGAATGGTACCGGGAGTCAACGGCTGGCGAAGGGTGACTGGGACTGCTTTTTTGCTGGGCCCCCTGACCGTTCGCACGGGCCATCTGTTGACCCGTCATAGGGGCGTTAGTCTAGAGGATTGCTGGCCATTTGTCTTGAACAGGGCGAAGGGGCCATCGTAAATAATCCACTTTTCCCTGCCGCAGACTAAAACATCAGCACCCCTTGGCGGGCACGATCCACTTCTCCCGGCCAAGGCGCCATTTCTTGGCCGAGCAATTGCACTATTTGACGTGCCAATGCAGGGGCCTGGGCATTGTCTGCGGTATGGACGAACAGATAGAGATCCTTGTCTTCAGCGAGCCATTGGCGCCAATGAGGCAACCAGCTTGGCAGGAAAGGGTGATTGGCGACGGGGTCCGGCAAACCGATGAGGCGCACCACAGGGGCTAGCCCCGTGGCAAGCAGGTGCACCGGCAACTGCGGTTTCTTGCCCTGGGCGTCAATCATGGCGGGCGTGGAGGCGGCAACCGAAAACAGAGGCCGTGAATCGAGCATGATGCGGTTGATGCCTTTTTCCATCAACATGCGATTGAGGGCCCGTTCCGCATCCCCCTTTGCGAAGAAATCGGGGTGGCGTACCTCGATCGCATAGCTGAAATCCCGGGGCAGACGATTGAAAAACTCGGCAAGACGAGGCAAGCCTGAGGGTCCGAAGCGGGCGGGCAGTTGCAGCTTGAGCAGCCCCAGCTTGTGGTGCAGCGGGCCGAGCAGGGCAATGAAGTCACTCACCTGCTTGTCCACGCTGACCAAGTCGCTCTGGTGACTGATGGTTTGCGGAAACTTGAAGGCGAAACGAAATTCATCGGGCACCGCCTCGCTCCAGCGCCGCACCGTCTCCGGGGTCGGCAGGGCATAGAAGGTGGTATTGCCTTCTACCGTGTTGAACACCCGGGCGTAGTCGGCCAGGTGATCGGCGGGCTTGGCTCCCTGGCCGAGTAATTGACCTGGCCAGGCGGTGTGTGACCATTGGGGCAGGCCCAAAAAGAGGCTCATTGCGGATCCTGTCTGCTGGTTTATCGCGTTTTGCGCCCATTTTTTGCCTTGAGATGTAAAAAACAGGGCAAAGGGGGCTGCTGGCTATTTTACCCAAATGGGGGTTTTCCTCTATAATGCCAGCCCTTTTGTTTGCCAATTTGTTGTTACTCACGCTGCTGTGCGCATATTGTGGCGACGGTAGCGGCCATGAATTGGCCAAACAACGACGCTTTCCGATGCCCTCTGACCGACTGCCCGGCCGCTTGCCAGCCGCCTCTGGTCGAGCCGATATCGGTGGCAGGTGTCCGATCCAGGGGATCGGACGGTATGAGACAGATTTCAAACCGGGTAAGAACCAGCATCTGGCCAGTGGCGAGACAGACGGCGCTGACCTGTCGTGCCCGGCGACTCAGGGTTAACCGTCTCTCTTACAATTTCGAAGGAAGAAGTCCATGCGCTCTATCTATTGCGGACAGGTCAATGAAGCCCATGCCGGGCAGACCATTACATTGTGTGGTTGGGTCCATCGTCGTCGCGACCTTGGCGGTCTGATCTTTATCGATATGCGTGACCGGGAAGGCATAGTGCAAGTCTTCTTCGATCCGGACAAACCGGACGCCTTCGCTCTGGCCTCAGAACTGCGCGGTGAATTCTGCATCCAGGTGACCGGTGTGGTGCGTAGCCGCCCCGATTCCCAGCGCAACAGCGACATGGCCACCGGTGCCATCGAGGTGTTCGGCCACGAACTGACCATCATCAACCGCGCCGAGCCGCTGCCGCTCGACTTCAACCAGGTCAACAGCGAAGAGCAACGCCTCAAGTTCCGTTATCTGGACCTGCGTCGCCCCGAGATGGCCAAGTACCTGAAGACCCGTGCCAAGGCCAGCGCCTTCGTGCGACGCTTCATGGACGAGCAGGGCTTCCTCGACATCGAGACCCCGATGTTGACCAAGGCCACCCCGGAAGGGGCCCGTGACTATCTGGTGCCAAGCCGGGTGCACAAGGGCAAGTTCTACGCTCTGCCGCAGTCCCCGCAGTTGTTCAAGCAGTTGCTGATGATGTCCGGCTTCGATCGCTACTACCAGATCGTCAAGTGCTTCCGCGATGAAGATTTGCGTGCCGACCGTCAGCCGGAGTTCACCCAGATAGACGTGGAGACCTCCTTCATGACCGCACCGCAGGTGCGCGAGCTGATGGAAGAGATGATCCGCCAGCTGTGGCAGCACGTGCTGGCGGTGGATCTGGGCGATTTCCCGGTGATGACCTTTGACGAAGCCATGCGCCGCTTCGGTTCCGACAAACCGGACCTGCGCCTGCCGATGGAGCTGGTCGATGTGGCCGATCTCTTGACCTCAGTCGAGTTCGCCGTGTTTGCCGGCCCTGCCAACGACCCGAAAGGCCGCGTGGCAGCCCTGAAAGTGCCGGGCGGCGCCGAGCTGTCTCGCAAGCAGATCGACGAGTACACCAAGTTTGTCGGTATCTATGGCGCCAAGGGGCTGGCCTGGATGAAGGTCAACGACGCCGCCAGTGGCATCGAAGGGGTGCAGTCTCCGGTGGCCAAGTTCCTCTCTGATGCCATAGTGCGCGAGATCCTGGCCCGTACCGGCGCCATGAGCGGCGACATCATCTTCTTTGGTGCCGACAGCAAGAAGGTGGTAGCCGATGCCATCGGTGCCCTGCGCCTGAAAGTGGGTCGCGATCTGGGTCTGGTCGAGAATTGCTGGAAGCCGCTGTGGGTCATCGACTTCCCCATGTTCGAGGAAGATGGCGAAGGTGGTCTGGCCGCCATGCACCACCCCTTCACCGCCCCGAGCGATCTGAGCCCGAGCGAGCTGAAAGCCAACCCGCTGGGCGCCTATGCCAACGCCTATGACATGGTCATCAACGGTTACGAAGTGGGTGGCGGTTCTGTCCGTATCCACAACAGCGAGATGCAGTCCTGCGTGTTCGATATCCTGGGTATCACTCCGGACGAGCAGCGCCTGAAGTTCGGCTTCCTGCTCGATGCCCTGAAATATGGCACCCCGCCCCATGCCGGCTTGGCATTCGGTCTGGATCGCCTGAGCATGCTGTTGACCGGTACCGACAACATCAAGGATGTCATCGCCTTCCCGAAAACCACCACGGCGTCCTGCCTGATGACGGATGCCCCCAGCTTCGCCAACCCGGCCCAGCTTGGTGAGCTGGCGATTGCCACCGTTGCCAAGGCGGATACCGAGGCGAAAGCCTGAACACATAAATAGAGACCGGGTCGCCATGCGACCCGTATCCCATTGATTTGAAATTATAACGGAGCATTTTTATGGCAGGTCACAGTAAATGGGCCAACATCAAACACCGCAAGGCAGCTCAGGATGCCAAGCGCGGCAAGATCTTCACCAAGCTGATCCGTGAAATCACTACCTCGGCCCGTATCGGCGATCCGGATCCTGCCAACAACCCGCGCCTGCGTGCGGCGGTGACGGCAGCCCTGACCAGCAACATGACCCGCGAAACCATCAACCGCGCCATCGCCCGTGGCGCCGGTGGTGGCGACGGCGAGCAGCTCGAGACCATCGTATACGAAGGCTACGGCCCGGCAGGCTCTGCGGTCATGGTGGAGTGTCTGACCGACAACCGCAACCGTACCGTCGCCGAAGTGCGTCATGCCTTCAGCAAGAGCGGCGGTAACCTGGGCACTGACGGTTCGGTCGCCTATCTGTTCAGCAAGAAAGGGCTGCTGACCTTCGTCGGTGTTGACGAAGATGCCCTGATGGATGCGGCACTGGAAGCGGGCGCCGATGATGTGGTCACCGAAGAGGATGGCTCCATCGAGGTGTACACCACCCCGAACGACTTCGGTACCGTGCTGGATGCGCTGGAAGCCGCCGGCTTCAAGCCCCAGAACGCCGAAGTGACCATGATCCCCTCCACCGAAGCCGAGCTGGATGCGGAAACAGCCCCCAAGCTGATGCGCCTCATCGACATGCTGGAAGATCTGGACGACGTGCAGGAGGTGTACCACAACGGCTCCATCTCCGACGAAGTGGCAGCGACCCTCTGATCGTCAGGTTGCACCTTAGAGGCGGTGGCATCATAACGGTGCCACCTTCCTTTGACGAAGTGGTCGCTTTCCTCTGAAAGTCCACTGAGTACAGACAGCGAACGGCAGCCCATGGGCTGCTGTTTTTTATGATGCCCGCTCATAGCGCCCCGATTTTCATGGCGCGTCGCCTTCCATGGGCTTTTCTCTTAATTTTCACTTAAGTCTCGACTTCTATGATGCCTACCAAGTTTGGCTCCCAGCGAGCCGGTTTTCTGGTTAGTGGAGTCTGTCTATGCGCATCACTATGAGTGCCATCAAGGTTAATGTCCTGCTGGTGCTGTTGTTTACTCTGGTATTCAACTGGCCTATCTTCCTGCACTTTTATCACGCACTCTCTCGTCTTGATCACGTCAAGGTCGGCTTCGTGCTCTCCATTCCGCTGGTGTTGCTGGCGGCGCTCAATCTGGTGTTCCTGCCGTTTAGCATCAAATATCTGCTCAAGCCTTTCTTCAGTGTGCTGATCCTCCTTGGCTCCCTGGCCAGCTACGCCATGCTCAAATATGGGATCGTCTTCGATCAGAACATGGTGCAGAACGTGGTGGAGACCAATGCCGGGGAGGCGAGCTCTTATCTCAATGCTTCTGTCTTGACCTGGTTCATGCTGACGGGAGTGCTGCCGACCCTCTGTCTGCTGCTGCTCAAGATTGAATATCCCACGCGTTGGTACAAGGGGGTGGGCCTGCGGCTGGGGGGAATGGGACTCTCCGCCTTGCTCATCTTCGCCGTGGGGGCCCTCTATTATCAGGACTATGCCTCGGTGGGCCGCAACAATCACACCATGGCCAAGGAGATAGTGCCCGCCAACTATGTCGCTGGCATCTTCAAGTATGTGAAGACCAGCTTCTTCACCCCGGCCATGCCTTTTCTGGCGCTGGGTACCGATGCCGTGGTCGCGGCCGAAGGCCACAGCAAACCGACGTTGATGTTCCTGGTGGTGGGAGAGACGGCGCGCAGCAAGAACTACTCCCTGAACGGTTATGAGAAGCACACCAACGCCTTTACCGACCAGGAGCCGGGCTTGATCTCGTTTTCCCATGTGCTCTCCTGCGGCACCGCGACGGCGGTCTCCGTGCCTTGCATGTTCTCCAACATGACCCGGCGCGAGTATGACGAGAACCGGGCCCGTCATCAGGACGGCCTGCTGGACGTGCTGCAGCATGCCGGGGTAGGGGTGTTGTGGAAGGAGAACGATGGCGGTTGCAAGGGAGTCTGTGATCGGGTGCCGACCCTGGTGGTCGAGCCCAAGGTGCATCCCGAGCTGTGCAAGGGGGATTCTTGCTATGACGCCGTCCTGCTGAAAGATCTGGATCAGCAGATTGCCGGGATGAAGCCGGGCAACAAGCTGGTGGCTTTCCACCTGATGGGCAGCCATGGTCCCACCTATTACCGGCGCTATCCGGCCTCGGAGCGGGCCTTCGTACCAGATTGCCCGCGCAGCGACATCGAGAATTGCACCAACGAGGAGCTGGTCAATACCTATGACAACACCATTCGTTATACCGACAAGGTGATAGGTCAGCTGATCGCTACCCTCAAGGGGCTGGAGCAGGATTACAACGTGGGGCTCATCTATCTGTCGGATCACGGCGAGTCTCTGGGGGCCATGGGGCTCTACCTGCACGGTACTCCCTACAAGTTTGCGCCGGACGATCAGACGGTGGTGCCCATGTTGACCTGGATGGCGCCACGCAGCGCCCAGGAAGATGGCTTGAATCTTGACTGCCTCAAGCAGGAGGCACAGGCCAAGCGTTTCTCCCAGGACAACCTGTTCCACTCTGTGCTTGGCATCATGAACGTCAAAACCAGTGCCTACGATGGCGCCCTGGATCTGTTCAAACCTTGCCGAAGGGGTGTATAGCTAACCGCGAGAGAAGCCCGAAAATGACAACGGCAGCCATTGGCTGCCGTTGTGGTATCTGACGTGCCGACTCAGCGGCGCGCCGTCACTTCTGTTCCATGATGATCTGCAGCAGATCCCCTTCCAGCAGACCGCGCTTGACCAGGGCGAAGCCGCCTATGGTGGGCTGGTTCTGGAAGCGGGCCTTCACTATGGGCAGGCCACGGTGGAAGCTTGGCAGGGACTGATGCTCGACGCAGCGACGGATAGCCGGGAACAAGATCTCCTCGGCTTCGGTGATTTCGCCTGCGATCAGTACCTTCTGCGGGTTGAACAGGTTGACCGTGATGGCCACGGCCCGGCCCAGATGTTCACCCACATTCTCAATCACGCTGCGCGCCAGTTCATCACCGGCCAGGGCTGCCTTGCAGACTTCCTGGATGCTGATGTATTTGTCCTGCAGGCTGCTTTGGTGGCCGCGGCTGATCAGCTCCTTCACCTTGTCGACAATGGCCTCGTTGGAGGCGATCGTTTCCAGGCAACCAAAGTTGCCGCAGTGGCAGCGCTTGCCGAGCGGTTCGACCTGAATGTGGCCTATCTCGCCGACGTTGCGGTTCTGACCGAGAAACACCTTGCCCTTGGTGATGATGCCCGAACCCGCCCCCTGGTGAACACTGACCAGAATGGAGTCCATGCAATCGCGGGATTCACCAAAGAAGTGCTCGGCCAGTGCCAGGGAGCGAGTGTCGTTGCCGACATAGCAGGGCAGGTTGAAGTGGTTCTCCAGCAACTTGGCCAGGGCCAGGTTGCGGATCTGATATTTGGGGGTATAGATGACCATGCCCGATTCAGGGTTGACCAGGCCCGGCATGGTGAGCGCGATGCTGATGAGATTGCGGCTGCGTTCCTGATGAGCGTCGATGAAGGCGCCAATTTCGCGCAGCAGCATATCGACCACGGGTTGCTGGTCTATCTCGGTCACTTCGGTGATGTGCTGGTCGAGTTCCTTGCCATCGAGATCATAGAGACTCAGTTGCAGGTAGCCTCGACCCAACTTGGCGGACACAAACTGAAACCGATTCTTGATGGTGGTGAGGGAGATGGCACGCCGCCCGCCGGTTGAGGCTTGCGGTGAGGTCTCCTTGATCAGACCATGCTCGATCAGTTGCCGGGTTATCTTGGTCACGCTGGCCGGGGCCAGGTGACTCAACTCGGCAATCTTGACCCGGGAGATGGGGCCTTGCAGGTCGATGAGCCGATATACGGCTGCACAATTGACCTGCTTGATAAGGTCTACGTTTGCTATTTGTCCGCCAGTCATGATGTCACTGTTGTGTGTAGTGTCCGTTAACCACGGTCCCGAGGACCTTGAAGGCCTGATCGAAGACGGTGAGGTTGGCTATCTTGCCGACCTGGATACTACCGAGACGTGAGTCCCATCCAATGGCGCGTGCAGGGTATAGGGTGGCCATTCTCAGCGCTTCGGCGAGGGGTAACCCCACCTGTTTGACCAGATTTTCCACCCCTTCAATCATGGTGAGGGCAGAGCCGCCGAGTGTACCATTCTCATCGACGCACTGACCATCACGGAAATAGACGGTGGCGCCACAAAAATCAAATTTCTCAAAGCCTTCCGGCGCACCGGCCGGGGCGGTGGCATCGGTCACCAGCACCAGTCGCTCCCCCAGCACCTTGTGGGCGAGGCGGACGTTGGCCCAGTGCACATGATGGCCATCGACGATGACACCCGTGTAGACATCATCCCTGTCATAAATGGCACCGACCACGCCCGGCTCGCGGCCGTTCACCGTCGGCGTCATGGCGTTGTAGAGGTGAGTCGCAAAGCGCATGCCGCTGTCAAACCCGGCCATGGCCTGCTCGTAGCTGGCGGCGGTGTGACCTGCTGAGACCAGGATGCCGGCCTCCACCAGGCGACGGATGTGCTCCGGGTTGTTGCGCTCGGGGGCTAGGGTGATCTTGGCGATGGCGTCACCGTTGGCGCAGAAGAAGTCGATCATCTCGTCGGCGGGCTGGCGGATCTGATCCGCCGGGTGTATGCCCTTGCGCTTGAGGTTGGTGTAGGGCCCTTCCAGATGCACCCCCAGCACCTCATTGGCGCGCGCCTGCATGTAACTGCGGGTGACCGCGACCGCCTGTTTCATGTCCGCATCGGGACTGGTGATCAGGGTCGGCAGGTAGCTGGTGGTGCCGGATTTGAGGTTGGCCGCCTGCATGGTGGCCAGCGTTTCTGTGGTGATCTCGGCGTTGAACATGACACCGCCGCAGCCATTGAGCTGCAAGTCGATGAAGCCGGCACTGAGGTTGGCGCCATCCAGATCGTGGCGAGCCACGTCCGGCGGCAGCGCCGCCAGGGGCTTGATGGCGACTATCTGGTTGCCATCGATGAGTACCCCATGGCCGGTCAGCACTTCGCTGCCGGTGTAGAGGGTGCAGTTGGTCAATGCGTACATGGCGTTATCCTCACAGACGACCGATGTTGTCCGCTTCCAGTTGTTGGAAATAGCGGACTGTCTTGACTTTCAGCTCCATGGTGGACGGCTCGTCGCACACCATCATGCCCTTCGGATGCAGTTGCAGGGTGGAGATGGTCCACATGTGGTTGACGCAGCCTTCGACGGCCGCCTGCAGGGCCTGGGCCTTGGCGTGGCCGATAACCAGGATCAGTATCTCCTCGGCATCCATCAGGGTGCCCACGCCCACGGTCAGGGCCAGCTTGGGGACCTGCTCCATGTCGCCACCGAAGAAGCGGGAGTTGGCGATGCGGGTATCCTCGGTCAGGGTCTTGACCCGGGTGCGGGAGGCCAGGGAAGAGGCCGGTTCATTGAAGGCGATGTGACCGTCGTTGCCAACGCCACCCATGAACAGATGGATCCGGCCATAGGACTTGATTTTGTCTTCGTAGCGTTTGCACTCGGCCACCAGATCCTCTGCGTTGCCGTTGAGGATATTGATGTTTTCCGGGCGAATATTGACGTGACTGAAGAAGTTGTTGTGCATGAAGCTGTGGTAGGACTCGGGGTGCTCCTTGGCCAGGCCAACGTACTCGTCCATGTTGAAGGTCACCACGTGTTCGAAGCTGACCTCACCCGCTTTGTGCAACTCAATCAGGCGCTTGTAGGTGTTGAGCGGCGTGCCGCCAGTGGGTAGACCCAACACGAAGGGGCGCTCGGCGGTCGGCTGGAAAGCATTGATGCGGTCGACGATATAACGGGCAGACCACAGACCGACTTGGCTGGCTGACTTGAGTGGGATCAGGCGCATTTCGAGTACCTCTAGTTGTTGTCACCGGCATGGGCACGATGGTAAGACGTAATGACAAAGCTTAGTTGTTTTATAGCGTAAATAAAGATTGGGAACTAAGCCACATCTATCCACTACCTTTATGTCGTTTGGGTGATAATGATCACGATTATGGCTTTATTAATTTGCGAAGCGAAATAAAAGACCTAGACTGCCAATCAAGCCTTGATGGCTTATGCGTCGAACGTAATAAGCACTTAATTTATAGAAAAACATTAACTAAGGAGAGGAACCGTGAACATTCTCGGTTATTTACAGAAGATCGGCCGTGCCCTGATGGTACCGGTAGCGGTATTGCCCGCCGCAGCGATCCTGATGGGTATAGGTTACTGGATTGACCCGAATGGTTGGGGTGGCGGCAGCCCTTTGGCCGCGTTCCTGATCAAGGCCGGTGCCGCCATCATCGACAGCATGCCGATCCTGTTCGCGGTCGGTGTCGCTTACGGTATGTCCAAAGATAAAGATGGTTCCGCCGCCCTGGCCGGCCTGGTCGGTTTCCTGGTGGTCACCACCTTGCTGAGCCCGGGCGCCGTTGCCCAGCTGCAAGGTATCCCGCTCGAGCAGGTTCCTGCTGCCTTTGGCAAGATCAGCAACCAGTTCATCGGTATCCTGACCGGTGTCATCGCGGCTGAGCTGTACAACCGATTCAGCAGCGTCGAGCTGCACAAGGCGCTGGCCTTCTTCTCCGGCCGTCGCCTGGTCCCCATCATCACCTCCGTGGTCATGATGGCAGTCTCCTTCGTGCTGATGGCCGTATGGCCTGTCATCTACGGTGGTCTGGTTCACTTCGGCGAATCCATCGTCGGCATGGGCTCTACCGGTGCCGGTATCTATGCCTTCTTCAACCGCCTGCTGATCCCGATCGGTCTGCACCACGCCCTGAACTCCGTGTTCTGGTTCGACGTGGCTGGCATCAACGATATCCCGAACTTCCTGGGCGGTCAGAGCTCCATCGATGCCGGTAAAGCGGTCGCCGGTGTGACTGGTATGTACCAGGCTGGCTTCTTCCCCATCATGATGTTCGGTCTGCCGGGCGCCGCCCTGGCCATTTACCACAGCGCCAAGAAAGAGAACAAAGAGAAAGTCGCCTCCATCATGATCGCAGCCGCCTTCGCTGCCTTCTTCACCGGTGTGACTGAACCTCTCGAATTCTCCTTCATGTTCGTGGCCCCCGTGCTCTATGTGATCCACGCCATACTGACTGGTATCTCGGTGTTCATCGCGGCCAGCATGCATTGGATTGCCGGTTTCGGTTTCAGTGCCGGTCTGGTGGATATGGTGCTCTCCAGCCGCAACCCGCTGGCCGTCAACTGGTACATGTTGTTGCTGCAAGGTCTGGTGTTCTTCGGCATCTACTACAGCGTGTTCCGTCTGGTCATCGTCAAGCTGAACCTGAAAACTCCGGGTCGTGAAGACGACGAAGCCATCCCGGCCAAGGCCGTGATCACCGACCGTACCGAGCTTGCCAAGCAGTATCTGGAAGTGCTGGGTGGTCATGACAACCTGGTCACTATCGATGCCTGCATCACCCGTCTGCGTCTGACCCTGAAAGACCGCAGCATCGTCGACGAGCGTCAGCTCAAGGCCCTCGGCGCGGCCGGTGTGGTCAAGCTGGGTGAACAGAACCTGCAAGTGATTCTGGGCCCCTTGGCCGAGATCATTGCCGGTGAGATGAAAGCCCTGCGTTAAGTGTTACCCGGACGGGCGTCTCCTCCTGCCCGTCCGCTCAAGCTAAGTCCATTGTTGACATAAATAGGGCCCCGCCTATGGGGCCCACCATAAAAAAAGCCAAGCAATTCCAATCTTTACTTCAACCAAGAGCAGCAGTTATGAAACTCAAGATCTCTCTCTTAGCCCTCGCTATGTCTGGCGTTTTTGCCGCGCCAGCCATGGCCGCCGATGCCGCCAACCAGGCCCTGGTCGATTCCCTCGCAAGCAACCTCGTCATCAAGTACGAAGTCGTCACCAATGATGGTGCCGGCGCCGGTCTGGATTGTCAGGCGCTCGGGTCCGAATGGGCCAGTTGTGGCGTGGCCAAACTGCACCTGACCAATCAGGGCGCAGAGGTTAATTCCAAGGATTGGGAGATCTATGTCTCCTCCATCCGTCGCATTCAACGGATCGACAACGATCAGTTTGCCATCGAGCATCTGACCGGCGACCTCTATCGCCTGACCCCGACCGACAAGTTCCAGGGCTTTGCCAAGGATGCCACTGTCGAAGTGCCTTTGGTCGTGGAGTATTGGGTACTGTTCGAATCTGACATCATGCCAAGCTGGTATGTCTCCGCCGAGGGGGCTGAACCCAAGGTGATTGCGAGCATGGGCAACATCGATGATGCCACCAGCTATGAGAAGCCGATGCCGGCCGATGGCTGGAAGCGCACCAAGGATGACAACAACGTTCTGATGAATGCGCAGACCCGTTATGAGGCCAACCGCACCAGCACGCTGCTCTCTGCACAGCAAATTGACAACCAGATACTGCCGACCCCGGCAAAACAGGTCATCAAGGTGGGCCCGCAGGTGGATCTCGCCAGCATCAAGCTCGATGCCCTGGACCTGCCGACCGATCGCGCGGAGGCCATCAAGGCGCAACTGACCAAGCTGGGGGTGACCCTCTCCGACACCGGCTATCCCGTGACCATCAAGCTCGGCAGCAAGGTCAAACAGGCCGAAGGCTATCAGCTCGACATCGGCAAGGATGGCGCCATCATCCGTGGTCACGATGTCAATGGCGCCTTCTGGGGGACCCAGTCGCTCATCTCCCTGATCGGGGTCGATGACAAGCTGGTCAGCCAGATGAGCGTCGAGGATGCGCCGCGCTTTGAATACCGGGGCATGCAGACCGACGTGGCCCGCCACTTCAGGACGCCGCAGACCCTGCACAAGCTGATCGACCAGATGTCGGCCACCAAGCTCAACGTGCTGCATCTGGGATTGACCAACGATGAGGGCTGGCGCCTGGAGATCCCGGGTCTGCCGGAGCTGACCGAGGTCGGTGCCGAGCGTTGCCACGATTTGTCCGAAACCAAGTGTCTGCTGCCACAGTTGGGCTCGGGTCCGGCTGCGGACAACCAGGGCTCCGGTTTCTACAGCAAGGCGGATTACATCGAGCTGGTGCGCTATGCCAAGGCGCGCGGCGTGACCGTCATCCCCGAGATCAACATGCCGGCCCATGCCCGGGCCGCAGTGGTCTCCATGGAAGCCCGTTACCAGCGACTCATGACCGAAGGCAAAGAGGCCGAAGCGAACCAGTATCGCCTCACCGACCCGGCCGATACCTCCAAGGTCACCTCGGTGCAGTTCTACGACAAGATGTCCTTCATCAACCCCTGCCAGCCGGGCGCCACCACCTTCGTGGCCAAGGTGATGGATGAAGTGGCCCAGATGCATCAGGCAGCCGGTCAGCCGCTGACCGCCTGGCACTATGGCGGTGACGAGGCCAAAAACATCATGCTGGGCGGGGGTTATCAGGATCCGGCCACGACCAAGCCCGCCGATCTGGTGGCCTGGAAGGGCAATACCGACTGGAGCAAACAGGACAAGCCCTTTGGCAAGTCCCCCCTGTGCCAGAAGATGATTGCCGACGGCAAGATTGCCGATGTGCAGGAGTTGCCGGTCTATTTCGCCAAGGAAGTGAGCGAGATGGTCAAGGGTCACGGCTTCTCCACCCTGCAGGCGTGGGAAGATGGTCTGAAGTATGCCAAGGGAGCCAAGGATTTCGCCACCGGCAGCACCCGGGTCAACTTCTGGGAAACCCTCTACTGGGGCGGCTTCAACGAAGCGATGAAGTGGGCTCACAATGGTTATGAAGTGGTGCTCTCCAACCCGGACTACCTCTATTTCGATTTCCCGAACGAGGTGCATCCGGCCGAGCGCGGCTACTACTGGGCGACCCGCTTCAATGACACCCGCAAGGTGTTTGCCTTCGCCCCGGAAAACTTGCCGCAGAACGCCGAGACCTCGGTCGACCGGGATGGCAATGCCTTCGTCGCCAAGGGCGATCAGGATGCCGTCAAGTTCAAGGGGATGTCCGGTCAGTTGTGGAGCGAAACGGTTCGCACCGACGCCCAGTATGAGTACATGGTCTATCCGCGCATCTTCTCGGTGGCCGAGCGCGCCTGGCACAAAGGTGGCTTCGAGCTGCCCTACGTGAAGGGCCGCGAGTTCTCCGGTGAAACCACGTTCGTCAACAAGGCGACCCTGGCCAAGGAGTGGAACCGCTTTGCCAACCTGCTGGGCCAGCGCCAGTTGCCGAAACTGGATGTCCAGGGTGTCGAGTATCGCCTCTCCGTGCCGGGTGCCAGGGTCGTTGACGGCGTGCTCAATGCGAACGTGGACTTGCCGGGTCTGCCCATCCAGTACAGCCTGGATGGCAAGCACTGGAACGCCTATGACGCGGCGGCCAAGCCGACCGTGAATGGCAAGGTGTGGCTGCGTACCACCAGTTTCGATGGCAAGCGTACCGGTCGGGTGACCGAGCTGAACTGATGGTTGCTGACCGTTAACACCGGGTGGGTCGCAAGACCCGCCTTTCCCAAGGCCTGTCATCCCTTGGCCTTGGGAAAGGTTGACTGTGCGTGTGAACCTTTGTTGTGTGTGAGTCTGTTTTGATTTTTCATCTTGAAACCCCGCCTGGTGCGGGGTCTTTTTTTATCTGTGCGCTTGTGAACAAGCTGCGCGCTGGCTCAGAGGGGATCCTCAGGCCAGTCGATATCCTGCACGCAGCCGGGATCGTTGAGTGTCAGACAGATCAGGCGGTCGGTGTGGCGATCCAGCACCCGCTTGGCGCCTCTATCACCAGAGATCCGGGCAAGCTCGGGCAGCAGATCGGCGGGGAAACTGACGGGATGACCCTGCTCGCCCTGATAGACTGGGCGCACCAGCGAGTCGCCATCCTGGGCAGCCTGCAAGGTTTGCAGGCTGCTGGGGGAGAGGTGCGGCATGTCGGCCAGTACCACCAGCAGACTGTGGATGGCCCTCTGCTGGCTGAGCAGGGTACGCACGCCATGGGCCAGGCTGTCCCCCAGCCCGCCATCGGTCGCTACCTGGGTAATGACTGCACCGCTTGGTGCCAACAGTTGCTGTAATGCTTCATCTTGCTGCCTGAGTACGACCAGCACACAATCATGGTAGGGGAGCAGGGTAGAGAGGGTGCGCAGTATCAGCGGAGGTGACCCCGCCAGGCGCTTGTCACTGCCGTAGCGACGGGAGAAACCGGCGGCCAGCAGCAGGGCAACCCGTTCAGGTTGCATCTTGCTGAAGCCTCATGCGGATGCCATGGCGGACGGCGATAACCTCGGCCAGGGTGGCGATGGCGATTTCGATCGGGGACTTGCTGCCGATCGGAAACCCGATAGGGGCATGGATCCGCGCCAGTTGCGGCTGGCTGGCATCGCCTATCCGCCGTAGTCGCTCCCGCCGGAGTTCACTGGTGCGTATCGAGCCCATGGCCCCCAGATAGAAGGCGTCGGATTCAAGCGCAGCCATCAGTCCGGCATCATCGATGCGGGGGTCGTGTGCCAGGGCAAGCACGGCGCTCTGGGCGTTGGCGTGACGTTCGACAAAACGTTCTGGATCGCACCACTGCACCTCGATGCCACCCTGCTCAGGCCCCCAATGCCAGTCAAAGCGGTATGCGTCGCGGGTATCACATAGCAATACCTCAAAACCGGCGGCCTGCCCGAGCCTGGCCACTTGTTCGCTCACCTGGCTGATCCCCAGCAGCAGCAGACGCCAGCGCTGGGCATAGCCGAGTCGAACGATCCCGGGTTCGT
This sequence comes from Aeromonas molluscorum, assembly GCF_051376105.1. Classification (NCBI taxonomy): domain Bacteria; kingdom Pseudomonadati; phylum Pseudomonadota; class Gammaproteobacteria; order Aeromonadales; family Aeromonadaceae; genus Aeromonas; species Aeromonas molluscorum. The sequence goes on along the minus strand of NZ_JBPQCY010000001.1, from coordinate 858,900 downwards.
CCCGGCCAGGGATCTCGCCGCTCAGGTAGGCCCTCTCCCTTTGCGCAATGCGGACCTCTCGCACGAAGGAGGTTGCACCTTGGAGCAAGGCAAGCCATTGCTGCAAGTCTTGCATGGCTTCATCGCCTGGTATCAGGTGCTCGACCAGTAGCTGGATGCTCCCACCGCACGGCATCTCGAACTGATTGCCATTGGGGGTCAGGTGAGCGCCATAGTCAAGCAGGCTCAGCGGTGCGTCGTGCTCCCCCTTGGCCAGCTTCTCGACAAAGGCGTCCTCGATGCAACCACCGGAGATGGAGCCGCTGCGACAGCGCCCATCGGTGGCAAACAGTGCCCCCCTTGGCCGAGGGGCCGAGCCATAGGTGGCCACTATGCTGCACAGCCAGACAGATCTGCCCTGGGCGAGCCAGCTCAAGCTTTGGCGTACTACGTCGACGTTATGGTCACTCATGATACTCGGCCAGCTCCTGTTTAAGCGCCTTGACCTCGTCGGCACTCACCTTGGCGGGCTGGTTGGCCCAGGTCTGGCGCAGGAAGTTGGCCAGGTCTGCCAGCTCCTGCTCGCTCATCTCATCGATATAACCTGGCATGGGGGCAAAACGCTCGGTCTGACTGTAGCCTTGGGCCGGGATCCCATGCAGCAGTATGGCCAGGGTGTTGACTGGGCTCTGCTGATCCAGGGTCCCATTGCTGGACAGGGCAGGGGTCACATTCGGCTTGCCTTGACCATCTTGGCCATGGCAGCCGGTGCAGTAGTTGCGATAGAGGGCATAACCGGGATGCTGGGTATCCAGGGTGACAGCCTTGGTCTCGGGGGATGGCAGTGGCGTATCGCTGTCGAGCAGGTAGCTGGTCACTGCATGCATATCTTCCTGGGTCAGATAGGCAAAGCTCTTCTCCACCACCGGGTACATGCCAGCGAATACACTCCCTTTGACCGAGTAGCCTTTTTGCAGCAGCCTGGCCAGTGACTCCTGAGTCCAGCCTTGGCGCCTTAACTCGGTGGCGGTGATGTTGGGCGCCATCACCCCTTCAATCCTGGCCCCTTGCAGATAGTGGGAGGAGTCCATTGCCATGAAGATGTTACGCGGTGTATGGCACTCGCCACAGTGGCCCAGCCCGTCAACCAGATAGCGGCCTCTGTTCCAATTGGCGCTTTTTGTTGAGTCGGGTGTGAAGGCGGTGTCTTCATGAGCCACCAGGTTCCAGCCCAATAGCCCGGTGCGCACGTTGAAGGGGAAGCCGACCCCATTGGCTCTATTGGGGGTCGCTGCTGGTTTGGTCTGCATGAAGTAGGCGTAGAGCGCCTTCATGTCGGCATCCGTGACCAGGTGATAGGAGGTGTAGGGCATGGCGGGATAGAGACGCCCTTTTGGCGCCTTGCCGTTGTGCATCACGTCATAAAAATCTTGGTAGCTGTAGTCGCCGATGCCCTGCTTTTTGTCAGCGCTGATGTTGGTGGAGTAGATGACGCCAAAGGGGGTTTTAAACGCCAATCCCCCCGCGTAGGTCTGGCCGCTTTCGGTGGTATGGCAGGCGGCACAGTCGCCGATCTTGGCCAGGTAGCGCCCTTGCTCAACCAAGGGATCCTGAGCCTGGACGCCTGCGACGACCCCCATGCCGAGGAGAGGAGCCAATGCCAGTCTGGAGAGGTGCATCATTTGACCACTCCTTCTTTGATGAGCATGGCTTTGACCCCCTCGTAGTATTTCTTGTAACCCGTACAGCGACAGACGTGATCGTTCAGTGCCGCCGAGATGGTCTGCTCCAGATCGGCCATCTTCACCGGCTGTTTGCGCAGGCGTTCGAGCAGGACAGTGGTCTCGTTGACAAAGCCCGAAGTGCACCAGCCGCACTGGAAGGAGAAGTGATCCAGGAAGGTTTGTTGCACTGGGCTCAGAGCGATTATTTTGCCCAGGCTATTGCGTTTGGCATGCCCTTCCACGGTGCGCACTCGCTTGCCGTTGAAGCGGCCCACGCCGTTGATGCAGGTGCGTACGCTCTCGCTGGTGCCATCCTCCTTGTCGACGACTATGGTGCAGGCGTGGCAGACCCCAATGCCACAGCCGAACTTGGTACCAGTCAGATTCACATACTCATGCAGGAAGTCGAGCATCATGGTGTTGTCATCCACCTCGAGCGGGCCGACGAGACGGTCATTGATGGTCATGGTTACTGTGGTCATTGGATGGCCTTCTGAATGTCGGTTGCTGTCACGGGAAGATGATAGAAACGGGTGCCGCTCGCCTGATAGATGGCTTCAACCAGAGCTGCCACTACGGGGATCATCACCACTTCGCCTATGCCCTTGGTGGCATCGGTCGGCGAGAGGGGATCGAGCAGGGTGTGGGTGAAGTTCCAGACTGGCAGCTGATCGGCGCTGGGCACACGATAGCGGTTCAGGTTCCAGGTGCCGTTGCCCGGCCCTTCCTGTCCGGCGGGTAGGTATTCATACAGGGCATGACCCACCCCCATGGCCAAGCCGCCCTGGATCTGGCCTTCCACCAGCTCCGGGACTATGACCCGACCTGCGTCCAGCCAGCTGTGGGCCGACAAGATGTGCACTTTGCCCGAGCCCTTCTCCAGGGCGACCTCGACCAGGGTGGCGCAAGGGGCGTAGTAGGTCACCATGGCGTTGTTCAGGCTGGTCTTGGGGTAGTAGGCCTGGGTGCGATCGAGCAGGTGGTAGCCGTTGGCATCGGCCTGTGCGCGTTGCTCGCTGCTGGCGCCGTCGCCATAGCGTATCGCCAGCGCATCGATGGGCAGGCGCAGACTCTGGCCCTCGAGGGGGAAGTCGCACTCGGCCCAGGCCCAGCGGTTGAAGCTGTGTACCATGGCACCGGTAATGAGACCCTTGGCATGGGCGTGAGCCGCCAGCAGGGAGAGCGGCAGCGGCGGCATGCCACGGGTCGTCAGCCCCGCATCGGTCCAGCTTGCCTCGCTGGAGGGACCCAGATCCAGACCGGCCTGACCGACGAAGTACTGCTTGCGCCAGATAGCTGTCGCCGTCGGCCAGAGGCTCTGTTCAAACAGGATACGGGCTGCGGTGGCGGTGGCGTGACTCTGGAAATAGGAGGAGATGGAGGCGGAAGAAGCCTGCGGAATGGCCAGCGTCCAGCGCGGGTTCTTCTGCATCTCGTCCTGGCGTTCCTGGGAGATGGTGTAGGGGTTATCGGTTTCGACCAGCTTGAAGCTTTCCCAGAGTGCAATTTCGGCGAGATCTATGGTGTCGGCTGGCTGGCCGAAGTAGTGGCTGACGATCTCGGCTTGTGAGGTCTGGATCCCGGTACCCATCTCCATGCCGCTGATCTTGAGAAGGATCTCCCCCTTGCTGGTCAGCTCGACACAGGCCGAGGGGGCCACGGCGCCGGTGCCGTAATCCTTGGTGGTGATACTGAAGCCTGTCCCGTGCAGGCGATCCGGATGTTGGGCTTCATAGGCCTGCTTCCTGCTCTGGCGCTGGGCCCATAGCTCATGCTGCTCAGCCATCGCCAGGATCTCGGGATAGCGGTTATTCCCTTCGGGAATAGCGCCCTGGGTATTGGGCTGGCCGGGCTTGATCAGATTGCGGCGACGCAGTTCGAGGGGATCCATCTTCAGCAGCGCAGCCGCTTCGTTGACCATCATCTCCATGGCCGCCATGGTTTGCAGGGAGCCATAGCCACGCATGGAGCCACAATCCGGGTTTTCGGAGGGCAGGGCGACAGCCGTGATGTCATTCTTGGGCAGGTAGTAAACCCCTTGAATGGCACTGGCGCCCACGCTGGCCACCGAGCCGGTGAAGTTCAGGCGACCGCCACCGTCAACGGTCATGGCGGCGATCAGGGCGCGAAACTTGCCGCTCTGTTTATCGACTACCAGCTTGTTCTGCATGTTGAACGGGTGACGCTTGAGCCCACCCTGGAACTGTTCGAAGCGATCATTGGCCAGGCGTATCGGGCCGTCGGCATAGAGGGTTGCGAGCAGGCCGTAAAAGGGAAATATGGTGTGATCCTTGGCCCCGAAACCTCCCCCTATGAAGGGGGAGTGCACTACCAGCTTGTCGACCTTGCCTGCCAGCGGGCCTTTGGCCAGCATCTCGGCGGCTTCGTAGTAGAAGTCGTGGGGGGACTGGGTGCACACCACCAGGTGCATGGTGCGCTCCTTGGCATCGAACCAGCCGTTGGCGTTTTCCGTCTCCATCATCATGGGTTCGATGAACTGGGTCTGATAGGTGCGATCCAGCACCAGGGCATCCTCGCTCTCCAGCTCTTTATGGACGAGTTCGGCCTGATACATGCCCTGCTCGCCCGCATTGCCACTGGCATTTGGGGTTGGCCATACCGGCAGGTGGCTGGCGATAGCCGGAAAGAAGAGCCCGTTCTTCAAGGCACTGTACTGATCACTCATGCCTAGCTTGCCCTCGATCCGCACGATGCGCCAGCAAGCCCAGGGATCGCGGGAGGCGGCAATCAGCGGTGTCACGTCGCCGTAGCGCACCACATTGCCGTTGAACTGCAGCATTTGCTTGGCTCTGTTGAAGGTGGCGAAATCCGGGAAGAACAGCATGGCAACCGCATGCCCCAGGTAGTCCGGGGTACTTCCTTCGCTCACCATCATGTTGATGCCGTAGAAGGATGGGAGTTCGACACCATCGCGGACCAGGTCGGCGGCGGTAAGCACCCGGCTGGGCTGGGCATTGGCGGGCAACATGGAGAGATCCAGTCCCAGATAGATGCGATCCGCCTTGTCGGCCCGGATCAGCAGTGCATGTTGCTGCTGGGATGGCCAGCCTGCCAGATCCTGCGCGCGATAATCCCGACTGTAGATCTTCTGGCCTGTGACTTTGGCCAGTCCGTCGCTGCGAAACTTGATCTTGCCGCCTTGTTTCCACTGGCTGAGCAACTCGGGATCGAAGACCTCATCTTCCATGCAGGACAGGGAAAGGTTGGCGAGAAGCGGGGCGCTGTAGACGGCAATGCCGGCTATGACGCACTGTTTGATGAATTCACGTCTTGATAAGGGATAGGACATGGTTCAGCTACCTGTATGAGGGTCAGACGAGTGGAACGGGGGAAAGATCGGCCAGTGTTGTCGGCCATCTCTCCTGATGTCACAGAAAAAGTAATGAGATTGTTAATATAATACTGCGGTGACGAACTTTGGAAGATGCTTAATGATTGTTGATTCATTTCACATTAACCACTTTTGATATTGAAATCACGGCCATAAACAGAATCGTGTCTGTGCGCATGCAAATAGTGTGGCCAAGACCAAGTCGTCGGCGTTGCATTTTTGTACCGAATTCATCAGCTCGGTTGATAGCAAGTTGTTGCGGGATGAGTCGCTTCCGACCGGGAAGCGGGGCTCCCTCGGTGCGAAGGGCGGTAACTGTGGCGGAACACGGGTTGTGGCGGTAAATTCCTGTTGAGCCTCATGGATGAATAGTGGATCATTGTTGGTTTCTAAGCGGGGGCGTGCGGTTGCCCCACGAGCTGAGACATTCGAGGTGAATTCATGACCGAGGCGAGCAGCCCAACCAATTTTATTCGTCAGATCATCGATGAAGATCTGGCCAGTGGTAAGCACAAGAGTGTGCATACCCGTTTCCCTCCCGAGCCGAACGGTTATCTCCATATCGGCCATGCCAAGTCCATCTGTCTGAACTTCGGCATCGCCAAGGACTACCAGGGCCAATGCAACCTGCGCTTCGATGACACCAACCCGGTCAAGGAAGATATAGAGTACGTCGAGTCCATCAAGCAGGACGTGCAGTGGCTCGGCTTCGAGTGGAGCGGCGAGATCTGCTACTCCTCCGACTATTTCGACAAGCTGCACGGCTACGCCATCGAGCTGATCGAGAAGGGTCTGGCCTATGTGGACGAGCTCTCTCCCGAGCAGATGCGCGAGTATCGTGGCACCCTGACTGAAGCCGGCAAGAACAGCCCGTTCCGCGAGCGCAGCGTCGAAGAGAACCTGGCACTGTTTGCCAAGATGAAGAACGGTGAGATGGCCGAAGGCAGCGCCTGCCTGCGCGCCAAGATCGACATGGCATCTCCCTTCATGGTGATGCGCGATCCCGTTATCTATCGCATCAAGTTTGCCCACCACCACCAGACCGGTGACAAGTGGTGCATCTATCCGATGTACGACTTCACTCACTGCATCTCGGACGCCCTGGAGGGGATCACCCACTCCCTCTGTACCCTGGAGTTCCAGGATAACCGCCGTCTATACGATTGGGTGCTGGACAATATCAGCATCGATTGCCACCCCCGTCAGTACGAGTTCTCCCGTCTGAACCTCGAATACACCGTCATGTCCAAGCGCAAGCTGAACCTGCTGGTGACCGAGGGGCATGTCAATGGATGGGATGATCCTCGCATGTTGACCGTGTCTGGTCTGCGTCGTCGTGGTTATACCCCGGGAGCCATTCGTGAGTTCTGCAAACGCATCGGCGTGACCAAGCAGGACAACATCGTCGAGATGAGCATGCTGGAAGCCTGCATTCGGGACGATCTCAATGAGAACGCCCCGCGCGCCATGGCGGTGTTGCATCCCCTCAAGGTGGTGATTGAGAACTTGTCGGCTGACGAAATGCTGACTGCCCCGGCACATCCGAACAATGCCGAGATGGGCACCCGTGAGCTGCCTTTTGGCCGCGAGATCTTCATCGATGAAGCGGACTTCAAGGAAGAAGCCAACAAGCAGTTCAAGCGATTGGTGCTGGGCAAGGAAGTGCGCCTGCGCAACGCCTATGTCATCAAGGCCGAACGGGTCGAGAAGGATGCGGATGGCAAGGTGACTTGCATCTATTGTTCCTATGACCCGGACACCCTGGGCAAGGATCCGGCAGACGGTCGCAAGGTGAAGGGGGTGATCCACTGGGTCAGCGCCACTCACTCACTGCCAGCCGAAATCCGTCTCTACGACCGCCTGTTCAAGATGCCAAACCCTGGCGCCGAGCAAGACGTCGAAGCGGCCCTGAACCCGGACTCCCTGATAGTCATTGCAGGGGCTCGTGTCGAGGCCTCCCTCAAAAATGCCAAGCCGGAGTTTGCCTACCAGTTCGAGCGTGAAGGTTACTTCTGCGCCGACAGCAAGCTCTCCAGCCCGGAGCAGCTGGTGTTCAACCGCACCGTTGCACTGCGTGACGTCTGGGGCAAAGCCGAAGGCTGATGTATAGGGAAAGAGGGCAGGGGAGACCCTGCCACTTGCCCGGATTTGAGCCAAAAAGAAAGCCAGCGCGATGCTGGCTTTTTTATTGTCTGCGACGCACAGGCAAGTTTACTCGTCGTGCTTGCAGTCGCCGTTGGCGCAGTGGCCATACAGATAGAGGCTGTGATTGGTCAGCCGAATATTGTGATGCTTGGCGATGTCACGCTGACGCTGTTCTATCACTTCATCGGAGAACTCGATCACCTTGCCACAGTCGAGGCAAACCAGGTGGTCATGGTGCTCCTGGGTCGACAGCTCAAACACGGACTTGCCGCCTTCAAAGTGGTGACGGGTGACGATGCCTGCATCATCAAACTGGTTCAGAACGCGATACACGGTCGCCAGACCAATCTCTTCACCATGATCGATCAGTCGTTTGTAGAGGTCTTCGGCACTGGTGTGCTGGCATTCCGGCTGCTGCAGGATCTCGAGGATCTTGACACGCGGCAGTGTGATCTTGAGCCCGGCCTTTTTTAACGCTTGATTATTGTCTGGCATATTCACTTATTCGCATTCTCGAAGGTGGGGTTATTCTGAGTGACTGGCGCGGGAATGGCAACCTTCAACTCATGTCAGATGTCATTATAGGTCTTGTGGTCACAAAAAATAAACCCAGTAATTCAAGGGCTTTAGCCATAATTTATCCGAAGGGGGCGAGCATTAGATTATTTTTGCCCCCTTGTCAGGTCGTTGATTGTTGTTAAGATGTAACACCTGTTTGTCTGGTCGGATGAGATCCATGGATTGGCTTTTTGACAATGCGGCCTGGGTGCGCCGCGCCCTCAACGCCTGGCCTCCTTTCTGGGGAGCTGGCATCAAGATAGAAACCCTGAGCGATGACTTCCGGTTCTGCCGGGTGACCTTGAAGTCCCGCTGGTGGAACAAGAATGCCAACCGGACCCAGTTTGGCGGCAGCATGTTCGCCATGACGGATCCCATCTACCCGCTGATGCTGATGGGGTATTTCAAGAACCACTACTACGTCTGGGACAAGGCGGGCAGCATCAACTACATCAAGCCAGGCAAGGGCAAGCTGGTGGCCGAGTTCAACCTGACCGAGGCCAAGCTGGCTTCAATCCTGGCGGCGACCCGTCAGGGGGACAAACACTTCCCCGAGTTTGATGTACTGGTAAAAGATCACAAGGGTGAGCTGGTCGCCGAGATCAAGCGCACGCTCTATGTCCGCCAGCGCAAGGAGCGCAGGGGGCGCTGTGAGTCGATGACGTGATCTCCAGGGCTAATTACATCCCATAAAAAAACGGCCTCTAGGGCCGTTTTTTTAGTAGAAGTGACTCACTCAAGTTCGGCGAGGCACATCTCTTCATGGATCTGCTTGCTCCAGCCCTTGACGCGCTCGGCGGTCAGTTCTGGTTGGCGATCCTCATCAATTCCCAAGCCGACGAAGTGCTTGTCATCGACCAGGGCCTTGGAGGCCTCGAAGTCGTAGCCCGCAGTCGGCCAGTGGCCAATGATGATGGCGCCCTTGGCCTCGACGATGTCACGCAGGGTGCCCATGGCATCGAGGAAATACTCGGAATAGTCTTCCTGATCACCGCACCCGAAGATGGCAACCAGTTTGTCGGTGAAGTCGATCTCTTCGAGTTCCGGGAAGAAGTCATCCCAGTCGGCTTGGGCTTCGCCGTAGTACCAAGTCGGGATACCGAACATCAGCAGGCTGAAGCTGTCGATGTCGGCCTTGCTGCTCTTGGCGATGTCACGGACTTCAATCAGTTGTTTGCCCAGTTCTTTCTGGATCATCTTGGCGACAGCTTCGGTATTACCGGTATCGCTGCCGAAAAACAGACCTACACTTGCCATAGTGTTTAGTTACCCGTATTTGGTGTTGATGCTTAACGGTCAGATCAGCTGACCCGCCACGAGAGCAGAGTCGATCTGTTGCTTCAGGATAGATTGGATCAGCTCGGCGCGGCTGACGTTCTGTTGCAGCGCAAGTTGGTTCAGGCGCTCCAGCATTTCGGCTTCCACCTTTAACTCTACCCGCTTCAGTCCATTCTCCCGATCGCGCTTGAGCTGATTGCGCTTGTTGATCTTGAGCTGGGTCTCGCGGGGGAGTGGATTGGTTTTCGGCCTGCCGGGGCGCTTCTCATTTGCGAACAGATCCAATGTTGTTCGATCAGTTTGCTGTTTGGCCATACTTCATCTATGAGCTGTTAGCCGAGACCCGAGCCTTCCCAGCTCAGTTCAATCAGCCCCTTGGCGACAAAACCCGCGCAACCTAAAAACAGTACCAGCCAGACGATGAAGCGACCGAAACGGGGCACGTTGCCGCGTTTGAGTACGTCCTGGATAGCCAGGCCAATCAATAGAAAGACGGCCACGAAGAATAATTTCAGGCCCAGACTCTCGATCAGTTCAATGTGTTGGCTCAGCATGGATTGCGCACACTCCTTATGACGGGCCGCACTATATCACAAAGGATTTGAAACTGTTAACCGCCTATAGACAGGAAATCCACAACCAACTTGTTGAACAAAACCGGCTTCTCGGCGTGTAGCCAGTGGCCGGTTCCGGCGATGACCCGAGCCTTTGCTGCGGGGAATTGCGCCATCACCGTCTCGGTATAGGCGGGCAGCATATAGTCCGACTCACCGCCCTTGATAAACAGGGTCGGCCCGTCGAAACGGCTCTGGCTATCCGGCCAGCCCATGATGTTGGCGTAGTTGTGCTCAAGGGCCCGCACATTGAAGCGCCAACCCCAACCAGATTCCCCCTTGGCGAAGGATTTGAGCAGGAATTGGCGCACGCCCGGGATCTCTATGTGCTCTGCCAGCAGCGTTTCTGCCTCGCTGCGACTCTTTGGCATCTTGGCCAGGGTGGCGTTGAGACCGGCAAACACATTCTGGTGACGGGCGTGGGGGTAGGCGACCGGCGCCATGTCCGCCACTATCAGGCGTTCGATCCGCGTGGGCGCCTGCTTGGCCACCTGCATGGCGACTTTACCTCCCATGGAGTGGCCAATCAGGCTTGCCTTCTCGATGTGCAAGCTATCGAGCAGCGTCAGCAGATCGGCCGCCATCAGGGGATAGCTCATCTCCATGGAGTGAAAGGAGGCGCCGTGGTTGCGCAAGTCCAGACTGATGACGCGATACTGGTCCGCCAGTGCACGAGCCAGCAGGCCCAGGTTGTCCAGGTTGCCAAAGAGGCCATGGATCAAAACGACGGCCGGGCCCTGGCCTTGATCCTTGTGATTAAGCAGCGGCAAGGCTGAAGGGGGGGCTGACAATGGTTGTTCTCCTGTGCTGTCTATCCGGGGATCCTGGCATCTGGTTCAGGTTTTGCGCTCCTGTGGGCCAAAAATGCGCCATGGTGGCCTGGATCACTATCTGGTGCGCCATTATGCCGTATTCTCGAGGAGATTCATGCACATCTGACGGGCCGCTTGGGCCGCCGGGTCTGGCTATGTATAATCGCACCATCCCACTTTCTGTGAGTCCAGCGCCAACCCTATGAAAACCATCGAACTTGATGACGATCTCTACTTCTATATTGCCAGTCAGACCCGTCACATTGGCGAGAGTGCCTCCGATATATTGCGTCGCCTGCTGGAGCAGTCCGCCCAAGTCAAGGTGAGCGAGGCGCCCAGCCAGGCCGAGCCACTGACCGTTCAGACTCCGGCTCCTGTCACTCAGGAGAAGTCTGGGATACAGGCCTTGCTGGCGTCGGGTGCCCTGCAGCAGGAGGATAAATCGATCAACCGTTTCATGCTGTTGTTGGGGGCGCTCTACCGGGATGACCCTGTTCGTTTTACCCAGGCAACCGAGATAAAAGGGCGAAAGCGCGTCTATTTCTCCCAGGATCCCGAGGCCCTGCGTGCCAGTGGCAGCACCACCAAACCCAAACCGGTACCGGATACCCCCTTCTGGGTCATCACCAATACCAATACCAGCCGCAAGCAGAATATGGTCGCCCAGCTGATGGCCAGCATGGGTTATGACGAAGCCTTGATTGCCGAGGCGTGCAGCACCGTATGACACTGAGCTCAGGCTAAGACGGTTCTGATTTTTGAATGTGCAGGGCCTTCGCAAGGGCCTGTTTCGTTAAGCAGCAAATGCATATAGCAGCAAGGATAACGCCATGGCACAGCATCCTCATGCCGGTCAACCGGCCCGTCTAAGCGACCTGACCAACATCCCCCGTCTGGTCAGCGCTTACTACCTCAACAAGCCGGACATGAGCCGCCCCGAACAGCGTGTCGCCTTTGGCACCTCTGGTCACCGTGGCAGCGCTCTGCACAATGCCTTTACCGAATCCCATATCCTGGCGGTCACCCAGGCGCTGGTGGAATATCGCCAGCAGGCCGGCATCACAGGGCCCCTGTTTGTCGGCATGGATACCCACGCCCTGTCTGAGTCAGCCTTCGCCAGCGCGGTCGAGGTGTTGGCCGGCAACGGCGTCGAGACCCGCATCGAGGCGGATCTGGGTTTCACCCCGACCCCGGTCATCTCCCACGCCATCTTGCATCACAATGCCAGCAAGCCTGCGGCGCTGGCGGACGGCGTGGTGATCACCCCGTCCCATAATCCGCCGGAAGACGGTGGCTTCAAGTACAATCCTCCCCACGGCGGCCCGGCAGAAGGGGAGATCACCAAATGGGTGGAAGAGCGTGCCAACGCCATCCTGGAAGCCGGCTTAGCAGGGGTGAAACGCATGCCGTTTAGCGATGCCCTCAAGAGCCCGCTCGTGGTACGTCACGACTATGTCACCCCCTATGTGGACGACCTTGGCAACGTGCTGGATCTGGATGCCATCAAGCAGGCTGGCATCAAGATAGGGGTCGATCCCCTCGGTGGCTCCGGCGTGGCTTATTGGGATGTGATCGCCAAGCGCTATGGTCTGCACATCGAAGTGGTCAACTACAAGGTGGATCCCACCTTCTCCTTCATGACCCTGGATAAAGACGGCAAGATCCGCATGGACTGCTCCAGCCCCTTTGCCATGGCGGGCCTGATTGCCCTCAAGGACAAGTTCGACATCGCGCTGGGCAACGACCCTGATTACGACAGGCACGGCATCGTCACCCCCGCCGGGCTGATGAACCCGAACCACTACCTGGCCGTTGCCATCCAATATCTGTTCACCCACAGAACCGGCTGGCCACAAGCGGCTGCGGTCGGCAAGACGCTCGTTTCCTCTTCGATGATCGACCGGGTCGCCGGCGAGATTGGCCGTACCCTGAAAGAGGTGCCGGTCGGCTTCAAGTGGTTCGTGGACGGTCTCTACAGCGGCGAGTTTGGCTTTGGCGGCGAAGAGAGTGCCGGCGCCTCCTTCCTGCGCAAGGATGGCAGCGTCTGGACCACCGACAAGGACGGCTTCATCCTGGCCCTGCTGGCCGCCGAAATCCTGGCCGTCACCGGCAAAGATCCCCAGGCCCATTATGATGCCCTGGAAGCGAAATTTGGCCGCTCCAGCTACCGCCGTATCGATGCCCCGGCCAACAGCGCGCAAAAAGCGGTGCTGGCCAAGCTGGACCCAGCCCTGGTAGAGGCCTCCACCCTGGCGGGTGACCCCATCACCGCCAAGTTGACCCGCGCGCCCGGTAATGATGCCGCCATCGGTGGCCTCAAGGTGACCACCGAGCACGGCTGGTTCGCGGCGCGCCCTTCGGGCACCGAGTCCATCTACAAGATCTATATGGAGAGCTTCAAAGGCGAGGCGCACCTGGACCTGATCCAGCAAGAGGCCCAGCAGATTGTCTCTGCGGCCCTGGCCAAGGCAGGCGTCTGATCCTGGTTTCAGGCTGACAAGCGAACCTGCCAATAAAAAGAGGAGCCTTGATGGCTCCTCTTTTTCATCTCCTCCCGGCGCTTTCATCCACGTTTTCCAGTCATCCCTTGCGGGTCAGCCTGTCTCTGAGCGCAAATCGGGTCGGCAGCTTCATCAGGAACAACGAGCACAGGATCACCCCAATGCCAAGCCATTGACGGCCATCCAGCGTCTCGCCCACCATCAAGACTCCAAGCGATACCGCCACCATGGGATTGGTAAGCGCCAACATGCCCATCATCTCCGGGCCGTGGCGCTTTAGTCCCCAGAGCCAGGCCCAGTAAGCCAGTGCGGTGTTGAGCAGGATCAGCCAGATAAGGCCTGGGGCCGCCTGCACCTGTGGCAAGGGCATGGGACCGGCCAGCCACCAGGCGAGCGGGATCAGCATCAGGCCGCCGAGCAGCAGTTGCCAGGCGGTGAGGGCCATCAGATCGCTCACCGGCCAGCGCTGCATCCAGCGGCTGGATTGGCCGATCAGCAGGGTTGCCAGCAGGGCACATGTCACACCTATGGGATCCAGATTGGCGGAAGGGTTGAGCAGCAGCAGCACACCAGCGAGGCCCATCAGACCGAGCAGCAGCCACTTCAGGCTGGGTCGCTTGCCATCCTGCCACCAGGCCAGCCCCATCAGAATGAGGGGCAGGGTGGCACCCAGGGTGCCGGCTACCGCACCCGGCAGCCGGAAGGCGGCGACGAACAAGAGCGCGAAGAAGGCGGTGATGTTGCAAAACGCCAGCAGGAACTGCTTGCCCCAGGGCAGTGGCGGCCAGCGGGGATGAAGCAGCAACAGCAGTATCCCAGCGGGCAGGGCACGCCAGACTGCCACCCAGTAGGGGGAGTAGTCGATCAGGTAGAGACTGACCACAGCATAGGTACTGCCCCACAACAGGGGAGCGAGCAGGGCAATCAGGACAGGCATGACATATCTCAATATTAAGTATCTTTAAGTGAAGATACATTGGCGGCGATTTGCTTTACTATCAAGTATCTCGATATAAAGATAAGTGGCAGCGTTATGGCAGAGGATCATGTAGACCAGTTGTTGGCTCAATGGGCACGGCAGAGACCCGATCTCGATTGCAGCCCGATGGGGGTGTTGGGCCGTGTGGCGCGCATGGCCGCCATCGCCGGACGGGAGGTGAGTGACGAGCTCAAGGAGTGCGGGTTGCTGGGCTCGGATTTCGATATCTTGGCGACCCTGCGCCGGGCCGGTGGGCCGCTCACCCCGACTGCACTCTATCAGTCTGCCATGTTGAGTTCGGGGGCCATGACGGCCAGACTCGACAAGCTGGAGCTGCGGGGGCTCATCGAGCGCCAGGCGGCGCCGGATGACAGACGCAGCCTGCTGGTCAACCTGACCGAGACAGGTCTGGCCCTGATTGACCAGGCGGTCGAGCGTCATGTGGCTAATGAGCGGCGACTGCTTGCTCCCCTCAATCGGGAGGAGCAGGTCCAGCTCGCGGCCCTGCTCAAACGCTGGTTGCTGGAAAACGAGTGATGCCACAGATAAAAAAGGCCCCGAAAGGGGCCTTTTTTATGTTGTTGATCCGGAGTCAGTAACCACGGGCAGCCTTGACCGCCAGACCCAGCTGCCAGACCGCCATGGCGTAGTGGGTGCTGTGGTTGTAGCGGGTGATGGCGTAGAAGTTCGGCAGACCATACCAGTACTGATAGCTGCTGCCGACATCCAGTCGCAACAGGCTGGCCTTGCTGTGGGCGCCGAGTGGCGCTATGGGGGAAAGGCCAGCCCTGCGCAGGGTATCCAGGCTGTAGCTTGTCTGGAAGCCGGTTTCAAAACCGGGTGCCTGGCCCTGGGCTCTGACCGCCACTTGATCGCCCTTGCGCCAGCCGTGGGCCTGGAAGTAGTGGGCTACGCTGCCGATGGCATCCACAGGATCCCAGAGGTTGGTGTGGCCGTTGCCGTCAAAGTCGACCGCATAGCCGTGGAAACTCGACGGCATGAACTGGCCGTAGCCCATGGCGCCAGCGTAGGAGCCGGTCGGTTCGCTCGGATCGATCCCTTCGTTGCGGGCCATGATCAGGAACTGCTCCAGCTCGCCGCGGAAGAAGGTGGCGCGGCGGGGATAGTCAAAGGCCAGGGTGGCCAGGGCATCCAGGATCGGGGTTTTGCCCATCACTCGGCCCCAGCGGGTCTCGACCCCTATGATGCCGACGATGATCTCGGGGGGCACGCCGTACTGAGCAGAGGCACGATTGAGTTCGGTCTCATAGTCGCGCCAGAAGTTGACACCATTTTGCACATTGTCCGGGGTGATGAACTTGGCGCGATAGCGATTCCAGGCACCATTAGGTCCGCTTGGGCCTGTAGCTACCGGTGCCTGACGGTCCATCAGGTTGATGATCCACTGCTCGCGAGAGGCCTGGGAGAGGGTGTTGTGCAGCTCGGCCCGATCGAAGCCGTGCTTGTTGACCATCATGCTGATAAAGCTGTTGACCTCGGGGTTGCTGGCAAAATCCCCCGCCAGCACCCCAGATGCCTGTTTGGGCGGTGGGGTGAGCAGGAAGCTGCTCTTTGTCTGAACCTTGGGTACGGGAGCCGGTTCGTGAGCGGCGCTGCTGCAGCCGATGAGCAAGGGAAAGAGTACGGCCAAGGGTATGAAACGATGCATAAGGCTTCCAACAGCATAGAAAACAGGATTTCGCCATGGTAGTGGATCCATGGCGATGCGCAAGGGCCGAGCCGAGGGAAAAAGTGGCCACTGTGCTCGAGGATTACAGGTCACCCCGCCGTGGGTCAATGGCAGGGCAGCTCTGCGGATTCAGGACTTGAGGCTGTGGTAACCACTCCAGAGCCGGGTCGCTACCGTGATGAGGCACAAGGCGGCAAAGCCGTAGGCCAGGGGAGCAAACCAGTGGGGGAGCAGGCACATGAGCACGAACAGGGCGATGGTTTCGCTGCCCTCTGTCAGGCCTCCCAGGTAGTAGAGTGACTTGTGATGGTAGACGGGATTCTCGATGCCACGTTTGCCCGCCATGATGGCAAAGGCCAGGAAACTGGACCCCGTGCCCATGAAAGCGAACAGCAGGGTGGCGGCGGGCAGGGCATTGGCGGGACTGGCCAGGGCAAAGCCCCATACCACGGCGGCGTAGAAGATGAAGTCGAGAGTGATGTCGAGGAAGCCACCGCAGTCGGTAATGCCGTGGATCCGGGCGATGGCGCCATCCAGCCCATCCATGATGCGATTGAGCAAGATGCAGATCAAGGCTTCCTCAAACTGGCCGAAGGCGAGCAGGGGCAGGCTCAGCATGCCGATGAAGAAACCGGTGATGCTGATCTGGTTGGCGCTGATGCCCCAGCGGGCCAGGGGACGGGCGATCACGGCCAAGGGACGGCGGATCAACACAATGGCATGGCGGTCAAACAAGGGGAGCGTCCTCTGAGATAGGGGAATAGCGGGTGGCAGGCGACGCCATCGCGGCGAGATCCAGGATGGTGGCGGGGGCATCCTCTTCATCATGGCTGACCAGAATGGCCGGGATGGCGCGGTTGGTTATCTCCTCGAATACCAGGGCGCGAAACGCGGCGCGTAGCGGCTTGTCGAGGCGTGCGAAAGGTTCATCCAGCAAGATGGCATCCGGCTCGGCGAGCAGGGTGCGCAGCAGACTGACACGCGCCTTCTGGCCGCCGGAGAGGGCGCCGGTATGACGGTCGGCCAGCTCTGCCAACCCGACCCGGGCCAGCGCCTGCTGGGCTTGCTCGCGCCGCGCCGCTCCCTTGATATGGGCCGGCATGCCAAACATCAGGTTCTCGACCACCGAGAGGTGGGCGAACAGCAAATCTTCTTGAAACAGCATGCCGATGCGGCGCTGATAAGCGGGCAGCGTACTGAGGAGGCGGGTCCCGAGCCGTATCTCACCGTCAAGTTGCAGGGGGCCTCCCGGAGGCAGCACCCCGGCAAGGCCAGCCAGCAGCGAGCTCTTGCCACAGCCACTTGGCCCCATCAGGGTCAGGATCTCCCCGGGGGCTATGCGGCGCTCGGGCAGTTGCAACAGTGTCTGCTGACGTAGAACCAGAGTCAGGGGGCCCAAGTGCAGGGGCTGCGTCATGAGGTGCTCTCCATCGAGTTTGGTCTGCGCGGCAGACACAGAGCCAGGGCGTAGATCGCCAGCGGCAATGCCAATTGCAGTAAGCCATAGAGACTGGCGAGGCGGCGGTTGAGGCCAGAGCCGATGGCCACGGCGTCGGTCGTGATCGTGATGATGCGCCCGGCGCCAAACAGCAGGGTCGGCAAATATTGGGCCAGGCTGACGGCGGCGCCCACGGCGAAGGCAAAGGCCAAGGGACGCCGCAACAGGGGGCCCTTGACCCGCCACCAGGTTTGCCAGGAATTGGCCCCCAGGGTGGCGGCCGCCTGGACCAGACGATCGTCAAACTGACGATAGGGACCATAGAGGCACAGATAAACATAGGGATAGACGAACAGCAGCTGGCTCCAGAATACCAGGGTGCTGCCGACCGGCAGGCCGAGCCAGTCGGCACCAAGACGGGCCCCCAGCAGCAGGCTGGCCTGGGGGAGCAACAGCGGCAGGCAGATCAGCCAGAGCGGCCAGGGCCTGCGTCCACGTTGGGCTTCCAGGGCAAGTACCACCAGGATGAGGGTCGCGATGGCAGTCGACAGGGCAAGCCAGGTGCTGTGGCCGAGGGGCAGAGCGAGCTCGCCGATCGCTTGTTGCCAATGGCGCCCACTCCACTGGCTGGGCCACGGAGCGGGGAAGGACCAGCGGCGGGTGAAGGACCAGAGGATCAGGGCGGCCAGCACCAGCAGATTGACTGACAGCAACAGGGTGGACAGGGTGGCAGCCAGGGCCGGAACCAGCCGGGCAGAGGGGCGTTGGCGTTGGCCATTGAGCATCCAGCCTTTGCCCCAGGTCAGATGAAGCCACTCAAGGGCGCGTAAGCTGGCGAGCAGCAGCAGATTGAGGCCAAACAGCAGCAGGGCGCCGTTGTTGGCCAGGGCGCGCCAGCTCAGGTCGGCATCCTGATACCAGAGCCAGAGCCGCACGGCCAGCGGTGCCGGTTGGGTGGGGCCGAGCAGCAGCCCCAGATCGACCACCCCTAGGCCATAGGCGGCTACCGCATAGAGCGGCAGGCGCAGACTGGGCCAGAGACTGGGCAGGATCAGTCGCCACCAGATCTGGGCCGGACGAAAGCCGAGACTTTGCCCCAGCCACTGTTGGCGGGCGAGCAGGGGAGGCTCCAGGGCACCTAGCGCCATCAGCAGCAGGAAGGGCACCTCTTTGAGGACCAGCATGATGATGAGGCCTAGCCCCCAGGGATCATGCAGTGTCTGCCAGTCCGGTGGCAGGCTCAGTCCGGTGATCCCGGGGGAGACCAGCCGCAGCAACCAGCCGGAAGGGGCGATGAGAAAACCAAAACCGATGGCAAAGGCCACATGGGGCATGGCCAGCAGGGGGGCGAGCAGGCGGCGCAGCAGTGCGACGCTGCGATTTTCACTGTGGGCCAGCAAGAGGGCGACCAGCAGCAGGCTGAGCAGGCTGGAGGCAGAAGCTATCCAGAGGCTGAGCCAGATGGACTCCCCCAGACCTGGTTGGGCCCAGAGCCGCAGCCAGGGCGCGGAGCCTCTGGCCTGGCCAAGCAGGATCAGCAGGCCGCCGAGCAGGGGCAGCCAGAGCAGGCCCGCCGTCAGCGGCAGGATCAGGCGCCGCATCTAGTGGCCGTAACGCTCGGCCCAGGCGCTTTCCAGCATCAGCTGCCAACTGGGATGAGGCTCGGCCAGCGCCTTGAAGCGCAAGGCGGGCACGGCATTGGCGGGCAGGGCATCCTGGCGCAATACGCTGGGGTCGCCCCAGATGGCCGGTTCGGCCTTGCGCGCCTGGGCGGCGGGGCTGAGCAGGAAGTTGGCCACCACCTTGGCTCCGGCGCGGGCCGTGGCGTTGAAGGGAATGGCCAGGAAGTGGCTGTTGGTCAGTGCCCCCTTATCCATGGCGACCGCCTTGACACCGGGAGGCAGGCTGCCTGTCTCCACCGAGCTCAGGGCCTCCTGGGGATTGAAGCTGATGGCCATGGCCAGTTCGCCATCATCGAGCAGTTGCTTGGTCTCGGCGGCGCTGGCCGGGAAGGCTTTGCCTTGACGCCACAGGCTGGGATGCAGGGCATCGAGGAAGAGCCAGAGCGGCGCCGTGACTTGGGCAAAGGCGGCGTCGGTCGCCGGGCGATAGAGGGGGGCCGGATCGAGCGCCAGCTCCAGCAACATCTGTTTGAGGAAACTGGTGCCGTGGAACTGGGGCGGCTTGGGGTAGCTGAACCGGCCCGGGTTGGCCTTGGCCCAGGCAAGCAGCGCCTTGGCCGAGCGCGGTGGTTCAGGCACCTGGTCGGTGTCGACCATGAAGTTGAGCTGGCCCAGTCCCCAGGGCGCTTCCAACCCCTCGACCGCTACAGTGAAGTCTTTGTCGACCGGCAAGCTGGGGTCGACCAGCGCCATATTCGGCAACTCCTGGCTGAAAGGGGCACCGAGCAGGCCGTTGTCTTTGAGGGCCTTGAAGTTTTCGCCATTGACCCAGAGCAGGTCGATGGGGCCTCCCCGGGTCTTGCCTGCCTGCTTGCCCGCGAGCAGCTGACTGACGCTGGGGGCGATGTCATCCACCTTCACCTGCACCAGGGTGAGCCGATAGTCGCGCGCCAGCTCCTTGGCTGCCCAGCCGAGGTAGCTGTTGATCTCAGGGCTGCCGCCCCAGGCGTTGAAATAGACCGTCTGTCCACGGGCCTCGGCCAGGGTCTGCTGCCAGTTGATGTCGGAAGAGGCCTGGGCCTGCCAACCCCAGAACAGGGCCAACGCGGCTATGCCGTAACCTAGTTTGCCAGAGGTCATCATGGCTCCTTGTGGTGAGTGGAGGGCTGGGCCGGATCCCGCAGGGGAGTCGGGCCTGTCTGCAACGGATGTTGTCTGGCATCGAGCTTGCCACGGCGGCGCCAGTGGTGGTATCGGGCCAGCCAGGGCAGCAGGGCCTCGGGTTTGTGGGCCTGTTTCCACTGGCCAGCCACATACTTGTTGCCCTCCATCAGCGTGGGGTAAGCGTGAATGGTGCCCAGTACCTTGCCAAGGCCCAGCTTGTGGCGCATGGCCAGGGTGAACTCGGCGATGCGCTCGCCGGCATGGGGGCCGACGATGGTGGCGCCCAGGATCTTGTCTTTGCCAGGGGCGGTCAGCACCTCGATGAAGCCCTGGGTTTCGCCATCGGCGATGGCCCTGTCCAGCTCTTTGAGTTCGAAGCGGCTGCTTTCAAAGGCAATTCCCTGTTCTTGCGCCTCCTTGCGGTTGAGGCCGACCCGGGCCACCTCCGGGCTGGTATAGGTGGCTGCCGGGATGACGCGATAGTCCGCCTTGACGCGTTTGAACTGGCCAAAGAGGGCATTGACCGCGGCATACCAGGCTTGATGCGCGGCGAAATGGGTGAACTGGTAGGGGCCGGCCACATCGCCCACCGCTGAGATGCTGGGGTAGTTGGTGGCGAGGAAAGCGTCCACGGCTATGGTGCCGCGAGGGGTCAGCTCGATCCCCAGCGCTTCCAGGCCAAAGCCGGTGACATTGGCCACTCGGCCCAGGGCCAGCAGCAGCTGATCTCCCTCAACTTCCAGACGCTGATCCCCCCGGCACAGGTGCAGGTGGATCTGGCCTTGCGTCAGGGATTCGACCCGCTCGGCACGCCAGCCAATCAAGAGTTCGACCCCGTCATCCTTCATCTGAGCTTGCAGCAACTCGGCCACCTCGCGCTCCTCCCGGGGCAGGAGTTGATCCGCCAGCTCGATCAGGGAGACCCGGATGCCGAGTTGGGCAAAACTCTGGGCCAGCTCGCAGCCGATGGGGCCCCCGCCGAGCACCATCAGATGGCGCGGGGCCGTGCGTAACTGCCAGAGGTTGTCCGAGGTGAGGTAGTTGACGTCACTCAGCCCCGGGATAGGCGGTACCAACGGTCTGGCACCGGTGGCGATGACGATGTGGCGGCTGGAGAGACGCTGGCCGTCCACCTCCAGCTCCCAGGGGGAGATGAGGCGTGCCTCGCCTTGTATGCACTCGACTCCTAGCGCCTCATAGCGAGCCACCGAATCATGGGGCTCCACTTCGCGTACCACTCGGGCAACCCTGGCCATCACGGCCTCGAAGTCGGCAGTGGCAATGAGCGGTGCGAAGCCAAGCTCGGCGGCCCGGCGCTGCTCCAAGGCGAAGCGGGCGCTGCGGATCAGCGCCTTGGAGGGGACGCAGCCAGTATTGAGGCAGTCGCCGCCCATTTTGTGCTTTTCGATGAGGGCCACCCGAGCCTTGACGGCGGCGGCAATATAGCTGGTGACCAGGCCACCGGCCCCGGCGCCTACCACCAGCAGGTTGTAATCGAAGTGGGCTGGTCGCGGGAATCGGGCAAGCCGGCGGCGCAGGGCAAGCTGGCGTTGAGCAGCCCGGGCCAGCCAGGGCAGCAGGCCGAGCAGGCAGAGCGCCGTGATGAGGCCGGGAGAGAGGATGTTGCCGGTGCTGGTGAGTTGGGCCAGCTGGCTGCCCGCCAACACATAGACGAAAGTGCCGGGCAGCATGCCGAGCTGGCTTACCCAATA
This sequence comes from Aeromonas molluscorum, assembly GCF_051376105.1. Lineage (NCBI taxonomy): Bacteria > Pseudomonadati > Pseudomonadota > Gammaproteobacteria > Aeromonadales > Aeromonadaceae > Aeromonas > Aeromonas molluscorum. The sequence goes on along the minus strand of NZ_JBPQCY010000001.1, from coordinate 837,332 downwards.
GAAGGTGCGAAGCGGCAGGGCGGTCAGCCCCATCAACAAGTTGATGAGGAAGAAGGGGAAGACGGGAATGAGGCGCAGACTGAGCAGATAGAAGGGGCCATCCTGGGTCATACCGGCATCGATAGCCGCCAGCTTGTGGCCAAAGCGGGCACTCACCCAGTCACGCAACAGGAAGCGGGCGCTGAGAAACGCCAGGCTGGCGCCCAGGGTACTGGCAAAGGAGACCAGCAGCAGACCCCAACCGATCCCGAAGATGGCGCTGCCCAGCAAGGTCAGCAGGCTGGCCCCCGGCAGGGAGAGCGCCGTGCTCAGCACATAGACCATGAAGAAGAGGGCACTGGCTTGCCAAAAGTGAGCGTCCACCCAGGCCGCAAGCGCCGCCTGGCGGGCTTGCAGGGCATCCAGGGTCAGATATTGGCCCAGCCCCAGGGCGAAGAAGGTACCGATCAGCAGCGCGATCAGCAGCAGCAATCCCAGTTTGCTTCCTCTCATGATGGTTTCTCCTCTTGAGACTGGGGCTCCTGCTTCTCTTCGGCATCAGGTTGCACCGGCAACTGGCAAAAACCCTGGGCCGGGATGTCCAGGGCGGCATTGAACTTGGCAGACATGTTCTGGAAGGCGACCAGGCCGGCCAGCTCCACCAGGGCATCATCATCGAACCAGGGGCGCAGCGCCTCAAACTGGGCTTCGCTCACCCCGTCCAGACCCGTCATGGCCTCGGTAAAGTCGAGCACGGCGCACTCCCGCTCATCGAACAGGGTACTGGTGCGCCACTGGGCCAGGGCCTCGACCTTGGCAGTGGAGCCTGCGCGCTTGACCAGGGTCATGGCATTGATATCGACACAGAATCGGCACCAGTTAAGTTGAGATACCCGCACCGTCACCAGAGAGCGCAGCACGGGATCGATGGGGGAGCGCTTGCGGTTGATGACGCCATAGAGGGTCGCCACGGCGGCAAACAGCCTGGGGGAGCGACCCCAGCACTTGCCCGGGATCAGTACCTGGCCGTAGTTGCGTTGCTGCAGCCAGAAAAAGGGACGGATAAACCAGGCATAGTCCCGATCCGCTTTCAGCTTGATGCGCATGCTAATCCTCTTTTTGCTTCATCTTGGGTTTGTAGGCACCCCCTAACCGTTCGTTGAGCAGATCCATAAAGGTGTGGATCCGCGCCCGGTTGGCGCCCAGGTCGCTGCGCCCCTGACGGGAGGCGGAGCGCATGTCGATACGGGTCTCTTTGGGACCGGCAAAGACCCGCAGTGCCACGTCATCCTGAAAACCGAACCACGCCGTCGTCACCACGGCATCGAGTCCGTGGGGGCCGGGGTGCACCTGCCAGCCCAATTCCTGCATCAGCTCGCTGGCCTCGGCGATCACCTCGGCCTCGGAGGCGCGGGTATAAAGAGGACCGGGGTTGTCCGCAAAAGCTTTCAGGGGAGGGGCATTGATCGGGAGATCCGACGGGGTTCTGAGCTCGGCGGCCCAGCTGAGGGCGGGGGGGTGATAGGGGTCCGTGCTGACATCGTTGGTCAACGGCATGCGTAGTGCCTGCACCACGAACAGCAGGGGCAGCAGCAGCGGAATGGCCCCCCACAGGTTGGCGGCCTTGCTCCGGCACCAAGGGAGGCGCACCAGCAGGAAAAGAGAGAGCAGAGCCCCGGCCATGCAGAGCGTAAAGCCAGCCCACCAGGGCCAGATCGCAAAACGGCTGCCCAGGGCGCCACACAGGGGTAACAACCAGGCTAGCAGGGGTAGAACAGGCATGGTCAGCATGGCAGAACCTTTGGGGAAATGGCCAAAGGATAAACCTAATTGACTGATAAGGTTAATTTATTTTAACGATTGACCCGAAATGGCTCAATTGGCTGACCGAGGCGGGCGCAAGTAGCACGCCCGGCCAAATCGGGCGGTGACTAGGGTCAGTTGCGGTAGAGCACCTTGATCAGATGAAAGCCGAACTTGGTACGGATCGGGCCCAGTACCTTGAGCAGTTCCCCCTTGAAGACGGCATCATCGAAGGCTTTGACCATGTCGCCTTTGCTGAACTCGCCCAGATCGCCGCTGCGCTTGCCGGAGGGGCAGGTGGAGAAGCGTTTTGCCATCTGTCCAAAATCGGCGCCCTTGTCGATTTTACTCTTTATCTCGAGACACTCTTTCTCTGTCTTGACCAAAATGTGTTGGGCGCAGGCTTTGTTCATGGGTTCTCCTCTTCGCGTGCATTGGCGGACTGAGCCGGGCCTCGTCATGATACCGGCCGGATCGGGCGGCAAGATTAGCGCAATTGTTGCCCCTCGTCAGCCCGGATCACCGGCTTGTGGTGGCGAGCCTGCCAGAGCAGCTCCAGGCCGAGCAATCCATACAGGCTCCAGAGTGCCAGTGGCTCCAGCCATTGACCGCCCAGATTGAGGCTGGCCAAGGCACAGGTTAACAGCAGCACCGTCGTGAGAGGGAGACGCCAGTGGTATGGCAAGGGGGCAAGCAGGGCCGAGCCGAGCAAGATGGCGAGGCCAAAGGGCAGATTCAAGGCCGTGAAGGCAAGGGCCTGCTGACCGTTCATGCCAAACAGCAAGGCCAGCAGAGCGCTGCTACAGGCCAGAAAGGTGATGAATTCGAGCCGTTCGGCGATGTAGTCGGCCAGTTGTTCGCTGCGTGTAGCCATGGGAGTGCTCCTCTGATTGATGTCTCCAGTGTGGCGCAGAGGGGGTGGGCAAGGGAGCGGGATAAATAGATTAGGGTGAACGAATAAGCCATTACCGAAACACAAGCTTTTGAATGTAAATGGATAAAGCAGGATTGCTGCGCATTTTCCCATCCCGTCGAGGCGGCCGCACAGCCAAGGGACTTGCCATTTTCAGAAGAGATAAACAGCCCTGGGACAGGGAGGCTGCATCGCTACTCGATGGGGCCCCCAGGCTTTACCTGACAAAAACTGTCGCGCCAGCCCGTCAGGTGACAGGGCTGGATCCCGGGCACTTTGTACGCCATTTGGACATATGGGGGGCCAATTTTGCCAAAGCGGGTTAACTTATAGCCAACTGGTTAAATTTTATGGCAAATTCAGGTCGCTGATGGGTCTGAATCCCGTTACCTACTATGGTAGGATGAAATCCGTGAGGCCAGGACCTCGCCAATATCATCACGATGGCACCAACATCGTTCGCTTGAGCATGAAATTCGGGGAAGTTGACGTTTGACAGGATGCTATCTGCCCACCCCTTCGGGTAAATCGCAGCCGCGCCGCCGGGTGCGCGCCTGGCTCTGGCTGACGCTCTGCCTCTGCTGCCTGGCTTCCCCGGCCATGGCCGCCAAATTGACCTATCAGGTCAAGGGGCTCAAGGGTGCCAACAAAGAGAACGTCGAAGCCTATCTCAACGCCCTGCCCGTTTATCAGGAACGCCAATACAGACCCGCCCGGGCCAAGATCATCGAAAGTACCGAGCAGGCGCTGCAGGTGTATGGTTACTACCAGCCTGAGGTCAAGCTGACCCGGAACAAGGACAAACCGTCCAGGGTCATCGTCAGCGTCAAGGCAGGGGAACCTGTGCTTATTTCCCGGCTGGATGTATTGCTCGAGGGAGATGCGGGCAGCGACGAGATCTACAGTGAACTGCTCGACAAGCTGCCCCTCAAGGAGGGCGATCAGCTCAATCACGGCAAGTACGAATCCATCAAGGCGGATCTGGGTAGCCTGGGACTGGCGCGGGGCTACTTCAATGCCCGGATCAGCAAGAGCCAGGTCAAGGTCTACCCGGAGAAGGGCACGGCCGAGATCTATATAGTGTTTCGTTCCGGTACCCGCTATCACTTTGGCGAGGTGCGCTACAGCGCTACCCCGGAAGAGCTGCGCCTCATCCAGCCCCTCGTCAGCATCAAGCGCGGCGAGCCCTATCTCGCCATCAAGATGGCGGAGACCTCCCAGGATATCTCTTCGACCAAGCTCTTCAAGCAGGTGGATCTCAAGCCACTCATCAGTGAGGCTCAGGGAGATCAGGTGCCTATCCAGGTCACCCTGGCGCCGCGTACCCAGCACGAGATAGAGACGGGTATCGGTTATGCAACCGATGTGGGCCCCAGGGTGAGTGCCACCTGGGAGAAGCCCTGGATCAACCGCTATGGCCACCGCCTCAATGCCACCGCCAATGTGTCGGCGCCTCAGGCTGATCTCAGTTTCGATTACCAGATCCCGATCATCGGCAAGAATCCGCTGCAAGATTACTACTCCCTGCAGGCTGGTTATCGCTACACCAACAACAACGACACCCGCTCCGACTTGACCACCTTCGGTGTTCATCGCTGGAAGCGGCGCCCGGATGCCTGGGACAGGGACGTCTTCGTGCGTCTGGAAAACGAACGCTATGAACAGGGGTCGGATGCGGGCAACAGTCTGCTGTTGATCCCCGGCGTCTCCTGGTCACGACTGCGACTGCGTGGCGGCATGGTGCCGGATTGGGGCGACAGGCAGCAACTTACCCTGGAGTTTTCCGACCCCACCTGGGGTTCGGACATCCGCTTCATGCGCGCCTGGGGCCGTACCAAGTGGCTGCGTACCCTGGGAGAGAACAACCGTTTCCTGTTTCGGGCCGAACAAGGGGCCATCGTCGGTGATGACTTCTCGCTGGTGCCGCCTTCCCTGCGCTTCTTCACCGGTGGTGATCAGACGGTGCGCGGCTACGGCTATGAGGACATAGCGCCGAGGGATGCGGATGGTCAGCTATTGGGCGGCCGTTACACCACGGCACTCAGCGCCGAATACAACTACAGATTCAGCGAGAAGTGGTTGGGGGCGTTGTTTGTGGATGGCGGCACCGCCACCGATGACTATCAGGAGGCCTGGAAGATAGGCACCGGGGTCGGGGTGCGCTGGGTGACCCCAATCGGTCAGGTCAGGCTGGATCTGGCGGTTGGCATCTCGGAGGAGGATAAACCCCTGCGTCTGCATTTTGCCTTGGGGCCTGAATTATGATCTGGTTGAAACGTATTTTCCTCTGGCTGATGGGCCTCATCTTCCTGTTGTTGATCGGCATCAGCTTGCTCGGTTTTACCCACCAGGGGAATAAATGGCTCTGGGAGCAGGCCAAATCGGCGCTGCCCGCCCTCAAGGGTGAGCTGGTGGCCGGTCAGCTTGGCTATGGCTGGACTCTGGAAGGGGTCGGCTGGCAGGACGAGTTGGTGGATGCCAGGGTCGAGCGTGCCGTGCTCGACTGGGATCTGGGCAAGCTGCTGCAAGGCCAGCTCTGGATCCGCTCCCTGAGCCTGACCCATCCGGTCGTCAAGGTAGCCGAATCGGCGCCAAGCGAAGAGACTCCCAGCGAGCCCTTCGTCTGGCGCCCTCTGCCTATCCGCATCCAGATCGATGCCCTCAAGATCAGCGATCTGGACGTCGATGTCCCCGGTCTGGCGCTGGTGCTCAACTCCCTCGACATTGGCGCCAAACTGGACAGGCATGGTCTGACGGTGCGTGGCCCGGTACTCGATGGGTTGACGGTCAAGCTGGCAGAGACGGCGCCCGCTGACCAGCAAGCCCTGAACGAGGGTAAAGCATCCACAGATAAAGCTCCCGACAAGGCATCGGAATCGACCACCCTGGTCGCGAGCTCGGAGCAGGGCGCCATCGCCATCGAATTGCCCAAGATAGACTTGCCTTTCCCGCTGAGTCTCGAGGGGGTGATGCTGACTCGACTCAGCTACCAGCAAGGGGATCTCAAGGAGGGCATCGACAAACTGCTGCTCTCGGTGCGGGGGGAGGGGCAGCGTATCGACATTGATCAGCTGTTCCTGCGCCACGCCATGGCCGATCTCGATCTCAAGGGTCACATCAGTTTGCTGGGTGACTATCCCCTCGACTTGACCCTGACCGCCAAGGCCCGCAAGGCCCTGCTCGATAACCAGCTCAAGGGTGAGCAGGCGACCCTGACCCTGGGTGGCTCGGTCGGCAAGCTGGCCTTGGCCCTAGACGCCAAGGGGCCGGTCGCCGCCAAGCTCAAGGGGTCACTTGCTGCTCTGGACCCGGACCTGCCCTTCGATGTGACGCTGAACTGGCCCGGCCTCAACTGGCCGCTGCACAAGCCGACGGAAGGGGAGCCCAGTTATCAGTTGCAGAAGGGGAGCCTGACCGCCAAAGGGGCGTTGTCAGGCTATCAGTTTGCCCTCAATACCGCAGGCAAGGGGACCGATGTTCCCCCCTTCAAACTGGCTCTCAAGGGCAAGGGCGACTTGGGTCAGCTCAGCAACATCGACCTGCTGCTTAATGCCCTGCAAGGTGAGCTCAAGCTCGATGGCAAACTGGCCTGGCAAAAAGGCGTGCTGTGGCAGGGGGTGACCAGCTTCAAAGGGATAGACCCCGCCGAGCTGGTACCCGAGATCAAGGGCACCCTGGCGGGCCGGGTCGAGAGTGAGTTTCAGCTCAGCGATGCCGGTCATTGGCGGCTCAAGGTGCCGACCCTCAAGGTCGACGGCAAGCTCAACAAGTACCCGCTTGCCATCACCGGCCAGCTCAGCGGCGACGATGCCATGAATTGGCAGATCCCCGCCTTCATGCTGCAAACCGGCCCCAACAAGTTGCAAGCCAAGGGCAAGCTCACCGAACAACTCTGGCAGCTCGATGCCACGCTGGCTGCCCCGGATCTCTCCGGCATCTACCCCGGTTTGCGTGGCGATCTGAGCGGGACTCTGGCCTTGGGTGGCAACCAGCAGGCGCCACGCCTCAATGCGGCCCTGAGCTCGCCCCGTCTCTTTTATGCCGGTACTGACCTCAAGGGCATAGTGCTCAAGGGCAATGGCGTGATCGGCGAGGTGCCGGCGGGCAAGCTGGCCCTGACGGTGGCGAAGCTGACCCAGGGCAGCACTGTTCTCAAAGAGATCAAACTGGATGCCGACGGCGATCTTGGTCGCCATCGGCTCTCTCTTGATATGAAGGGGGATCCTCTGGCGGCAAACCTGCGCCTCAATGGCGGCGTGCAGAAGAGTCATTGGCGTGGCGCCCTGACGGAGCTCAGCATCAAGACCCCCATGAAGCGCTGGAAACTCAAGGCACCCTGGAACCTGGACGTCGATCTCGACAAGCAGCGACTGGCCATGAGCGATCTCTGCCTGGGCTCCCAGCAATCCAGTCTGTGTATCAAAGGAAGCCAGGTCTCGGCGGCGCAAGGGGAGCTCGCCTTCGCCTTGAACGAGTTTGACTTGAAACGGTTGCGCCCCTGGCTGCCGGACAACTTCCAGTGGCAGGCGGTGTTGTCGGCCGATGGGCGTGCCAGCTGGAAAGGGGATCAACCCAGAGTACATGCCACCCTGCGCACCACCCCTGGCACCTTCATTGCCGATGAGCTGACCACCCGTTATCAGCAACTGGCCATCGGCTTCGATCTCGAGCCCCAGCAGGCCTCCCTGCGCCTCGATTTCGTCTCCGCCGACATCGGCAACATCGACACGGATCTCATCATCAAGGATCCGAGCGGCCGTGGCGCGCTCTCGGGCCAGCTCAAGTTTAACGGCCTCAAGCTAAGCCCGTTTGCGCCCTTGATCCCCGAGGTGCGTTCCCTGCAAGGGGTGATCAGTGCCGATGCCCGCTTCGACGGCACCCTGAAAACGCCCTTGCTGTTTGGTCAGCTCAATCTGGTCGAGGGCGAGGTGCAGACCCACACCGACATGGTGACCCTCAAGCAGCTCAAGACCCGCCTCAAGATCGAGGGCAACCGGGCCGAGCTGGACGGCAGCATGCTGGTGGGCAAGGGGCCGCTTGCCTTGGGGGGCTGGATAAGCTGGGCCAAGAATCCCGTCGAGGGCAGCCTGACCATACAGGGCAAGGATCTGGAAGCGCAGTACCCCGGCATGGGCCGGGTGCGTGTCTCGCCGGATCTTGCCATCTCCCTGGGTGACAAGACGCAAGTGACCGGCAAGATAGTGATCCCCTGGGCGCGGATCCTGGTCAAGAACCTGCCGGAGAGCGCAGTGGCGCGCTCCGACGATGTCACCATCATCTATGACGAGCTGGCGCCGCCGGTAGAGCAGACCGCCCTGCCCCTGGAGATGAATGTGGCGATGGTGCTGGGCGATGACATCCGCCTTGAGGCCATGGGGCTCAAGACCAGGGTGACCGGTGGCATCAACCTCAACCAGGAGCCGGAAAAGCCCCTGTCCGGCACGGGGCAGCTGGAGCTCAAAGATGGTCGCTTCAAGGCCTATGGTCAGAACCTGATCATCAAGGAGGGGCGCATCATCTTCTCCGGCCCGCTGGACAAGCCTTACCTCAATATCGAGACCTACCGGGATCCTGACACCATAGAGAACAATGTGACCGTCGGTGTCCGGGTAACGGGGCCGGCCAGCAAGCCGAAGATCACCGTCTATTCGGAGCCGCAGATGGCCCAGTCCGAGCAGCTCTCCTACCTGTTGCGCGGAAAGGGCCTGCAGACCGGAGGGGAAGATGGCGGTTTCAACGGCCTGCTGGTGGCCGGAGCGGTCGGGCAGGTTGGCGGCGTCGTGTCCGATATCGGCGAGTCGCTGGGCATGAGCGATGTCTCCCTGGATACCGAGGGGAGTGGGGATGATACCCAGGTGACCCTATCTGCCTATCTGTTGCCGGGTCTGCAGTTCCAGTACGGGGTGGGGGTGTTCAGTCCCATCGCCGAGTTCAAGCTGCGCTATGAGGTGTTGCCGAGGCTCTATCTGCAGGCCATGAGCGGGGTGGCGCAGGCGGTGGACATCTTCTACCGCTTTACCCTCTAGCGGGAATGGCAATGAACAAGAGGGGGGCTCAGGCTCCCCTCCTGCTTTCAAGGTGCAGCCGATTCCGGCATCAATTGGCACAAGACTGGCGCTGTTGAGGATGAGTGAGTCGGCGTGCAACCGTCGACGTCCCGGGCTTATGACGCCTGTTGGGAGCAAAGATTTGGTTCGGGAGATGGCTGCGCTATGTCGCGACGCTTCTGCCCATGAGCGCTATGGCAGCAACCTGCCCTAAACGTTGGCCCGATGCTGCCGATAACAGGGAACCTCTCCCAGACCAGACTCGTCATGCTACCCAATACCATCCGTGAACGCCTGCTGGTCGATGAAGGTCAGCTGGGCCAGCGCCTCAATCAGGATCTGTTGCGGGGCGATCGCGCCGATTTTCGCCTGCACCTGGCCCTGCTCACCGAGGCGGTGGAAGAGCAGCCCTGGTTTGATGAGGCTCTCTCTTCCCCCGAGGCGAAGATGGATTGGCGCGCGCGGTTCGGACTGGCTCCGGCGACTCCCTTGCAGGCCGACGAGGTGGCCGACAGCTCGCACCTGACCGAGCGGCTGCAGCAGGGGGGCAGCATGGTGGACGCCAGACTCTGGTTGGCGCTCAATCCTCCCCCTCTGGTGGGGCGGCAAGCTGTGCTGGATCAAGGGGTGCTTGATAACTTGAGCGCCCTGGGCCGGGCACGAGCAGCGGCGCATTGGCAGTTGGCCAACAAGGGGCGCGAGAGCCATCCCCTGGTTATGTTGCCGCTGCTGGACAGGCTGGCTCAAGGAGTGGATGCCAGGCTGCACTGGCGAAGTTGACCTGGCTGAATGGGCCCCAAAAATTGGCGACTCCGCACTCTGGCCCAGAAAAGATGGCCATAGAAAAAGGCGGCTAAGCCGCCTTTTTCTCTCCAACTGATTATTTTTCACATTAAGCATCAACTTCCGCGTCGGATTCTTCCGGTTGGGCTTGCTCCTTGAGGGGAGACTGGCCACGGCGCGCCAGGGGCTTTTCGGTATGACGATTGAGCTGACGCTCCAGCTTCTGTCCCAGGTCGTTGATAGCAGCGTAGAGATCCTCGTGTTCTGCCTGGGCAAAGAGTTTGCCGTTGGGAATACCGGCGGTGGCTTCAATGTTGAACATCAGTCGTTCTTTGGAGACGATCACATGGGGTGTGATAAGCGGCACCTGAAGACGCTCGAGCTTATTGAAGCGAGATTCAATACGCTCGCGAATTGCCGGGGTGATCTCGATGATTTTACTGGTGATTTCAATTTTCATATTGGCCCCCTTCGGGTCGTCTTGCTTGTGTCTTCACCTTCAGAATACCCATGGAGTGAGCAGATAATGTGATCTGAATCACATTATCTGCTCTTTGTTATTCATCAAATTGTAAATTGTGATCTTTTCGGCTTCTGGGCCAAAAAGCACTTGAGCTGCATGAAATGGGCAGGCAGTATGGGGAAATTGGATCCTATCTGTCCCTTCCCGGCAGCACAGTCTGCCGACTTTAAATCAGGTTTCACCCGAACAGCCCCCCCATTTTTCCTTTCCCACTATATTCGGGGAGGCGAGGGCGATCTCGGTATCCTGCGCATTCTGGGGCAGAGACAATAAGTTGGAGTCGTACATGAAGCAGCAGGCCACTCAGATGATGTGGTTTTATGATCCGGGGCAGGGCCAGTGGCGGGTCTCGGATCATGCCTCTAACCAGCTTTGGCAAGGGGAGGGCGCTCACCCCTGGAGCGATAACCTGGATCCTGCCGACGAGGTCGGCTTTGCCGAGTTCCTTTCCCGTCTGCAGCAAGGGGACAAGCCTGGCCAATTTATTGGTCACCTGCAGGGGGAGGATGGTCAGGCGCATCATTTCCTCTGGTGCGGCCAATATCTCCCCGAGCAGGCACTCTGTTGTGGCTGGGTCAGTCCGATAGAGGTCAACGATCACCCCTTCCTGCCAGCCCAGGCCAATGACCGACGCTCCCCGTTGCGGGTGCAAGATCCCCTGCTGGCTCAATTGGCACAGGCGCTCTCCGCCAAGACAGGCCTGGAGTTCTTCAATACCCTGGTCGATGAACTGGCCCTTATCCTCAATGCCGATACGGTCTGGTTGGCCGAGCGAGGGGATGCGGCGTCACTGCGGGTCCTGGCTAGCCATGGGGTCGATCTGGATCACTACCTGCTGGCGGGCATGCCCTGCCAGACCCTGTATGAGAAAGGCCAAGCCTGCACTTTGGTGCTGGAAGCCCCAGTCTCGGGTCACCCCTGGCTTGCCCCGGGGCTCACCTATCATGGGCATCCCCTGTGTGATCGCCATGGCCAGACCTTGGGTCACCTGGCGCTGCTTTTCTCCGGTTCAGTGGCTTTGCCGGATTTGGCCGCCGTCCTCACCATTTTCTCGGTGCGTATGGTGGCCGAGTTGGAACGGCTGCAGAGTGAAGCCCAACTGCGGCTCTCTGCCGTGGCATTCGAGACCCATGAAGGCATCATCATCACGGATCCCGATTACAAGGTATTGCGGGTTAACCATGCTTTCAGCCAGATCACCGGTTTCTCCAGCCAGGCGGTGCTTGGCAAGCGGCTGAGCAGCGATCTCTGGCCCAGTGAGGGGGGGCTGGGTTATGAGCTCGACCACTTGAGCCGCTGGCAGGGGGAGACGATGCGTCGCCACGCCCGTGGTCACGGCTATCCCCAGTGGGAAATCGTGACCCCAGTGCAGGATGACAAGGGGCGGATCAGTCACTTCGTCATCTGCTTCGAGGATATTTCCGAGCGCAAGGCCGCCGAGCGACGCATTCAGGATCTCGCCTATTACGACGAGCTGACCGGACTGCCAAACCGGCGCCAGCTGCACGAGACCCTGGCGCAGACCTTCATGGCGGCGAGCCGGGATCATCTGGTCGGCGCCCTGCTGTTTATCGACCTCGATCACTTCAAGACCATCAATGACTCCCTCGGCCATGCTGCCGGTGACTGGCTGCTCAAGGAGGTGGCCGCTCGCCTCAAGCGGTTGGTACGCCAGGGGGATTGTCTGGCCCGCCTCGGTGGCGATGAGTTCGTGCTGCTGTTGCCCTCGCTCTCCAGCAGTCCGCCCCAGGCGGAGATGCAGGCCGACTTGATTGCCGAACGCTTGATTGGCGAGATAGCGGCGCCCTATCGTCAGGGTGGGCAGGTGCTGCACATAGGCGCCAGCGTGGGCATCACTCTGTTTCCGGGGCGTGACCAGGGGGTGGACGATCTGCTCAAGCAGGCTGACACCGCCATGTATCAGGCGAAATCGGCCGGCCGCAAGACCCGCCGCTTCTTCGACGCCGCCATGCAGCATCAGGCGGACCGGCGCCTGCTCATCCACAACGAGTTGCGCAGCGCCCTGACCGGGGGAGAGCTGATGTTGCACTACCAGCCCCAGCATCTGGTGGAAGGGGGGGATCTTATCGGGGTCGAGGCTCTGATCCGCTGGCAACCGCCAGGACGAGCGCTGGTCTCTCCGGCCGAATTCATCCCCATCGCCGAGGAGACGGATCTCATCGTCGACATCGGCAACTGGGTTCTTCATGAGGCGTGCAGCCAGTATGTGAGCTGGGAGGAGAATGGGATCCATATTCCCCAGTTGTCGGTCAATGTCAGCGCCAAGCAGTTTCATGCCCATGATTTTGTCGAGTGCATCCATGATGTGCTGGCGCAGACGGGCATGGATCCGGCCTGCCTGAACCTGGAGATCACCGAGTCCGTGGTGCTGGGCCATGCGGAGGACACCATCAGCAAGATGACCGAGCTCAAGCAACTGGGCATCAGCTTCGCCATTGACGACTTTGGCGCCGGTTACTCTTCCCTGAGCTATCTCAAGCGCTTGCCAGCCGACGAGCTGAAGATAGACAGATCCTTTATCCAGGATATTCCCCGGGACGGTGACAATATGGCCATCGTCGAGGCGGTGATCGCCATGGCCCGTCACATGGGGTTCAACGTGACGGCGGAAGGGGTGGAGTCGCGCCAGCAGCTGGAATTCCTGCGGGCCCAGGGCTGCCACTTCTACCAGGGATATCTGGCTTCCAAGCCTCTGCCCGTGCCTTATCTGGAACGCTACGTCAAACGGATGGCGGGCAAGTTCGAGACGAGAAATTCCATCGCGGCAGAGCTGTAGCGCGGGCCGTTTACGGGTAGAATGGGGAGACAGAACAGGGCGCCATTGGGCGCCCGATTTTAGGGAGAAGTCGAGTGAAAGCCGTCTGGGGAATCATCTTATCCGCCCTCCTGGTGCCGGGGGCCATGGCGCAGACCATGGATCAGTTGCGCTATCGCCAGGCCTATGATGCGGTGCGTGCTAACGACATGGCTCGCTTCCAGATGCTCAGAAGTCAGCTCGGCCACTATCCGCTGTTGCCTTATCTGGACTATTACCGACTCGCGTTTCGTCCGGGCGGCGCCGAGTATGGCGAGGTCACTCGCTTCATCAGGGATCACGCCGATACCCCCCAGTCCAATCGTTTGGAACGCAGCTATCTCGTTCATCTGGCCCAAAGCAATCAGTGGTCCCAGTTCCTGCGGCTCTATCCCGATGTCCCCAATTCCACCGAGCTGCGCTGCATGCACTACGAGGCGCGCTACCATACCGGCCATCGCGAGGAGGGGCTGCGCGAGGCGGGCAAGCTCTGGCTGAGCGGTGAGTCACGCCCGGATGCCTGCGACTCGCTGTTTACCCTCTGGCAAGGTGCCGGGCTGCGGACCCAGGAAGTTATCTGGTCGCGGATGATGCTCGCCTTCGAAGGGGGCAACAGCAACCTGGTGAATCATTTGACCAGTCAGCTCGGCACCGGACTCAAGGGCAGTGGCGCCCTGATGGCCAGCTTGTTGAGCCAACCCGCCAAGGTGATGAACCCCGTCTATTTCAGCCAGGAGCGCCACTCGCGCCAACTGTTGCTGCAGGGGCTGGTGCGTTATGCCAACAGCGAGCCAGATCGGGTGCTGGGGGCATTGGCCAGCTATCGCAGCCGTTTCGCGCTGAGTGCCCAGGAACTCAAGCCGGTTGAGTACGCCATCGCCCGGCGTTACCTGCTGGATAGATCCCCGGCTCAGCGGGTGTGGGTCGACAGCCAGGTGCGGGCTCAGCCCGAGCTGGTGGAGCTGCGGGCTCGGCTTGCCGTCTGGGAGGAGGATTGGCGCGGCCTGTCCGGCTGGATAAAGCAGATGCCGCCTGCGCGCCAGAAAGAGGACCGTTGGCGCTATTGGTTGGCGCGGTCTCTGGAAGTGCAGGGCCAACAGAAGCCAGCCAAAGCGCTCTATATTGAGACCGCCGGCCTGCGGGGCTTCTATGGCTTTATGGCCGCTCAGCGCAGCGGGGTGCCCTATCGCCTCAAGAATGAGCCGCAGGTCAGGGCCCCGGATTGGCGCAGTGCCGCAACCCGCTGGCCCTTCCTGGCCCGGGTCAAGGAGCTGCTCGCCATGAACGAAATCGCCGCGGCTCGCTCGGAGTGGATCCACAACATGGATCGCAACTCGGTGGCCCAGCGCATCGAATTTGGCCATGTCGCCCTCAATCAGGGCTGGCATGAGCTGGCTATTCTGGCCAGCATTCGCGCCGAGGCCTGGGATGCCCTGGACTTGCGCTTCCCGCTGCCTCTGCAACGCACCTTCTCCCAGATGGCCCGTGAGCGGGTCATGAATACCAGCCTGCTCTATGCCATCTCCCGTCAGGAGAGTGCCCTCTATCCGCTGGCGCAGTCACCCGTGGGCGCGCGGGGTCTGATGCAATTGATGCCGGCCACCGCCAAGGAGACCGCCGGCAAGCTGGGAGTACCTTACCGGGATCCTCAGCAGCTGTTTGATCCCATGATGAACATTCGCCTCGGCAGTGCCTATCTCAAACGACTGCTGGATGTGTATGACGGTAACCGCATTCTGGCTGCCGCCGCTTATAACGCGGGACCGGGCCGGGTGAAACGCTGGCGCGATGCGCACACCGACAAGCCGATGGATGTCTGGGTCGAGAGCATCCCTTATCAGGAGACCCGCAACTATGTGCAGAATGTGCTGTCGTTCGACCTCATCTATCAGCACAGGCTCAAGCAACCCTTGCGTTTCATGTCCGAACGAGAACTGCGCCACCAGTACTGACGATGTGCGGCGCGGCCCCGGCTCCCTATCCTCAGTGGATAGGGGTATCATGGGGCAAGGTTCTGTTACAAAAAGAAACCTGCCAGGTGATCGGGCGCCGCGTTCAGGATTGAACGGGTCGCTATAATGGCGAGCCAAGCGCGGCGAACCCCCTAATGAAAGGAATTGAGAGTGGCAACGATTAAAGACGTTTCCCGAATGGCCAATGTCTCCATCTCGACTGTGTCCCGTGTCATCAACAGCACGGCACAGGTCGCTCCGGAGAAGAAGGTGGCGGTGTTGGCGGCCATGAAGGAGCTGAATTTTCGTCCCAACAGCTTTGCCCAGGCGCTGGTCAGTAAACGTTCCAATTGCGTCGGTGTACTGGTGGGGGATTTGTGTGGTGGACCCTTCTTTGCCCAGATGATGCGCGGCATCGAAACCGTGGTCGATCGCGCCGACAAGTTTACTATCGTGATGTCAGGCAACCATGATGAGGTGCGTGAGCGCCATGCCATACAGGCTCTTCTGCAACGTCAGTGCGATGCCCTGATCTTGCACAGCAAGGCACTGCCGGACGAGGAGTTGAGCGAGCTGGCGGCAGGTTCCACTCCCGTGGTCTTCATCAATCGTCAGGTGCCGGGTGCCGAGGATCGCTGCGTCTGGCTGGATAACCAGGCGGGTATTACCACGGCTTGTCAGCATCTGCTCGATGCGGGTCATCACCAGATAGCCTTTGTCACTTCGGATGACGAGGAGTTTGTCGATGGCCAGCAGCGCATGGCCGGTTATACCCATGCCTTGGCGCGGGCCGGGATAGAGGTCAATCCTGCCCTGATAGGTCGCGCCTTTGCCGACGAAAACGGCGGCTATGTGGCCATGACGGCGCTGCTGGCGCGCGGCGTCCCGTTCAGTGCCGTGCTGGGCTTCAATGATGCCATGGTGGCGGGGGCCATCTCCTGCCTGCTCGAGCGTGGCTACAAGATCCCTCAACAGGTCTCAGTGGTGGGGTTCGACGATATTCCCTACGCCCGTTATATCTATCCCAAGCTCACGACGGTGCGCTACCCCATCGAAGCCATGGGGGGACGGGCGGCAGAGTTGGCGCTGCGTCTGCTGAACCATAAGCCGGCGGAGGGGTTGACGCTCAAGTTCGAAGCCGAGCTGGTCGCCCGGGAATCTGTCACCGAAATGGCATGACAAGATGGCCCCAAGCGGGCCATTTTCAAGCCAGAAATTGAAAGCGTTTTCAGAAATCCCTTTCAACTGTGATCTGCTTCATAGCTTTTTGGCTGGGAGAACACTAGCATGAGCCCCACGAATTAGGAGCTCAGGCTCCCGATTTTCCCGCTGTGGGAGATGACTGGTTATCCAGCTGTTTCCTTCGTTACTTTCGACGGTCATCATGGATGGCCGTTTTTTTTTGGTTTTTTTCCCGCTCGGGTCGCCGAACCTGGCCGCAGGGGCATACCATCCATGGCCATAGAGTTTTCATCAACAGCGGAGGTGAACATGCAAGATGCTGTCCCAGGACAAGCACGATATGAGAGCGCAGCAGACGCTGTGTCCAGCGTCGGAATAGTGGGGGCCGGCTGGCTTGGTCTGCCTCTTGCTCAAGCGCTGATTGACGAGGGGCGGAAGGTGGCGGTGACGGTGACCAGTCAGGAGAAGGTTGATCTTCTGCGGGCCAGCGGACTGGATGCCTGCCTGTTGCATCTCTCGGCGCAGGTGAACGCAGCCTGGCCTCTGGCCGTCGGCAGCCTGATCGTCTGTGTGCCGCCCGGCAAGACGGATGACTACCCAGGCGCCATCATGCAATTGTGCGCCAAGGCCCGGTCAGCCGGGGTGCGCAATATCCTGTTCGTCAGTGCCACCTCGGTGTGGGCGCCGGGACAGCGGGAAGAGGAGCAGGCTGCCCCCCAAACTGAACGGGGGTTGCGCATGCTGGCGGCGGAACAGGCGGTGCTGGCTGCCGGTTTCGAACGTGCCATTGTGATCCGCCCGGCCGGGCTCTATGGCCCTGGCCGCCACCCTGGTCGATTCTTGGCAGGCAAGACGGTCAGTGGCGGCGATCAGGCGGTCAATCTGGTTCATCAGCAAGATGTAGTTGCCGCTTGCTGCTTGCTGCTCGCACAAGGGGTGTCAGGCAGTTGCTACACCCTGAGCGCTCCCGGTCACCCCAGCCGCCGCGAATTTTACCGCGTCGCAGCCCGGCGTCTTGGTCTGGTGGCCCCTGATTTCATCGAACCGGCGGGTGATTTTTCGCCTGTGACAGGAGCGCGGATCTGCCGCGAGCTGGGTTTTGATTATCGGGTACCAGATCCCCTGGTCTGGTTGGCGAGCGAGGCGGGCGTGGCATTGTGAGCCGGGCTCAACGGTGGCTGGATACCTTGACTGGTGTGAGCCTTGGCCATTGGCATGGCGGCGGGGAGATCATCAATTCGTCTGGCGCTGGCAGCCCCGGGATTGGGCATAGCATTTGCCAAGGGCGGAGCCTGTCCCTATCATGCCGCCACCCCAATCATAGAGAGTAGTAATGATGGTCGATACGAATACAGCTACCCAGGCACGTCAGCCCGAAGGGGATCTGCTGCTGCGCACCCTGGCGATGCCGGCAGATACCAACCCCAATGGCGACATCTTCGGCGGCTGGATCATGTCCCAGATGGATATAGGGGGCGGTATCATGGCCAAGGAGCTGGCGAAGGGGCGGATCTGCACCGTCTCGGTAGAAGGCATGACCTTCCACAGCCCGGTCAAAGTGGGTGATGTGGTCTGTTGTTATGGTACTTGTCTACAGGTGGGACGCAGCTCCATGCGGCTTAAGCTGGAGGTCTGGGTCAAGCCGGTACTGCGGGCGAATGATGCCCAGCGCTACTGTGTTACCGAGGGGGTCTTCACCTACGTGGCTATTGACGATCAGGGTAAACCGCGCTCGGTACCTGTGTAGCGGGAGTCAGATAAGCCGGGCGTTGATGATGGATATTTCCTGCTCAAACCCGGTTTTTTGCCGTATCATGCTCTCCAGCATCTCCTCAGACCCCACGCACTGGTTCGTATCGAACACACAGAGATCGCACTGTGGGTCGCGCCTGATCTGGTATCGGGTGGATAACTCAACCTGATGGCAATTGCCCTGCTGATCGTAAAAGGTCACACGGTATTGTTGCTGTCTGGGCATGGGGATCCTCCACAGTGGCTTGACGTTGAGCGCGAATGTTCAGCCTAGTCTGCTTGGATGATATTTTGTTGAACGAGCACGCAAAGATAGCCAGGTGGTTGTTAGCCAATGAAAAATAGTTATCGTATTCTGGGTACCTCTCTGCTGACCCTGGGCCTGGTCGGCTGCTTCGAGGTGCCGTCCAGGGATCATCTGGTCACGGCGCAAGGCATAGTACCCAACCTCAGCTGCCATCAGCCGCCGCTGGTGGCCCTGGCTGCCGAAGCCTTGCCTCGGGAATTCGGCATCACCGTCTGGAATCTCTACAAAGGGCAGCGCAAGAACTGGCATGAGGGCATGACTGCGTTTGCCCAGGATCAGGATCTGCTGTTGCTGCAGGAGTCGGCGACCAAGCCCGACATGCTGGCCTGGCTGCAGGCCGGTCGTTTCCAGTGGCAGCAACTGCAAGCCTTTACCCAGGGCGGCGTCTCATTTGGCGTGATGACGGTGGCCAAGACGCACCAGGCGTTCGTCTGCGGCGTCCGTTCCCCAGAGCCACTGCTGCGCATTCCCAAATCGGGTCTGGTGAGCCTGTACCCCTTACAGGGCGATCCTGACGGTGTGCTGGTGGTGAACCTGCATGCGGTGAACTTCGAACTTGGCATGGCCACCTTCCGCGAGCAGCTCAACGACCTGACCGCCCTGGTACACCGTCATCAGGGCCCCGTGATCCTGGCCGGTGATTTCAATACCTGGAGCGAGAAGCGGGAGTATTGGCTTGCCAAGCTGGTAGAAGAGCTGGGCTTGCAAGAAGCGATCCCTTCGCCGGACTTGCGACGCCGTGCCTTTGGCCGCCCGCTGGATCACCTTTACTTCCGGGATCTGGATCTGGTTGAAGTGAAGAGCCCGGCGACCGATGCTTCTGATCACAATCCCATCATGGCCCGCTTCGCCGCCCAGTCTGTGACCCCTTAAGCCGAGACCTCAAGCTCGACTTGAAGCAATAAAAAACCACCCGTAGGGTGGTTTTTTATTGGCGATACAGCGCTTAGCTGTTGTTGTCGACAAACAGGGTCAGCTCCTGACCCGGCTTGAGATAACCGCTTTTGTCGAGCTGATTCCAGCGCATCACGTCCACGACGGCGACCTGGAAGCGGGCGGCAATGGCGGAGAGCGAATCACCGCGACGTACCTGATAGACCATGGACTTGTCACGGCTCTTGGCACTCTTGGACCAGATCACCAACTGCATACCGGGTTTGAGCGCGGATTTGGCGTTGAGGCCATTCCATTTCGCCAGATCGTTATGGGTCACCCCATGAGCGCGGCTGATGTTCCAGAGCGTGTCGCCGGAGCGCACCTTGTAGTGCCGCTTGTTGCCAGAGGCGTTGGCGGCGAGCTGGGTTGGCTTGCTGGGCGCGGTTTTTTGTACCGAGGCGGTAGCCATGGGTTTGCCGCCGGTCGGAATATAGAGGGTCTGACCACGACGCAGGCTATTGCCGCGCAGGTTGTTGGCGGTCTTGAGCTGATTGACGCTCACCCCGTTTTGCATGGCTATCCGTGACAGCGTGTCACCGGAGCTAACCTGATAGGAGCGCGTAGGCACACGCTCACGCTGCGGCAAGTCTGCCAGGGCCAGCTCCAGGCTGTCGGCATACTCTACCGGCACCAGCAGGCGGTAGGAGCCTCTGGGGGAGGTGGTCCAGCGGCTCAGGGCCGGGTTGACCTCTTTCAGATCGGCGGGACGAAGTCCGGCGAGCTGAGCGGCCACATGCAGATCTATCTGCCCTTCGGTTGTGACTACCCGCAGCTTGGGCTCGTTGGCGAGCACCGGCAGGCTGATATTGTACTTGTCGGGATTGCTGAGCACATCCGCCATGGCCAGGACCTTAGGCACATACATGCGGGTCTCGCGCGGCAAGTCCAATGACCAGTAGTCGGTGGGCAGGCCTCGCTTCTGATTGCGCAGTATGGCGTTGCGTACCCGACCTTCACCGGCGTTATAGGCGGCCAAGGTTTGCAGCCAGTCGCCGTCGAAGAAGCGATTCAGGTATTCGAAGTAGTCGAGGGCGGCATTGGTCGAGGCGATCACGTCGCGGCGACCGTCATACCAGCTGTCATGACGCAGACCGAAATTACGGCCAGTCTGGGGCACGAACTGCCACAGGCCGACCGCATTGCTGCTCGAGCGGGCATGGGGATCGAACATGCTCTCTATCATGGGGATGGTCACCAGCTCCATTGGCAGCCCGCGCCGTTCGATCTCCTCAACGATAAGGTAGAGGTAGGGTTCAGCACGACTGGCAATGGTGGCCAGATGATTGTCACTGCGCAGGATAGTCGCACGTTGTTGACCAATGCGCTGGTTATCCTGGAAATCCAACTGCATGTCATCGCTGATACGGGCCCAGAGGTTATCCGTATCCTGCACCTCGTCTAGCTGATCGTCGCTAAAGAAGGATCCTGAAACATGCTTTTTATGCAGTTTTTTGCTGACTTGTGGGGACTTGATCGGCTCATTTGCCGTTAGCGCCCGGTCATCCTGATGATTCAGGTTTTGGCATCCGCTGAGTAACAGCGTCGCCAATAAGGCCGTTCGTAACTTCATCTCACGCAGGTCATCTTGGTAGAAAATCAGCGCGCATCATAAGCGGCAAACCTGGCCTGATCAAGGTTTGTTCAAAAAGTGTCCTTCCAGCGCCTGAGTACGGCAAAGGTATCTACTGGATTTTCCAAGTATTTCATCCCCTGTTTCTCAGCAGAAAATTTTACGTTCGGCACGTTGCAGCGCAGAAAAACGTTGAATTCCCGCTCGTCACCCAAGCGGGTTGGCAGACTCGGAAGGCCCTGCTGGCGCAGCTTGCTGATCTGGCCAATGCGTTTTTGCAAGGTCAGGTTGTCAGGCTCGACGGCGAGACAAAAACGCAGATTGGAGAGGGTATATTCATGGGCGCAATAAACCAGGGTGTCATCTGGCAGCGCGGCCAGGCGCATCAGTGAATCATGCATCTGATCTGGGGTGCCTTCGAACATGCGGCCGCATCCACCAGAGAAAAGGGTATCACCACAAAACAGCATGCCGCTGCCATGGTAGGCGATGTGACCCAGGGTGTGGCCGGGCACATGCATGACGGTGAGGGTGAGATCGTGCCAGCCAATCTTGTCTCCCTCATCGAGCCACTGGCCATGTTGATCAGGCAATGGGCTCAGCTTGGGGCCATACAGCCGCGCCTTGGGGTAGCGTTTGAGCAGCGCATCGACCCCGCCGACATGGTCGTGGTGATGATGGGTGAGCAGTATGGCATCGAGATCAAGGCCAAGGTCATCGAGCCTGGCCTGGACGGGCACAGCGTCGCCCGGATCGACAACCAGACAATGATTTTCGTGTCTGATCAACCAGATATAGTTGTCATTAAAAGCGGGTATCGTGATCACTGGATACATGGCATTGGCCTCTTTATGTTCTCTTCATGGAGGGGATCTTATATAACTGGGTGGCGTGTTAACCCATGTTCCGGAGGTTGAGTCCTATTATGCAGCTGGCCCGCACCGAACAACAGCTCGAGATCCCGACCAGTTGGGCCGAGATACCGCTGGGAGATTGGGTCGCCGCAGAGATCCAGGAGCGGCTCGATAGCTGGTGCCCGCAACTCTTTGGCTATCACCTGCTCAAGATAGGCAGTCTGAGCGCCGAGCTCTCCTGCGGCCATTCCAGCATTCGTCATCAGATTGGCATGGCAGGGCAGGGGCGGCTGCTCGATTGCCTGGGGGATCCCCTGGCGCTGCCAGTCAAGGAGGGCAGTGTCGATGCTTGCCTGCTGGCCCACGTACTCGATTTCAGCAAGGATCCCCATCAGGTGCTTCGTGAGGCCGAACGGGTGCTGACCGATGATGGTTGGCTCATCTTGAGCAGCTACAACCCCTTGAGCCTGGCTGGTCTTGGTCACCTGCTGCCTGGGTTCAGTCACCGACTGCCCTGGTCGGCGCGCATGTTCAGCCCGGCCAGAGTCACCGACTGGCTGCAGCTGCTGGGATTCGAGGTGATGTACGATGACAGATTCGGCTACGCCATGATGGGAGAGCGCAGCCGCATCGGCTGGTGGCGCGAGAGCCTGGGTCGTGATTATCTGCGCCCCTTCGCCTCTGTCTATGTGATAGCGGCACGCAAGCGGCGTTATCCGCTGGTGCCGGTGCGCCGCCCCTGGCAGCTGGCCAAACAGGTGACAGCGCCGGGCATGGCTCGCCAGGGCGGGTAGCCGGTAGCTGCAGATCTCAACAGGAGGTGTCAGGGCTGGTAGCCGACATCTTCGGCCAGCTGTTTACCACTGGCGGCATCCCGGGCCAGCTCATCACAGCGCTCGTTCTCGGGGTGACCCGAGTGACCCTTTACCCAGAGCCATTCAATCTGATGGCGGGCGGCTTCGACGTCGAGTTGCTTCCACAAGTCCACATTCTTGACCGGCTGACGGCCAGCGGTCATCCAGTCTTTCTTCTTCCAGCCGATGATCCACTGGGTGATGCCCTGGCGAACATACTGGCTGTCGGTGGTGAGCCGCACCTGGCAGGGTTCGCTCAAGGTGCGCAGGCCGACGATGGCGGCCATCAGTTCCATGCGGTTGTTGGTGGTCAGGCGATAGCCCCCAGCCAACTCCTTGCGATGCTGACCGAAGACCATGACTGCGCCATAGCCGCCCGGGCCCGGATTGCCGAGGCAGGAACCATCCGTATATAAATCAATCTGTTTTAACATGAGCCTTGGGGTAAACTAGCGAGTAAAACCGAAGTTTGACATAGATTGGAACATGAACACAGCCCAAGCCAACCGCCAAATTATTCTGGATACTGAAACCACAGGTATGAACTTTAGTGGGGGTCCGCACTATCTGGGCCACCGCATCATAGAGATCGGCTGCGTGGAGGTGATCAACCGTCGCCTGACCGGTAACCACTATCATGTCTACCTCAAGCCGGATCGGCTGGTGGATCCCGAGGCCATCCGGGTACACGGCATCACAGATGCTTTCCTGGTCGACAAGCCTCCCTTCAGCAAGGTCGCGAATGAGTTTATCGACTTCATTCGTGGCGCCGAACTGATAGCCCACAATGCCCCCTTTGACGTGGGCTTCATGGATTATGAGTTCAGCAAGCTCGGCCTCTCTCTCAAGACCACTGATATCTGCACCGTCACCGATACCCTGGCGATGGCGCGGGACCTCTTTCCGGGCAAGCGCAACAACCTGGATACCCTGTGCGATCGTTACGGCATAGACAACTCCCACCGTACCTTGCACGGCGCCTTGCTCGATGCGGAGATACTGGCGGACGTCTATCTGTTGATGACAGGTGGCCAGACCAAACTCAATCTGGCCGCCGAGGGGGGGGATGATAACAACAAGGACACAGGCATACGCCGCCTGGATGCCAACAGGTCACCGCTCAAGGTGATCCGCGCCAGCGCTGAGGCGCAGGCCGACCATGAAAGCCGGCTGGATCTGGTACAGAAGAAGGGAGGTAGTTGCCTGTGGCGTCAATGAAATCTGGGGCTGGGCAGGGGAGTGGCTTGGGTCACCGGAGACGGGTATCTCTCTGGCTGCTGGGAGGCTTGCTGCTTGGCACAATGCAGGCCACGGCACAGGCCAATGAGGTATTCGGTCCCTCTGATGTACCGCTGCTCGACAACAGATTTCGCATCGACTACGGGATAAAGGAGGTCTCCTTTATCATCAAGCGCCAGCCCGGCAGCCCCTCGGTGATCCTGGTGCGCCCCGATGGCAGCAAGCTGTACGCAGGCCGGGTGCAGGCTCCCGAGGTGGGGTGGCTCGCCCTGGGGGATCAGGATGTGATCACCGTACGCCATCCGATGGCGGGCCCCTGGCAGGCGATTGGGGCAGTCGATCCCAGCAACCGAGTCCGGCTGCTCAGCGATGTGACGCTGGATATGCAGCCCTTGCCCCAGCGTCTCTATCAGGGGGAATACCTCAAGCTGGGGGCGCGCCTGCTCATCGATGGCAACATCCCGGATCGCAGCTATTACCTGACCGACTTGGGGATGACCGCCCGCCTGCAAGCCTTCAGCACCCCGGAACAGCAGGGGGAGCCCGTGTTTGAGAAGCAACTCGGTCATTATCTGGACGATGGCAAGGGGCTTGACGAGGTGCCAGTTGATGGCATCCTCACCACCGAGGTGTTGCTGGATGCACCGGCTGGCAAGTATCGGGCCTTGATCAGCACAGGCAATCAGGTGTTCGTGCGGGCCCGTGGGCAGGAGGTATTGCTCTACCCGTTACCGGTGAATTATCAACTGCGCAGCACAGGGGAACAGCAAGGGCCCGAGCTGGTGCTGCAGATCGATGAGGATGAGCTGGATCCGGCCACGGTCGCCATCAAAGGCGAGACCACCAGCAATACCGGTGCGCACACCGGCTTCAGTGCCCAGGGCGGTACGGGGGTGCTCAAGGTGGATCTCGCCAAGTTGACCCAGGTCGGCAAGTATCGGATCAGCGCCGAGCTGTTTGCCACCAGCCGCAGTGGCCGGGAGCTGCGTATCGCCCTGCCGGACAAGTCATTTGACATCTATCCGGTGCTGGCGCCTGTGGCACTTGCTCCGCCGACAAGCGAGGCCGTGCCAGCGCCCGCCTTCGAGGAGGAGGAAGGCACCCCCTGGTGGCTCTGGCTGACTATCGGTCTGAGCGTGCTGGCGGTGCTGGGGGCTGGTGCGGGTTTCATGCTGTGGCAAAAACGTCGTGCCTTCAAACGGGCGATGGCAGCCCAGCAGGCGGCAGAGGCCGAGCCCGGCCCGGTGCTGGATCTCAACCTGCCCGAGCAGTGAGGCCCGGAGGCAACAAACAGAACGAGCCAGCCGACATAGCACAAGGCCGCCGTCCCCAGGGACGGCGGCCTTGTTGTTTAGACTCTCTGTTGAGCCAGCGTTAAGCCGAGTTGCCGCTCAGCAATCGCCGATGAACTTATCTCGGTAGGCGGCGCGAATGGCGAGAAAGTCATCGAGATTGTCCATCATCAGATCGACTAGCCGGGGATCGAAATGCTGACCGCGCTCCTGGTTGATGAGGGCTATCACTTGCTCCAGCGGCCAGGCCTGCTTGTAGCAGCGATCCGAGCCCAGGGCATCGAACACGTCTGCCAGGGCGACGATGCGCCCGACCAGGGGGATGGCTTCCCCAGCGAGCCCTTGGGGGTAACCGCTGCCGTTCCATTTCTCGTGATGGTTGCCGGCTATGGTGGCGCCAATCTGGAACAGGGCCAGCTTGCTGCCGCACAGCATGTCGTGCCCGAGTTGGGCATGGGTCTTCATCACCTCCCACTCTGCCGCATCGAGTTTGCCCGGCTTGTGCAAGATGGCATCCGGGATACCGACCTTGCCGATGTCGTGCAGAGGAGAGGCGCGCTTGATAAGCTCGCTCTGCTGCTCTTCCATGCCAAGGAGCTGGCAGAAGAGCTCGGTATAGAGGGCAACCCGTTTGACGTGCAGGCCGGACTCTTTGGAACGTGATTCAACCAGCTCGCCGATGCGATAGATGATTTCGCGCTCGTTGTCGGCAATCACCTCGTTGAGACGGATGTTTTCCAGCGCCACTATGATGTTTTCGGTAAACAGGCTGAGCAGGCTGGTGTCCATCTGACTCAAGGGACGATGGGCTTCGATGTGAAACAGCAGATGATGGCTGCGGTTCTGGCAGTAGAGCACCATCTCATGGCCGTGGTAGACGTTGGCCGAGCGGGTCATGGCCTCGCGAAAGATAGTTGGCGCATCGTGCAAGCGCATGGGCTCTTTGTCGGACAAGAGCGGGACCAGCATCTGATCTTTCAGCTCATAGGTCGCTTGCCTGACGTTGTAGATCTGCGACTCTTCCAGGCTGAGCAGGGTGCATAGCTGGGTCTGGGCCCCTTCGACGAACTGGCGCAGGGCCAGTTTGTCGAAAATGCCCTTGGAAGCCTGGATGACCTTCTCCAGCCCATGGCGATGATTCTCCAGGGAGCAGATATCACGATAGGAGCGCAAACTGGCGCGCAGCAGGGTACGCAACTTCTGGGAAGTGAGCTCCGTCTTGTCCTTGTAGTCGTTGATATCGTAGTTGTTGACCACGTCATCTTCCGGTGCCTGACCGGGCTGACCGGTGCGCAGCACTATGCGTACCAGCTTGTTATGGCACTCCTCACGGGTGAAACGCACCACCTCCAGACCGGCATCGTCCGTTTCCATCACCACATCCAGCAGCATCAGAGCCACATCAGGATGGATGGTGAGCAGCGTCTTGGCCTCGGCGGCCGAATAGGCATGGAGGAACGTGATGGACCTGCCATCGAATTCAAACTTGTTCAGGGTGAGTTTGGTGATGCGATGAACCTCCGGCTCATCATCCACTATCATTACCTTCCAGCCTTCCTGCTGCTTATCCTGAAGAGGCAATACCTCGTCATCGAT
Organism: Aeromonas molluscorum; assembly: GCF_051376105.1. Taxonomy (NCBI): domain Bacteria; kingdom Pseudomonadati; phylum Pseudomonadota; class Gammaproteobacteria; order Aeromonadales; family Aeromonadaceae; genus Aeromonas; species Aeromonas molluscorum. The sequence goes on along the minus strand of NZ_JBPQCY010000001.1, from coordinate 810,935 downwards.
AATCAGGATGTCATCATCCATATCCGGATCCTGTGTTTCACCTGCTGCCTACCTTAACTGCTTCACCGAGGTTAGCAAACTCATTGAAATATAAATAGCGAACTGGATCGGCTTCAAATTGCCGAGGGGGATGATATGACACGAAATTCGCATTTTCCTTGTCATGAGCCATCCCCTTGGCAAGGGGGAGAGGAGAGAAAAATAAAAAAACGCCTCCCGATGGGAGGCGTTTGTGGCAACAGCAAGATCAGGCTGCCCTGTGGTAGGCGGATGCCTCGAACAGGGCTTTGTTGGCCACCAGATCGATGGGATCGAAATCATCGACATTGATGGTGCGCAGTCGGCTGACTTCGGCGCGGCGCAGCAGCTCGGCTTCCGCCTCACTCAGGGTGCCTGCTGCCAGACCCACGTCGGCTACCTTGTCCAGCTGGGTGAAGGGGCGACGGACGCCATCGGCCTTGCACACCTTGTCAAACAGCGGCTCGGCAGCCAGCACGTCGTCCAGCGCCTGTTCCAGCAGGCCGAAGGGGTTACCCTCCTCGCGGGTGAGATATTGGCCTTCAGCCAGCCGACTGCGGGTTGCGCTCGGCGTCTGCAGCAGACGGGCGACCTGCTGGTCCAGCTTGTCGCTTGGACGCTTCAAGTCACGACCCAGCGGCAACACGATGACGCGCAGGGCCAGGCCAATCCAGCGATTCGGGAAGTTGCGCAGCAACTCGTCGATGGCTTCCTGGGCCTTGAACATGGCGTCTTGCAGCGCCCAGTGCAGCAGCGGCAGGTCGGCCTGCTGGCGCCCCTCGTCCTGATAGCGCTTGAGGGCGCTGGAGGCGAGATAGAGCTGGCTCAGCACGTCGCCCAGGCGAGCGGAGACCCGCTCCTTGCGCTTGAGCTCGCCACCCAGGGTGCCCATGGCCATGTCGGACAGGAACGCCAGGTTGGCACTGAGGCGGGAGAGCTGCTGGTAGTAGCCCTTGGTCTGATCCCTGTAAGGAGCAGCAGCGAAGCGGGCGCCGGTCAGACCCAGCCAGAAGCTGCGCACCAGATTGCTGATGGCGAACCCGACATGGCTGAACATCGCCTTGTCAAAATCTTTGAGCGCCTGCTCCTTGTCCGGGTGGCTGGCCGCCAGCATCTCGGGCAACACATAAGGGTGGCAACGAATGGCTCCCTGGCCATAGATGATCATGCTGCGGGTCAGGATGTTGGCCCCTTCAACCGTGACGGCGATGGGAGCCCCCTGATAGCCACGGGCCAGGTAGTTGTTTGGCCCCATGCAAATCGCCTTGCCGCCGTGGATGTCCATGGCATCGATGACGCATTTCTGGGCGCGGTCGGTGAGGTGATACTTGACGATGGCGGAGATGACCGAGGGCTTCTCGCCGAGATCGATGCCGGTCACCGTCATCTTGGCGGCGGCGCCCATGATGTAGGCGTTGCCGCCCAGGCGTGCCAGCGGCTCTTCGATGCCTTCCATCTTGCCGATGGGCAGCTTGAACTGGCGGCGAATACGGCTGTAAGCGCCGGTCGCCAGGGCCAGCATCTTGACGCCGCCTGTGCTGTTGGAGGGCAGGGTGATGCCACGGCCGACCGACAGACATTCGACCAGCATGCGCCAGCCCTGACCGGCCATGGCAGGACCACCGATGATGAAGTCCAGCGGCACGAACACCTCTTCGCCGCGGGTTGGCCCGTTCTGGAAGGGCACGTTGAGCGGGAAGTGACGACGGCCTATCTCGACACCTTTGATCTGGGTCGGGATCAGGGCGCACGTAATGCCGAGCTCCTCTTCTTCACCCAGCAGGTGATCCGGATCGCGCAGCTTGAACGCCAATCCAAGCACGGTGGCGATTGGTGCCAGGGTGATGTAGCGCTTGTTCCAGGTCAGGCGCATGCCGAGCACCTCTTCCCCTTCCCATTCACCCTTAGCGACGATGCCAAAATCGGGGATGGAGCCTGCATCCGAGCCCGCTTCCGGGCTGGTCAGAGCGAAACAGGGGATCTCCTTGCCTATGGCCAGGCGGGGCAGGTAGTGGTCCTTCTGCGCCTCGGTGCCATAGTGTTGCAGCAGTTCCCCCGGGCCCAGCGAGTTGGGCACGCCGACGGTGGAGGCGAGCACGGCGCTGGCGCCGCACAGTTTCTGCAATACGCAGGATTGGGCATAGGCGGAGAATTCCAGGCCACCGTATTTCTTTTTGATGATCATGGCGAAGAACTTGTTGTCCTTCAGAAATTGCCACACCTCGGGGGAGAGATCCGCGCGCTCATGAGTCACTTCCCAGTCGTTGACCATGCGGCACACCTCTTCGACCGGACCGTCCATGAAGGCTTGCTCGGCGGCGGAGAGGGTACTGACCGGGATGGCGTGCAGCTTCTTCCAGTCCGGGTTACCGGCAAAGAGATCCGCTTCCCACCAGGTGGTGCCCGCTTCGATGGCTTCTTTCTCGGTACGGGACATCTCCGGCATGATGGACTTGTAGAGTTTGAACAGCGGTTTGGTCAGCTGACTGCGGCGAAAATCAACCAGATTCAGCGGCAGGGCGATCAGCACAAACAGGGCCCAGACCAACAGGGGCACATGGCCAAACAGGGTGCCCAGCATCAGGGCGGCCAAGGTGACCAGGCTAGAGATAAACAGGGGCACCCGGCGATAAGCCAGGGCGCCGATAACCAGGATCACCCCGAGCAGAGTGAGGGTCGTCGTCATTACTTGCTCCTTGCGTGATAGGATGCCAAATTGGCTCAACTCATCCAGAGGTCTGACCTGTTGGATATGGTCCTGTTGTAATTCATATGCACAAAGTTATCAAGTTGTTTACAAGCTTGTTACCGACGTAATGTGAGCACCCTAACGCAATTTGACGTAGCCAGTACCCGCCCGGGGGCGACTCCTTCTCCGGCTTGTGCGAGAATGGCCGCGACGACATTTTGGAAGAGATATCATGTACCAAGACTTGATCCGCAATGAACTGACCGAGGCGGCTGGCGTGCTGCAGGCATTCCTGGCCGATGAGCAGAACCTGAACAACATCGAGGCCGCCGCCCGCTTGCTGGCTGACTCCTTCAAGCAAGAGGGCAAGGTGCTCTCCTGCGGCAACGGCGGCTCCCACTGTGATGCCATGCACTTTGCCGAAGAGCTGACCGGCCGTTATCGCGAGAACCGCCCCGGTTATGCCGGTATCGCCATCTCGGACCCCAGCCACCTCTCCTGCGTCTCCAACGACTTTGGCTATGACTATGTCTTCTCCCGTTATGTGGAAGCGGTCGGTCGCCGTGGCGACGTGCTGCTTGGCATCTCCACCAGCGGCAATTCAGGCAACATCCTCAAGGCCATCGAAGCCGCCCATGCCAAGGGCATGAAGGTGATCGCCCTGACCGGCAAGGATGGCGGCAAGATGGCAGGCCTGGCCGATATCGAGATTCGGGTACCCCATTTCGGTTATGCCGATCGCATTCAGGAGATACACATCAAAGTGATCCATATCCTGATCCAGTTGGTCGAAAAAGAGATGGCCAAGTAAGGTCGCAGTGAGATGGACGAACCGCTGGATCTGAATTCGTGCGGGCAGGGGGAGAGTTATCATGTGTGAGCTGCTCGGCATGAGTGCCAATGTACCGACTGACATCTGCTTCAGCTTCACCGGGCTGATGCTGCGCGGTGGCAAGACGGGGCCCCACAAGGATGGCTGGGGCATCACCTTCTATGAAGGAAAGGGGTGTCGTACCTTCAAGGATCCCGAGCCCAGTGCAGAATCGCCCATCGCCAGACTGGTGCAGGCGCTGCCCATCAAGAGCCGCGCCGTGGTCAGCCACATCCGTCAGGCAAACCGGGGCTGTGTCTCGCTCGAGAATACCCACCCCTTCACCCGTGAGTTGTGGGGCCGCAACTGGACTTTCGCTCACAATGGCCAGCTGACCGGTTACAAGAGGCTGGCGACAGGGCGGCACAGGCCCATCGGTGATACCGACAGTGAGCATGCCTTCTGCTGGTTGCTCAGTCGGCTCGAGCAAAAGTACCCCCGCCGCCCCGCCAATTTTCCGGCCATGTTCCGCTATCTGGCGAGCCTGTGCGACGAGTTGCGTGCCTTGGGGGTATTCAACATGCTGCTCTCCGATGGCGAGTACGTGATGACCTATTGCAGCAACAATCTGCATTGGCTCACCCGCTGTGCCCCCTTTGGCGAGGCACGTCTGCTCGATGAGGATGTGGCCATCGATTTTCAGCGTGAGACCACCCCAGACGATGTGGTCACCCTGATAGCGACTCGGCCCTTGACCGGTAATGAATCCTGGCAGCAGATGGCACCGGGGGAGCATTGCCTGTTTCGACTCGGCGAGCTGGTGTCCCGCCAGGGCGGCATGATGCCGACCTGAATCGGGTCAGGGTGACTGTGTGAAGGTCGCAGGATAAGAGAGAGGGAGGCCCATGGGCCTCCCTCTTGTCTTGACCCTTCCCGGCACCGCAGTGCCGGGCTCAGGTTCAGTCGTTGGCGTAGCCTGCCTGGCCAAGTGGCTCACCATCGAGCCAGGCCCCCGTGGCATCACAGCGCAACCTACCCTGACAGAACCACTGCACCACCAAGGGGTAGAGGCTGTGTTCCTGCACCTGCACGCGGGCCGCCACATCGCTCGCCTCATCCTCCGGGAAGATGGGTACCCGCGCTTGCAGCACCACGGGGCCGCCATCGAGTTCTTCGGTGACGAAATGGACGCTGGCGCCATGTTCCTTGTCACCGGCCTCGATGGCGCGTTGGTGGGTGTGCAGTCCCTGATACTTGGGCAGCAGGGAGGGGTGGATGTTGAGCATGCGTCCCTGATAGTGACGCACCAGGTTCCCGGTGAGGATCCGCATAAAGCCGGCCAGCACGATGAGATCGGGCTGGTGGCTGTCGATGCGGGCCATCAGAGCCGCGTCATAGGCCTCGCGGCTCTCGAAGCCCTGATGGGCGAGCACCTCGGCGGCGACACCTGCGTGCTTGGCCCGAACCAGACCATAGGCATCGGCCTTGTTGCTGATGACTGCCACGACCTGGCCGTCAATCCTGCCCTGAGCGCAGCCATCGAGTATGGCTTGCAGGTTGCTGCCACTGCCGGAGATCAACACTAGGATGCGGGTCATTTGATGATGACCTGCTCCTCGCCATCGGCGGCCTTGGCGATATGACCAATGTGCCAGGCGTTTTCACCCTCTGCCTTGAGCAGGGCCAGCGCCTTGTCCAGCTCGCTGGCAGGCAGGGCGATGATCATGCCGACGCCACAGTTGAAGGTGCGATACATCTCAAAGCGAGTGACGTTGCCTGCTTGCTGCAGCCAGCTAAACACCGCTGGCCACTGCCAGCTCTGCTCGTCGATCACCGCCTGGGTGTTCGCTGGCAGCACACGGGGGATGTTCTCCCAGAAGCCGCCGCCGGTGATGTGGGAGAGGGCATGGATCTCGCACTCTTTAATGAGCTTGAGCACGGGTTTGACATAGATGCGGGTTGGCTCCAGCAAGGCGTTGGCCAGAGTGGTGTCACCCAGTGGCTGCTGCACGTCGGCCCCGGACACTTCCAGGATCTTGCGGATGAGGGAGAAGCCATTGGAGTGGGGGCCACTGGCGGCCAGGGCGATCAGGGCATCGCCGTCACCGACCTTGCTGCCGTCGATGATCTCGCTCTTCTCGACCACACCGACACAGAAACCGGCGATGTCGTAGTCATCCCCTTCATACATGCCAGGCATTTCGGCGGTTTCGCCGCCGACCAGGGAGCAACCGGACTGCTCGCAGCCCAGGCCAATCCCGGTTACCACGCTGGCGGCGGTATCCACGTTCAGTTTGCCAGTGGCATAGTAGTCGAGGAAGAACAGCGGCTCTGCGCCTTGCACTATCAGGTCATTGACGCACATGGCCACCAGATCGATGCCAACGGTATCATGCTTTTTCAGATCGATGGCCAGACGCAGCTTGGTCCCCACACCATCGGTACCGGAGACCAATACTGGCTCCTTGTAGCCCGCCGGGATTTGACACAGGGCCCCAAAGCCGCCAAGACCACCAAGGACTTCAGGACGACGAGTGCGCTTCGATACGCCCTTGATACGTTCAACCAGTGCGTTGCCGGCATCGATATCAACGCCAGCATCCTTGTAGCTCAGTGAGGTTTTGTCAGTCACGCGAGTAGTCCCCGTCATGTATAGAAGTGGAGGGTAAAATTCGGGGCACATTCTACCAGCCGGGGCCGAAAACCAGAAAGGAAATCGTTTGCGCGTTTTTCCCCGGAAAAGCTCTACAGCCAGGGGTTTTTATTGTATGATTCCGCGATTTTTCTTGCGGCAGTTAGAGGAGATAATAATGAAGGTCATCGAAGCCAAACACCCCCTGGTCAAGCACAAGATTGGCCTGATGCGCGAAGGCGACATCAGCACCAAACGCTTTCGTGAACTGGCCAAAGAGGTTGGCAGCCTGCTGACTTACGAAGCCACCTCTGACTTCGAAACGGAGAAGGTCACGATCAATGGCTGGAACGGCCCGGTAGAAGTTGACCAGATCAAGGGCAAGAAGGTGACGGTCGTGCCTATCCTGCGTGCCGGTCTTGGCATGATGGACGGTGTGCTCGAGCACATGCCGAGCGCCCGTGTCAGCGTGGTCGGTATCTATCGCGATGAAGAGACCCTGCAGCCGGTCCCTTACTTCGAGAAGATCGTCAGCAACATCGAAGAGCGTCTGGCCCTGGTCATTGACCCCATGCTGGCTACCGGCGGCTCCATGATCGCCACCATCGACCTGCTCAAGAAGAAGGGTTGCCACTCCATCAAGGTGCTGGTGCTGGTTGCCGCTCCGGAAGGACTCAAAGCCCTGGAAGCCGCCCATCCTGACGTAGAAGTTTATTGCGCCGCCATCGATGACGGCCTGAACGAAAAGGGCTACATAGTCCCGGGTCTGGGCGATGCCGGTGACAAGATCTTCGGCACCAAGTAAGTCCGAGACGCGCCTGGCCTGTCTCTGGGGTTAGATAACCCCTCACAAAGCCGACCCCTGGGTCGGCTTTGTCGTTTCTGCCGATCCCTTTCGTGTCGTTGTTGATGGGAGGCCGGCTTGCTGCTGAATGGGGCTTGCCGCTACCATAGAGCCACATCCTGTCCGCCAGAGAGCTGTTTCCCATGCATAAATTTCTGTTCGCCCTCTGTGGCGCCCTGTTTGCCTGCGTCCTGTCGGCCGCTCAGGTCAATGATCTTTACCAAGGCATGGCGCCAACCAGTGGCGACATGACGGCGGCCCAGAGTCAGGCTCTCTCCGAGGTGCTGGTCAAGGTGAGTGGCAAGCGCGACATCCTGGCGCAGCCTGACGTGGTCAAGGCACTGGCTGCCCCCAAGGAGTACGTGCAGCAGTACGGCTATCAGGATGAGGGCCAAGTGAAGATGCTCAAGGCGCAGTTCGTGCCCGCCAAGGTCAATGCCCTGATTGCGGGCAGCAAATATGCGCTGCTTGGTCCCGCCCGTCCGCAACTGGCGTTCTGGCTGGTTCAGGACGATGGGGAGCGGCGTATCATCTCGGATCAGTCCGGTGATGGATGGTCCCCTGTATTGCGCAGTCAGGCCCGGATGCTGGGGCTGCCAGTCAGCATCCCCTTGATGGATCTGGATGACAGCATGGCGGTCAGTGCCACCGATGTCTGGGGCCGCTTCGCCGGTCCCATCCTCAAGGCCAGCCAGCGTTACGGCGCCGAGATGGTGTTGCTTGGCCAATTAGTGGCCCAAGGTGAAGGATGGACCCTGAATTGGGCCCTCTATGGTCCCAAGTCGGGGGCAACCGAGCAGCTGACCAAGGGAGAGGTGCAAGGTAGCCAGCAGGAGATCGCCACCGGTTTGGCCGATGCCCTGGCCGGATGGCTGGTGGAAAACTATGGTGCTCGTCTTGGCGGCGTCAGCTCGAGTCAGGCGTTGCAGATAGAAGGAGTGCAGGGGATAGATGACATGATCAGCCTGCAAAAGCTGCTGCAGGGCATGGCGAGTGTCACTCAGGTCACCATAGGCCAGCTCAATGGTGACAAGGTCAACTTCTCCCTCACCTTGCAGGGGGATAGGGCCGAACTCATTCGTGGTCTGGAGTTGGAGCCCAGGCTGCAGCGGCTACCCGATGAGGGCAACCTGCGTTACCAATGGTCGCAGCCTTAGATGATGCCAGCGCCGGGCCCAGGTCCGGCGGTTCTCTATCTGGCCGAGCGATGTTACACTAGCGCACAAATGTCACAGTCAAAGCCCACCGAGTGAAGCAACCGGCCCAACTGTCTTTAGCCGTACAACTTCCGGATGATGAAACCTTCGTCAGTTTCTATCCCGGCAACAACGCCCATCTGATCACGGCTCTCAAGAATGCCGCTATCGGTCAGGGCGCACCTTTCCTCTATTTCTGGGGTGCCAAGGGCTCAGGCCGCTCCCACCTGTTACATGCCACCTGCGCCGAGGTCAACGCCCGCGATGCAGCCGCCGCTTATCTCTCGCTCGATCAGTTTGAGCAACTCGACCCCAGCATGCTCGATGCCATGGAGAGCCTGCCGCTGGTTTGTCTCGACAGCCTGGAGGCCATCGCTGGCAATACCCTCTGGGAGCGGGCCCTGTTCGATTTTTACAATCGCTGGCAGGAGAAGGGAGAGGGAACGCTCGTTGTGACCGGCTGCAGCGCGCCGCGCAAGCTGGGTCTGCAACTGCCGGATCTGGCCTCCCGCCTCGACTGGGGGGTCTCCTTCCAATTGCAGGAGCTCGACGACGAGGGCAAACTCAGTGCCTTGCAACTGAGAGCCGAGCTACGTGGCTTCAAGCTGCCCATCGATGTGGGTCGCTTCTTGCTCAATCGCCTCTCTCGTGACATGCGCACCCTGCTCAGCACACTCAATCGACTCGATAACGCCTCCTTTAGCGCCAAGCGAAAACTTACTATTCCCTTTGTGAAAGAGATCCTCGCGCTGTGAGTTGATGCACAACTGCATGTGCATCACTTTCCATCCTTCGCGGTGGAGCAAAAAGAAACCCCGGTCTGTGCCGGGGTTTTTTGTTGGCGCCATGCAAGGCCGGTTGTACCTGCATTAATGGAACTGATCTTCTTCGGTCGAGCCAGTGAGGGCGGTGACGGAAGATTGGCCACCCTGGATGACGGTAGTGACCTTGTCGAAGTAACCCGTGCCCACTTCCTGCTGGTGTGCCACGAAGGTGTAACCCCGGCTGGCGGCGGCAAACTCCGGCTCCTGCACCATCTCGACGTAGTGCTTCATTCCCTCGCCACGGGCGTACTGGTAGGCCAGCTCGTACATGTGGAACCACATGTTGTGAATGCCCGCGAGGGTGATGAACTGGTACTTGTAACCCATGTCGGACAGCTCCTGCTGGAAGCGGGCGATGGTGGCATCGTCCAGGTTCTTCTTCCAGTTGAAGCTCGGGGAGCAGTTGTAGGCCAGGATGGTATCCGGGTACTGCGCCTTGATGGCCTCGGCAAACTTGCGCGCCTCGTCCAGATCGGGCTTCGCGGTTTCGCACCACACCATGTCGGCGTAAGGGGCATAGGCCAGACCGCGGGAGATGGCCTGCTCGATGCCGGCTTGTACCTTGTAGAAACCTTCGGCGGTACGCTCGCCGGTCAGGAAACCTGCATCGTAGGGATCGGCGTCCGTGGTCAGCAAGTCCGCCGCGTTGGCGTCGGTACGGGCGATCACCAGGGTCGTGGTGCCACAGACATCGGCTGCCAGGCGTGCCGCGACCAGTTTCTGTACCGCTTCCTGGGTGGGCACCAGCACCTTGCCACCCATGTGGCCGCATTTCTTCACCGAGGCCAGCTGATCTTCGAAGTGCACGCCGGCGGCGCCTGCTTCAATCATGCCCTTCATCAGCTCGAAGGCGTTCAGCACGCCGCCGAAGCCGGCTTCCGCATCCGCCACGATCGGCAGGAAGTAGTCGATGAAACCGGCGTCCTGCGGGCCTACCTTGTTGGCCCACTGGATCTGGTCGGCACGGGCAAACGAGTTGTTGATGCGCTCAACCACGGACGGGACCGAGTTGGCCGGGTAGAGGGACTGATCCGGGTACATGGTGGAGGACAAGTTGTTGTCCGCCGCCACTTGCCAGCCGGAGAGGTAGATGGCTTCGATGCCCGCCTTGGCCTGCTGCACCGCCTGGCCGCCGGTCAGGGCACCGAGACAGTTCACATAGCCTTTCTTGGCGCTGCCATGGATCAGCTCCCACAGCTTGTCGGCACCACGTTGGGCCAGGGTATGGGCGGGGACCAGGCTGCCGCGCAGATTCACCACGTCCTCGGCGCTGTAGCCGCGCTTGATCCCTTTCCAGCGGGGGTTTTCTGCCCAGTCTTTCTCGATAGCCTGGATCTGTTGCTCACGGGTCAGTGCCATATAAGTTCCCTCTTTCATGATTTCACGTTTCCATTGATTTGTTATTGGCGGGCTCCGCTGGGGAGGCCCCTCGTTCAGAGCCGCTCGTAACCGGGCAGCGTCAAAAAATCGATCAGGGTGTCGGCGCAGGTGATCTGCTCCATCAGCTCGCTCGCCTCGGCAAAGCGCCCGGCTTGCCAGCGTTCGGTGCCCACTTCCGCTTCGACGACCTTCTGCTCCTCGGCCAGCATCTGGCGGAACAGCGCCTTGGTCACCACTTGGCCGTTCGACAGGCTCTTGCCGTGGCGGATCCACTGCCAGATGGAGGTGCGGGAGATTTCGGCCGTGGCCGCGTCTTCCATCAGACCGTAGATGGGCACGCAGCCGTTGCCGCCTATCCAGGCTTCCAGGTATTGCAGGGCGATCCGGATGTTGGTGCGCATGCCTGCCTCGGTACGATCCCCCTCGCAGGGTGCCAGCAGGTCGGCGGCGGTGATGGACGCATCCTGCTCGCGCAGCACCTCGATCTGGTTCTTGGCTCCGCTCGGGATGGCCGCATTGAACACTGCCATGGCGGTATCGGCGAGGCCGGGGTGGGCGACCCAGGTGCCGTCGTGGCCATTGCTCGCTTCCCGCTCTTTATCTGCTTTGACTTTCGCGAATACCTGCTCGTTGACAGCCGGATCCTTGGCCGGAATAAAGGCAGCCATGCCGCCCATGGCCAGGGCGCCGCGTCTGTGACAGGTCTTGATCAGCAGGCGCGAGTAGGCGGAAAGGAACGGCTTGTCCATGGTGACCACCTGGCGGTCCGGCAGGACGCGGTCAGGGTGGTTCTTCAACGTCTTGATATAGCTGAAGATGTAGTCCCAGCGGCCGCAGTTGAGCGCGACTATGTGATCCTTCATCTGATAGAGCAGCTCATCCATCTCGAACACCGCCGGCAGGGTCTCGATAAGCACGGTGGCCTTGATGGTGCCGCGGGGCAGACCGAACTTGTCCTCGGTCCAGGCGAACACCTCGCTCCACCAGCGCCCTTCCAGATGACTTTGCAGCTTGGGGACATAGAAGTAGGGGCCCGAGCCCTTGGCCAGCAGCGCCTGATGGTTGTGCAGGAAATAGAGTGCGAAGTCGAACAGGCCGCCGGGGATGGATTCACCGTTGAAGGTGACGTGTTTCTCCGGCAGGTGCAGGCCACGTACCCGGCAGACCAGCACGGCCGGATCGCGATTGAGGGTATATGCCTTGCCTTGCGGGCTCTGGTAGGAAATGGTGCCGTTGACGGCGTCGCGCAGGTTGATTTGACCCTCGATCACCTTATCCCAGGCGGGGGCGAGGGAGTCTTCAAAGTCTGCCATGAACACTTTGACGTTGGCATTGAGGGCGTTGATGACCATCTTGCGCTCGACCGGGCCGGTTATCTCCACCCGGCGGTCTTGCAGATCGGCGGGGATGCCGCGCACTGCCCACTGACTTTCGCGAATATGGGCCGTTTCTGGCAGGAAATCCGGCAGCTCGCCGCCGTCGATGCGCGCCTGACGGGCGATGCGTTGCTTGAGTAGTTCTTTGCGCTGGGGAGCGAAATGTTCCACCAGCTCGGACACCAGAGCCACCGCTTCCGGTGTCAGTATTTGTGCATACTTGGGTTGCATGGGGCCTTCAATGCGAAGGCGATCACTGCAAAGGGCCTGGGCCGGTGCCGACATGGGGTCACTCCTGTGAAAAATTACATTTTGAACTAAATAACTACGACTAAAGTCGATCCCTGTTCACTTCCCCCCTTGGATATACCAAGTGACATGTTTGTTAAGGTGCTGAAAATTATTAGTGTCGTCAACCTATTTTTTAAAACACCCGTTTTCTTAAAGTGGTTAAGATTATGTTTTATATAGATTTGAGTGAGTTGAGCAAAAGCTCCATACAGATGAAAAACTCCTGTTGGGCAGTGACCCCGTGAAAGTCTAACTGGGAAAGGGGACTTGCAGCATTATGTTGTTAATTACGTAATTAAATTACAAATGCAAAGGCAGATCCCGACCTTACTCCAGACCTGCTATCCCGGGGTGTATGAGGCGGGTTTCTTGGCATCAGTTGGCGCAAGGCCTTTGTTGGTAAAGGGAAAAGTGATTTTGTTTAAAACTGGGGGGCGGGCTTGGTCAGACCACAACTCATCTTGAGGACGGGTATCAGATTGGAGCGCAATAACGTAGGTTTGTGTCGGATGCCAGCGAAGGCGGGGGCGGCCCAAGTACAACGGCATTAGTATAAAATTCTGGTTATTGTTTTATTCGCGAAATATGACACTTTTTTAATCAGGCTGACGAATCATGGGGGGCTGGGGGATCTCACAGAGGCTTAACTACCCCGCCAAAGGGGCTTAATACTCTTCATCGGGCTCGGCAAGATCGATGATGTCGAGCCGAACAACCTGTTCGTCATCGGGTTCCTGAGGAGGGGTATTAGATGGATGCTGGGTGGTCATGTCTGCTTGCCTCTGGGTAGATTGCAAGCCGGTGGGTAGGATCCTTACCCTGATTTCCGCATCCTTGTAGCGAGTGCCGGCACAAAGGCGCACATCCTAGCGGCTAATTTATAAAGGCTCAAGCGGTTCTGTATAAAATATACCCCGCCACTGGCTAAATTATTCATTAAGGGGTGGTTTCGCCCTGTCGCCATTGTTCATCTTTGTGAAAGGTGCGGCCATCTGCTTATCGGCATCAGCCCTGGAAGCCCAGACGAACCGAGGAGAAAAAGCACACAAAAAAATAGCCCAGTCGCGAGACTGGGCTATTTTCGGGGAATGATGGTCGGCGTGAGAGGATTCGAACCTCCGACCCCTGACACCCCATGACAGTGCGCTACCTGGCTGCGCTACACGCCGACTGCGTCAGCTTGGCTGACGGATGGGAAGTCTAATGAGATGGTCTTTGCGGCGCAAGTCCTTTTTTATCAGAGAGATGCCGATTGCTTCTTTATTGCGCAGACTAGATGTTTCTTGGGCTATGCGGGGGGATTTGGCATAATCGCCCCCCATTTTTAATGCCTGTTTACCCGTGTCACTGCCAAGGGGGAGAGTTTGGAAACCGAGATGTCAGCACAGGATGAAATCTGGATGAGGCATGCCATGGCCCTGGCCGCCAAAGCCGAAGGGATGGGCGAGATCCCGGTGGGGGCTGTGCTGGTGCTGGGGGATCAGATAGTGGGGGAGGGATGGAATCGCTCCATCACGAGCCATGATGCCTGTGCCCACGCCGAGATCATGGCGATCCGCGCCGCCGGAGAGCATCTGCAAAACTACCGTCTGCTCGATACCGTGCTCTATGTGACTCTGGAGCCATGCTGCATGTGTGCCGGCGCCCTCATTCACAGCCGAGTCAAACGAGTTGTGTATGGCGCGACGGATCTTAAAACGGGAGCGGCAGGCTCTGTGTTCAACATATTGCAGGACGAGCGTCACAACCACCGGATAGCGCTGCAGGCAGGGGTGCTTGCCGAGGCTTGCTCCGCCCAGCTCTCTGCTTTCTTCAAGCGGCGCCGCGCCGAGCAGAAGGCGGCCAAGGCGCACCAGTCAAGCCACTCTGAACCCTGAGGCGAGGGCGGGGCCGGCCGCTCGATGCATGAATCAGTCATGGCCAGTTCAACTGAGCTGGCCATGGGGCACTCTCCTTCACTCGCTTCAGTCTGGTAATGTCGCCGGGCCATTGGTCTATTTTATTTTGCCATTCAATCCCTTGGCAGAAGGCTCGCCCACGAATATCGACCAGGAACAAACTCCCTCCCTCATGTAACAAAACTGTCATGCAACCGCCATATAATGCCGCCAAGCCTAGCTCACATTGAGGTTTTGCATGTCATCGGAATCTATTCACCTGATCATGGTGGGCAACAGAAAGCGCCGGATCAAGGACAAACTAGCCAAGTATGGCGTCACCGCAGGGGGAACCCTGGTGTTGGTGGCGCTCTTGCTCATCTTCTTCTATCTGCTCTATGTGGTGAAACCCATCTTCGACGGCGCCTCCATGGCCCCGCTCTCCAATTTCTCCTTGCCGGTCAAGGACAAGACGGCCCTGATCGGGGTCGAGGAGCAAAACGAGATAGGGTATCGCTTCAGCGACAGGGGAGAGGTCAATTTTTTCGCGCTGCAAGATGATGCTCGCTTCAAGGCTGGCGAGGCCATCGGCCAGGCTCAGGTGCCAGGCGACATCAGTGCGGTGGCGATCCCGACCCCGGGCAAGACCTACCTGACCTATGGCTTCAAAGATGGCAAGGCGCTGGTGGTTGAGCCCAAATTCAAGGTGAGCTATCCCAAGGATGTGCGACTGATTGAGCCCGTGCTGGGTTACCCCTTCGGCGAAGAGCCCATTGTGGTGGATCCCGAGGGCAAGCCGCTCAGCCAGCTGGTATTTGAGGCGGGCAAAGACAAGATGGTCGCTGCTGCCCTGACCCAGGATGGCCGCGGTGTCATGGCGGTGATGAGTGGCGAGGAGAACTTCATCTCGGGTGAGGTGGAGTGGACCAGCAAGAGCTATCCCATTCCGGCTCTGCCTCGCCAGGTCGATCAGATGCTGCTGACCCCTAACCTGCGTATCTTGATGGTGCGTTCGGGCAACCGTCTCTCCGTCTATGACATCCAGAGCCTCGACGACATCCAGCTGCGCAATGTGCTAGACATCAATGCCCCCAATGCCAACGTCACCCAGTTGGCGCTGCTGGCCGGGGCTTCTTCCATCCTGGTGGGCAATGACAACGGCGTTATCTCCCAGTGGTTCGAAGTCGCCAAGAACGGCAAGCGCGAGTTCACCTACATCCGTGACTTCAAGAGCGATGGCCCCGTGGCTCAGCTCGCGCCGGAGCAGTTCCGCAAAGGCTTTGTCTCGGCAAGCCAGGATGGCACCATCAACTTCTTCCACGCCACCGGTGAGTCCAAGCTGCTCGACGAGAAGATAGAAGGTGGCGGCTTCAATGGGGTAGCCATCTCCCCGCGCCACAATCTGTTGCTGCTGCAACAGGGCAACGAAATCAAGAGCTACTCGGTCGAGAATGAGCACCCCGAGGTGACCTGGTCCGCCCTCTGGCAAGAGGTGTGGTACGAAGGCTATCCCGAGCCCATGTATGTCTGGCAGTCCACCTCCGCCAGCAATGACTTCGAGCCCAAGTTGAGCCTGATCCCCATTTCGTTCGGGACCCTCAAGGCGGCCTTCTACGCCATGCTGTTCGCCGTGCCGATCGGTGTGGCCGGCGCCATCTACACCGCCTATTTCATGTCCGCCGGGATGCGCAAATTCGTCAAGCCGACGGTGGAGATCATGGAGGCACTGCCGACGGTGATCCTGGGCTTCCTGGCCGGTCTCTGGCTGGCCCCCATCGTCGAGGATTATCTACCCGGCATCTTTATGATGCTGGTGATGTTGCCCCTCGGCATGCTGCTCACGGCCCTGGCCTGGCATGGCTTGCCGGGCAGGCTCAAGCAGCTGGTGCCAGATGGTTCGCAAGCTATCTTGCTCATCCCCGTGGTGCTCTTCATCGGTTGGCTGGCCCTGTCCCTGAGTCCCATGGTTGAGCACGCCTTCTTTGGTGGCGACACCCGCAGCTGGCTCACCAACGAGATGGGCATCAAGTTTGACCAGCGCAACTCCCTGGTCGTGGGTATCGCCATGGGCTTTGCGGTGATACCGACTATCTTCTCCATCGCCGAGGATGCGGTCTTCTCTGTGCCCAAACACCTTACCCAAGGCTCGCTCGCCCTGGGGGCGACCCCTTGGCAGACCCTGAGCCGGGTGGTGATCCTGACCGCGAGTCCGGGCATCTTCTCGGCGGTGATGATGGGGCTTGGCCGCGCCGTGGGCGAGACCATGATAGTGCTGATGGCCACGGGCAATACCCCCATCATGGACTTCTCCATGTTCCAGGGGCTGCGTACCCTGGCGGCCAACATAGCGGTAGAGATGCCGGAATCCGAGGTGGGCAGCTCCCACTACCGGGTACTCTTCCTCGCCGCCTTCGTGCTGTTTGTGTTCACCTTTCTCGTCAACACCCTGGCTGAATTCGTTCGCCAGCGTCTGCGTGAAAAATACAGTTCCCTGTAGTGAAGGAATCGACAATGGGTAAGTGGTTTAAATCAGGGGCCCCCTGGATCTGGATGACGGGCGGCGCTGTCAGTCTGAGTCTGGTCGCCGTGCTGGGTCTGTTGTTGCTCATCGGCTGGCGTGGTCTCACCTACTTCTGGCCGCACCCCATCTATGAGTGGCAGGTAAAAGATGCCAGCGGAGCCAAGAGCACCCTCATCGGCGAGATCAATGACCGGGAACTGGTGCCGGTCGAGCAGTTGCGTGCTGCCGGTCTGGCCCTGACAGGGGAGGAACGCAAGGACTTGACCCGTTATCTGGTCAAGACTGGCAACCGTGAATTCGTCGGACTGGATTTTCGCTGGGTGCTGGAGACCGACATCCTGTCTCGCAGCCAACCCAAGGAACTGGCGGTACTCGAGCGCAGCACCAATGGCAACTTCTATGGCTACCTCAGTGCGGCCAGGGAAGATGGCAAGGTCATCACCACAGATCTGCACCCGGTGATAGAGCGGATGCTGGCGCGCAGCAATCGCCTCTCCGAAGAGGCCGATGCACTGCAAAAAGGCGACATAGGCAGCATCAACTATCAGCTCGAAAAATTGCGTCTCAAGGAGCGCAAGGCCGAGCTGGACGGGGAGGTGACCGACAGCCTCAAGGCCGACCTGGCCAAGCAGCGCGAGACCCTCAACGCCGACTATCAGGTGCTGGAGAAACAGCTGTTTGACCTGCGGCGCCAGGCCGATCGCGATGCCATCAAGGTGCGCGACATGCGCGGGGTCGAGGTCGAGATGCCCATGTCCAAGGTCTTGGACATCACCTGGCCCAATGAGATGAGCCTGCTGGGCAAAGTGGGTCACTGGTTCCATCAGATAGGCAAGTTTGTCAGCGGCGAACCCCGCGAGGCCAATACCGAAGGGGGCGTCTTCCCGGCCATCTTCGGCACCGTCTTCATGGTGATACTGATGGCCATCATAGTGACCCCGCTCGGGGTGGTGGCGGCCGTTTACCTGCACGAATATGCGGGCAAGAATGGCCTGACCAAGCTAATCCGTATCGCGGTCATCAACCTGGCGGGGGTGCCCTCCATCGTCTACGGCGTGTTCGGGCTGGGCTTCTTCGTCTATACCCTCGGCGGTTCGCTGGATCAGCTCTTCTACCCGGAGGCGCTGCCGAGCCCGACCTTTGGCTCCCCCGGTGTCATCTGGTCGGCGCTGACGCTGGCCATCCTGACCCTGCCGGTGGTGATCGTCTCTACCGAAGAGGGGCTGGCGCGGATCCCGAGCACTGTTCGTCAGGGCTCCCTGGCCCTGGGCGCGACCCAGGCCGAGACCCTGTGGCGCATCGTACTCCCCATGGCGAGTCCGGCCATCATGACGGGTCTTATCCTGGCCATTGCTCGTGCGGCGGGTGAAGTGGCCCCCCTGATGCTGGTCGGCGTGGTCAAGTTGGCACCGACCCTGCCGGTGGATGGCAACTTCCCCTACCTGCATGTGGAGCGCAAGTTCATGCACCTGGGCTTCCACATCTATGACGTGGGCTTCCAGAGCCCGAACGTAGAGGCGGCCCGGCCACTGGTCTATGCGACCTCTTTCCTGCTGGTGACCGTCATCGTCGGGCTCAACCTGACGGCTATCGGTATTCGGAATCACTTGCGCGAGAAATTCCGCTCTTTGGAACATTGATGCGACTGTCCTGACTGATGTTGAGCCAATGGATGAACAGTATGAACCTGACCGACATCACCGGCTTCGTAACCACTTGCGTGAAAAATTCCGGTCGCTGGAGCATTAATCCGGCGCCAGGCAGAGACTGAAGTCAGCGATGAGCGGCTTGATAGCGAGCCGCCATCCCTGCTGGCAACCAATTGCGGCCGCTGGAACATGTAGATTCCAGCGGCGCCAGACAAGATTTTGAGACTTTTTGAGGTAATCAGATGATCAACGTGACGCCGACTTCGACCCTGCACAAGGCCCTGGATCTGAGCAGCCTGACCCCGGAGCAGACCGCGCTTGAGGTCAAGGACCTCAACCTGTACTACGGCAATAAACAGGCGCTGTTCAACGTGAATATGAAGATCCCCAAGGGGCAGGTGACTGCCTTTATCGGCCCGTCTGGCTGTGGCAAGTCAACGCTGCTGCGCTGTATCAACCGGATGAACGATCTGGTGGAGATCTGTCGCATCGAGGGGGAGATCCAGCTGCACGGTCACAACATCTATGACAAGAATGTGGATGTGTCGGCCCTGCGCCGCCGGGTCGGCATGGTGTTCCAGCGACCCAATCCCTTCCCCAAGTCCATCTACGAGAACGTGGTCTATGGTCTGCGCCTGCAAGGCATCAGCGACCGGCGTCAGCTGGATGAGGCCGCCGAGCGATCCTTGCGCGGCGCGGCGCTCTGGGAGGAGGTGAAGGATCGCTTGCATGACAACGCATTCGGTCTGTCCGGGGGTCAGCAGCAGCGTCTGGTGATCGCCCGCGCCATCGCCATCGAACCGGAAGTATTGTTGCTCGATGAGCCGACCTCGGCGCTCGATCCCATCTCGACCCTGACCATCGAGGAGCTGATCAACGAGCTCAAGACCCAGTTCACCGTGGTCATCGTCACCCATAACATGCAACAGGCGGCGCGGGTCTCGGATCAGACTGCCTTCATGTACATGGGCGAGCTCATCGAGTATGCGGACACCAACACCATCTTCACCACCCCGAGCAAGAAGAAGACCGAAGACTATATCACCGGCCGTTATGGCTAAGCACAAGGGACAAGGATGAGGGCCCATGGCCATCCTGGGATATAATCGGACCGACAAGGATTATTTGTATGGATAATATGAATCTCAATAAACACATCTCAGGTCAGTTCAATGCCGAACTTGAGGGCATCCGCAACCAGGTGCTGGTGATGGGGGGGCTGGTCGAGCAGCAACTCATCGATGCCATCGCAGCCATCCATGGTCAGGATCTGGAGGCGGCGCGCAAAATCGTCATCAATGACCACAAGGTCAACGGCATGGAAGTGGCCATCGACGAAGAGTGCACCCGCATCATCGCCAAGCGCCAGCCTGCGGCCTCTGACTTGCGTCTGGTGATGGCCATCATCAAAACCATCTCCGAGCTCGAGCGCATTGGTGATGTGGCCGACAAGATTGCCCGCATGCTGACCAACAACGCCAACAAGCCGCAACCGCCGCTGGTCTCCCTGGAAAACATGGGCCGTCGTACCATCAAGATGCTGCATGACGTGCTCGATGCCTTTGCGCGCATGGATCTGGACGCAGCCATCACCGTTTACAAGGAAGATGACAAGGTAGACCGGGAGTACGAGTCCATCATCCGTGAGCTGATGACCTACATGATGGAAGATCCGCGCACCATACCTCAGGTGCTGAACGTGCTCTGGGCGGCGCGTGCCATAGAGCGGGTCGGCGATCGTTGCCAACACATCTGCGAATACATCATCTATTTCGTCAAGGGCAAAGACGTGCGTCACACCAAGGTGGACGAGATCAACGAGCTGCTCGGCAAATCCTGATGGTTTAAGCGCCGCGCAACATCGCAAAGACGGGGCCCAAGCCCCGTCTTTGCGTCTGGGCGCTGCGCTGTTAGCATTGAGCCTTTCCCCGGCCTTGATGATGGAGCCTGCTGCATGGAATCCTTGAGCCTTCGCCGCTACAGCGCGCAGACCACCAGTCACCGCCACGATCATGCCCAGCTGGTATTGCCCCTCGATGGCCCCCTCGAGATCGACGTGGCGGGCGCGGCCCGGCGACTCCAGCCTGGCTGGGTCTGCATCATTGCCCCCGGCGAGCGTCACGATTTTTCCGCCGATCCCGACCTGCCTTTCCTCACCCAGGATGCTCACTGGCTGCCGCCCGCCCTGTTCGAATGCCCTTTTCAGCCCTTGAATGGGGATCAACAGCGCTACCTTGCCTTTATGCGTCCCCTGCTTGAGCGTGGCCAGGCCCCCCTTGGCATGGGCGAACTCTGGCTGCGACTGCTCGGAAAAGGGCGGGGGATCAGTCCGCGTCTCACTCGGGTGCTGGCTCATATGGATGCAAATTTGAGCCAGCCGCTGACGACCGCGGAGTTGGCCGCGGTGGCTTGTCTGGGGATCAGTCGTTTCAATCAGTTGTTTGCCAGCGAGCTGGGCACCAGCCCGGCCCTCTATTTGCAGCGCCGCCGCCTTGGACGAGCGCAAGACCTGCTGCGTCTAACCGGTTTGGCCATCGGCGAGGTGGCGGCCCGAGTTGGATACCAGAGCCAGGCGGCGTTCAGTCAGCGCTTTCTCAAGGCGCTGGGAGAGACTCCTTCCGCGTGGCGCAGGCACCATGGCGGCGCAGGCTTGCCAAGCGCGAACGGGGAGCAACCCGGAAGATGAGCCGTTATCTGCGAAAGTGATGGTTCACGACAAAAGATCGGCGCCTGGCAACAGCGCTCTGTCCCGGGGCATGACATGCTTGCCTGACGTGAACAACCAAGCCGCAGGATGAATGAGATGGAAGAGATCAGCTGGGACGACTTTGCCAAGGTGGCTCTGATGGTGGGCACAGTGGTGCGGGTTGAGCCCTTCCCCGAGGCCCGCCGCCCCGCCTACAAGGTCTGGGTCGATTTTGGTCCCGACGTAGGTGAGCGCAAGAGCAGCGCCCAAGTCACGGATCTCTATCGCCCCGACGAGCTGGTCGGCCGCCAGATAGTCGGGGTGGTCAACTTTGCGAGCAAACAGATCGGGCCCTTTCGTTCCGAGTTCCTGCTCACCGGCTTTTATCGCCCGGATGGTGCCGTGGTGATGGCCGTGCCAGATCGAGTGGTGCCTAATGGGGCCCGTTTGGGCTAAGTATCACACTCATCGGCAGAAATCTGGTAAAATAGGACACCGATGTGGCGGCTATCATGCCACATCCGGCTCCAGAGGGGCCCAGTTAGCGTCTTGTGCCAAGACGGGTGTTGAAATAGGTTAACCATGAGTTTTGCCGATAGTTTATTTTTACTCCTGCTACTGATTGCCAGTAGCGTGTTTTTCTCCCTTTCCGAGATCTCCCTCGCCGCCTCCCGCAAGATCAAGCTGCAGGTGATGGCCGATGAAGGGAACCGCCAGGCCTCCAAGGTACTGGCCCTGCAGGCCCAGCCGGGCAACTTCTTTACCGTGGTGCAAATTGGTCTCAATACCGTCGCCATCCTCGGCGGTATCTTGGGCGAGTCGGCCCTGAACCCTGCCATCAAGACACTGATTGCGGGCGTTTATCAGGGGCCCTGGCTGAGCGAGATCAGCTCGACCGCCTCCTTCGTGTTCGTCACCAGCATGTTCATTTTGCTGGCGGATTTGATGCCAAAGCGCCTTGCCATGACCATGCCCGAGCGGATCGCCGTGATAGTGGTGCGGCCCATGATGTTGTTCGTGATGTTGTGGATGCCCCTGGTCTGGTTCTTCAACGGCCTGGCCAACTTGCTGTTTCGCCTGCTGCGCGTCTCCATGGTGCGCAACGACGAGATCACCTCGGATGATATTTATGCGGTGATGGATGCAGGCGCCGCCGCCGGGATCTTGCAGCGCGAAGAGCATCAGCTCATCGAGAACGTGTTCGAGCTGCAGTCCCTTGGGGTGACCTCCGCCATGACGGCCCGTGAGAGCCTCATTTACTTCACGCTGCAAGAGAGTGAGGAGAGCATCAAGGCCAAGATCGCCGAGCATCCCCATAACAAGTTTTTGGTGTGCGATCACAACCTCGATAGCATCAAGGGTTTCGTCGATGCCAAGGAGCTGTTGATCCGCGTCATCAGCGGCCAGAGCATCGATCTCATCGGCGGCAATCTGGTACAGAACGTCATCATCATCCCCGACACCCTCAACCTCTACGAGGCGATGGAGTACTTCAAGAATCATCGGGGCGACTTTGCTGTGGTGATGAACGAGTACGCCCTGGTGGTCGGTATCGTCACCATGAACGATCTGATGAGTACCGTCATGGGAGAGTGGGCCACCCACGTGGTGGAGGAGCAGATAGTTCAGCGTGACGATAGCTCCTGGCTGGTGGATGGGGTTACCCCCATCACTGACGTGATGCGCTGGTTCGATATCGAAGCCTTCCCCGAGATGCAGAACTACGAAACCATCGCCGGTTTCATCATGTTCATGCTGCGCAAGATCCCCAAGCGTACCGACTCGGTCAAGTACGCGGGTTACAAGTTTGAAGTGGTAGACATAGACAGCTACAAGATCGATCAGCTGCTGGTTACCCGGATAGAGGCCACCCCGACCGAGAAGGTCTTTCAGGAGTCATGATGATGCGTGCTGTTTTGCGGCCTCTGGCCGTTCTCTCTCTGGCGGTCCTGCTGGGAGCCTGCACTTCCCCCGCGCCCAAGAAGGCGGTGGTTGCCCCCAAACCGGTGCCGGTTAGCCAGCCAGTGGTGGTGGCAGCGCCGGATCCCGACGCCGTGGTGCAGAGTGATGCCGCCTTGCCTACCCCTGTCTTTGACGAGCAGTATCATGGCCCGGATCAGGGATCGCTGGAGTCGGTGACAGCGCTGTTCGCCCGCGGCTACCTGGAGTCGGCCTTGCGCGAAACCATGCTGGCCGCGGTGCAGACCGACTATCCGCTGCTCGGCATGCGCGATGTGCGCATGAGCGATCCCGTGAGCAAGTTTCTCAGCTCACCCAAGGCCAGCCAGCTTGCAAATGACTATCTGCGCGCCGGAGTCGAGCGCCGCCTGGGTCATTCCTTGAGCACTGGCCAGTGGCAGCAGATCTGGCAGGGGTTGCCCAAGCAGGGGCGGGTGTCCGACTGGACCTTGCAACTCAAGCGAGTGTTGGCGGGGCGCTAAGCCGCCATGGCTGTCGGCGGCATCCGCTGTCGCCACTCCCCACATTTGGTATCCAGCAAAAGGCCACCCCGGGGTGGCCTTTTGCCATCCAGGCCGCCAATGCCGATGCCTGGCTTGTCATGCCTCCCTTCTCGACGATTTTCCCGCCCCCCGTGGGCCATCGTCATCACCCTGATTTATGCCGATGGCTGCCCGTCATGCGCAGATCCTGATTGCGTCCTCTTTTACTTTCCGTCATGATATTTCGGCATTCTAGCCATCCAGATGTTTTGATGGCTTTAATGTCGTATCACACAATAATCACCCGCCATGACGGGGACACGCAGAGAGACAGAGATGGAAAATAACGATTTGGTGGTGCTCGATGGTGGCATGGGTCGTGAGCTGGCCAGGCGCGGGGCTCCTTTTCGTCAACCGGAGTGGTCGGCCCTGGCATTGATGGAGGCGCCCGAGACGGTATCCCAAGTGCATCAGGCCTATGTGCGGAGTGGGGCCAGAGTGATCACCACCAACAGCTATGCCCTGGTGCCGTTCCATATCGGTGCCGAGCGTTTCGCGGCCCAGGGAGAGGCGCTGGCGGCGCTGGCGGGCAAGCTGGCCCGGACCGTGGCCGGGCAGACTGATGCCGGGGTGCGGGTGGCCGGCTCCTTGCCACCGCTATTGGGCTCTTATCGCCCTGATCTTTTCGAGCCTGCGCGGGTGAGCGAGCTTGCCTGGCCCTTGATCCGCGGGCTGGCTCCCCATGTGGATATCTGGTTGGCCGAGACCATGAGTCTGATTGCCGAGCCGTTGGCTCTCAGGGCCTTGTTGCCCCGCGACGGCAAGCCATTCTGGGTCTCCTTCACCCTGGAAGACGAGACGCCAGGAAAGGAACCTACCCTGCGCTCCGGCGAGCGGGTGGCAGATGCCGTCGATGCGTTGGCTGCGGCTGGCGTGGATGCCCTCTTGTTCAACTGCTGTCAGCCTGAGGTGATTGAGGCCGCGCTGCGGGTCGCCGCAGACAGATTGCAGAGTCAGGGATTCAGTCATATCCGGTTGGGCGCTTATGCCAACGCTTTCCCGCCCCAGCCCAAAGAGGCGACCGCCAACAATGGGCTGGACGAGATCCGCGCCGATCTGGGGCCGCTCGATTACCTCGACTGGGCAGAGTGCTGGCGCGAGCAGGGGGCGACTCTTATTGGTGGTTGCTGTGGCATAGGCCCGGAACATATTCAGGCCCTGTCGAACCGCTTAGGCTAAGGAACCTTGATGAAAGAGAACCGGATAGGACTCTGGTCCCTCACCGCGCTGGTGTTCAGTTCCATGGTGGGGGCGGGCATCTTCAGCTTGCCCCAGAACATGGCCGAGGTCGCAGGTGCGCGCGCCGTGCTGATTGGCTGGGCTATCACTGGGGTGGGGATCCTGGCGCTGGCCGCCTGTTTCCTCTATCTATCGCGGCTAAGGCCGGATCTGGATGGTGGTATTTATAGCTATGCCCGCGCCGGTTTTGGCGATCTGGTGGGCTTCTTTTCCGCCTGGGGTTACTGGCTATGCGCCACCATAGGGGTTGTGGGTTATCTGGTGATCGCCTTCGCGGCGCTTGGCAGTTTCATCGACACGCCGCAGCAGATCTGGTTCGGTGAGGGCAATACCCTGGGGGCCTTCCTCGGCGAGTCCTGCATCTTGTGGGCAGTTCACTTGCTGGTGGCCCGCGGCGTACAGCAAGCAGCCCTGTTCAATCTGGTGGCGACTCTGGCCAAGAGCCTGCCGCTGCTGCTGTTCGTGCTGTTTGCTTGCTACTACTTTGACCCGGTGACCTTCAATCAGGATCCGGCAGGCAGCAGCCTGGCCGTGCCGGTCTCCGAGCAGGTGCGCAACACCATGCTCATTACCCTCTGGGTTTTCACCGGCATAGAGGGGGCAGCCGTGCTGTCGGCTCGGGCCCGGCGCAAGCAGGATGTGGGCACGGCAACCGTGCTGGGAGTGGTGCTGGCGTTGCTGCTCTATGTGCTGATCTCCGTGCTCTCCCTCGGTATCTTGAGTCGTCCCGAGCTGGCTACCCTGCCCAACCCCTCCATGGCGGGGCTGATGGCGAACATGACGGGATCCTGGGGCAAAGGGCTGCTCAGCCTGGGACTCATCGTGTCGGTGCTGGCCTCCTATGTCAGTTGGACCTTGTTCTCGGCCGAGGTGCCGTTCAGCGCAGCCCGGCATGGTGCCTTTCCGGCCATCTTTCGCCGCCAGAATGACAGGGGAACGCCCATCGCCTCTCTCTGGCTCACCAGCTTGACGGTACAGGGCTGCCTGCTGCTGGTGTGGCTGCTGGGCAAGGGCTATACCAGCCTGTTGCTTATCTCCACCTCCATGATCCTGGTGCCCTACCTGCTGATTGGACTCTTCCTGCTCAAGCTCTGTCTGAGGGGAGAGGGCAGGCTTCGGATGCGCGTCGTGGCGGCGTTGGCGAGTGGCTATGGTCTCTGGCTGCTCTATGCCGCCGGGGTGGAGTACCTGCTGCTGTCGCTCTTGCTCTATGGCCCGGGTCTGTTGCTGTTTCTCTACAGTCGGCGTCAACTGGGCGAGGCGGGGCGCCTGAAAGGGCACGAACGTTGGCTGGCCGGCGTGACACTGCTGGCGCTGTTGCCCGCACTCTGGTCGTTTGGCCACATCTAGTGACGTCCAGGCAAGATGGCGTTATCCCCTTTGAGCAGCCAAGCTAAGGATGGGTGCCAGCACCTCGCTGGCACGCTTGTGGCGAGCAACCGTCCATTGGAAAAAGAAGAGAGAGCCTATGAACATCTGCAGGATAGGCCCCCTGTTATTGATACTGGCCGCGGGCCCCTTGTATGCCAATGACAGTGTCAACAGTGAGTTGAGTCATGTGGCGGGGGGAGCTGCCATGGCCGTCGGTTTTACCGTCATCTCTGATCACTACTGGAGTCAGGAGCACAGAGGCTGGATTGGCTTTGGCATATCCGCCAGCTTGGGGGTATTGGGCGAGCTGGCCGAGAAGGCAACGGGCAAGGGGCCTTTCTCAGGGCTGGATGCCGCCTCCAATGCTCTGGGCGCCGCCATGGGGGCTTTCGTCACGGATCAGTGGATCCTCTCCCCCGTGGTGAGCCCGGATTCCCACTATGCCGGTCTCAACGCCAGCTACCGCTTCTAAGTTCGGGTG
The DNA here is from genome assembly GCF_051376105.1 of Aeromonas molluscorum. Taxonomy (NCBI): domain Bacteria; kingdom Pseudomonadati; phylum Pseudomonadota; class Gammaproteobacteria; order Aeromonadales; family Aeromonadaceae; genus Aeromonas; species Aeromonas molluscorum. The sequence continues at coordinate 784,549 of NZ_JBPQCY010000001.1, read as the reverse complement.
TAGACAAGAAAGGGGAGCCGCCATGGCTCCCCTTTGTACTTGTCTGTCAGCACCGGCGAGTGCTCTCTAGAGTACTTGACTCAGGAACTGGCGCAGGCGGGAGGAGGCTGAGTTGTCGAAGAAGTCGTCAGGCTTTTCGTCCACCAGGAGTTCACCCCGCTCCATGAAGAGCACCCGGTCTGCCACTTCGCGGGCAAAGCCCATCTCGTGGGTGACGACCACCATGGTCATGCCCTCGCGCGCCAGCCCTTTCATCACGTCCAGCACCTCACCGACCATCTCGGGATCCAGGGCACTGGTGGGTTCATCAAACAGCATGATCCGTGGCTGCATGGCCAGGGCTCGAGCGATGGCGACCCGCTGCTGCTGACCGCCGGAAAGCTGGGAGGGATAACTGGCGGCCTTGTCGGCCAGCCCCACCTTGAGCAGCAGGGCCTTGGCCCTGTCCTCGGCATCCTGGCGCGACAGCCCACGCACCTTCTGGGGGGCCAGGGAGATGTTGTCCAGTACCGACAGGTGAGGGAAGAGGTTGAAGGACTGGAACACCATGCCTACCTCTTCGCGCAACTTGTTGACGTTGCCGGGCTCGGTCAGGCTGATACCGTCGACGATGATCTCCCCATCGTTGATGGTCTCTAGCTGGTTGAGAGTGCGCAGGAAGGTGGATTTCCCCGAGCCGCTCGGGCCGACGATCACTACCACTTCCCCTTCTGCGACTTGGGTACTGACGTTTTTCAGGGCATGGACGCCGCCGGCATAAATCTTCTCGACCCCGCTGGCTTTGATGATGGGGTCTTGCTTAGTTGCTGCGTGCATATTTCACCTCCAAGCGGCGCACCAGGAAGGAGAGGGTGCCGGTGAGTACCAGATAGAGCAGGGCCACGGTGAACCAGACCTCGAACGGACTGAAGGTGGAGCTGACCACCTCCCGGCCCGCCTTGGTGAGATCCGTGATCGAAATGACGGAGACCAGGGAGGAGTCCTTGATGAGGTTGATGAACTGACCCGCCAGGGGAGGCAGCACTCGCTTGAAAGCCTGCGGCAATATGATGTAGCGCATGGTCTGGGCCGAGGTGAGACCCAGACTGCGACCCGCTTCCATCTGTCCTTTGTGGATGGAGTCGATGCCTGCCCGTACAATTTCGGCCACATAGGCCCCGGTGAAGACCGCCAAGGCCGCCACCCCGGCGGTGAACCTGTCCAGGTTCAGCACTGTTCCGATGAAGAAGTAGACGATGAAGATCTGCACCAGCAGCGGTGTGCCGCGGATGAGTTCCACATAGCAACCGGCAAGATTGCGCAGCGCCGGGTTGGGCGAGAGGCGGGCCAGCCCCGCCAGGGTGCCGAGCAGTATGGCGAAGATCCCGGCTACCAGAGAAAGTTTGATGGTGACCCAGATGCCAAAGGCGATGGGGCCCGGGGTCCATTTCAGCTGAGTGTCGAGCACATCACCGCGAAAGACGGTATCTCCTTCCGACAGGTTGGAGCCGGTGGCGGCAATGGTTTGGCGGTGGGTTGCGTCCAGATCGTCTTGCAGCACCAGGGCGCCATTCTCGGCCACCACAGTGCCATCAAACTCGGCATAGCTGTTTTGCTGGGCCTGATAGACGATGTATTGGGGGATGCGCTCCCAGCGCCAGGTGTAATCGACCGATTGAACGGCCTTGTAGATGCCGAATACGGCAAGCAGCAGCATCAGCACGAAAACGCCGTGCCAAAGTAGTGAGCTGGGCTGTTTTTCCATCTGTTTGATGGGTCTCGGATTGAGCACAGTCGACAACCTCTTTCTTTATTGTGTGGGGGTCTGCGTGAGGGGCGCGGCCCGGGCCGCGCCCTCGAGAGGCTTACTTGAGCTGTTTCAACCAGTCGTTGGACTCGAACCATTTCTGATAGAGACGGTCGTAGCTGCCGTCACCCTTGATCTGGCGCAGGTAGTTGTTCATCCAGTTGAGGGTGTCTTGATCGCCTTTTCGAATGGCCCAGGCCAGGGGCTCGAAGGTGAAAGGAGTCGCCAGGTGCACCACGGCGCCCTTGTTTTCGGAGGCGAAGATGGCGTTGTAGGGCAGGTCATAGATGAAGGCATCGACCTTGCCGTTGATCACTTCCAGCTTGGCGTCATCCTGCGTTTCATACTGCAGCAGGGTTGCCTTGGGGATCATGCGTTTTACCGCCTGCTCACCCGTGGTGCCGAGCTTGACCGCAATCTTGAACTTGGGATCGTTCAAATCCTGATAGGACTTGATGGTACCCGCCAGCTCCTTGCGCAGCACTATGGTCTGGCCCACGACGATATAGGGGTCGGCGAAGTTGACGCGCAGGTTGCGCTGGGGAGTGACCGTCATGCCACCCATGATGACGTCGAACTTGTCGGTGAGCAGGGCGGGGATGATGCCGTCCCAGGCGGTGTTGACGAACTCCACTTTGACGCCCATCTCCTTGGCGACCATTTTGGCGAGATCCACATCGAAGCCGATGTATTTGCCCTGTTTGTTGGTCATTTCAAAGGGTTGGTAACCGGCGTCGAAACCGACGCGCAGTACACCGCGATCGAGCACGGCATCCAGGGTGGAGGGAGCGGCACTGGGGGCGGCGTTGGCCATGCCGCAGGCGAGCAGGGTAGAAAGTATCAGTTTTTTGATCATGGTGACTTCTCTGTCGATGTTGTGTTCAGCCTTGAACCTGATCCCGTGCGACTCCGTGGCACAAGAGACTGCTGCATCCGGCAACAGGTAAGACGATGCTTATTATCAGGGTGAGGCCAGGGCCTCGGGTGAGATCTTATGAGCGACCGCTGAGTGAAAAATGAACTCAAATCGGCCTATTGTCAGTCAACTCGGTGGCAGAGTGTCTTGACGCTTTAGTGAACTGCTCATAAAGGCGCACAAAAACAACATATCTATCTAAGGTGATAGGTTCAAGCGCAATCTCTCCATGACGGACAAGTTAACCGTAAAGGGGGTCAAACGGATTTTCTTCAACAATGACAATCAATTATCTCGTCATTAACGAATGGCTCTCATCCAGGAGACGCTGCGCAGGCATGGGTTTGGCAGCGGTGGATAGCGAATTATGCTGAGGGCATGTTGTTTTTGCTGGGGCGAGCCTGACGGCAGGGCGCCATCGGCAAGAGAAGAGTGCACCCCGTTAGCAGGGGAGGGGGCTTTGGTTGAATGACGGACAAGAGGCGCTTCAGGGCGTCCGTGGGACGCCCTCGGTGGCTCGCAAGATCAGCGATGCAGTTCGCCCGCGCGCTCCGGCTGATAGACGACCTCCAGGATCTCGACCTCGATGTTGCGACCGGCGGGCCCGGACCAGCTGATGTTGTCACCGACCTTGAGGCCGAGCAGGGCGCTGCCAACCGGGGTCAGCACAGAGATCTTCGACTCATCACCCTGCACATCCTTGGGGTAGACCAGGGTCAGGCAGAAGGGGGCGTCACTGTTCTTCATCTTGAAGCGCACCTGACTGTTCATGGTGACCACGTCCGGCGGCATGTCGGCCGGATCGCGGATCTCGGCGCGATTGAGCTCTTCTTGCAGGGCCTGATGCTGGGGCGAGTTGCCAAGCAGAGGTTCAATTCGGTCCAGATCCAGGCTGGAGATAATAAGATGGGGAGCAGTCATAGGGTATTTCCTCATGAAATAGGGTTAACGAGGCCGCAGGGGCCCAAATAGATTGGGAAGAATGGAAGAGACGAACGCGGCCCCCGACAGCTCGTGGGAAGAACGAGGGCGGGGGCTCAGCTGGGTGTGAGCAGAATGGGAAAAATCAGACTGGTTTTCATGACGATACCATAACCATTATGGTTTCTTTTGGCAATCCTTCAGCCCATGCTCAGGGGGCCTGGTAATCGTACTGACGCAGTATACGGGCCAGGCTGCCATCGGCTCGCATCCCTTGAATGACATCATGCCACCGTCTGGCTTCCTGCGAGGGAAAATCAGGGCTGGCGGCCAGATAGAGCGGCATCTTGGCCAGGGTAGCCCCTTTGACCAGCTCGGAGAGCCGCAGTCCCGCCTCTTGCTGGGCGTAGCGTATGGTATTCCAGGCGGCGGCCCAGGCCTGGATCCGACCCAGCGCCAGCTTGTCGGCGTTGTTGCGCTCGGTGGTGACTATTTCCAGGGAGGTTACTCCCAGCTCCTGGAGCAGGTTGTGGCTAAGGGAGTGGCGCAGCACGCCTATCTTGAGCGGGCTCTTTTCATCCAGTCTCAGTGGTGCCGGGTGGTAGTGTTGGTCGCTGGCGAGCACGAAGGCTTCATCGAGCAGTGGCACTATCCATTGCAGCATCGCCTCGCGATCCGGGCTGCGTACCGGCGGCAGCAACAGGACCCGGGATCGGTGCTGGGCCTCCTGGATGGCGCGCGCGAAGGGCATCAGCTCTATCTGTATGGGTTCGCGCAAGCGCCGTGCCGCCTCTTCAATGACCTCTACCGCCATGCCGGTCGGCGCCCCTTGTTGGGGGCGGATCACATAGGGGGGCACTTCGCCCGCCAGCAGGGTGACCGCCTGGACAAAGGGGCTAAACAGGACAAGCAGCAGGCACAGAAGCAGGGACATGGCACGTCATCATGGTTAACGAGAGGCCAAGTGTACCATCTGTGGCCTGTCTATTTAGTCGAAAAAGTCACGAATGTCCCGTGGTTGGTAATCGGCTAATGCGAGCCAGGGGGCCCGGGGACTCAGCTTGGCGGGAGTGAGCGTCATCTTGTAGCTGCGATAACCATCAAGGGAGCCTGACTCGACTTGCAAGGGGACTTGCAGCTGTTCTGACCAGAGAATACGGGTGCGCTCATGGGCCGTCTTGTGTTCATACCAGCGAGCCCCGGCGGGAGCGTCTTTTTCCAGCAAATCCATGGTGGCCAGCAGCTCAGGGTCAATCAAGAAGCGCACCTTGGCCCAATTGGGCGTAAAGGCTACCTGACCATACTCCTCGGGAGGCACACTCACCAACTGCTTGTGGTAGCTGTCCGCGTAGTGCAGCTGGACTGTGCCCCCCTCATCCAGGCTGACCCAGCGGGCAGCCATCTGATGAGTGAAGTGTTTATGACCGGGCTGACCATCATGCTGCTGGTGATAGGCGCGGGCCACTGTGATGGGGATGAGTCGTTCGCTCCATACTTGACTGCCGCGGCGCTGCCAGCGCTCCTGCCAGCTGCTTTCACGGATGACGCCATCGGCGCTGGTGGTGCGATCCTGATACTGGATGCGGGCGGCCAGATCCGGGGCATCCGCCGTGCGGGCCTCGGCGGACAGGGTTGTGAGCGGCAGGAGCAACCCCATCATCAGGGCTGCCAGGGGAAGAGGGGTCTTGCTCATGAGGTCTCTCATCGTGCGGTCTTGGGCCAACCTGGTGCGGGGTCAGCAAAGGGGAAGAGCGTAAAATCAGGGGCCGCCGTCGATGCGGCCCCTGCGCTGACAGGTTGCCTGTCTCTACTTAGAGACCCAGGGCCTCTTTTATTTTGCCAAACACCTTGATGTTCTCTAGGGTGCCCTTGAAGCGCTCGCTACCGGCGCCATCGGCAAACAGCATCACATCGCCGCCGCCATGGGTCTCGGAGCCGAGCTTGACACCGGTCTCCTGCAGGTAGTCATCCGCCATCACCTCACTGCTGGTCAGGGTGGGGCGCACGTCGGCGCGGTTGGGACCATTGCCAAATACCAGGGTGGTGAAGGGTTTGCCATCCACGTCGTTCTGGGTCGAGCCATCGCCGTTTTTCACCAGATCCAGCACGGGATTGCCCTTGGCGGCGTAGCCGTTGATGGTCATGGTGTGGTCATGGTCTGCGGTGACCACTATCAGGGTATCATTCAGGTCGACCTTGCCGAGCGCCGTCTTGACCGCGTCATCCAGGGCGACTGCATCGGTCAGGGCCCGTTTGGCATTGGTGCCATGCAGGGCGTGGTCGATGCGACCCCCTTCCACCATCAGGAAGTAGCCTTGACTGTTTTTGGCCAGCAGATCGATCGCCTTGGCGGTCATTTGCGACAGGGATGGCTGGGTACTGGCGGCGCCCTTGGCAACCCTGTCGAGCTCATAGTCGAGGTGGGACTTGGCGCTGAACAGGCCCAGCACCTTGCCGTCACTCACCTTGGCCAAATCACTCTGGGTGGTCACGTACTGATAACCCTGGGTCTGGAGCTCGGCGGTCAGATCCCGGCCATCGGCTCGCCCGCCCTTGTTGCTGCCGGCATCATAGGGGGTCCAGTGATTGGCGCCGCCACCGAGCAGCACATCGATCCCATCCCCAAGGGCGCTGTTGAAGCCGGCGCCGCCCGGTACCGCCTGGGCGGAGATGGCGTAGGCAGCATCTCGGTGGCAGATGTGGGAGTATGTCGCCGCCGGGGTGGCGTGGGTCAACTCGGTGGTGGTGACGGCGCCCACCGACTTGCCGGCGGCCTTGGCCAGCTCGAGCAGGGTCGGAACTGTGTGGCCGTTGTCAGCCGTGCAGTTGTTGATGCTCTTGTTGCCGTTGGCATCCTTGCCAGGCGCCACGGCCAGGGTGTCGGCGCTCATGCCAATCACCTCGTTGTTCATCTTGACGCCTGTGGTGTAGGCAGCCATCGAGGGAGCTGAGTCCGTGGTCTGGGCATCGTTGGAGAAGGTCTTGATGCGGGCGCTGCGGGGCAGGGACATCATCTCGAGGTTGCCCTCCTCCCCCACCTTGAACAGGCGGGTGGCGGTGAGCACGGTCGGGCCCATGCCATCGCCAATAAAGAGAATGACGTTCTTGGCATCGCTGGCCTGAACCTGAGGCACAAGGGCCAGGGTGGCCAGGGTCAGGGCGGCGCAGATCGGTGAGGTCTTGAATCGTGTTTTCATGGGGTCTGTTCCTTAGAGCTGGGCCGCAGCCTTGATCTTGCCAAAGACGGCTGTGTTGTCGAGGGAGCCATGGAAGCTGTCCGCACCCTGGCCAATGGCGCCAAGGAATACATCCGTGCCGCCGTGGGTCTCGCTGCCGAGCTCACCGACTTTGACGACCACCTCCTGGTGGTAGTCATCGGCACCGACGGTGGCGTCGTCCAGCGGGGCCACGCTGGCCCGGGAGCCATCGACCCTGTTGTAGCCGTTGCCAAAGCCGATGATGGTGTAAGGCATGCCGTCGCTATCGAGCAGGTTGTCGCCGTTGACATAATCCTTGGCCAGACCCAATACCCCGGGGTTGCTGGCGGTGGTCTTGCCGGTGCGCTTGGCGTAGCCGTTGAGCACCAGGGTGTGGTCGTGGTCGGCAGTGACCACGATCAGGGTGTTCTTCAGCTCGGGGTCGCTCTTCTTGACCTCATCGATGGCGGCCTGGATGGCGTGGTCGAAGGCGAGGGTATCTTGCAGGGCGCGTTTGGCATTGGTGTCGTGCAGGGCGTGATCGATACGTCCCCCTTCCACCATCAGGAAGTAACCCTTCTCCTTGTCCTTGAGCTGCTTGATGGCCGCCAGTGTCATGTCGCTGAGGGAGGGTTCATCTTGCGGCCTGTCCAGGTCATATTTCATGTGGCTGGCGCCAAACAGGCCTAGCAATGGCTTGCCAGCGGCAGCGCCTTGCAGCTCACCCAGGTTGCTGGCGAACTGGTAGCCCTGGCCCTTCATCTCCTCGATGAGATTGCGCCCATCGGTGCGCTTGCCTTTGTCTGCCTGGGGCAGGAAGAAACTGCTGCCTCCGCCGAGTACCACGTCGATGCCATCCTTGAGAGCCGGATTGTAGCCAGCGCCCCCCGGTACCATCTGCACGGCGATGTCCGCCTCAAGGTCCCGGTTGCAGATATGGGCATAGGTGTCGGCCGGGGTGGCGTGGGTGATGCGGGTGGTGGTCACCACCCCGGTACCGCGCCCATCGGCCTTGGCCAGCTCGAGCAAGGTGGTGACAGGCTTGCCGGCGCTCAAGGCGCAATCGTTCTGCTGGGTGGCATCGCCATCCATGCTGATGACGCCGTTGTTGCTCTTGACTCCTGTCATGTAGGCCGCCATGGAGGGGGCCGAGTCTGTGACCTGGGCATCGTGGGAGAAGGTTTTGATAAACGCCGTCTCTGGCAGGGTATCCATGGTGAGATCCCCCGCTTCCCCGACCCCGTAAATGCGGGCGGCGGTCAGGGTGTTGATCCCCATGCCATCCCCGAGGAAGAAGATCACGTTCTTGGCGCGGGTTTCGCCCGGATTCTTGTCACCACTGTTGTCACTGTCGCTGCTGGAATTGCAACCGGCGGCCAGGGCGGCGCCTATCATGAGTGCAATTCCTGTGATTTTTTTCATGGGTTCGCTCCTTGTAAATCCAGAGCGAAGCCTAGAGAGGCAAGATGACAGTTTGAATGAACTCAGATGACACTATGATTAAACCCATGATGAATTGCCTTGCTAATCAGTTTGTTAATATTTTCTGAAACGTCCCGGCAGCCCCCTTGGCGCAGATCCGCACCAAGGGGAGATAAGAGTCTGTCAATGTGGGGAAAAGCAGGTAAAATGCGCCCCGTTCCGAGCAGAGAAGGTGAGAGAGAATGTCGATTAACTGGTTCCCCGGTCACATGCACAAGGCCCGTAAAGAGATTGCCGAGGTCATGCCCCAGGTCGATGTCATCATAGAGATGCTCGATGCCCGGATCCCCTTCTCCAGCGAGAACCCGCTTGTGCCGGAATTGCGGGGAGATACCCCCGTTATCAAGGTGCTGAACAAGGCTGACTTGGCCGATCCTGCCATCACGGCGCTCTGGGTTGAGCACATGGAAAAGGAGAAGGGGATCAAGGCCCTTCCCCTGACGCAGCAGGAGCCGGAGAAGATCAAGAATCTGCTGGCCCTGTGCCATGAGATGCTGCCGGATCGCAATTTTGATGTGCGCGGGGTGCGCGCCATGATCATGGGCATCCCCAACGTGGGGAAATCCACCCTGATCAACACGCTGGCGGGCCGCACCATAGCCAAGACCGGTAACGAGGCGGGGGTGACCAAGTCCCAGCAGCGGATCAAGCTCGACAACAATGTCATCCTGACCGACACCCCGGGTTTCCTGTGGCCCAAGTTGAATCCACCCTCGTGCGGTTACCGCCTGGCCGTCACCGCCGCCATCAAGGACACTGTCTTTGACTATGCCGACATCGCCATGTTCGCCGCGGATTACTTCATCAAGGCCTATCCAGAGCGGGTCAAGGCGCGCTACCAGATCAGCGATCTGCCCGAGACCGAGATCGAGCTGCTGGAGATGATTGCCCGTCAGCGTGCCTTCGTGCGCAAGGGGGGCTTGGTTGATCTGCACAAGGCATCCGAGATCTTGATCAACGAGTTTCGCTCAGGTTTGTTGGGTCGCATCTCGCTGGAGACACCGGAGATGGTGAGCGCCGAGATAGTGTTGGCGGCCGAAGAGGCGGAGCACAAGGCCAAGGAGAAGGCCGAACGCGAGGAAGTGCGTCAGGCGCGTGCCCGTCGCAAGTATGCCAGGAAGCGCAGCTAACGGACCTGAGCTGCTCAATGACAGAAGAGGCGACCCCGGGGTCGCCTCTTCTGTTTAGATTGACGTTGAAACAGTGGTACGAGTCCTGGCCCAAGGGAAAGGGGTGAGCCAGGATCGCTCACACTGTTCAAGCACGTTGACCAACAACAAGGGGAGCCGAGGCTCCCCTTGTTTTTCTATGGCAATGACCTTACTGCTGCTGGATAACCCAGATCTGGAAGGCTTTGCGCGTCTCGGTATCGGCCTTGTTGTACCAGCTTTGCAGCTGGGTCAGGGCTTCGGGGTTGCTCTGAGCCTTGCTCGGCGCAACCTGCACAGGGGCGCTGGCGGAGGCCATCACGGCGGCGGTGGAGACGGCTACCGTGGTTGGCTGGTTAAACGCCTTGCCCATGGAGATCAGCTCCTGCTGATAGTCACGGGTCAGTTGGAAACCCTCGACTTTGGGCAGGATGAACTGCTCCGTCTTGAGGGACTGGCCGCTCACCTTGTCTTTCAGGACCACGTTCTGGGTCTTGATGAACTGCTGGGCTTCGGCTTCATTACGAGGCTTCTTGTAATCCAGAGTCAGCTGCTGGTTATCCTTGGCAGTGAAGTTGATGACCAGGGGCTCAGCGGTCACGAACTTGGTGTCGTTGCGGCTGGAGTAGTTGCCCTCGAAGGCGACAACCAGTTGATGATCTCCTGCCTCGAGCGGGAAGCTGTTGGACTTGTCGAGCAGCTTGGGATTGATAGATGTGCCATCGATCAACTGCACCACATAGGGTGGGGTGACTTCCAATTTGACATTGGCCAGGGCGCTACCCGCCCACAACAGACCAGCCAGGGCCGGCACCAAAACAGTCAGTTTCATCTCTTCTCCTTGAACAGTCAGGCGATGGCCTGCTGAAAACAGGGGCCATTTTTGCAGGTTTGCACGAGAGCGGCAATAGCCAAGGGGGCACAGCCCTTGTCATGGTAGGCCGCCTCCTCTAATACCCTGTTGCTCAATAGACAGAGCAAGAGACCGGCAAGCTGTCTGCGGCCCTTGTCTCCGATTTGCAAAAGATGCATCGATGTGCGGCTAAAAGAGGCGCAAGGAGAACAGGGCATAAAGCAACCTCGGTCTGCTTGTACCTTGTCGAGGCTCAATCGGTGCGGCGGCTAAAAGCAGGTTCAAGGAGGGTGAGGATCGAACAATCTTGGTCTGCTTGTGCCTTGTCGAGGCTCAATCGATGCGGCGGCTGAACGGGGGCAGGGCATCGAGCAACCCCTTGCCGTAGCGCTTGGTCAAGAGGCGACGATCCAGTATGGTCACCCGCCCCCTGTCCGTCTCTTTGCGGATCAGGCGACCACATGCCTGGATAAGCTTGCGGGAGGCTTCGGGTACCGTCAGCTGCAAGAAAGGATTGCCGCCACGTTGTTCGACCCACTCTGCCGTGGCCTCTTCTACCGGCGAGTTGGGCACGGCGAAGGGGAGCTTGGTGATCACCAGATTGGTAAGATAGTGGCCGGGCAAGTCCAGTCCTTCCGAGAAGCTGCCGGTGCCAAACAGCACGCTGCCCTGTTCTCCATCGCATTTTTGCTTGTGCAGGCTCAGCAGAGCGCTGCGTGACGCCTCGCCCTGTACTAATAAAGAGAGCCCCTTAGCGCGCAATCCTTGCGCCACTTCGTTCATCTGGCGATAGGAGGAGAAGAGCACCAGGCTCGCCTCCTTGCCCGCGATCAGCCGTGGCAGCACCTCAATCAACTCCTGGGTGAAACTGGGGGCGCTGGGTTCATTGGCCATCTTGGGCAGATAAAGCTCCGCCTTCTGGTAATCGAAGGGGGAGCGCAGGCGCAGATAGCGGGTGCCATCATGCTCCTTGAGCCCCACCTGATGGCGAAAATAACTAAAGGAGGAGAGGGCGCTCAGGGTGGCCGAGACCAGCACGGCGCCGAGGCAACGTGACCAGAGCCACTCTTCCAGCAGATAGCCGACCTCGATGGGGGAGGCGTGCAGCCAGATCTCCCCTTCGTCCCCTTTCACCATCCAGCGTGCCATGGGGGTTTTGCCTTGCGGCACATGGCGACCCAGCATCTCCCAGAGGGCGTTGAATCCCTCCAGGCGCTGCAGATGAAAACCGGTCTCGGCCAGCAGCGGCTCGGCCTCCTTGCGGCGGATCTCCCCATCTTTCAGGGCCTCGGCGATGGCACCCTGCATTCTGTCCAGGGCCCGCAGCGCTTTCTTGCTCGCCTCTTTCAGGTTTTCGGCCAGCATGGGCAAGGGCTCGGGCAGTATGCCACCTTCGAATCGATAGTGGGGATCCTGACCAAAGAGCCCTTCATTGGCGCTAAGCCACTGTTCCAGGGCCTTGAGGTCCGGCTGCAAGGAGGCGAGGGCATCTTGCAGTTTGAGCTGGGGGTCGATCAGGCTCTCTTTATTGAGAGTGCGAGTGAGCTTGCCGGCACTCTGGGCCAGCTTCTCCAACCAGCGGCGCGAACCCTTGATGCTGGCGCTGGCCGCCCCATGGTCCCGCGCGATGGTGGGCAGGTGATGGGCCTCGTCTAGCACGTAGAAACACTCATCCGGGCTTGGCAATATGATGCCGCCGCCCATGGTGAGATCCGAGAGCAGCAGGGCGTGATTGACCACCAGGACGTCGGCGGCCTCCATGTCATTGCGAGCCCGATGGAAGGGACAGTGCTGATGATGGCTGAGTGCCTTGTTGCAACTGTGGCGATCGGCGGCGATACGTAGCCAGCCTAGATCGGGTATGGGATCTGGCCAGTTGTCACGATCCCCATCCCATTTGCCATCGGTATAGGCCTGCCAGAGGGCTTGGTAGAGACTCCGGTCACTGGCGCTTGGCTTGTGCTTGCTCAGTGCCTCGAAGTTGAATTCAAAATTGCTCATATCGGCGCCGCTTGCCGCTTGTTCCAGCAAGTGTTCGCAGCAGTAGCGCTGCCGTCCCTTGACCAGCATGAACTTGAATGGCAGTTCACTGTGGCGATGATAGAAGGGCAGGTCCTTGTGGATCAGCTGCTCTTGCAGCGCCACTGTCGCGGTGGAGATGATGAGCTTCTTCTGGCCAAGGCGGGCCACGGGAATGGCTCCTTGTGCATAGGAGAGGGATTTGCCTATGCCGGTTCCTGCCTCGGCCACCAGAATGCGGCGGGATCTGTCATATTCCCCGGTGAGCGTCTTGGCTATCTCTGCCACCAGGAAGTTCTGCTCTTTGCGCGGCATGAAACCGGGCAAGCTGTCGGCAATCTGGCGATAGGTAGCACGTATGCTGGCTTTGAGACGGGTAGATAACATGGGCTTGATGGGCGCGCGGCTTAGGGGGCAGAAACACAGGATACCCGTAACTCGGCTGCCGGGTCGAGGCCGTGATGACAGACCCTGCATTACGCTGTCGCCATATGTTCCGCCGTGGCGACAAAACACCTTGGGACTCAACTTTCGGAGTGTAGAAAAGCAGCGTTTTTCGCTGTAAACGTTTTCCCTCGCGAAGGCGCAATAGATGGGAGCGAGATCACATTTTTCTCCCTATGACTATCGATCCACCGAAAAGTTCCAAGTTTTTTCATTGCGGATTGCAAAACCCGATGCTAGTCTCGGGCCCCATAGTGATGCAAAGAACATCGCTAACACAGGGAATAACAACAACTTAGTGTTTAATTACAGTAGGCATTGGAAACTATGAAAAAGACAATTCTGGCTATTGCTATCCCGGCTCTGTTTGCTTCCGCCGCTAACGCCGCGGTCATCTATGACAAAGACGGTGTGACTTTTGACGTTTACGGCCGTGTTCAGGCTAACTACTACGGTGACCACAATAAATCGGTCAGCGGTACAACAGACTCTTATAAGTTTGATTCTAAGACTGGTAAGACAGTATTCGTACCAGGCAGCGCTGGTGGTTACGAAGACGTCGATGGTGAGCTGGTTGGTTCTTCCCGTCTGGGTTGGTCCGGCAAAGTTGCCCTGAACGACACCTGGTCTGGTATCGCCAAGACCGAGTGGCAGGTTTCTGCCGAAAACTCCGACAACAAATTCAACTCCCGTCACATCTACGTGGGTCTGGACGGTAGCCAGTACGGTAAGATCATCTTCGGTCAGACCGACACCGCCTTCTACGATGCCCTGGAAGCGACCGATATCTTCAACGAATGGGGTGACGTAGGTAACTTCTACGACGGTCGTCAGGAAGGTCAAGTTATCTATTCCAACAGCTTCGGCGGTTTCTCCGGCAAACTGTCCTACCAGACCAACGATGATGTCGCTGTTAAAGTCTCTGACGTCGGTCAAGGCGTGAAAGAAGACGCCGTCTTCGGTGATGATGTCAAGCGTAACTACGGCTTCGCTGCTGCTGCCGGTTACGACTTCGACTTCGGTCTGGGCTTCGATGCCGCCTACTCCACTTCCGAGCTGGAGAACGCTGCTGGCAACAAAGGTAATAAAGACGAGTGGGCCATCGGTGCCAACTACGCCATCAACGGTTTCTACTTCGCCGGTATGTACACCCAGGGTAAACTGGACAACGACAACACCGGTTGGGATGGCAAGGGCCGTGGCTACGAGCTGGCTGCTTCCTACAACGTTGACGCCTGGACCTTCCTGGCTGGTTACAACTTCACCGAAGCCAAAGACAACGGCAACAGCTACGAAGATCAAGTTGATGAAACCCTGCTGGGCGTTCAGTACAACTTCACTTCCAAGTTCAAAGCCTATACCGAGTACAAAATCCAGGGTATCGACAACTTGGACGACGAGTGGACTGTTGCCCTGCAATACAACTTCTAATCTCGGCTCCCTTGTATAGGGAAATGAAATTGAGTTGATGAAACGGCCAAGCTTGCTTGGCCGTTTTGCTTTTCTCTTTTCTCTTACTTTTTTCTTCTTTGGCCTGCCCTGCGCCACATCACGTTGTCTACTTCCCCAGCTTGGTATCAGCTTCACTATTCGTTAGATTAATCAGCTTGTTACCCCGACAGGGAAGGAGCGGGCCTTGATCGATTTCACTCATCCGGCGTGGCAGACGTTTGCCCAGCAATTATTGGCGCAGGATGTGGTCAGTGTGCGGGATAGAAACCTGCAACCTCTCATCGGCCTGCTGCGCAGTCATCAACTGCTGCTCTCCCTCGGCGCCCATCAATATCAGCTCACGCCGGCGGGCCGACGTTACTTGCAGCGCGAACTCACCCTGGCCAAGTTGTCTGTTGCCCCGCCAAGTCCGGAGGAGTGGATCCATGCCCAAGGCTGGCAGCTCAAGGAGAGGGTCAACCAGCGGGTACTCGCTGCCCTCTATCGCAAGGATGAGCAGCCATTTAGCACCGCCGAGCAGATAGATTTTGAAGACAAGGGGATCAGTCTGTGTGGCGATGGCCTCCTCAGGCTGAGGGCGAGCCACCCCTTTAGTCTGTTTTTGCAGGGAGGGCAATTGCTTGATGCCGCGCCCTGGTTGCAGGGGGTGGGTGAGATCAGCTTGCCGGAGCGCAGTCTGGCACGGCTTGGCAAGTTGATCTGGCCAGGTCAGGAGCCCGTCCGGGTCATCACCACCGATAACCTCGGGATTTTCACTGAACTGGTGATGCCAAAAGACAGCATCCTGGTATGGGGGGATCGCGAGGCGCCGCACCTGCTGACGCCCTTGCTGGCCGCCTTGCCCCCCGGGGTTAGCTGGCACCATATCACGAGTCTGGATCCGGCGGGGGCGGCGCGGGTGCAGGCTCTGGCCGCGCGTATCGCGCGCCCGGCAAGCTGGTGGCTACCTCGGGATCTGGCACCGTTCATGACGCACTATGGCAGTCCCCTGGCGGGAGCAAGAGCCTGGGAGCCCAGCGTGCTGCCCCGCGCTTTTCGCACAGCCTGCCATCCGCTGATTGCCGCGCGGCAGGGGCTCAGTGCCGAGGTAATGGCACTGGCTTCGAGCTGGGATGCCGTGTCCGGATAGTCGGCAAAACATGGAACTAAAAAGCGGTTTTCCCACCTGATGGGCGGTGGTATAAAGAGGAAGCGCAGCGCCGCCAAAGGGCCGCTGTGTTTACCATCCAGGACGCCCCCCAATAAAATCAATGGAACACAGGGAAAACCATGTTTGAAAAGGTTGTTGCCGCCCCAGCGGATCCGATTCTGGGCCTGACCGATGCCTTCCGCGCCGATCCTCGTACCGACAAGATCAATCTCGGGGTAGGGATCTACAAGGATGAATCCGGAGCCACTCCTATTCTGCGCAGTGTTAAACAAGCCGAGCAGATCCTGCTCAATGACGAGAAGAGCAAGAACTACCTCGGCATCGAGGGCACGGCCGCCTATGGCGCCGTCGTGCAACAGCTGCTGTTTGGCAAGGGCGCCGAGCTTATCAACAGCGGTCGGGTCAAGACGGCGCAGGCGCCGGGGGGCACGGGTGCCCTGCGTATCGCCGCCGAGTTTGTGGTGCGCAACAACTTGAGCAAGACGGTCTGGATCTCGGATCCAACCTGGGCCAACCACGTCAGCGTCTTCCAGGCCGCCGGCCTTGAGGTGAAGTGGTACAAATATTACGATCCTAGCCGCAAAGGGCTCGATTTCTCCGCCATGCAAGCCTCTCTGGCCGAGGCGCAAGCGGGCGATCTGGTGCTGCTGCACGGTTGCTGCCACAACCCGACCGGCATAGATCCGACCCGTGAGCAGTGGCAAGCCCTGGCCGAGCAGAGCCTGGCCGCTGGCTGGTTGCCGCTGTTTGACTTCGCCTATCAGGGGTTTGCCCGTGGTATCGAAGAGGATGCCGAGGGGCTGCGTATCTTCGCTGCCAGTCACGACGAGTTGCTGGTTGCGAGCTCTTTCTCCAAGAACTTCGGGCTCTACAACGAACGGGTCGGTGCCTTTACGTTGGTCAGCGCCAGCAAGGCCGTTGCCGATGTGGCCTTCACCCAGGTCAAGACGGTGATCCGTGCCAACTACTCCAACCCGCCTTCCCATGGGGCTGCCGTGGTGACCACCATAGTGCAGGATGAAGCCCTGTATGCCGAGTGGGTGGCTGAGGTGGCCGAGATGCGAGTGCGCATTCGCGAGATGCGCGAGCTGCTGGTGGAGAAGCTTGCAGCGCTGGGGATTGCTCAGGACTTCAGCTTTATCCGTGAGCAAAATGGCATGTTCTCTTTCTCCGGATTGGACAAGGCCCAGGTTGAACGGCTCAAGCAGGAATTTGGCATCTATATCGTGGGTTCTGGCCGCATCAGCGTGGCGGGTATCACTCATGCTAATATCGATCCCCTGTGCGATGCCATCGCCAAGGTGATCTGACGACAGCCTTCACTCTCTCGAGTGAGTGGCTTAGGTCAGAAACAAAGAGGCCCGCATGATGCGGGCCTCTCTTCATTTATATAGCCTTGTCAGCGGCGACGCTTACTGTTGCCTCCGAGCAGGGATCCGAGCACGCCCCGTATCAGCTGGCGACCCATTTCGTTTCCCAAGGTGCGAGCCACACTCTTGGCTGCCGTCTGCACCACTCCATCGTGCTGGCCACCCCGGGGGCCGGTGCGGCCAAACAGTATCTCGCTGATAGATCCAAACAGGCCGCCCTCAGGTTCGGCTTGCTCGGAGACCTTGCCGGACAGGGGTGGCTCAGGCGCGGCTTGAGCTTGTCCTTTCAGCCGTTCGAAGGCGGACTCCCTGTCCTGGGTCTGTTCATACTGGCCAAACAACAAGGAACCCTTGATGAGGGCTTGACGTTCGGGCGTCGTGAGCGGGCCTATTCGGCTGGCGGGGGGCGCTATCAGAGCCCGCTCCACGACCTGAGGGCGGCCCTTTTCATCCAGGGTCGAGACCAGTGCCTCACCGACACCGAGTTCAGTGATGACGCCGGCGGCGTCAAAGGCCGGATTTGCCCTGAGGGTGTCGGCCGCGATACGTACCGCCTTCTGATCCTGCGGGGTGAAGGCTCGCAGAGCATGTTGTACCCGGTTGCCGAGTTGACCCAGCACGCTGGCCGGGATGTCGGCCGGACTCTGGGTCACGAAATAGACGCCCACCCCTTTGGAGCGAATGAGCCGCACCACCAGTTCTATCTTTTCCAGCAGTGCCTTGGGGGTGTCGTTGAACAGCAGGTGCGCCTCGTCGAAGAAGAACACCAGCTTGGGTTTATCGGGATCGCCAATTTCGGGCAGCTGTTCGAACAGTTCGGAGAGCAGCCACAGCAGGAAGCAGGCGTAAAGGCGGCTCGACTGGGTCAACTTGTCCGCTGCCAGTATGTTGATGTGGCCACGGCCCCGTTCATCGGTCTGCAGCAGATCCTGGATGTCGAGCATGGGTTCGCCGAAGAAGTGATCGGCTCCGGCCCGCTCAAGGCTGAGCAGATTGCGCAAGATGGCGCCGACCGACGCGCTTGATACATTGCCATAACTGGTGGTGAGCCGTTTGGCATTCTCGCCGACGAACTGCACCATGGCGCGCAGGTCCTTGAGATCGAGCAGTAACAGCCCCTCATCATCGGCTACCTTGAAGACCAGCTCCAATACGCCGCTCTGGGTATCATTGAGGCCAAGCAACCGCGCGAGCAGCAAAGGGCCCATGTCGGAGATGGTGGCGCGCACCGGGTGGCCCTGCTCACTATAAAGATCCCAGAATACCACCGGGCTGGCGCAAAAGACGGGGGCCTCAATGCCCATTTGACCGAGTCGCTCCTCGAGCTTGGGGGAGCTAGTCCCCGCCGCGCCCAGGCCGCTGAGATCGCCCTTTACGTCAGCCAGAAAGACGGGGACCCCCTGATTGGAGAAACCCTCCGCCAGCACTTGCAATGTCACTGTCTTGCCTGTCCCGGTTGCTCCCGTTATCAGACCATGGCGATTGGCCTTGGCGGGTAGCAACGAGAGGGAGTTTTTGCCGGCATAGGCGAGGATCCGCGGGTCAGCCATGGGAGCTCCTTGTGGCAGGTTCGAGTAGCAACCGATTGATTGTATTCAGTGTGGTGCCAAGATGGGCCCCTGACAAGGGGCCGTTAGAGCGGGGGAGAATCAACGCTGGGCAACACGCCTGTCACGAAGAGGAGACGGGGGTTATACCGGTTTTAACCTGTTCGATGACGGCGAAACAAGCGGAGCAATAGCGCGCAAAGCAGCCCTCCCAGGCTCGCGGTCAACAGGCCAAGCAGCAGGCTGCCGAGCAGGAAAGGGGGCAACAGGCTGGCGGCCTCCTGCTCGAACCAGGCCAGCGACCACTCCAGATGAAAAGGGGCCGGGGTCAGTTGCAGCAGTGTGCAGCCGGTACGATAAGCCCACAGATACATGAAGGGCAGGGTAATGGGGTTGTTGAACCAGACCGCCAGCAGAGCCAGGGGCAGATTGAGGCTAAAAAGCACTGCCAGTCCCACGGCGATCAGGCTGTGCATCGGCAGGGGCACCCAGGATGCGAACAACCCCGCAGCGCAGGCACCGGATAGCGCCCGGGTGCCCGATTGCCAAAGCGCCGGTGCGAACAGGCGTTCGCCAAACAGAGCAAACCACTTGTGCTGGCGTAGCTGCTCTGGAGTGACCTTTAATCGACTGCGCCAGTGGTTGTTCATTCTTTGTCCGCGCCGCGGTTACGCCATTGGCGCACTATGCTCAGCCGCCAGAGGCCGCGTACTACCACATAACCGGTGATGGAGCTGAGGATGGCCAGTACCAGGGAGCCGAGCAGCAGAGGCGGGGCTATGGTCTCGAAGACAGATGTCAGCCAGCTCCAGGTAAATTCAATCTCTATATGCTGGGAGGGTTGGCCCAGCAGATGACAGCCAACCACATAGGCGGCGTAGAACAGCGGCGGCATGGTGAGGGGGTTGGTGAGCCAGACCAGGGCAACCGAGAGCGGCAGGTTGACGCGAAACAGGATGGCGCCACCGGCGGCCAACAGCATCTGGAAGGGGACGGGGATCCAGGCCATGAAGAGACCGACCGCAAAGGCGCCAGCGGCGGAGCGGCGATTTAAATGCCAGAGATTGGCGTCGAGCAGCAGGTCGCCGAAAAGACGTAAGTGCTTGTGTTCCTTGAGCGTTTTATGATCCGGCATCCAGCGTTTAATGAGATGTTTGGGCATAATGAAACCTTGCTAAATACTTGCTCCATGGATCTGCGTTTATTGTCGTTTGCCCTCGGGGCAAGCTCCTGTCTGCTTTGGCCATGGTTGCCTTCATTCCAATGGGGGGGATTATGGCTGTCCCTGCTGATCCCCTTCTGTTTTATACGCGCCTGGCGGCTGCTGTTTCTGCTATTGGGCATCCTCTGGATGCAAGTAAACATGCAGGCTCGGCTCTCCTGGTTGGACACCCTGGGGGAGCAGGCGAGCCACATCATAACCGCACAGTTGCAAAGTGCAGAGCCTCAAAATGATAATTTTACGCGACTACAACTTAAGGTCATCGAGCTTGATGGTCGCAGCTTACCCCTGCCTCCCTTGGTACGCATCAATGCTTACCAAACTTTACCCGAGCTGACATCGGGCTCGATCCTGACCCTGGCAGCCTCTCTCAAACCCGCCCATGGCTTGGCCAATGAGGCCGGCATGGATGGTCGTCGCCTGTTGCTGGGCAAGGGGATCAGCGCGACCGGCAACCTGCGTCGCCTTATTCGGGTCGAGCTCGAGCCACCCGGTTGGCGGACACTCTGGCTGGCCAGTGCCGGGCAAGCCTGGCAAGGGCTGGCGCAGGCGCCTTTGCTAGCAGCGCTCACCTTTGGCGAACAAGGTGGCATTTCGGACCGCCAATGGGAGCTGTTTCGCGGCGCAGGCCTGACCCACATCATCGCCATCTCGGGTCAGCATATTGCCCTGGTCGCCGTGCTGGGTTTCTGGCTGGGGCGACTGTTTGGGCTGAAAGGGGCGCTGGTCGGCACTCTGCTCTTTGCCGGTACATACAGTTGGTTGGCGGGTTTTGCGGTGGCGACCGAGCGGGCCCTCATCATGGTGTTGGTCTGGAGTATGCTGCGAGTATGGAAAAGGGATTGGCCCCCGTATCGAGTCTGGTTACTGGCCTTTGTGGCCATCTTGCTGTGGGACCCTTTTGCACTCTTCGCCGCCGGATTCTGGCTCTCTTTCCTGGCGGTGGCGCTCTTGATGGGGGCGAGTTACCTCTATGGCAGACCCAGTCTGCTGCGGCTACAAGGGATCTTGCTGCTCGGTTTGTTGCCGCTGCAACTTGCGTTGTTCGAGGGAATGGCGCCTTTGGCGCTGGTTATCAATCTGCTCGCCTTGCCGCTCTTTTGCCTCTTCATCATCCCTCTGGCACTGATTGCGGTACTGGTGAGTCTCTTCTCCCCGAGCCTCGCTCATGGCCTGTTCTGGCTGGCAGATGGGGCGCTCGGTTATCTCATGGTCAGTCTGGAGTGGCTCAATAGCCAGTGGTCACTCTGGTGGCCGCTACCAGGCTGGGCGCTGCCGCTGAGTATCTTGCTCCTGCTGGGCTGGCTAGCCTGCACCCTGCCTGGCGGTCGCTGGCTTGGTTTACCGCTGCTCGCCGCCGCCTTGCTTGCCTGCTGGCCGGCGCCACCCAGTTGGCAGGTCAGAGTGCTGGATGTGGGGCAGGGGTTGGCGGTGCTGCTCAGTAGCCGTGGTCATCACATCCTGTTTGATACCGGCGATCGCTATCCCGGTGGCTACAACATGGCGGATGCGGCCATCTTGCCGCTGCTGCATCGGCTGTCGGTCGATGAGCTTGACATCTTGATCCTGAGTCACAAAGACCGGGATCATGCGGGCAACAGGGAGGCCCTGCACGCAGCGCTGTCGGTCAGGGCTGAGTACTCTTCTTACGCTTTCTCGCCTGGCACACAGGCTTGTCAGCGCGGTCAGCAATGGCTGTGGCAAGGATTGACGCTGCGCATGCTGTGGCCGGAGCGCAGCGGCGCCGGACGCAACAATGATGGCTGCGTGCTGCAGATAAGCGATGGCCGGGTGAGTGTGCTGCTGAGCGCCGACATAGAGCGGGAAGCCGA
Source organism: Aeromonas molluscorum (assembly GCF_051376105.1). NCBI lineage: Bacteria > Pseudomonadati > Pseudomonadota > Gammaproteobacteria > Aeromonadales > Aeromonadaceae > Aeromonas > Aeromonas molluscorum. The sequence continues at coordinate 763,210 of NZ_JBPQCY010000001.1, read as the reverse complement.
AGCGCGCCTGCTGGCGCTCGAAGGGCAGGGGCTGCACAGCACAGTGCTGGTCAGTCCGCATCATGGTAGCAAAACCTCTTCAACCCCGGGCTTCGTGGCCGCCGTTGCGGCAAGGGAGGTGATCCACAGCGCCGGTTTCATGAACCGCTGGCACTTTCCACGGCCTGAAGTCGTGGCGCGCTATCGCGCCCTGGTGCCCGATTCACGGCAATGGGTCAGTGGGCAGTCGGGGGCGATTTTGATTGAGGTGGGGCCAAATGGACTTGATATCCAGGGGGAGCGAGATACCGGTCCCTGGTATCGACGCAGTGGAGCTTGGTGGAAACCACAGCTTTGGCTAGAATAGCCCGTCATTTCCCATTTATAACGGCGATTCATGCAACAAGATAACTCTCAAGATACCTCTCAAGAGAGCTGGCCCGTGTTCAAGCGGCTGCTCGCCTACGTTCGCGATCGCAAGCTGGGTCTGGCGGGCGGCATCATCGGCATGCTGGGCTATGCGGCGGTCGACACCGCCTTCGTCTACTCCATCAAGCCGCTGATCGATCAGGGTATCAATGGTAACGACAAGACGGTGCTGACCTGGATGCCCTTCTTCGTATTGGGCATAGTCGCGCTGCGCGGCGTCGCAACCTTCCTTTCCACGTTCTGCATGGCCTGGGTCGGTAACCATGTGGTGCTCAAGTTGCAGCAGCAGGTGTTCAATCATCTGATGGCCATGCCGATGAGCTTCTTCGACCGGCAGAATACCGGCGCCCTGCTCTCCAAGGTGACCTATGATGCGAGCCAGGTCTCCTCTGCGGCGAGCTCGACTCTGGTCTCCATCGTGCGAGAGGGGGCGACCGTTATTGGCCTGCTCGGCTTGATGTTCTGGCACTCCTGGCAGCTCTCCATCATCTTCCTGGTGGTGGGCCCCGTGGTCGGTGTCTTGATTAGCTTCATCAGCCGCCGTTTCCGCACCATCAGCCGTCAGATCCAGAAGGCGATGGGCAACATTACCACCTCGACCGAGCAGATGCTCAAGGGTCACAAGGAGGTGTTGATGTTCGGTGGCCAGGAGGTGGAGTCCAAGCGCTTCTTCCGCGTCAGCAACCATATGCGTCAGCAAAACATGAAAATGGTCGCGGCCAATGCCATCGGCACACCCGTGGTGCAGATGGTGGCGTCCATCGCCCTGGCTGTCTTCCTTTATGCGGCGACGGTCGACGGGGTGCGTGAGACCCTGACTGCGGGCACCTTCACCGTCATGATCACCTCGATGATGATGCTGCTCAAGCCGCTGAAAAGCCTGACCGACATCAACAACCAGTTCCAGAAGGGCATCACTGCCTGCCAGAGTCTGTTTGGCCTGCTCGACAGCGAACCTGAACCCGATACCGGTACGCGTCCTCTGGACAGGGCCCGGGGCGAGATCGAGTTTCGCAATGTCACCTTTACCTACCCGACCAAGCTGACCCCGGCGCTGCACAATGTCAGCTTCAAGGTCGAGGCGGGCAAGTCCGTGGCGCTGGTGGGGCGCTCGGGCTCTGGCAAGAGTACCATCGCCAGCCTGCTGACCCGTTTCTACGACATAGACGAAGGGGAGATCCTGCTCGATGGGATCAACATCCAGGAGTACCGCTTGAGCGATCTGCGCAAGCAATACGCCCTGGTTTCCCAGCATGTGCATCTGTTCAACGACAGTGTCGCCAACAACATCGCCTATGCTGCCGGAGATCGCTATAGCCTCGAGCAGATCCGTCATGCCGCCGTGGTGGCCCATGCCGATGAGTTCGTCAGCAAGATGAGCGAGGGTTACGATACCGTGGTGGGCGAGAATGGCGCCTCACTGTCCGGTGGCCAGCGCCAGCGTATCGCCATCGCCCGCGCCCTGTTGCGCGATGCCCCCGTGCTGCTGCTCGATGAAGCGACGTCCGCACTGGATACCGAATCCGAGCGTCACATTCAGGCCGCCATCGACGAGCTCTGCAAGGCCCGCACCTCCCTGGTGATCGCGCATCGCCTCTCCACCATAGAGAAGGCGGACGAGATCCTGGTGATTGATGAGGGGCGCATCGTCGAGCGCGGCAACCATGAAGCCTTGATGGCTCATGGGGGCACCTATGCCCAGCTGCGCGCCATCCAGTTTGGCGACATGTCTGTGGGAAATAAAGGCTGATGCTGGCTCGGCTCTGGTATGGGCAGAGTGGCTGGCGCTGGTTGCTGGCCCCCTTTGCCCTGCTGTTTGGCCTCATCAGCGGCCTGCGTCGCCTTGCTTTTCGGCGTGGCTGGCTGGGGGCCTATCGCGCCGGTCTGCCGGTGATCGTGGTCGGCAACCTCTCGGTTGGCGGCAATGGCAAGACGCCGGTGGTGATCTGGCTGGTGGAGCAGTTGCAGGCTCGTGGCTGGCGACCCGGTGTGGTCAGCCGCGGTTATGGTGGCAAGGCTCCCCATTATCCTTATCGACTCGATGCTGGCAGTACGACCGCAGAGGCGGGGGACGAGCCGGTGCTCATCGCCCGCCGTTGTGGCTGCCCCGTGGTGGTGGCGCCAGTGCGGGCCGATGCGGTGCGACTGCTTGAGGCAAGTGGCGAAGTAGACATCATCATTACCGACGATGGCCTGCAGCACTACGCCCTGGCGCGAGATATCGAACTGGTGGTGGTGGATGGCGTGCGCCGCTTTGGCAACCGCTGCCTGCTGCCCATGGGACCACTACGGGAACCCCTTTCCAGGCTCAGGCGCGTTCATGCCGTGCTCTGTAACGGTGGTGAACCTGGCCCCGGGGAGTACGGTATGCAGCTGGTGGCGGCCAAGCCACGCCGGGTGCTGGACGATGCGTCCCCGGATGCTCCCTTGGGGCCCGAGATCGATGCCCTGGCGGGTATCGGCCATCCCCCTCGTTTCTTTGCGACCCTGACCGAGCTGGGTTATAAGCTGCGCCAGGCTCAGGGGTACGCGGATCATCACCCCTTCGATCGCAGCGAGCTTCTCGCCCGTTTTGCGGATCGTCCCCTGTTTATGACCGAGAAAGATGCCGTCAAGTGCCGCGCCTTTGCGCAGCCGAATTGGTGGTATCTGCCGGTCAGTGCCGAGCTGCCTCAGGCATTGCTCGACACCCTGTTGAAATCCTTGAAGGAGTCTCGTTTTGGCACTGGACATTAAGCTGCTCGACATCATTGCCTGCCCGGTCTGCAAGGGCAAACTGCAATACCACAAGGAAGCGGGCGAACTCATCTGCCGCTTCGACAAACTGGCCTATCCCCTGGAAGAGGGTATCCCCGTGCTGCTGGAGAACCGTGCCCGTAGCCTGACCAGTGATGAGCTGCCCTCATGAGCTTCGTGGTGGTCATTCCGGCTCGTTACGCCTCAACCCGTCTGCCAGGCAAGCCCCTGGCAGACATCCATGGTCGGCCGATGATCGCCCATGTGGTGGCCAAGGCGCACCAGTCCGGGGCCGAGCGAGTCATTGTTGCCACTGATGATGAGCGGGTGCGTGCTGCCCTGTGCGAGAGCGGGGTCGAGGTGTGCATGACCTCCGCCGATCACCAGTCTGGTACCGAGCGCCTGGCCGAGGTGTGCCGTCACTACGGCTTTGCAGCCGATACCATAGTGGTCAATGTGCAAGGGGATGAGCCACTCATTCCCCCGGCGATTATCCGTCAGGTGGCCGATAACCTGGCCGGGGCCAGTGCGCCCATGGCCACTCTGTCGGTGCCCATCACAGCGGCGGAGGAGGTGTTCAATCCCAATGCGGTCAAGGTCGTGACCGACAAGGATGGCTACGCCCTCTACTTCAGCCGTGCTCCCATTCCCTGGGATAGAGATGGCTTCGCTGCCAGCAAGGAGCAGGTAGGCCCCTGGTTCCAGCGCCATATCGGTATCTATGCCTATCGCGCTGGTTTCATCGAGCGCTATGTGGCCTGGGCGCCGAGTCAGCTCGAACAGGTGGAGTCTCTCGAGCAGCTGCGGGTGCTCTGGTATGGCGAGAAGATCCATGTGGCCCAGGCGCTGGAGGCGCCGCCGGTGGGTGTCGATACCCAGGCCGATCTGGACAAGGTACGGGCCCTGCTGGCGGCATCTTGATGGTGCTTCCCATGGTTGAAACGGCATCTTCGGAGGCCGTTTTTTGTTGATGGCTTATATAGTTATTTGATTAATAACGTTATTTATGTGCTTCCTCAAACTTTTCCCCGCCATGATTTGCCAAATCGATCAGTTTGGTTATGATGCAAGACGCCGTGTTAACCCTAACTGGCGCATAACAAGATAAGAAACGGGGTGTTTGGGTGATAAATGTATTCCTGGTCGATGATCATGAGTTGGTGCGTACAGGGATAAGACGCATTCTGGAAGACGTCCGTGGTATCAAGGTGGTGGGCGAGGTACAGAGTGGCGAATTGGCGGTCACTTTCTGCCGTCAACATCACCCGGATGTGATCCTGATGGATATGAACATGCCTGGTATCGGCGGGCTGGAAGCGACCCGCAAGATCCTGAGGTTGCGGCCCGATGTTCGCATCATAGTGCTGACCATTCATTCTGAAAATCCCTTCCCGACCAAGGTGATGCAGGCGGGGGCCGCCGGCTATCTCACCAAGGGTGCTGCGCCGGAAGAGATGATCCATGCCATTCGCCTGGTACACTCGGGGCAGCGTTACATCTCCCCCGAGATAGCCCAGCAGATGGCGCTAAGCCAGTTTGCCTCCGCCGACGAGAACCCCTTCAAGTCTCTGTCCGAGCGCGAACTGCAGATCATGATGATGATCACCAAGGGTCAGAAGGTGACCGATATCTCAGAGCAGCTCAATCTGAGCCCGAAAACGGTCAACAGCTACCGTTACCGGCTGTTTAGCAAGCTCGATATCAATGGCGATGTAGAGCTCACTCATCTGGCCATTCGTTATGGCATGCTCGATGCCGATACCCTGTAACGATGGATGCGAGTGAAATATAAAGAGGCGGCTTGAGCCGCCTTTTGCGTTTTTGGGCGGCGGCAAGGTAAGCTGCTGCCATCCAAGCCCTTTCGTTTCGCTGCCAAGCCGAGAGCCTTATGACTACCAGCCCCCCCTCTTCCTTCGACAGCAAAGCCTTCCTCAAGGTGGTCAGCCACCAGAGCGGCGTCTACCGCATGTATGACAGTGGCGGCACCGTCATCTATGTGGGCAAGGCGAAGGATCTGAAAAATCGGCTCGCCTCCTATTTTCGCAGCAAGGTCGACAGCATCAAGACCCGTACCCTGGTGCGCCAGATCAGCGATATTCAGGTGACGGTGACCCACACCGAGACCGAGGCGCTGATCCTCGAGCACAACCTCATCAAGCAATATCAACCGCGTTACAACGTGCTGCTACGCGATGACAAGTCCTACCCCTGGATAGTCATCACCGGCCACCGCCATCCGCGGATCGGCCTGCACCGGGGGGCGCGCAAGTTAAAGGGCGACTATTTCGGCCCTTACCCCTCAGGAGGCGCGGTACGGGAGAGTCTGCACCTGATGCAGAAAATATTTCCGGTGCGTCAATGCGAAGATGCGGTTTATGCCAACCGCAGTCGCCCCTGCCTGCTCTATCAACTCAAGCGTTGCGCCGGTCCCTGCGTGGCCGGTCTGGTGAGCGAAGAGGAGTATGCCCAGCAGGTCGAGCTAGCCCGATTGTTTCTGGCGGGCAAAAACCAGCAGGTAATAGGCTCGCTGGTGGGCAAGATGGAGTCTGCCAGTGGTGATCTGCGTTTCGAGGAGGCGGCCCGCTATCGGGATCAGATCCAGGCGCTGCGCAGGGTGACTGAGCAGCAGTCGGTGAGCGGCAACGTGCTGGACGAGCTGGACGTGGTCGGGGTGGCCTTCGAACAAGGTACCGCTTGTATCCATGTGCTATTCATTCGCCAGGGCAAGGTGCTAGGCTCGCGCAGCTATTTCCCCAAGGTGCCCGCCGATACCGATCTCGATGAGGTGGTGCAGTCTTTCCTGCTGCAGTTTTACCTGTCGGGGCAGGGCGGGCGTCAGATCCCCAGCGAAGTGCTGCTCGATGTGGCCCTGGAGGATGAGGCACTCATCGCCGACACCCTGAGCCAGACCGCGGGTTACAAGGTGCGGGTGCAGAGCCGCACTCGGGCCGAGCGGGCCCGCTTCATCAAGCTTGCCGCCATCAATGCCCAGAGTGCGCTGCGCTCGCGTCTGGCTCATCAGAGCACAATGGCGGCGCGTCTGGCTCAGCTCGAGGAGTTGCTCGAACTCGATGGCCCCATCAACCGCATGGAGTGCTTCGATATTTCCCACACCATGGGGGAGCGTACCGTGGCGTCTTGCGTGGTGTTCAACCGCGATGGGCCCTTCAGCGCCGAGTATCGTCGCTTCAACATCGAGGGGATCACCGGTGGTGATGACTATGCCGCCATGGAGCAGGTGCTGGAGCGCCGTTTTGGCAAGCAGCAGGAGCCGGACAAGGTGCCGGATGTGCTCTTCATCGATGGCGGTCTCGGTCAGTTGCGCCGCGCCGAGGAGATACTGGCTCGCCAGCTGGATTTTTTGGGGGGCAAGCATCCCCTGCTTATCGGCATCGCCAAGGGGGTAACCCGCAAGGCGGGGTTGGAGACCCTCATCATGGGAGAGAGCCATGAAGAGCTTCATCTGCCGGCAGACATGCCCGCTCTGCACTTGATCCAGCACATCCGTGACGAATCTCACCGCTTCGCCATCACGGGTCACAGGGCTCGCCGTGCCAAGGCGCGCACCACCAGTACCCTGGAAGATATCCCGGGGGTGGGCCCGAAACGGCGTCAGGCGCTGCTCAAGTATCTGGGGGGCCTGCAGGAGGTGAAGAAGGCCAGCGTTGATGATCTGGCCCGGGTACCCGGCATCAGTACCGAACTGGCACAAGCCATTCATGAGGCGCTGCACGGCCATTGAGCATCACGGCATGCATAAGGGCCGTGACGGGGAGGGGGCCAAAATGTCATAATGGCCCGGTATTTCAAGGTTATTGATGGATTAATAAACTAAGGCGGGTGCCAGCCCGGTTGCCACGGTAACCGGCTTGGGGCTACCATCTAGCGGCATACAAGAAGTGGCTGAAAATAATGACAAATATTCCTAATCTTTTGACGTTTTTCCGGATATTGCTGATCCCCGTCTTCGTCGTCCTGTTCTATTTACCCTACCAGTGGTCCTATCTGGCGGCGGCTGTCGTCTTCTTCCTGGCGGCAGCCACCGACTGGTTCGATGGCTACCTGGCCCGCAAGCTCAACCAGTCCACCGCCTTCGGGGCCTTTCTCGATCCCGTCGCCGACAAGATCATGGTCGCCGCCGCCCTGGTCGTCATCGTCGAACACTACAACACCGTCTGGGTCACCATACCCGCCATGACCATGATAGGGCGCGAGATCATCATCTCGGCCCTGCGCGAATGGATGGCCGAGCTCGGCAAGCGCTCCTCGGTGGCGGTAAGCTGGATTGGCAAGTGGAAGACCATGATCCAGATGGCCTCGCTAACCGGCCTCATCTGGCAATATGATATCTGGATGGTATGGTGCTCTTACCTGCTGCTCTATGTTGCGACAGTGCTCACCTTCTGGTCCATGTTCCAGTACCTGAGAGCGGCCTGGGCGGATCTCACCTACCACTCCCGCTTCTGATCGAAAACGCCCTATCATCTCCACTGCCCGCCCGCTAGTGTGCCTGGAGCAAGAGTAGTGGTTTAGTGCTTTGGGTCGAAGTAATGACAACAAGCACTGAAAAAAGACAAAAAGTGTAAAAAATGGTCGAACGATCAGAGTATTAAATATTTGGGGTTGACTGGTGAGCCAGCATCGCTAGAATGCGTCTCGTAGTCAGGCGTTACGCCAGACCCTGCGGGAATAGCTCAGTTGGTAGAGCACGACCTTGCCAAGGTCGGGGTCGCGAGTTCGAGTCTCGTTTCCCGCTCCAAATTTTGACAATAGAGAGCCAACTCTCTTTTGCATGGCGCGTTAGCAAAGCGGTTATGCAGCGGATTGCAAATCCGTTTAGTCCGGTTCGACTCCGGAACGTGCCTCCATATTGATAAGCTTGCACTGCGAGCTTGATACCGATTGCGGTGCCCGAGTGGTGAAATCGGTAGACACAAGGGATTTAAAATCCCTCGCTTTTCGAGGCGTGCCGGTTCGATTCCGGCCTCGGGCACCATTAAAATCAAAGACTTACGAAGGCCACTAGCGATAGTGGCCTTTTTGTTTTTTCCTCAGTGTCCACATTTGATCCACACAGAATTATTCCGGCAGTTCTTCCAGCTTCACTTCGAGTTGCAGGCGGTTGGTGTAGCCCTGATTGGTGAGGTCATGGACCACCTGGGTGAGTAGCCAGGGAGCCGCGTCAATGTCGGGTTTGAAACCCCTGACGGTGGTGGGTTGTTCCGGGTAGAGCTCGGGGCGTCCCTTTGCCAGGGTGATGTTGAACTCGGCCACGCCGCGCTGTAGCTTTTCCCATTCAGCCCGGGCGGCCCGCATGGCGTTATTTTGGTTGGCGTAGATGTGGCGTAGCTCTTTGACGTTCTCGCTGCTGCCGACCAGCAGCTCGTTTTCTTTCTTGTTGACCACGACCCCGGGCGGCAATGGCCGTTCCTGCTTCGGTTTGGCCATCTTCTTGCGCTTCACCTCGATTTTCATTTTCTCGGCGGTCTTGTTGTCTTGCCAGTAGGCGGTCACGCCGGTGTACGCATCCCGGTCGGCAACCGAGAAACGATGCTGATCGCCATCCCTACGGGTGATGGTGATGGCGGGCAGGGGCTGGCCACTCGCGGTGGTGCCCTGGCCCGCCTTGATGAACATCAGTCTGGCAGATTTGACGGTGGCGATGGCATCGCACTGGCCAGCCAGGCGGGTGAGAAAGGCGAGATCGCTTTCGTTGGTCTGGTCGATGTGGTCGATCAGTTGTCCCTTGAGCGAGTCACCGACGCAGGGGGTGAGCTGATAGGGGGCGGCGAGCTGTTCGACGATGCTGCTGACGGTGGCTTGATGCCAGCTGCGCTCGCGCAGCTTGTTCATGCCGCCGCGCAGGTCGGCCGATTTGCCCCTGATGGTAAGCACGTCAGGGGCCCCGCCGTGCTCCACTTCGTCGATTTTGTAGGTGCCCTTGTCGACCAGGGCGCTGCCTTGCCAGCCGATGAGGGCTCGCAGGGTGGCACCTCGGCGTGGCATGTCGAGCTTGCCATCGCTGTCATCGAGGATGATCTCGATGGTGTCGGCCGAAAAGCCCCGGTTGTCAGTGATGGACATCGACATAAGGCGTGGACGGATGGCCGCTGAGATGTCATTGCCATCAACCAACACCTGATATCCCGGTATCGGATGGCCTTGGCGCAGGGCATCGAGCGGATTGGTGATACCTACATTCTCGGCCAGGCGGCTGCCGAACTGGTTGAAGGCGTCCATCACAGGATCCCCCCGAGTTTGCCACCGACACTGCTGATCAGTTTACCCACACCTAATCGCCCAACCAGGTTGCCAGCGGTTCGGCCCAGCAATGTGTTGCCGAGCGAGCTGTCGTTGTCATCGACCCGCTTTAGCTTGATGGTGAACTCGATTTTTCTGGCGGTGCCATCAGCGAAGAACTCGCTGCGGGTGGTGCCGATGCTCTCGATCACGAAGGAGCCACGCATCACACCATCGCCCTGGATCAGGGGGAAGGCTTGGCCACTGTCGCCCATCTGATTGAGCATATCGAGGGAGACGGGGCCACCGGTCAGCTCGGGGAGTAGCACCCCGCTGAAGGTGCTGGTTTCGTCATCCGGGCCGAGGTACTGATAGCCCGGGCGGGCGCCGACCCGGTTATTGCCAGGGTGACGCCATGCCCGGTCGTCTTGTTGGGTAAGGGGGGCCAAGGTCGAGCGCATAAATACGAACCAGCCCAGGGTCATCATCATGGTGTCAGCTCCTTAGTTGCGGTCGGTCAGAGAGGACCGGCCTCTGGCGGCGGCCTGCCGCTCGCGCCGATCCAGTTCGCGGCTGACCTCTTGCGCCACGTCCGCGCCGGATTGCCCTGGTTGCTGGACGATGTGGATCGGGGCGTTGATCTGGGTGGTGGTGCTGCCTCTGGCCACCGGTTTGGGAGTGGCAACTATACGTGGGCCGTATCCGGACCCACCGGCCAATGCAGGGGTGTTGTAGTTGCCGGTAAGGTATCCCGATTGCTTGACGTTGGCCGCGACTGAACCGCCCCCTTTCATCCAATCAGGCAGCAGGTCGGTGAGGGCTTTTATCTTGTTTTTCAGACTTTCCCATTTGGCGCTTATGCCGCCAATCAGACGATCTCGACGGCTATCACTTCACCAGTGTCATCACGTTGGGTTGAACCCGCAAAACGCAGGCTAGTGCCGTCAGCTTTGGGCTCACCCATGCAGCGCAGGAGCTGGTCGCCGTAACCGCCGAAGGTGAAGGAGACATCAAGCGCGCTGTCATCCAACCCCATGTCGATGTTGACGGCGCCGCCCATGCCGCCGCCACGATAGGCTTCGAACTTGCGGGAGAGCTTGGCCGGGGTGAAGTCTTCCGCTTCACCGACCCAGTTGTCGCCATTGAGAAAGACATTGAGGCGTTTGATTTTGCGAGGCAGTGACATGGGGGCTCCTTATGCGGCGGCCGCGACGCGGGCGCCAAAGTCGATCAGGTAGGAATCGGTGATGCGCTGCTGGAAGCCGAGGTCTTCGAGCGGCGGTACCGGGGTGTAGTCGTAATCGATGCGCAGCTTGCCAGCCTTGAGGGTGTCTTTGTCGTTGAGCTCCTCGTTGTACCAGCAGTCGAAGCCGAGCAGGTACCCGCCGGTGACCAGTTCGCGGCCCTTGGCCTTGATGCCCTCGATGATGTCTTTCACCAGGGTGGGGGTCATGGGCTTGTCGACGGCCCACATGTGCGCCTCGGCCATGGTGTCAGCCAGGATCTGGGCGGTGCGGGTGTAGTTCTCGAAGGCGAACAGGGGATCGTCCGAACAGGTGCGGTTGCCCCAATAGCGGAAGCCGTTGGCCTGGATCAGGCAAGTCACCTCGTTGGCGTTGAGCAGGCCGACCTCGGTGTCGGGGTCTTGCAGATCCCAGAACAGAGATTTGGTCGTGCCATCAACCCCGGTCACGGCGACGTTGGACAGGGTCTTGTGCCAGCCGATCTCTTTGTCTATGAGCGCCCGCAGTGCGGCGGCTTTGAGGCAGGCATCGAGCTTGACGCTGGCATTGTCGGCAACGTCCCACGCCGTCCAGTCTGCATGGATCAACATCAGTTCACGGCTGGTGAAGTTTTCACGGTAGGCCAGTGCGGCTTCGATGGTGTCGGCGATGGTCGGCACGTAGGCAAAGGCGCGCAGTTTCTTGGCCATGCCAGCCAGGGCGGTGGCCACGGCTAAGGTGCAGTTGTCCGGCACGCAGAGAATGCGGGGCTTGACACCGGTTTGAGGCCGGTGTCAGGTGATAACTAGATCTGTACACATATTGGCGCGCTTGCCATGGCCTAACATGGCGATCCAGCGATACTCGGCTTGCGTATGCTCACGAGCGATGAACCAGAGGCAGCCCAGGGCTCCTCCCACCCCCCACAGGCTATAGCGGGTGCCGATAATGGTCTGTCCTGCAACAGCCATCAGTGCGTGGTAAACCGGTGAGATATCGGGCATATACACCTTACTTAAAGTATGTGGTTCGCTTGTCGAAGAGACATTGTCAAAACGTCCAGATTGCTGGAAGGGTTGGGCCCGCTCCCCCGTAATGAAAACACAGTCGCTTGTTGCTACGATGGCGGACAGGTCAACGGTGGTGGGCCAGATAGTACAACCAATCAGTTTTGTATGTTTGTCTAGTCTGTGGTTGGCGGGGGCACCGACCCTGATACGGCTACCTGCAGGTTAGAATCTGTCAGTGATGCCTGTGGAGCATCCCCTTCGTGGCAATTGCAACTGCGGTCACGCCTGAGTTGCTGAGATCAATTTTGGAGACGACTCCGCTGCCGGCGAATCGAACAGAATGATATCGCAAGCGGATAGGTCGGTAAAAACGGTGCTGGGTTGCCTAGGGGGTGAACAGTATGCCTGCCCCTTCGCGTGGCTGGTAGCGGCTGAGATCACATCATGGATCACCCGGCCATGGCGGAATCTATTGCCGGTTTTCAAAGGAGGCGTAATCCAGAGTTATGGCGAGCCTGTTGGACAGGTCAGAGCTGAAACCCTCGGCTATTACATTATGTGGCCCAATGACGAGACCAGTAAACTCGGGGGCTCGCGGCACACTGATGAGAAAATAGGTATTTGAACCATTCTCAATGCCAATCTGCCTGATATTGGAGATGCGGATAGTTTCTGGCCGCGGAGGCCGGGGCTAGGCTCCCGCACGGATGTGGGCCACCACATACCCTAGGTGTTCTCAGGTTCAGGTTGATAGCATCAACCTGATGCCACCAAAATAAGGCGCCGCCGTAGTCTGGGCGAGTATCGATGGGATGCAGTTTATCGCTGAACAGTTAGCTACTCATATTTCAAGCCATAGGTAACACCACGCCCTGTGAGCAAGATAGGCATCCATTTCGATAGATGTGTTGTTGCCATTAAGATCAAAGACTGACGAAGAAGGCTGGCGATAGCGGCCTTTTTGTTTTTTCCTCAGTGTTCACTTCTTATCCACACAGATTGATTCTGGCAGTTCGTCCAGCTCCACTTGGCGTTACTGGCGGTGACCCTGGTCGCTGAGGTCGTGGACTGCCTAGGGCACAGAGCCGACATTTATCTTGGTAGTTTCACATTCGCCGTTGAAAGGTATGCTTTTCCAAGTCCAAGTCCAAGTCCAAGTCCAAGTCCAAGTCGGGGCGCCATCAACGAATGCAATGAACTAAGGCCATTCAAGGAGGGCCTCAGGTTTTTCTGCTTATCGGTCCATATTGTGTTGGCCACTGCCGAGCCGAGCCGAGCCGAGCCGAGTAGGGGGATCAGACAAGTGAACGCCTCCTTGTGGCGTCAGGTCGAGAAGAGAGGATGGCGAAGTGGTTGAACACCCAGGCGGGGACGTTGCCCGCCTGGGGTTGGGATCAGCCTTGGATGTTGACCACTATCCGGCCGCGTACCTGACCCGCCAGGAAGGCGTCACCGTGCGCGACGGCCTGGGAGAGGGGGATTTCCTGGGTGAGGAGGTTGAGGCGCTCGATGTCGAGATCCTCGGCCAATCTGTCCCATGCTTGATGGCGCAGGGAGAGCGGGGCCATGACGCTGTCTATGCCACAAAGCGTCACGCCACGCAGAATGAAAGGCATCACGGTAGAGGGGAAGTCCATGCCGCCAGCCAGTCCGCATGCCGTCACGACGCCGCCGTAGCGGGTCGTCGCGCAGGCATTAGCCAGGGTGTGGCTGCCCACGGTGTCCACGACGCCAGCCCAGCGCTCCTTGCCAAGGGGGCGACCCGGTTCGGACAGCTCGCTGCGGTCGAGCACTTCTGCCGCGCCCAGTGACTTGAGGTAATCCGCTTCGGCGAGACGCCCGGTGGAGGCGACGACTCGGTAGCCCAGCTTGGCCAGCAGGGCAATGGCCACACTGCCAACGCCGCCATTGGCGCCAGTGACCAGAATGCTGCCATCTCCCGGAGTCACGCCGTGCTTTTCCAGCGCCAGTACGCAGAGCATGGCGGTATAACCGGCCGTGCCAATGGCCATGGCCTCCCGGGCACTGAAGCGAGGGGGCAGGGCAACCAGCCACTCTCCCTTGACCCTGGCTTGTTCGGCCAGCCCACCGCAATGGGTTTCACCGACTCCCCAGCCATTGAGTACCACCTTGTCGCCAGCCTGCCAATCGGGGTGGCTGCTCTCCAGTACTGTGCCCGCGAAGTCGATCCCCGGGATCATGGGGAACTTGCGTACCACCGGGGATGCCCCCGTCAGTGCCAGGCAGTCTTTGTAATTGAGCGATGACCACTCAACGGCCACAGTGACATCCCCCTCGGGCAACGTCTCCTGGGCGATGGCCTGGTAGGTGGCGCGATAGCCCGCCTCATCTTTCTCAATCAGGATACCCTTGAACATCTGTGTACTCCCTTAATTGGACTCGTTGGTTATTAATAAACGGTAAAAATCAGGTCGCTATCTTCATGAAAAATTGCAGGAAAGAGATCATGGGCTCGGTGCTCCTCACCAATCTTGCCCGCAGCACAGCCCCCTCCCAACCGATCCAGAACACATGAGCAAGGGCCGCGCAGTCGGTCTCTGCGGCCAGATCTCCCGTGGTCATGGCGTCCTTGAGCGATTGCGCGAGCAGCGCCTCCCAGGCGCAGAGGATCTGCTCGAGGCGCAGACGCAGTGCAGGTTCGAGCTGGACGACCTCTTGACCCAGGTTGCCGATGAGACAACCGCGTTTGAAATCAAACCTCTCCATACCCCGGCAGGCGCTATCGACGAAGGTTGCGAGCCTGGTCAGGGGGGGTTGGCTGCCATCCCCCAGATAGCGGGTCAGCTTGGCGCAGAAGTAGCGGTGATAAGCATCCATCACCGCCAGGGTGAACTCACTCTTGCTGGCAAAGTAGTGATAGAAGGAGCCTTTGGGGATCTGGGTGGATCTGAGCACCTCATCTATGGAGGTGGCACTGATGCCCCGCTCGGTCAGCAACTCCATGCCACGGCGGATCAGCAGGTCACGGGTGTCTGCATAGGATTGCCCGTGGAGGGCAGGGCGGCCACGGGGGCGGCGCGGAAGTGAGTCATTTGTTTGCATAGGGAGTTATTAGACGCCTCAACTAGAAATAGATCAAGCCGTAATAAACGTGTGGATATAGCCAGTGGAAGCGACAGCCTCGGGTTGTATGACAGGGGTCAGCTCTGGCTGGGCTGGGCATTAACGTGATGATCAGATGCCAGGCTCACCACGGCGGTCAGATCCCTTGCCGACTATCTGGTTTTGCACCATTCATTTAGCAAGCATTTGATTTTAAATGTTTTTATTTTTAATCGGCAGCGTAGCCGGACGATGTTCATCCCCTCATCGGCTCAATAGGGATGGAACATACCCGGCAGGAGGCGACCTATGGCCAATTGACATGCTGGACAGGCAGTGGGATGGCTGAGGCCTGGATGTATTTATTTGGGTCTTAAGTCTCCCTTAAGAATGCTTGAGCATAGTGAGTAGCATCAACAAGAAACACGGGCTGCCGACGATGACGCCAGACTTTCATCATACCGCTTGTGATAGCCCTCTTGCCGCAGGCTGCCGGGCTGATCAGATCCAGACAGCTGTTTCTGTTCGGATGCTGCCTGTCTCCTGGATCAAGGCTGCCTCAGGAGCACGGCCTGGTTGTCGATGGACGCCTTTGAACGCGATCGCCAGCCACTCTCATGGCGCCTCCGATATCCGCAAGATGCCGCCCATCCCCCAAGGTCCTCCACTCCTCATCCCTTGATCAGGTGCGAGCCTGGCCTGAAAACCTCTCAATAACGACCAGACGAGTCTCTACCCGGCTGCAGCCCGCTATTGGCCAGCGATATCGATCCCATCCGCAGGGCATGGCGACCAAGAACACAACATAGATGAAAATGGCCGGTTCAATGACGGAACCGCCAAGCCAACAAGGAATATCAAGGATAAAAAGAACAGTGATGATGCTGTGCCTTGGCGCCGCCCTGTGCCAAGGCGCCTGGGCCAGCAGTGCATTTGAAACCTATGGCGACATAGCCCAGTTTGCCATTCCCCTGGCCGCGCTCGGCATCTCCTGGTCCAAGGATGACTATGAAGGGATGCGTCAGCTCGGTTACTCGGCGGCCGCGACCGAAGGGACAGTGCTGATCCTGAAAAATACCGTTGATGCCACGCGCCCCAATGGCGGCGCCAAGAGCTTTCCTTCGGGCCATACGGCGCTGGCGTTCAGCGGCGCCAGCTATTTGCAACTTCGTTACGGTTGGCAGTACGGCGTACCGGCCATCATTGCCATCATTGCCGCCAGTGCCGTGGGCTGGTCACGGGTCGATGCCAAGCAGCACTACTGGCGTGACGTGATAGCCGGGGCGGCCATCGCCTCGGGGCTAAGCTATCTGATCACCACGCCCCAGCAGACCGAGCTTGCCCTGTTTCCGACCATGTTGCCCGATGGGGCGACCGGCATAGGTCTGAGTTATCGCTACTGATCTCAGGGAGGGCAGCCCTTGATTGGCGAGGGTGACGAAGATGCGAGCGGGCCTTAAGTTTTCCTTAAGTCTCATCCGGCATCATGGTTGCCGAGTCATCAGGACGCCAAGCCACCCTCAACGAGGTGCTATCTCCCATATTGTAAAAATATAATCATCAACTAGATGGCTTCAAATGTGCCCTATCCCCGTTGGTGGAGGGATCCGCTGACAAGGTATGGATGCTGTGATGAAACCTAATCAACTTGTGTTTGTGTGGGACGGGGTCGTGCGGCTCTTCCATTGGGCCACGGTACTGCTCTGCATGCTCAACTTCTTTGTGGTCAAGGAGGGCGGTCGCTATCACAGATACATTGGCTACACCCTGGCGGGTCTGCTGCTGATCAGGATCATCTGGGGATTTGTCGGGGGGCACTATGCCAGATTCGGGCAGTGGTGGCCGACCCCAACGCGGGTAAAGAGCTATCTGGCCGCCTTGAAGCGAGGGGAGCATCCATATTATCTGGGTCATAACCCAGGGGGCTCCTTGATGATCCTCATCATGCTGGTCGGGCTGATAGGGACAGTGGTGACCGGGCTCATGACCCGCTACGAGTCTATCTTTGGCGATGATCTGCTGGAGGAGATCCATGGTCTGTTCGCCAACGGTTTGCAGTTTGCCATTCTGATCCATGTGCTGGCCGTGGTCTTCACCGATCTATTGACCAAGGGGGATCTTATCCGTGCCATGGTGACGGGGTGCAAGCGGGTGCCGGAAGGGACCTTGTGTCAGGATGTCAAACCAGATGCGCCTAGCAAGGCCAATATAGATAATTCCAATAAATAACAATAACTAACTTGTTTTTTCAGGCAATCGGGACAATAAATGCAATTGAAATTTGGTGTTGTTAAGCTGGTATTGATATTGGCTTTCGCGTTCGCCTTTATCTTGAATTGGTCGATTTTGATCCACTTCTATACCATTTTATCCACCCTGGAGCACTTCAAGCTGGGCTTTGCCATCTCCATTCCGCTGGTATTGGTGGCAGCCCTGAATGTCGTGTTCATGCCCTTCTCGTTCAAGTATCTGCTCAAGCCCTTCTTTGTATTGATGTTTCTGCTCGGTTCCCTCGCCAGTTATGCGATGATCCGGTACCGGGTGCTGTTTGACTACGGAATGATCCAGAACATCTTCGAAACCAACCCCGAGGAGGCGAGCGCCTACCTCAACCCGACGCTGCTGTTCTGGTTGCTGCTGACCGGTGTGGTGCCTTCACTGCTGCTACTGCGCACTGAGATCATCTATCCGGCCAGCGGGTGGCGTGGTCTGGGGCAGCGACTGTTGTCGATGACCATCTCCCTGGTGCTGGTCGCCGGGGTGGCGGCACTTTACTACCAGGATTACGCCTCTGTGGGACGCAACAACCCCACCTTGAATCGCGAGATAGTGCCGGCCAACTTCGTCTATGGCACCTTCAAATATGTGAAAAATACCTATCTCACCAAGCGAGTACCCTTTGCCACCCTAGGTGAGGATGCCCGCCAGGTCGCCCGGGGTAACAAGCCGACCCTCCTGTTTCTGGTAATCGGGGAGACGGCGCGCAGCAGCAATTTTGCGCTCAATGGCTACGACAGGCCGACCAACCCCTTCACCGAGCAAGAACCCGGGCTGGTCTCTTTTCGCCATGTGAGTTCTTGCGGCACGGCAACCGCCGTGTCAGTGCCCTGCATGTTCTCGAACATGACCCGCAAGACCTTTGACGGCAGCAAGGCGAGCAATAGCGAAGGGCTGCTTGATGTGGTTCAGCACGCCGGGGTCTCCGTGTTTTGGAAGGAGAATGACGGCGGCTGCAAAGGGGTTTGCGATCGGGTGCCGAACATGGTGGCAGATCCCAAGCTAAATCCGGACTTCTGCCGTGGTGAGACCTGTTTCGACGAAGTGCTGCTCAAAAATCTCGATCAGGAGATAGCACAGATGAAGGAGGACAAACTGATAGGATTTCATCTCATCGGCAGCCATGGCCCCACCTATTATCTGCGTTATCCCGACGCACAGCGTTTCTTTACCCCGGATTGCCCCCGTAGCGACATAGAGAACTGCAGCAATGAAGAGCTGCTCAACACCTATGACAATACCATTCGCTATACCGACTATGTGGTTGCCAAGTTGATTGCCAAGCTCAAGCACTATGAGCAGGATTACAACGTGGGCCTGATCTATCTGTCCGATCATGGCGAGTCGCTCGGCGCCATGGGCCTCTATCTGCACGGTACCCCCTACAAGTTCGCACCGGACGATCAGACCAAGGTACCGATGTTGAGCTGGCTCTCGCCGGGATTCCTGGCTCACAAGGGGATCGACATGGGGTGCCTCAAGCAAGCCGCGGCCAGCAAACGCTACTCCCAGGACAACCTGTTCCACTCGGTGCTGGGGCTGCTCGGCATCAGCACCAGAGTCTACGATCCCGTGCTGGACATCTTCGCCACCTGCCGCCGTTGAGCACAGTGACCTGCCAATAAAAAGGGCGCCCCGGGGCGCCCTTTTTACCTGCCATAGCCTGTCGGCTCAGTTGGCCATCTTCTTGTAGACAAAGAGCACCAGCAGCGCGCCGACCACGGCGATGACCAGGCTGGGGAGGTTGAAGCCAGTCACAGTGCCCATGCCGAGCAGGGTGCTGACGTAGCCCCCGACCATGGCACCGACCACCCCCAGTACCACCGTCATGATAAAACCGCCGCCATCTTTGCCCGGCATGATCCACTTGGCCAGTATGCCCACGATCAGACCCAGCACAATCCAGGAGAAGAATCCCATGACAAAATCCTCATCAATGTTTGGAAGTGAGACTATAGGCCCAAATGTCACCTGATCACAGCTCCCCAGCGGGGCATGAGCCAGCAATCGTCGGACTCATGGGCCGTTAACAGCTTAGATCATGGGGTTTGATGTGGCAGGGAGCGCTGTTCGAGATGCTGGCCACTGGGCTTGCACACCAGGATAGATCCCTGCTCGAACCAGTCTCCCAGCACGATGCGGCGGGCGCTGCGTTTGCCGAGGCGAAAATCGTGAATGGCGGGCCTGTGGGTGTGACCGTGGATCAGCAACTGGCAGTCGTGGGCCTTCATCATGTCCGCGACGGCTTGCTCGGTGACATCCATGATGGTCTGGGGCTTATGGCTGTTTTGCTGCTGGCTCTGGCCCCGCAGCTTGCCCGCTATCTTGCGTCTGCGCGCCAGGGGCAGGCGCAGGAAGAGCCAACGTAGCCACGACAGCTGGGTGATGCGGCGAAACTTCTGATAATCGAGATCCTCGGTGCAGAGCAGATCGCCGTGGCTGAGCAGGGTACGGGTACCGTAGAGATCGATGATGCAGGGATCGGGCAGCAGCATCATGCCAGCCCGTTTGGCAAAGCCCTTGCCGAGCAAGAAATCGCGATTGCCGTGGATGAAATAGAGCGGCACACCGCGTTTGCTCAGGGCCAGGAAGGCATCGGCCACCTGGTTGTGGAGCGGGCAGGGATCGTCGTCGCCAATCCAGAACTCGAACAGATCGCCGAGTACATAAAGGGCATCGGCCCCCGGTGCCTCCTGTTGCAGAAACTGGATCAGGGCCGCCGTCATGTCGGGGCGGGCGCTGCAAAGATGAAGATCGCTGATAAAGAGGGTGCTCATGGGGCCCTATTGGTGAAGGTCATGGCGAAATGCCGGGTAAAGGATTGAAAAAGGAGTGTCAGCTCCCGGGTATCAAGGCGAGGGCCAGTGTAACAAGCCAAGGTCACTCCCTTCCAGCGCCAGCAACCCTTGATAGGGATCGCCCGGCAGCGCCAGCAGCTGACAGATGGCCGCTTCCCCCTTGAGCCCCTGCGCCAATCGCAGCGCCAGCACGGCGCGGTAGAAGTCGATGCCCAAGTGCTCAAGCAGCGCCGCCATCAGGCTGAGATGACGCCAACCGTGCAAAGATTCGATGGGCCGGGGCGTGACATAGAGCTCGATGGGCCAGGATTGGCCGTCTGGGCCGATGAGGTGCTGCTCCAGCAGCCAGATGTCGCGGCCTTTGTCCCGGCCATGCCAGCCCTGTGCGGCGAGGCGGGTGGCAAGGCTGGCCGGCTCCGGATGCTGGCAAATCACATCGAGGTCGCTGCCGGGCCTGTCCAGACCGATGGTCAGGGTGCTGACCAGGGCCACGTCTTGGCAGATGGTCTGCAAGGCTGGCCAGAGGCCACGTTCGGCCAGCAGGGCATGGGCCGATCGCTGGCGGTCATTGCCGAGCGCCAGATAATCGATGCGGCGCCAGTCAGCGCCAGATTGGCCGCGCGCAGATGGAAAAACTGCGGCCAAAGCCGCAGTGATGTCATCGCGCAAAAGGCAGCAATCAGTCAGCAAGGGTGACCTTGGTGATGACCACATCTTCTACCGGCACGTCTTGATGCATACGGCCGGAGTTGCCGGTCTTGACGCCCTTGATCTTGTTGACCACGTCCATGCCGGCGGTCACTTCACCAAATACGCAGTAGCCAAAGCCCTGGGTGGTGGCGGATTTGAAATCGAGGAAGTCGTTGTTGCTGACGTTGATGAAGAACTGGGCGCTGGCGGAGTGCGGCTCGGAGGTGCGGGCCATGGCGATGGTGCCGACCTTGTTGGACAGACCGTTGGCCGCTTCGTTCTTGATGGGGGCGCGAGTCTCTTTCTCGTCAAAACCGGCGGCGTAGCCACCGCCCTGGATCATGAAGCCGTCGATGACGCGATGGAAGATGGTGTTGTCGTAGTGACCATCACGGCAATATTGCAGGAAGTTGGCCACGGTTTGGGGGGCTTTTTCGGCGTTCAGGGTGAGGGTGATGTCGCCGTGGTTGGTGTGCAGAGTAACCATGATATGTCCTTTATTCTGTCGGGTGAAACATTGGGCATGTGACCGGGCCCGGAGGCAGTCACAGGCAAGCTTTCATCTAGGGGCAAAAATAGTGGCCGCAATTCTAGCCTATCGCAGCCCCCGGGCAAAGCCGCAAGGGCGCTCTCATCGCACAAGCCTGCGTCAATCTTGGGGGCGCGCCCAGGCCATATGCTCCTTTTGGCCGGTTCTTCGCCGACATGGCCGTCAATTGGCGAAAAAGCAGGCTGAACGGGGCAAAAAGGCCAGGCGCGCGCCGGGCCTCGGCTCGTTTTCTGACGGGGATGCGGTTAGAATGGCAGGCCATTTCACTCACAGGCAGTGGTTCTCATCGATGCTGAAGATATACAACACACTCACTCGTCAAAAAGAAGAATTCAAACCCATCCACACCGGCAAGGTGGGCATGTATGTGTGTGGTGTCACCATCTATGATCACTGTCACATCGGCCATGGCCGCACCTTCGTCGCCTTCGACGTGGTGGCCCGCTACCTGCGTTACTGCGGCTATGAACTCAACTACGTGCGCAACGTCACCGACGTGGACGACAAGATCATCAAGCGCGCCGCCGAGACCCAGGTCACCTGTGACGATCTCACCGAGCGCCTGATCGGCGACATGCACGCCGATTTCGACGCCCTCGGCATGGTGCGCCCGGACGTAGAGCCGCGCGCCACCCAGCACATCCCCGAAATCATCGACATGGTCGAAGCACTGATCGCCCGCGATCACGCCTACGTGGCGGACAACGGCGACGTCATGTTCATCGTCGAGTCCTATGCCGACTACGGTAAGCTCTCGGGCCAGGATCTGGAGCAGCTGCAGGCCGGCGCCCGGGTCGATGTGGTCGAAGCCAAGCGCAACCCCCTGGACTTCGTGCTGTGGAAGATGTCAAAGCCCGGCGAGCCGACCTGGGAGAGCCCCTGGGGCCCGGGTCGTCCCGGCTGGCACATCGAGTGCTCCGCCATGAACTCCAAGCACCTTGGCAACCATTTCGACATCCATGGCGGCGGCTCTGACTTGCAGTTCCCCCACCACGAGAACGAGATCGCCCAGTCCTGCTGCGCCCACGAAGGGGAGTACGTCAACACCTGGATGCACAGCGGCATGGTGATGGTGGACAAAGAGAAGATGTCCAAGTCCCTCGGCAACTTCTTCACCATCCGCGACGTCCTGACCCATTTTGATGCCGAAACCGTGCGCTACTTCCTGATGTCCGGCCACTACCGCAGCCAGCTCAACTACTCGGAAGACAACTTGAAGCAGGCCCGCGCAGCTCTGGAGCGGATGTACACCGCCCTGCGCGACCTGCCTGCCGCCGCCGCCGGTGGTGACGAGCAGGTGGCCCGCTTCAAAGATGCCATGGACGATGACTTCAACACCCCGGAAGCTTACTCCGCCCTGTTCGACCTGGTGCGCGAGATCAACCGCCAGAAGGCCGAAGACATCAATGTCGCCGCAGGCCTAGGTGCCCGCCTGCGGGAACTCGGCGCCGTGCTCGGCATTCTGCAACAAGACCCGGAAGCCTTCTTGAAGGGTGGCGAAGCGGACGACGAAGTGGCCGAGATAGAGCAGCTGATCGCCGCGCGCAATCAGGCCCGTGCCGACAAGAACTGGGCCGCGGCGGATGCCGCCCGAAATCGTCTCACCGAGATGGGAATCGTGCTGGAAGACAGCGCCGGCAAAACCAGCTGGCGCCGTGCCTGAGGCCGCTTGTCCTGTTGGTGCCAACCGGTTGACCCAATAAAAAACCGCAGCCTCAGGGCTGCGGTTTTTGTTTGGGCGAGGGCTTTGCCCTCGAAGGGGTTTCGCCGCCGCTGCGCGGCTTGGCGAGTGATTTTGGAAAGACCCGCTCTCTTTGGCAAATAACACCAAAAGTCTTCTCCCCCAGTAAACCGCCCGCTTCGCGGGTTCCCTCCTCTCGTCCAACGGGTCGGACGGAGCGCCGCAGACGGCACTTTGGCCTACGCCATCCCTGGCTTCGGCCAAAGCCCGCTTCGAACCTCCCTGTTCTCGCGCCAAATCGGGGTCGAGCTGTGCTCGCCCTGATCCGATTTGGCCCATATGCCGACTGCGGCTGCGCCATCATCCCTGATGGCGCTCCTGACCCGTTGGACTCGACTCGGCGGCTTGCAGGGGGAACCAATACCGTGCCCGCGCGTGGTTTAGTTATCATCTTGAGTTGAGCGCCTTTTTTCCCTTACTAGGGAAAGCATCGAGCAAATAGAACATCGGTTTGAGAGGAAGACTGTCGGAAGAAGATAAACAGCAGCTTTGAGTGCAACTATCTATTTCAGATGATCAATTTCGACATCAAATAAATAGTTGAAAATCAAACCAATCTCAACTTTTACTAAAAACATATTACCTTAAAATATCTAATCGGCCCACAGCTCTTCTATATTAACATCTTCACTGTCAGGTTGTTTTTCCTTTTCTAGCTCATCTACCTGTAATAGCATAGGTAAATCAAAGGCTGTTCCTGTAGCAACACAGCACCCCCTCGATAAATTTGGAATCATGTTTCTAGACATGTTATCAAGAGTGCTTATTGTATTGTCTATTAAAAACAGATCTCTTTCATTAACTAGCCGATGAATAAAGAAATTGTGGATTTGAGACACTATTGTTGGTGATATATCTGCTGGTCTCTGGCTTGAAAGTGTCAAAAAAAAACCAAATTTACGACCTTCCTTAATTATTTCTTCAAAGGTTTCTAGGCGATAGTCTTTCCAGCTTTCACTCTCTCTCGTTGATTGCTGAGACAAAATGTTATGAGCCTCATCAATAATAAGATGAATGGTTCTATCTGGTGGGTTACTCACAGCTATCTTATGTGGGTTGTAAAAGTGCTTTGCTATAAGGAGTGGGAGTACTTTTTTGATATCTTGGTTGCACTTCCGTAGTGATATTACAGTCACGGGTTTATTCGGTGGTGGAGCATCTGTAACATGAATTACTTTAGATAAATTTAATAATGAAGAATCTACGCGTTTTAATAATGGTTGTATAAAATCAAATTGTACATAGCCGCTGATAAGATCTCGTATTAACTGTATATGACATCTGATATTAAACTTGTCCAGTTCGCTTAGGTTGTTTGGAATTGTAATTGAGTTGACATCACCTTCAAGTTTATTTCTATAGGTGAGACCATTGGCATTAAAAAAAGAGTCGTTTGGAATGTGAAATGCCTTGCTTGAACTATGATAGGATATATTACGTAATTTCCTCCGAATTATGTCGTTCCCGATTATATTGGTAATTTCACGCATGAGGTCTAATAGTTCTGGGTGTGGCGCTGTAGCAGTGAAAACTTTCTCATAGGTTTTTTTGATATAGTTCAAAAAGTTATCATCAGTATCATATCGCAATTGTCCATTTACAATTCTATTGATAAATGGTCTCTGAGTGTTTGGTGTGGCTTGAAAAAGCAAGCTTAGTGTATCTGTATCCCAAAATTCCGATTTTGCTAATGGGAACGAGTTTTCTTTATTGCGAGTGTTGAGTTGATAGATAGTCTTATACTTTTCAGCAGTAAGTTGGCCATTCGTATATTCACCATTGAAATCAATGACTATGAACTGGCTCTTGCCTTTAATGTTTTTTATCTTCTTATCAAATAATGTAGTGTAAATGTTTGTGAGAGTGTTTGATTTTCCGCTACCCGTATTTCAAAAATTCCTATGTGAGAGTTGAATAACTTTTTCCACGGGAGTGAAATGGCTGATAGTCCTTTTCAATAAGTTGGCCATTTATATTCACCATTGAAATCAATGACTAAATGTTTTTTATGTAGTGTAAATGTTTGTGAGAGTGTTTGATTTTCCGCTACCCGTATTTCCAAAAATTCCTATGTGAGAGTTGAATAACTTTTTCCACGGGAGTGAAATAGGGAGTTCTTCTTTTAACAGCCTACCTATAATAAAGTCACCATTTGATTTTCCATAAATGTCAGGAAGTTTGTTCTCTTCAAGTAGAAATACGGGATCTTTAATTAATGGTAGGTGTTTAATACCTTCAATAAATTGATCATTTTCAAAGTAACCAATAGGTTTTAGATCAACAATCCTAATATGGTGGTGCTCATTGTCTATCTTGCTCTCGTCAAGATATTCACCTTCGACGATGCAAATTATTTTTTTAAAACCACGCTCAATTTGAACGAACTCTCTTATCGATATGCCTTTATATTTAGTGCCATCATAAAACAGCAAGTCTTTGTTAGAGTTTTCAAAAACGCGAATAGATATTTTAACGCCCCTAACAGCTACTACCTCACCTACCAAAATTGACATAAACTGCCTCGCTAATTTGGGGTTTTTAATATATCGCTGTTGAATGCGTCAAAGTTAAGGTAAGTATCGTGCTTGACTAATTTAACGTTGTTGAATCCCTTAAAAATCTTACTCATATATGTTAAAGATATATCATCAAAACAGCAGATGTACATCGTCAGAGTCTTGTTTCCTAATGAACGTTTTACGAGGTTTGTTATGTGTTCATCCGCAAATGAAAATCCAAAAGCGATTAAAGTGGAATCATACTTTTCTAGCTCGTAGCTCATTAACCTAAGCATTTGATAATAGTGCTCATCAAATACTGTTTCATGGAATTTCCACTTTGTTGGATTCACGATAGGGAGTTTTTTATTTCTGTATATAAAACCAGAATTCATTTAGACCAGAATTATTTCTGTGAAATTGGCATCGAAAACGATTCTATCAAAATCCTCTCGTACAGATTCTGTATTATTTAAAATCTCACCCAGTTTCGTTATTTTATCTGTTATAGGAACAAAGAAGTTTTCTGGAAATTTACATTTTTTATCCTCATAGTTGACTAATATTTTGCCATCACTTAATGTCCAAAATGCAGAGCCATGAAGATGGATTATATTTACTTGTGGAATTTCAAAGCTGTTTTTTCCAAATATACCTTTTTTTATCAAGGATGTATCAAAGTTACAAGCATCTATGAACTTTCTACGAAATCCTTTTGAGCCATCATTTAGATTAAAATCTAGATCTGAAAAATCTAAAATGAGCTCCTCATAAGCATCAGCAAAGCAAGCATCATAGTTAGTAGTAAAAATATTTACCTTATTCTGAGATTTGTTTTTGGATGCGACCAATTTTAAGTTTTTAAGTAACTTCTTATAGTTTTCTATAATTTTCATTTTGGCAACATCATCAGGGACATCACATTCTGAACCGAACTTAGTATATTGGATGTCAAATGTTATTACCGGGTGAATGCAGTTGATATAATAATGCATGAATAGCAAAGTTTTTAAGTTTGTTTTTTTAGTATCTTCAAAATATTTACCAAGTGTTTCTATTGTTTCGCTTTTCATTTTTGTTGCAAGGGTCGGGAATAGCCCAAAAGATGCGCCTGAACCTATTAAAAAATTGATATTGTTTTGCCAAATATCATTAATGTTGATCTCTTTTATTTGTTCCATATGTTTGTTCTTTTATGTGATATGAAAGGAAGTTATATCTGAGACTATATGATTATTTTGTAAGGGGCGTAGGTTCGACTAGCGAAGCGTAATCGGATGTTAGAAAAAATAAGGTATTTTCACAGCCGAATAGCTCACTTTCGGGTCTTCAATATAAAGCTATTTCCCGATAAATATGTGAGATGTTGGCTTCTGTACTTATATGCATTTTTCACCTATTCAACTATGTCGATTTTACTTGTTGCATAAGCACGACAATCAGGTTCCGTCATGGGGTGGTTCAGAGATAACAACCTTCCCGATCTTTGCCCCAAATAGATAGGGGGCTGTTAGCCGGCCTCGGTACTGCGGGTTGGGTGTTGCCCCCTGTTGTTCGCCGAGGTGAGCCTGTTTGTCCAGGCCGCGAGGCAGGACGCCGAGCGAGCGCCGCTGGGCCAAGGATGGCCCATCGGCGCGTGCCGTCGGACAAACGGGTGAACCGAGGGAACCCGACGCAGGAGGGCTAACAAGTGGGGGAGAAGACTTTTGGTGACTTTGGGTCTTTCCAAAGTCACTCGCCAAGCCGCGCAGCGGCGGCGAAACCCCGTCGAGGGCAGCGCCCTCGTGTCCTGCATGGCGCAGCCATGCCAATCAGGCTAGCGACCCCTCACCCTAACCCTCTCCCACAAGGGGAGAGGGGATTGTTGCCGCGGACGATTACGCTTCGCTAATCGACCCTACACGCTTATTGGCACCCTACCTTGCTCCCGCAAGGGGAGAGGGAATTGTTACCGTGGTGCAATGCGCTCCGCTTATTGGCACCCTACGTGCGTATTTCCCCCAACGCCGAAGGGGAGGGGGAACTCTCCCGTTGCTTGGAGCCTTATCCCCCTGATGCTAGGATGCTCAACTCCATCCAGAGCGAGCCCAATCAACCATGGCAAACCAGTCAGTAAGCAGTAACAACAAAATTATGCAGGCAGGGCGCTGGCTCGCGGCGAAAGTGACCACCCTCTTTGCGGGGCTCTGTGAGTTCCAGCAGCGCATCTGGGTGGTCAGCATCATCAAGGATGCCTACACAGACACCTTTATCGTCAATGAAGACAGCTTCGAGGAGCCGATGCAGTGGATGCTCCGCAAGGGCTACAGCGCCGACTTGCTGCAACGGGTCAATGAGATGCGGCGCTCCCAGGTGATCCAGCTTGAGCTCGGGGATGTCAGCCATCGCCTGATGCGGGTCAAATAACCCCGCTGGGAGGCTCGTTTCGCCAACCCGGCAGCGGATGCCTTGGGCGGACAAGTACGCCCTTTCCCCCATGGTCCCGCGATGAGGGCCCGCGACACAGCTTATTTCAG
Organism: Aeromonas molluscorum; assembly: GCF_051376105.1. Taxonomy (NCBI): domain Bacteria; kingdom Pseudomonadati; phylum Pseudomonadota; class Gammaproteobacteria; order Aeromonadales; family Aeromonadaceae; genus Aeromonas; species Aeromonas molluscorum. The sequence goes on along the minus strand of NZ_JBPQCY010000001.1, from coordinate 735,460 downwards.
CTTTGTTCTCTCTCCCTTCAAGGCCCCGGCATAGATGCAGAACGCCGAGTTGTAGTCGTTATAGGCAATGGCGTAATTAAAATCGCAAAAGTAGGCCGGGTGCTTGGTCGCAATGGCATCCCCAGCCTTGCACTGCGCCTGCATGTTCTCCACCAGTGAATCACTGTTCTCCCCCAGACACGCCTTACCCGTGGGCTTGTCGTCGCCGCAGGCCGTCAGCAGGGTACAGAGGGCGATGCCCATCAAGGGTTTGAGTAGGTAATGCATGTTGATCCTGATCTGGTGAGATGAATGCATTGGCGCAATGGAGGTGCCATGCGCTTCGCTGATTGGCCCCCTGGTTTGCCGCCGACTTGGCACTCTATGCGATACAAGGACGCTGGGTATTGCGCGGGGCGCCTGGTGCCATGCGTTTGGCTGATCGGCGCCTTGCGGCGTGGGGGCTGCATCCGCCAAACACGCTACCGCCCCTGGCTTGTCGCTGCCACAGTGCGCTGACCCTGGATAAAAAGAGGGCCAACAGGCACCCATGGCCATTTTATGGATCCCGCGAGGCAGGAGTCACGGCATTGCGGCGATCCCGGCCGGAAATAACTGGTTTTCTTGCGCTGCTTCAAACTTCGGGCCATCCAGGTCCCTTTCTATCTCGCAAGCCGGGGTGGCCTGAGGGGAAAATCGTTGGCTGAACGGCCCAGTGGCGAGTGCCAATGCGACCATGGATGAGGGGGCGGGCAGGGGCTGGTTGAAGGCGAAAGATGACGACATGTCGTGCGGTGCAAGGCGAGGGGGCTCGGGGGGCACGTCAGGGGCAATCCTGGTCGGCGACATGGGAGGCTGTGAGCCGCGACCTCTGGCGAGGCCGCGCTGAAGAAGGGATCAGGGGGCGGGGAAGTACTTGCGCTGGATCTGCTGAAATTCGCTGCTGGCCAACACTTGGGTCAGGCCATTTTGGAAGGTCTTGACCACCGCATCATCGACCCCCTGGCTAAAGGCGTAGCAGAACTGCTCCGAGCTCAGCACCCAGCGCACCTGATAGCGGGCCGGATCCGCGCCCGGGCTGCTCAGCAGACTCATGACGGTGGTCTTGTTGGTCGACACCAGATCGACCCGGCCCGAGTCGAGCATTTTGATGGCCTGACCCAGGCGGTTGGCACTCATCACCTTCTGTTCGTCAAAGCCGTTGTTGAGCAGCAGCTGCTCCCCCACATCGGCCCGCACCGCCCCTATGTTGTACTGCTGGGCATCTTCAAGCTTGTTGATGATGATCGCGCGCCGGGTCAGACCCAGCAAGACGATCTCGGCGTAGCCGATGGGGCAGGCCCATTTGAACAGCGGATCCCGCGCCTCGGTGCGGGCGGTGGAGAAGAGCACCACATTGGGTTTCTGGGTCAGCAGGTAGTAACCCCGGGCCCAGGGCATGATGGCGATAGGCTGGGGCGGCGTTGCGGTCTGTTGCCAGACCCGTTGCAGCAGTTCGACCGCGAGGCCCGCAGGCTGGCCCGTCTCATCTAGGTAGTTGTAGGGGCGGTACTCTTCGCTCAAGTAATGCAGGCCCGCCAGCGGCGTGGCGGCCCAGGCCGGTGCGGCGAGCATGGCAACGATCAACGGCAGACTGAATGTGGGGGTCCATGCTCTCATGCGGCCTTCTCCTGTACGCCCGGGTCAACCTTGAGTGTCGCCAACTAGCAGGATTTCGCCAGCCATGGCCCCTCGCCATGGGGCTCACCAGCGGCCGCGGGTCGCTCCCAGCGGGCGCAACTGCGCATCGCGCAAACCTAGCAACAGGCTGCTGCCATCGGGTTGCAGGCGAAACTCGCCATAGGCCGCCCCGGCCAGCACCTCCCCTTGTCCCTCCTCGAAGAAGTAGGCGTTTGGCCCGACTTTGACGCTGCCCTCCCGATGAACGAGGTTGAGCAGCCGTTCGTCCGGCGCCAGTTTCCCAACCTCCCCGTGCGGCTGCCAGTGGGCCACGCCTTGGTTGTCTAGCCGGATCACCAGCTGGCTGCTGCCCGCCGGTTGCAGTGGGTGAGCCTGGGCCCATTGGCGGGCTATCTCGTAGTTGAGCCGCATATAGTCGCCCTGCATCAGGGAGCGGGGATCCACAGGGGCCAGACGCAGCAACACGGGTTCGCCGCTGTCGATGGCATGCTCGAAACGCCAGACCTGGGCGTTGACGCCCAGCAAGATGGCGAGGCCACAGAGCAAGATGGCGAGGGTTTTCATGAGTGTCTCCCAAGACGCAGCAACAGGGTGCGCACCAGCAAGAGGGCGGTGCCAGAGCCGAGCAGCAGCCAGGATTTGGTCATCAGCGGCAGCGCCAGATCGTAGTAATAGAGAGAGCCGAAACCGAGCAGCAGCAGGGTGGCCAGGGTCATCATGCCCAGACTCCCGGCATAGAAGCCGAGCAGGAGTACCAGGGCGCCCGCCCCCATGCCGGGGATCAGGGCCGCCAGCAGCACCAGGGGCAGGGCAAAGAGGCCCTGGCGGCGAGGCAGCTTCAGGTGGTGGAGCAGGGCGAGCAGCAGGGCCGCGCACAGCAGCGGGTTGAGCCAATGGGGCAGGCGCGACTGCCCCAGCTCCTCAAGCACGTTGGTCTCGTCAAACAGCGGCTGATGCAAGCGCCCAAGCAGGATCAAGGAGAGGGCCAGGCCAAAGGCCATGGCCTCGAACCGTTCATGCTGATGAGGGCGGCGCTGTGCCCAGAGCCAGCAGGCGCAGAGCAGCCCCATCACCAGCGGCAAGGCCAGGATCTGCAAACCGAGGCAGGCGAGCGCCAGGGTCAGCAGCAGGGCGGCGGCCAGGGTGTGAAACAGCCGGATCAGCCAGTGTTCAAAGCAGAAGGCGATGGCGAATGCCAACCCCGAGAGCCCGGCCCAGGCGCCAACAGCGTGCACGTCCATCCGATCGATCAGGCCATAGAGCAGCCAGGCATCCGCCGCCAGGGTCAGGGCCAGCACGAACTGATCCCAGAGATCGCCGCTGCGGGCACTGCGGTTGAGCAACAGGGCCATGGCAAGCAGCGTCGCGCCAAGGGCCAGGGCATGATCCGGGCTGTCTATCACATCGCCAACGCTCAAAAAGAGGAAAAACAGCAAGAAGAGGGCGGCGAGCCAGCCAACCACCCCCAGCATGAAGCGATTGGCCCAGTGGGGCTCGTTATCCCGGGGTTCATCCCCCTCGACCAGCTTGGCCGAGCGCAGGATCTGCCAGAGTTCAGGCTGTGAGGACATAGGGGCTCCGGCAAGCTAGGAAAACGGCACGGGCCGAGGCCCCCTGGTTACTGATTGGCAGCATGGTGACCTCTTTGTTGTTGCAGCCAGCGGCTCGCGGCCACCGACAGGCCAATGGCGATGAGGCTAAGCAGCAAGAAGCCATTCACATCCGGCTCCATCCATTTGCCGAGTGCCGCCAGCAAGACGACGATGACGCTGAGGCATCCCATGGCGAGCCCGGTGATGAAGCTGTGGTGCCAGCAGCCATAGGCGGCGCCGAGCCAGAGTAGCCAGACCGGCCAAATCCAGGCAGAGGCGGCGTCGAACAGGGCAAGCAGGGCGAGCAGGGTGACCCCAAGCCCGGCCATCAGCGCGGGCAGATAAGCGGGCATCACCTTGTAGCGGGCAGGCAAGCCCCAGAGCAGCCCCCAGAGCAGGGCGTTGAGCAGGGTGAGGCACCAGGCCAGCCCCTCCTCATCGAAGGAGAAGATCAAGGCGAACAGACCGAGTCGCCAGTAGAGCACCAGGGCGAGCTGGGCCAGTAGCCAGCTGAAGGTCCAGAGCAGAGGACTCTTGCCGAGCAGGGCCCAGGGCAGCAGCAGCATGGCCCAGAGCGCAAACAGCTGCCAGGGATCGGCCCCGGTCTGATAGGTCTGGCCAACCAGGGCGAGCAGGGCGCCGAGATTGAGGGCGCACAAGCAGAGCAGCCCCTGACGGGCACCGTCACTGAGCCGGACGCGCCACAGCACCAGCATCATGGCGAGCAGGGGCAGCTCGACCAGGCCCAGGCGCGGCAGTCGCCCCAATGCCTGCCAGTTGAAGGCGACAAAGAAGATGAGACCGGCGCCAAGGCAGAGGCAACCGAGCAGCAGCAAGAGGCGGTCGAACAATCCCTGCCAGCGTGCGGGGGCGGGGGGCAAGTCGGCCAGACGGAGGGCCTCGGGCAGCTGTGCTGGTGCGAGGTGGCCTCGCTTGACCCAGTCGAGCAGGGGACGGCGGGAGTGGCGGTGCATGGCATGGCTCCGAATAAAGTGCCCCATTATGGCATAGGGCAGGGGCGCCAGCACCCGTCAGGGAGGGGCAAGCAGGGATAGGGGGTGAGCGAGGTTGGAGTGCTGGCTCTGCCTGTATGGCAAGGGCAGGCTGGCCCCTGAAAAACCCAGGCCCCATCACAAGTGACGGGGCCTGACTCCATTCATGCAAGGGCGACTTGGGGTGGCCTTCGGCTATCAGGCGGTGACAATGAGAGTGCTGATCCCCAGAATGATAAACAGGATGGCGCAGCCAATCCGGATGCTTTTGAGTGGCAGCTTGTCGGCGCCGAGCTTGCCGAGCAACACCACGGGCACGTTGGCCAGCATCATGCCGAGGGTGGTGCCGGTGATGACTTGCACGAGCGAGTCATATTTGGCCGCCAGCAACACTGTGGCTATCTGGGTTTTGTCGCCAATCTCGGCGATAAAGAAGAGCACGAAGGTGGCGAGGAAGGGGCCGTATTTGTCGAGCTTGCTATCTTCATCATCCATCTTGTCCGGCACCAAAATCCAGACCGCCATGGCGATAAAGGCTCCCGCAACCAGATAGGTCATCAGTTTGGGGTCGAGCCAGCGACTGATCATCTCACCAATCCAGGCGGCACCCGCATGGTTGAGCAGGGTCGCGGCAAACATGCCGGCAATGATGGGCCAGGGCTTGCGAAAGCGACAGATCAGCAGGAGTGCGAGCAGTTGGGTCTTATCGCCTATTTCGGCGACGGCCACGCTCAGGGTGGAGGTTAACAGGGCTTCCATAAAGATACCGGGGGACGGAATTGTTATAAACCAAAGACAAGCCTGCGCCATCCGTCCCCGGTATTGGCACTGGCCCGTCAAAGGTCTTGTCAAATCCGGCATTGCTCGTTGCGGATCACGCTGACCATGGTGAGTTTGCACCAAGTATGTTGATCAGAGTCTGCGGGCTTTTTAGCCCGTCAGCGACTACTCCCCCTCGATGGGAGCGGGCATTCTAGGAAAGATGCCCGCTAATTACAAGAGGTTGGCCAAGGTGGGTGCCTGAGGAGGGCGACTGGCTGGCAAAGCGCACATCCGGCGCTCTGCTATCGGGAAACCTGTGAGTCTCGGCCTTAGCCGCCGACCTGCTTGACGGTGAAGCCCGCCTTTTCCAGCTCGCTGCGGATGAGATCGCGCTTGTCGCCCTGGATCTCGATGATCCCCTCCTTCAAGCCGCCGCCGGTACCGCACTTTCTCTTGAGCAAAGTGGCAATGGTTTTTTGCTGTCCCTCCGGGACCCCATGAATGGTGATGACGCCGGCGCCCTTGCGCCCCTTGGTCTCGCGGCGAATACGCACCACGCCATCGGCGGGGAAGGGGGAGGCCGGGCTGGCCTGGGTGCTGGGGGCGATGACGCCGCCGTCCGTGCTGAAAACCAGACGGCTGTTGTTGTCCTGATGCATGGTGAACTCTGCAACTAGCTAAGCGAAGTTTGATTTTACGCAAATTATTGCGCAGGTCACAGCTTATAATGGCCACAGAAAAGAGAATTGTTCTTGTTTAGACTCATCACAGTTTCTACCTAGGGGTTGGCCATGGTTCTCACGCAGTTATCACCGGGGCAGAGCGCTCGCATCAAAGATTTGAATGCACTCGATCGCAGCCTGCGCCGCAAGCTGATGGTGATGGGGCTCCTGCCTCAATCGGAGGTGACCCTGCTGCGTTTTGCTCCCCTGGGAGATCCGCTTCAGGTTCAGTGCCAGGGCATCTGCCTCTCGGTGCAAAAGAGTCTGGCCAATCAGATTGAGGTGGAGTCCCTATGAGCGTCAACCTGGTCACAGTGGGCAATCCCAACAGCGGCAAGACCTCGCTGTTCAATGCCCTCACCGGCGCCCGTCAGCAGGTGGGCAACTGGAGCGGGGTCACGGTCGACAAGAAGATGGGTAGCTTTAGCGCAGGGGAGCAGGATTATCGGCTGACCGACTTGCCCGGCATCTATAGCCTGGCGGCGCAAGATGCCAGCCTGGATGAGCAGATTGCCAGTCGTTTCGTGCAGGGCCAGCGCCCGGACTTGTTGCTCAACGTCATCGATGCCGCCAGCCTGGAGCGCTCCCTCTATCTGACCTTGCAACTGCGTGAGCTGGGCCTGCCCATGCTGGTGGTGCTCAACAAGATGGATCTGCTGGAAAAACGGCGCATCACCGTTGACGAGACGCTGCTCAGTGCCCGGCTCGGCTGCCCCGTGGTGTCGCTTTCGGCCCACAACCCGGGTCAGGTGCGGGCCCTCAAGGCCCGCCTCGATGATTTCATCGGCGTGCCCCAGACGGCGCTGCATCTCGATTACGGCCAGGGCCTGGAGGCGGACATCGCCGAACTGGAGAGCCTGCTTGCCCCCCATCCTCTGGCGAGCCGTGGCCGGGCCCTGCGCCTGCTCGAAGAAGATCCCGTGATGGCAGAGACCCTGCTGCCCGGTCAGCAAACGGCGGCTGCCAACCTGGTGAGCCGTGCCCAGCGCCAGCAGGATATCGACTTGCAGCTGGCGGACGTGCGTTACGGCCACATTCACCTATGGTGTCAGCAGGCCTGCCAGCAGCGGGGCAAGCTCAACGCCGCCCAGAGCGAATGGCTGGATCGGGTGCTGCTCAATCGCTGGATAGGCATCCCTTTCTTCCTGCTGGTGATGTATCTGATGTTCATGTTCGCCATCAAGGTGGGCAGCGCCTTCATCGACTTCTTCGACATCCTGGGCGGCGCCCTGTTCGTCGATGGGGTTCATCATCTGCTGGGGCTACTCGATGCCCCCGAGTGGCTAGGTGCCATAGTGGCGGACGGCTTTGGCGCCGGTCTGCAGACGGTGGCGACCTTCATCCCCGTCATCGGCTGTCTCTATCTGTTTCTCGCCGTGCTGGAGAGTTCGGGCTATCTGGCCCGGGCCGCCTTCGTGGTCGATGCCCTGATGCGCCGTCTCGGCCTGCCCGGCAAGGCGTTCGTCCCCATGCTGATGGGCTTTGGTTGTACCGTGCCTGCGGTGATGGCGACCCGCACCCTCAACTCCGAGCGTGAACGGCTGATGACGTCGGCCATGGCTCCCTTCATGTCGTGCGGGGCCCGCTTGCCGGTCTATGCCTTGTTCGCGGTGGCTTTCTTCCCAGAATCTGGCCAGAACCTGGTGTTCGGTCTCTATCTTGTCGGCATTCTGGTTGCCGTGCTCACCGGCCTCTTGCTGCGTAGCACCCTCTTGCCCGGCAAGAGTGACTCCATGTTGATGGAGATGCCTGATTACGAGCTGCCCCGCCCCATCAACGTGGGGATCAAAACCTGGCAGAAGCTTAAATCCTTCGTGCTGGGCGCCGGTAAAACCATAGTGCTGGTGGTGGCGGTGCTGAGCGTGCTCAACTCCCTGGGCACGGATGGCAGCTTCGGCCATCAGGATCAGGAGAGCTCGGTGCTGAGCAAGGTGAGCCAAGGCGTGACGCCGCTGCTGCACCCCATCGGGATCCGCGAGGATAACTGGCAGGCCACGGTCGGCATCGTCACCGGTATCTTCGCCAAGGAGGCCGTGGTCGGCACCCTCAACAGCCTCTATGGGGGAGGCGAACAGGCCGCCGGTGCCGAGTACGATCTGTGGCAGAGTGTGCAAGATGCGTTGGCCAGCATCCCCGCCAATCTGGCGGCCATCAACCCGGCCGATCCCCTCGGCATAGACATCGGCGATGTCGGGGATGCCAGCGTCGCGGCGGCGGAGCAAGAGGTGAGCCTCTCCACCTACGGCAACATGCAGGCTCACTTCGACGGGGCGGCGGGTGCCTTTGCCTACCTGCTGTTCATCCTGCTCTACATGCCATGCGCCGCCGCCATGGGCGCGCTGGTGCGCGAAACCGGTCGCCCCTGGGCTATCTACACCGCGCTCTGGTGCAACTACATGGCCTTCATGGGCGCCACGCTCTTCTATCAGGGGGCCAACTTCGCCCGTCATCCCCAGCAGAGCCTGGCCTGGATTGGTTTTTATCTCGGCTCCCTGGCGCTGCTCTGGTGGCTGGGGCGCAGGCGCGGTGACATAGTGAGTCGCCGGGTGGTGGCACTGTGATACTGCATGAATTGGGAGATTATCTGGCCCGGGAGCACAGGGCCAGCCGTCAGGATCTGGCCCGTCACTTCCACACCTCGGAAGATGCCATCGAGGCCATGCTCGGGGTCTGGATGCGCAAGGGACGCGTCATCAAGCAGGAGAGCCAGCTGTGTGGCGGCAGTTGCTGCGGCAAACAGCAGCTGGTGATGTTCGAATGGTGCGAGCCGGGTCGCATTGGTCTGGTACAACGCGGCTAGCCGCGACAATTCCCCTGTTATGCAAGAACCCGCCAGCGGCGGGTTCTTTTTGATGGGATGGCGTCTGTGTCAGGTCCAGTCCAGCTCGTCCTTGTCATCCTTGCCGGGCTCCAGGCTCCAACCGCTGGCGTCGCTGCTGTTGGCAATCTGGCCCTTGTCACGCCACAACTTTATCTTGAGGCGCAGGTTCGTTTGCGAATCCGCATTCTTGACCGCCTCCTCTTCGCCTATTACCCCTTCCACCACCAGATCGAACAGCGCCTCGTCGAAGGTGACCATGCCAAGGGTGCGGGATTTCTCCATTACCTCCTTGAGGCCGCCAAACTCGCCGCGCTTGATCATGTCGCGAATGGTGTGGGTACCGAGCATGATCTCCACCGCCGCCCGGCGTCCGCCATCCGTGGTTTTCACCAGGCGCTGGGAGACGAAGGCCTTGAGGTTGTTGCCCAAGTCGTTGAGCAGTTGCGGGCGGCGTTCCTCGGGGAAGAAGTTGATGATGCGATCCAGCGCCTGGTTGGCGTTGTTGGCGTGCAGGGTGGAGATGGCCAGGTGGCCGGTCTCCGAGAAGGCCAGGGCATGCTCCATGGTCTCGCGGTCACGGATCTCGCCAATGAGGATCACGTCCGGAGCCTGACGCAGGGTATTTTTCAGGGCCGCATGGAAGCTGCGGGTATCCACACCCACTTCGCGCTGGTTGATGATGCTTTTGCGGTGGCGGTGCACATATTCCACCGGATCCTCGATGGTGATTATGTGGCCGCCGCTGTTGCGATTGCGATGGTCGATCAGCGCCGCCAGCGAGGTGGATTTGCCCGAGCCGGTGCCGCCGACGAAGAGCACCAGACCCCGTTTTTCCATGATGGTCTCGAGCAGCACAGGGGGCAGCTTGAGGTCCTCGAAGCGGGGGATCTCGGTCTTGATGTTGCGCGCGACCAGCGAGACCTCGTTGCGCTGCTTGAAGATGTTGACGCGAAAGCGGCCAATCTGGGGCAGGGAGATGGCAAGGTTCATCTCCAGCTCCTTGTCGAACTGCTGCTTCTGCTCAAGGTCCATGATGTCGGCGGCGATGGCGGCCACCTCGCCCGGGGCGAGAGGGGCCTCGCTGAGGGTGCGCAACACCCCCTGAAACTTGGCGCTGGGGGGCGCGCCGGTGGAGAGGTAGAGGTCGGAGCCATCCTGGCTCGCCAATAGCTTCAGCATCTCGTGCAGATCCATGACTCGTCTCGCTTAGCCGTCAATGATGTGTGTAATCAAACAGATTGTATCCGGTTATCAACTCATGAGTTTCTCGCGAAACACAAAAAAGACCGCCCCCATGATGCAGAGCCCGGCCCAGAGGTAGTCCCACTTGAGATCCTCCTTGAGATAGAAGACCGAGAAAGGCACGAAGATGGTGAGGGTGATCACCTCCTGCAAGATCTTGAGTTGGCCCACATTGAGTACCGTGTGGCCGATGCGGTTGGCGGGTACCTGAAACAGGTATTCAAGCAGGGCGATGCCCCAGCTCACCAGGGCGGCGATGATCCAGGGCTTGTGGTTCATCTCCTTGAGGTGGGCATACCAGGCGAAGGTCATGAAGACATTGCTGCAGATTAACAGTCCGATGCTGGCCAGAATAGGGTTCATGAATGGCTCCTTGGCATAAGGGGTTGGTTGCATACTGGCGTTTTTGCGCTGACGAATATGCCATGCCTGAGTGGCTCCATCGCGCAATGGCGCCTGTTATATCTCAGCCGAGTCATATCCATAAAGCCCTCTTCTAAGGTATTTTTAGCGAACCATCTCAACGAGGAAAGCAGGGAATGTTCAAGTGGAGCTGGCTATCTGTTGTCCTGATATGGGCCAGCCTGGCGCAGGAGGCGCAAGGGTTACCGGACGGTCAGGGGGCACCCGCCATGTTGACGGTCGCGACTGACGTCTGGCCCCCGTTTCGAATACTCAAGAGCGATGGCAGTTTCGAGGGACTGGATGTGGATATTCTGGCGGCCTTGGCGCGCCACATCGATGTGCCCATCAAGGTCGAGCGGTTCCCCTGGGGACGCGCCTTGCACCGGATGCAGACTGGCCAGGTCGATCTCATGATAGGGCTGGCCAAGACCCCGGAGCGCACCGTCTTTATCGATTATCTGCAACCGGCTTATTATCAGTGTCGGCCCGCGTTCTATGCCGAGCCGCTGCTCGCCGCCCAGATCCGCCGCTACGGGGACTTGGCCCACCACGAGGTGGGCTATGTGCTCAAGTCGGTCTACTTCAGCCCTTTCGATGGCGACAGAGCCCTGGAAAAGCACGGGGTGGCCACCGAAGAGCAGCTGCTTGGCATGGTCTCGCGGGGACACCTGCCGCTGATGATTGGCACGGATTGCCAGGTTGATTACGCCCTGAGCCGCGCCAACCCGGCGGGCCTCATCAAGACGCGCTATCGCCCGGATAAACCGGTCACCCTTTATCTGGGCATGAGCAAGCACTCAAGGGCCCAGCCGCTCAAGGGCAAGCTGGAGGCGGCCTTGAGCGAGATGGTGGCAAGCGGCGAGATTGGCCGGTTGGCCGAAAGGTACAAGCCCCGCTGAGCTGGCCCAACGGGTGCAACGCTACTCTCCCGAGCCTGGCGCGGATGCCAAGACCCCTTAGCGGGTTCTTGACCACATGGCCCTCTGCCTTGCTATCATGGCGGCCATGATGAGGGGCCTTATCGATCCCCTCGGTTTTGGTCCACAGACTTCTGCCCGGGATACGCCTTGTTTACCACCTTGATCGCCCGCCAGCGCCGCTGGCAGCGGGGCCTGCTGCTTGGCCTGCTCTGCCTGACCCTGTTGCTGTTTCTACTGTCGCTCTGCGTCGGTGCCTTCATGGTGTTGCCTTGGCAGCCGCTGGGGGCGCTGGAACAGCAAATTTTGCTGGAACTGCGGTTGCCCCGCGCCCTGCTTGCCCTGCTGGCAGGAGCCTCCCTGGCCTGTGGCGGCGCCGTGTTGCAGGTCATGCTGCACAATCCGGTGGCCGAGCCCGGTCTGCTTGGGGTATCAAGCGGGGCTGGACTTGCCGCCATGGTCGCCATGGCGCTGGCCAAGGGCGCCGACATGGCGCTGCCGGGCTGGGCCCTCTCCCTGGCAGCCTTCGGCGGCGCCCTGCTGGTGACTATCCTGCTGCTGCTGGCTGCCCGGCGTGCCCACCTGGGGCACGCTCGCCTGCTCCTGCTTGGGGTGGCGATCGGCATACTCACCAACGCCGTGATGACCTGGCTGATGTATTTCGCCGACGATGGTTCAGTGCGCGAGTTCATGTTCTGGATGATGGGCAGCCTGGCCTATGGCAGTCAGCAGCTCGGTTGGTGGTGGCTATTGATGCCATTGACCCTGCTCTGGCTGATTGGTCAGGGCCGGGCGCTGCAGCAGCTGTTGCTGGGGGAGACCCAGGCCCGCCTGATGGGGCTGGATGTGCATCGGCTGCGCGTACGCCTGGTGTTGGCAGTCTGCCTGCTGACCGGACTCGCCGTGGCATTGTGCGGCGTCATCGGCTTTGTCGGTCTGGTGGTGCCCCATCTGCTGCGTCTGTGCGGGGTGAGCGATCAGCGTTTCTTGCTGCCAGCCTCTGCCCTGGGGGGCGGCGCCTTGCTGCTGGGGGCGGATCTCAGTGCCCGGACTCTGCTGGCGGCTGGGGAGCTGCCCATCGGAGTGGTGACCGCCTCGGTCGGCGCCCCCCTCTTCATCTACCTTCTGCTCAGGCAATCCCATGACCAACCCCGTTGATGACAAGGCGCTGCTCTGCGCCCGGCAACTGAGCCTGACGGGCCGATTGGCACCGCTCTGCCTCGATTGGCAGGGCGGCCAGCTGGTGGCCCTGCTCGGCCCCAATGGCAGCGGGAAATCGACGTTGCTCGGCGCTCTGGCCGGTCTGCTCCCCGCCGCAGGCAGCATCACCCTGGCAGGGGAGGATCTGGCTTCATTGAACCTGCATGATCTGGCAAGACGCCGGGCCATGCTGCCCCAACGCCAGCCCCATCTGTTTCACACCCCGGTGTTCTCGGTGTTGGCACTGGGTCTGGGGGCGTCTGGCGCCGTCAGTCGGGCTGCCCGGGAGACCATGACAGCCCTCTGCCTGGCCCTGGAGCTCGATAGCCTGCTGGCACGGGATTTTAGCCAGCTTTCGGGGGGAGAGCAGCAGCGGGTATTGATTGCCCGTACCCTGTTGCAGGTCTGGCCAGGACTCAATCCCGAGGGGCGGCTGCTGTTGCTTGATGAACCCTTGGCTGGGCTGGACTTGCACCATCAGCTGGCGCTGCTGCGCCTGCTCAAGTCGGTCAGTCGCCAGGGATTGCTGGTGGTGATGGCCATTCATGACATCAATCTGGCCATCGACTGGGCCGATCGCCTGCTCTGCCTGCAAGGGGGGGACATGGTGTGTGAAGGGGGCGTCGAACTCATCGATGAGGCGTTGCTGGAGCAAGTGTTCCAGATCAAGACCGATCGCATCGAGGCGGCCGGCCGAGTCTGGTTTATGCCGAGTATGTAGCGGGCCGCCGGTCGCGCAAGAGAAAGGGGCAGGTGTCCGTGACACCTGCCCCTTTGCGTGGCAACTCATCGCGCCTGGCGCGGCCGTTAGCGCAGGTTTGCCTTGCTGATCCGCACCTGGGCCGCCTCGGCCAGCATGGCCAGCAGGGTTTCGGTGTCATCCCAGGAGAGGCAGGCATCGGTGATGCTCTGGCCGAAGGTGGCCGCGCAACCGTTCTCCACGTCCTGACGTCCTTCCACCAGGAAACTTTCGGCCATGATGCCGGCGATGCCAGTGCGGCCACGGCGCAGCTGATCGCAGATATCCTGCGCCACCAGCAGCTGGCGACGATGATCCTTCATGCTGTTGCCATGGCTGAAATCCACGACCAGCCGCTCGGGCAGATTGACCTTGGCCAGGGCCTCGCAGGCTTCATCCACGCTGGCGGTGTCGTAGTTGGGCCTGTGGCCGCCACGCAGGATCACATGACCATAGGGGTTGCCCGCGGTGCGATAGATGGTCATCTTGCCGTCTTTATCCGGCGAGTAGAAGATGTGGCTGTGGCGGGCTGCGCGCACCGCATCGATGGCGATGCGCGTGTTGCCGTCGGTGCCGTTCTTGAAGCCAACCGGGCAGGAGAGGGCGGAGGCCATCTCGCGGTGTACCTGGGATTCGGTGGTGCGCGCGCCAATGGCGCCCCAGGTGATCAGGTCGGCGATATACTGACCGGTCACCATATCGAGGAACTCGGTGGCGGTGGGCAGGCCCAGGGCGTTGATGTCTGCCAGCAGCTTGCGCGCCAGCTTGAGTCCTTCATTGACGTCGAAGCTGCCGTCCAGGCGCGGATCGTTGATGAGCCCCTTCCAGCCGACAATGGTGCGCGGCTTTTCGAAGTAGGTGCGCATCACTATGCACAGTGTTTCTTGGTATTGGTCGCGCAGGGCATTGAGCCGGGTGGCATATTCCAGGGCGGCGATGGGATCGTGGATGGAGCAGGGACCCACCACCACCAGCAGGCGCTGGTCGTTCCCGGCCAGTATGGCCTCGACGTCGCGGCGGGCATTGAGCAGGTTCTGGGCGATCGCATCAGTAATGGGGAAGGCGCTGGCGAGTTCGCTCGGGGTGATGAGGGACTCCAGGCGTCGGGTGCGCAATTCATCGGTGTGAATGGACATACAAACTCAAGTCTCGAGTGGGTGGCATAGCCACAGGCGGCGAAAAAAGCAAAGAGATAAAATAAAGCAAAACCCTGTCGATTGAAACCTTGAGCGGCTCTGATAGGATGTGAGGCCATTTCATCCCTACCCGAGGTAGTTTTTGTGGCAAAACCTGGCGCGACCGGTCTGACCCGTATCATCAATGCAACCGGCTATAGCATGAAGGGGCTGAAATCGGCCTGGCTCAACGAGGCCGCCTTCCGCCAGGAGCTGGTATTGATCCTGCTGTTGATGCCGCTTGCCTTCTGGGTCGGGGGTGATCTCAACCAGATACTGTTGCTGATCGCGGTGAGCTGGCTGGTGGTGATTGTTGAGGTGCTCAACTCGGCAGTAGAGGCGGTGGTGGACCGGATAGGCTCTGAGCATCATGAGCTCTCTGGGCGAGCCAAGGACTTGGGCTCAGCTGCCGTTTTCCTCGCGCTGGCGTTGAATGTCGTGGTGTGGGGCGCGCTGGCGGGGCGTAATCTGCTCGGCTGGTGGTAAGCCTGCGAACACGGCTAGCAAAGAATAAAGGCGCCTGATGGCGCCTTTATTCTTGGTCCGGTTTGGCTGACTCACTCTGCGATGAGCAGGGTGTAGGAGCGGTTGCGGCGCCAGATCTTGCGTTTGGTGTCATTGAGCTTGAGTTTGCGTCTGGGGCTCCAGCCGCTCTTTGTCGCTTTGACCAGACGGATCTTTCTACGTTTTTGCATCTTGGTCTCCTCCTTAATGGCATGACAGGCCGGTGGCCGTCAGGCGACATCATTGGAACTTAAGGGTGGAGCCCATCTGAAAGTGCTGTCTGCTATCTCGACCTGGGGTGTGTGAGGGACAAAAACAATTTCGGATAGGCTCCGATGTGACAGGATGATAGCAGGCTTGCACGGGCTTAGACAGACGCTTGATTCAGCCTTGTTCGGCACCCGTGATCCGGCTCACTACCTCGGCGATGGGGCTGGGGTGGGATGCCTCGTCGCTGGCGGGTTCACTGTCATCCTCATCCAGCTCCTCACGTCGTTGGGCCTTCTGCTGTTCGTTGTCGAGCCAAAGCAGGCTCTGGTAGTACTGGCGCACGTTGTTGACGTAGTTGCGCGCCTCGCCGCCGCGGGCATAGCCGTAACGTACCTTGCTGTGCCAGCGGGCCTGTTGCAGCAGCGGCAGCACTTCCTTGACGTCTCCCCAGCTGTCGGGATCCTTGCCCAACTGCTTGGTGAGCCGCCTGGCATCCATCATATGGCCATAGCCGATGTTGTAGGCGGTGAGGGCAAACCACACCTTCTCGTCGTCGGGTACCGAGTCCGGTACCTTGTCGATCATCAGCTTGAGGTAGCGGGCGCCCCCCTCGATGCTCTCCTCGGGATGGGTTCTGTCCTTGACTCCCATGGCCTTGGCGGTGTTTTCGGTCAGCATCATCATACCGCGCACCCCGGTATAGGAGCGGGCATCAGGATCCCAGTGGGACTCCTGATAACTGATGGCGGCCAGCAGGCGCCAGTCAATCTCCAGGGCATGTTGCTTGAACAGCTCCTGATACTTGGGCAGCAGCTCCTTGGCCCGGCGCAGGAAGGTGCGGGTATCGACAAAATCGAAGTTCTGCACATGGCCAAAATACTTCTCGTCGAGCTTGGCAATGGCGCCATCCATGAAGCGTTGGCCGAAGAAGTCGATGACACCGGCATAGAGGCTGTCATCGGGCAGCCGGTTCATGACCCAGGCCACGGTCTGGCTATCGGAGAGGGTGAGTGCCTCGGCAAGCTCGGGGTAGTAGCGCTGGGTGCGGGCCAATACGGTATTTGGCACTATGGTGTAGTCAATTTTCCCCTCGGCCAGCATCTTGAGCAGATCGTCGGTATCCGACTTGGGGTCGGCTTGCCAGCTGAGCTTGGGGTGGGTCTTGTGAAATGCCTTGAGTAGATCTTCGCCACTGGATCCCTTGGCTACCACCAGCTTGCCGTCTATGTCATCCAGGCTGCGCGGGCGCCGGGAACCATTGCGATAGACCAGCTTGGGAGAGACCTGGTAGAAACCGGGGCCGAAACGAAATTGGGCGCGACGTTCAGGGGTGACGACGATGGCGGCGGCAACGAGGTCCAGTTTGCCACCCTCAAGCAGCCCGACCAGTTCAGCACTGGTGTTGACTGGAATGATGGTCAGTTTGACGCCGAGCCAGTCGGCAAAAGATTGAGCCAGCTCGTAATCGTAGCCGAATGCGGTGTCGTCTCTCTGGTAATAGGAGGTGGGTCCATACAGGGTGCCGACCCGGATCTCGCCTCGCTGACGGATCTGCTCCAGCTGGCTGGAGGGGGTGTGAAAGTCACAGCTGGCGAGGAGCAGCGTCATGATCACGGCGAGAAATAGTCGAACAATGTGGCGCAAGTAGGCGAGTACCCTTGTTGAAAAATTCGGCATTTGTCAAAAAAGAGGCTCCTTTATACCAGAGAGTCCGAGACGAGTCACACCGGCGCGGTGGATAAAAACGTTTGTCCGGCAGGGGAGGGATCCCTATAATACGCGCGTCTCAAATCCCCCCACACATTAAAACTTGGTGAGAAAGGTCATATGGAAATCTTGCGAGGTGCGCCTGCACTGTCTGAGTTTCGTATCAACAAGTTGCTGCAAAGCTTCGCGCACAGAGGACTCGAGATAAGCAGTATCTATGCCGAATATGTGCATTTTGCCGAGTTGTCGGCCCCGCTCACGGATGCTGAGCGAACGACACTGGGACGGTTGCTGCGCTACGGCCCGACTATCCCCGAACACGCCCCCAGCGGCCAACTCTTCCTCGTCACCCCCCGTCCCGGCACTATCTCCCCCTGGTCTTCCAAAGCAAGCGACATCGCCCACAACTGCGGCCTGACTCGGGTCAAGCGGTTGGAGCGTGGTATTGCCTACTATGTGGAAGGCGAGTTCGATGCTGCCCAGCGCGCCGATATCACCGCCCTGCTCCATGACCGCATGATGGAGACGGTGTTCAGCGCCCCTGAACAGGCGAGCGCCCTCTTTGCCCATCAGGCACCGCGTCCCTTCACTCAGGTGGACGTACTGGGTGGTGGCCGCGCCGCGCTGGCTGAGGCCAACATGGCGCTCGGCCTGGCCCTGGCCGAGGATGAGATCGACTATCTGGTGGAGAACTTCACCAAGCTTGGTCGCAACCCCAACGACATCGAGCTCTACATGTTTGCCCAGGCGAACTCCGAGCACTGTCGTCACAAGATCTTCAACGCCGACTGGACCATAGATGGCGAGCGCCAGCCCAAGTCGCTGTTCAAGATGATCAAGAACACCTTCGAGCAGACCCCGGACTATGTGCTGTCTGCCTACAAAGACAACGCCGCCGTGATGGAAGGGAGCCAGGGTGGCCGCTTCTTCCCGAGCAGCAAGGGTGAGTATCAGTATCACCAGGAGCGCGTCGACATCCTGATGAAGGTCGAGACCCACAACCACCCGACCGCCATCTCCCCCTTCCCCGGAGCCGCTACTGGCTCCGGTGGCGAGATCCGCGACGAGGGCGCGACCGGACGCGGTGCCAAGCCCAAGGCCGGCCTGGTCGGTTTCTCCGTCTCCAACCTGCGCATCCCCGGTTTCGAGCAGCCCTGGGAGCAGGATTTCGGCAAGCCGAGCCGCATCGTCAGCGCCTTTGACATCATGCAAGAAGGCCCGCTCGGCGGTGCCGCGTTCAACAACGAGTTCGGCCGTCCGGCCCTGCTCGGTTACTTCCGTACCTTCGAAGAGCAGGTACCCAGCCACAACGGTGTCGAAGTACGTGGCTATCACAAGCCCATCATGCTGGCCGGTGGCCTTGGCAACATCCGCAGCGAGCATGTGCAAAAGGCGGAGATCCCGGTGGGCGCAGCCCTGATCGTACTGGGTGGCCCGGCCATGAATATCGGCCTGGGCGGCGGCGCGGCATCGAGCATGGCCTCCGGCCAGTCCGCCGAGGATCTGGACTTTGCCTCGGTACAGCGCGACAACCCCGAGATGGAGCGTCGTTGCCAGGAAGTGATCGATCGCTGCTGGCAGCTGGGGGATGAGAACCCCATCGTCTTCATTCACGATGTGGGTGCCGGTGGCCTCTCCAACGCCATGCCCGAATTGGTCAATGACGGTGAGCGAGGTGGTCGTTTCGATTTGCGTGCCATCCAGAGCGACGAGCCGGGCATGAGCCCGCTGGAGATCTGGTGCAACGAATCCCAGGAACGCTACGTACTGGCGGTTCCTCAGGAGAAGCTTGCGCTGTTCCAGGCACTGTGCGAGCGCGAGCGCGCCCCTTATGCCGTGATAGGTACCGCCACCGCCGAGCCGCATCTCACGCTGTCCGACAGCCACTTCGACAACCAGCCTATCGACCTGCCCCTGGACGTCCTGCTCGGCAAGGCGCCCAAGATGCACCGCGATGTGCAGAGCCTGCCTGCCCAGGGCAAGGCCCTGATGCTGGATGGCGTGACGCTGTCTGATGCCGCCGAGCGGGTACTGCGCCTGCCGACGGTCGCGGAGAAATCCTTCCTCATCACCATTGGCGATCGCACCGTGACCGGTCTGGTCAATCGCGACCAGATGGTCGGCCCCTGGCAGATCCCGGTGGCCGATTGCGCCGTCACCGCCGCCACCTATGACAGCTATCACGGCGAAGCCATGTCCCTGGGTGAGCGCACCCCGGTGGCACTGCTCTCCCACGCAGCCTCTGCCCGCATGGCGGTCGCCGAGGCGCTCACCAACCTGGCACCGGCTCACATCGGCTCCTTGAAGCGGGTCAAACTCTCCGCCAACTGGATGTCTGCCGCCGGTCACCCTGGCGAAGACGCCGGCCTCTATGAGGCGGTCAAGGCAGTGGGTGAAGAGCTCTGCCCGGCCCTTGGCATCACCATTCCGGTCGGCAAGGACTCCATGTCCATGAAGACCCGCTGGCAGCAAGATGGCGAGGAGCGCAGCGTCACCTCGCCGCTCTCCCTGCTCATCACCGCCTTCGCGCGGGTCGAGGATGTGCGCAACACCGTCACGCCGCAGCTGCGTACCGACTTGGGCGAAACCGACCTTATCCTGATTGACCTTGGCAACGGCAAACAGCGTCTGGGTGCCTCCGCCCTGGCTCAGGTCTATCGTCAACTGGGCGACAGCGCGCCGGATCTTGACAATCCGACTCAGCTCAAGGGCTTCTTCAACGCCATCCAGGCGCTGGTGGCCGATCGCAAGATAGTGGCCTACCACGACAGATCCGACGGTGGTCTCTTCGTCACCTTGACCGAAATGGCTTTCGCCGGTCACTGCGGCCTCGACATCCAGCTCGATCGCGTCGGTGGTGAGCTGCTGCCAGCCCTGTTCAACGAAGAGCTGGGCGCTGTCATCCAGGTGCGCCGAGTCGACAAAGAAGCCGTCATGACACTGCTGGCGGGTCACGGTCTGGCCGCCTGCGCCCATGTCATCGGCAGCGTCGACGACCAGGACAGCCTGCGGTTCAGTCGCGCCGGGCAAGAGGTCTATCGTGCCAGCCGCACCGCCCTGCGCACCCTCTGGGGTGAAACCAGCTGGCAGATGCAGCGCTTGCGTGACAACCCCGAGTGTGCCGATCAAGAGCATGCCGCCCGTCAGGATGCGACCGACCCGGGTTTGCAGGCTCGCTTGAGCTTCAACCCCGCCGAGGATGTGGCCGCGCCCTATATCGCCCGCGGGGCTTCTCCCCGTCTGGCGGTGTTGCGCGAGCAGGGGGTCAACTCCCATGTGGAGATGGCCGCCGCCTTCGACCGTGCCGGTTTCACCGCCGTCGATGTGCACATGAGCGACATCCTTGAGGGACGCATCGCACTGGACCAGTTCCAGACTCTGGTCGCCTGTGGCGGTTTCTCCTACGGTGACGTGCTGGGCGCCGGTGAAGGTTGGGCCAAGTCCATCCTGTTCAATGAAGGGGCCCGCGAGCAGTTCCAGCGCTTCTTCGAGCGCGCCGACACCCTGTCCCTCGGCGTGTGCAACGGTTGCCAGATGATGTCCAATCTGCGCGAGCTTATCCCGGGGGCCGACTTGTGGCCGCGCTTCGTGCGCAACCGCTCCGAGCGCTTCGAAGCCCGCTTCAGTCTGGTGGAAGTGCAGGATTCACCCTCTGCCTTCTTCGCGGGCATGACCGGTTCCGTGATGCCCATCGCCGTCTCCCACGGGGAGGGACGAGTGGAGCTGCGTGATGCCGCGCATCTGAGTGCACTTCAGGCCAGCGGCCTGGTGGGGCTGCGTTTCGTGGATAACCGGGGCATTGTCACCGAACAGTATCCGGCCAACCCGAACGGCTCGCCAGATGGCATCAGCGCCGTGACCACGACTGACGGTCGCGCAACTATCATGATGCCGCACCCTGAGCGGGTGTTCCGCACCGTGGCGAACTCCTGGCACCCGGACAACTGGGGTGAGGATGGCGCCTGGATGCGGATGTTCAGAAACGCTCGCGTGCGTCTGGGTTAATCCCGGCCAAGTGCGTAGCACTCAGTCAAAAACCGGCCATGATGGCCGGTTTTTTTATTGCTCGCTCGGAGGGGGCTAGTGCAGCGCCAGCTTCTCGAAGCCCTGCACCAGGCTGATGACGGGTTGGGGGTAGATGCCCATGGCCAAGACGATGATGGCGGAGAGCAGCACTACCAGCCCCCCGGAAGAGAAGGCCCAGTCGGCCTTGGCATCGCGCACAGGCATGCCGGGTTCGCGCAGGTAGAGGGTGACCATGACGCGCAAGTAGTAGTAGAGCCCCAGGGCGCTGCCAAGCACGATGGCGCCACAGAGCCACCACAGCTGGGCATCGACCGTCACCCCGATGAGATAGAACTTGCCGATAAAGCCCAGGGTCATGGGGATACCCGCGAGGGAGAGCATCATCACCGTCATGACGGCGGTCAGGTAGGGGCGATGCCAGAACAGGCCCCGATAGCTGTGCAGGGCGTCCGCATCCTTGCCGCTGTAGGGGCTGGACATCATGCTGATGACCCCAAACGCCCCCAGGCTGGTGAACAGATACATCAGCAGGTAGACGCCGGCGGCCTCCACCGGGATCTGGCCGAGGCGGCTTGCGACCACCACCGCCAGCAGGTAGCCGAAGTGGGCGATGGAGGAGTAACCCATCATCCGCTTGATGTTGGTCTGGATCAGCGCCAGCAGGTTACCCACCAGGATGGAGAGCACCGCCATGGCCGCCAGCAGCCAGTGGATCATGGGATCCGAGGTGGCCGGCACCGCCAGGTAGAAGCGCAGCAAGACGCAGAACACGGCAATCTTGCTGACGGTGGCAAGGAAGGTTGCCACCGGGGCCGGCGCCCCTTCATAGACATCCGGGGTCCAGAGGTGGAAGGGGGCGAGCGACAACTTGAAGGCGAAGCCGACCAGCATCATTCCCAGGCCGCCCATCAACAGCGGCTGGTGAGCGGGGCTGGTGGCGAGCGTCTGCCCGAGATCATTGAAACTCAGACTGCCCGCCTGGGCATAGAGCAGTGCCATACCAAACAGCAAGAAGGCGGTTGCGGCGGCGGAGAGCACCATGTACTTGATGCTCGCCTCCAGGGAGTGGCGTTCGCGATAGGCGTAGCCGACCAGGCCGAACATGGGCAGAGTCAGCATCTCTACGCCGATGAACAGGGAGGCGAGATGACGGGAACCCGCCAGCACCAATCCACCGGCGGTGGCGATGAGCAGCAGCAGGTAGAACTCTTCCCGGTTGTCCGGATAGCCCTTGAGCCAGGAGTGACCGAAGGTGCAGGTGGCCAGGGCGCCAATAAGCACCAAGCCCATGTAGAAGACAGCGTAGCTGTCTATCTGCAGCAATGGGGTCACTCCTTGATCCCCCTGCGCCATGACCAGGGGCAAGGAAAAGAGGGCCAGGTTCAGGCCTATGATGGTCACCACGAAGGCGGTGTCATCGCAGCGCCGCCAGGCGATGGCCAGCATCAGGGCCACCATGGCCCCTGTGGTCAGCAGCAGCGGCAGCAGTGCCAGCAGTTGAGCTGCGGTAAACGTCATGACAGTGCTCCTGTAATGGACAAGGAAGGCAGCAGAAGAGAAGTCATCATTGCAGAGCTCCTGTGGCCGGCAGCGCATACCAGTGCAGCACGCTCAGCAGGCTGCTGCTGGCGGTATCGAGCACAGGCTGGGGGGAGAGGCCGAGCAGCACCAGCAAGCCTGCGATGGTGAGCATCATGGTCAGCTCGCGACTGTCCAGCCCCTTGAGTACCTGCTCATCCCTGGAGGGGCCGAAGCAGGCCCGTTGCAGCATGATCAGGGAGTAGACCGAGGCCAGCACCAGGCCGAAGGTGGCGATGACGGTGATGATGGGGGCCACTTGATAGCTGCCGATGAGGATCAGAAACTCGCCGACGAAGTTGCCGGTACCCGGCATGCCAAGGGAGGCCACCGAGAAGAACAGCATCACCCCTGGCAGATAGCGCAGCCGCCCCCAGAGGCCGCCCATCAGGCGCAGATCCCGGGTGTGCAGACGCTCGTAGAGCTGACCGCACAGGATGAACAGACCGGCGGCGGAGAGGCCGTGGGCTATCATCTGCACCACGGCGCCTTGCATCGCCAGCTCGCTGCCTGAATAGATGGCGATCACCACGAATCCCATGTGGGAGATGCTGGTATAGGCCACCAGTCGCTTGATGTCGGTCTGGGCAAAGGCGAGCAGGGCGCCGTAGAGGATGCCGACAAGCCCCAGCAGCATGGCGTAGGGGGCGAACTGGGCGGACGCCTCCGGGAACAGCGGCAGGGTGAAGCGCAGCAGGCCGTA
Source organism: Aeromonas molluscorum (assembly GCF_051376105.1). NCBI lineage: Bacteria > Pseudomonadati > Pseudomonadota > Gammaproteobacteria > Aeromonadales > Aeromonadaceae > Aeromonas > Aeromonas molluscorum. The sequence goes on along the minus strand of NZ_JBPQCY010000001.1, from coordinate 712,506 downwards.
GGCGGCGGTTTTGAGCAGGATGCCTGCCAGATCCACCGAGCCCGCGGTCGGCGCCTGACTGTGGGCATCGGGCAGCCAGCCGTGCAAGGGCACCAGCGGCATCTTGACCGCGAAGGCGACGAAGAAGCCCAGCATCAACAGCCACTGCACGGTTTCGCTCATCGGGGTATGGAGCAGGTCGAGGTAGTTGAAGGTGAAGACGCCGGTGGCGCTGTGATGAGTCAACACCAGCCCCAGAATGGCGACCAGCATGATGAGGCCGCTTGCCTGGGTGTAGATGAAGAACTTGGTGGCCGCGTTGATCCGGGACTTGCCATTGACCCCTGAGTGGCCCCAAAGGGCTATCAGGAAGTACATGGGGACCAGCATCATCTCCCAGAAGAAGAAAAACAGGAACAGATCCACCGCCATGAAGACGCCGAGCACCCCCCCCAGGATCCAGAGCAGGTTCAGGTGAAAGAAGCCGATGCGCTGCACTATCTCCTTCCAGGAACAGAGGACCGCCAGCACGCCGATAAAGCTGGTGAGCATCACCATCAAAAGCGACAGACCATCCACCGCCAGGTGCAGGGAGATGCCAAAGCGGGGGATCCAGGGCAGCTGCCACTCGGCAACCCAGACGGGCGTCCCCTGAGCCAGCATGGAGAAGTCACCACCGAGCCAGATGGCGCCCGAGATCAACAGACAGGCACTCATCGACAGCAGGGCGACCCAACGGACGAATTGTCCGCCGAGCCGCTCCATCTGCCAGCAGAGCAAGCCGCCGATAAAAGGAATGAACAAGATCCAGAGTAAGGTCACGATATCAGCTCTCGTCTATTTGCTAATCACTTGCAGGCCGTGGCCATGCGGCGAGTTCAGGGGCTGCATGGAGTCAGCCGAGCAGTAGCAGGGCCAGGATCAGGGCCGCGCCCATTCCCATAGAGGCGGCATACCAGCGCAGCTTGCCGGATACAGTCCAGGCCAGCAGCTGGTGGCCACCCTGGGCCAGCACGGCTGGCAGGTTCATCATCCTATCCAGCGGATCCTTGCCAAGCAGGCGGGTCATCAACAGGTATGGCTTGACCCAGATCCAGTCATAGAGCCAGTCAAATCCCCAGGCATTGAACCAGAGGCGGCTGAGCAGACGTCCAGGCCCGCTGGAGGCAATCTTGTTTGCCAGGTGACGCTCCCCGAGAAACAACAAGGCGGCCAGGGCGATGCCAGCGATGGCGATGCTGCCTGAGAGGATCTCCAGACTGTGGCGTCCCTCCTCTATCTGATCCCCAGGCCCTGCTGGCAGCACCCCCGCCAACGGCGGCACTATCAGGGCGCCTATGGTGGTGGATAGCACCATCAACACCAGCAGCGGCAGGTGATGAGCCACCCCCCTGCCGGGATGGGCCTGGGTCTGCTCCTTGCCGTGGAAGGCGATGAAGATGAGGCGGAAAGTATAGAGGGAGGTCATGAAGGCGCCCAGCAGACCGGCCCAGAGCAGGGCGCTCTGACCACTGGCCTGCACCTGCCACAAGATGGCGTCCTTGCTGTAAAAACCGGCGGTGACCAGCGGCAGGGCGGCCAGGGCCGAGCCCCCGACCAGGAAGCAGGCATAGACCAGTGGCAAACTCTTGCGCAGGCCCCCCATCTTGAAGATGTTCTGTTCGTGATGAGTCGCATTGATCACGGCCCCGGCACAGAGGAACAAGAGCGCCTTGAAGAAGGCGTGGGTCATCAGATGGAAGATGGCCCCTTGCCAGGCACCAACCCCGAGGGCCAGAAACATGTAGCCTATCTGGCTCATGGTGGAATAGGCGAGGATCCGCTTGATGTCGGTCTGCACCAGGGCGGCGAAACCGGCCAGCACTAGCGTGATGGCACCGACCAGCGCCACCAGTTGCAGGATCTCCGGCGCCAGCAGGAAGAGGCCGTGGGTGCGGGCAATCAGGTAGACACCGGCGGTCACCATGGTCGCGGCGTGGATCAGCGCCGAGACCGGGGTCGGGCCTGCCATGGCGTCCGCCAGCCAGGTCTGCAGCGGCAACTGGGCGGATTTTCCGACAGCGCCACCGAGCAGCATCAGGCAGGCCAGGGAGAGAGCAGGGGATCCGCCCGCCAACATCACGGGGGCGCGCACCAGCAGCTCGTGGATGTTGAGGGTACCCAGCTCCCGGTAGAGGATGAAGAGGCCGATGGCGAGGAAGACGTCACCCACCCGGGTCACCACGAAGGCTTTGAGTGCCGCCGCGCCGTTTTTACGATCCTGGTAGTAGAAGCCGATCAGCAGATAGCTGCACAGCCCGACCCCTTCCCAGCCCAGATACACAAACAGCAGATCATCGGCCAGCACCAGGAACACCATGCTGGCGATAAAGAGGTTGGTGTAGGCGAAGAAGCGGGAATAACCCTCTTCCCCACGCATGTACCAGGAGGCGAACAGGTGGATGAAGAAACCCACCCCGGTCACCACCCCCAGCATGGTGAGCGACAGACCATCCAGCGCCAGGCGGAAGGTCGGCTGAAAGCTGCCCACCGACATCCACTGCCACAGCGTCTGATGATACACAGCCCCAGCGGGCAGGGTGTTCAGGAAGTCTATGCCAACCCACAGCGTAGTCAGGGCGCAGAGCCCTATGCTGCCCACGCCGATGATCGCCGAGCTGTGCTCGCCGAATCGCCCCAAGGAGAAGGCCAGCAGCAGCCATCCCAGCAGCGGAAACAGAAAAGTCAGGTATAAGAGGCTCATCCACGCATCTCGCTCACAATGTCGACATTCAGGGTCTGATAACGGCGATAGAGCTGCAGCAGCAGGGCTAGGCCGACGCTGGCCTCGGCCGCGGCCAGAGAGATCACCAGTATGTACATGATCTGGCCATCGGGTTGACCCCAACGGCTACCCGCCACCACGAATGCCAGGGCGGAGGCGTTCATCATGATCTCGATACTCATCAGAATAAAAAGCAAGTTGCGGCGGATCAGCAGGCCGCACAAGCCGATGCAGAACAGCATGGCTGCCAGCAGCAAGCCATGCTCCATAGGAATACCGTTCATCGGCATCCTCCTTGCGGTATTGGCAATAACGTCGGCAGCAGGCCGTCATGGTTCACCGGCGAGACCCTCTTCATGACTGTCCTCCTTCATGAGGCGGGCGAGAGGCACTTTTGGGGAGTGAAAGCACGTCACCGCTCTTGTCTTCCCGGCCCAGGTGATAGGCGGTGACCAGACCGGCCAGCAAGAGGATGGAGGCCAGCTCCACCGCCAGCACATAGGGGCCGAACAGGGCGATACCGACCGCCTTGGCGTCTACGTCGACAAGCCCCAGTTCTCCCCCTGTCACGGCCAGAATGCCGTGGGCCAGAAAGCCAAGCAGAATGAGGGAGAGCAGGGCTGGGCCTCCCCAGGTTTTGGGGGTGAGCCAGTGCCTCTCCTGAGCCTGGGAAGAGCCAAGGTTGAGCATCATCACCACGAACACGAACAGCACCATGATGGCACCCGCATAGACGATCACCTGCAGGGCACCGGCGAAAGAGGCGCCCAGGCAGAAGAAGATCATGGCCACGGCGATGAGCGAGATGATGAGGTTGAGCAGCGCATGCATGGGGTTGCTGGTGCTTATCACCCGCAGCGTGCTGTAAACGGCGACCAGGGCCGCGGCATAGAATGCCAGTTCCATGATTGACTCCTAGGGCAGCAGGCTCTTGACATCGATGGGTTTGGCTTCGTGTTCGGCGTCCCCTTTGGGTTTGCCGTCGATGGCCATACCGCTCATGCGGTAGAAGTTGTAGTCCGGGTACTTGCCGGGGCCGCTGATCAGCAGATCCTCCTTCTCGTACACCAGATCCTGGCGGCGATACTCGCCCATCTCGAAATCCGGCGTGAGCTGGATGGCGGTGGTGGGGCAGGCCTCTTCACACAGGCCGCAGAAGATGCAGCGGGAGAAGTTGATGCGAAAGAACTCCGGATACCAGCGGCCATCGTCTCGCTCCGCTTTTTGCAGCGAGATGCAGCCGACCGGGCAGGCCACGGCGCAGAGGTTGCACGCCACGCAGCGCTCGTCACTGTCCGGGTCGCGGGTCAGCACGATGCGGCCGCGAAAACGGGGGGCGGCATAGACCTGCTGCTCCGGGTAGCTCAGGGTCTCGCGGGGGCGCCAGGCATGGGAGAAGACCATCCCCAGACTGCGCAGTTGGGTGCCAACACCCTTGATAATGCTCGTAATTTTCATAGGTGCCTCACTGCACGTTCATAAGCACGACGGCGCCGGTTACCAGCATATTGAGCAAGGTAAGCGGCAAGCAGACTTTCCAGCCAAAGGACATCACCTGGTCAAAGCGCGGGCGGGGCAAGGAGGCCCGCAGCAGGATGAAAAACACCATGAAACAGGCGGTCTTCAGGGCAAACCAGATGAAGGGCGGCAACCAGGGGCCGTGCCAGCCACCAAAGAACAGGGTCACGATGAGCGAAGAGATCAGCACTATGCCGATGTACTCGCCCACGAAGAACAGACCCCATTTCATGCCTGCGTATTCGATGTGATAACCGTCGGCGAGCTCCTGCTCGGCCTCCGGCTGATCAAAGGGATGGCGGTGGGTGACGGCGACGCCGGCAAACAGGAAGGTGATAAAACCCAGGAACTGGGGCACTACGTTCCACAAGCCGGTTTGGGCCTCGACGATCTCCCGCAGGTTGAAGCTGCCGGTCTGGATGACTATGCCCATCAGGGAGAGCCCGAGGAACACCTCGTAGGAGAGGGTCTGGGCCGAGGCGCGCAGGCTGCCGAGCAGGGAGTATTTGTTGTTGCTCGACCAGCCGGCGAACAACACGGCATAGACCGCCAGCCCTGCGATGGCCAGGATGTAGAGCAGCCCCACGTTGAGATCCGCCACCCCCCAGGTGGGGGTGATGGGCACCACGGCAAACGCCAGGATAAAGGCGGTGAAGGCGATGATGGGGGCCAGCACGAAGATCCGGCGATCGGCGAACGGCGGGATCCAGTCCTCCTTGAAGAACATCTTGACCATGTCGGCCACCAGTTGCAGCAGGCCGAAGGGGCCTACCCGGTTGGGGCCGTATCTGTCCTGCCAGAGCGCCAGCAGGCGGCGCTCGATGAAGCTCATGAAGGCGCCTGCCCCCACTATGCCCAGCAAGACGACAAGGGCCTTGCCGACGGCTATCAGCAGCTCGATAAGCTCGTTGCTCATGCAATGGCCTCCTGCAAGTCACTCACATAGCACCGATGCAAGGCGGTCGGCAGGCCATGGGCCCCCAGGGGCAGGCCGAGCAGCCCGGGGGTCAGCCTATCGCTCAGCCGCAGAGTCAGTCGCCAGTGGTGACCACCCCAGGAGAGCGCGACCAGGCTGCCAGCCGGGAGGGCAAAGCGGGTGGCGTCGATCGGATTGAGGATCAGTTCGGGCTGCGCCATCCGCGCCTGGATGACGGGGCTCTTGGCGGAGAGCTCTTCCCCGCCAAATAACTGCTCATAGCTCACTACTTGCAAGGCATCCTGCGCGCAGAAGGGGGCCGGGACAGTGCCAAACCAGCCGAGGGACTCGGTACCTTCAGCCTGCGGGTCACCTGGCTCCAGCAGACGGCGACCGGGATTGCCAGCGCGCAGGTTGCCGCCCACTTCATCCTGGAATTTGTTCCAGGCGGAGGGGGAGTTCCAGCCCGGCGCCCAGGCGAAGGGCACCTGTGACTGGGGTTGGCGGGTACCGGAGAAACCTTCCATGGAGAAGCTGAAGGGAGAGTCTGGATCTTGCGCGACCCGGGGCTCGCTCACGTCCTGATCCGCCAGCATGGAGGTGCGGCCACTGTAACGGTTGGGTTCGCGGGCTATCTTCATGCCGCGGATGCGCAGCCCGGCATTGGGGGCGGCCTCCAGCATGGCGCCAAGCAGGGGAGCACTGGCGGCACAGTCTCTGCTCACCTGGTCGAAATGCTCCCAGCGCAGGGGTTTTCTATCCAGTGCCCCTTGCAGGGCAGCCAGCCAGCGCCAGCTTTCGCGTACCTGGATGTCGGCGTCGTAGAAAGCGGGGACATAGACCTGGAAAAAGCGCTGGGCACGACCCTCCATGTTGACCAGGGTGCCGTCGGCTTCGGCGAAGCTGGCGGCGGGCAGTACCAAGTCTGCTTTCTGAGCGGAGCCTGTATCTTGATGATCGATGACCAGCAGGTGTTGCAGGCGAGTGAAGGCGGCATCGATGCGATTGCGAGGGGCGCGGCGATAGAGATCGTTCTCCAGGATGATCAGTGCCAGCGGCGCCATCCCTTCGATGTGATCCAGCGCCGCTTCCAGCGGGGCCGCTGACGAGGCCAGCATGGTCAGCCCTAGGCTGTTGGCCTCCGACGCCACCAAGGCCAGATTGACATCTGGTGCGCGGCTCTTGAGGGCGCGAGCTATGTTGCTGGCTGCCTCAAGCAGCGCCTGGCAGCGGGCGCCGGAACCTGCGATGACCAGCGGTTTTTTGGCATTGCCGAGCAGCGCTGCCCAGCGGACCGCCTGCGCCTGCTGTTCGGGGGGGAGATCCACGACGGCGGGGGCCTTGCTATCAAGCTGGTGGGCGATGGCAAAACCGAGGCGGGCCTGATCGGCGTGGGGGGCATGCAGTTTGTCGGCCGCCACATCGTCCAGACGAGTACTGTCCAGACTGGTGATGAGCAGCGGGTAGCGGTCGTTCTGCGCCAGGGTCTGCACCGCGGCAACCTGCCACAAGTCCACCTTCAGCTTGCGGGCTATCTCCCGTCCCTTGCCTTGGACCGCCTGACGCAGGGCCAGGCTGATCCGGGCGGCGCTCATGGTGACATCCTCACCCAGCACCAGGATGGCATCGGCCTCTTCCATGTCCCGCAGGCTGGGGGTACGAATGCCACCGTATTGAAATATATGGAGCATCTTTTGCAGGCACTCCCATTCGCTCTGCTCGACGCCGCAATAGAAGTTGTCGGCCCCGACCAGCTCGCGCAGGGCGAAGTTGCTCTCCAGCGACGCCCGCGGCGATCCTATGCCGATGACGGCGCTTGCGGTGCGCAGCGCATCGGCGGCGCGGTTCAAGGCTCCATCGACCGTGATCGCCAGCTTGTTACCATCCTGCTGCTCTTTGTCTTCACGCAACAGCGGCTGGCGCGGACGATCGGCGAGATTGACATAGCCATAGCCAAAGCGGCCGCGATCGCAGAGGAAGTAGTGGTTCAGCGCGCCGTGGAAGCGGTTCTCGATGCGGCGCAGCTCGCCGTAACGTTCCCCCGGGCTGATGTTGCACCCCACCGAACACTGCTGGCAGATGCTGGGGGCAAACTGCATGTCCCACTTGCGGTTGTATCGCTCGGAATGAGTCTTGTCGGTGAACACCCCGGTGGGGCAGACCTCCACCAGGTTGCCGGAGAACTCGCTCTCCAGAGTGCCATCCTCGACCCGGCCGAAGTAGAGGTTGTCGTGGGCGCCGTAGACCCCCAGATCCTCGCCGCCAGCGTAATCCTTGTAGTAGCGCACGCAGCGATAGCAGGCGATGCAGCGGTTCATCTCGTGGTTGATGAAGGGGCCGAGTAGCTGATTCTGGTGGGTACGCTTGGTGAAGCGGTAGCGGCGGCTGTTGTGACCTGTCATCACCGTCATGTCCTGCAGGTGGCAGGCGCCCCCCTCTTCACAGACCGGGCAGTCGTGGGGATGGTTGGTCATCTGCCACTCCACCACGCTCTTGCGAAATGCTCTCGCCTCTTCGTCCTCGATGGAGATGTAGCTGCCATCGGTGGAGGGGGTCATGCAGGACATGACCAGCCTGCCGCGCTTGTCATCGGCATTCTGATACTGCTTGACCGCGCACTGGCGGCAGGCACCGACGCTACCAAGCGCCGGGTGCCAGCAAAAATAGGGGATGTCGAGACCCAGCGACAGACAGGCTTGCAGCAGGTTGTCCGCCCCGTCTACCTCGTACTCTCTACCGTCTACATGAATGGTGGCCATACAGCTTCCCTGCATCAATGAGATAAAATCCGTGACTCGTAGCAGCACAATGCCTCTTTGCCTTCAGCCGGGGGTTACCAGCGTTCGCCCAGCAGATTGGGTTGAATCCCTTTGAGCCGCGTGTGGTTATCTTGTGGCCCCTTGATACCTGCCTCGAACTCGGCTCTGAAATACTTGAGGGCACTGCCAAGGGGCTCGACGGCGCCGGGGGCGTGGGCGCAGAAGGTCTTGCCCGGGCCCAGAAAACTGACCAGTTGCTCCAGGGTGGCGAGATCGCCGGGCTGACCTTCGCCGTGCTCCAGCGCGCGCAGCAGCTTGACGCTCCAGGGCAGCCCATCGCGGCAAGGGGTGCACCAGCCGCAGGATTCGCGGGCGAAGAACTCCTCCATGTTGCGCAGCAGGGAGACCATGTTGACGCTGTCATCCACCGCCATGGCGAGCCCTGTGCCCATGCGGGTACCGACCTTGCCGATGCCACCGGCATACATCTGGGCATCCAGGTGTTCGGGCAGCAGGAAGCCGGTGCCGGCGCCCCCTGGTTGCCACGCCTTGAGACGGTAGCCTGGCTTCATGCCACCGGCATAGTGCTCGAACAGCTCGCGGGCGGTGATGCCAAAGGGCAGCTCCCACAGACCCGGGTTATTCACCTTGCCGGAGAAGCCCATCAGCTTGGTACCGTGATCTTCCGAGCCTGGCAGCGCCATCCCCTGATACCAGGCCACACCGTTGCCGATGATGGCGGGCACGTTGCACAGGGTCTCGACGTTGTTGACGCAGGTGGGCTTGCCCCAGATGCCGCTGACGGCGGGGAAGGGTGGCTTGGCGCGCGGGTTGGCGCGCCGTCCTTCCAGGGAATTGATGAGCGCAGTCTCTTCACCGCAGATGTAACGCCCTGCGCCGGTATGGACGAACAGCTCGAAGTCAAAGCCCGAGCCCAGGATGTTCTTGCCGAGCAAGCTGGCGGCCTTGGCCTCTTCCACCGCGCGGCGCAGGTTGATGGCGGCATCGACATATTCGCCACGCAGGAAGATGTAGCCACGGTAGGCCTTGAGGGCCCGGGCACTGATGATCATCCCCTCGATCAGCAGATGGGGCAGTTGCTCCATCAGCAGCCGGTCTTTGTAGGTGTTCGGCTCCATCTCGTCGGCGTTGCAGAGCAGGTAACGAATGTTCATGCTCTCGTCGTTGGGCATCAGGCCCCACTTCACCCCGGTGGAGAAACCGGCGCCGCCGCGCCCCTTGAGGCCGGCGTCCTTGACGGTGCCGACGATGTCAAGAGGGCTCATCTGACTCAGTGCTTTGCGGGCCGCATGGTAGCCTTGCTTGCTCTGGTATTCGTCCAGCCAGACCGGCTGGCCGTCGTCGCGCAATCGCCAGGTGAGCGGATGTGTATCTGGGGCACGGGGGGTGCGATTGGCAGTGCCAAAAGAGGCCAGAGTCTTGTTTGGTTGCAGGCTCATGGACATAGATTGCCCTCCAGGGTCTTGAACTGGCCGCTTGTATCTGATCTACGGGAGAGGCACGAGTCAAGGCTCATGGGTAGGCCTCCAGTGTTTTCAGCAGACCAATGGCATCAAGCCCGCCATAGGTGTCGTCATCGATCATCAGCACCGGTCCCTTGTCGCAGTTACCGAGGCAGCAGACCGGCAGCAGGGTGAAGCGGCCGTCGGCCGAGGTCTGGCCGGGAGCAAGGCTCAACACCTCTTGCAAACCGGCCAGCAACAGTTCATGACCGTTGATGAAACAGACCATGCTGTCACAGATCCGGATGATGTGACGCCCGACCGGCTGGCGGAAGATCTGGCTATAGAAAGTGGCGACCCCTTCCACGTCGCTGGCGGGGATGCCCAGCTCGGCAGCGATGGCGTGAATGGCACCGTCCGGTACCCAGCCGCGCGCCTGCTGCACAATTTTGAGCGCTTCTATGCTGGCGGCGCGGGCGTCTTCGTAGTGGTGCGTCTCATGTTCGATAGCATCGCGTTCGGCCTGGCTCAGGGTGAACCCGCCCCCCTGGCATAGGCGCGGTCCCTCTGGTGTCTGGCTGTTCTGGCACTGACGTTGCTGGCTCATGGCATAACCTTTTGTGGCTTGTTCTTGTTGTCGTGTAACGGGTCTTGGTAACAGCCGTTACTCAACGGTCCACATCCGACATAACGAAATCGATACTGCCCAGGTAGACGATGAGGTCCGACACCATCTGGCCACGGATCACCGAGGGGATCTGTTGCAGGTGAGCAAAGCTCGGGGTGCGGATCCGGGTCCGGTAGCTCATGGTGGAGCCGTCGCTGGTCAGGTAGTAGCTGTTGATCCCCTTGGTCGCCTCTATCATCTGGAAGGACTCGGCGGCCGGCATCACAGGCCCCCAGGAGACTTGCAGGAAGTGGGTGATCAGGGTCTCGATGTCTTGCAGGGTGCGCTCTTTGGGCGGCGGCGTGGTGAGGGGGTGATCCGCCTTGAAGGGCCCTTCCGGCATGTTCTTCATGCACTGGGTGATGATCGCCAAGCTCTGGCGGATCTCCTCGATGCGCACCGTGGCGCGGTCGTAGGCATCGCCGTTGCTGCCCACCGGCACCTCGAATTCGAACTGATCGTAGCCGGAATAAGGGCGCCATTTGCGAACATCGAAGTTGAGGCCGGTGGCCCGCAGACCCGCGCCCGTGGTGCCCCAGGCCAACGCCTGCGTTGTGGTGTAGGCGGCAACGCCTATGGTACGGCCGCGCAGGATGCTGTTACGCATGGCCGCTTTCTCGTACTCCATCAGCCGCTTGGGCAGCCAGCTCAGCAGGTTGTCCTGGATGAGTCGTGCCCAGCCGACTGGCAAATCATGGGCCACGCCGCCGATGCGAAACCAGGCCGGATGCATGCGCGCCCCCGTGATGGCTTCGATGATGGTGTAGATCTTCTGGCGGTCGGTGAAGGTGAAAAAGACCGGCGTCATGGCGCCCACGTCCTGGATGTAGGTCCCAAGGAACAGCAGGTGGCTCTGGATGCGGAACAGCTCCGCCATCATCACCCGGATCATGTCGACCCGGTTGGGTACGGTGATCCCTGCCAGCTTCTCGACCGCCAGCACATAGGGCAGGTTGTTCATCACCCCGCCCAGGTACTCGACCCTGTCGGTGTAGGGGATGTAGCTGTGCCAGGACTGGCGCTCGCCCATCTTCTCGGCACCGCGGTGGTGATAGCCGATGTCGGGCACGCAGTCGCGGATCTCTTCCCCGTCGAGCTGCAGCACCAGGCGGAAGGCGCCGTGTGCTGAGGGGTGGTTGGGGCCGAGGTTCAAGAACATGTAGTCCTCGTGCTCATTGCCCCGGCTCATGCCCCACTCTTCGGGCTTGAACCGCAGGTTGTCCTGCTCCAGATCCTGTTTGACCGCATCGAGCATGAAGGGATCGAACTCGGTGGCCCGGGCCGGGTAGTCCTTGCGCAGCGGGTGACCCTGCCAGCTCTTGGGCATCATGATGCGGGTAAGATGGGGGTGACCGTCGAAGGCGATGCCCATCAGATCCCAGACTTCCCGTTCGTACCAGTTGGCGTTGGGGAACTGGTTCGTGATGGTCGGCAGCGTCAGGTCGCTCTCTTTGAGCGGCACCTTGAGCATCACATCGGCGTTTCGGTCGATGGAGAGAAGGTGATAGAAGACAGTAAAATCGCTCTGGGGCAGACCATCGCGATGGCTGCGCATCCGCTCATCCGTGGCGCTCAAGTCATACAACATCACGAAGGGGGAGGGGATCTTGCGCAGGAAGCCGATGACATCTTGCAATAATTCCCGGGAGAGCCAGAGCACCGGCACGCCGGTCCGGGTGCTCTGCACCGTGAAGCGTTCAGTACCGAAATGGGCAAAGAGTTCACCGACCACTTGGGTATCCTGGTGATCGGCGGTTTGCCACTGGGCCATGGTGTCGTTACGGGGGAAATCTCGCGTCAATTTCATGGTCAGATCTCATCCGGCGTGCGCAGATTGGTGACTGCTATCCGCTCGCCGCGTTTTCGATCCTTCTCGGCTGGCATCTCGGGGCGGTAGATCCCCTGATCGCCCACGGTCCAGGAGAGAGGGCGGCGCTCCTTGCCGATGGAGTCTTGCAGCAACATCAGGGCTTGCAAGAAGGCCTCGGGGCGAGGCGGGCAGCCGGGAATATAGACGTCGACCGGCAGAAACTTGTCCACCCCTTGCACCACGGAATAGATGTCATACATGCCACCCGAGTTGGCGCAGGCACCCATGGAGATGACCCATTTTGGCTCGAGCAGCTGTTCATAGAGGCGCTGAATGACGGGGGCCATCTTGATGAAGGGAGTGCCGGCGATCACCATGAAATCTGCCTGGCGTGGCGAGGCTCGAATGACTTCGGCTCCGAAGCGGGCCACATCGTGGGGAGAGGTAAAGGCGGTACACATCTCCACGTAACAGCAGGAGATACCGAAGTTGTATGGCCAGAGGGAGTTCTTGCGTCCCCAATTGACCGTGTCTTGCAGCACCTCCTCAAGCCGCCCCATCATGATGCCGCGGGTCGCCTGTTGCGCCAGTGGATCATCCACGGTCTGGCGCTGTTCCTGGGGGTAACGCTCAACGGGCGCGTCTGGGTCAATTCGAGTCAAGACATACTTCATGGTGCAACCTCAAAGGGAGAGTCAGTCATTCAGTCTGGCTTCTTGTCAGTCAGGCCCGTTTTCTTCGGGGCCCAGTCGAGGGCGCCGATACGCCACAGGTAGACAAGGCCTACCAGCAACAGCGTGATAAAGATGGCGGCTTCGATGAAACCGACCCAGCCAGTCTCCCGGACGGAGACGGACCAGGCGAAGAGATAGAGAGCCTCGACGTCAAAGATGACGAAGAACATGGCAACCAGATAAAACTTGGCGGAAAAACGTAGACGGGCGCTGCCGACAGAGTCGATCCCTGATTCGAAAGGCTGGTTTTTTGCCCTGCCGTAGGCGCGCCCCCCCAACAAGGCAGCCAATCCGATCATGGCCAGACAGAGGCAAATGGCCGCAACCACATAGACGGCAAAAGCCCAATGCTGGATAGCGACATCAGCAAACATATAGGTTTTCCCTAACAAAATTAATTATGTGAGACAACAACCCTGTCACGCAGTATGGCACTTTCATACTGATTTATATGTCATTGTTCAGGTTGTTTATTAATCAGCCCAGGGAGATGTTGCTTTTTGCTACGGGAGTCAAACTTCTAGCCAGAGAATGGTTTTTAATCGTTCATAAAAGCCGAAAAGTATGGCCGGGTTGTGGGAGAAATGGCCTAACTAAATAAAAAAGCCCCGCATTGCAGGGGCTTCTCATCAGGGTGTGAGGAGGGGGAGGGCCCGTTCGGCCGCCTTGCCTTGGGAGAGGGTAATCTCGACTCGCCGGTTGGCTTGCCGGTGCACGAGGGTGTCATTGGCAAAGCGAGGCTGGGTGTCGGCAACCCCTTGAGCAACGACTCGCTTGGCATCGATCTTCGGGTTGGTCAGCAGGGTATGGACGATGGATGCCGCCCGCAGGACCGACAATTCCCAGTTGTTGCGATATAGCTCAATCGGCGCCAGGGAGTTATCTGTGTGACCCGTCACTACCACCATGCCTGGGATATCCGCCAGTACATCGGACACCTTATTGACCAGGGGAATGAACTGGGGTTGCAGAAAAGCCGAATCGGCAGGAAACAGGGTTTTTTCACCGATGCGGATCACCAGCTGACTGCCGAGTTGCTCCACCTCCAGCTCCTTGGATTCAATCTGGCTCTTGAGCTGCTGATCCAGTTTCTGCTTGGTGACGACTACCCACTCCTGCTCCTTGCTCTTATGGGGCCAGGACTCTGCCGTGCCAGGGTTCTTGGAGGCACCAATGGTTTCGTTAAAGGGATCGGCAGCAGCTGTTGGCGCCTGAGTTTCCAACATAGGAGCTTCTTGGGGAACACCCGGTGTGATTTTGGTGTCGGGTTCGAGGATCCCGGTGCCGCCCTGCATCACCGGCGAGCCTGCGGGAGGAGAGATGAGCCCTATCTTGCCGAGCGACTCAATGAGTCCCTGGATCAGCACCCGGGTTTCCGACTGCTTGGTCATGGCGAAGGAGTAGAGCACCACGAACAAGGCAAACAGCAGTGTCATGAAATCGGCATAGGATACCAGCCAGCGTTCATGGTTTTCCGGAGATTCAGCCTTTTTCTTCTTGGCCATCGTGGCCTCCGAGGTAGGGCTCCAGAGTCACTTGCAGCCGTTGCTGTGATTCACCGTCCAGGATGCAAAGAATGCCGGTCAGGGTCATCTCCTTGTAGTGACGGATCTGATGGGCAAAACCTTTGTAGCGGTTGCCAAATGGCAGGAAGATAAGGTTGGCGGCGCCCACCCCGTAAATCGTTGCGATGAAGGCGACCGCAATAGCCCCCCCAAGCTGGTCTGGCGCATCCAGCAGACCCATGGCATGGATCAGGCCGAACACGGCGCCGACGATCCCCATGGTTGGACAGTAACCCCCCATGGCTTCATAAAACTTGACGGTCTGTTCGAGATCTTCCTGCTCGAACTCGATCTCATTTTCCAGCACCTCGTGGATCTTGGTCTTCTCGTAACCGTCGACCATCATCTGCACACCTTTTTTCAGGAAGGGATCCTTGATGTCGTCGGTCATGGCTTCCAGCGCCAGCATGCCACTGCGCCTCGCATTGCCTGCCAGGGTTTCCAGCAGTTGGGCCTGCTCCTGCATGTCGAGGCGAAGGGGAGTGATGAGCCATTTGAAGCGTTTTAAGGTTCTCGCTACCACGGAGAAAGGGAACTGGGTCAGAGCCGCACCGACAGTGCCCCCGATCACGATGAGGAAGGCGGGCAGATTGAGCAGGGCACTGGGATGACCACCTTCGATCATGTTGCCACCCAATATGGCGATCAATGCTAACAGCAAACCGATCAGACTCATCTATCCATGTCCCTCTGCATTAAGGTGTCGCTAGTGTAGTCATGTAACCATCAGTTTTTCAAAATGATATCCAATTGACGATCCATTACTGAGAGCTAACACAGGATAAGAAGTCACCCTTTTTGGCCTGAGCCGTAAAAACATAAGGTGAGCAGTTGCCAGTGGGGGCAGAAGCAAGGGTCATCAGCAACAGGGAAGGGGAGACGCAGGGATGAGAACAGGCGGGATACAGTTGTTCAGCATTGGGGTTTAGAGTAAGGGGCTCTGCGATCGGGTGAGGTACTGATGGAAATATGGCTGAGCTGTGAACATAGGCGATACCCAGCACACTTCGCCATGGAGAGAGCCTGCAAAACAAAAAACCGACCCTGAGGTCGGTTTTTTTTAAATTTGGCGGTGAGGGAGGGATTCGAACCCTCGATACGTTGCCGTATACACACTTTCCAGGCGTGCTCCTTCAGCCACTCGGACACCTCACCAAATTTTCGACTGTTATTTTACCTGTTCAATCGTCAGGATTGCTCATGGCCTTGGCCGCGACAACGGGGCGTAATTTAGGGGAAAGCCGGTGGCGGGTCAACCCTTTTCCCCCTTGTTTTTCATATCATTTTCCGTTTGTACAGCTTTTATGCCGAGATTGGTGCTTTTATCGTCTCATGGCTTGTCCAGCATGATCAGACTGTCGGGCAGCTCGTTCTTGTCATTGGTGGGAGGGAAGGCATCGGCCAATATGGCACCGGTGCGGGTCACACACTCAATAAAGCCCGGCTCGACTTCGCCCTTGCGGATGCGGGCGGTAAAGTCGTCGATGATCTCCTGCCACTGGACATTGTCTATGTGTTTGGCGACTCCGTCATCGACCAGGATCTCCACATAGTGTTCCGCCACCGAGACGAAGATGAGCACCCCCAGTCTGTCGTGAGTACGGTGCAAGCCTTGCTCGATAAACTGCAACCGCGCCATCAGCGCCGCCCGGTGGCGGCGCACCTGCTTGGGAATGAGCCGCATCTTGATGGGGGTCCAGTGAAACAGCAGGGTCAAGACGAGCCAGACCGCCCACTGGGTCAGCAGTATCTCGTACCAGCCGAGCCAGAAACCGAGCTCGAACACCAGCAGAGGAGTGAGCATGGCCAGCAGGGCTGCCCACAGCGTGGGGATGTAGCGATAGCTGTCGCTGGCCGGCGCCAGCACTGTGACCAGTTCAGCGTCGGTGGCCTGCTCGGCCTGCTTGACTCTGGCTTGCAGTGTGTGAAAAAACTGTTTGGATATCATGTCATTACCTAAGAGTCATTAGATCACCAGCCGCCGGAGGCGCCACCGCCGCCGAAGCTGCCACCACCGCCGCCGAAACCGCCACCGCCAAAACCGCCACTCGACCGCCCGGCGCCGAAACCGCCAGCGGTGTAGATGGCACTTCTGCGGCCTCGGCCACCACCGCCCCCTCCACCACCGCGCAGGTTGTGCAGCACTATCATGGCAATCACCATGATGATGAAGATGAGCAGGCCGTTGACCTTGTCCTTCTTGGGAGGGGCCTTGGCCTGATACTCGCCTGCCAGGGCCTGCATGATGGCCTGGCTGCCGCCCAGAATACCGGCGGCCATATCACCCCGCCGAAATTCGGGCAGGATCCGGGTCTGGATGATGTTGGCGGCAATGGCATCGGGCAGCACTCCCTCCAGGCCATAACCGACCTCGATACGCACCTTGCGATCTTCGGGGGAGATGATCAGCAGCACCCCATTATTCTTGCCCTTCTGGCCAATGCCCCAGTGGCGTCCGAGCTGATAGCCGAACTCCTCTATGGTATTGCCATCCAGATTGGTGAGGGAGACGACCACCAGCTGGACACCGCTCTTCTGCTCGAAGGCGGCCAACTCGCCAGTGAGGCGATTAGCCTGCTCCGGGCTCAGCAGATGCGCCTCATCCACCACTCGCCCGCTCAGGGCGGGAAACTGGGGGGCGGCCAGCAAGTTGAAGGAGAGCAGGGCACCGAGCAGTAGCAGCCCCAGCCGTGTGAGTCTGGTCATTAGAAGGCGACCTTGGGCGCTTCATCGGCACCTGGCTTGGCGCTAAAGCTTGGCTTGGGTTCGAGATCAGAATAAAGCAGCTTGGCCCAGATAACCCCCGGGAAGGTACGCAGCTCGGTATTGAACTGGCGCACCGCCTCTATGTAGTCGCGACGGGCCACCGAGATGCGGTTCTCCGTTCCCTCAAGCTGGGCTTGCAGGGTGAGGAATTGTTGATCCGCCTTCAAATCCGGGTAGCGTTCTACCACTACCATGAGGCGCGACAGGGCACTGCTGAGCTGGTTCTGGGCCGCCTCAAACTGTTTGAGTTGGGCCGGATCGCTCACCTGTATGCTACCGACCCGGGCGCGGGCATCGGTGACCGCCTTGAGGGTCTCCTGCTCATGGCTGGCATAGCCCTTGACGGTAGCGACCAGATTCGGCACCAGATCGGCGCGACGCTGATACTGGTTCTCCACTTGACCCCAGCTCGCCTTGACCTGTTCGTCCAGGGTCGGGATCGTATTCATGCCGCAACCGGTCAGGGTCAGCAGCAGGGAAAGCAGCAGGAAGGCCCGACTGAAGGGGCGCCAAATGCGTGTAGCCATCTTGTTGTTCTCCAGTGATTTTTCAAAATTGACTCGCACACCATACAGCTTGTACTCACCCCTCACAACGGCCAGGCAGTTGCGGCAGCTTGCTGTAGATGGTCGAGGTCTTGGGGAGTTGCGGCTTGTCCTTGAGCCAGGATGCGAGTTCGGCGCCGCAGCCATTGCCCGGCGGTATGGGGGCCTGAGGCAGGCAGTCAGGGCTGCCTATGGGACAACGCAACCGGACATGGAAGTGGCTGTAATGACCGACCCAGGGTCTGAGTTTCTGTACCCAGGGTTCGCTTGGCGCACGTTTGCACACTTCGGCCTTGAGTACGGGGTTGATAAAGATCCGGGTGACATCGGGGGATTGGGCGGCGAGGCGCAGCAGGGTCAGCTGCTGCGGACCGAAGCGACCCGGCAATGTTCGGTAGCTTGGCTCGTCGATCAGCGCCCACTCCTTGGGGGCATCCTGTTCCCAGCGACTGATAGGTCTGTTCGCCATTCGAAACCAGATGTCGGCATCGAGCCCGGTCTGGTGGCTGCGGTGACCCGAGCTGAAGGGGCCGCCACGGGCCATGGCGAGATCGGCAATATAGAGATCCGGCAAACCGGCCATCTTGGTCTGGCTCGCCAGCCCCTCGAGGTAATGAATGAGTTCGGGGTGGCCGTAGTAGCGCAGTCGCTTGGTACGGATCACCTGATAACCAGGACCGGTCAGCGGCAGGGCCATGCCGTTTTTCAGGCAGCCACCGGCGTAACCGCCAATGGCCTCGGGTTGCAGGGTACTGGTCAGCAGGAGCAGGGTGGCGATAAGCATAATGCCCTCTCGGAAAACGGGAAAATGGGTGCCTTTTGAGCGCCACCAGCATAGCAATAGAGCGGGGGGCAGGGCCAGTGCGGACCACGACCTTGCATCATTGCCAGCCTTATTGCCACAATGCGGCCCTCGAAGGGGATTTGAATAGAGGAAGAAGATGATGAAAGCGAGTGAGCTGGTCGGCAAGGATGGCATTTTCTGGTTGCAGCCACCGGCCGGGCGCTTCTATCCCGTCATGGTGGGCCTGCTGTTGCTGAGCCTGGGGGCGGTCGGGATAGCACTCTGGCAAGGCTATCCCCAGATGGGACTCTTGCCCTGGGTAGGCGTCATCTTCGGCGGCATAGTGTTGCTGATGATGTTGGTGCCCCGCCACTGGCAAGCCTGGCGCATGGCGGAACTTGCCTGGGATGCCGAGCATCTCTACCTCATCAACGGTTCGCAAGACAGGGCCAAGGCGGTTTCACGAGCGGCACTGATCGAGGTGGACCGTGAGCGGCGAGTCGGCCATAACGGGGAGTGGCTCGCCTTCAGTCTGGACTTGGCTATGGCACAGGATGACCTCGATGAGGCGACCGAGGTGTTGGGATTAGGGGGAGAGCCGGCCCACGAGATAAGCCCCGGCATCTATCGCTTTGGCTTTAAACGAGCCTGGCACAGCCGCTCGGCACTGGGTCGAATATTGGCCAAATTGGTGTCGAACCAGGCTGATTAATTTCTAGACAAGTTGGGGCTAAGCTCAGATACTGCCTGTTACTCGAATTGAACTTGCCGCCCGACTTACTCGAGAGATCAATGGCTTGAGTGGTCAGGCGGGGAGTGCCAGGACATGATGCCCTGGCCAGTCCGGCGTAGCGGTTGTGCCCTTGCTTCTGCGTCGGTGATTGCATAGAGAAGGCACCCTGACTCGAGAGTGGATGGCATGAAGATTTACGTAGGAAATCTGTCGTACCGGATGACGGCCGACGAACTGACAACCGTATTCAGCCAGTTTGGACAGGTAGAAAAGGTCGATATCATCATCGATCGCGATACCGGTCAGTCCAAGGGATTCGGTTTTATTGAAATGCCGGTAAACGGGGAAGCCGAGAAGGCGATCGCCGATCTGCACGGCACCGAGATAGGTGGACGAACCATCACGGTCAATCAGGCCAAACCGAAGACAGATGCACCACGTGGTCGCCCGCAACGTCATCGTTGAGGTGCTTCGATAATGCAAAACGGCATGGGTTTCCCCATGCCGTTTTTGTTGGTGCTTGACCTGACCCGGCCTTGCGAGGCGGTTCAGGGCACGTCGTAGCCCAGCGCCGCTTTGCGAATGCGGAACCACTGCTGGCGATCGAGGCGCACTGCCTCCGAGGCAACGGCGTTGGCGATCCGCTCGCGCTTGCCCGAGCCGATGATGGGCAGTGGCCGGCTTGGCAACATCATTACCCAGGCGTAGACCACTTGCTCTATGGTCTGGGCGCCGCACTCTTCGCGGATCCGCTCCAGTTCATGGCGAAGATTTTCAAAGCGGCCATCGTGGAACAGGCTTCCCCCTCCCAGGCAAGACCAGGCCATGGGGCTGATGCGCAGCTGCTGACACAAGTCCAGGGTGCCATCCAGGGTGAGATCCATGTTGAGGGGGGAGATCTCCAGCTGATTGGTCACCAGCGGGAAAGGCAGGCGCGATTGCAGCAGCTCGAACTGGCGGGCGGTGAAGTTGGAGACGCCGGCGTGCTTGATCTTGCCTGCCTGCTTGAGGGCGATGAAGGCCTCGGCCACCTCGTCGGCATTCATCAGGGGATCCGGGCGATGGATCAGCAACAAGTCCAGATGATCGGTGGCCAGCTTTTGCAAAGAGGCCTCGGCGCTGGCAATGATGTACGCCTTGCTGGTGTTGTAATGGTTGAGGGCGTGCTCAGGCTTGGCGGTCAGCGCTATGCCGCACTTGCTGACCAGCTCCATGCGCGAGCGCAGGGAGGGTTCGAGGCGCAGCGCCTTGCCGAACGCCTCTTCACACTGATAGCCGCCATAGATATCGGCGTGATCTATGGTGGTAACCCCGAGATCCAGGTGGTACTTGATGAGATCCCGCAGGGCGGTCGGATCGAGTTGCCACTCCATCAGGCGCCAGTAACCCATGATGATGCGAGAGAATTCGGGCCCTTGGGGGTGCAGGGCCAGGCGGGATACTGTCATGATCTTCTCCTTGGGATAAATGCTGGCCCTATCTTGGCCCCTGCGCCCCGGCAAGGCAATAATAGCGGCCGTTGCAATTCGTACTTTGGTTCTGACCGGGAGGCGTCATATGGAAGGCTTTGCCACGCGCTTGCGCGAGCTGATGGGGGAGATGAGCGTCAGCGCCTTCGCCCGTAAAGTGGGGCTGGGGGAGGCGCTCATCCGCAAGTATCTCAAGGGCGCCGAGCCCGGTTTTGCCAAGGCAAACCAGATTGCCATGGCCGCCAACTGCTCCCTGGAGTGGCTGGCCACCGGCTGTGGTTACCTCTATCGCCAGGCCGAAGTGGTCGACAGGCAGGCACTGCAGGGGGCACGGGTGTTGAGCTGTGAGCAGGATGCGACCATGATCCTGCCGGATGAGGATACCCTGGTCAGGTTGCTCGCCTATTATCAGTTCCTGCGCAGCCACAAGCGGGCCGATGGCTTTCTCGATCTTGCCATGGCTCGCCAATTCGGCAAGCATCTGGACGAGGCGTGAACGGCGCATCAGCCGATATCTGTTACCCTTGATAGCCAAGGGAAATCGGCGAACAGGGGTGGGTAATGGGATACCTTATCTTGGGAAGCGGTGGCTTGGGGTCTGCCCTGGCCCTTGAACTGACGCGGCGCAATGAAACTTTCGTTCTGGCAGGGCGCCATGTGCCGCCGGGCATAGCGGCGGCCGCTACCTTTCCCATGCTGGATGTGGATCCCCTGGCGTTCGAGGCCCTGTTTACCCTGTTTGACGAGTTGCCGAGCGTCATCATCAACACCATAGGGGTGCTGCATGATCTGCGCTTCATGCCGGAGCGTCAGGTGGAGGAGGTCGATCCCCTCTGGTTGTGCGAGAGTGTGCGCATCAATGCCTGGCCGACCCTGGCCCTCGGCGCCTACCTGAGCCAGCGCATGACGACCCGGAGCAATTGCCTGCTTATCACCCTGTCGGATCTCGAGGGTAGCCTGACCGCCAATGTAACGGGAGAGCACTATAGCTACCGGATGAGCAAGGCGGCTCTCAACATGGGCGTCAAGACGTTAGCGCTTGAGTGGCGCGAGCGCTTCCCCCGGGCCGCCGTGGTGGCCCTGCACCCGGGGCCCATGCACACCCCCTTGCGCGCACCGCTCCTGGTCATGCCCTCTGGCGACATGGTGCGCCACCCGGTCGATGTAGCCCCACGGCTGCTTGATGCCATCCGCACATTGGGGCCGGCAGACTCGGGGCAGCTACAGGATCTCGATGGTCGTATTCTGCCCTCCTAGCCAAGTTGTCATCGGTCATCCTCCTTGCCAAACAGGGCTCAGCTGGCTTAACGTCAGGCTCTTGCCATTGGAGGGACAGGATGCGCTACATAGATCTACGAAGTGATACGGTAACCCAACCCACGGACGCCATGCGTCAAGTGATGCTGCACGCCCAGGTGGGTGATGATGTTTACGGTGAGGACCCCGGCGTCAACGCCCTAGAGGAATATGCCGCCAGCCGCCTGGGTAAAGAGGCTGCCCTCTTTGTCCCCTCGGGCACCATGTCCAACCTGCTTGGCGTGTTGTCTCACTGCCAGCGTGGCGAAGAGGCCTTGCTTGGCAATGGCGCCCATATCTATCGTTATGAAGCCATGGGCAGTGCCGTACTGGGGTCGGTTGCGCTCAATTCCGTGCCCATGCAAGCCGATGGCACCCTGGCGTTCAGCGATCTCAAACAGGCAATCAAGCCCGATGATCCCCATTTCGCCCAGGCGCGGCTGCTCTGCCTTGAAAATACCCACAATGGCAAGGTGCTGCCCCTGAATTACCTGCATCAGGCCCGTAATTTCGTTGATGAGCATGGTCTCAAGTTGCACCTGGATGGCGCCCGGGTTGCCAACGCCGCCGTGGCGAGCGGCGTCTCCCTTGCCGAGCTTGCGGCGCCCTTCGACAGTGTCTCGCTCTGCCTGTCCAAGGGATTGGGGGCACCGGTGGGATCCGTGCTGGTGGGGGATGGGGCCTTTATCCAGCGCGCCAGACGGTTGCGCAAGATGGTAGGGGGCGGTATGCGTCAGGCCGGTTTCCTGGCCGCTGCTGGTCAGTTTGCCCTGGAGCACCAGTTCGAGCGTCTCGCAGACGACCATCGCCGGGCCCGCCGCCTGGCCGAGGGGCTGGCCGCGCTGCCCGGCATCGCGCTGGATCTCGGGCAGGTGCAGACCAACATGTTGTTCTTGCAGCTCACCCAAGGAGAGAGCAGCACCCTGCTGGCCTTCATGAAGGAGCGCGGCATCCTCTTCTCCGGCTATGGCGAAATGCGACTGGTGACCCATTTGCAGATTACCGACGACGACGTGGCCGAGGTGATCGACGCCTTTAGCGAGTATTGCCAGGGGCGCTAGGGATCAACGGCAATCGAGCCGAGCAGGCAGTGTTATGGATTGCAATCGATAGCACGAACCCATAGCAGACAACCGATAACAAAAAGCGCAGCTTGGGCTGCGCTTTTTCATTAGGGGAAACTGGCGGGTGTCGGCTTAGTACGCCTGCTGATGCACATCCAGTACGGCGCGACCGGACGGATCGGCCATCTCCTTGAACTTGGCATCCCACTCCAGCGCGGTCGGGGTGGAGCAGGCGACCGATTTGCCGTAAGGCACACAGCGTGCGGCGGATTCAAGGGGGAAGTGCTCCTCGAAGATGCTGCGGTAGTAATAGGCCTCCTTGGTGAGCGGGGTATTGATGGGGAAGCGGTAAGCGGCCGCCTCGAACATCTGATCCGTCACTTCGACCTCGACCATGGCTTTCAGACTGTCTATCCAGGAGTAACCCACGCCGTCTGAGAACTGCTCTTTCTGACGCCAGGCCACTTCGTGGGGCAGCAGCTCCTCGAATGCCTGGCGCAAGATGTGTTTCTCTATCTTGCCGTTGCCACACATCTTGGCGGCAGGATTGATACGCATTGCCACGTCCATGAACTCCTTGTCGAGGAAAGGCACACGACCCTCCACGCCCCAGGCTGCCATGGACTTGTTGGCACGCAGGCAATCATAGAGGTGCAACGCATCGAGCTTGCGGACCGTCTCTTCATGGAAATCTTTGGCGCTCGGTGCCTTGTGGAAGTAGAGGTAACCGCCAAACAACTCGTCTGAGCCCTCTCCCGAGAGCACCATCTTGATGCCCATCGCCTTGATGTAACGTGCCATCAGATACATGGGGGTCGAGGCGCGGATGGTGGTGACGTCATAGGTCTCGAGGTGATAGATGACGTCGCGCAGGGCATCGAGCCCCTCTTGCACCGTGAAGTGGATCTGATGATGAATGGTGCCCAGGTGATCGGCCACCTTCTGGGCCGCAGCCAAGTCAGGTGAACCTTCCAGTCCGACGGCGAACGAGTGCAGCTGGGGCCACCAGGCCTCGCTCTTGCCATCGTCTTCGATGCGACGAGCGGCATAAATTTTGGTGATTGCCGAGATGACGGAAGAGTCGAGACCACCGGAGAGCAGCACGCCGTAGGGCACATCGCACATCAGCTGGCGCTTGACGGCAGCTTCCAGGGCGGCGCGCAACTCCTCTACCGAGGCCGGATTGTCCTTGACGACGTCAAACTCGCGCCAATCGCGCTGATAGTAGTGGGTCAGCTTGCCATCTTTGCTCCACAGATAGTGTCCGGGGGGGAACTCTTCCACGCTCTTGCACACCGGCACCAGGGCTTTCATCTCTGAAGCGACATAGAAGTTGCCATGCTCGTCACGGCCGGTATAGAGGGGGATGATCCCCATGTGGTCGCGACCAATCAGGTAGGCATCCTGCTCGGCGTCATAGAGGATGAAGGCGAAGATACCGTTGAGATCATCCAGGAAGGCGGGGCCTTTCTCCTTGTAGAGCGCGAGCAATACCTCACAGTCAGACTTGGTCTGAAACTGGAAGTCCACCTTGAGCTCTTGTTCCAGCTCCTTGTGGTTGTAGATCTCGCCGTTGACGGCCAGTACGTGGCTGCGCTCCGGGTTGTAGAGGGGTTGGGCGCCATTGCCCGGATCAACGATGGCCAGCCGCTCGTGGACCAGTATGGCCTTGTCTGAGCTGTAGACGCCGGACCAGTCGGGTCCGCGATGACGTAGTCGCTTGGACATCTCAAGCGCCGACTTGCGCAAGCTGGCCGCGTCAGACTTGATGTCCAGAATGCCGAATATTGAACACATTGATGTAAATCCTCTTTAATTTTATTGAGCCCCCCACGTTTGGGCTCGAAATTCCATTTACATTCCTCGCCTTCACAATGCCTAGCGCAAAAACCTTTTGCAAGCGGCAACTCCGCACAAAATCAGGGCTCTGGCCGCTTTTGATGCGAACAGCGCCCCTGACCTTGACGTCAACCCTGTTGACGCTGGCGTCATTCTGCTGGATGTGCCGCTGCCTGATGCCAGCCCGCCTCTTGCTTATTGAGAGGGGGATCCATCATTGGACCCGGCACCGGGCTCGAAGATCACATAGAGCTTGCGGCAAGGGGTAAGGGTCTCCCACTCGCCGATGAAGCCTGCCGGAATGACGAACTGATCTCCCGGGGAGAGGCGCAGTTGCGCGCCCAGGGCGTCGTGGATGCACACCTCTCCCTCAATCAGCTGGCAATATTCATGCTCGGTATAGTGAACGGCCCAGCGGCCCGGTTCGCAGGACCAGAAGCCGACATGAAACTGCTGGCTAGGATCCGAGTAGTGGTTCCAGACCGTCTGTGCGGGGTTGCCTGCCTTGACCCTCTCTGCTGGCGGGGTGAGAGGGGAGGGGGTGACCGTCTGGCGCTCGAGCAGGG
This sequence comes from Aeromonas molluscorum, assembly GCF_051376105.1. Lineage (NCBI taxonomy): Bacteria > Pseudomonadati > Pseudomonadota > Gammaproteobacteria > Aeromonadales > Aeromonadaceae > Aeromonas > Aeromonas molluscorum. The sequence goes on along the minus strand of NZ_JBPQCY010000001.1, from coordinate 687,269 downwards.
TCCAATCTTTCAGGCTCAGCATGAAACCCCCTTGGCAGGGGATTGAGGCTGAGTGCGGGCTTGCATGGCACACGCATTGGCAACCTGTTCAGGTTGAGCGAGGGGCTGCATGGCACAGCTATTGGCAGAGTGTCTGGATAGAGCGAGGGTCAGCATTGTGCCTCCTTGGCAGATTTGGAGCGATGGCGGTGGCCAACAGGGACCATCATGGTCCCTGTTTTGTTTGTTTTATTTAACGAATGGATAAATAAGCTAAACGATTGAGCGCGCCTTGCCAAGATCCTCAGGCCCTTTCAGCCCCTTGATGACATGGCGGGCGAAGCCGCTGCCGGCCTCGTCATAGACGTTGAACACCGCATCCACCCCCTGTTCGCGCAAAGACTCGATATCGTCCTCGAAGCGGACTATGGCGGCTATCTGGCCGGTAAAGCCATGGCTGCGCAACTTCTCGATGGCATAGAGGTTGCCCGAATGGTGGGGCATGGCGAGCAATACCAGATTGATCTGGTTGGAGATCAGCACCTTGTCCCAAAAGTCGGTATCGGTTGCGTCGCCCTCGATCACGTTCATGTTGCGCTCACGCAGGGCCGGCAGCTTGCTCGCGTCATTCTCCACTCCCAGGATGACGGGGCCGTACTTGTGTTCCAGCTCGAAGTAGGCACCCTGACCGATGCGACCCATGCCGAGGATAATCACCTCGGCGTCGCCGAGCTCAATGGGCCTGTCTTCCGGATGCAGTTCCCGGGCCTGCAGGCCGCGCAGCCAGTTGCCAAATCTGTGATAGATGCGCTCACTCTGGCTGTTGAGGGGGGCCGAGATCATGAAGCTGGCTGCCAGTGCCAACGACAGCGCAATCAGCCACTCATGGGAGAGCCAGCCCGCCTTGGCGGCGATGGCGGCCACGATAAGGCCGAACTCGGAGAAGTTGGTCAGCGCCAGGGTAGAGAGCAGCACGGTACGCACCCTCAAGTGGGCACCGCTGTAGACCAGGTAGTAGAGGACGCTCTTGAACGGCAGAGCCAGCACCAGGGCCAGGGTTATCCACATGGCATCCTGAGTCGGCAGGCCGTTGAGCCCTATGGTCAGGAAGAAACAGATGAGGAAGAGGTCTTTTAAGTTGAACAGCGCCTTGGCAAGGCCCGCGGCGGCTGGATGGGAGGCCAGCATCATGCCGATGATCAGCGCCCCCAGATCGGGTTTGAGTCCCACCGCCTCGAAACCGGCAGCACCCAGCACCAGAGCCAGGAAGATGCCGAGCAGCACCTGCAACTCCCCATGGCCGGCCCGCTCCAGCAACTTGCCGAGCAGAGGGCGCAGCAGAGGCAGACCAAGTATCCAGAGCGCCCAGATACTCGGCAGCTTGCCACTGGAGATGGCGAGAAAGGCCACGGCGAAGATGTCCTGCATCACCAGCACGCCGATGGCCAGGCGAGCATAGAGAGCATTCATGTCACTGCGCTCCTCGAGCACCTTGACCGCGAATACCGTGCTGGAGAACGACAGGGCAAAGCCCAGCAGCACGGCGAGCTGCCAGCCAAGGGACATGGCCAGTGCCATGCCAAGCCCCTTGCAGACCAGCAGTACCAGGGTGAACAACAGGGTCGAGAGCAGTATGTGCAGGCTGGCGGTACCCCAGACATCGCGGCGCAGCAGGGTACGCACATCCAGCTTGAGCCCTATGGTAAACAGCAGCAGCGTGACCCCGAGATCTGCCATCTCGCTCAGGGCCGGGGTATTTTCATAGCCCATGCCGTTGAGGATGAAGCCGGCGGCGAGAAAGCCGAGAAGGGGGGGCAGGCCAATCAGGTTGACCAACATGCCGCAGGCGAAGGCCACGGCGATCAGTACAGGTTCCATACAATTACCATTTTCCGGGCGCGGGCCCTTAACACGTGATCCTGGGGTTGGGACGGCCAGCAGAGTCGCCGCTAACTGCCTCAGACGATGTCGATGTCGACCACGGAGTTGAAGATGTGGTTGGGACTAAAGGGCATCTGATCGATGTCAGCCACCTTGCTGACCCCAGACAGGACCAGTACGGTTTCAAGACCCGCCTGGAAACCAGCCAGGATGTCGGTACGCAGGTTGTCGCCGATGATGATGGTGTTGTCCGAATGGGCTTCCATCCGGTTGAGTGCGGCGCGGATGATCCAGGCACTCGGCTTGCCGACATAGAAGGGCTTCTTGCCGGTCATGCGCTCGATGGGAGCGCAGAGGGCGCCGCAGGCCGGGTACATCATGGGGCCATGAGTGTCGGGGTTGGTGGCGATGAAGCGGGCGCCCTGCGCCACGAATTTGGCCCCCAGCTGCATCATGGACCAGTTGTAGTTGCGGGTTTCCCCGACCACCACGAAGTCGGGGTCTATGTCGGTGATGGTGAAGCCTGCCTTGTACAGCTCATGGGTCAGGGCCCCTTCGCCTATCACGTAGGCCTTCTTGCCGTCCTGGCGCCGGAGGAAATCGGCCGTGCCCATGGCGGAGGTATAGAAGCTCTCTTCGGGCACTTCTATTCCGGCGGATCGGAAGCGATTTTGCAGATCTTTCTGGGTCTGGGCCGGATAGTTGGTGAGGAACAAGAGCTTGCTGCCCTGCTCCAGCAGGCGATGGACGAAGTGATCGGCACCCGGGATAAGATCGTTGTTGTGCAATATGACGCCGTCGATGTCACAGATGACGTTTTTCTTCATGTAAACTCCTTGCAGGGGCAGAGACGAGACGCAGACATTCTTGCATGTCTTCAATTGGTTATCTTTTTTGTGTCGCCATTATATGCCCCTTTGATGACAAGGTGTGACAGCAATTGCGCCAAGGCGTGTCCGCTGCTATCTGCGGTTTGGCCCGACAGCCATGGCACCTAATGAAACCGGGTGTACCAGTACTTAACTCAAGGGAGCGACATCATGGATGACTTCATCGCAGGTTTGCCCAAGCTGGAACTGCATCTGCACCTGGAAGGCACGCTGGAGCCTGCCTTGATGCTGCATCTGGCCGAGCGCAATGGCTTGACCCTGCCCTGGGCCGATGCGGCCACCCTGACGGCCGCCTATCAATTCGACTGCTTGCAGTCCTTCCTCGATCTCTACTATCAGGGCTGCAATGTCTTGCGCCAGGAACAGGATTTCTTCGATCTCACCTGGGCCTATCTAGAGCGCTGTGCGAGCGAGCAGGTGGTGCATGTGGAGGTCTTCTTCGATCCCCAGGCCCACACCAGCAGGGGCATCCCCTTTGAGACTGTGCTGGCGGGGATAGAGGCCGCGCTGCGGCAAGGCGAGCGGGATTTGGGGATCAGTTTTCGGCTCATCATGAGTTTTCTGCGCCACCTTGGGGAAGACGCTGCTCTGACCGCCCTGGCCCGGACCGAGCCCTGGCTGGATCGGATCCACGGCATCGGACTGGACTCTTCCGAGTTGGGTTATCCACCGGAGCAGTTCACCCGTCTGTTTGCCCGCGCCAAGGCGCTGGGCCTGCCGCTGGTGGCCCATGCCGGGGAGGAGGGGCCGGCCGACTACATCTGGCAGGCGATTCGTCAACTCGGGGTGCGGCGTATCGACCACGGGGTTCGCTGCTCCGAGGATCCCGACCTGTTGCGCTTCCTGGCCGATACCCGGCTGCCGCTTACCGTCTGTCCGCTCTCCAATGTGCGACTCAGGGTCTTCCCCACCATGGCGGATCACACTGTGTTGACGCTGCTCGAACAGGGACTCTGCGTCACCATCAACTCTGACGATCCTGCCTACTTCGGGGGATATATGGCGGCGAATATGCGTGCTCTGGTGGCGGAGCTTGGTGCCAGCCGCGAGCAGTTGTGTCGCCTGAGCCTCAACGCGGTGGAGGCGAGCTGGCTCAATCTGGAGGCCAAGGCGAGGCTGACCCGCAGCATTCTGGGTTATGCCGCCTGTCAGGGGGTCAGTCTGAGCTGAGCCCTAAGGAGGGCAGAAGAGAGCAATATCACAAGAAGGCCCTGCGGGGCCTTCTTGTGTGTGAGGGGGGTTAAGCGAGCTGCTGCTCTGTCTGCGGCTGGTAGACGGGGTAGTCGGTGAGGCCGCGCTCGCTACCACCAAACAGGGTGGCCGGATCGTGGGGGGCGAACGGATAACCGTGCCGCAACCGGTTGGGCAGATCCGGGTTGGCCACGAAGGGGCGACCAAAGCCAATCATGTCTGCCCAACCGGCCTGGAGGGCAGCCCGTGCCCGCTCGCCATCATACTTGCCCGCATAGATGAGGGTGTTGGGGAAGGCCGCACGCAGTCCCTGCTTGAAGTTTTCCGGCATCAGGGGCGCATCGTCCCAGTCCGCTTCGGCGATATGCAAATAGGTGACGTTGAGCTCAGCCAGCAAGGTTGCGGCGGCCAGATAGGTCTGCTCCGGGTTGGCATCCACAGTGCCGTTGAGAGTGGTCAGCGGGGCGAGGCGCACGCCGACCCGATCGGCCCCGATTTCGCTGCTGACCGCTTGTGTCACCTCCTTGAGGAAGCGCAGGCGATTTTCCAGCGAGCCACCGTAGTTGTCGGTGCGGGTGTTGGACTCGGAGTCGAGGAACTGGTTGATGAGATAGCCGTTGGCGGCGTGCAACTCTATGCCGTCAAAGCCGGCCAGCATGGCGTTGCGGGCCGCCTGGCGGAACTGGCCGACCACGGTATCTATGTCTTCCTGAGTCATGGCTCGCGGGGTCGTCGTCTCCACAAAGCCTGGCGCATCGCTGCCGTTATCGACAAACACCTTGACCCCAGCGGCCTTGATGGCTGACGAGGAGATGGGTTGGGCGCCACCGAGGTTATCGGGGTGCGTGACCCGGCCCACGTGCCAGAGCTGGGCGAACATGACCCCGCCCTTGGCGTGGACGGCGTCGGTGACCAGTTTCCATCCGGCCACCTGCTCGGCACTGTGGATACCCGGCGTCCAGGCGTAGCCCTTGCCCATGGAGTCGACTTGGGTACCTTCACTGATGATGAGACCGGCCTCGGCGCGCTGGGCATAATAGGTTGCCATCATGGCGTTGGCCGCATCGCCGGGCTGGCTGGCGCGGGAACGGGTCATGGGGGGCATGACGATACGGTTGTTGAGGTGAAGCTGGCCGAGGCGCAGCGGGCAGAACAGGGGATCATGGCTCATCTGGGTGTCCTCATCGGGTTGATGAAGTCACTCTAGCGAGACATATCATTGAGATAAACCCAGGTATTCTCAAAAGAGTGCTGCATTTATGTCAACAATGTGATCAGGGAAAGAGTCGGAGCTGACGGCCTCAGGGAGGCGACGGATTCTTTCCTGATCTGAATGGAAGGGGGGCAAGCTATTTATATGGACATACTCTGATATAACGAACCAGGCTGCGTTTAATTTAACACTATGTTCACGTCGGGAGTTTTAATATCGATCTGTCAAATACAGACTGTGGAATAGGTGGTGTTGTTCTACATCAATAAAGCGAACGAATTTATTTAAATGTATAATAATATTTTTCGATTAATTATATGCCCGCCCTGGCGGGCGGGAAATGAAAGATGGGAGGCATTGCCTCCCATCTTTGCTATTAAACCAGCTTGATGCTGCGTATCCGCCTGACACTTCGGAGCCGAATCTTGCTTAGGAGCCGGTATAGGCTGCACCCTGAACATGACCTTGTTTGTCACTCAGGCAGGACCAGGGCGCCTGGGCACCTGGTACTTCAATAGTGACGCCCACCCCAGCCTCTGAGTCCAGTACCTCAAGCACATTGAGTTTGCTGACGGCTGTCCCAGTCTTGCTTGCTACGGCCTTCAGACAGGCGCTCTCGGCAGCGCTGGCTTTAGCTTTATTGGCTGGGGCGGCTTTCCCTGCAGCTTGAGCCGGTTGGCAGATGCCAGAGCCCTGCTTGCTGGTATAGGAGACATCATACTGGGTGCCTGTCTTGCTGATGGAGAGGGTGACGCCGCCGCCCTTGGCCTCATAGAAGTCATCGCTGTATTTTTTGAGCTTGGCTTCTTTGCCATTGATGTAAACGGGGCCGCCAGCATCGGCGTGCAGTTCGATCTGGCCTGGACACTGGTAGTTCAACTGAGGAATGGCAGCACTGGCAGAGCCAGCCACGAACAATGCCGCCAGTGTGATAAAAGTCTTTCTCATGGGGTTTGCCTTTGAAGGTTTAATAACAGGTTATTGATGGTTGTCAGGCGAGTATTAATTCCATTGGGAGTAGTGGTGAGCCAAATCATCATGAAGCAATAAATAGCTGCGAAACGTAATTTTGGCAATCACTTTTTATTTGCAATACGGATAGCGGTGATTGATTGTCGCAGCAAGGTAAATATTTTTCGTTTATCTGGTTTTTATTAAATCATACCAAGTTGGGTAAATGTGATGCAGAAGATAGGCCCGCGCTGGGTATTGAGTGCGCGACGGGAGCCGGCAAGCTGAGGGAGAGGGAAATGGCGCCGTGTTGAGGTTGGTGGCATGGACGGCGATACAGGTAGGAAGCGGTCTGGACGCGGGGCAGGGCCCCGCGTTGCGTGCAGTTAATTACAACCAGTCTTTACAGCCAGCGCTTTTCGCGGGTGAAGCAGACCGACAGCCAGGCGTCCCCCAGGGTGTCGCCGAGGCGGGACCAGAGCTCCTGGCGCAGGGCATCCTGGCGCTCGACAGGCCACTCCTGATCCGGGGCCACCAGGATGTTGAGCTCGAGATCGAAGCGGCGGCCGCTTTTCGCCAGATGACTGTGGCACTCGAACCCGTAGCGCTGGCGCAGGGCCTCGATTTCGCGCGCGACCCGCCGTGGCACATCTCCTTTGGGAGCTACTTTGAGCACCTCCCGCAAGTTGCGGCCCAGTACCTTGATGGGGATCAGGGTGGCGCACAGGGCAAGCAGGGTGACCAGTATGGGGTCAATGTAGCGGTTGTAGTGGCCGTAACCGATGGCGTCCAGGCCGATGGCGACCACGAAACCGATGAGCAGGGTAGCACTGAGCAGGGTATCGACCAGCCACTCCTTGGAGTCGACGCGCACCAGTTCGGAGTTGACCCGTTCGGCAACCGCCGCCTCGACGTGGTAGATGATGGCGCAGAAGAAAGTGCAGACGGCGGCGTAGATGAGGGCGTGGCCGAGGTCTATCTCTCGTCCTCCCTCCAGCAAGGAGGTGATGCCGCTATAAAGCGCGCCGAGGCAGAGCAGCAGTATGATGGTGCCGTTGATGACGTTGGTGATGGGCTCAAAGTGGGCGTAGCCGTACTGAAAGCGATCGTCGGAGGGACGTGTGACCAGGTAGGCGGTGACTAATCCTAAGCCCGTCATGCCCATGCTGAACAGGGTGAAGATGCCATCGAGCATGATGGCGTTGGAACCGGCGAACAGACCATAACCGATCCCGAAGATGGCGAAGCTGATGCAACCAAACAGTGACAGTGTCAAAGCCTGTTTTTCGGTGGTGATAAACGTACTGATAACATGGCTGAGGTGAGCCATAACAATCCTCCTTTCAAATGGTGAATAATGGTGAATATTGCCGATCGCAAGCGGTTTTCTTGCTGATATACTGGCCGCCACATGTGAGCTGACCGCCCATGACTCGGCCAACGCCGCCGTGTCGGGCCGTCGTAGTCGCCGGTACGCCGGCATAAAGCAATGGAAGGCAACAAGGATTCATGATCCCGAGACTCGATTACCAGGACAGTTTGTCACCCACAACCCTGCAGTTTCTTGAGTTGCTAGGGCGCTGTGCATTTCGTGGTGATATCGAAAAGTCTTATGCAAGCCGGTTGGCGATGGCGACGGATAACAGCGTCTATCAGGTAGTCCCACAGGCGGTACTCTATCCGCGCAGCACGGATGATATAGCGACCTTGCTCAAGCTGGCTCAGGAGCCTGCTTACCAGAGCCTGAGCTTCTTCCCCCGCGGCGGCGGTACGGGCACCAATGGCCAGTCTTTGGGCGGCGGCATTATCGTCGATCTCTCCCGCCATATGAACCAGATCCTGGAAATTAATCTGGAGCAGGGCTGGGTGCGTGCCCAGGCCGGGGTCGTCAAGGATCAGCTCAATGCCTACTTGAAGCCCCATGGCTATTTTTTCTCGCCGGATCTCTCTACCTCCAACCGCGCCACCTTAGGGGGAATGGTCAACACCGATGCTTCGGGGCAGGGGTCGCTCGTCTACGGCAAGACCTCGGATCATGTGCTGGGTTTGAAGGCGGTGCTGGAAAACGGTGACATCATGGCGACCGAGCCAGTCACCGGCGCGCGTCTGGCGGACAAACTGGCGCTGGAGAGCCGGGAGGGGGAGATTTATCGCACCCTGTATCGCATCGGCCGCGAGCGCCGCGCCGACATAGAGGCCATCTTTCCCAAACTCAACCGCTTCCTGACCGGTTACGATCTCAAGCACCTCTATAGCCCGCAAACCGACACCCTGGATGCGAGCCGGGTACTGTGCGGCTCGGAAGGCTCCTTGGGGTTCATCACCGAAGCCAAACTCAACATCACCCCCATTCCACGCTACCGGACCCTGGTCAACGTCAAGTACGACAGCTTCCCATCAGCCCTGCGCAATGCCCCCTTCATGGTCGAGGCCCACGCCCTGTCGGTGGAGACCGTGGATTCCCGGGTGCTGGGACTGGCCCGCGCCGACATCATCTGGCATTCGGTGAAGGATCTGATCCAGGACGTGCCGGGCAAGGATCTGCAGGGACTCAACATCGTCGAGTTCGCCGACACCGACGAGCAAGAGCATCAGGCCAAGGTGGCTGAATTGCGCCGCCGCATCGATGCGCTGCTGGCGCGCGGGGAAGCGGGCATCATTGGCTATCAGCTGTGCAATCACCTGCCGAGTATCGAAACCATCTACGGCATGCGCAAAAAGTCGGTGGGGCTGCTTGGCAACGCCGAAGGGCGCAAGAAGCCGGTGGCCTTCACCGAAGATACCGCCGTGCCGCCAGAGTCCCTGGCTGACTTCATCATGGAGTTTCGTGCCCTGCTCGACGGCCACGGCCTCGACTACGGCATGTTCGGCCACGTCGATGCGGGGGTATTGCACGTGCGTCCCGCGCTGGACTTGTGCGATCCCGAGCAGGAGGTACTGCTGCGGCGCATCTCGGATCAGGTGGTGGCGCTCACCGCCAAATATGGCGGCTTGATGTGGGGGGAGCACGGCAAGGGGTTTCGCTCCGAATACAGCCCCGCCTTCTTCGGTGAGCTGTGGGAGGAACTGCAACGGGTGAAAGGCGCTTTTGACCCAGGTAACCGCCTCAATCCCGGCAAGATCTGCATGCCCTATGGCAGTGGTGCCGAGCTGGTGTCGGTCGATGGTCCCAAGCGCGGCAAGTTCGACCGCCAGATCCCCATTGCGGTGCAGGAAAGTTACACCCGCGCCATGGATTGCAATGGCAACGGCCTCTGCTTCACCTTCGAGACCGACTCCCCCATGTGCCCCTCGGTCAAGATAAGCCGCGACCGCCGCCACTCGCCGAAAGGTCGGGCAGGACTGATGCGCGAATGGTTGCGTCAACTCGCCGAGCAGGGCTTCGATCCGCTGGCAGAGGAGGTGGCGCTGCAAAGCCGTGGCTTAGCGATAAAGGGGATAGTCGACAAGTTTCGCAATACGGTGGCCCGCAGTCGTGGCCAGTATGACTTCTCCCACGAGGTGATGGAGGCGATGGAGGGGTGCCTGGCCTGCAAGGCATGCACCAGCCAGTGCCCCATCAAGGTGGATGTGCCAAGTTTTCGGGCTCGTTTCATCCAGCTCTATCACGCCCGCTACCTGCGTGGTCCCAAGGATTACTTCGTCGGCACCGTTGAGAGCTATACCCCCTGGCTTGCCAAGATGCCCAAATTGGTCAACTTCTTCCTGGAAAAGGAGTGGGCTCAGCGCCTGAGCGCCAAGAGTATCGGTATGGTGGATGTGCCGCTACTGAGTATTCCGACCCTGAACGAGGAGCTGCGCGACGATCGTGCCCGCTACTTCGACCTTGCCGGGCTGGAAGCCATGAGCGCCGAGCAGCGAGCCAAGGTGGTGCTGCTGGTGCAAGATCCCTTCACCAGCTATTACGATGCCCCCGTGGTACGAGACCTGGTCCGACTGATGACCAAACTCGGTTATCAGCCCTATCTGTTGCCTTTCCAGCCCAACGGCAAGCCTCAGCATGTGAAAGGCTTTTTGCGCGCCTTCGCCCGCACCGCAGCCAACAGTGCGCAATTTCTTAACCGTCTGGCCCGCCTCGATGTGCCGTTGGTGGGGGTCGACCCCTCCCTGGTGCTCTGTTATCGCGATGAGTATGTGAAAGCGCTGGGTTCAGCCCGCGGTGACTTCCAGGTACTGCTGCCCCAGGAGTGGCTGCTTTCTCTTCCGGCCGACACCCTGCCCCTTGCCAGGCCCACCGCGGATGTAGATGAAAAAGGAGAGGCTGAGCCCTGGTATCTGTTTGCCCACTGCACCGAGAAGACGGCCAAACCGTCGACTCATGGTGACTGGGGTACTTTGTTTGGCCGCTTCGGCGCTCGTTTGCAGCCTGTGTCGGTGGGCTGTTGCGGCATGGCGGGCACTTATGGTCACGACGCCAAGCAGGTGGACAATTCCAAGGGGATCTATGCCTTGAGCTGGGCCGAGCCGCTTTCCCGTCTGCCCAAGGCGCGCTGTCTGGCCACCGGCTATTCGTGCCGCAGCCAGGTCAAACGGATGGAGGGGGAGAAGCTCAAGCATCCGCTGCAGGCCCTGCTGGAACTGCTCTGATGCTGACGCTTCCCAAGCGGTTTCGGGTGCCGCAAGCCTTTCGGCACCCGAGTTTTCTGTTGCTGCCGGTCAACCCGACCCAGGCTGTGGTGGAGTTTGTGGCCATGTTGCGCGAGCGGGAACAGTTGCATCAGCTGTTTCGCCCCCAGGATGTCTGGCCTTCCGCCCAGTTCAGCCTGAGCCAGCATGAGGAGGATCTGGCCTGGCAACGATCCGAGTTTCTGGCCAAGCGATCGTTTGCCTATGGCCTCTGGAGCCCGGATCGGGAGCCGCAATTTTGGGGCGGGGTCTATCTCTACCCCTCGGTGCTGCCGGAGGTGGCGGTGGAGCTCTTCTTCTGGAAGGTGGCCGAGGCGCCGCTCACCGATGCCGAGCTCGAAACCGAGCTGCGGGCCTGGCTCGGCAAGGTCTGGCACTGGCCCGAGCCCTGCTTGCCGGGGCGGGAAGTGCCCTGGGCCGAGTGGCCCGGCATCAGCTATCCCTGGTAAACCGGATGCCGACCTGCTCAGGCTGGCTGCATCTGCCAGCTTGTTCCCCATGATGTTCACCCCATTTAAGGAGATCTGCAGTTCATGAGCGATGATAGACAGGCTATCTGGCAACAACCTCTGAGCTTGGCGCAGCTAAACGCGACATCGGCCAACACTCTGATGGCCCATCTGGATATCTGCTACTCCGACTTTGGGCCCGATTGGCTCGAGGCGACCATGCCAGTGGACGCGCGCACCCATCAGCCTTTTGGCATGTTGCACGGCGGTGCTTCTGTGGTCTTGGCGGAGAGTCTGGGATCGGTGGCGGCCAATATGTCGGTTGGCAGCGACAATTATTGCGTCGGCCTTGAGATTAACGCCAATCATCTGCGTGCCAAGCGGGAAGGGGTGGTGACAGGGCGCTGCTCGCCCCTGCACCTGGGGGCAACGACTCAGGTGTGGCAGATAGAGATTCGGGATGAAAGGGCGCGTTTGCTTTGTATTAGTCGTTTGACCGTTGCCGTGCTCAAACACAAGCGGGACAAGGGCTAGCGAGCATTGCGATCTGCTATCACGCACCATGGCTGAAAAATAAGCAAGCCATAGTCGCAAGATCCCTCTATAATTGCCAACGTCTTGAGAGGCTTATCACATTTTTCAAGACAGCAGAACAAAGTGGCGCTATAATCGCCGCCTTTTGCTATTCCGCGGTGTTTAGCCGCCTGCCTTAATCTGGAAGAATCTATGTCTGATACCGAACAACTGCCCCTTTTTAGTGAGCTTGGACTGGCCGCGCCCGTATTGAAAGCGCTGCAGGACGTGGGCTATGAGCGCCCGTCACCAATCCAGGCCGCAGCAATTCCCCACCTGATGGCGGGACACGATCTGCTGGGGCAGGCGCAAACCGGTACAGGGAAGACCGCTGCTTTTGCCTTGCCTCTGTTGTCTCGTCTGGAAGCTGGTAACCGCAACACCCAGGTTTTGGTGTTGGCTCCGACCCGTGAACTGGCGCTGCAGGTTGCAGAAGCTTGCCAACGTTATGCCAAGCACATGCCGGACTTCCACGTCCTGCCCATCTACGGCGGCTCCTCTTACGAAACCCAGACCCGCGCCCTGCGTCGTGGTGCCCAGGTTGTCGTGGGTACCCCTGGCCGTGTGATGGATCTTATCCGTCGCAAGAACCTGGACCTCTCTGGCCTGAGAGCTCTGGTACTGGACGAAGCCGATGAAATGCTGCGTATGGGTTTCATCGACGACGTGGACTGGATCATGGATCAGTGCCCGAGCACTCGTCAGGTCGCGCTGTTCTCTGCCACCATGCCGGACCAGATCCGTCGTGTTGCCCAGAAGCACCTGAAGCAGCCAAAAGAGATCAAGATCATCACCAAGACGTCCACTGCACCGACCATCCGCCAGCGCTACTGGCAGGTAACCGGTCTGCACAAGCTGGACGCCATGACCCGTTTGCTGGAAGTCGAGCCCTACGAAGCCGTACTGGTGTTTGTTCGCACCAAGAACGCCGCCGAAGAGCTGGCTGGTAAACTGGCCGCTCGCGGTCACGCCTGTGAAGCCCTGCACGGTGATATCCCGCAGAAGTTGCGTGAGCGTACCGTCGACAAGCTGCGTCAGGGCCAGTTGGACATCCTGATCGCCACCGACGTGGTCGCCCGTGGTCTGGACGTTGAGCGTATCACCCACGTGGTGAACTACGACATCCCTTACGACACCGAATCCTACGTACACCGTATCGGCCGTACCGGTCGTGCCGGTCGCAAGGGGGAAGCCATCCTGTTTGTTGCTCCCCGTGAGCGCCGCATGTTGCGCGCCATCGAGCACGCCACTCGTCAGGCCATCGAGCCGATGAAGATGCCGAGCACCGAGGACATCAACCAGCACCGTATGACCAAGTTCAAGGAGCGCATCCGGGAAACCATGATGGGCGAAGAGCTGGAGCTCTACCTGAACCTGGTGAACGAGCTGATCGAAGAAGATTCTGCCGATCCGCTGGAGCTGGCTGCCGCACTGGCCAAACTGGTACAAGGCGACCAGCCGTTGTTGCTGGATGACTCCATCCCTGAGCCGCAGTTCAATGCGGGCAGCGGTCGTGACTTCGAACGTCGTGACGGTGGCCGTGACTTCGGCAGCCGTGATGCGGGTGACCGTGGTGATCGTCCTGCTCGTCGCATGCCGTCCCTCGAGCCGCGTCCGCTCAAAGACAACCCGGATGTGGAGATGGAGCGCTACCGTGTAGACGTGGGTGCTCATCACGGCGTCAAGCCGGGCCAGATCGTTGGCGCCATCGCCAACGAAGCGAACATCGAGAGCCGCTTCATCGGTAACATCGACATCGCCGATGACTTCTCCACCGTCGACTTGCCCAAGGGCATGACTGCCGACGTACTGGAAGTGATCAAGAAGGCTCGTGTCTGCCAGCGTCCTCTGCAGATCACTCGCTATACCGAAGTGCCTGCCGGTACCAACACCGCGCCGCGCCCTCCGCGTAGCGATCGTCCTTTCAACAAGGATCGCCGCCCCAGCGGTGACCGCCCGTTCAACAAGGGTGGGGAGCGCCGTGAAGGTGGCTTCAATAAAGATCGTAAATTTGCTGGTAAGCGTCGCGACAGCTAAGCGCTAATACCATGCCAAGAGGCCGCTCATCGAGCGGCCTTTTTTATGCTTGCAAATTGTAGTCACAACGATGATGCGCTCACCCCGTAGCCGGGTAATTCCCTTTTGGCTCCACCTTGGTTCAAGGTGCTAGGCAAGCGGGAGCCTGCATCGAGAGACTACCGAATTTGCCATTGCCATACCGGTGGCCATGGCTCTTTCTGGTTTAGGTTCATGGCCAACACATGGGTGGCTAAAGCACTGTTGCCCCAGTGGTTGGGATGGGCATCCGCCTCTATGGGCTCGGTAGATGCAGATAACGCTGTTCAGCGTCGTTTATCGCGCGAACGCCACGGCAGGATGCGGCCATGACGCTATCACGGCCAATGAGACTGCACTCAACCTAGCCATTGGAGTTGTGCGGGCTTGGGAAGGCTTGCGACATGGTTCTCTCTGCTTGAGGGGCGGTGGGGTTATCTTGCTGGATTCGGGAGGCGGAAATCGCCCATCTATATATGGCCTCTAGCCTGAGAGCCGAGGGGGCAGGATCAAGACCCTGTATGGCGGGTATATTGTTAAGGGGCATCCAGGTCTCCTCGATGCTCTTGTTTTACGGGGTAACGACCAGGGAGATAACCCCTCGATAAGTTCGTGAAGCAGACTGCGCTGGCAATTCAGTGGAGGTTAGATGGGCCTCCGGCTATGAGTTGATTATCCGGGGGCCTGGTGCAGCATGGGGGCAACTGAGTCAGCCATGGTGACGCCGTATGGGTTGAAGCTCACGTCATTTATCCGTAGCCTGTGTGGTTCTGGCTTGAAAAAAGGGTGGCTTGTCTATGGCAGCAACGCGGTTGCAAGGGGTGATTTCTCCCCTGATAAGTTTAGTGATCTTCATTCTGGGTCATGGCTTGATGAGCACACTGCTGACGATGCGGCTCTCGGCCGAGCAGGTAGATGCTCAGGCCATAGGCCTGGTTTCTGGCGCCTACTTTGCCGGTCTGGTACTCGGCTCCTTTGCCAATGCCCGTCTCATCATCAGAGTGGGCCATATCCGTGCCTACGCCGCCTATGCCTCTCTCATCTGCACACTGACCATACTGCATGGTCTCATTGTCGATCCCTGGGTCTGGGCCGGGCTCAGGCTGCTGGGGGGCTTTGCCACCGGCGGCCTGTTTGTGGTGCTCGAATCCTGGATGCTGGTCTCCAGCACCCCGGCCAATAGGGGCAAGTTGATGTCCCTCTACATGATATTGCTCTACGGTGCCTTGGCCGCCGGTCAGCTGCTGCTCAAGGTAGTAGACCCCATGATGCTGGTGCCATTTGCCCTGTGCGCCATGGCCGCCTCTCTCTCAGTGATCCCGCTAGCTCTCTCCAGGGTTGCCATGCCCGCCATGATACAACCCCAGAAGGTGGGCTTTCTCGAGTTGTTCCGCCTCACGCCGGCAGGCATGTGGAGCAGCATGACCTCGGGCCTCATTTTGGGAGCCATCTATGGTCTGCTGCCGCTGTTTTTCACCGACAGTGGCTACCCCATCGAGCGGGTAGCCAACATGATGGCCGTGGTGATCCTGGGGGGGATGTGCCTGCAATACCCAATCGGGCGCATATCGGACCGCTTCGATCGGCGCCTCATCATTGGCGTCCTTGCTGCCCTGCTCTCCGTCATCGCCTTGCTGATGGCGGCATTGCCCGCGCCTCAACCTCAGTGGTTGATGACCGGACTCATCTTCCTGTTTGGCGGCCTGGCGTTCTCGATTTACCCCCTGAGCCTCAGCCATGCCTGTGATGAGCTCAAGCCGGATCAGGTACTCAGTGCCAACCAAGGGTTGTTGCTCTCCTATAGCCTGGGCGCCATGATAGGACCGGTGCTCGCGCCAACCGCCATCCACCTGTTTGGTCCCCAGGGCCTGTTTGCCTACTTCTGCCTGTGCGGCGTGTTGCTGACGCTGTTTCTGGTATGGCGTCAACGGGTTAGAGCGCCAGTCCCCCTGGCCGAACATCAGCAGTTTATGCCGGTGCCTCCCAATACACCCATGAGTGCCGAGCTTGAACCCAGACCCGATGTGGAGCTGGCAGAGCCCCAGGGGCAGACGAGTTAGCCGGGTACTGACCTGGTCAGGATCCGGGCTGAGCAGGACAAATAGCGTAAAGGACCTTGATGCCATGGTGAGACCCAGAGCGCAAGAGAGGCCAGCAGATCATCGAGGAGTTCATATGCAGACCGAGCTGGTGGCCATGAGCCAGGCTTATTATGAGAGTTATGTGGCACAATCTTGGCGTGACTATGCCGAGGAGAATGTGGCGACCGGTCGTTGGCCACTGGCCGGGGCAGTCGCGCGAGCCCAGGCCGAATATGAGGCCCTGCTGCCTCAAGGGTTGGATACCGCCGATCATCGACTGTTTGAGATCCGTGATGGGGAAGGGCAGACAGTGGGTGGGCTCTGGTTTGCGCTGCGAGGATCCGATGAGGGGCGCAGCGGTTTCGTGTTTGACATAACCATCTTGCCCCATGCGCGGCGCCTGGGCCATGGGCAGCGGGCCTTCGAGTTGCTCGAGCCCCTGGCCCGCGACTTGGGGCTTGCCAGCATAGGATTGAACGTGTTTGCCAACAATCCGGCGGCCTTGGCCCTCTATCGCAGGTTGGGCTATGAGGTGACCAATATCGCCATGAGCAAGCGGCTCACTCCACGGGAGTGACTGGGCGGCCCTGAAGCGATGCCCGAAACGGGAATAAAAAAACCGGTGCCTTGGCACCGGTTTGCGATCGGGTTGGTCGAGGTTAGGCCAGGGCGGGCTCAGCTTGTTGAACCTGAGCAGGCTCAGGGGTGCGGATCAGGTGATCAAATGCCGCCAATGCTGCGGTGGCACCCGCGCCCATGGAGATGATGATCTGCTTGAACGGCACCGTAGTGGCGTCCCCTGCGGCATAAACACCGGGCAGGGAAGTGGCGCCCCTCGCATCGATTTCTATCTCGCCAAAGCGGGTCAGGGCAATCTCGCTCCCCTTGAGGAACTCGGTGTTCGGTACCAGACCTATCTGGACGAAGATGCCCGCTACCGCCAGGTGCTTGATTTCCCCGGTGGTGCGATCTTCATAATCCATCCCCACCACCTTGCTGCCATCGCCTATCACTTCGGTGGTGCGGGCGCTCATGATGATGTCGATGTTGCCCATGGAGCGGGCCTTCTTCTGCAATACGTCGTCGGCACGCAGGGTATCGGCGAATTCCACCACAGTGACGTGCTCGACGATGCCAGCGAGATCGATGGCGGCTTCGATACCTGAGTTACCACCACCGATCACCGCCACGCGCTTGCCCTTGAAGAAGGGGCCGTCGCAGTGCGGGCAGTAGGCCACGCCCTTGGTGCGGTATTCGACCTCACCCGGTACGTTCAGATCGCGCCAGCGGGCACCGGTCGCCAGGATCACGGCGCGGCTCTTCAGAGTGGCACCGGAGGCCAGCTCCACATTGACATAACCATCCTTGCTGATGGCGGCGGCACGCTGTTCGGTGATCACTTCCACCCCGTACTGCTTGACGTGCTGCTCCAGGCTGGCGGCCAGCTTGGGACCTTCGGTGTAGGTCACGGAGATGAAGTTCTCGATGCCGACGGTGTCCATCACCTGGCCACCGAAACGCTCGGCGACGATGGCGGTACGGATCCCTTTGCGGGCGGCATAGATGGCGGCGGCTGCCCCCGCCGGGCCCCCCCCCACCACCAGGACGTCGTAGGGCGCTTTCTCGCTCAGCTCGGCGGCCTTGCGTTCTGCTGCGCCGGTATCGAGCTTGGCAACGATCTCCTCCAGGGAGATGCGGCCCTGACTGAACGGCTGGCCATTCATATAGACGTTTGGCACGGCCATGATCTGACGCTCATTCACCTCATCCTGGAACAGGGCACCGTCGATCATGGTGTGGGTGATGCCGGGGTTCAGGGTCGCCATCAGGTTCAGGGCCTGCACCACGTCCGGGCAGTTATGGCAGGACAGAGAGATATAAGTCTCAAAGTGGAACTCGCCCTTCAGGTTCTTGACCTGCTCCAGCACGGCCGGATCGGCCTTGGAGGGGTGGCCGCCGCTTTGCAGCAGGGCGAGCACCAGGGAGGTAAATTCATGACCCATGGGGATGCCGGCAAAATGAACACGCGGGGCCTGGCCCTGGGGCGCGATGCTCATGGAAGGCTTGCGGGCATTACTGCCATCAGTCATGGAAATTTTGGGGGACATGTCGCTGATTTCGCGGGCCAGGGCCAGCAGCTCTGCGGACTTGTCGCTGTCATTGCCGGACACGCTGATCTCGATAGGATTGACGATGTACTGCAAGTAACCGTTGAGCTGCTGTTTGAGGTTGGTATCTAACATGGTCGAATTCCTTCTTGTTATTGCGGGTCGGCACATTACTGGATTCAGAAAGCTATGGGCCAGAAAGCAGACCGGCCCTTGAATGGGCCGGTCTTGGAGGAGGGAGGCTTAGATTTTGCCTACCAGATCCAGGGACGGCGCCAGAGTGGCATCACCCTCTTTCCACTTGGCCGGGCACACTTCACCCGGGTGGGAGGCAACGTACTGGGCAGCTTTGACTTTGCGCAGCAGTTCCAGAGCGTCACGACCAATGCCACCAGCGTTGATTTCAACGATCTGGATGATGCCCTGCGGGTCGATGACGAAGGTGCCACGGTCAGCCAGGCCAGCTTCTTCAATCATCACGCCGAAGTTGCGGGTGATGGCACCAGTCGGGTCACCAATCATCGGATACTGGATCTTCTGGATGGTGTCGGAAGTGTCATGCCACGCTTTGTGAGTGAAGTGGGTGTCAGTGGAGACGGCGTAGATCTCGACGCCCAGCTTCTGGAATTCGGCGTAGTTGTCAGCCAGGTCACCCAGCTCGGTCGGGCAAACGAAAGTGAAGTCAGCCGGGTAGAAGAACACCACGGACCACTTGCCTTTCAAGTCAGCGTCGGAGACCTGAACGAATTTGCCATTGTGGTAGGCGGTAGCGTTGAACGGCTTGATCTCGGTATTGATATAGGTAGACATCTATTTGCTCCTGTGTGTCCCTGGGGCAACGATTTGCGACCCTGGGTTAGTTGACTGGGATGATGATAGGGCCATTTCCCAATCGGTTAAAGCGGCAATTATGAATCGGACAAATCTGTTTTTTAGATTAACCATCTTGCCTGTACCCAGGATGAATATACCGATCAATTTAGAATAAACATATGTTTTCTAAAGATAAGGAAGATGTTAAATCCAGCTTTACCCCATGCTGGAGGGGAAGTGTGAGGCGAAGGTGGTGTAGCGCCGGGAATCGGCGCTGGATGGGCAGTGATGAGCGGCTTGATCCGGAAAGGTCGCCCCAGCAAAGGAGATCTGCGCAGGCCCTGGGTCTTTGGTTTCCTGGGGGTTATCTGCGCGAAAATGACAGATAAAAAAATCCCGGCGCCAGGGCCGGGGTATCAAAACAAAGGAATGGCAATAAAAATAAAGACTCACTACGGGGTGTGCAAACTTGCAGAGAATGAGAAGACGCTAGGGTGGTTGCACGCGCCACAGGCATCTTCTCGGCAAACATTGCATGGGGGAATAATAGTGTGATCAATATCACATTGCAATGGCTTTATGTTCTTTTAAAGTCAAAATTGGTCATTAAAAAAAGGTTAATGGCGAAAATATCGCCTAAATAAATCTATTTTTGTAATTTAATTACCAAATCTAGATCTGTTCACTACAGCATTAGTCAGTGATGGGTGAGGGGTCACTGTCTTCCATCAGCTCCAGCAAGTTGATCGCCACCGTGATCATATCCGACTCGGTGACTATGCCGACCAGCTGTCCCTTGTCTTGTACCGGCAGGCAGCCATAGCGATGCCGTTGCAGATACAGTGCGGCTTCTTTGATACCGGCATGGGGGCTGACGGTGGCGACTTTGCGGGTCATGATCTCCTCGAGACGCACGCTGTCGGTAAATTCGGCCTCCCGTTCAGGGTCAATGAGCAATAGCTTGGATTCGCGCGTTGCCAGTATGTCGGTGAGTGTAACCAGGCCGAGTAGCTGCCGCTGTTCATCGACGATGGGAATATGGCGGATCCGCTCCTGCTGCATCAGGTCCATCGCCTGCTTGACGCTGTTGTCCGGCCCCAGGGTGAAGGGCTGCTCTGTCATTATCTCGCTCAGGGTCATCATGCGAACCTCCTTGGGACCAACCTTGTGTGGCTCACTTCACCCTAGCCCAGTGGCGAGGGGCAAAACATGATCGGAGTCAAGGGGGAAGGCAATAGCCAAATTAACTGATCCTGGTTCACAAAGCGGGTCTGTACCCCTTGTATCCCTTGTGTTTTTGGCCTTTTCGGTTGCCATGCCTGTGGGGGATAACTAGACTAGCCGCCGATCCTATTGCCAAGCCAAGTAGTCACGATGCAAGTATCCGATTTTTCCTTTGAGTTGCCCGATGAGCTGATCGCCCGCTATCCCATGAGCGAACGTACTGCCAGCCGTCTGCTTCAACTTGATGGCGACAGCGGCGCCCTGCGCCACGGCCAATTTGTCGACGTACTCGACCTGCTCAATCCCGGCGATCTGCTGGTGTTCAATAACACCCGGGTCATTCCTGCTCGCATGTTTGGCCAGAAGGCCAGCGGCGGCAAGCTGGAGGTGCTGGTAGAGCGTATTCTGGATGAGAAGAGCGTATTGGCCCATGTGCGCGCCTCCAAGGCGCCCAAGCCAGGCACCCGCCTCATACTCGATGGGGGTGTTGAAGCCGAGATGCGCGCCCGTCATGACGCCCTGTTCGAGATCCACTTCCTGGATCCCCGCCCCGTGCTCGACATCCTCGACGCCATCGGCCATATGCCGCTGCCGCCTTATATCGACAGGCCCGATGAGGATGCCGACAAGGAGCGCTACCAGACCGTTTACAACCAGAAGCCGGGTGCCGTGGCGGCGCCGACCGCGGGTCTGCACTTTGACGAGCCGCTGCTCGAGCGGATCAGGGCCAAAGGGGTGGAGACCGCCTTTGTCACTCTGCATGTGGGGGCGGGAACCTTCCAGCCGGTGCGGGTGGACAAGATTGAAGATCACCACATGCACTCGGAGTATGCCGAGGTGCCACAAGAGGTGGTCGACGCCATCGCGGCGACCCGTGCCCGTGGCGGCCGAGTCATTGCCGTGGGTACCACTTCGGTACGTTCGCTGGAGAGCGCCGCCAAGGCGACCCTGGCCCAGGGTCAGCCGCTGGCGCCCTTCTTCAGCGACACCGACATCTTTATCTTCCCCGGCTACCAGTTCCAGGTGGTCGATGCCATGGTCACCAACTTCCATCTGCCCGAGTCGACCCTGATCATGCTGGTCAGTGCCTTCGCCGGGTATGATAACGTGATGGCGGCCTATCAGGCGGCCGTGGCCGAGCAGTACCGTTTCTTTAGCTACGGGGACGCCATGTTCGTCACCCGTCGCCGGGCGAAGGTATAAACCTCGCCCTTCAGAAGCCGTTCAGGGACTGTTTGGCAGGATCCTGGCCGGCTTCTTGTTGTATCGGGCCCATCGGGTCCCCTGCTGTCAGACTGTTTCTCTGACTGAATCGAGGTAGCAATGAAATTTGAACTGAAAACCACCGACGGCCGGGCCCGTCGCGGCCAGCTGGTGTTTGAACGTGGCGTGGTCCAGACCCCGGCCTTCATGCCGGTCGGCACCTACGGCACCGTCAAGGGGATGACCCCGGAAGAAGTACGCGAGACCGGCGCCGAGATCCTGCTGGGCAACACTTTCCACCTCTGGCTGCGGCCGGGCCAGGCGGTGATGCGCGCCCACGGTGATCTGCACGATTTCATGAACTGGCAGGGTCCCATCCTGACCGATTCCGGTGGTTTCCAGGTATTCAGCCTGGGGCACATTCGCAAGATCACCGAGGCGGGTGTGCACTTCCGTCACCCCATCAATGGCGAGAAGATCTTCCTCGACCCCGAGAAATCCATGGAGATCCAGTACGATCTGGGCTCCGACATCGTCATGATCTTCGACGAGTGCACCCCCTATCCGGCCACTTACGAAGAAGCGCGCAAGTCCATGGAGATGTCCCTGCGCTGGGGCAAGCGCTCCCGCGACAAGTTTGATGCCCTGGGCAACAAAAATGCCCTGTTCGGTATCATCCAGGGCTCCGTGTATGAAGAGTTGCGGGACGTGTCCCTCAACGGCCTGCTGGAGATCGGCTTCGATGGTTATGCGGTCGGCGGTCTGGCGGTGGGCGAGCCCAAGGAAGACATGCACAGGATCCTCGAGCATGTCTGCCCGAAAATTCCGGCCGACAAGCCACGCTACCTGATGGGCGTGGGCAAGCCGGAAGATCTGGTGGAAGGGGTACGCCGTGGCGTCGACATGTTCGACTGTGTGATGCCGACCCGCAACGCCCGCAACGGTCATCTGTTTACCACCGATGGCGTGGTCAAGATCCGCAATGCCAAGTATCGCGAGGATACCAGTACCCTGGATGCCGATTGTGATTGCTACACCTGCAAGAATTACACTCGCAGCTATTTGTACCATCTGGACAAGTGCAACGAGATATTGGGTGCCCGTTTGAATACTATTCACAACCTGCGTTATTACCAGCGAGTGATGCAGGGTTTGCGGGACGCGATCGAGCAGGGTAAATTAGACGACTTTGTGACTGAGTTTTATCGTCGGCAAGGGAAGGCCGTGCCTCCATTAGCTGAAGAAAACGTGCAATAACAACAACGTAGCAGCGCGTTGTGTCTTAAATCCATATCAATAAGAGGTTGTTAAATGAGCATTATCTCCAAGGCCTATGCAGACGTCGGTGCCGGTCCCCAGGGTGGCGGCATGGAAATGATCATCATGCTTGCCGTGTTTGGCCTGATCTTCTACTTCATGATCTATCGTCCGCAAGCCAAGCGCGTGAAGGAACATAAAAACCTGATGAGCTCACTGGCCAAGGGTGACGAAGTGCTCACCTCCGGCGGCCTGGTCGGTAAAATCGCCAAAGTCTCCACCGAGAACGACTATCTGGTACTGGCCCTGAACGATCAGACTCAGGTCACCATCAAGCGTGATTTCGTCACCGCCGTTCTGCCCAAAGGTTCTATCCAGTCCCTTTAATCTCCCAAGGAGCACAGCGTGTTAAACCGCTATCCGCTGTGGAAATACCTGATGGTGATCATCGTGATCGCCATCGGTTTTCTATATGCAGCCCCCAACCTGTACGGTGAGGATCCGGCTCTGCAAGTCTCCGCCAGTCGCGGTGCCGAGGTTCAGCTCAAGACGCTGGACCAGGTTAAAGCGATCCTGGATGAGGCCGCTATTCCGGTCAAACATGCCGCCTTCGAACACGACCAGATCCTGGTGCGTTTTACCAATACCGAAGATCAACTCAAGGCCCGTGATCTGGTTGCATCCAAGCTGGGTGACAATTTTGTCACCGCGCTGAACCTGGCACCCTCTACCCCGGCCTGGCTCGAGGCGATCGGCGCCAACCCCCTCAAGCTGGGTCTCGACTTGCGCGGTGGTGTGCACTTCCTGATGGAAGTGGACATGGCCGAGGCGCTGGTCAAGCAGCAAGATCAGATGGTGCAAGATTTTCGCACCGAGCTGCGGACTCAGAAGATCCGTTATTCTGGTGTGCGCCGGGCAGGCGATCGGGTTGAAATCCTGTTCCGTGATGAAGCGGATCAAGAGAAGGCCATCGCCCATCTGCGTCGCCTGAATGCGGATCTGACCTTTAACAGCGAGCAGAAGGGTAATGATTTCCTGATCCTGGCCTCCCTGAGCGAAGCCAAGATCAAGGAAGTGAAGAAGTACGCCCTCGAGCAGAACATCACCATCATCCGAAACCGGGTCAACGAGCTGGGCGTCGCCGAGCCGCTGGTGCAGCAACAGGGTGCAGAGCGCATCGTGGTTGAGCTGCCTGGTATTCAGGACACGGCCCGCGCCAAGGAGATCCTGGGCGCAACGGCGACCCTGGAATTCCACATGGTGGATGAGACTGCCGACCCTCAGGCTGCCGCCGATGGCCGGGTACCGCCGAGCTCCAAGGTGTATACCGATCGCAATGGCCGCCCTGTGGTGCTGCAAAAACGCATCATTCTGACCGGTGATCATATTGTCGGTGCCCAGTCCGGTTTCGACGAGTACAGCCGTCCTCAGGTCAACATCAAGCTTGATGGCCAAGGTGGCAACAAGATGGCCAACTTTACCAAGGACAACGTTGGTAAAGGCATGGCCACCGTATTCATCGAGTACAAGCCGGTCGGTGAGCCGGGTCCCGATGGCAAGCGTAAGTTCCGCAAGCAGGAAGAGGTGATCAACGTCGCGACTATCCAGTCACGACTGGGTAGCCAGTTCCGCATTACCGGAATAGACAATGCCAACGAAGCCCACAACCTGGCGCTCCTACTGCGTGCCGGTGCCTTGATTGCGCCCATCCAGATTGTGGAAGAGCGCACCATAGGCCCGAGCCTGGGGCAGCAGAACATCGACTCCGGTCTGCAGGCCATGGGTTATGGCATGCTCGCCATCGTTATCTTCATGGCGCTCTACTATCGCAAGTTTGGCCTGGTGGCCAACCTGGCGCTGGTGGTCAACGTGGTGCTGATCATCGGGCTGATGTCCATGATCCCCGGTGCCACCATGACGCTGCCGGGGATTGCCGGCATCGTATTGACCATGGGCATGGCGGTGGATGCGAACGTGCTGATCTTCGAGCGTATTCGTGAAGAGCTCCGAGCCGGTCGCGGTGTGCAACAGGCCATCAATCTGGGTTATGAGAAGGCGTTTGGCACCATTGCCGACTCCAACATCACCACCCTGATCACCTGCATCATACTGTTTGCGGTCGGTACCGGCGCCATCAAGGGCTTCGCCCTGACCCTGGCCATCGGTATCCTGGCCTCGATGTTCACCGCCATCACGGGAACTCGTGCCATCGTGAACCTGGCCTGGGGCGGCAAGCGTCTCGACAAGCTGCCGATCTGAGGAAAGAGCCATGCATGAGTTATTGAAAACCGACAAAGCCATACCCTTCATGCGCTTTGCCAAACCGGCCTCTGCCCTCTCCATTCTCTTCGTGGTGCTGGCTTTTGCCAGCCTGTTCACCAAGGGCTTGAACTGGGGACTGGACTTTACCGGCGGCACCATCATCGAGGTGGCCTTTGAGCAGACCATTGAGCTGCCCAAGGTGCGCAATGTGCTGGAAAGCAAGGGGATAGAGGGCGCGACCGTGCAGAACTTCGGTTCTAGCCGCGACGTGCTCATCCGTCTGGCGCCGGAAGAGGGGCTGCAAGCCCAGCAGCAGGGTGACAAGGTACTGACTGCGGTCAAGACCTTGGGCGATGCCCAGATCAAGCGCGTCGAGTTTGTCGGCCCTGCGGTTGGGCAAGAGCTGGCGGAACAGGGCGGCCTCGCCATCCTGGCAGCGCTGCTCTGTATCCTGGCCTACATCAGCTTCCGGTTCGAATGGCGACTGTCGGCCGGTGCCGTACTGGCGCTGGCTCACGACGTCATCGTTACCCTGGGTTTCTTCTCCTTCTTCCAGTGGGAGTTTGACCTGACGGTACTGGCGGCCGTGATGACGGTGGTCGGCTACTCCCTCAACGACACCATAGTGGTGTTTGACCGGGTGCGGGAGAACTTCCGCAAGCTGCGTCGTGGCGATACTGCCGAGATCCTGGATGTCTCCATGACCGAAACCCTGAGCCGTACCCTGATAACCTCAGGTACGACGCTGGTGGTGGTGGTGGCGCTGTTCCTCAAGGGGGGCACGCTTATCCATGGTTTCGCGACGGCACTGCTGATAGGTATCGGTTTCGGTACCTACTCCTCGGTCTATGTGGCGAGCGCCTTTGCCATGTTCATTGGCATCAAGCGCGAGCACATGATGCCGACGCAAGTCGATAAAGAAGGGGCAGATCAACCCGATATCATGCCCTGATTTCTGGTCGACAGCCTTAACGAAAGAGAGCGCCTGCGGGCGCTCTCTTGTTTTTGGAGTGCCAGGTGTTGGTGGGGCAGGGAGGGGGGAGTGACAAATACGCCCATCCCCCGTATGGTCATGGTTTGTCATCTTCCTGGTTGGCTATCATGCCCGCCGTTGTTCGCCATTCCTGACAGCAAGGAGCCTTTATGCAACACAGTCCCCGTTTCCTCGCTTTGGTCGAGGCCGTCCGTGGCCAGATCGCCGAGACCGATGTGCACCAGATAAAACGCTGGCAGGATGAGGGGCGTACCTTTCACCTGATTGATGTCCGCGAGGAGAGCGAGTGGGCCCAGGGTCATCTGCCGGGTGCCAGCTACCTCGGCAAGGGCATCATAGAGCGCGATATCGAGGCCCGTTATCCGAGCCCTGACACTGAACTCTTCCTCTATTGCGGCGGTGGCTTTCGCTCCATACTGGCGGCCGATGCCCTGCAGAAGATGGGATATCGCCATGTGGTCAGCGTCGATGGAGGCTTTCGGGGCTGGTCCGAGGCTGGATACCCTGTCGAATCCTGATTTATTTGTCGGGAAGCGGATCAGCCACATGACAAAGCCTTGCTTCCTCTTTACCATATGCCAGGTCAAGGGTCTGCGTCGGAGTGTTCATTGAGCGTCAGTAAAGGGATGGGATACCTGCTCGGTGTCCTGGTGTTGCTGCCCCTGTGGGGATGCAGCAGTAGTAGTCAGGTAGAGCCCCCTAAAGTTACCCAACCGCAGCCCACTTCGCTGGTGCTGGCGACGCCGTTACAGGTTTCCTATCAGAGCGAACTGGCACTTGCCCGTCTGGGACAGATGCTGGGTGAGATGGAACTGACCCCTGAGCAACGTGCCGAGCTGTTCTACGAGCGTGCCGTGGTGTTCGATCGGGTGGGACTGCGCTCCCTGGCCCGGCTCGACTTCAACCGCGCCTTGCGCGAGAAGCCGGACTTTGCCGAGGCCTACAACTTCATCGGTGTCTATCTGGTTCAACAGCAGAACTATGACGAGGCCTATGAGGCGTTCGACTCGGCGCTGGAGCTGGCGCCAGATTATGACTATGCCTACCTCAATCGTGGTATCGCCCTCTATTACGGCAACAGACCATCACTGTCTATTTCGGACATGAAGCGTTTCTATGAGGCCCAGCCCGAAGATCCCTACCGGGCACTCTGGTTTTATCTGGCCGAGCGCAAGCTCGACGAGTCGACCGCCATGAGTCACCTGCGGGATCACTTGAACAAGCATGGTGATGATGCCTGGAACTGGGATCTGGTGCGCCTTTATACCGGCCAGATCAATGCGACCCAGCTGATGGGCAGCGTGGTGAAAGGAGTCAAGGATAACCGTGAGTTGGCCGAGCGCCTGTGCGAGACCTACTTCTACCTCGGCAAGTTCGAGCTGTTCAAGGGGAACCGCAAAGAGGCGATCAGCTACTTCAAGCTGGCGCTGGCCAACAACGTCTATGACTTCATCGAGCACAGATATGCGTTGCTGGAGCTGGAGCTGATGGCGAGAAAGTCGCCGCCGCCGGGCAGTCAGACCCAGAGCGAGCAAAACAGCAAACCCGCTGCACTCTGAGTTGTGCTGTTAACATAAAGGCCTCATTGCGAGGCCTTTATTGCTTTTATCGAATGGGGTCGCTCTCGGCTTGACGACTCATTGAACCAGGCTAATGCCCGGGATCTGGCGCCAGTAGCCGTTGCATTCGCGATCTCCGAAGAGGGGCAGGGGGGTCAGACCTTGCTGATTTGCCCTAAACTGGGCCAAGGTATCCAGGGTATCCATGCCTTGTGGCGAAAGACGTACCACATCCACCAGACCCGCCATACCGGCAAGCTCGTTGCCCAGGTTGTAGCAGTAGCCGGACTGGGTCTGGATCCCATTGAGGTTGAACAGCGGTTGTCCCTCCCGACTCAAAGCCTGACGCCCGGTCGGGTAGTGGATGCAGGCCAGCTCACAACTATCCTTGGGTTTGTCCAGGGAGCGCGCGGTGAAGCAGCGGGCCGAATAGGCCAGCGGCAGATAACCATGACCGAACACTTCCACT
Organism: Aeromonas molluscorum; assembly: GCF_051376105.1. Taxonomy (NCBI): domain Bacteria; kingdom Pseudomonadati; phylum Pseudomonadota; class Gammaproteobacteria; order Aeromonadales; family Aeromonadaceae; genus Aeromonas; species Aeromonas molluscorum. The sequence goes on along the minus strand of NZ_JBPQCY010000001.1, from coordinate 659,491 downwards.
TCGAAGTGCTGACGCTCTTTTCCTAAATCCTGCGCGAGGGCGACTAGCCAGTCGCGGGAGAGTTCCACCGGCATTACCCAGCGTTTCATGCCATGCCTTAGCAGCATGCGCAGTACCTCGGCGTTGTAGGCATTAATGGCGGGGCCGCAGACGAAAGGCACGCCCGCCTCCCGGGCGAGCTGTACCGCACCCAGATCGTTGGCCTCTATCATCAGTTCGCCATTGTCGACCAGCCGCTTGACCTCTTTCAGCTCGGAAGGGGCAGAGATGAGTGCCAGTGTGGAGAGCACCGCCTGTTTGCCGCTCGCCGCGACCAGCCTGGCGAGTTCTATCCACTCATCCACCTTGAACTCGCGGCGTTTGCTGCACACCGTCTCTCCCAGATAGATAATGTCGGCATCGCTGGCCATGGCGGCCTGATAAAAAGCCTGAGTGTCGGTTTTGGGCCAGTAGAAGAGCAGGGGCCCGAGAGAAAATTGCATCATATGAGTTCCTTGTTGTCACAGCGACAGAGCCAGAAAGAGAGTTGCATCATAGGAAGGCCTTACTGCCACTGGCGATGATAGGCACCCAGGGTCGTTTGACTTCCCTCGGAGACGCGGGCGAGCTGGGCATCCCACTCGGGCTTGACGTTGTAGTGCTCGGGATCGCTCAGGTAGCTGTCGATGGCCGCGCGCCACACCCGGGTTACTTGTTCGACGTAGGCCGGGCTGCGCTGACGCCCCTCAATCTTGACTGACTGGATCCCGGCACCAAACAGCTCGGGTAGCAGGCCCAGGGTGTTGAGGCTAGTGGGCTCTTCCAGGGCATGGTAGGTCTGGCCATCCACCTCGAAGCGCCCCTTGCACAGGGTGGGGTAGCCCGCGTTTTCTCCGGGGCCGTAGCGATCGATCAGCACCTCGTTGAGGCGAGATTCGAGGCCGGCTGGGGTCTCCTCCCAGCGGACGAATTTGGCCGGTGAGCAGGCACCGACCGTGTTGGGGCTCTCCCCGGTCAGGTAGGAGGAGAGATAGCAACGCCCCTCCGCCATGATGCAGAGGCTGCCAAAGGCAAAGACCTCCAGGCCGACATCGGTCTCGCGCGACAGCTGCCTGACCTGATGCATGGAGAGTACCCGGGGCAGCACTATGCGGGCTGCGTTGAACTCTTGCTGATAGAAACGGATGGCGGCGGCATTGGTGGCACTGGCCTGTACCGAAACATGCAGCTCCATCTCGGGGTAGCGGCGGCTGGCATAATCGAGCACGGCCAGATCGGCGATGATGAGGGCGTCGGCGCCGAGCGCCACTCCTTTGTCAACTGCCTGCTGCCATCTGGCATCCTGGTTTGGATGAGCAAAGGTGTTGATGGCGATATGCAGTTTTCGGCCATGCTGATGGACATAGTCGACCGCTTTTTCCAGTTTGCCACCATCGAAATTGAGGCCGGCGAAGTGGCGGGCATTGGTGTCATCCTTGAAGCCGATATAGACGGCATCGGCGCCATTGTCCACGGCGCTTTTTAGGGCCGGCAGGTTCCCGGCCGGGCAGAGTAATTCCATCGGTTGTGCTCCGATAACGCAAAAGTGTCCCGATTGTATGCAGGGTCGCCGTCACGCTTTTTGACCTGAGGCAGTTTTCGGTGGCTTTACCCATAGAGGGTTAACCGCGCACAAGTTTGATTTTCAACAGGATCCATCTCTTCGGCCTGTGTTTGAATGCCCGAAAACCTCATGAGGAGAGAACCGTGTTTCAACAACTGCAGCACCGTCTGATCGAACGGGCCCCCCAACTGTTGCGCCGCCCTTTGGGATTGGTGCCCTTTACCCTGCAACGCAGGCTGATGGAGCCCTTGCTGGCTCGGGTGTTTCGAGAGGCCATCGCTGACGGGGATCTCGACTTCCTGACGGGCAAGTGGTTGAAGGTCGAGGTGACGGATCTGGCACTGCGCTGGTTCATCAGCTTGCGGGAAGGGTATCTGGTATTGGCCGAAGGGGCGCCTCGGGTGGATGTCTGCTTCAGCGGTGGCAGCAAGGATCTGATCCTCATTGCGGCGCGCAAGGAAGACCCGGATACGCTCTTCTTCCAGCGTCGCCTCAAAATTGAAGGGGATACTGAACTCGGCCTCGAGCTCAAGAACCTGATCGACAGCCTGGATTTGGCCTCTTTGCCTGCCTTGCTCAAGTACCCCTTGCTGGATCTGGCCTACTTTATCGAGCGGGAAGGGGCGGCATCAGAGCAAGCGGTGGCGACGGCGCAAGGTGCTGCGCTTTAGTTGTAACACCAGCCCCGGGGTGTGATGACGATGCCGGTGCCTTGCCCAGAGACAGCGCAGGGCCCAGCCAGCAATCAGCAGCGCCAGCCAACCCCCTTGCTCGAGCTGGCCCAAGGCAATGGCCAAGCCGAGCAGGAGAAAAGGTTGCGCCTCATAGAGCCACTCGGGGCTAATCCAGCGGTGCAGCGGATAAACGACCAGGTCGGTGCGCCTGTAGCTGGAACGCATCATCCAGAGCATGGCGCCGCAGCCAAACAACAGCGCGCCAGCCCCCCATATCAGGGGGCGATGATCGAGCAGTAGCAACAAGCTGCCCCCGCCCAAGTAAATACTTGGCAAGCTTTCATATAGTCTGCGTGGCAACATGCCGACATACCTCGACGTGATCTTCCTATCTTGTTAGTCCCGACTCCCTGGGGGATTAGTTCCCTCTTATCTGTGAAATGGATGCCATTTACGATGCCAAAAGGGGGATTGGCTATGTTACAATTGCGCGCCATTTTTCACGAAAGATTGACCGGGCATGTTGGATAAGATTCGTATCGTCTTGGTAAACACCTCTCACACCGGCAACATGGGGTCGGCCGCTCGCGCCATGAAGACCATGGGCCTGAGCAATATGATACTGGTTGATCCCCAGGAGCTGCCCGATAGCCATGCCAACGCCCTTGCGGCTGGCGCCAGCGATATACTGGCCAATGCCCGGGTCGTTGCGACCCTGGATGAGGCGATCGCCGATTGCGCTTTGGTGATTGGCACCAGCGCCCGCTCCCGTACCCTGAGCTGGCCCATGCTGGATCCGCGCGAAGCAGGAGCGAAACTGGTTAGCGAGGCGAGCCAGTATCCGGTCGCGTTGGTATTTGGTCGTGAGCGCACAGGCCTCACCAATGACGAGCTGCAGAAGTGCCACTTTCATGTAGCCATCCCGGCCAATCCCGAGTACAGCTCCCTCAACCTCGCCATGGCGGTGCAGACCCTCTGCTACGAAATACGCATGCACTGGCTGGCTAACCAGGAGCAGGCACCTGAGCCCATGAACGAGGTCGCCTACCCGAGTGGTGAACAGCTTGATGGGTTTTATCGCCATCTGGAGCAGACACTGCTGCAGACCGGCTTCATTAGCGAAGAGCATCCGGGGCAGGTGATCAACAAGTTGCGTCGCCTGTTCAATCGGGCCCGCCCTGAGGCGGTCGAACTCAACATCTTGCGCGGCATATTGACGTCGGTTCAGAAACCAAGACCCCAGGATTAATCCCGACTAAAACGGTCAACTATATACTTGACTGATTTAGTCGGGTATGTGACCATAATTGCCAATTGGTTCGCAAGACGGTAACGGATATGAGACTGACTTCCAAAGGACGTTATGCAGTAACAGCCATGCTAGATGTGGCGTTGCATGCTGATCAGGGGCCTGTGCCCCTGGCTGATATTTCCGAGCGCCAGGGTATCTCTCTCTCTTATCTGGAACAGTTGTTTGCCCGCCTGCGCAAGCATGGTCTGGTGAGCAGTGTGCGGGGACCCGGCGGCGGATATCGACTCGGTCTGGATCCGGCGGCCATCTCGGTCGGCCAGGTGATCACCGCAGTCGATGAGTCGGTCGACGCCACCAAGTGCTTGGGTAAAGGCGGTTGCCATGGCGGCACCCAGTGCCTGACCCACTCTCTGTGGCGCGATCTCAGCGAACGTATCTCCAGTTTCCTAGGTGATATCTCCCTGGCCGAACTGGTCGGGCAGGCAGATGTACGCCGCATTGCTGACAAGCAAGATGAACAGATGAAGACCGTGTTGTCCCTGGTTGACCGGGTAGAACGCGGTGATGTGAGCTTGAAAGTCCAACTATAAACGTGCTTTCCACAGCCAACCGATGTGTGGTGGGTCTGTAACGGAGAAAAAGATGAAACTGCCTATATACCTTGATTATTCGGCAACCTGCCCTGTTGATCCCAGAGTCGCAGAGAAGATGATGCAGTGCCTCACCATGGATGGCCTGTTTGGCAATCCGGCTTCCCGTTCTCACCGTTTCGGCTGGCAGGCCGAAGAGGCGGTCGATCTGGCCCGTAATCAAGTGGCAGAGCTCATTGGTGCCGATCCCCGCGAGATCGTGTTCACCTCTGGTGCGACTGAATCCAACAACTTGGCCATCAAGGGCATAGCACATTTCTATGCCAGCAAGGGCAAGCACATCATCACCTCCAAGACTGAACACAAAGCGGTGCTCGACACCTGCCGTCAGTTGGAGCGTGAAGGCTATGAAGTGACTTACCTCGAGCCCATGCCCAACGGTCTGTTCACCCTCGAGCAGATTGAAGGCGCCATGCGCGACGACACCGTGCTGGTCAGCATCATGCACGTCAATAACGAGATCGGTGTGGTGCAAGACATCGCCGCCATTGGCAACCTGTGCCGTTCGCGCAAGATTTTCCTGCACGTCGATGCCGTTCAGAGTGCCGGCAAGATCCCGGTCGATGTCGAGGCGCTCAAGGTCGACCTGCTCTCCGTCTCCGCTCATAAAGTTTATGGCCCCAAAGGCATAGGTGCTCTCTATGTGCGCCGTAAGCCCCGTGTTCGTCTGGAAGCCCAGATGCACGGTGGCGGCCATGAGCGCGGCATGCGCTCCGGCACTCTGCCGACTCACCAGATTGTCGGTATGGGCGAGGCGTTCCGCATCGCCAAAGAAGAGATGGCCAGTGAAGCACCACGCATGATGGCCCTGCGTCAGCGTCTGTGGGACGGGGTGAAAGACATCGAAGCCGTTTACATCAACGGCGATCTCGAGCAGCGCGTGCCGGGCAACCTCAACGTCAGCTTTGCCTATGTGGAAGGGGAATCCCTCATCATGGCACTCAAGGATCTGGCGGTTTCTTCGGGCTCGGCCTGTACCTCTGCCAGCCTGGAACCCTCTTATGTGTTGCGCGCCCTGGGCCTGAACGACGAGCTGGCACACAGCTCCATCCGTTTCAGCATGGGTCGCTTCACCACAGAAGAAGAGATCGACTACGCAGTCAAGCTTATCCGTGACTCCATCGGTCGTTTGCGCGAGATGTCTCCCCTGTGGGAGATGTACAAGGACGGCGTCGATCTGAACACGGTCGAATGGGCACACCACTGATCCTCAAGGTCAGTGGCTACAACGGAATCAGCAGGAGTTAATCATGGCTTACAGTGAAAAAGTAATAGACCACTACGAAAACCCCCGTAACGTCGGTGGTTTCGACAAAAACGATCCCAGCATCGCCACCGGCATGGTCGGCGCCCCAGCGTGCGGCGACGTCATGAAGTTGCAACTGAAGATCAGCGACGCTGGCATCATCGAAGATGCCAAGTTCAAAACCTATGGTTGTGGCTCTGCCATTGCCTCCAGTTCCCTGGTGACCGAATGGGTCAAGGGCAAGACTCTGGACGAAGCGGCTGGTATCAAGAACACCGACATCGCCGAGGAGCTGGCACTGCCACCTGTCAAGATCCACTGCTCCATTCTGGCTGAGGATGCCATCAAGGCAGCCATCGCCGACTACAAGCAGAAGAAAGGTCTCGTTTAAGGTCCGGAGAGCAGTATGGCCATTACCATGACAGCATCCGCGGCAGAGCGGGTATCCAGTTTTCTGATCAACCGGGGCAAGGGCTTGGGCCTGCGTCTCGGCGTCAAGACCACCGGCTGCTCAGGGCTCGCCTATGTGCTGGAATTCGTCGATGAGTTGAATGACGGGGACAAGGTGTTCGAGCAAGAGGGTGTCAAGATCATCGTCGATGCCAAGAGCCTTGCCCATCTGGATGGCACCGAGCTGGACTTCGTCAAGGAGGGCCTCAACGAGGGCTTCCAGTTCAATAACCCCAACGCCAAGGGCGAATGTGGTTGTGGCGAAAGTTTCAGTGTCTAAGGGTCGCTCATGAACCATTTCGAGTTGTTCGGTCTGGCTCCGGGGTTCGAGATCGATACCCGGCAGCTAGGGGATACCTACCGCCAACTGCAAACTCAGTTCCATCCTGATCGCTTCGCCACCGCTCCCGAACGGGAGCGGCTGGCCTCAGTGCAGCAAGCCGCTCGCATCAATGATGCCTTTTCTACCCTCAAAGCGCCTTTGCTGCGTGCCGAGTACCTGCTCTCCCTGCGTGGCACCGACATTCGAGCTGAACAGCAAACCCTGCAAGACACTGCGTTTCTGATGCAGCAGCTAGAGTGGCGTGAGCGCCTCGCAGACCTCAAGTGCGATGCGCAACCTGAGGCGGCCATCGCGGATTTTCGCCGCGAAATCGACCAGGAGCACCACCACCTAATGCAACAGCTGACCCAGACTCTCGCCAGTGGCGAGGATCCCAAGGCGGCCGATTGTGTGCGCAAACTCAAGTTCGTCGACAAGTTGTTCGAAGAGCTGGAGCGCTTCGAAGACTCGCTGTTCGAATATTGATCTTCTAACGCTGGAAATGTGATTACCCATGGCATTACTGCAAATCGCCGAGCCCGGCCAGAGCGCCGCGCCTCATCAGCATAAACGTGCCGTCGGCATCGATCTGGGCACCACCAATTCGCTGGTTGCTGCGGTACGTAGCGGTCAGGCCGATACGCTCAATGACACCGCTGGCCGGGCCCTGCTGCCTTCTGCCGTTCACTATCAGGCTGACAGCATTCGAGTCGGTTTCGATGCGAAAGCCGAGGCCGCCCAGGATCCCCAGAACACCATCATTTCGGTCAAACGCATGATGGGCAAGGCGCTGGCAGATCTGGATCTGCGTCAGCAACCCTATGAATTCGTGGCAAGCGACAATGGGTCACCCCAGATCCTGACACGTCAGGGGTTGGTCAATCCGGTGCAGGTCTCGGCCGAAATACTCAAGAGTCTGGCTGCCCGTGGTGCCGCGACCCTGGGCGGCGACCTCGATGGCGTCGTCATTACCGTGCCCGCCTATTTCGATGATGCCCAGCGTCAGGGCACCAAGGATGCGGCTCGTCTGGCCGGTCTGCATGTGCTGCGTCTGCTCAATGAACCCACTGCTGCCGCCATCGCCTATGGCCTGGATTCCGGGCAGGAGGGGGTTATTGCCGTCTACGATCTCGGCGGCGGAACCTTCGACATCTCCATACTGCGCCTGCATCGCGGCGTGTTTGAGGTGATGGCCACCGGTGGCGATTCAGCCCTGGGGGGCGATGACTTCGATCACCTGCTTGCCGATTGGCTCAAGGCCCAGGCCGGGTTGGATGGTCAGCTCGATGCTCGTCTGCAACGTGAGCTGCTCGATGCCGCGACCGCCATCAAACATGGGTTGACCGATGCAGACTCTGTCTCGTGCGCCTTCGCCGGTTGGCAGGGAGAGCTCTCCCGTGTCCAGTTCGATGCCCTCATACTGCCCCTGGTCAAACGTACCTTGCTGGCCTGTCGCCGCGCCCTGAAAGATGCCGGTCTCAGCGCCGCTGAAGTGCTGGAAGTGGTCATGGTCGGTGGCTCTACCCGAGTGCCACTGGTGCGTGAGCAAGTCGGTAGCTTCTTTGGTCGTACGCCGCTCACCAGCATAGATCCGGACAAGGTAGTGGCCATAGGCGCCGCCATCCAGGCCGACATTCTGGTGGGCAACAAGCCTGATGCCGAGATGCTGCTGCTGGATGTGATCCCGCTCTCTCTGGGACTCGAGACCATGGGCGGCCTCGCCGAGAAGGTGATCCCGCGCAACACCACCATACCCGTGGCCCGCGCCCAGGAGTTCACTACCTTCAAGGATGGTCAGACGGCCATGGCAATCCACGTGGTGCAGGGGGAACGGGAGCTGGTTGCAGATTGCCGCTCCCTGGCCCGCTTCACCCTGACCGGGATCCCGCCGATGGCGGCGGGTGCTGCCCACATCCGCGTCACCTTCCAGGTGGATGCGGACGGTCTGCTGTCGGTCAGCGCCATGGAGAAATCCTCCGGGGTACAGGCCGACATTCAGGTCAAACCCTCCTATGGCCTGGCAGAGGATGACATCCTCAACATGCTGACCGCCTCCATCGAACACGCGGAGCAGGACATGGCCGCGCGCATGCTGGCAGAACAGCAAGTGGACGCGGACCGGGTGATCGAGAGCCTCAATGCCGCGCTGGCCGTGGACGGCGAGGCGCTGTTGAGTGCCCGCGAGCGCACCGAGATCGACGCCGCCATCGCCCATCTCAAGCAGATGCGGCAGTCCGGTTCGACCAATCAAATAAAAGATGCCATCGAGGCGGCGGATGCTGCCAGTGGCGAGTTTGCCTCCCGTCGCATGGATGCCTCCATCCGCAAGGTGCTGACTGGCCAAGACGTTAACAAGGTGTGATATGCCGAAACTGATCATTTTGCCCCATCCCGAACTCTGCCCGGAAGGGGCTGCCCTGGAAGGGGCAAGCGGTGAAACCATATTGGACATAGCCCTGCGCAACGGCATAGAGATAGAGCATGCCTGCGAGAAATCCTGTGCCTGCACCACCTGCCACTGCGTGGTACGTGAGGGGTTTGATTCCCTGGAGCCGAGCGATGAGCTGGAAGATGACATGCTGGACAAGGCCTGGGGCCTGGAGCCTGAGTCCCGTCTGAGCTGCCAGGCGCGTCTGGCCGATGAGGATCTGGTGGTGGAGCTGCCCAAGTACACCCTCAACCTCGCCTCCGAGCGTCACTGATTGCGCACTGGTTAATTGAGCATGCAGTCAGTCCTGACATAAAAGTGATATGGTGAAGGCCGTGACCCGAAAGGGGACGGCCTTTTTTATCGCCCGATTTTCCTGGTTCGGCCAGTGTGGATTGAGAGCGTGAAGCCGACAGTGTTGCCAAAAAGAGTATGCCAAAGAAAAGGAAGCAAGAGAGATGGCTGAGATGATGAATGTAGTGTTGTCCACCCAGACTGCCCCTGCTCACTGGGGCGAGGGTGCCCTGCTGAGTTTTAATGGTGATGAGACCCGTGTGCATCTAGACAAAGAGCCGATGCGTGCCATCCAGCGTGCCGGTCGTCGCCTGGAGTCTTCCGGTATCAAGCGGGTGCGTTTGATGGGGGAAGGCTGGGATCTGGAACGTCGTTTTGCCTTTGCCCAGGGGTTTTATGCCGCCAAGGGTGAGCGGACGCTGGAATTTGGTGAGCAATCGGTGCAAGACGCCAAGGCTCTCGATGGCCTGCTCAAGGCGAGTGCCTGGGTGCGGGACGTGACCAACGGCTGTCCGGAAGAGATCTACCCCATGAGTCTGGCTGAGTCCGCCCTGCTGCTCATTCGCGGTCTGGCCGGTGACAAGGTGACCGCGCGCATCACCAGCGGTGAAGCCTTGAAGGAGGCCGGTCACATCGGCATCTGGTCGGTGGGGCGGGGCAGTGAGCGTGAACCCGTGCTGCTGGAGCTTGATTACAACCCGACTGGCAATCCCGCAGCCCCGGTGGCCGCAGCCTTGGTAGGCAAGGGCATTACCTTCGATTCCGGCGGTTACAGCATGAAGTCATCCGATGGCATGCTGCCGATGAAGTCCGACATGGGTGGCGCAGCCATGGTGACCGGCGGTCTGGCACTGGCCATCGCCCGTGGCCTGGACAAGCGGGTCAAGCTCATCCTCTGCTGCGCCGAGAACCTGGTCTCCGGCCACGCCTTCAAACTCGGTGACATCCTCACCTATCGCAACGGCATCAGTGTCGAGATCCAGAATACCGATGCCGAGGGCCGCCTGGTACTGGCCGATGGCCTGCTGACGGCGGGCGAAAGTGGTGCGCCTTATATCCTGGATGCCGCGACCCTGACCGGCGCCGCCAAAATGGCCTTGGGACGTGACTACAATGCGTTGTTCGCCCTGGATGAGACCGAGCAGGCTCGTGGTCTTGCCGCCGCCAAGGCGGAGAATGAAAAAGCCTGGGTGTTGCCGCTGGAGACCTGGCATCAGGGCCAGCTCGGCTCCTCGTTTGCCGACATGAGCAACGTGGCCACCGCCGAAGGCACGGCCGGTGCCACCACAGCCGCCGCATTCCTGTCGCGCTTCGTCCGTGACGAGGGCAAGGGGTGGCTGCACATGGATTTGGCGGGCGCCTACCAGAAAGCGGGCAACGATCTCTGGGCCACCGGTGCCAAGGGCCACGGCCTGCGTACTATCGCGCGTTGGCTCAAGGAGGTGTGCGCATGAACATCTGGTTAAGCCGTGAATTTGCCGCCGCCGAATGGGGCGAAGGCGCCCTCATTTCGCACCGTGTCGACGGTGCCCAGATCCATCTGGTGAGTGCGACCCCCTTGTCCGATATCCAGCAGGCGGCGCGCCGCCTCTGCAGCCAGGGGATCCACAGGGTCAGCCTGGCTGGCCACTGGGACAGGGAGCAGCAGTGGGCCTTCGCGCAAGGATTGCAGACCCCGAAGCGGGAAGTGGAACTGCAATGGGCCACCTGCAGCGAGGAGGACAGGGCAGAGCTGGAGGCTCGCTGGCTGTGCGGACGCTGGGTACGCGAGATGACCAATGCCACGCCCGAACAGCTGGGGCCGCTGGACTTGGCGGTAGAGGCTGCCGCTTTTATTACCGAGCTGGCGCCTGACCGAGTAAGCCATCGCATCCTCAAAGGGGAAGCCCTGGCCCAGGCGGGCTGGGTCGGTCTCTATCAGGTGGGACGCGGCAGCGATCGCGAGCCCGTCATGCTGGAGCTGGACTTCAACCCGAGCAAGGATCCCAAGGCCCCCGTCGCGGCGGCCCTGGTCGGCAAGGGTATCACCTTTGACTCGGGTGGTTACTCCATGAAGACCTCTCAGGGCATGCTGACCATGAAGCATGACATGGGGGGCGCCGCCATCGTCACGGGCGCCCTGGCGCTGGCCATGCTGCGCGGCCTGAACAAGCGGATAAAGCTCATCCTCTGCTGCGCCGAGAACCTGGTCTCGGGCCACGCCTACAAGCTGGGCGATATCCTGACCTACAAGAACGGCACTACGGTGGAGATAGTCAACACCGATGCCGAGGGGCGTCTGGTGCTGGCCGATGGTCTGCAGCTCGCGGCCGAGTCAGGCGCGCCGCTCATCATCGATGGCGCCACCCTGACGGGGGCGGCGGTGATGGCGCTGGGGGGGCGTTACAATGCCCTGTTTGGCCTGGACAAAGGCTTGGTTAACCGGGCCATGGTCTATGCCGAGTCCGAGCAGGAGCCCGCCTGGCCGCTGCCACTCGAACCCTGGCATAGCCAGCAGTGTCCGTCCCACTATGCCGACACCGCCAATAGTCGCCCGGTGCCGGGGGGGGGCCCGGGTGGTGCCTCCAACGCGGCCGGTTTCCTCTCCCGCTTCGTTGCCAACGAGGGGCAGGGCTGGCTGCACGTCGATCTTGCCGCTTGCTTCAACGAAAATGGCGATGGCCTCTGGGCGCCCGGGGCCAATACCCTTGGGATGCGCACCATGGCCCGCGCCCTGCTGGAAGAGACCCGCTGAGCAACGTTTGAGACGCTGCTGCTCTGTGATGAACAAGGCGCCATGATGGCGCCTTTTTACCTTGGCAAGGCCAAAATGGCCGAGTGTGGGCGTCAGCCGCTGCTTGCTGGCCTGAATGTATGAGGCGGCTGTGGCGGCGATACGGGGTTACGATCCAAGACGGAGAGGTCAGCTTTTACGGCTTTTACCAAGAGATCGTGGGGAAGAGCACGTTTTTTGTGCTTGAGCTGCGGCAAGATAGGCGGGCATGTTGTTTTAACGATGAATTTGTTTAACAAAAAGTTACCTTATTGTGTGTTATTCCAGTTTTTGTTTACGTATAATCGCCGCCGAACATGAATTCTCATCATAATTCTCTGTAGTTTAAGGAAGATCTAATGGCTATCGAACGTACCTTCTCTATCGTCAAGCCGGATGCTGTCAGCAAGAACTTGATCGGTGCCATCTACAACCGCTTTGAGAGCGCGGGTCTGCGTATTGTTGCAGCCAAGATGATCCACATGAGCGCTGAGCAGGCCGGTGGCTTCTATGCCGAGCACAAAGAGCGCCCATTCTATAACGCGCTGGTGACCTTCATGACTTCCGGTCCTGTCATGGTGCAAGTGCTGGAAGGTGAGGATGCCATCCGTCGCAATCGCGAAATCATGGGCGCCACCAACCCGGCCGATGCCCTGGCCGGTACCCTGCGCTCCTGCTTCGCAGAGAGCATTGATCGCAATGCCGTGCACGGCTCCGATGCCCCGGCCTCTGCGGCTCGTGAAATCGCCTATTTCTTCAGCGATGACGAGATCTGCCCGCGCGCCTGATGACGCTGGCAGTGACATTTAGCAAAGGGAGCTCCGGCTCCCTTTCGTTTTTTGGCGAAAAGCCCGATAACCCCGTATGCTGCGGGTGGAAAGGCAGACACATTATTTGTACAATGCCGCCCCCTGACGACTGTCAGCAATAATTTTGTAGTTTGTGGACTGAGGCCTTTGATGAGCGAAACAAAAATCAACCTGCTGGATCTCGATCGGGATGCCATGCGTGCCTTCTTCGTCGAGCTAGGCGAGAAGCCGTTCCGGGCAGATCAGATAATGAAGTGGATCTATCACTTTGGTTGTGATGATTTCGATCAGATGAACAACGTCAACAAGGCGCTGCGTGAACGCCTCAAGACCATCGCCGAGATCCGGGCCCCGGAGATCAGCCGCGAGCAACGTTCTGCTGATGGCACTATCAAGTGGGCACTGCAGGTCGGCGATCAAGAGGTTGAGACTGTCTATATCCCGGAAGGGGACAGGGCGACCCTGTGCGTCTCCTCTCAGGTCGGTTGTGCCCTGGCCTGTACCTTCTGCTCGACCGCTCAGCAAGGCTTCAACCGTAACCTCAAGGTCTCCGAGATCATCGGCCAGGTATGGCGCGCCGCCAAGGTGGTGGGGGGCAAACGACCCATCACCAACGTGGTGATGATGGGCATGGGTGAGCCGTTGCTCAACCTGGCCAACGTGGTGCCGGCCATGAAGCTGATGATGGATGACTTTGGTTTCAGCATCTCCAAGCGTCGCGTCACCCTCTCTACCTCGGGGGTGGTCCCCGCGCTGGACATGCTGGGTGACCAGATTGATGTGGCGCTGGCGATCTCGCTGCATGCGCCGAACGACAAGTTGCGCTCCGAGATCATGCCGATCAACGACAAGTACAACATCGAAGACTTCCTCGCAGGTGTGCGTCGTTATCTGGCCAAGTCCAATGCCAACGGCGGTCGGGTCACGGTGGAATATGTGCTGCTCGATCATATCAATGACGACATGCAGCAGGCCCACGAGTTGGCCAAGGTGCTCAAAGACACTCCCTGCAAGATCAACCTGATCCCGTTCAACCCTTTCCCGGGTAACCCCTTTGGCAAGCCGAGCAACAGTCGCATCGACCGTTTCTCCAAGGTACTGATGGAGTACGGCTTCACCGTCATCGTCCGCAAGACCCGGGGCGAAGACATCGATGCGGCCTGTGGCCAGCTGGTGGGGGAGGTGATCGACCGCACCAAACGCACCATGAAAAATCGGATGCAACAGGAAGGGATTTCCGTCAAAATGGTCTAACCGCTAAGCCATTGTATAGTCAGGGAAATGGATACACGTAAATTGATACTGGTGGCGGCGCTTTACGCGCTGTCCGGCTGCGTGACCGAGACTAGCTACGTTGGCCCGAACTCGACACAACGCGAAGTCGGCCCCGATCTCAAAGCGGCAGCCCAGACCAGACTGGATTTGGGCCTCCAATATTTGCGTCAGGGCAATGCCGAACAGGCGAAGTTCAATCTGGACAAGGCTCTTCAGTACGATCCTGATAATGCCCAGATCCAGGTCGGCTTTGCCTATTTCTTCCAGCAGGTCCAGGACTACAAGTCGGCAGAGGCGAGTTATCGGAAAGCCTTGGCCATGGATCCGACCAATGCTGACGCGATGAACAACTATGGGGCCTTCCTCTGTAATCGCGGCCGATTCGACGAGGCCGACAAGGCATTCAACCAGGCCATCGCGCAACCTGACTACGTCAAGGTCGCCAATACCTATGAGAATGCGGCTATCTGCGCGTTGCAAAACAATCGAAAAAAGAAGGCGAGCGAGTACTATCATCTTGCCCTGGGGTATAATCCCCGAGATCCAAGGTTATTGCTGGACTTGGCCGAGCTTTCCATGAAAGATGACAAGCTGACCGATGTGCAGGATTATCTCGTTCGTTATGCGGCCGTGGCCGATGAAAACGAAGAGAGTCTCTGGTTGAGACTGCGTCTCGCCCAGTCGATGGACAAACCGGCATTACTTCACCAATTCGGGACTGAGCTGGTACAGCGCTTTCCCTCTTCGCCACAAGCCAAGCGTTACTTAGCCAATGACTATTGAACAGCAACACGACTCTCAAGACGAATCTCAGGCAGCAGGCCCAGGCCAGCTGCTGCGCGCCGCTCGCGAACAGCTTGGCTGGACCCGTGAGCAGGTAGCCTCACGCCTTCATCTTCGTCTGACCCTGATTGCGGCTATCGAATCAGACACTTACGATAAAAATACTGCTCACACCTTTATCCGTGGCTACTTGCGTACTTATGCCAAGTTGGTCAATGTGCCGGAAGAGACTGTCCTGGCCGCCTACACCAAGTTGGGACTGACGCCGCCGGACAACATTGATATGCAGAGCTTCTCGCGCCGCTCCCGTCAGCAGGCCAACGACAGCCGCCTCAAACTGGTGACCTGGTTGGTGATCCTGGCGCTGATCGGTCTGTCCGTCGCCTGGTGGTGGCAGAGTACGGCCAAGCGTTCAGCCGGGGAGGATGCACTCGCTGCCAGCGAGATGAGTACACCAGCTGAGCCACAGGCATCGACCGAGATCAATGAGGCGACTCAGGGTGAACTGCCTGTCGAACAGGCCGGTGCGGTTGACGAGGGGAGTGTATCAGCCCCTGTCGTTGAGCAGAGCACCACCGCGAGCGAGGCCGTCAGTACAGCCCCGGTTGAAGATGCTGTGGTCAGTGATGCTGTTGCCACCGTGCCTGACTCCGCAACGGATACTGCGGCCAGCGTTCCCCAACTCAAATTGAACTTTGCCGCCGACTGCTGGCTCGATGTGAAAGACAGCACGGGCAAGACATTGTTCAGTGGCCTCAAGAAGGCCAATGATGAATTGACCCTCGCCGGGACAGCCCCCTTCAAGTTCATCATAGGGGCGCCCATGGCCGTCAAGATTGAATTTGAAGGCAAGTCCATCGACATGAGCCGTTACAACAATGGCCGGACCGCCAAGTTCGCGTTGCCGCAGGAGTAAGCTCTACCCATGTCCGCTCACCAATCCCCGATCATTCGTCGTAAATCCAAGCAGATCATGGTGGGTAATGTACCGGTTGGGGGCGATGCCCCCATCACGGTCCAAACCATGACCAACACCAAGACCACGGACGTGGCCGCCACCGTCGAGCAGATCCGGCGCATCGAACGAGTAGGTGCTGACCTGGTCCGGGTCTCAGTGCCGACCATGGAGGCAGCTGAAGCCTTCAAGCTCATCAAGCAGCAGACCAATATCCCCATCATTGCCGACATCCACTTTGACTACCGTATCGCCCTGAAAGTGGCCGAATACGGCGCCGATTGCCTGCGCATCAATCCAGGCAACATCGGTAGTGAAGAGCGGGTACGTGCCGTGGTTGCCTGTGCACGGGATCTCAATATTCCGATCCGTATCGGCGTCAACGGTGGTTCTTTGGAGCGGGATATCCAGGAAAAATATGGCGAGCCGACGGCTGAGGCACTGCTTGAGTCTGCCATGCGCCACGTGGATTACCTGGACCGCCTCAACTTCGATAACTTCAAGGTGAGCGTCAAGGCATCCGATGTCTTCCTCGCCGTGGGTGCCTATCGCCTGCTGGCCAAGCAGATCGACCAGCCCCTGCATCTGGGCATTACCGAGGCGGGTGGTTTTCGCGCCGGTGCCGTCAAGTCCGCCATTGGCCTGGGCATGTTGCTGGCCGATGGTATCGGCGACACCTTGCGCATCTCCCTGGCGGCGGATCCGGTGGAGGAGGTCAAGGTCGGTTTCGATATCCTCAAATCCCTGCGCATTCGCTCTCGTGGCATCAACTTCATCGCCTGTCCCTCCTGCTCCCGTCAGGAGTTCGATGTGATAAGCACAGTCAATGCCCTGGAAGAGAGGCTCGAAGACATCATTACTCCCATGGATGTCTCCATCATCGGCTGCGTGGTCAATGGCCCGGGTGAAGCCCTGGTCTCGGATCTCGGTCTGGCGGGTGCGGCCAACAAGAGTGCCTTCTATGAAGGAGGCCTGCGGGTCGACCGTCTGGACAACAAGGATCTCATCCCCGTGCTGGAGCGCCGCATCCGTGCCCGTGCCGCCATGCTGGATCCCGCCAACCAAATCCGGATAGACAAAGCTTAAACAGTCTGCTGATCCCTATCAGCCAGCGCCGGACAGCCAAGGCCTGAGTCCTTGCTGAGCCGGTTGAGCCATCATGCCGCACTGGAACTGCCCCGATTTTACCTCGGGGCTGAAAATCCCTATAATGCGGCCACATTTCACGTCTTTTTTTCGAGTAGCAACGTGGCAAAACAGATTCAAGCGATTCGCGGTATGAATGACTGCCTGCCGGAGCAGAGCCCGGTATGGCAGAAAGTGGAACAGACCCTGCGTCAGGTCGTCGCCAGCTATGGCTATAGCGAAGTGCGCATGCCCATCGTCGAGCAGACTCATCTGTTCAAGCGCGCCATCGGTGAAGTGACCGACGTGGTCGAAAAAGAGATGTATACCTTCGAGGATCGCAACGGTGACAGCCTGACCCTGCGCCCGGAAGGGACCGCCAGCTGCGTCCGTGCAGGTATCGAGCATGGCCTGCTCTACAACCAGGAACGCCGCATGTGGTATATGGGCCCCATGTTCCGCCACGAGCGTCCCCAGAAGGGTCGCTATCGCCAGTTCCACCAATTCGGTGTCGAGCTGTTTGGCGTCAATGGCCCGGACATCGATGCCGAACTCATCATGCTGACCCACCGCTTGTGGCGGCTGTTTGGCATTCAGGATCATGTCTGCCTGCAGCTCAACACCCTGGGTCAGAGCGAGGAGCGCGCGGCCTATCGCGACGCGCTGGTCGCCTATCTGGAGCAGTACAAGGATGAGCTGGACGAAGACAGCCAGCGCCGCATGTACAGCAACCCGCTGCGGGTGCTCGACTCCAAGAGTGAGCGCGTTCAGGAAATTCTGGTCGGTGCCCCGCGTCTGTTTGATCATCTGGGCGAGGCCAGCCTGGCCCACTTCGAGGGGCTCAAGAAGCTACTCGATACCGCCGGCATTCAATATGAAGTCAATGAGCGCCTGGTACGGGGTCTGGACTACTACAACCTCACCGTATTTGAGTGGGTCACGAGCAGCCTGGGCGCCCAGGGCACAGTCCTGGCCGGTGGCCGTTACGATGGTCTGGTCGAGCAGCTCGGTGGTCAAGCCACCCCAGCGGTCGGCTTTGCCATGGGCATAGAGCGGCTGGTGCTGATGCTCGAGACCCTCGAGCTCAATGCTGACATTCGCCCTGCGGTCGATGTCTACCTGGCGATGGTCGGTGAGGGGATAGAGGCCGCTGGTTTCCAGTTGGCCGAGCGGCTGCGCGATGCGTTGCCCGATCTTCGTCTGATGAGCCATTGTGGTGGCGGCAATTTCAAGAAGCAGCTTAAACGTGCCGACAAGAGCGGCGCATCCATTGCCCTGATCCTCGGTGAGTCCGAGGCACAAAACGGGGAAGTGACCATCAAATATCTGCGTGGCCAGGGGGAACAACAGACCCTGAAGGTCGACGCCGTCATTGCCCTGCTGGCAGTCAAAGGAGAGTAAGCCGTGGAAGTGTATACCACCGAAGATCAACAGGTTGAGGTTATCAAGAGCTGGTGGAAAGAGAACGGAACCTCGGTGATTGCCGGGACCGTCATCGGCTTGGTCGGCCTGTTTGGCTGGCGCTATTACAACGAATATCAGCAGACAAGCAAGGAAACGGCTTCCCAGGCTTACAACCAGCTGATTCAGGTCCTGGCCAAGGGTGACGATGCCGCCTTTGCCCAGGCGCAGACCTTCATCGGTGAGCACAAGGGTGAATCCTACAGCGAGCTGGCGGCCCTGCAACTGGCTGCCGCCGCCGTCAAGGCCGGCAAGCTGGATCTGGCCGAGCAGCAGCTTGGCCAGGTGGTCGCACAGGGTGACGAGAGTGTGCAACCCATTGCTGGCCTGCGTCTGGCCCGGGTGCTTGGCGATCAAGGTAAGTTTGACGATGCACTGGCGCAGCTCGACAAGATAAAGAGCGAGGCCTTCAAGGCCCAGCTTGCCGAAGTGCGTGGCGATCTGCTGCTCAAGCAGGGCAAGCCGGAAGAGGCCCGTGACGCCTATCAAGCCGCAGCCGATGCCGGTGGCCTGCAAGCCAGCCCCGAGCTCAAGCTGAAGATGGACGACCTGGCTCTGCCGACCAACGTCAATGCAGGAGCGCCGGATGCGTGATCTGAAACGTGACCTTAAAAGGGTGGCGCTAGGCACCGCCATCGCCGTGGCGCTGCAAGGCTGCTCCCTGTTCAGCAAGGATGAAGATCTCAACCCCATGGCGGCATTGCCCCAGGTTGAGTCCAGCTTCCAGGCCGATACCCTGTGGAGCAGCTCTGTGGGAGATGGCATAGGCAACTTCTACTCCCAGCTGCGCCCCGCGGTCGAGGATGATGTGATCTATGCCGCCGCCCGTGGCGGTGACGTGACCGCCTTCGACCGTGCGAGCGGCAAGGAGCTGTGGAGCGTGGATCTGGCGGACCTGCCGGTCAACGAAGACAAGCGCAGCGCCCGTCTCTCCGGCGGTCTGGTGTCTCGTTATGGCAAGCTATTCCTTGGCTCCGAAAACGGCCAGGTCTATGCCCTGGACGAAAAAGACGGCGCCGTGCTCTGGCAGACCAATGTGCCGGGCGAAGTGGTTGCCAGCCCAGCGGTCGAGGATGGCCGGGTCGTGGTACTGACTACCTCGGGGCGTCTGGTCGCTCTGGATACCGATGAAGGCAAGCTGCAATGGACCCTGTCCGAAGAGCAGCCGCCGTTGACCCTTCGCAGCACAGGTTCCCCTGTCATTACCAATGGTGCCGTCTTGTACGGACGCGCCGATGGCAAGGTGGGCATAGCCCTGCTCAGCAACGGTCAACCGGTGCGCCAGTCCAAGGTTGCCGATCCGCGCGGCGCCACCGAACTGGATCGCATGGTAGATGTGGATGCCGCACCGCTGATTGCCGGTGATGAACTCTATGCCATCGCTTACAATGGTCAGTTGATGGCCCGCAAGCTGATGACTGGCGACGAGGTGTGGAAGCGCAAATATTCCGGCTATCGCGACATGGCGGTGAGCGGTGATGCCATCGTGCTGACCGACAGCCGCAGCCACCTGTTTGCCATTGACCGTCGCAACGGTCTGGAGCTGTGGTCCAACACCCAGCTGGAAAATCGCAGCGTCACAGCTCCCGTCGTCTTTGGTGACTACGTGGTGGTGGGCGATGTGGAAGGTTACCTGTATTGGCTGGATCGTACCGACGGTACCATCAAGGCGATGCAGCAGCTCGATAGCAGTGGTCTCTATGCCGCCCCTCTGGTGGATGAAGATGTACTGTATGTACAGAGCCGTGACGGCAAGTTGTACGCTCTTAAGCGTCCCTGATCGTCCGATAATATGATTATCCGGCTCCTGGTCTTCGGACCCGGAGCCTTTGTCGTCTTGAGAATGAGGCTTTTATGACTCCTGTAGTAGCCCTGGTGGGCCGCCCCAACGTGGGGAAATCCACCCTGTTCAACCGCCTGACCCGTACCCGGGATGCCCTGGTGGCAGATTTCCCCGGCCTGACCCGGGATCGTAAATACGGCCAGGCGAAGCTGGGCGAGCTGGAATTTATCGTGGTCGATACCGGTGGTATCGATGGCACCGAAGAGGGGATCGAGCTGAAGATGGCCGAGCAATCCTTGCAGGCCATCGAAGAAGCCGATGTGGTGCTCTTCATGGTCGATGCCCGTGCCGGTCTGACCGCCGCGGATCAGGCCATCGCCGAGCACCTGCGCAAGGCCCAGAAGAAGGTGTTCCTGGTCGCCAACAAGACCGACGGCATCGATGGCGATTCCGCCGTGTCCGAGTTCTATTCCCTGGCCCTGGGCGAGGTCTATCAGATAGCCGCCGCCCATGGTCGCGGTGTGCTGAGCTTGCTGGAGCTCTCTTTGGCCCCGCACCTGGAAACCTTGGTCGATGAGGACGATGCGCAAGAAGAGGAAGAAGAGGACTTCGATGAAGAAGCCCTGCTGCGCATGGTAGCCGCCGGTGATCTGGACACCAAGGAAGACACCAAGGAGACCCCCTTTGCCGACTTGCCCATCAAGTTCGCCATCGTCGGTCGCCCCAACGTCGGTAAATCCACCCTGACCAACCGCATGCTGGGTGAAGACAGGGTCATCGTCTATGACATGC
The DNA here is from genome assembly GCF_051376105.1 of Aeromonas molluscorum. Taxonomy (NCBI): domain Bacteria; kingdom Pseudomonadati; phylum Pseudomonadota; class Gammaproteobacteria; order Aeromonadales; family Aeromonadaceae; genus Aeromonas; species Aeromonas molluscorum. The sequence goes on along the minus strand of NZ_JBPQCY010000001.1, from coordinate 638,858 downwards.
CGGGCACCACCCGCGACTCCATCTATATCCCCATGGAGCGTGACGAGCAGAAGTACGTCATTATCGACACCGCCGGTGTGCGTCGTCGTGGCAAGGTGCACGAGACGGTGGAAAAGTTCTCTGTCATCAAGACCCTCAAGGCCATCGAAGATGCCAACGTCTGTCTGCTGGTGATCGATGCCCGCGAAACCATCACCGATCAGGATCTCAGCATCCTGGGCTTCGTGCTCAACACCGGTCGCTCAGTGGTACTGGTAGTGAACAAGTGGGATGGTCTGGACACCGAGGTCAAGACTACTGTCAAGAATGAGTTGGACCGTCGTCTGGGCTTCATCGATTTCGCTCGCGTGCACTTCATCTCTGCCCTGCACGGCAGCGGTGTCGGCCACTTGTTTGAATCCATCCAGGAGGCGTACCAGTCCGCCACGCGCCGTACCAGCACCGCCATGCTGACCCGCATCATGCAGATGGCCCAGGAAGATCACCAGCCGCCCATGGTGAACGGTCGCCGGGTCAAGCTGAAGTATGCCCACGCCGGTGGTTACAACCCGCCCCGTATCGTGATCCATGGCAACCAGCTCAACGATCTGCCCGATTCGTACAAGCGCTATCTGATCAACTATTTCCGCAAGTCTCTCAAGATCATGGGCACCCCGATCCGGGTCGAATTCCAGGAGTCGGTCAACCCGTTCGAGGGTCGGAAGAACACCATGACCCTGAGTCAGGAGCGTCAGCGCAAACGCCTGCTCAAGATGAAGAAGTAAGACCAAACGGCTGCCTCAGGGCAGCCGTTTTACTTTGATGTAGTGCAATTCCCGAGGTTGCTCCCCATGCTATCTTGACCCTGACAACCGGCAGCAGCCATGCTGACAAGATAAGGATCTGGCCTGAGGCTGGCTCAAGCCAGACCTCATCTTATGAGGACCATCATCATGAATGAATACACCCCCTGTTGCCCGGTCTGTGCGGCCGAGCTCGATCCGCGCCATGACGAACAGCAATGCCCCGGTTGCCAGGCTGTGCTTCGGTTTGAGGCCAGCTGCCCCGATTGCGGCGCGCCCCTCGAGCAGTTGCAGGGGTGCGGTGCGGTCAACTATTTCTGCCAGGATTGCAGCAGCCTCATCTCCAAACACCGGATCGTATTTGCTATCCGGCAGGGCGGGGACGGCGAGTAGAGCGAAGGTCATGTCGCCGCCAGAGGTCAAACTCTTCAAGGAGATAGCCGACAGGTGATGTGTCATAAGAAAGAGGCGCCCAGGGGGCGCCTCTTTTATTGGGTTTGACTCGGCCTCTTGTTGGGCCTCTGCGGTGTTGGCGTCAGGCCGGGTTGACGGCGGCGGCCAGGCGTTTGCGTTTGAACTGGTAACCGATGGCAAGCACCAGTATCCAGACCGGGATGAGCAGCACTGAGATCTGGATCCCCGGGGTCAGGTACATGATGATCAGGATGCCAGCCATGAAGGCGAGGCAGAGGTAGTTACCAAAGGGGTGCCAGAATGCCTTGAACTTGGGCTCGACCCCTTGGGCCTGCTTGGCCTTGCGAAACTTCAGATGCGCCAGGCTTATCATGGCCCAGTTGATGACCAGGGCCGACACCACCAGCGCCATCAGCAGCTCGAATGCCTTGCCCGGGATAAGGTAGTTGATCAGCACGCACAGCAAGGTGGCGCCAGCCGAGATGGAGATAGCCGCCACGGGCACGCCGCTTTTGCTGGTTTTGAGCAGCGCCTTGGGACCATTACCCTGCTTGGCCAGGCCAAACAGCATGCGGCTGTTGCAGTAGACGCAGCTGTTGTAGACCGACAATGCGGCGGTCAGCACCACCATGTTGAGCACGGTTGCCACCAGGTTGCTGTCCAGGGCATGGAAGATCATCACGAAGGGACTGCCACCTTCCACGACCTTGCCCCAGGGATAGAGGGACATCAGCACGGCCAGGGCGCCGATATAGAAGATCAGGATGCGATAGATCACCTGATTGGTGGCCTTGGGAATGCTCTTTTCGGGGTCGTCCGCTTCTGCTGCCGTGATCCCGACCAGCTCCAGACCGCCGAACGAGAACATGATCACCGCCATGGCCATCACCAGACCGCTGATGCCGTTGGGGAAGAAGCCACCCTGATCCCAGAGGTTGCTGATGCTGGCATCCGGACCGCCACTGCCACTGGCCAGCAGGTAGCCGCCAAAACCGATCATGCCGACGATGGCGACCACCTTGATGATGGCGAACCAGAACTCCATCTCGCCAAAGGCTTTGACGTTGGTGAGGTTGATGGCATTGATCAGCACGAAGAAGAGGGCTGCCGACATCCAGGTCGGGATCTCGGGCCACCAGTACTGGACATAGATGCCTACCGCTGTGAGCTCGGCCATGCTGACCAGCACGTACAGTACCCAGTAGTTCCAGCCGGAGGCGAAACCGGCAAAGTCACCCCAGTATTTGTAGGCGAAGTGACTGAATGAGCCAGCCACCGGCTCTTCCACCACCATCTCACCGAGCTGGCGCATGATGAGGAAGGCGATGAAGCCGCCGATGGCGTAGCCGAGCAGCACAGAGGGGCCCGCCATCTTGATGGTCTGGGCTATCCCGAGAAACAGGCCGGTGCCAATGGCGCCGCCCAGAGCGATGAGCTGAATGTGGCGGTTCTTGAGGCCGCGCTTGAGCTCATCTCCTTGTGGTTGAAGATCCATACTGAGTCCTTTTGATGCGTCTTTCCGTCACCTTTGTCACTTCGTTGCCAAAAGCTGACGAAATCTGTACTTATTTCGTTACATGGTGCCATTACCTGTTTTTCATGTTGGCTACCAACCGCAGCAGAATAGTGATAAACGCCTCTTGTTGCACCTGTTTTTGCTATCATTCGCTGGTTTTTTCGTCTCTAGTTAGTCTTTTATTGAGGTTGTTCTCACTTTCTCTGGTTGTTGCTCAATATCCAGGCACCTGGTTTTCCCGGTATTGACCTTGGTTGTCATTCATGGTTAATGATGGTGGGGCTCATTTGGCTTTCTTTTGTTCACTCTTCCGTGGGATTCTCTTGTTTATCTTTGTTCGTAACAGGTGGGGCGAGGCAGTCAGTGACAAAATCCGTATGAAGAACTAAGGGAGGCGGAGTCTGGCATGATGAAGATAGTGGAATGGGTCATGGTGGCCCTGTTGTGGGGTGCGCTGTGCCTGGCACCGCTGCTGCTGTTGTTGGCTCTGGGGGCTCTGTTGTGTCTTGGCCTTCTGGCTCAGGCTAGCTGGCCTTGGGTCATGGCAGGGGCTGGCCTGCTCGGCCTTGGACTCGGGATCTGGCTGGCGGAGCGGGTGCGCCATGGTAATGGGTTGGTCTCCTTCTACGGCAAGTTGATGAATAACCGCGAGCTGAACGACCCAAAGAACTGACCACGGGTAAGTAGGTGCCAGTGGCCCGCAACCCGCAAGGAACAAAGAGCCCTGATCCCGCATTGGCGTGATCAGGGCTCTTTGCATGGCAAGTTGCACCTGGGTTTTGGTGTGGTTCAGGGTCGTTGTCAGTAGAGCTGGCGGCGCATGCCGGTGCCTTCCAGGATCTTGGCACTGATCTCTTCCACCGAGTGCGCGCTGGTATCGAGGAAGCGGATGGCCTCCTGGCGATAGAGGCGCTCCACGCTCGCCAACTCCTGTTGACACTGTTCCAATGAGGAGTAGCGACTGTTGGCTCGGCGCTGATTGCGGATCTCGTGCAGCCTGTCCGGGGTGATGGTCAGCCCGAACAGCTTGTGGCGATTGGCTTTGAGGGCAGTGGGCAGCTCGAGGGTCTGCATGTCCTGCTCGATGAAGGGATAGTTGGCGGCACGCACGCCAAATTGCAGCGCCAGATAGAGGCTGGTCGGCGTCTTGCCACAACGGGAGACGCCGATGAGGATGATGTCCGCCTCGTCGTACTCCTTGGTGGTGATGCCATCATCATTGGCCAGGGCGAAGTTGACCGCCTCGATGCGATCGTCATAGAGCTTGCGATTCTCCATGCCGTGGGTGCGATGCAGGCGCGGGGTGGCCTTGATACCAAGCTCTTGCTCCAGAGGGCTGACGAAGGTGTTGAGAAAATCATGGCTGCTGGCGTGGGCTTTGAGCACCTCTTTACGTACCTGCGGGTCGACGATGGTGTGGAACAGTATGGGACGCACCCCGGTTTGGCGGAACTGCTCGTCGATGCGCATGCGGACCAGACGTGCCTTCTCCAGGGTTTCCACGAAGGGGATGGTGACCTGCTCGAAGATCATGGGAAATTGGCTGAGCACCGCGTGACCAAACACTTCGGCGGTAATGGCAGTGCCATCTGAAACATAAAAAACGGTGTGCACTGGCCTCTCCCTTTTTACTTGCTGCGAAGAAAGTATCTCTCGATACCAAATGACTATTGTCAACCGATCTGCCGTTTCCAAGTTGTGAACTCGGTTGCAAACCTGAATCGTTACCTTTTTGTGTTCGCATTGTAGAATGTCTGTGTCATTCGGCCTATCCCCAAATCTTGCGTGGGGATTTTTTTAACCGAGAGAAGAAAACGTTTTCTCGGCGGGCGGCGACAGCACAAACTAACAAAAAAAGCACACAACAAGGCACAGACGGTGCCCCTGCACCCTGGCCCCACCAACCTGGAGACATGCAAATGCAACAGTACGTACTTTGGTACGAACAACTCGGAATGCAAGATGTAGAACGAGTCGGCGGCAAGAATGCATCCCTTGGCGAGATGATCAGTAACCTTTCTGGTGCCGGTGTGTCCGTGCCGGGTGGGTTTGCTACCACGGCGTTTGCTTTTAATGAGTTTCTGGAGCGTAGCGGGCTCAATGATCAGATCCATGATCTGCTCGACCGCCTGAATGTGGACGACATCGCGGCCCTCGGCGCCGCCGGCAACCAGATCCGCCAGTGGGTGATTGATGCTCCTTTCCAGCCGGAACTGGAAGAGGCCATCCGCAGCGCCTATGACAAGCTCAGCGCCGGCCTCGATGCCTCCTTTGCGGTGCGCTCCTCCGCCACCGCCGAAGACATGCCCGATGCCTCCTTCGCAGGTCAGCAGGAGACCTTCCTCAACGTGCGCGGCATCGATGCCGTCATGACCGCAGTCAAGCATGTGTTCGCCTCCCTGTTCAACGATCGCGCCATCTCCTACCGGGTGCATCAGGGGTATGATCACAAGGGTGTTGCACTCTCTGCCGGCATCCAGCGCATGGTGCGTTCTGACTTGGCAGCCTCCGGTGTCATGTTCACCCTGGATACCGAATCTGGCTTCAACGACGTGGTCTTCATCACCGGCAGCCAGGGGCTGGGGGAGATGGTGGTGCAGGGCGCAGTCAATCCGGACGAGTTCTATGTCCATAAGCCGACCCTGAAAGCGGGTCGTCCTGCCGTGGTGCGCAAGACGTTGGGCTCCAAGCTGCTCAAGATGACCTACTCCAGCGATGCGGGTCATGGCCGCCAGGTCAAGATTGAAGATACCCAGGAGACAGAGCGCAACCAGTTCTGTATCAACAATGATGAAGTGATGGAGCTGGCCAAGCAGGCGCTCATCATAGAGCAGCACTATGGCCGTCCCATGGACATCGAATGGGCCAAGGATGGTCAGGATGGCAAGCTCTACATAGTCCAAGCTCGTCCCGAGACGGTGCGCAGTCGTCAGGAGGCCAACACCCTCGAACGTTTTGCACTCAAACAGGCGGGCAAGGTGTTGATAGAAGGGCGCGCAATCGGTCACAAGATAGGCGCGGGTCCGGCCCGGGTCATCAGCTCCATCAGCCAGATGGACGAGGTGCAACCCGGCGATGTACTGGTGACCGACATGACGGATCCGGATTGGGAGCCCATCATGAAGCGGGCCTCGGCCATCGTCACCAACCGCGGTGGCCGCACCTGCCACGCCGCCATCATAGCCCGCGAGCTGGGCATTCCCGCCGTGGTCGGCTGTGGCGATGCCACGGATCACATTGCGCCGGGCCAGCTCATTACCGTCTCCTGCGCGGAAGGGGATACCGGTTTCATCTATGATGGCCAGCTTGACTTCGAGGTGGCGGTGACCGAGGTGGGCAACATGCCACGGCTGCCCATCAAGGTAATGATGAACGTCGGCAACCCGGACCGGGCCTTCGACTTTGCCCAGCTGCCCAACGCCGGTGTGGGTCTGGCGCGACTCGAGTTCATCATCAACCGCATGATAGGGGTACACCCCAAGGCCCTGCTGGAATTTGACAAGCAGAGCCCGGAGCTCAAGGCCACCATCACCAAGATGATCGCCGGCTACGAGAGCCCCCGCGAGTACTACATTGCCAAGCTGACCGAAGGAATCGCCACCCTGGCCGCCGCCTTCTGGCCGGAGCGGGTGATAGTGCGGATGTCGGACTTCAAGTCCAACGAGTACGCCAATCTGGTGGGGGGTCGTGGTTACGAACCCCATGAAGAGAACCCCATGATAGGCTTCCGCGGTGCCTCCCGTTATATCGCCGACAGCTTCCGTCCTTGCTTTGCGTTGGAGTGTGAAGCCATGAAGCGGGTGCGCGATGTGATGGGGCTGACCAACGTCGAGGTGATGATCCCCTTCGTGCGCACCGTGAGTGAGGCGGAGCAGGTGGTGGAGATCCTTGCCGAGAACGGCTTGCGCCGCGGTGAACGGGGTCTGAAAGTCATCATGATGTGCGAACTGCCCTCCAACGCCCTGTTGGCAGATCAGTTCTTGCAGCACTTCGATGGCTTCTCCATCGGCTCCAACGACATGACCCAGCTCACCCTGGGGCTGGACAGGGATTCCGGCCTCATCGCCCATCTGTTCGACGAGCGTAATGATGCGGTCAAGGCGCTGCTGGCCATGGCCATCCAGGCCGCTCGCAAGGCGGGCAAGTATGTCGGCATCTGCGGTCAGGGCCCGTCTGATCACCCGGACTTCGCCGCCTGGCTGGTGGAGCAGGGCATCGACTCGGTGTCGCTCAACCCCGATACCGTCGTCGATACCTGGCTCTATCTGGCCGAACAACACAAGGGACATTAAGTCTGCCCGAGTGATGTTTCATGACATAAAAACGGCGCCTTCTGGGCGCCGTTTTTATGGTGGGGCAGCTCGCCCTCATCTGGGGATGCACCGCTGGCATCCGGGCGCCGAACGCGGCTTCTCCCAGGCCAGCCAAAAAGCGTCGCCGCCGGGCGGCAGCGCTATTTCACTAGCGGGAGGATCGAGCGAAATGCCGGATCGCGGCAATCCCCGAGCAGTTCATAGAGGCACATCTCCACCGAGCCCAGCTCGGCGCCCCGTGCGGCCAGCTTGGTGATGGCAAGCTCCTTGTTGGCGGCGATGCGAGCTGACACCGCATCGACCACCAGCGTGGCGGCCAGCCCGGCCTCGAGCAATCCCAACACCGTCTGATAGACACAGATATGCGCCTCTATGCCGCACACCAGCCAATGCGTCACACCGCTTTGGTTGATGGTTGCCGCCACCTGCGGCTCGCCCAGGGCGCCAAAGCTGAATTTGGGCAATACGGGCGCCCCGGCTTGCAGTGACTGCAACTCAGGTACCGTTGGCCCGAGCTTGTCCGGGTTTTGCTCCAGCCAGATCACTGGCAAGCCCAGTGCCTGTATGCCCTTGATCAGGATGGATACATTGGCGATCAAGGGTGTACTTCCCTCGACCAGCCGTGCCAATTTGCCCTGAATGTCGACGACCAACAGACCGGTGTGATTGCGATCCAGCATACAGCCCCCTTGATAGGTGTGGACGGGAAGCCATGTCATCATGGAACCCCTTGCCTTGCATAAATGGAAACAGCCTGTGCTGACACCCATGGTGGGCGGCGCCAGGAGCCACGGCAACTTGAGATTTGCCAGCGGCGATCACAACCCTTTCCACCGGCCCCTGCCATCAGCGGTATCAACAGAGCTCGATCGATTTTTCACCGTCAACCACGATTTCATCAACGATGGTTATGTGCATGAAGAGCATCATCCTGTGTATGTCCCTTGCCAGCCTGTTGGCCGGTGGTGCCAGTGCCACGCCACGCATGGCCGATGGCCAGGCGCAGGGGGCAGCAAGGATCCCTGCTACACCGCGGAGCAGAACCGCCAATCGGCCATCATGAATGCCGCCAAGATGCGGGCGATGGAAAATGCCAGCAATGCGGTCAAGTATCCCGCGGCGGTTGCGTTAACCTGATTCCCTATTCCAACGCCTCGGCAGTCACTGATGCCGAGGCTTTCTATCAGCCGGTTTTCATAAAACAACTCACTGTTTATCATCGAGATCATCTGCTCTTGGCAAGATGGAGATGAGGCGCCGCCACCACTGCTCAGCCTGATTGATGGAGATGATGAATAGGCTTGTGGCAAAGGAGAGGGGTACACGGGTTTCTTTATCTGGATAACGGTGGTTGATAGTGAAGACGGTACTCATCGCCATGCCGACCCGTTCGCTCTCTGTCAATACCGGCACTATTTTTGCTGAACGTAGACAAGATTTTTTGTGTCAAAACCCCGTGCCTCAGACATCTCGACAAAGCGGCTGATCACATCCGCTTTAACGGATGGCGTTCTGGCAAGCAACCATAAATAGTCCGTGTTAGGCCCGGAGATAAAGGCATAGCCATCCTCTTGTGGCTCCAGTGCAAATACCACATAAGAGCCATAAAATGGCCCAAAGAAAGAGACCTTGAGATAACCTTCCGAGTCAGCGCCCACAAAATATGCCCTGCCTTTGGCCTCTTTCCACTCGTTGTCCGTCTCGGAAAAGCCTCGATTGATAACCAACACTCCACCATCAGCATTTAAGCTGTACTCGGCGTTGACCTGACTCAAACCACGCTCAAATGAATGATCCAGTCTGGCGATTTCATACCACTTGCCCAGGTAGTTGTTGAGCTTGAAATCCGAAACGGGAGTGACAGTCTCCGGCATACCCAGGCAACCAGCTAGCAGCAGAGCGCTCAGCATCAGCACCGTTTTTCTCAATTCAACCTCCAGATACTCATCAAGCGGGCGGTCAGAGCCCACACCAGCTTCATCCGATGACCTGTGGTCATGGGGACCCATCCCATCCTATGCCGGATGGGGCCTGGATGGCGAGATGATCCTTGACTCATCCAAATGGTCGCCCAGGACGCTGCACTGCGGCGATCCGCGCCAAGGCGCGCTTTGAGTGCAAGCTCATGGGATTTTGTTGCTTGGCGAAGAGGGTGGGCTCTGTTATGGTATTTGAAATTGGCCGTTTAGATGGCTGGATGGTTGTGGTGTTCTGTGTCAGCAACCAAGTTCCGCCATCTGGCCACCGTTTCTCGACCATCATTTTGACAGGGAGTCCCCATGCAGCGCCGTTCCTTCTTCAAGCTTTCCGCCCTTGCCTTGCTGGCCGCCAGCAGTGCCTTTTCTGCCACCGCGGCCCATGCTGCCGCCCCTCTCAAAAAAGAGATTGTGATTGGCACGACGGTGGGGGACTTTGCCGACATGGTGACCGATTCCATCAAACCGCAGCTGGAGGCCAAGGGCTACCAAGTGAAGCTGGTGGAGTTCACCGATTATGTGAGTCCCAATATAGCCCTGGCCGATGGCTCGCTCGATGTGAACTGTTTCCAGCACAAACCCTATCTGGAGAGCTTTGCCAAGGACAGGGGCCTGTCGCTGAGCCCCATCACCCAGGTGCCGACCGGCCCCATGGGCCTCTATGCAGGCAAGCTCAACACCCTGTCTGCCTTGAAAGAGGGGAGCACGGTGGCGCTGCCCAATGATCCCAGCAACCAGGCGCGGGCGCTCTTGATGCTGCAAGACATGGGCTGGCTCAAGCTGAAAGAGGGCATCAACCCCCTCAAGGCGAGCGAGTTTGACGTGGTCGGCAACCCCCATAATCTCAAGTTGGTTCTGCTGGAGGCGGCCCAGCTGCCCCGCTCGCGGGAAGATGTGGACTTTACCGTTATCAATGGCAATTATGCGGCCTCGAGCGGTATCCCCTTTACCGAGGGGCTCTTCCTCGAACGCAGCTATGACTTCATCAACTGGGTCGTGGTCAGGAGCGGCGATGCCGACACGCCATTTGCCAAGGATGTCGCTGCCGCCTACAACTCCGCCGCGTTCAAGGCCTATGCCGCCAAGCGTTTTGTCGGTTACAAATACCCGCAGGGGTGGCAGGCGAACCAAGGCTAAGTCGAGCCCCATTGCACATTGTTTGATATGACAACGGGCACCTCAGGGTGCCCGTTGTCATATTTGCCAGGGTAGGCGTCACTGGTGGTGATTGACGGTCAATAGTGGCGTAGCCACCAGCGGGCGGCGAACAGGGCGGTCAGGCTGCCGAGCAGGGCGCTTGCCAGCACGTCCAGTGGCCAGTGCATACCGATCAGGGTGCGTGACAGAGCGATGGCGAGCGCCCACAGCGGCAGCAGCCAGACCCCGCGAGGGGCTCGGGCCAGCCAGATCAGACCGAAGAATTGGGCAAGGCTCATGGCGGCGATACTGTGGCCGGAGGGGAAGGCGTAACTCACTTCCGCCTGCCAGTGGTTGCCGAGCAACTGGGGCAGGGCCAACAGCTGGCTCGCCGCATGCACCTGTTCGCTGCGCACCTCGACCTTGCTGGCGTAGAACTGCTGGATGGCAGGGATCAGCTGTTGGCTCTCCAGCCAGAGCAAATAGGGCCGCGGCTCCTGAGTCAGGTGTTTGAGCAGGCTCTTGATGACCCAGTCGCCAGCGAGCACGGCAAAGAGGGCGCCACCCAAGGCCAGCAGGGCGGGCAGAGTGAGGGCCAGTTTATAGCGGGTCAGCAGCAGCAGGGCTGCGATGCTGATGGCAAGGCCGGGAATATCCACCATACGGGTGAGGGCATAGGGCCACCACAACCAGTCCGATTGCAGGGCGTTGACCATAAAAGGCTGCCAGGGCAGGCAGAGCAGCAATATCAGCGGCAGGATCAGGGCGGCACTGAACGCAAGCGCCTGGCTGCGCGGCAATGAAGAGGGATGGGTTGGCATAACGGGGCTCGTAACGGTGCGTGGGGCAACAGGTAACAAAGAGGCGACATTGTGCCAGTCTCCGCTTGTCGGTCAAGCCGCGAGATGGGGCCAACAACATGGTGTTACAAATCAGTGCGGTGGCCAATGTTGGTTCACGTATCAGCGCCTGGCCACTTGGTCTGTATGGGCTGGGGCGGTCAAGCGTCCGTGGCGGTAGAAGAGAGAAGAATAAGTGTCTGACCCGTTGCCTTGTATGGGCTAGAATGGCGCGGCTGTGGCCGGTTGTGAACATCCGTCTTGAACATGAAGAGAGCCCAATGAAGATCGTCGTCGATGAAAATATGCCCCATGCCTGCGAGTTGTTTGCCGAATTTGGCGAGGTGGTTCCCTTGCCCGGACGGCATATCACCGCGGCGGATCTGCAGGATGCCGATGTGTTGCTGGTGCGCTCCGTAACCCGGGTTGATGCCAGTCTGCTTGCCAACTCCCCCAGGCTGAGCTTCGTTGGCACCGCCACTATAGGCACGGATCATATCGACAAGGCTCTGTTGGCGATGCGCAACATCCCCTTTTTCAGCGCTCCGGGCTGCAACAAGCAGTCGGTGGGGGACTATGTGCTCTCCGCCCTGCTGGTGCTGGCCGAGCGTTATGAGCTGACCCTGGCGGGCATGAGCCTGGCCGTCATCGGAGCAGGCAACACGGGAGAGTGCGTGGCAGGCAAGGCCGAGGCGCTCGGCATGCGGGTGCTGCGCTGCGATCCGCCTCGGGCGAGGGCAGGGGAGCTGGCGGCTGAGGGGGAAGGGTTTGTCGACTACCCGGATGCCCTTCGCGCCGACATCGTCAGCTTCCATGTGCCCATCACCTCTGAGGGTCCCGATGCAACCTACCACCTGCTCGATGCCGCCCACATCGCCGCCCGTCCAGCCGGGCAGATCCTCATCAATGCGTCCCGTGGCGAGGTGTGGGACAATCAGGCCCTGCTCACCCGCCAGCGCGGCGAAAGCCCGTTGCGGCTGGTGATGGATGTGTGGGAAAACGAGCCCCACATTCTGACGGCGCTGGTAGACCATACCGAGCTTGCCACCCCTCATATTGCCGGTTACAGCCTGGAGGGCAAGGCGCGCGGTACCTGGATGCTCTATCAGGCACTGTGCCAGCAGACGGGGCGTAACCCGCGCGGGGATCTGCACAAGTTGCTGCCCACGCCGGATGTGAGCGAGCTCACGCTTGGACGAGGGCTTGATCAGGGCCTGATCAAGCAGCTGGTGCATCTGATTTATGACGTGCGCCGCGATGATGCCCGCTTTCGGAGTCGACTCGCCATTGAGGGCAGCTTCGATGGCCAGCGCAAGGACTATCCCGAGCGGCGCGAGCTCTCGGCCCTGCGTCTGAGCGGTCCCTTCGCAGCGGCCCCCGCCTTGGCTGCGTTGGGTTTTGACTGCCAGCGCTGAGTCCGTCAAGGGGGGCTGAGCATCCCGTTATCACAGAACAAGTACCACCGATTTACAGCCATAGACAAGCAGGATGCGTCCTGCAGCGGGAGGGCCCAGAGCCCTCCTTAGTCATTTGAGAGGAGAGAATGATGAGCCAGCAGTTTAACGTAGCGGTATTGGGCGCAAGTGGCGCCGTTGGTCAGACCATGATCGAGATCCTGGCAGAGCGTAACTTCCCGGTCGCTACCCTTTATCCCCTGGCCTCCAGCCGCAGCGCCGGTGACACGGTGCGATTTGACGGAAAAAACCTCGAGATCCTGGATGTGGAAGAGTTCGACTGGAGCAAGGTCGAGATAGCGCTCTTCTCCGCCGGTTCCGAAGTGTCTGCCAAGTGGGCACCTATTGCCGCCGAACAGGGTTGCATCGTCATCGATAACACCTCCTGTTTCCGTTATGACGAAGATGTGCCCTTGGTTATTCCGGAGGTGAACCCGAATGCCCTGGCCGATTTTCGCAATCGCAACATCATTGCCAACCCGAACTGCTCCACCATACAGATGCTGATGGCGCTCAAGCCCCTGCATGACGAAGTGGGCATTGCCCGCATCAATGTGGCGACCTATCAGTCTGTCTCGGGTTCGGGCAAGGAAGGGGTGAGTGAGCTGGCTGGCCAGACCGCCAGGCTGCTCAACGGTCTGCCGGCGGAGGTGAGCGTCTACCCTCATCAGATCGCCTTCAACCTGATCCCGCAGATCGATGAGTTCACCGACAACGGCTACACCCGTGAAGAGATGAAGATGGTCTGGGAGACCCAGAAGATCCTGGGGGATGCCAGCATCGCCGTGAACCCCACCTGTGTGCGGGTCCCGGTGTTCTATTGCCACGCCGAGGCGCTGCACGTCGAGCTGCACCAGCCGCTGGATGCCGAACAGGTCAAGGCCCTGCTGCGGGTCGCGCCCGGTATCAACCTGTTTGACGACGATGCCAGCTATCCGACGCCGGTTGGCGACGCCACCGGGCAGGATGACGTCATGGTCGGTCGCATCCGTCAGGATATTTCTCACCCTTGCGGTATAAATATGTGGATCGTGGCCGATAACGTTCGTAAGGGCGCGGCGACCAACAGTGTGCAAATTGCCGAACTGCTGATCCGCGACTACCTGTAAGCTCCTATCGACACTCGGCCTCTCGTCCAAGAGAGGCCGAGTGTGATCGAAGTTGCAGGAAGCGGCTTCGATATTCCCCCTTAATATCAATTAATTAACTTTACCCCTACACTCGGGCACGAATTGGGTGCTATTTGCGTCGGATGACTGGCTTGAGACTCGAGCCTGATTTATATTGAACCGACTGTTTTGGGGCAACTATCCAGATTTTTCAATGTGATAGGCCGTCATACGAAGGAACGAACATGGGACACTCCCGCATAACACTGGCGACGCTGCTCGCGTTGAGTCTGCTCAATACCACTTCTGCTTCTGCCGAAGAGGCCAGCCGGGATCCCTTCTTCGTGGAGTTGAAGGGACCCGATGAACCTGCAAGCCAGGTGACTCGGCCGACTCAGCCCGCGACGCCCGTGCAGCGTCAGGCCCAGCCGGTACGCTCACCGCAACCTATTGCCTCCCTCAATCAAGGGGGCCGCCGTTATGGTCCGGTTCGTTCCACCGATACCCTCTGGAGCCTCGCCAGCAAGCACAGACCGAGCAGTCGGGTCAGTGTCTACCAGACCATGGTCGCCATTTACGACAAGAATCCCGCCAGCTTTGCCGATGGCAACATCAATCATATTTTGGTGGGTTCCAGCATCACGCTGCCGAGCGAAGCTGAAGCGCGCCGTCACACGGATGCCCAGGCTCGCCAACGCTTCAACAGCGATAACGCCAGTTGGAAAGGCTTGAGTCCCAAGTATCTTGCCAGCAAACAGAGTGTTCAGCCTCAGGCCAAGCCGCCTGTCAAGCCGGCCCCTAAGCCGAGCGTCAAGCCTGCCTCCGCATCGGCAGCCCCGATACCGGTCCCGGTCGTGGCCCCGGTATTGGCGGCTGCTGCGACCCCCGCCAAGGTGCCCGGCGAAGTCAGCAAACTGGCCAGCGGCGCACAGACAACGGCACTGGCCAATGTCGCCAGTGGTGCCCCAGCGCCCTTGCCGGTCGCAACTGAAACTGTTCAGGGCAAGCCGGTTACCGAGATGGCCCTGGCGCTGGAAGATGCCAATGCCCAGCTCGGTCAAGTAACCGAGATGAATCACCGGCTCAAGATGCGCCTGCAGTCCCTGACCGAGGAGGTCGAGACCCTCAAGGCGCAGCTGCAAGATCAGCTTGTCTTGCAAAAAGAGGTGGCCGAGCTCAGGGCCAACCCTGTGCCGCCTGTGGCGGTAGCCCCTCCGGCGCAGAACTGGCTGACCGACTTGCTCGCGTCACCTTTGAACCTCGCCATGATCATACTGTTGCCCGTGTTGCTGGTATTGGCGTTGGTGACGCTCTGGCTGCGGGCCCGTGCCCGGCGCGAGTTGGAAGAGCAAGAGAAGAATCTCTCCGAGACCACCTCCGTGGTGATGGGGCAGGAGATGAGCGAGTTCGATCAGCTCATCGGTGCCGACATTGATGAAGAGCCTGTTGCCCGTGCCGCGCCTGCTGTCGATGAAGCGGCTGCGCACCGAGTTGAGCCGGACGATCTGGACCTGGTATTTAGCGACGAAGGGGAGCAGGTTCGGGAAGCCGAGATGCGGGATCCTGAACTGGTGCCCGAGTTGGATCTCGCCGCCGATGAGCAGTTCGAGCGCCCCGAACAGCCCGAAATGGATCTGGCCAGCGAGTTCAATCCGGCTGCCGATCAGGAGCTGATGAGCGAGGAGGAGCTGCAAGCCGCCCTGTTTGCGGATCTCAATGCCGAGCTTGATGCCGAAGAGGATCGTTTCGCCGCCCAATCTCCCGAGGGCAGTGCCGCCCTTGAGGATGATGAGCTGCCGGAGCTGGACTTCAGCGATCTCGATACCAGCCTGGACGACGAACCCGTGTCCGGCACTGATCACACATCTCAGACTGCAGACGAGTTGCTGGCTGAGTGGGGCATGAGCCCTGAGCCAGCCAAGGATCCCAATGAGTTGGCCCTGGCCGATTTCGAGGATGCCTTCGCAGAAGTCGAACCCGGCGAGGAGCTCAAACCCAGGGCTGAGGCTGCGGCCGATGACTTCGTCGAGATAGACAGCCTGTTGGCCGATGCCAATGCCAACCAGAGCGAGCAGGAGCCTTATCAGGGGTTCTCCCTGAATGTGGGACTGGATGGTTTCCCCGAGGTACTGCCAGAGTCCGACGGCTTCGATGTGGATGCCGATGACGGCGGCGTGGGTGCCAAGCTGGATCTGGCCCGGGCCTACCTTGAGATAGATGACAAGGAGAGTGCTCGCGAGCTGCTGGTCGAGGCGTCCGAGCAGGGCAACGATAAGCAGCGTAACGAGGCCGAGAAGCTGCTCAAGCGGCTGGCCTGATAGCTGGATGCAAGCAGGGCGACCCCAGGGGCGCCCTTCTTTTTGGGATATTTGTGCCTGTGTGGGTATAATTCGCCGCGTTTTCTCTCAAAGAGTGATACTCAGACTCATGCGAATTGCCCTAGGTATTGAATATGACGGCAGCCGGTATTTTGGCTGGCAGCGTCAACGGGAAGTGATCAGCGTCCAGCAGGAGCTGGAAAAGGCCCTCAGCCGCATCGCCAACCACGAGGTGAGCATACAGTGCGCCGGGCGCACCGACGCCGGGGTGCATGCCACCGGTCAGGTGATCCACTTCGATACCCAGGCCATCCGCAGCGAGAGCGCCTGGACGCTTGGCGTGAACTCCAACTTGCCCCCCGACATCGGGGTGCGCTGGGTGAAGGAAGTGGATGAGGGCTTCCATGCCCGTTTTAGCGCCACCGCTCGTCGCTACCGCTATGTCATCTATAACCATAACTTCCGCCCCGCCATCCTTGGCAGCGGCGTCAGTCACTACCACGAGACCCTGGACGCAGCCCTGATGCACCAAGCCGGCCAGAGTCTGCTTGGCGAGCGGGATTTCACCTCGTTTCGCGCCGCGGGTTGTCAATCCAAGAGTCCCTGGCGCAATGTGACCCACCTGTGCGTCAGCCGGTCCGGTCCCTACATAGTGCTGGATATCCGCGCCAACGCCTTCTTGCATCACATGGTGCGCAACATCACCGGCTCCCTGCTGCTGGTGGGCCAGGGACTCAAACCCGTGGAGTGGATAGCCGAGGTGCTGGCCGCCAAGGATCGTGACGTGGCCGGCCCCACCGCCAAAGCCGGTGGCCTCTATCTGGTTGACGTCGATTATCCTGCCGAGCAGGGGCTGCCCAGGCTGCCGCTCGGCCCGCTCTGGCTGCCGGACTCGGCACCGGGTACGACCAGTTTTTAGTAACTGCGCCCGAAAAATTGTGGTTTAATGATCCGTCGTTTATTGCCATCGAGCCGTAAGTCATTGAACTATCAAGGCTCGATGCGTATTGTCAGGCACAAAAGCATTAAGGAATTCCATGAGCTGGCTTGAGAAGATCCTTCCCAAGAGCAAGATCACTACCCCCCGTCGTCATAACATCCCGGAAGGGGTGTGGACCAAGTGCGGATCTTGTGAACAGGTGCTCTACCGGGCAGAGCTGGAGCGCAACCTTGAGGTTTGCCCCAAATGTAACCATCACATGCGCATTACCGCCCGTGCTCGCCTCGAGTGTTTCCTCGACGCAGATGGTCGCAGTGAAATCGGCGCCGAGTTGGAGCCGCAGGATATTTTGAAATTCAAGGATTCCAAGCGCTACAAGGATCGTTTGTCCGCCGCCCAGAAAGAGACGGGGGAAAAAGATGCGCTGGTGGTGATGAAGGGAACCCTTAAAGGGGTGCCTGTCGTCGCCTGTTCGTTCGAGTTCTCCTTCATCGGTGGTTCCATGTCCTCCGTGGTCGGTGCCCGCTTCGTGCGCGCCGTCGAGGAGAGCATCAAGGAGGGCCGCGGTCTGGTCTGCTTCTCCACCTCTGGTGGTGCGCGGATGCAGGAAGCCCTGTTCTCCCTGATGCAGATGGCCAAGACCAGCGCGGCGCTGGACAGACTCACCAAGGCGGGTCTGCCCTATATCTCTGTGCTGACCGACCCCACTATGGGCGGTGTGTCTGCCAGTCTGGCCATGTTGGGCGACATCAATGTGGGCGAGCCCAAGGCATTGATCGGCTTCGCCGGCCCCCGTGTCATCGAGCAGACGGTACGCGAGAAGCTGCCAGAAGGCTTCCAGCGCTCCGAGTTTCTGCTGGAGAAGGGCGCCATCGACATGATCATCGATCGTCGCGAGATGCGTGATCGTCTTGCCAGCTTGTTCGCCAAGCTGATGAACACCCAGGTCGTCGAAGACTGAACATGAGTTCAAACATGCAACAATCTCAAAGCCGGTCGCTGGTCGACTGGCTTTCTTATTTGGAGCAGATCCATCCGGTCAATATCGACATGGGTCTGACACGGGTCGGCGAAGTTGCACGGCGCATGGGGCTGACTAGGTTGCCCGGCAAGGTGCTGACGGTCGCCGGAACCAATGGCAAGGGCTCTTCTTGTGCCATGGCTGCCAGCATCCTGATGGCCGCCGGTTACAGGGTCGGGGTCTACTCATCCCCCCATCTGCTGCGTTTCACCGAGCGGGTGCGCCTCGATGGCCTGGAACTGGACGAGCAGGAGCACTGCGCCGCTTTTACCGAGGTGGAGGCGGCCCGCGCAGAGATAGCGCTCACTTTCTTCGAGTTTGCCACCCTGGCCGCGCTCTGGTTGTTCCGCCGCCATGCTCCCGATGTGATATTGCTGGAAGTCGGGCTGGGTGGCCGGCTCGATGCCACCAATGTGGTGGAATCCGATGTGGCTATGATCACCAGCATCGCCCTGGATCATTGCGACTGGCTCGGCGATACCCGCGAGGCGGTGGCGGTGGAGAAGGCCGGCGTCTATCGGGCGGACAAACCCGCCATCAGCGGTGAGCCCCATCCTCCGGCGACGATCGCCAGCGAGGCGGCGCGCCTCGGCGCTCATCTTTATCAAGTAGGCCGCGACTTCAGTGGTCAAGCCCGTGAAGATGCGAAGGCCGGCTGGGATTATCGGGGGCTGCAATGCTATCAAGGCTTGCCAACGCCCGCATTGCCCTTGATGAATGCGGTTACGGTACTGGCGGCCCTCGAGCGGCTCGGCTTGACGTTGCCCGAATCGGCAATCCGCAAAGGGTTGCGTGATGCGCGGCTGGCCGGCCGGATGCAGCGCTTGCAAACCGAGCCCCTGGTCATCGTCGATGTGGCCCACAATCCCCACTCTGCGGCCTATCTGGCCAGTCAGCTGAGCGCCATTCCGTGCAGCGGAGTACGCCGTGCCGTGGTCGGTATGCTCAAGGACAAGGACATGGCGGGGTCCCTTGCCGAGCTCGACGGCCTCATCGACAGCTGGTATCTCGCGAGCCTTACCGGGCCGCGCGCCGCGAGTGCGGGCCAGCTGGCGGATGCGCTGGGACAGGGGCAGGGGCGCGTGACACAGCATGATGCCGTGACTGAGGCTTATCAGCAGGCGCTGGCCGACTCGAGTCCCGCCGATGTGGTCATTGTCTTTGGATCGTTTTACACTGTTGCCGATATTCTGGCGACACAACCGGCCTGAATGCGCTATGCGCGCCGGGCTGGGTAGCAACACAAGGGTAGGAGTAAGGTTTGGCTTCTAAGTTCCAAAACAGATTGGTGGGCACGGTTATTCTGGTGGCTCTGGTGGTCATCTTCTTGCCTGACATGCTTGATGGCCAGAAAATCGCGCAAAAGGACGACGCTTTCGCGACTATCCCGCTGCGCCCCGAGCTCGAGCCTGCCAAGCCCGCGCTCCAGGTCTCTGCCGCCAGTACCCTGCCCAGCGATCATGATGCGAGCAAGCAGCAGGCTGCTGCTGCGCAGCAGTGGCAGGTCGAAGAGGTGTCAGCGCCTGTGACCTTGGGTCAGCAAGGCGCGGCAGCGCAGGCGGCCAGCCAGCCGATCGTCAAGCCAGAGCCCGTGGTTGCTAAGAAACCAGAGCCGGTCAAGGCACAACCCAAGCCAGTGCCAAAGCCGCAACCCAAGCCTCAGGTCAAGCCGGAGCCCGCCAAGCCACAGATCAAGAGCATGGACGATCTGCTGCAGAGCAAGCAGCTGGTCACTCAGGCCGCGCCGGCACCGGCTCAGGGCAGCTGGGTCCTTCAGTTGGGCGCCTTCCGCAACAAGGACAGTGTCAATGCACTGGTGAGCAAGTTGCGGGCGTCGGGTTACTCGGCTCATACGGTGCCACGCACGCCGGTACAGGGTCAGATCAACCGGGTCTTCATCGGCCCGGATGTCTCCAAGGCCAAGCTGCAGGGCATACAGGCCAAGGTGAGTCAGCAAACCGGCCTGAGCGGCTCTGTGGTGGCTTACAACCCTTGATGACGGTGGGGCAGTCTTCAAGCTAACTAAAAAAGACCGCGCCTTGGCGCGGTCTTTTTTATTGGTGGCGTTTTAGATGCACTTCACCGGCTTGGGCAGACCCGCTATCTTGGTCGCCTGCTTGGCAGGTCCCAGGGGGAACAGCTTGTAGAGATAGCGGCTGTTGCCTTTCTGGGGGCCAAACTGCTTTTCCATCGCCTTGACCAGGGCACGAATGGCGGGGGAGGTATTGAACTCCAGATAGAAGGCCCGCACGAAACGCACCACTTCCCAATGGGATTCGCCTAGCTCGATATTCTCCTGGGCGGCCAGCACCACGGCCAGCTCCTCACTCCAGTCGTTCACATTGAGCAGATAGCCCTTGGTGTCGGTCTCGATAGTGCGCCCGTTGCATGTCAGCACCGAATTATCGGACATGAGTGCCTCCTTGGGGCAAGTCATGATGGGGTCGGCATGGTAGCGTCTTGGGGCGCGGTGAGCAACCGGCTCTGGTTGGCCAGCGCCAGCAGCTCATCGGCTAGTTGGCTGATGCGATTCAGCTGCTGGCTCAGCATCAGCTGCTCCTCCGTGCTCTCCTGGGCGGGCAGAGGGCAGCTGGTCTGCGCCTCCTGGGGGTCATCACCGGCCAGCTGACCCGCAGCCAGGGCCAGGGTATGGCTCAGGTGGCGGCTGATCTGGCTGAGCCCCTCTATGGGTTCGAGTTGATCCCGGTGGGCACCCAGCGCCGAGATGTAGGAGAGCAGGGCGTGATTTCGCCAGGTCAGGGTGAAACAGAGATCCAGGAAGCGGCGCCTGCGCTGGGGTTCGACCAGCATGCTCTGCCAGGCCATGGCCAACTCGCTGTCGGCCAGGTGGGCATTCTTGCGGGCGATGCGGTAGTCCAGGGATTCATCGCGGCGCAGGTGCAAGCTGGCGAGTACCGCCTCCAGATAGCGGGCGTTTGCCGACAGCGAGTTGGCGATGAGCTGCGGCAGACGCTTGTACTGCCAGTCCGGCCACAACCAGGCCACCAGGGCGTAGGAGAGCAGGCAGCCGAGCAGGGTATCGAGCAGGCGGGGGCCCAGGATGGCAAAACCGATGCCGTCGAGCAGGTTGAAGGCCATCAACACATAGAGGGTGATGAAGCAGACTGCGGCGCTGTAGTTGCTGCGCACCTGAGTGAAGAACAGGAAGGCGGCCAGCCCCATCACCACCAGTTGACCATGCAGGTCCGGCAGCAGCCAGAGAATGGGCACGCCAACCAGCAGGCCGGCAAAGGTGCCAAGCATGCGCTGCATCAAGCGGCGCCGGGTCGCGCTGTAGCTCGGTTGGCAGACAAAGAGCACAGTCAGCAAGATCCAGTAACC
The DNA here is from genome assembly GCF_051376105.1 of Aeromonas molluscorum. Taxonomy (NCBI): domain Bacteria; kingdom Pseudomonadati; phylum Pseudomonadota; class Gammaproteobacteria; order Aeromonadales; family Aeromonadaceae; genus Aeromonas; species Aeromonas molluscorum. Next base: position 617,697 of record NZ_JBPQCY010000001.1, on the reverse strand, counting down.
CTTGTCCAGATGGAAGGCCTGCAAGATGCCATAACCCACCACCAGTCCAAGCGACAGCCGCAGGGCATGGCGAAATACCATGGAGTCAAGGCTCAGGTGCTGGCGCAACTGGGTCAGCAAGGGGATGTGTGGCGGCCTGGCCAGGGGGGGGAGACTCCCTGGCGTTATCGCCGGGTTTTGCAGCTCCTCGGCACTGGTCAGTAGCTGATTGATGCTGGCCAGATTGCGGCGCAGAAACTTCATCGGGGTCAGCAGGCTCTTGGGATAGTGCTGCTTGAGGTGAGTGAACTCGAGCTGATCGCCAAGGGCTTCCAATGCCCAGCGAATGCGTTTGGGATGGCGATAGGGGCTGTGCACCAAGATGGCGTAGCCGAGCTGCTGGCAGGCTTCCGCCAGTTGTAGCAGGACTTCCTGGAAGCCATCGATGACCAGCCCCTGTTTCAGTTCGGCTTCGAGCTGGCTATAGGGGTAGTGGCTCGAGGTGGCACGTTCGTGTATTTCAAGTGCCAACAGATAGAGGCGCAACAGACCCGCGAGTTCGGGGGCCGGTTGGCGGCGCTGACTGTGCAGCCGGGCATTGAGGGCCGTCTTGGTGAGATTGAGGGAGCCGACCAGCTGGATGTTGAGCTGGGCCAGGTTGTGGCGAATGGCTTGGGCGCCGTGTTCATCGGCAGGAAAGAAGCGGGATTTTTCCCGCAGATAACGACTCAGGGCAAAGTAACTCTGGGCGAGCTGTTCGTGCAGAGTCTTGTAGGGCAAAAGCCAGAGCCAGATGAGCGATACCACGCCGTACCAGAGGGCGCCCGCAGTCAGCACCAGCGGTTGGTAGAAGAGATCCGGTGCCTTGGCGGCGCCGAGCATGGTGTAAATGGCAATCAGGAGCGAGCCGAAGCTGATGGTCGCGTAACGCTGTCCCAGGGCGCCGACCATGACGAATAGGAAGGTCGAGCCAGCCAGCCCGATGGCAAACAGCCAAGGTGTCGGAAACAGGTACTGGACGCAGAGGGAGGCGAACAAGAAGCAGAGCAGCGTCATGGTCAGATTCTTGACCCGTCCCCAGAGACTGTCGTCGGTTTCGGCGATGGCCCCGGCGACGACCCCGAGAGAGAGCAGCACGGTGAGCTGGATATCGCCACTGACGAGGGCGATGGCGAGCAGACCCAGTATGGCGATGAGTACCTTGAGGGCAAAGTAGACATGGCTGTCTGTGAGCAGGCGGCGCAGCAGGCCGGAATATTCAACAGGCATGGGGGAGGAGAGTCTCTTGCGATTCGAGGTCATCAGTGTAACGCGAACGCCATCAAATGACCCTGATTTGGATCAGGCTGGCCGGGGAGTATGCAATAAAAACCCCGCCGAAGCGGGGTTGCTGGTCATCAGTTGCGGTTGCCGCCGAGCAGGCTGAGCAAACTCAGGAAGATGTTGTAGATAGACACATAGAGCGTCACGGTGGCGGAGATGTAGTTGGTCTCGCCGCCGCGCACTATCTGCTGGGTCGTCAGCAAAATGGCACCGGAAGAGAACAGCATGAACATGGCGGACAAGGCCAGGCTCAGGGCGCTCATCTGCAGGAAGATGTTGGCGACCATGGCCACCAGCAGCACCCAGAAACCGACGAACAGCATGCCACCGATGAAGGAGAGATCCCGCTTGGTGGTCAGGGCATAGGCAGACAGACCAAAGAAGGTCAGCGCCGTACCGCCGAGCGCCGTCATCACTATCTCGCCGCCGCCATTGTTCATGTACATGTTGATGATGGGGCCAAGGCTGTAGCCGAGCAGGCCGGTCAGGGCGAAGGTGAATACCAGGCCCATGCCGTTGTCACGGTTCTTCTCGGTCAGGAACATCAGACCGTAGACCCCAACCAGGAAGATGGCCCAGTGCAGGGGCGGCATGTTCATCACAGTGGCAACGCCGGCGACAATGGCAGAGAAGCCCAAGGTCAGGGAGAGCAGCATGTAGGTGTTACGCAGCACCTTGTTGGTATCACGTACGGCACCTCGGGTGCCGGTATAGACAGAACGGGTATCCATCTTGTTTTCCTCGTTGGTACTGGGAGGGACGAACCTTGTCGTCCCTTCGCCCTATTGTATGGGGAACAAATGGGGATGACGAGAAGCAATTTCAAGTCGACACCCAGATGACTGGGAACACTATTCCAGAGCCATTATGTATTGTATCTGAACAAGGGCTGGTCGGAACCCCAGACCTGCAAGGTTCCAAGCGCCACCATTGTCTGCTCGACCAGCGTTGTATCAGCCGTTCTGAGATAGCCAAGTGGAGAGTTAGTGGATCATTTTCCCCAGAGCAAACACCTGCCCCATCTTGGAAACAGCAGGCCCACAGTGATGCGGGCCTGCTCTCTTGGCTCGGCGGCGCGGGTCAGCCCGACTGCTCAACCAGTGCCGTGAGGGCCACGCCTTTATCGCAGTACATGGCCTTGTCAGCCTGGATCAACCACTGCTCCGCGCTCCAGCCGCTCTGGTAGTGACTGACGCCGATGCTGATCCCCACTTGCATGGTTTGGCCGTCTGTCTCGAAGGGGGCGGCCATGGCGAGCCGGATCACCTCGGCCACGTCGTGTGCCTGTTTAAGGTTGTAGCCGGGCAGCAGCAGGATAAACTCGTCCCCCGCCAGCCGGGCAAAGAAGCATTGATGGCCGATGGCGCTGGTAATTCGGTGGGCTAGTTGGCAGAGGATGGCATCCCCCTGGCTGTGCCCGAAATTGTCATTGATGCGCTTGAAATCATCGAGATCGCAAAACAGCAGGCAGCCTGGTGCGGGTTGGACTATCTGCTCGCGCAGCCGATTCATCAGGCTGAGGCGATTGGGCAGGCCTGTGAGGGGGTCGCGCTGGGCGAGCTGCATGATCTCCGATTCGCGCAGCTTGCGCAGGGCAACCTCCTTGCTCAATCGGTCGTTGCAAAGCCAGAGATAGAGAGCCAGCACCAGGATCAGGACGGTGGCAGCCAGACTCAGCATGAACCAGGGACGCCAGAATACCCACTGGGCCGAGGGCGCATGGTAGAGAAAGTCGGCCAGGGGGACTGTGTGTTTGAGGAGACCTATCTCCACCAACTGGTCGAGAATATGTTCGAAACGCGCCGGGTTCATGTAGCCTATTTCCACATAAAGCGGCTGTATCATCTCCTTGCTGACCTGCAACTCGTATTCCATGTGTGCCTGGGAGCGAGTCAATCCATATTGGTCACGAAGCAGCGTGATGGCTTCTTGAGGATGGGCCAGGGCATATTGCCAACCGCGCAGACTGGCAGCACGAAAGCGTTCTACTCTGTCCGGGTGTTCGGCCTGGTTTGCCTGAGTGGTAAAGAGCATGTCGCTATAAAAATCCACGCCGTAGTTGCGTGGACTGATGACGGAGACAGGGATGCCCCGCTCCTCCAGATAGAAGGGTTCATTGCTCAGATAGGCATTGAAGATGTCGACTCGCCGCTCCACCAGATCGTCGATGTTGACCGAGGTCTGCAACGGGATCAGCTCATCTTCGCGGATCCCTTGATAGAAGAGGGTGGCAAGCAACTCGGCGTCCTGATGCTCTGGGAACATCATGATGCGTTTGCCACGCATGCCGGCAAGGGTGAGAATATTGCTGTCGCGCCGGGCGAGGAAAATGGACGGGGAGTGCTGGAAGATGGCAGCCAGCGCCAGAAGGGGCTCGCCTTCGGCGTACTGGGTTAACACTTCGGTATTGCCGACGCCAAAGTCGGCGCGTCCGCTCAACACCTCAGCCACCGGACTTAGCCCCTTGCCCCCCTGGCGGATCTCCACGTCCAGGCCCGCTTCTGCGTAAAATCCTTTGGCCTTGGCCATGTGATAGCCAACAAACTGGGGTTGATGCAGCCAGCGCAGCTGCAACACAACGCTGTCTGCACTGGGCGCAATATCTTCGTTGGCCTGAGCGGAAGGAATGGCCTCAAGGCAAAGCAAGATCAAGAAAAATAGGCATCTCATCATCCGTGTGAGTCTTCAACTTGTGAGCCAGTGTGGGGTGTTATTATCGGGCACGTTTGAGTGCCAACTACCATGAGAATACGTCAAAATGTCGCCTATGTATCGAATCCTGTCACAAAACGAACACTTCCTGGTCCTCGCCAAAGGGCCTGGAATTGGCATGCATGACGAAGCGGGAGTTTCTGGTCTGGTGAGTCTGGTGCGAGCCGATACCGGGCTCGAACTCTATCCGGTGCACCGGCTCGACAAGATGACCTCGGGCTTGCTGTTACTGGCCCGCACCCCGCAGGTGAATCGGGCGCTGAGCATGAGCTTTGCGCAGCGACAAGTGAGCAAGCAGTATCTGGCTCTTTCTGACTGCAAACCCAAGAAGAAGCAAGGCTGGATCAAGGGCGACATGCAAAAAGGGCGCGGCGGTAGCTGGTTGCTGACCCGCAGCCTGGATAACCCTGCCATCAGCTGGTTTGATTCCACGCCAGTCCGTGAAGGATTGCGCCTGTTTCGCATCAAGCCCCAGACCGGCAAAACCCACCAGATCCGGGTTGCCATGAAGAGTATCGGAGCCCCCATTCTGGGCGATGAACGCTATGGTGGCAGCCCGGCCGAGCGCGGTTATCTTCATGCCTGGCGTCTCGACTTTACCCTTTGGGATACCCCTTTTGCCTTTGAGTGTCCCCCGGAGCCCGGTTCGGCATTTGCCTGCCCTGAGCTGGCGGCGGCGATTGCAAGGCTGGCTCCTTGATGACACCCGGTGCATGTCCAGAACCCGCACTGCCGCTCGGGCCTATCGGTGAGGGCCTTATTCTGGCCGACTTTGATGGTACTCTGGCGCCAGGGGACAGCCATGCTGGTCTGCTGCGTTTCATCTTGGGCAGGCGCCGCTGGCCATTGATGCTGTCTCCTCTGCTGCGGTTGGGCGCGCTGCTCTCCCTCTTGCCTGCGAGGTGGTTTGCCAGGGGGAGAGGGTGGGGGATCCGCCTCATCTGGTGGAGCATCACCCTTGGGCTCTCTCCCCTGGCCTGGCGCGCCTTGGTGCGTGCATACAGCGCCAGCCGTTTGGGCCTCTTTGCCCCTGCCATGGCACTGCTTGCGAGCTACCACCACAGGCTCTGGATAGTGTCGGCCAGCCCGCGGGCCTTGGTGCGAGGCCAGCTTGCCTTGGCATTTGCCCAAGCGCCTGCCTGCCAGCCCTGGCCTGCTCATATTGAGGCGACCCGGTTGCGTTATGCCTGGGGCGGCTTGATCCCGCACCACTATTGTCATGGCGCCGCCAAAATCACGCCCGCCATGACCCGGCGCCAGGTCGCGCTCTGCCTGAGTGACAGCCTGCACGATCTGCCGTTGTTGCGTCTGGGCACTGTGGCATGGCTTGTCAACCCCAAACCCAGCCTGTTGCGCCGCGCCAGGGCTCGACTGCCTCGGATTGTGGTCAAGCAGTGGCGGTTGCCGGGCGTGCACACTGAATATTGAGCTCGCTGTAAGCGAAAACTGACAGCATGCATCGCGGGCAAGGCCGTCACTACAAGTCGGGATCTTGCTTGTCACATATCGTTTACATTTATCATCCCCTTTAGCATGGCGACTATCTGAGCCTGCCCTCTTTCTTTCCCGCGGCAGCGCACCTCTAATGAAACAAGTTGTTAACACCTATCCGTTCAACCTGATTTCGTGCAAAGGAGCGCACCATGATTGCAGCCAAGGCGAGTGCAGCCAACACCATCAATCCTCTCGGCACAGACGGCTTTGAGTTCGTCGAATACACGGCGCCCGATGCGAAGGGTATCGCTGCGCTCAAGGCGCTGTTTGTCTCCCTCGGTTTCGCCGAGGTAGCCCGTCACAAACACAAAGAGTGCTGGCTTTATCGCCAGGGGGAGATCAATTTCGTGGTCAATGCCGAGCCGCACTCCCAGGCCGAGCAGTTTGCCAGTGTCCATGGCCCGAGTGTCTGCGGCATGGCCTTTAGAGTCGAGGATGCGGGCAAGGCGCAGCAGTATGCTCTGGCTCAGGGAGCCAAGCCCTTTGCCGGCAAGATAGGCCCGATGGAGCTCAACATTCCCGCCATCTACGGCATTGGCGAGAGTACGCTGTCGTTTGTGGACAGATATGGCGCACAGGGCTCCATCTATGACGTCGACTTCGTTTTTTACCCCGGCTGGCAAGCCCGTATGGATGAGGTAGATGCAGGCCTCTACGAGATAGATCACCTGACCCACAACGTGCAGCGGGGCAACATGGATGTCTGGTCGAACTTCTACGAGCGGATCGGCAATTTTCGCGAGATCCGTTACTTCGACATCGAGGGCAAGCTGACCGGTCTGCACTCTCGCGCCATGACGGCCCCCTGCGGCAAGATCCGCATCCCCATCAACGAGTCGTCCGACGACAAATCCCAGATAGAGGAGTACCTGCGCCAATACAAGGGGGAGGGGATACAGCATATCGCCATGGCCTCCACGGATATCTACCAGACTATCCGTACGCTGAGGGAGAGAGGGACCGCCTTTATGTCGACCCCTGATACCTATTACGAGAAGGTAAATGAACGGGTGGCCGGTCATGACGAAGATCTGGCGGCGCTCAGGGAGCTGAGCATCCTGATCGATGGCGCCCCCACCAAGGATGGCATTTTGCTGCAGATCTTCACCGATACGGTGATAGGCCCCGTCTTCTTCGAGATCATCCAGCGCAAGGGTAATGAAGGCTTCGGCGAGGGGAATTTCCAGGCATTGTTCGAGTCTATCGAACTGGATCAGATCCGCCGGGGAGTGCTCAATGATCAATAAGGCCGGGACGAGCCGCCGGGCTCGCCTCTTTTTCCGTTGCGGGCACGGGCGCGTGCCAGGAGTCTGCCATGCGTAACTGGATTAATTTTCCCCACCGGGAGGGCACGGCGTCGCGCCAGGCTCATGCCGACTTGCCCGAGCAAGCCATTTTCGAGCGTGAACTCGGGCGCTCCGGCTTCTTCGGCCCCGCTACCCACATGCACCACAAGCATGCCCCGACCGACTGGAGCAGCTGGGAAGGACCGTTGCGGCCAAGGGCTTTCGATCTCAATGGCCTCCATGAAGAGATAGACTCACTGTCGCCCTGGGTTGTGCCGGATGTGCTCCATAACGCGCACTGTCGTTACCGGGTCTGGCGGCTGGCGGACAAGATGCCCTTCCTGGTACGCAACGCCGATGGCGATGAGTTGCTGTTCATCCACGAGGGCAGTGGCGAGCTGTTCTGTGACTATGGACACCTTAGCTTGCGCGATGGGGACTATGTGGTGATCCCCCGGGGTACCATGTGGCGCATTGAGCCGCATGAACCCCTGTTCATCCTGCTCATCGAGGCGACCAATGATGGTTATCAGCTGCCGGACAAGGGGCTGGTGGGCAATCATGCCATCTTCGATTCGGCCGCCCTGGCGGTGCCAGCCATCGATGAAGCCTTTCTCGCCCAGCAAGACGAGCAGCCCTGGTCGTTGCAGATCAAGCGCCACAATCAGGTCTCTGTGGTGACCTGGCCTTTCAACCCCCTCGATGCCCTCGGTTGGCACGGAGACTTGACCCTGGTCAAGCTCAACTGGCGCGACATTCGCCCGCTGATGAGCCATCGTTATCACCTGCCGCCCTCGGCACACTCCACGTTTGTGGCGAGTCGCTTCGTGGTCTGTACCTTTGTGCCGCGCCCCATAGAGAGCGACCCCGGTGCGCTGCGGGTGCCTTTTTATCACAGCAATGATGACTTTGATGAGGTGCTCTTCTATCACGCCGGTGACTTCTTCAGTCGCGACAACATAGAAAAAGGCATGGTCACCTTCCATCCCGCCGGCTTCACCCACGGCCCCCATCCCAAGGCGTTCGCGGCGGGACAGGCCTATGCCAAGAAGTTCACCGACGAGGTGGCCGTCATGCTCGATACCCGGGATGCCTTGCAGGTCGGGGATCTGTGTGAGCGGGTCGAGAATGGCCAGTATGTCAACAGCTGGCGGCCACAGCCGAAATAGCCCCAACCGCATTTGTGCATTGAGAGAAGGAACAAGGATGAAACTGGCAACCCTGAATAATGGTCGCCGCGACGGCGCCCTGCTGGTGGTGAGTCGCGATCTCGGCCGGGCCGTGCAAGTACCGCAGATAGCTCCGAACCTGCAGGCGGCCCTGGATGAGTGGCACAGGTTGGCGCCCCGTCTCGAGGAGGTCTATCAGGCCTTGAACGAGGGGCGAAGCGATGGCCCCTGTGCTGGCGCCTTCCCGTTTGATGAGGGGGCCTGCCTCTCACCGCTGCCCCGCGCCTATCAGTGGCTCGATGGCAGCGCCTATGTCAACCATGTGGAGCTGGTGCGCAAGGCGCGTGGCGCCGAGATGCCGGCGAGCTTCTGGCACGATCCCTTGATGTACCAGGGGGGCTCGGACAGCTTCCTGCCGCCCCGAGGCCCTATCTTGATGGCCGACGAGTCCTGGGGCATCGATTTCGAATCCGAGGTTGCCATCATCACCGACGACGTGCCCATGGGCACGGGCAAGGAGAAGGCGGCGCGTCATGTGCGGCTGCTGATGCTGGTCAACGATGTCAGCCTGCGCAACCTCATTCCGGGGGAGCTGGCCAAGGGATTTGGCTTCTTCCAGTCCAAGCCATCGAGTGCTTTCTCCCCCCTGGCCATCACCCCGGACGAGTTGGGGGAGGCGTGGCGCGAGGGCAAGGTGCACCTGCCACTACAGACGCACCTCAATGGCACCCTGTTTGGCGCACCCAATGCCGGGGTGGACATGACCTTCGATTTTCATGACCTCATCGCCCATGGGGCCCGTACCCGGCCCCTGGGCGCGGGCACCATCATCGGGTCCGGCACCATCTCCAACTATGACCGCAGTGCGGGCTCCTCCTGCCTCGCCGAGCGACGCATGCTGGAGATAATCGAGTCGGGCCAGGCCACTACTCCCTTCCTGCGCTTTGGTGATACAGTGTCCATCGCGATGCAGGATCGCAATGGACTGAATCTGTTTGGGACCATATCGCAGCGGGTCACCCAAGCAGATTGACATGCAGAGGCGGGCACAATCGGCCCGCCAGGACAGGGACAGACTATGTTGCAGTTGTATGGATATTGGCGCTCGTCAGCAAGCTATCGAGTACGTCTGGTGTTGCAGCTCAAAGGGCTGAATTACGAACAAAAGACGGTGCATCTGGGCAAGGGCGAGCAAAAAGACAAAGTATTCAAGCGCATTAATCCCCAGGGGCTGGTGCCCTTTCTCACCGATGATGAGATTGAAATAGGGCAGTCGGTGGCCATCATGGAGTACCTTGATGAGACCTATCCCGCCCACCCCCTAATGCCTTCCAAAGCCCAGGACAGAGCGCGGGTACGCCAGATAGTCAACATGATTGCCTGCGATGTGCATCCTCTCAATAACTTGCGGGTGCTCAACTACCTGGAGCAGGATTTGAACTTGGGGCAAGAGAGGCGGGATCAGTGGTATCGCCACTGGATCGATGAGACTTTCCGCGCCCTGGAGCCACTGTTGATGACCACGGCGGGTGTCTACAGCGTCGGTAACGAGGTCACACTGGCCGATTGCATGCTGGTGCCGCAAGTCTACAACGCACGTCGCTACCAGATGTCGCTGGATGATTATCCCACCATAGCCCGTATCGTTGCCAACTGTGAGCAGCTGCAGGCCTTCGTCAAGGCGGCTCCTGAGCAGCAACCCGACGCGTCCTGACCCCATGGCCGATACAACAACGCCCCCGCATTGCGGGGGCGTTGTTGTTTGGTGCGCCAGAATGACTGGCCGTCGGCTGCTTGGGGTCAACTGGCCGAGCGGGCCTGGCCGAGCAAGATGGCCTCGTCGGTGGCGTCGTAGATCATGACGCCGATATGGGTGACTTGGCCGCTGAAATCGGCCAGAGGCACCAGTGTCAGGTTCTGGTACATGAAGGGGGCCGCCCCGGTAATGGGGCGGTAGTTGGAAAAACGCAGCAGATAAGGGCGCTGCTCCCAGGTACTGAAGGCCCGGTTGTTGAGGGTGAACACCTGATTGGCCTTGCGCTCGAACCAGGGTCTGTCCAGCTCCTCGAACAGGGTGAACAGCTCACGGTCGCGCACCTCGGCGGCCAGACGGCCACTGTGGCTCTCCATGAAACCGTTCCACACCTGGACCTTGAACTGGCGATCCAGCACGATCAGCCCTACATCCAGGTTCTGGACAATGTTCATCAGCCAGTGAAATTCCCGTATTTCCATGTGAACTCCTAGAGCAGGTGTTGAACCTTGTGGTTCATGGTGGTGATGGAGTCCTCGGTAAACAGCAGCAACAGATCGCACTGCACCCCATAACCCTGGATCTTGTAGTTGATCTCTATGGCCAGGGTGCGGCGCCAGCGGCTCTTGTTGGTGTCGATGAGCTCGTGAATGGGCCTGTGCTGGCCCAGCAGCACCGGATGGCCTTGGCTGAAGTGGGTATCGAGCTGGGCGCTGAAGCCGCGCAGAAAGGCGCCTATCAGCACGTTGGCCGTGTCCATCAGCAGTTCCAGCTCGGCGGCCCGGTCGAGTTCGCCTTCATGTTTCATCAAGCGGGCCAGATCGGTGAAGCTGGCGTCGTGAAACAGGAGCAGCGCCTCACCGGCGATACCGGCCCCGATGAAGCCTTGGCACACGGCCGATAAGGTGTCCGACTCGGCGGCGGACGAGAGCGCCATGTGCAGTTCGGAGACCTCGAGTACATTGACGTTGGGGATGGGCAAGATGACGAAGGCATCGAGCAGGCGGGCCAGCAGATCGGCGGCCTGACCCATGGCAACGTTGGCCAGCTCTTGATAGAGATCCCGGGTCTGGGGGCTGAGTTGCAGCTCGGCCTGCGGCGTCGTACCTACCAGGGGACCATCGGCGCCGGCCAGGGCCACTGCTGGCTGAGATGAGACTTGTTCATGCCTGGGTTGCCAGAACCCCTGTTGGCGCAAGAAGGTTTGCAGCGTTTCGGGGGAGGCGGGTTTCTTGATGAAATCCAGCGCGCCCAGGGCCATGACCCTGGCATAGGCTTCGGGTTGTATGTCCCCCGAGACCACCAGTACCTTGCTGCGGATCCCTTCCCGCTGGAGGGTCTCCAGCACGCCATAGCCATCCATCTCCGGCATGGTGAGATCGAGCAACACCAGATCCCCATGACCCATCAGGATCTGCTCCAACCCTTCTATGCCGTTGGCTGCCTGGTGCAGCGTGATGGCCCACTCCTTGGGCAGGGCCCGGGCCAGCTGCTTGCGGGCAAAGCCCGAGTCATCACATATCAGTACATTCATGGGGCCGCCCTCTTATAAAAATCATGAAGATAAGTGTGGCCCGTCCGCCTCAAGCGTCATGACGTTGGGGTGGGCAACGGTGAACGCTAACGATCCCGTCGGTAACGTTCCGAATATTTTTCGATAAACTCGGCAAACAGCTTAACACGCAGCGGGGAAAAATTGGGTTGAGTCACCAGCATGTAGAAGGGACGGCTAGTGCTTTTCCAGTCAGATAGCACCGGATGAAGCTGACCCGCCTGCCTGGCCTGGTGTACCAGATGGAGTGGCACATTGATGATGCCCATATGTTGAGTGGCGGCACGGACGGCGGCCTGGGTCTGGCTCACGGTCAACTTGGCCTGGGTGCGAACCTCGGCAAGCCCCCCTTCCCGGTTGTTTAGCTGCCAGTGCTGGTGTGGCCAGCAGTAGATGAGGTCGTGCTCTTCCAAGGCGTGCGGGTGCGCGGGTTGGCCCCGTTTCTCCAGGTAAAGGGGGGAAGCAAACAGACCGTATTCTACCCGGCCGAGCAGGGTGGCATGATCCAGGGTTTGCGGCAGTTCACCGTTGAAGAACACCAGATCCCTGTCTCCCTCGAACAGCCGTTGATGATCATTGGTCTGGCAGATGTCGAACTGGACTTCGGGGTGATGCAAGGAGAAGTCGGCCACCATGTCGATGAGCAGGGTGCTGGAGAGGGCGATCGGTGCCGCCAGCCGGATAAGACCGGCCAAGTCGGCTTCCTTGCCCTGGATCTCGCCCGTGGCCTGTTCTATCTGGGCCAGCGGCGTACAGAGTCGCTCGTAGTAGCGCAATCCTTCGTCGGTGAGGCGGATCTTGCGGGTGGATCTGTGCAGCAGAGGATAGCCGAGGCTCTCTTCCAGATGAGTAATGCGGCGACTGATACTGGCGGTGGGCATGCCCAGCGCACTGGCAGCGTGGGAGAAGCCCCCCTCCTGTACCACCTTGACGAATAAATAGAACTCTTCGATGTACTTCATAGGAGGTATGGAACTCGAGTCAAACAGTGACCTTAAGAAGCGCTCCCCTCCTTGGCAAGGGTAATCATGGCTTTAATTGATCTGGATTAGGTTCGACTCGAGTTGGTATTGATGCAACAGGCGCACGAAGTCATCAGGCTCCCGGTCCAGGCTGCTCACCGGCACCAGCAGATCGTAACCTATCAGTGCCCTCAGCCGGGTCATGCGATTGGCCAACATGGCGATCACGCCGTCATAGTGTTGACCCTCACCGGATCGATAATGGCTCTCCTCGAACAGGTCATCGAACTGGCTGGCGCAGGTGCCTGTCGGGCAGTCTGCTTGTTCGCTCCGCAGTACCTGCATCAGCACGGCCCGTTGCTCGGTGAGTATGCCCACCGCCAGTCGGGGTGTGATCAAGTTCAAAAAACTGTCGTAATCTTTTATCCGCAAACCAATGTAGGGGATTTCCACCAGATCCCAACCCAAATGGATACGGGGTCGGTCAATTCGTTGAATATTTACCCATTTGAGAACCCAGCCCCCGTGTCTGTGATGATATTGCAAGCAGTCATGACACAAAGAGAGACTAAAATGAGGCTCTCTTAGCTTCAATGAGCCGATAAACAAGGTCATCAGACCAGCCAGCAAGCCGCAATAAATAGGGATTAGTGGTTGTTCACTAAAGAAAAAAAGTATAGAAATCATAGTAATGGTTACTATTAACCCGAGCAATACCAGTGTGAGTCCGTTTCTTCTGACCATGGGTTGTACGTGCAGTGTTTTCATATGAGGACGACCTTGCCGCTCTTCCTATACTCTCAGTCTAAGCCCCATATCAATATATGTTGTAGTCAGGCAGATATGGCGCCGTGGACGATCGTTCCTCACTCTCAAGGAACAAGCTGATGAATCACCATAACAGATGAACACGCTCGACGAAGGCACCCTGGATAGCTTTGAGGTGCTGCACACACCTATCTGGGTCTATGACATCCTCCATCACCGCATTTTTTGGGCCAATGAAGCCGCCCTCGCTATCTGGGAGGCGAGTTCACTCGCCGAACTCAAGGCGCGCGATTTTGGTGCCGACATGGCCGATGCCATCGCTCTGCTGCTCCAGCGCTATCTCGGTGACTTCCAACAGGGGCGCAGTTACAGCGAGTGGTGGAGCCTCTCCCCAAAGGGGGTCAAGAAGCAGGTCTACCTGCGTTTGTCCGGGGTGCAGCTGGCGGGCCGCCTGATGATGATGACCGAGGCGGTGATCGATGCCGACAGCCTCCATCAGCAATCCTCCCTGGCCACCGGTGATACCCTGGCCTGTCTATTCGATGATGATGGTCAGCTGGTGAGTGGCAATCACCACTTTGACGCCTGCTTCGGGGGCAGTATTGACGCCCTTGGGCAGGTCTTCTCCGGTAATGACGATGCGTTTTTCAATAAGCTTGCGCAGCTCGATGAGGTGGTTGCCGAGGGGGAGTGCCGCACCCTGCGGGGGATGCGCTGGTTCCAATACCAGTTTCGCCATATCCAGCAGGGGGCTCAGACGCTGCTCACCATGCGAGACATCACGGATCGCAAGCTCGAAGAGCTGGAACATCGTCATCTCGCCTGGCACGACTCCCTCACCGGCCTGCTCAACCGTTACGGTTTGATGAAGTCGCTTGAGGCTTACTGCGGCATGGGGGGCCGCTTTGCGCTGGTGTTCATGGATCTGGACAATTTCAAGCTGGTCAATGACAACTATGGCCACAAGGCTGGTGACCGCCTGCTCGAGCGGGTGGCCGGTCGTCTCAAACAGGTGTGCCCGCGGGATGTTGAGTTGGCCCGACTCGGCGGCGATGAATTTACTGCGCTGGTGCCTTTGACGAGCGGCAGCGAACGGGCTGAAGAGGTCGCCGACCTGATGCTCTCCCAGATGAGCAAACCGTTGCAGCTGAGTGGCGTGCCGGAGGTGACTATCGGCGGCAGTATTGGCATTGCCGTCTATCCGGACGATGCCGATGATGGTGACAACCTGATCACCCGCGCCGACATGGCCATGTACCAGGCCAAGCAGATGGGGCGGCTGCGTTGGCAGCGTTTCACCCCCAGCATGCAGCAGAACCTGCATCGCAAGCTGACCCTCAAGCAGTTCCTGGCCAAGGCGATAGGCCGCCAGGAACTCAGTCTCTGCTATCAGCCTCAGGTCGATGCCGCCAGCCAGCAACTGCTCGGCTTCGAGGCACTGATCCGCTGGCATAATCCCGTGCTGGGTCAGGTCTCCCCGGGGGAGTTCATCCCCCTTGCCGAGGAGATGGGGCTCATTCGCGAGATAGGGGGATGGGTACTGGACAAGGCCCTGGCCCAGATGGCTCAGTGGCAACGCCAATTCGGGGTACGGGTGCCGGTCTCGGTCAATTTGTCCGGTTTTCAGCTCGCGCCCTCGCTGCCCGAACAGGTGGCCGCTTCGCTCAGGGAGCATGGGGTGGATCCCCATCTGCTGACCTTGGAGCTGACCGAAACCGTGTTGATGCTCGACATGAACGGTTGCATCGGCATTCTGGATCGCCTGAGCGATCAGGGGATCAAGATAGCCATCGATGATTTTGGCACTGGCTACTCCTCCCTGGCCTATCTCAACCGGTTGCCTATCGACACCATCAAGCTGGATCGCTCCTTCGTGGTGGGCCTCAACCTGCCGGTGATCCGGGCCACGGTTGCCATGGCGACCAGTCTGGGGCTGGGCATCATGGCCGAGGGAGTCGAGGAGGAACATGAGCTGGTGGCATTGCGTACCCAGGGGTGCCATGTGTTCCAGGGCTTCCTGTTTGGCAAGCCGATGACGGTGGCCGAGATTGAGGAGAGCCGCTTCATCGTCTACTGCCCGGTGGGGGAGTTTGTCCTCGGCCAGCATTAGATGAAGAGGGCCTTGGGGCCCTCTGTTTTTTTAGGTTAGAGTGTGACCCTTGTCAGGAGACAGCATGAACCAGACCATAGATCTTATTCTCTCTCATCGTTCTATTCGCCAGTTCACCGCGGCTCCCATCACTGCGCAGCAGCTAGATCTCATTTTGCAGGCGGCCCAGGCGGCGGCCAGCTCCAGCTTCCTGCAAGCCAACAGCATCATTCGGGTGACGGACACGGCGCTGCGTCAGCAACTCGCCCAATTGGCGGGCCCCCAGCCTTATGTGGCCCAAGCCGCCGAGTTTCTGGTGTTCTGCGCCGATTTTCATCGCCACTTGCAAATAGTGCCGCAAGCCCACACTGGGTTCGTCGAGCAGCTGATGATAGGGGCCATCGATGGCGCCCTGATGGCGCAAAATGCCTTGCTGGCCGCTCAATCCCTTGGCCTCGGCGGCGTCTATATCGGCGGCATTCGCAATCACCCGCGTGACGTGGTGACACTGCTCGGTTTACCCAAGCATGTGATCCCGCTGTTTGGTCTTTGTCTGGGTCACCCTGAGCAGCTGCCTGAACAGAAACCTCGTCTGCCCCAAGCCATGGTGGTGCATGAAAACCGTTATCCGGAGCAACTCGATAGGGAACTGCTCGCCGATTACGATCGCCAGATCCAGAACTATTATGAGGCCCGCAGCAGCAACAACAAGGTGCAGACCTGGAGCAGCCAAATCGAGGCCACGCTGGGTAAAGAGGCGCGCCCCTTCATGGATGCTTTCCTGCAATCCCAAGGATTTAACCTCAAGTAGAGCCTCACCGCTGGGGAGCCTGGCCTGTTTGGCTCAAGTTATGACGGCGGTGGACGATATTAAAGGCGCTCTCTCCTGGGTGATGACTTGGTGAGACTGTGAGCCCTGCAGGCTATCGCACTGGGGTAAGCTGTTGTAGGATCAGGCAATTGGATAGGGAAGGAACGGATAAAGCCTATGATTTTAACACTGATATTGCTGTCGATTGGCGCGCTCCTGTTTCTGGTGATCGCCTATAACGTCATGCAGCAATATAAGCAGAAGGCGGAAGCCGACAAGCGCCAGGCCATTGCCAAGCACAAGTCCATCGCCGATGAGACCGAAGAGGTGCTGCTCAACGTCAACCTGGTTCCCTTCTCCAAGAATATGGTGTTACTGCTCCAGCACAGGATCCTGGACGCGTATCGCGCCATTGCTCAAGTGATGCCGGGCAACGCTCAGATCCGTCAGCGTGTGCTGGACGTGCAGACCCAGATCAAGAATGTGCGGGAGAACTACAGCAGCCACGATGAGGGCCACTTCAAGACGCCGGAGTCTGATCGCCAGGCGATCCAGATGCTGCAGCTGGTCAAGAAGATGCGCGCCGTGCTGCGGGTCGAACACAACAAGGGCAAGATAGATCCCCAAGGCTTTGCCCAGGAAGATCGCCGCCTCGAGCTGATGCAGCTCAAGATCAACATTGCCAACCTGCTCAAGCGCGCCATGGATGCCCAGATCCAGGGGCAGTATGGGACCTGCCGTCAGCTGTTCACCAAGGGGCTGGCGGCGGTGAGCAATGTCGGCGACAAGGATGCCTATTTGCTGGCCCGGGAGGAGGACATGCGCCTGGGACTGCAATCTCTGGATGATCATCTGGCCCAGCAGAGTGAGTCCGAGCTGCAAAACATCAAGGACAAAGAGACGGATGAACTCGACATCCTGTTCCAACCCAAGAAGAAGTGGTGACATGACGCACATCCTCGACGAGAAACTGGGGCCCATGGCCCCTTTTGTTATTGGTCTGCTGCGGGAGTTGGACGCGCTGGGCATCGATCTCCTCCACCCGGAGATCGATCACCTCTGCTATCGCGCTGCCAGCCTGGATGAATACCTGCTCTTGAGGGACCGCCTGGCCGATGCCGGAGATCTGCTGGTGGAGGGCATGATCGGAGGGCGCCCGATCGCCACTTATCGCTTGCATCAACCGCTGAAGATCCAAATGTTGAGCAAGGATGGTCGTGCGCTTGATATCCAGGTGCCCTGTATCGAATTAGCAGCGCCAAAGCCGGGACGCAATCATCAGGCGGGTCTGGAGCATATTGAGCTGGTGGTGGCGAGTCTGGCTGCCCTGATTGCGGCGCACCCCCAGCTTGCCTTCAAGACAGGCAACATGGGGGACAGCCGCAATCCTGACGTGGGTCTGATGCTCAGCTCGGGGCAGGTGAAGTTCCACCTGCGCTCCCTCGAAGCTGTCATTGCAGAAGAGATTGGCACGGCGGCAGTGGTGCCGGTGCCGGGGGATTATTTCGTGCAGCAAGATTAAGAAGATAAAGCGCGGGTCAATTCAAATGGCCAGCGGCTGATCGCGATGGGCCTTCTGGCGGGCCAGCCATAAGGATAGCCCCGCCGTGACCAACAGCACCAGCTCTATTCCCAAGACCAGCCCCGGCAACTGCCCCCGCTCCCAGAATGGGTGCAGATAGAATCCTCCAAGACTCGCCCCCAGGTAATAAGCCACCAGATACAGTGAAGAGGCCAGTGCCCGGTTGTGCTCCACGTGCTGACCTACCCAGGCGCTGGCACAGGCGTGGGCGAGGAAGAAGCCAAAGCTCGACACCAGCAAGCCCCCGAGAATGAACGCCAGCGTCTGGCCGAGCAGCAACACTCCCCCCAGCGCCATCAAGGCGATCCCCACGAGCAGCAACTGTTCTGCCCCGATACGTTGGGCGCAGCGGCCACTGATGGAGGAGGCCAGAGTGCCCGATAGATAGGTCAGAAACAGCATGCCGAGCCACTGGGGGGGCAGGGCGAACGGCTCCGCCGAGAGCAGAAAGGTGAGATAACTGAACTGATTGAGGAACACCAGGAAGTTGAGGCCGCCGATGAAGTAGGCGCCGACTAGCAAGGGATTTCGCAAGTGGCTTCCTAGCGCCAGCCTGAGCTGGCCGGGACTGGCCTGAGTTGGTGTGAAGTTGCGCTGAACCGGTAGCAACCATACCACCAGGGGAAAAAGCAGCACGCTGATGATGCCTATGCCCAGAAAAGTGGCGTGCCAGCTATCAAACCAACCAGCCAACAGACCACCGAGTACCCGGCCGGCAATGCCTCCCAGGGAGTTGGCGGCGATATAGATGCCCACCGCCGAGATGAGCGCGCGGCGATTGAACTCCTCCCCCATATAGGCGATGGCGGTGGCTGGCAGCCCGGCCAGCAACATGCCTTGCAGGATCCGGAGCACGACAAGGGATTCAAACTGTTCGACCAGGCTTGCTATCAGAGAGAGCGCAATGGCACCGGCCAGGGTCCACAGCATGACCCGGCGGCGACCAAAGCGGTCGGCCAGACGGGCGCAGACCAGCAAGGCGAAGGCGAGCCCTGCGGTGCAGCCCGCCAGCGTCCAGCTGGAGTAAAGGGAACTGATGGAGAACCTGCTCGCCAGCATGGGGAGGAGGGGATGGGTCTGGTAGAGATTCAGAAACACCAGAAATGAGCCCAGGCTCAGGGCCAGGGTAGCCCGTAGCCACTCGCGACTTCCTACTTCGATCATGGGGATACTCCAAGGTTTTCCCTAGATTAGTGGGTCGCCCTATATAAATATAATATATTTAAGTTATCCAACTCATAACGAGAATTGATATGGACTTCAAGCAACTCGGCTATCTGCTGGCGGTACGGGATACCGGATCCTTCACCCGGGCGGCTCAGCAACTGCATGTGGCACAACCAGCGGTCAGCATGGCTATCGCCAAGCTGGAGCAGGCATTGGCGCTGCGTCTGTTTGACCGCCAGGACAAGTCGGTGCGACTCACCCCTGAGGGGGAAGTACTCTGTCGTCATGCCGAGCGCCTGCTGCTGCAGATGCATCAGGCCGAAGCCGAGATGGCCGAACTCAAGGGATTGGAGCGAGGGGAGGTGCGCATCGGCATCCCTTACATGATGGGGTCTTACTATTTCCCCCCCATTTTGATGGCCTTCAAGCACCAGTACCCCGGTCTCAAGATCCGAGTGGAGGAGGCAGGTACCCGGGAGTTGCTCAGTCGCATGGTGGCGGGGGAGCTGGACTTGGCCATTCTGATCACCAGCGATTTACCGCCCGCCCTGGAGGGGGGGCAGCTGCTGCGCGAGGAGATGCTGATGGTGGTGGGGCAGGATCACCCCTTGCACGGGGCCAGTCGCGTCACCCTGGCCGAGTACTTCCAGCAGGAGCTGGCGGTGTTTCGCCGTGGCTTCTATCACAGGGAGCACATGGAAGCGCTCGCCCAGGGGCTCGGCATAGAACCCAACATTGCTTTCGAGAGCAATCTCATCCCCTTGCTCAAGGCGGTGGTGCGCCAGGGCTTTGCGGTGAGTACCTTCCTGCGCATGGTGGTAGAAGAGGACGCTGAGCTGGAGGGCATTGCCTTTGAACCGCCCATCTACCTGGATCTTTGCGTCGCCTGGCGGCGGGGGGATCCCCTCTCTCTGGCCAATCGGGCCTTGCGAGATTTCCTGCTGTCACAGCCCATGACAGAAACGAAGGCTAATAACTAAAAGTTTGTTAGTATTAGTTGAAGTCGTCTTTAGAGCCTAACATCATGAAACTCCAACAGTTGCGCTATATCGTGGAAGTTGCCAACCACAGATTGAACGTGTCGGCGACGGCGGAGAGCCTGTACACCTCTCAACCCGGGATCAGCAAGCAGGTTCGTATGCTCGAAGATGAGCTGGGAATTCAGATATTTGAACGCAGCGGCAAGCATCTGACCCAGATCACCCCGGCCGGGCGAGACGTGATCAAGATTGCCAATGAGATCCTGGGCAAGGTGGAAGGCATCAAGTCGGTGGCGAGCCAGCATACCCACCCCGAACAGGGGACCTTGCACATCGCCACCACCCATACCCAGGCCCGTTATGCCCTGCCGGATGTGATCAAGGGTTTTATCAAGCGCTTCCCCAAGGTCTCCCTGCACATGCATCAAGGCACACCGACCCAGATCAGTGAGGCCGTGGTGAAAGGGTTGGCGGATTTTGCCATCGCTACCGAGGCGCTGCACCTCTATGAAGATCTCATCATGCTGCCCTGCTATCACTGGAATCGCAGTGTGATAGTGCCGCGCGGTCACCCGCTGACTCAGGTGAGCAAGCTCTCCATCGCCGACATTGCCCACTTCCCCCTGGTCACCTATGTGTTCGGCTTCACCGGTCGCTCCGAGCTGGATACCGCCTTCAATCGTGCCGGCTTCGAGCCCAACATCGTATTTACCGCCACGGATGCCGACGTTATCAAGACCTATGTCCGCCTCGGGGTTGGCATTGGCGTGATGGCGACCATGGCCATGGACAAGCAGACGGACACTGATCTGGTGGCGCTGGATGCCAGTCATCTGTTTGCCCACAGCACCACCAAGATTGGCTTTCGCAAGGGCTCATTCCTGCGCACCTACATGTATGACTTTATGACCCGCTTTGCGCCGCACCTGACCAGAGATGTGGTCGAGAAGGCCATCGCCATGCGATCCAGTGACGACGTCGATGCCATGTTTGCCAACATTGACTTGCCAGTTCGCTGAAGATTGCTGGCCCCTGAAAAGATGACGATGGCCCAACGGGCTGTGTCATGCGCAATAAAAAACGCCTCCGATGGGAGGCGTTTTTTATTGCGCAGCAAGAGACCATTTATTTCTTCAGCATATGGTCGAGCTTGCTCGCCTTGGTGGCGAGATAGAACTCGTTGTGGGGATTGCGTCCCTCTTGTAGTGGCACCCGCTCGGTGACGGGGATGCCAAAGCTCTCCATCGCCTTGACCTTGCGTGGATTATTGGTCATCAGACGCAGGCTCTTGATCTCGAGTGCCTTGAGCATATCGGCGCAGATGGTGTAATCGCGCATGTCCGCAGCAAAGCCGAGGGCCACATTGGCCTCGACCGTATCGGCCCCTTGATCTTGCAGATGATAGGCGCGGATCTTGTTGAGCAGACCTATGCCACGTCCTTCCTGACGAACATAGAGGAGCACGCCGCGACCGGCTTCGGCAATATTCTGCAGGGCTGCCTGCAGTTGAAAGCCGCAGTCGCAGCGCAAACTGAACAGGGCATCGCCGGTCAGGCACTCGGAATGAATGCGGCCGAGTACGGGGTCATCCCCGCTGACATCGCCCATCACTAGGGCGGCATGATCTTTACCGGTGCCAACTTCCTGGAAGCCCACCAGGGTGAAGGTGCCCCAAGGGGTTGGCAATTTGGATTTGGCCACGAGAGTAATGCTACTCATGGGGTACTCCTTAACAACGAGGACGCGAAAAAAGGGGATCAGTTTAGCGCGCCTCGCGCTCCGCGACCATCAGAACCCGTCAGGAAGAGCCTGAATCCCTAGAAGAAATCCTGTACACAAAAAGCTCAGTTACGACAGCTTTTACACGGAACTGTGCGTTGGCGACTGCCAGCGACCTCACATTTGGGTATACTCTGCGCCCATTACCTCATCCCCGCCGGGATGATGCGCAACATCAAGTGCAGGAGATATGATATGCCCCATATGGCCCCCGTAATGACAGTTGATGGCCCGAGCGGTGCCGGTAAAGGCACACTGTGCCAGTTGCTGGCCGAACAGCTGGACTGGCAGCTGCTGGATTCCGGTGCCATCTACCGGGTTCTCGCCCTGGCGGCGCTGCACCATGATGTGGAGCTCGAGAGTGAAGCGGCGCTGGTCCCCCTGGCTGCCAATCTTGATGTGCAGTTCCCTGTTGAAAATGGCCAAATGAAGGTAGTACTGGAGGGTGAAGACGTCTCTCGTACCATCCGCACCGAGACGGTAGGCAATGCGGCCAGCAAGGTTGCCGCCTTCCCGCGCGTGCGCGAAGCCCTGCTGCGCCGTCAGCGCGCATTTCGTCAGGCCCCGGGTCTCATCGCCGATGGACGTGATATGGGCACAGTGGTTTTCCCCGAGGCCGAGATCAAAATTTTCCTTGACGCAAGCGCCGAGGAGCGGGCCCAGCGCCGCTATAAGCAGTTGCAAGATAAGGGCTTTGATGTTAACTTTGAGCGTCTTTTAGCCGAGATTCAGGAACGTGACGATCGCGACAGAAATCGCGCCGTAGCGCCACTGAAAGCGGCTGAAGATGCCTTGGTGGTGGATTCCACCGCGCTGACCATCGATGAAGTACTGGCAACGGTCTTATCTTATGCGAAGCAACAACTCAATGATGTCAGCTCACGCTGACATCGGTCGTCTGCGCCAAGGATGGAGCAGATTATTTCAAACAGCCCCGCTGGTGCCGGATTGCTAGTGGATGTTTCACTTGTGACACAAACAATGATCGAATCTTTTGCTCAACTCTTTGAAGAGTCCCTGAATTCCGTTGAAACCCGTCAAGGTTCCATCGTTAAGGGTACCGTCGTTGGTATCAAGAACGGTTTCGTACTGGTTGATGCCGGTCTGAAATCCGAGTCTGCCATTCCTGCTGAAGAATTCAAGAACGCCCTGGGCGAGCTGGAAATCAGCGTAGGTGACACTGTCGACGTAGCTCTGGACTCTATCGAAGATGGTTTCGGCGAAACCAAGCTGTCCCGCGAAAAAGCCAAGCGCCACGAAGCCTGGCTGCAGCTTGAGAAGGCTTACGAAGAGCAAGCTACCGTTATCGGTATCATCAACGGCAAGGTCAAGGGTGGTTTCACCGTTGAACTGAACGGCATCCGTGCCTTCCTGCCGGGTTCTCTGGTTGACGTGCGTCCGATCCGTGACACCGCTCACCTGGAAAACAAAGAACTCGAGTTCAAGGTCATCAAGCTGGACCAGAAGCGCAACAACGTTGTTGTTTCCCGTCGTGCCGTGATCGAAACCGAGAACACCTCCGAGCGCGAAAGCCTGCTGGCCAACCTGCAAGAAGGTCAAGAAGTTAAGGGTATCGTCAAGAACCTGACCGACTACGGTGCATTCGTAGATTTGGGCGGTGTTGACGGCCTGCTGCACATCACCGACATGGCGTGGAAGCGTGTTAAGCATCCTTCCGAAATCGTCAACGTTGGCGACGAGATCTCCGTCAAGGTACTGAAGTTCGACCGCGAGCGTACCCGTGTATCTCTGGGTCTGAAGCAGCTGGGCGAAGATCCCTGGGTTGCTATCGCCAAGCGTTACCCGGAGACCACCCGTCTGTCTGGCCGCGTGACCAACCTGACCGACTACGGCTGCTTCGTTGAAATCGAAGAAGGCGTTGAAGGCCTGGTACACGTTTCCGAGATGGATTGGACCAACAAAAACATCCACCCGTCCAAAGTTGTCAACGTTGGCGACCTGGTAGATGTCATGGTCCTGGATATCGACGAAGAACGTCGTCGTATCTCCCTGGGTCTGAAGCAGTGCAAATCCAACCCATGGCAGCTGTTTGCCGAAACTCACGCCAAAGGCGACCGTGTTTCCGGCAAGATCAAGTCCATCACTGACTTCGGTATCTTCATCGGTCTGGATGGCGGCATCGACGGCCTGGTTCACCTGTCTGACATCTCCTGGAACAACCAGGGCGAAGAAGCCGTGCGTGAATTCAAGAAAGGCGACGAGATCGAAGCCGTTGTTCTGCAAGTGGATCCGGAGCGTGAGCGCATCTCCCTGGGCGTCAAGCAGATCGAAGAAGACCCGTTCAACAAGTACCTGGCTGACAACAAGAAAGGTGCTATTGTGATCGGTAAGGTTACCGAGGTTGATGCCAAGGGTGCCGTGATCGAACTGGCTGACGGCGTTGAAGGCTACCTGCGTGCCTCCGATGCAGCCCGTGACCGCGTAGAAGACGCGACTCTGGTTCTGTCTGTTGGTGACGAAGTTGAAGCTAAATTCATGGGCGTTGATCGTAAGAACCGCACTGTAAGCCTGTCCGTCCGTGCTAAGGACGAAGCTGACGAGCGTGTTGCTATCGATAGCCTGAACCAACAAGAAGAAGTTGTGTTCAGCAATGCTATGATGGAAGCGTTCAAAGCAGCCAAGGGTGAGTAATCCTTGATGCAAGAAAAGGGCGGCATCACGCCGCCCTTTTTTATTTTTACGTAATGAATATTGCATGTGATCGGGGAAGGAGATTTAACCTTATGACCAAATCAGACCTCATCGAACAACTGGCTGCGAGCCGCATGCATATGCCGGCTAAAGATGTTGAGGCCGCTATCAAGGAGATCCTTGAGCAGATGGCATCGACCCTGCAAAATGGCGATCGAATTGAGATCCGCGGTTTTGGCAGTTTTTCTCTGCACTATCGTGCTCCGCGAGTCGGGCGCAATCCCAAGACTGGCGACAAGGTGGAATTGACGGGCAAATATGTCCCGCACTTCAAGCCGGGTAAAGAGTTACGCGAACGCGTCAACCTCGTTGAATAATGCAGAAAACGGCATACCTGAGTATGCCTTTTTTGTTTTCGTCTCTTTAATTGTGTCAATTCGCTTGTTTCTGAAAGTCTTTTTCCTTTCTCTCTAGAGTCTGTCGTGGATTTTAAGGATAATCATCAGGTCTTTTTCGATACTGACAGGAAGATCCTATGAAGCGTATCTTGGCCCTTATCCCCCTGGTGTTGGTCTTTATCTTCACCCTGGCCCTCGGCTCACAGAATGGTCAGTTGGTGCAATTCAACTATCTGATTGCCCAAGGCGAGTTTTCTCTTTCCCTCTTGCTTGGTCTCTTTTTCGGTACTGGCTTCCTGCTTGGCTGGCTGGTATTTGGCCTCTTATTCCTGCGTCTCAAACTGCAGAATCGCACCTTGAATCGTACCGTGCGTAGGCAATCTCGCCAGTTGGAATTAGCCACTGCATCGGACAAGGGGTCCGGTAAGGAATAACGCTCCTCCATGCTTGAACTGCTTTTCCTGTTGTTACCCATTGCAGCCGGTTACGGCTGGTATATGGGGCGCAGGAGTGTTCGCCAGGACACCCAGAAACAGAGCAACCAGTTTTCCCGCCAATATGTGGCGGGCCTTAACTATTTGCTCTCCGACGAGTCTGACAAGGCTGTCGATCTCTTCATTCAGCTGCTTGAAGTCGACAGCGACACCATTGAAACCCATCTATCCCTCGGCAATCTGTTTCGCCAGCGTGGCGAGGTCGATCGCGCCATCAAGATCCATCAGAACCTGGTCAGTCGTGAGCTGACTCGCGAACAGCGTCAGCTTGCCCTCCAGGAGCTGGCGCGGGATTTTCTGGCCGCAGGTCTACTCGACAGGGCTGAGGCCATCTGGGTTGAGCTGTGTGAGGATGCCGATTTCGAGGAGACTGCGCTCACCCAGTTGCTGATCATTCATCAACAGCTGCGAGATTGGCAGCAGGCTATTCTGGTTGCCCAGCGTCTGCAGAAGTTCCCCGGCAAGAAGCTGGCCGATCCCATCTCCCATTTTCATTGCGAGCTAGCCGAGCAGGCGCTGATGGATGGTGACCTGAATGAAGGGCGTGCTCGTTTAAGAAAGGCGCTGGGGGTCAATCCCCATTGCGCTCGAGCCAGTCTGCGCCTGGCCAGGCTGGACATGGCAGAGGGCGATTATCAGCAAGCGAGTCGCGAGCTGCTGCGAGTCTTTGAACAGGATATCGATTTTGCCTCGGAAGCCATGCCACTGCTGAGTGACTGCTACGAGCAGTTGGGGCGCAGTGCCGAGCTGATCCCGCTGCTCGAGAAGGCGGTGGAAGATCACGCCGGAGTGAGTGTCACTCTGGCTTTGGCCAAATTGGTGGGAGAGCGTGATGGCTTGAACCAGGCTCGTGCTCTGGTATTGCGCCAATTGCGTCGCCACCCCTCCATGAAGGGGTTCTACCAGCTGGTAGGCTTCCAGCTTGCCAGTGCAGAGCCAGGGCCCGCCAAGGAGAGCCTGGAGCTGTTACAACAGCTGGTTGGCGAGCAAATCAAAATAAAATCAACCCACAAGTGCCGCCAGTGCGGCTTTGCCACGCACTCCTTGTTCTGGCAATGCCCCTCTTGTCGGCAGTGGGGTTCCATCAAGCCGATCCGTGGTCTGGACGGTGAATAACCTATAGGAAGAGAGATGTTAGATCCCAAAGTTCTGGTTGCGCTGGATTATCAGTGTGAAGCCGATGCCCTGGCCTTCGTTGAAC
Source organism: Aeromonas molluscorum (assembly GCF_051376105.1). Classification (NCBI taxonomy): domain Bacteria; kingdom Pseudomonadati; phylum Pseudomonadota; class Gammaproteobacteria; order Aeromonadales; family Aeromonadaceae; genus Aeromonas; species Aeromonas molluscorum. The sequence goes on along the minus strand of NZ_JBPQCY010000001.1, from coordinate 591,546 downwards.
GGGTCTCACCGGCCCAGTGCCGTCTCAAGGTTGGCAAGGAGATGTTTACGCTGTTTGGCCCCCAGTTCGTGCGCCAGCTGGTTGCCAAGGGGTTCGACGTCTTCCTGGATCTGAAGTTTCACGATATCCCCAATACGGTCGCCAAGGCCGTTGCGGCCAGCGCCGAACTGGGTGTCTGGATGGTGAACGTGCATGCCAGCGGGGGAGAACGCATGATGCAGGCCGCAAAGGAAGCTCTCGCACCTTATGGTGATAAAGCACCGCTGCTCATCGGCGTGACGGTATTGACCAGCATGGAGCAAGACGATTTGCGCGGTATTGGCCTGGATATCAGCCCGGCCGAGCAGGTGCTGCGCCTGGCTCGCCTTGCCAAGGTATCAGGACTCGATGGCGTGGTATGTTCTGCCAACGAGGCGAAGGCGTTGAAGGCCGAGTTGGGTGATGAGTTCAAGCTGGTGACTCCTGGCATACGCCCTGTGGGCGCGGCGCAGGGAGATCAACGTCGGGTGATGACGCCGAGTGAGGCTATGGCTGCGGGTGCGGACTATCTGGTGATAGGACGCCCGATCACCCAATCTGGCGATCCGGCCCTTACGCTTACGGAAATCAACGACGATCTCGCCAGCCACTAACCAGTAGCGTGAGCAGGCCAAGCACCAGGCCTGCTCCCGCACCAACCAGATGTGATCCTATGTGTACCTTGGCCCCGATCAGCATGGCAGCCGGGCCATCCCCGCCAGAGTAGTGATCCAGCCCCAGCTTGATGGCAATCCCAAGCAGCATGAGCCACCCCGAATGACGGCGGTGACGAATGTCTTGAATGGCCCCCCAAACGAAGAGTCCATGCAGCATGCCGGACAGACCCATGTACCATTGGGTGTGCGGATAGCCATACCAAAGGCCCAGGCCAACGGCGAGACTGAGCACGGTCAGCAGCAGTGGCAAGGCCCAGCCCTGCAGGTAATCACAGAACAAGGCGTAGAGCACCAGCAGACCGGCGAGGTTGAGCAGTAGGTGCCACAGATTGGTGTGAGCCAGATTGCCTGTTATGATGCGCCACCCTTCGCCCTGAGCTATCAGCGTCCGGTTGAAGGCGATGAGGTCATTTGGCACGGTAAAGAAGAGGATCAGGCAGGCGAGTGAAAGCGTGATGAGCCAGAATAGCCCAGATTTGACTGACAACATGAAAGGGCCCAACGAACAAAATAGTCGCTACTGTACACGCTGCGCCCGCGCCCTTAAAGCTTGTCTATGCGAATATATTTATCCGGTTGAGAATCGGGCTCCCCTGGTCATTTTGCAACACCCGACTGAGGTGGGGCACCCCAAGGGAACCGCAGCCCTGCTGGCCGCCAGCCTGACTCAGGCCCAGATCTGGGTCGGGGAAGCGTTCGGCGAACACCAGGCGTTGGCGCAGTTGCTGACCAGTCGTCCCTGTTTTCTGCTCTGGCCCGATGAGCAGGCCCGGTCTCTGGCCGAGTTGCGGGCCTTGCCCCCGACCTCATCCCATGAGGAGCCTTGCTTTGTGCTGCTCGATGGCACCTGGCGCAAGGCGTATAAAATGCTGCAACTGAACCCGGCTCTGGCCGCCTTGCCGCGCATTGCCCTCGCCACCGCCGAAGGCCAGTACCTCATACGCAAGAAGCCTTTTGCCACGGCTTTGTCGACCCTTGAGGCGGGCTATCATCTGTTATCGCAATGGGAGGGCGACGCTGCCAAATACGCCCCTTTGCCGAGTCTATTCCATCGTCTCAACGAGCAGTGGCTCTCCTATTCGACGTGCAAGCCAGCGAGCTTGCGCCCTTAAGAGGATCTATCAAGTGAAAAAAGCAGTTGTCGTGTTCAGTGGCGGTCAGGACAGTACCACCTGTCTGGTACAGGCCAAGGCGCAATATGACGAGGTTCACGCCATTACCTTCGATTATGGCCAGCGCCATCTGGCCGAGATTGAGACGGCCCGTGCCTTGTCCAAGGTGCTGGGTGTGGCTGCCCACAAGGTGATGGATGTCACTTTGTTGGGGGAGCTGGCGGTGTCGGCCCTGACCCGGGACCATATTCCGGTCAGTGGCGAGTTGCAGGACAATGGCTTACCCAACACCTTCGTACCGGGGCGCAACATACTGTTTCTTACCCTGGCGGCCATCTATGCCTATCAGGTGGGTGCCGAGGCCGTGATCACCGGGGTCTGCGAGACTGATTTTTCCGGTTATCCCGATTGCCGCGACGAATTCGTTAAGGCGCTCAACCATGCGGTGGCATTGGGGCTGGATCGCGGGTTGCGCTTCGAAACCCCCCTGATGTGGCTCGACAAGGCTGAGACCTGGGCGCTAGCCGATACCTTTGGCCAGCTGAACCTGGTGCGCGAACAGACGCTCACATGCTACAACGGCCTCATTGGTGATGGTTGTGGTACTTGCCCTGCCTGCATATTGCGCCGCCGTGGCCTGGATCAGTATCTGGCCGATCGGGTGGGCGTTAACTTGCGTCTGCAACACAAACAGGGGCGCTAGCCTTATTCACCCCGAGCGGGGTCACAGTGATTGGTAACCAGTAGTTTTATGATGCTCTACCCGATTAACGAAATTTTTCAGACCATACAGGGGGAGGGGGTGTTCACCGGCCTGCCCGCTATCTTCGTGCGCTTGCAGGGCTGTCCCGTCGGCTGTCCCTGGTGTGACACCCGTCATACCTGGGTGGTGGATCCGGCGCGCCAGGTGCCTGTCAGCCAGGTATTGGATTGCTCCAACGAATCCGATGGTTGGAGCCCGATGAGCGGCGCTCAGGTATTGGCCAGTCTTGCCGAGTTGGGCTATCGGGCCAAGCATGTGGTGATCACCGGAGGGGAACCTTGTCTCTATGACCTGAACGAGCTCAGCGAGACCTTGCACCAGGCTGGCTATCAGCTGCAGATAGAAACCAGCGGCACCAGCGAGATATTGACCCATCCGGCTACCTGGGTCACCGTCTCTCCCAAAATAGGGATGGCAGGCGGGCTGACAGTGCTGCCCAGTGCCTTGGCGAGGGCCAATGAGATCAAGCATCCAGTGGCCATGATGCGGCATGTCGAGGAGCTGGATGACTTGCTATCTGGCGCCCAGTTGCGTGAGGATGTGGTGATAGCGCTGCAACCCATCAGCCAGAAGCCCAGGGCCACCGAGCTTGCCATGGCGGTCTGTATCGAGCGTAATTGGCGCCTCTCTATCCAGACTCACAAATATCTGGAAATCGATTAAATGACCACCTTGCCCGACGAACAGATATTGCTGAGCCTGGCCAAGCCAATGCCTTATGGTAAATATCGGGGGCGCAGGCTCATCGATTTACCTGAACCCTACCTGGTGTGGATGGCCAGAAGTGGATTTCCGGCTGGCTCCTTGGGGCAATCGCTGGCATTGGCGTATGAGATAAAATTAAATGGGCTCGAAGCAATGATAGTCCCCATCATAGATAGGATATCAGTATGAGAATATATACCCGACAAGGCGACAAGGGGATGACCCGATTGGCTGATGGTAGCCGCATTGCCAAGAGTCATCAGAGAGTAGCCAGTTATGGCGATATAGATGAATTAAATTCTCATATAGGTCTTCTTGCTGCGAAAATAACCGATCAGCAATCTCAGGTATTAGCCGAGCTGACACTCATTCAACAGGAGTTGTTTGACCTGGGCGGCGAATTGGCCTTTTCGAGCGAGGCGCAGTCGAGTGCTATTTGGCAGGTCAGGGAAGAATGGACGGCACGATTGGAATCCCAGATCGATCACTACACTGAACAATTACCCCCGCTGCGCCAGTTTATTCTACCCGGTGGAACTGAGGCTGGCGCCTTGGCGCATGTGGTGCGGACGCTGACTCGGCGTTGTGAGCGACAACTGCTTGTCCTGGCGGAACAAGAGCAGATCAACCCTGCCGTTATTCCCTACGTTAACCGGCTAAGTGACTGGTTCTTCACTCTGGCTCGCTATCTGGTATGCCAAGAGGGCAAGCCGGAAGTGCATTGGGTCAAGGCGGCAGACAGATGAATGCCAGTATGGCTCTGCCAGCAGACAGAACGTAGCCTTGTTTGGATCAGGCAAAAAAAAACCTCGCTATGCGAGGTTTTTTCATGGGCAATACCTGGATCTATTAGATAGCGAAATCTGCCAGGGATTTACCAGCTTCAACAGCCTTGGCGATGGCAGAAGGCATGCGGCCCTGACCGGTCCAGGTTTTCTCGACACCGTTGTCGTCATAACGGTATTTCGGCGGACGCGGAGCGCGCTTGCTGCCTTTAGCCGGTTCGGAGGAGGGGGCTGTGCTAACCAATTCAGCCGGGTCGATCCCCGCGGCTTTCAGCATTTCGGTATATTCATTGATTTTACGTTGACGCTCTTCGCGAGCCTGACGATCTACGGCTTCATCTTGCTGACGTTCAGCAACGATGGTGGAGAATTTCTCCAGCCCTTCTTCCAGTTGTTCCAGGGTCAGCTCACGGCAAGCGGCACGCAGGCTACGGATATTCAGCAGTACTTTCAGAAATTCAGTCATAGTGGTTACCATGCGAGCAAGAAAGGGATAATTATTGGATAACTATTTTCTGGTAATTTATACGTCAGGATGACATTAAGTCAAGTCGAGAGAATTAATAAATAATGATTAGAAATTAAGAACATTATTTTTTAATCCCTGTCGATGGGTTAATTAGGGTGTAAAACCCCATTAATGTGGCTGTCAGGTTAAAATCTCGCCGAATGCAGGCTGCGTAAAATCTCTCACTGGCATTGGGCGAAAGATCTTGATTCGAATGAGTATTAAATCAAAAAACTTGATATAAAATATCATCAGGATAAAATACCCGCCGAATACCTTTTAAGTAGAGGCGCGCTGCCTATAACTACTCATGCGGAGGGTGATGCCTGTGAAGCATGAGGAAAGGAGCCAGCGCCGAAGTGATCATGCCATCATGCAGGGTCGCTGGGATTGCATCGAACAGGTGCAGTACTGCCATAGTCAATCACTATGGAGCGCTACTGAAGGGGCTGAGGAGTAACCCTTCACGGGCTCATTTTCTTCTTTATCCTCTCGGTAGATCTCCACCTTATGTTGTAGGTGTCAAGAGATCATGGACATTACCCATTACGCCGATTCGGCGTGGTCCCTCATTCCCCCTTTAGCGGCAGTCATACTGGCTGTCACGACCCGCAAAGTGCTGCTCTCTCTCGGGGTTGGCATTGTGCTGGGTTGTTTGCTGGTAAACCAGTTTGTGCCACTGGCCAGTGCCGAGTATCTCGGCCAGGTGGCCAAGGGGATCTTCTGGGCTGACGGTGCCTTGAATGGTTGGAACGTCAACATACTGGTGTTCCTGCTGCTGCTGGGTGGCATCATCAGCTTGCTGACGGTGTCGGGCGCGACTCTGGCATTCGCAGAATGGGCCGCGCAGCGTATCCAGGACAGACGGGGGGCAAAGATGCTGACCGGCCTGCTGGTGTTCCTGTTCTTCATCGATGACTATTTTCACAGTCTGTCGGTGGGGACCATCTGCCGTCCGCTGACCGATCGTTTCAATATATCCCGGGCCAAGCTGGCCTATCTGCTTGACTCAACCGCAGCCCCCGTCTGTGTATTGATGCCGATCTCCTCATGGGGGGCCTATATCATCGCGCTCATCGGTGGCATCTTGACCGCCCATGGTATTCAGGATCAGAGCCCGATATCTGCTTTTGTGCAGATGATCCCCATGAACTTCTATGCCCTGTTCACCCTGGCCATGGTGTTGGTGGTGATCGTGTTCCAGCTCGACATCGGTCCCATGCGTGAGCATGAGCAGCGTGCCCTCAAAGGGCAGTTGTGGGATCCGGCCAAGGGCGTGCCTCCCGGTAGCAGCGGCGATCTGCCCGTCTCCAGTCGCGGCCGGGTCATCGATCTGGTGTTGCCAATCCTGACCCTGACCGCGTCCACCGTCTATTTCATGATGGCCACCGGGGCTGCTGCCCTGGCCGAGAAGGGGTTGCCGTTCGGGGTACTGGGCGCGTTCGAAAATACCGATGTGGGCGCTTCCCTGGTCAATGGCGGCCTGTGCGGGCTTGGGGTCGCCGTGGTGCTGACCTTGCGCATGGGGCTGAGCCTGCGTACCTGGCTCGAGGTCGTCAAGCACGGTGTCATGGCTATGCTGCCCGCCATCTACATTCTGGTGTTTGCCTGGGCCATAGGCGCCGTCATTCGCGATGTGGAGACAGGGAAATACCTGGCTTCCCTGGCTCAGAGCGGGCTGCCCATCGAGTTGCTGCCCGTGGTGATGTTCTGCCTCTCCGGCGCCATGGCATTTGCGACCGGCACCAGCTGGGGGACCTTCGGCATAATGTTGCCCCTGGCCGGTGACATGGCCGCCGCCAGCGAGATAAGCATGATGTTGCCGATGCTCTCTGCCGTGCTGGCCGGGGCCGTATTCGGCGATCACTGTTCACCGATATCGGATACCACCATCCTCTCTTCCACCGGCGCCGGTTGCCATCATATCGATCACGTGATGACTCAGCTGCCTTATGCGCTGACCATTGCCATCGGGGCAGCCTTCGGTTACCTGGTGCTGGGGGCGACTCACTCGGTCACCGCTGGTTTTGTTACCAGCGGCGTCTGGTTCCTCGGGGTGACACTTTTCTATCTTAGAGCCAGTCAGAAGGCGGCAGTCACCGCCTGATGAATGACGAGGGGCCTGTGGGCCCCTTTGTTTTTGGCGTCATGCTGCGTTAGCATGCGCGCCATAAATTGGTATCGGAGCAAGCATGGCCTCATTACATTACAAATTCGCCGCGATGAACTCGGGAAAATCCACCCAGCTTATCCAGGCGCACTTCAACTATCTCGAGCGGGGCATGCACCCTCTGGCCATGACGCCAGCCATTGATGACAGATCCGGACTCGGGGTGATCAGCGCCAGGGTCGGGTTGGAATTAAAGGCGGAGGTGTTTAGCGATAACTGCGATCTGTTCGAGATGGTCAAGGCCCGTCATGCCGAGCAGGCCATCGATGTGTTCATCGTCGATGAGGCGCAATTTCTCACCAAGGAGCAGGTCTATCAGCTGGCCAGGGTGGTGGACGAGGCGGGGATTCCCGTGATTGCCTATGGCCTCAAGATAGACTTCCGTGCCGAGCTGTTTCCCGGCTCCTACCATCTGCTCTGTCTGGCTGACAAGGTGGAAGAGCTCAAGAGTATCTGCTGGTGTGGCAACAAGGCGCACATGAATGCCAGGGTCAATGCCGATGGCCAGGTCGCGCGGGATGGCGCTCAGGTGGAAATAGGAGGCAATGCCCGTTATGTCTCCCTGTGCCGTAAGCACTATCTGGCTGGCCGGGCATTTCGTTAAGTTCAGGTTGCGCAGGTTTTAGCAAACATAAAAAGGGCCCTGTCGGGCCCTTTTTATGTTTGGTTCAAGGCCGAGTAACAGGACGAGGCTCGGCGCGGGCGTGCCGGAGCGGTTAATCGAATTCGCTATCGACCGGGGTGATGATGGGATCGGCTACCGGCAGACGATGGAACAGCTGGCGAAAGTGTTGCTGCACCCGGCCGATATCGACAAGGGACATGCCGGAGGCGAAACCGAACCAGACATAGAGACCGGTCAGGTCGCGGAACATGGGGGGCAGGTACTTGGGGGCAGCGATCAAGCCTTCCAGATAGTGCTGATAGAGCACGGGGATGTCGTCCAGGGTCACCTTGCCCACAAACAGCATCGGCAAGATCTCGGGTACCCCTTCCAACACGGCGCTGCGAATGAAGTTGACCGTCTCCACATAGCCCTTTACATAGGAGAGATCCTTGGTAAAGCAAGCCCCTCCCTCCACCATGCCGCCCCGGAACACCCGCTGGGTGATCTTGTAGGCATCATGTTCGCTCGCGCCCTTGTCCAGAAAATGGCGATAGAGTTCGATGAAGTCCGCACCATTCTCGGCCATGTCGATGGCCATCACCCTGTCCGAGATACGTTTAGCCCTGTCCGGGAAGGAGCTGAAAGTGAGGGTCTCTATCAGAACCGCCAATCCCTCCTGGCAGGCCGTGATGCGCGGCGAGCCGGCACTGAGCCAGGTCGCATAAGGCTGCTGTCGGCCATTGAGGGTGGTACCGACATGAACCCACCCCTCGTGGACCTCCAACACCTGCAAGTCGAGCTCGGAGAAGCGGGCATGACTGCTCAGCTTGATATAGTCACCGCCAGCTGCCGCATCCGAGACGATGCCATCGCTCAGCTTTACCTGCACCTGGCCGTCGCGAAAGTAGCTGGATAGTTTGTCCTGCAGCCGGTCTACCGCAGCCTGCCCCTCAAACTCCTTGGGGTAGGGGCGCACCAAATGGCGGGCACCCGGCAGGGAAAAGATATCGCACAACCGCTCTCCCAGCTCACGCAGTGTCTTGCGATCGCCCCTCAGGTGATCCCGGGCCGAACCATAGAGGCGTTGACTGTAACGCAGAAAATCGGGCTGGCCGCGTTGGCGCAGCATCTCGATCACCACCATGTACTGATCGACGTTGGCTTGCAGTATGCGGCCCAAGTCATCATGGGGGCCCAATTTGCGGCGGATCCTGTCCCTGAGCTCCTTGAGCTCCAGGTACTTGTTACGTGGGTCGAACCCCAGATCCAGGCCCTGATAGAAGTTGGTATCGATAGCTGGCAGAGTCTTGCCGCCCTTGGCCAGAAAGTCATGACGGATATGGTGGGGCCATTTGATGGCATCCAGAATGCGGATCGGCTTTTGCAACACCAGCAGCTCATCGGAGAGGGACTTGAGGTGCAGGCGATATTTCTCTTGGATGGTCATCGACACTCGGTTCGGGCTGCGCGCAGGTGGGCTGAGTATATGGACTGTCAGTGTCAAAAAGAAGCGCAAACAGAGGCGGGCAGGGGCCTCTACTTTAGGTTGACCACAAATTGGTTTAGACTGCGCCCCTCGCTTTCAAGAGTCCCATAACGTCATGATGAATACACCCAGCTCCGAAATGATAATGCGTTGGCTGCAACAGGCTCGTATCGAGCATTATGTCTGCGATCAGTGCCATGGCATCCATATCGTCTCCCTGCAATCTGTGGAAGGCATCCAGGAGAGCCGCGTCTTTGTTGAAGAGGAAGGATTGTTGTTCTCCTCCGAGCTGGAAATTCGCCCTGCGGCGCTGTTGCCCATGGTGGCTGAACTGGGTCGGCTCAACATGCAATATCCCTCGCTCAAGGTGTTTCTCGACATCATTGATGACAACTTGCCACGACTAGTGGTCGGCCATACGGTGTTCACCAAGGCGGGTCTTACGGTCGAACAGTTCATCTTGTTTGTGCAGAGCACCATAGCCGCGACCCATGATGTGGTTGCCGAGTGTGAGCGTTTGGGCTTCCTAAACCTGGTTGATGTGGTGGTTGAACCGGGATCTGTGCATTAATCCGGCAGTCGAACGCGGGAGGCAGAGAAAGCCGTTGACGGGCGAGCGGCTTTCCCCTAAATTACGCCCCGTTGTCGCGGCCAAGGCCATGAGCGATCCTGATGATTGAACAGGTAAAATAGCAGTCAGAAAATTTGGTGGGGTGTCCGAATGGCTGCCCACCGACGAAGTCGGAATAGAAGCACGCAACCCGTGCTCCGAAAGCCACTTCAAAGCAGTAAAAAATTTGGTGAGGTGTCCGAGTGGCTGAAGGAGCACGCCTGGAAAGTGTGTATACGGCAACGTATCGAGGGTTCGAATCCCTCCCTCACCGCCATATTGAAAAGCCCGGCTCAGGTCGGGCTTTTTGCTGTCTGGCATTCGTCAATATTCATCATCTTTGTCCCCTTCAGGCGAGGGAGCGTTTTATATTCCCGCTATGGCACTTGGCTGGGGGTAAGTGATGGTTGCTGTGGGCGGAAGCAGAGATAAATAAAAAATCCGGCCTAAAAGAGGCCGGATTTTTTATTTATCCAACCTTGACTCAGATGTTTTGTGCTTCATTCGGCACAATAACAGCGGCATGATTGCCCTTTGGACCCTGTTGAAGCTCAAACTGCACAGCTTGACCCGCTTTCAAGGTTCTGTAACCTTCCATTTGAATGGTGGAGTAGTGGGCGAAGATATCGTCACCGCCCCCTTCCGGACAGATAAACCCAAATCCTTTTGCGTTGTTAAACCACTTGACTGTTCCGGTTGCCATACATCTACATCCTTTTATTGATTACCCTAAAGTCGTTGAGTAACCTGCACCAGCCCATTATAACTAGATATATCAGCCTAATAATGGTGGGGCGCCGATTAGCAAGTAACCAATTTAGTCCAACTGATGGTCGAGTCAAGAAGTTGTTAACAAGTCATGTGATCCAGTTAACAAGTCTATTGACAGCCTGACGCCAGGCGGTAGTAATCTAGAGGTACCCAAGCACAATCATGAGTAAGCAAAAAGAACTCTTTGTTAATGAAGAGATTGCGCAGTCCGAGAAGACCAAGCTGCAGCCGCCATCCATGTACAAGGTGCTGCTCAATAATGATGACTACACCCCGATGGAGTTCGTGGTTGAAGTCTTGCAGCGGTTCTTCCGGATGGATCTGGATAAGGCTACCCAGATCATGCTGAGTGTGCATTATAGTGGTAAGGGAGTCTGTGGCACCTTCACCGCCGAGATAGCGGAGACTAAGGTGGTCCAGGTCAATACCTATTCACGTAATAACGAACATCCACTGCTATGTACGATGGAAAAGGCCTAAACGACATGACGTGATGACAGAACGACACCACATTGTTGCTGTACTTAGGGGAGGTGCCTATGTTGAACAAAGAGCTAGAGAAGACGCTGAACGAGGCTTTCAAGCTCGCTCGCGATGAGCGTCACGAATTCATGACCGTTGAGCACCTGTTGTTGGCCCTGCTGGATAACAGCTCAGCCCACGAGGCCTTGAGTTCATGTGGTGCGGATGTGGAATTGATGCGCAAGGAGATCGCCGCCTTCATCAATCAGACCACACCGTTAATTGCCGCCGATGACGAAGACAGAGAAACCCAGCCAACTCTAGGTTTCCAGCGTGTGCTGCAACGCGCAGTATTCCACGTGCAATCTTCGGGTCATACCGAAGTCAGTGGTGCCAACGTGCTGGTGGCCATCTTCAGTGAGCAGGAGTCCCAGGCTGCTTACTTCCTGAAAAAATCCGACATTAGCCGACTGGATGTGGTCAATTTCCTCTCCCATGGTGTGCGCAAAGACAACAAACCAGACACCCCGCAAAACAATGCCGATGCTGACGATGATGTCTCAGCCGCCCAGATAGAGAGCTTTGCCACTAACCTCAACCAGCTGGTGCTGGAGGGACGAATAGATCCCTTGATTGGTCGCGATCAGGAGCTGAGCCGCACCATCCAGGTATTGTGCCGCCGCCGTAAAAACAACCCTTTGTTGGTCGGGGAAGCCGGCGTGGGCAAGACTGCCATCGCCGAGGGTTTGGCTTATCGCATCGTCAAGGGGGATGTGCCTGAAGTCATTGCCGGCAGCACCATCTATTCCCTGGATATGGGATCCCTATTGGCCGGTACCAAGTATCGTGGTGACTTCGAGAAGCGCCTCAAGGTGCTACTCAAACAGATTGAGCGCCAGGAAGGAGCCATTCTGTTTATCGACGAAATACACACCATCATAGGTGCAGGGGCGGCATCCGGTGGTCAGCTGGATGCGGCCAACTTGATCAAGCCTCTGCTTTCCAATGGTCTGCTGCGTTGCGTGGGTTCAACCACCTACCAGGAATATGCCCAGATCTTCGAGAAAGATCGCGCCTTGGCGCGCCGCTTCCAAAAGATAGACATCGTAGAACCGACCATAGATGACACGACTCGCATCCTGATGGGTCTCAAGAGTCGCTACGAGGCGCATCATAGTGTGCGCTATACCGCCAAGGCCATTCGGGCTGCGGCCGAGCTCTCAGCCAAGTACATCAATGATCGCCATCTGCCGGACAAAGCCATTGATGTGATCGATGAAGCTGGGGCGGGGCAGCGTATGCTGCCAGTGAGCAAGCGCAAGAAAGTGATCAATGTGGCCGAGATTGAATCCATCGTGGCCAAGATAGCGCGCATTCCGGAAAAATCTGTTTCCTCTTCCGATAAGGAGGTGCTCAAAAATCTGGAGCGCAACCTCAAGATGGTGGTATTTGGTCAAGATAAGGCCATTTCGGTGTTGACCGATGCCATTCGTCTCTCTCGTTCAGGGTTGGGGAATGAGCGTCGTCCTGTCGGTTGCTTCCTGTTTGCTGGCCCAACAGGGGTGGGGAAAACAGAAGTCACCCAGCAGCTCGGGAAGGCGCTTGGAGTCGAGATGCTGCGCTTTGACATGTCGGAATACATGGAGCGTCATACTGTCTCCAGGCTGATTGGTGCACCGCCCGGCTATGTTGGTTTTGAACAAGGGGGCCTGTTGACTGATTCAGTGATCAAACATCCCCATGCCGTATTGTTGCTTGATGAGATAGAGAAGGCGCACCCGGATGTGTTCAACCTGTTGCTGCAGGTCATGGACAATGGGACTCTTACCGATAATAACGGTCGCAAGGCAGATTTTCGCAACATCATCTTGGTGATGACCACCAATGCGGGTGTCCAGGAGACTCAGCGAAAGTCCATTGGCTTCCAGCAGCAGGATCTCAGCCACGACGCCATGGAGGTGATCAACAAGACGTTCAGCCCAGAGTTCCGTAACCGGCTTGATCACACTATCTGGTTTAACCATCTGGATATGGCGGTGATCTACCAAGTGGTCGACAAGTTCATCGTCGAACTTCAGGTACAGCTGGACGCCAAGGGAGTATCCCTTGAGATATCGGAAGGTGCCCGTCACTGGTTGGCTGAGAAGGGCTATGACAGGGCGATGGGAGCTAGACCCATGGGGCGGGTCATTCAGGAGCACCTCAAGAAACCCCTGGCCAATGAGATCCTGTTTGGTTCACTGGTCGATGGGGGTATCGTCAAGGTTGAAGTAGTAAATGATAGCCTCAGCTTCGATTTTCAGGTCGATGTTGAAGCCGTGCCTCACTAAATAGAAACCACGAAACGACAAAAAACCCCAACCATCAGGTTGGGGTTTTTTGCTGAATTCCTGGCTTAGCGAGAGCGGAAAACAATACGACCCTTGGAGAGATCGTAGGGAGTCAGAGCGACTGTCACCTTGTCGCCAGTCAGGATACGAATGTAGTTTTTGCGCATCTTGCCGGAAATGTGAGCGATAACCACGTGACCATTCTCCAGTTCCACACGGAACATGGTATTGGGCAGGGTTTCCAAGATAGTGCCCTGCATCTCAATACTGTCTTCTTTAGCCATTGAATCCTCTTGATAAGCCACAACAAAAATCCGCTGGATCATGCCGGATTTAAGCCAATGTGTAAAGTTTACTCGGGCTTGGTGGCGATATTTTTCCATTCACCCTTAATGAGTCGCTCATGGGGAAGGAAACGACTCTTGTATTTCATCTTGCGGCACTCCTCAACGTGATAGCCCAAATAGAGCCAGTGACGGCCAGTTCGCCGCCCCAGATCCAGTTGGCTTAAGATGGCAAAGGTGCCGATAGATCGATCGGCAAAGGCGGGGTCGAAAAAGGTATACATGGCGCTCAAGGCGTGGGGCAGGAGATCCGTGACTGCCACACCGATAAGCCGGTTATTCTGATGGATCTCGAGATAGAGCGGCGGCATCCAGTCACAGTGCAAGAAGCCCTTGTACTGGTTGCGGCTGGGAGGATACATGCTGCCGTCCCGGTGTCGCTGGCGGATATAACGTTCATACAGCTGATAATATTCGGGCTTATCGCCATAGCTAAGCACCAGGGAGAGATCCCGGTTTTGTTGCAGGATCCGCTTCTGGCTGCGACTCGCTACAAACTGCTCGCTGTGGATACGCAGAGACTGACAGGCGTTGCAGCTCGGACAGTGGGGGCGATAGATATCATTGCCGCTGCGGCGAAAGCCAGCGGTCAACAAGCGCTCGTAACCATGAGCATTGAGCAGGTCGTTATCCATCAGTACCAGCAACTGCTCCTGTTGATGTTCCAGATAGCTGCAGGCATGTTTGGGAGTCAGGCCTACTTTGAGGATCACTTCTTCAGTCATAGGTTGATGGACCTCGTTTGCCAGCACCCTTCACGCAGTGGTTGCTGTCGCAGTGTCGCCAGCGCCGCCAAAAACTGGCTACGGGGCCACTCTTCGATGCCCAGGGTAGCCAGGAAGCTGTTTTGCATCTGGCAGTCAATGAGGGCCCCGCCGTGGCATTCAAAATGGCGGCACAAGGCCCACATGGCCACTTTTGCACCGTTATCTATACGGCTGAACATGGATTCGCCACAGAAGAGGCGACCGACGGCGATACCATAGAGCCCCGCCTGCAACTGCCCGTCTTGCCACACTTCGATGGAGTGAGCGTGCCCCTGACGATGCAGCGCCTGGTAGGCCGCTATCATCTCATCGCTGATCCAGGTACCACTGGCGGTGGGCCTGGGGGCGGCGCAGGCGGCGATAACCTGATTAAAGGCGCGATTGATGGAAATATCGAATGAATGACGGCGCAAAAACTTTTTCAGACTGCGCCCGACATGCAGGCGTGAGGGAACTATTACTCCACGGGGGTCCGGCGACCACCATAGCAGGGCCTGATGGGGTTCATTCCATGGAAAGATCCCGTTGTGGTAAGCTGCGAGCAGACGAGGAGGGGAGAGATCGCCCCCGATCGCCAGCAGGCCATTGGGTTCATCCAGAGCGTGTTTGGGGTGGGGGAACCGGGTCGGCTCATCATCCAGTTGGGTCAGGTAACAAGACATAGCATCGAGAGGTTTCATAGATGAAGGCCATTATCCTGATAGTATCCAGCCTGCTGTGCTTTGTCACGGTGCAGGCCAGTGCCGAGGTCTATCAACGCAATACGGCGCGGCCGGTCAACCAGGTGGTATTTGGTCAGGTCGAGACGATGCGCAACATCACCCAGCGTCAGGTGATTGAGTCTGAACAATCCGGCTGGAAGACGTTGGGTGGGGCACTCATCGGGGGCTTGCTTGGCAACCAGTTTGGCGGCGGTCATGGCCGGGAGATAGCCACCGCGGTGGGGGCCTTGGCGGGTGCCGGTGCGGCGCAATATTACCAGTCCGGCACTGAGGTGGTGGAGAACAAACTGGTGGAGCTGCTGATCCGCAATGATCAGGGGGCACTGGTCAATGTCATTCAGGATTTTGATTCGAGCATGGTCTTCGCCCAGGGCGATAAGGTTCGTATCCTTTACTTTGATGATGGAGTGCGGGTCGACAAGACTTATTGAATTCTCGCCTCGCCCCAGAGTCGTCAGCCTCTGTCAGCTGAGCTGAGTAGTAGACAAGCGCGGTGTGGGCCGATGAAGAAGGGCAGCGTGCGGGCTAGAGGGCGATACGCGTATCCCGGAGACAACAAAGGCATGCCGGGGCATGCCTTTGTCATTTTCATCACCTGCCCCTACTGGGGCTGGCGGCGCTTACTGCGCATCGAGGAAGCGTTCAGCATCCAGGGCGGCCATGCAACCAGTCCCGGCCGAGGTGATGGCCTGACGGTAGTTGTGGTCGGCCACGTCGCCTGCGGCGAATACGCCTTCAATGCTGGTTTGAGTGGCGAAACCTTGCAGACCGCCGCGTACCAGCAGATAGCCATTCTCCATGGCCAGCTGACCTTCGAAGATCTGGGTGTTCGGCTGATGGCCAATGGCGATGAAGACTCCCATCAGCGGCAGCTCAGAGGTGCTGTCATCCTTGGTGCTGCGCAGCCGGATGCCGGTCACACCCATGTCGTCGCCCAGCACTTCGTCCAGGGTCTGATAGGTGTGCAGCACTATGTTGCCACTGGCTACCTTGTCATGCAGGCGCTTGATCAGGATCTTCTCGGCGCGGAACTCGTCGCGACGATGGACCAGATGCACCTTCTTGGCGATGTTCGCCAGATAGAGGGCTTCTTCCACGGCGGTATTGCCCCCGCCAATGACGGCCACTTCCTGATTGCGATAGAAGAAGCCATCACAGGTGGCGCAGGCGGAGACGCCGCGCCCCTTGAAGGCCTCTTCAGAAGGCAGACCCAGGTATTTGGCAGAGGCGCCTGTGGCGATGATCAGGGCATCACAGCTGTACTCGCTGCTGTCGCCCTTGAGGCGGAACGGGCGCTCATTCAGGGACACCTCGTTGATGTGATCGAACAGGATGCGAGTATCAAATTTTTCCGCATGCTCTTTCATTCGCTCCATCAACGCAGGACCGGTCAGTCCTTCCGCATCACCGGGCCAGTTCTCCACTTCCGTGGTGGTGGTCAGCTGACCGCCTTGCTGCATGCCGGTGACCAGCAGTGGATTGAGGTTGGCACGGGCTGCGTAGACGGCGGCCGTGTAGCCTGCCGGGCCTGAGCCCAGGATCAGCAGCTTGCTGTGAATGACTTCGCTCATGGTGTGATTTCCGAGACGTAATGAGTTTGCGCGATTGTAGGGAATTCGTGATCCAGGGTCAAAGGGCAGTGCATCGATTGTGTTAATCGATAGTCGGTGCGGGCTGGCGCGCGTTCGGACATCAAAAACCGCCCATCGCGGGCGTTTTGTACTCTTCGCGACTTGCTGGCAAGTGGGATCAGTCCAACAGGGTCTGGGAATGGGTGACGACAAGGCCGTGGGCTTTGGCAGAGAACCATTTACCGCCATCGGGTTCAGGCCGTTGATCAGGTGGTTGTCGGCAAGCAGGGCGGCTTTAGTCGCCTTTATCTGCCAGACGGATGAGGACGGGCAGGGTAGCGTTGTTGAGGGCCAAGGCAGCGGTACGAGCCACGGCGCCGGCCGAACCATGGCTTCATGGCGGCAGTACGTTCACGGGTGACAAGTTTCGGCGCAGTGACGCCTGGACACCGGCGTGAATAGACATGCGATCGGCGATGCCGGACATGGGGACCAGCGAAGGCAGACCACCCCAGGCATCGCTGACTGGCGGGTAAGCGATGCAGAACAGAGCGCAGTTGCCAGCACAGGGGGCTGGGGCAGACCCGGCACCAGAGGGCGGTATAGGTAAATGGCACTTGGTGGGGTCACTGGATGGCAGCTTGGCTGCATGGGCTCTTTGACCCCGACTGTCATCTGCGACGTTGCAAAAATATCAGCAGCAGCGGCCAATATTTCGGCGCCAGCAGCGTGATAGTCTGCGTCAGTGAAGCCGATGCCAGTTCCTGCGCCGCGTTGGACGAAAACAGTATGGTTTCGTGCTGCCAGTTCACGTACACTGGCCAGAACCATGCTTACGCGATATTCATGGTTTTTTATTTCTTTAGGTACACCGATAATCTTGCTCCCCCCTTGTCTATAGATCGGTGTTTTATGTTGCTCCGTTGTCGGGCAACATGTGCGCCTCGCATATTCAGGTATTGACAGGATTTGTGACCATAATTATAAAATGACTGGTGATTCTTACCAAAAAATAGCCAAAGGATGGAATAAAATGATGGAAGCTAAGAGTCGGCTAAAGGATTTGGACAGGATTGATCGCAACATTCTCAATGAACTGCAAAAGGATGGCAGGATTTCGAATGTTGAGTTGTCCAAACGAGTTGGCCTGAGTCCCACACCCTGTCTGGAACGGGTTCGTCGCCTGGAGCGACAAGGCTATATCGAAGGATATGCCGCTATTCTGAACCCTCATTATCTGGATGCTTCTCTGCTGGTGTTTGTGGAAATCACCCTGAACCGGGGCGCCCCGGACGTGTTTGAACAGTTCAATAAGGCGGTTCAAGTACTCGAAGAGATCCAGGAGTGTCATCTGGTCTCCGGTGATTTCGATTACCTGCTCAAAACCCGCGTCAGCGACATGTCTGCCTACCGCCGTCTGCTTGGGGAAACCCTGTTGCGACTGCCTGGCGTCAACGACACGCGCACCTATGTGGTGATGGAAGAAGTTAAACAGAGCAGTCGTCTGGTAATTAGTACCCGATAGAGTATTTTGTGCTGTGATGTGACAGGCAATTGATGCATCATAAAATGAGAAACGAGCGGCCAGTCCGCTCGTTTCTGCTTGTCGAGTCTGTCGCATCAATGGCTGGGCAGGCTGACAAGTGATAGGTTTTTCAGGGATACTGGGCCCCCTTGTCCCACGCGTTATCATGTTTTTCAGAAAGGAGCCGGAGTTTGGCCGAGAAAAAGCTGTTTACTCCTTTATCAGGCACCCAACGGATCTTCGAAGCCGTCTTGATCGCCATCACACTGCTGGCTGCCTACCTCTTGCTTGCCCTGCTCACCTACCACCCTGCCGATCCCGGCTGGTCCCAGACCTCCTGGGAAGGGGACGTGAAGAATCTGGCAGGTAGCGCCGGTGCCTGGATAGCCGATATCACCATGTTCACCTTCGGGGCCTTCTCCTACCTGGTACCGCCTTTGCTGGTGCTGCTGGGGTGGAGTCTGTTCTGGCGGCCGAGCCGCTTGCTGGAAGTCGACTACCTTACCCTGTCGGTGCGCATTGTTGGTTTCATATTGACGGTACTCGGCATGTCGGCCATCGCCAGCATGAACTTCAATGACATGCAGAACTTCTCGGCCGGTGGCCTGGTCGGCGATGTGATAGCCTCGGCCGTGATCCCGCTGTTTGGCGGCGTCGGCGCCAACCTGATGCTGCTCTGTTTCGTGGCAACAGGCATCACCCTGTTCACCGGCTGGTCCTGGCTCACCATAGTCGAGCGGATCGGCGGTGCCTGTACCGGGTCAGTCTCTGCCCTCTATCACTTGCCCACAACTTTGGGTAACTGGCTCAGTGGCGGCTGGCGTCAACCCCGCTTTGAGGGACCGGATCCCTTGCTGGAAGGCAGTGCCGGCACCCTGGCCCTGGATGACGAGGACGACGATGAGCCTCACGGTGGCTGGTTGCGCCAGGCCAAGGCGCCCCAACAGGGCAGCAAGGGGAAGAGGGCGGCCAAGTCTGAGGAGTGGTTGCCTGAGCTGGACGAAGATACCTTCCAGTTCGATCCTGATTTTGACGATGATGAGGAGCCGGCGCCGGCCCCCGTCAAACGTGCCCAGCGCCCCCGCCAGCCGGTGGTGATGGCCAATGAGGATGATCTGGACCTGCCTTGGGCTGACAATGGTGACGAGGCCCCGAGCCCGGTGCCCCGTCCTGTCTCCAAACGCACTACCATGGCCAATATGGCACCGCTGCCGAGTCTGGACCTGCTCGACCGCCCCCCGGCCAAGACCCAGTCCATGAGCCCGGAGGAGCTGGAGCGCATGGCGCGCCTGGTGGAGGCCAAGCTTGCCGACTATAACGTGCAGGCCAAGGTGGTCGGTGTCTATCCGGGCCCTGTCATCACCCGCTTTGAACTCGACCTGGCCCCCGGCATGAAGGCGAGCAAGATAACCAACCTCTCCCGCGATCTTGCGCGCTCGCTCTCCGCCAGCAGTGTACGGGTAGTGGAGGTGATACCCGGCAAGACCTTTATCGGTATCGAACTGCCCAACCGGGTTCGCCAGACGGTCTACATGCGCGAAGTGGTGGATTGCGAAGATTTCCACAACAGCGAGAGTCCCCTGACCATGGTGCTTGGCCAGGATATCGCCGGCGAGCCGGTGGTGGTGAACCTGGCCAAGATGCCGCACCTGCTGGTGGCCGGTACTACCGGCTCGGGCAAGTCGGTCGGGGTGAACACCATGATCGTCTCCATGCTCTACAAGGCGAGCCCGGACGATCTGCGCTTCATCATGATCGATCCCAAGATGCTGGAACTCTCGGTCTACGAGGGAATACCCCATCTGCTCACCGAGGTGGTGACCGACATGAAGGATGCCGCCAATGCCCTGCGCTGGTGCGTGGGCGAGATGGAGCGTCGCTACAAGCTGATGTCGGTGGTCGGGGTACGTAACCTCAAGGGCTATAACACCAAGGTGCAGATGGCGGCTGATGCGGGCAACCCCATGCGCGATCCGCTGTGGCGCCCGGGGGATTCCATGGACCAGATGGCTCCCGAGCTTGAGAAACTGCCGCACATAGTGGTGGTGGTGGACGAGTTTGCCGACATGATGATGATCGTCGGCAAGAAGGTTGAAGAGCTGATTGCCCGTATCGCCCAGAAGGCGCGGGCGGCCGGTATTCACCTGATCCTGGCGACCCAGCGTCCCTCGGTGGATGTGATCACCGGCCTCATCAAGGCCAACATCCCGACCCGGATCTCCTTCCAGGTGTCGAGCAAGATAGATTCCCGCACCATCCTGGATCAGGGCGGCGCCGAATCCTTGCTCGGCATGGGCGACATGCTCTACATGCCGGCCGGTACCTCCAACCCGACCCGGGTTCACGGCGCCTTCGTCGATGACCATGAGGTACACAAGGTGGTAGCGGACTGGAAACTGCGTGGTGAGCCGAACTACATCGAGGAGATCCTCTCCGGTGAGTCGGATGAGGGTGGCAGCAGCGGTGGCGGCGATGTCGGCGACGAAGAGCTGGACCCTCTGTTCGACGAGGCGGTGGCCTTCGTGGTGGAATCGCGTCGAGGGTCTACCTCCAGCGTGCAGCGCAAGTTCAAGATCGGTTACAACAGAGCGGCCCGCCTCATCGAGCAGATGGAGAATCAGGGCATCGTCAGCAGCCCCGGTGGCAACGGCCAACGGGATGTGCTGGCACCGCCGCCGGTGCGTGATTAACCCTTTTGTGTCCTGGCCATGCCCTTAGCGGGTGTGGCCTTTTATCGAGAGACCTTATGAAAAAACAGTTATTGATGGGAAGCGTACTGCTCATCGCCAGCAGCCAGGTCTGGGCCGATGCGGCCAGTGATCTGAAGCAGAAGCTGGCGGCTGTCAACCTCTTCTCCGCCCAGTTCCAGCAGACTGTCTTTGACAGCAAGGGCAAAGAGCTGCAGAAGGCGAGCGGCGATCTGCTTGTGTCGCGCCCCAATCGTTTCAACTGGCACACCAAGAGTCCGGATGAGAGCCTGATCGTGGCCGATGGCAAGGATGTCTGGATCTATGATCCCTTCGTCGAACAGGTCACCGCCCTCAAGTTGCAGGATGCGGTGGTCAATACTCCCTTCATCCTGATCGCCAGCAGCGATGACAAGTACTGGAAAAACTACGACGTGACCGAGCAGGACGATGTCTTTACCGTCACCAGCCGCAACCAGGACGAGCTGATCGCCTCCTTCCGTATCACTTTCGACAGGCAGGACAACATCAGCCGCTTCGATGTGAAAGAGGCTCAAGGCCAGTGGAGCGAGTTCACCCTGAGCGGTTTCAACCGCAAGCCGGCGCTCAAGGGCAACGAATTCGTGTTCAAGACGCCCAAGGGGGTCGCGCTGGACGATCAACGCTGATGAGCAATCTCTCGTTAGACTTCTCGTCGGACTTTCGTCCGCTGGCCGCACGGATGCGGCCGCAGACCCTTGACCAGTACATAGGGCAGCAACACATTCTGGGGCCGGACAAGCCCCTGCGCAAAGCCATCCTGGCCGGTCACTGCCACTCCATGATCCTGTGGGGGCCCCCTGGCACCGGCAAGACCACTCTCGCCGAGCTGATGGCGCACTACTGTCAGGCCGAGGTCGAGCGGCTCTCCGCGGTCACCTCCGGCATCAAGGAGATCCGCGCCGCCATCGACAAGGCGAAGGAGAACAGCTGGCGCGGGGTGCGCACCATCCTCTTCGTCGATGAGGTGCACCGCTTCAACAAGAGCCAGCAGGATGTGTTCCTGCCCCACATCGAAGATGGCACCATCACCTTCATCGGCGCCACTACCGAAAACCCTTCATTCGAACTCAACAACGCCTTGCTCTCCCGAGCCCGGGTCTATCTGCTCAAGCGGCTGGAAGAGGAAGATATCCTCGCCATGATCGATCAGGCGCTGACCGACTCCCGTGGCCTCAATGACGCCACACTGACCTTTGCGCCCGGGGTGAAGGAGGCGCTGGCCAAGGCGGTGGATGGGGATGGGCGCAAGTCTCTCAACTACCTGGAGCTGCTGGCCGACATGGCCGAGGCCAACGGGGCGGGGGAGCGGCTGATTGACAGTGCCCTGCTCGCCGCCGTGGTGGGTGAGCACGTGGCCCGCTTCGACAAGGGGGGGGATCACTTCTTCGATCTGATCTCGGCGGTGCACAAGTCCATTCGCGGCTCGGCGCCCGATGCGGCCCTCTACTGGTATGCCCGCATGGTGAGTGCCGGTTGCGATCCGCTTTATATTGCCCGTCGTTTGCTGGCCATTGCCTCGGAAGATGTGGGCAATGCCGACCCCCGTGCCATGCAGGTGGCGCTCTCGGCCTGGGATTGCTTCCATCGCATCGGTCCGGCGGAAGGGGAGCGGGCCATCGCCCAGGCCATCGTCTATCTCGCCTGCGCCCCCAAGAGCAATGCGGTCTACACCGCCTGGAAGGCGGCGCTCAACGATGCCAAGAACCTGCCGGACTTCGAGGTGCCGCCGCACCTGCGCAATGCACCGACCAAGTTGATGAGTGATTTGGGCTATGGCGCCGAGTACCGCTACGCCCACGACGAAGCTGGCGCCTACGCGGCTGGCGAAAGCTACTTCCCACCAGAGCTCGCTGGCAAGCACTATTACCAGCCGACGGACAGGGGACTCGAGAAGCAGATAGCCCAGAAACTGGATTACCTGCGTGAGCTGGACAAGCAGAGTCCGCGCAAAAGAGACAACTAGGCTGCGAGTCCGGAGATTGGTATGCCAATCGACCGGATCGGCGAATATCGACTGTCTCATGCCCCCAAACTTGGCAAAAACGACAGCAATAGTCCCTGTTCGGGCAGGGGGGCGGTCTGCTACACTGCCCCTCTGACCCCGTTTGTCTCGGCCTTGCGCCATCTTCTTGATTTCGAAGGCCTGATTTTGCAGGCTCGATCCTGAAGACCCGGGGTGCGCCAACCGATGTTAACTTCTGGATCTGTTCTCTCGCCAGGTTTGATGACCCAGGCGCAGGTCCCATCTGAAAAAAGTAGGTAAACCATGCTGGATCCCAAATATCTGCGCAGCGAAATCGATGAGGCTGCCGCTCGTCTGGCGACACGTGGCTACGTTCTGGACGTAGCGGCGGTCAATGCTCTGGAAGAGAAGCGCAAGGATCTGCAGTCCCGCACTCAGGAGCTGCAGGCCGAGCGTAACGCCCGCTCCAAATCCATCGGTGAGGCTGCTCGCCGTGGGGAAGATGTGGCGCCGCTCAAGGCCATCGTTACCAAGATCAACGACGAGCTTGAAACCAGCAAGGTCGAACTCGAATCGCTGCTGCGTGATATCAAGGACATCGCTGATGGCATGCCGAATCTGCCAAGCGACACCACCCCGGCTGGGCGCGACGAGAACGACAACGTCGAAGTACGCCGCTGGGGCTCTGTCCGTGAATTTGATTTCACGCCGCGGGATCACGTGGAAGTGGGTGAGGGCCTCAAGGGTCTGGACTTCAAGAATGGCGTCAAGCTCTCCGGCTCGCGCTTTGTGGTGATGAAGGGTCAGATTGCCCGCCTGCACCGCGCCCTGGCGCAGTTCATGCTGGACCTGCATACCCAGCAGCACGGCTACACCGAATGCTACGTGCCTTATCTGGTGAACCCGGACAGCTTGTATGGCACCACCCAGTTGCCGAAGTTCTCCGACGATCTCTTCAACACGGGTATCGTCTCCGACGCCGAAGAGGGCAGCAAGGAGCGCAAGCTCTCCTTGATCCCGACCTCGGAAGTGCCGCTCACCAACATGGCCCGTGACGAGATCTTCGACGAGCAGGAACTGCCCATCAAGATGACCGCCCACAGCCCCTGCTTCCGCTCCGAGGCTGGCTCCTACGGTCGTGATACCAAGGGCCTCATCCGCATGCACCAGTTCGACAAGGTCGAGATGGTGCAACTGGTTCACCCGGAGCAATCCTGGAACGCGCTGGAAGAGATGGTGGGGCACGCCGAGAAGGTGCTGCAACTGCTGGAGCTGCCATATCGCGTGATGGCGCTGTGCACCGGCGACATGGGCTTTGCTGCTGCCAAGACCTACGATCTGGAAGTGTGGCTGCCGGCTCAGGACACCTACCGTGAGATCTCCTCCGTCTCCAACTGCACCGACTTCCAGGCGCGCCGCATGCAGGCTCGGGTACGTATCGACGGCAAGCCCCAACTGATCCATACCCTCAATGGCTCAGGTCTGGCCGTGGGCCGCACCCTGGTCGCGGTCATCGAGAACTATCAGCAGGAAGATGGTCGAATCGCCATCCCGGCTGCCCTGCAGTCCTATATGGGTGGTCTGACCCACATCGGCTAACCTGTCCCATTTGAATTCAATAAGCCATGGATTTCCATGGCTTTTTTGTTTCTGACGCTCCCATTCATATTGCATTCAGTTAGCCGAGGGTAAAAGGCTTGCGGTTAATTCATCGAGGATTGACTTCGGCTCGGTGATCAGGATGCGTACTCCGTCCTTGCTCAGGTTCACTAGAAACGCAGGCGTATCGGCTGCACCGACCGACAGCATGTTTCAAATGGATAAGGAGTAATTGATGACGTCGAGGACGACACCATTGGCGCCTGCGCGCCCCGGCCTGTTCAATCGCTTTTTGAACGGAGTCGAGTGGCTCGGTAATTTGCTGCCACACCCCATCACTTTATTTGCCCTCTTCTCCCTCGCCCTGATCCTGGCCTCCGGCATTGCCGCCTGGTTTGGCGTCAGCGTGGTGGATCCGCGTCCGGAAGGGGCGCCCGGTCGCAGTGCGGACGGCATGATCACTGTGGTCAGCCTGCTCAGCGCCGAGGGACTGCAACGCATCGTCTCCAACCTGGTGACCAACTTCACCGGCTTCGCGCCGCTGGGCACTGTGCTGGTGGCGCTGCTCGGGGTGGGCATTGCCGAACACTCAGGCCTGCTCAGCGCCGCCATGCGGGGCATGGTGATGAGCGCCTCCCGCCGCATGGTCACGCTGACCATCGTCTTTGCCGGGATCATGTCCAACACGGCGGCCGAGCTTGGCTACGTGGTGCTGATCCCCCTGGCGGCCATGATCTTCCACTCCCTGGGTCGCCATCCTCTGGCGGGTCTGGCGGCGGCCTTTGCCGGTGTCTCCGGTGGCTACTCTGCCAATCTGCTGCTTGGCACCGTGGATCCCCTGCTCGCAGGCATCACCCAGATAGCGGCCCGCATCATAGATCCCGGCTATGTGGTCGGCCCCGAGGTGAACTGGTACTTCATGTTCGTCAGTACCTTCCTCATCACCGGCCTGGGCGCCTGGGTGACCGAGAAGATAGTCGAACCCAAGCTCGGTAAATATGACCCGAGCGAGGCGAGTGTCTCTCTGGATCAACAGGCAGAGTCCCTGACTGCCCGGGAGAAGCGTGGCCTCTGGTCGGCCCTGGTGGCCGTGCTGGTGGTCAGCGGCCTGCTGGCGCTGACCGTGGTACCAGCGGATGGCATATTGCGCCATCCGGAGACGGGGGCCATTGCGGGCTCTCCCTTCCTGCACGGCATTGTCGCCTTCATCTTCGTCTTCTTCGCCGTACCAGGTTTTGTCTACGGCAAGGTCGTGGGCACCATGACCAGCGACAAGGACGTGATCAAGGCGATGTCCACCAGCATGAGTACCATGGGCATGTACATCGTGCTGGTGTTCTTTGCGGCCCAGTTCGTTGCCTACTTCTCCTGGACCAACTTCGGGACAGTGTTTGCGGTCAAGGGGGCAGGGGCCCTGCAGGCTCTGGGCCTGACCGGTCCTGGTCTCTTCTTTGGTTTCATACTGATGTGCGCCGTCATCAACCTGATGATTGGTTCAGCATCGGCCCAGTGGGCGGTCACGGCGCCCATCTTCGTGCCCATGCTGATGCTGATTGGTTACTCCCCTGAGGTCATCCAGGCGGCATACCGGATCGGGGATTCAGTGACCAACATCATCACCCCCATGATGAGCTACTTCGGCTTGATCCTGGCGGTGGCGGTGCGTTACCAGAAATCCTTAGGGATAGGCACGCTCATTGCGACCATGCTGCCCTATACCCTGGTATTCCTGCTGGGCTGGAGCCTGCTGTTCTATGCCTGGGTGTTTGTGCTGGGGCTGCCGGTCGGCCCGGGCGCCGCCACTTTCTACCCGGCACAGGGCTAAGTCATCAGGGGCGCCAACTGGGCGCCCCTTCATTTTTGGCGGGGAAGGGAAGAAGTTTCCCAAGCAATCCGCAATCGTTTTTGTTAGAATTCGCCGCAATTTTGCAAGACACACGAACGACTCATGGTTTGGATTGATTACACAATTTTGGGCATCGTTGCCCTCTCAGCCCTGATAAGCCTGGTGCGTGGTTTCGTCAAGGAAGCCATGTCCCTCGTTACCTGGTTTGTCGCCTTCTTTATCGCCAGTAACTTCTACCCCGATCTCGCCGTCTTCTTCACCTCCATCACCGATCAGCTGCTGCGCAATGGCTTGGCCATCGCGGCCCTCTTCGTCGCAACCCTGATCCTTGGCGCCATCGTCAACTATGTGGTGGGGGAGCTGGTCAACAAGACGGGGCTATCGGGTACGGATCGGGTACTCGGCATCTGCTTCGGTGCCCTGCGTGGTGCGCTCATCGTCAGCGCCCTGCTGTTTTTTATGGATACCTTCACCAGCCTGCCTCAGGCGGATTGGTGGCAGGGATCCCGGTTGATCCCCGAATTCGGGCTGGTCATCCAGTGGTTCTTTGATTTCATGCAGAACTCATCGAGTTTTCTTAAACAGGTACAGTGACTTCGAGGTAGCAAGGACATGTGTGGTATTGTCGGTATAGTTGGCACCACCCCCGTCAATCAGGCCCTCTACGACGCCTTGACGGTGTTGCAGCACAGGGGCCAGGACGCCGCCGGGATCGTGACCATTGATAGTGGAAACTTCCGGCAACGCAAGGCCAACGGCCTGGTGAAGGACGTGTTTGAAGTGCGTCACATGCAGCGACTGAAAGGGCATATCGGCATTGGACATGTCCGATATCCCACCGCCGGCAGCTCCAGCGCCGCGGAAGCCCAGCCTTTTTACGTCAACTCCCCCTATGGCATGGTGCTGGCCCATAACGGCAACCTCACCAACGCCAAAGATCTGAAAGAGCAGCAGTTCAAGGTCGCTCGCCGCCACATCAACACCACCTCGGACTCCGAAGTGCTGCTGAACGTGCTGGCTCACGAGCTGGATCTGTGCGACAAGATGGCGCTGCGTCCGGAAGATATCTTCCAGGCCGTGCGCAAGACCCATCAGCAGATCCGTGGTGCTTACGCCGTGGTCTCCCTGGTGATAGGCCATGGCCTCATCGGTTTCCGTGATCCCAACGGCATACGCCCGCTGATCCTGGGTCGCCGTATCGATGAGCAGGGCCAGCTCGAATACATGCTCGCCTCCGAGAGCGTGGCACTCGATGCCATCGGGTTCGAGACGGTACGGGATGTGGCGCCGGGCGAGGCCATCTACATCACCGAGCAGGGCCAGCTCTTCTCCGAGCAGTGCAGCGATGCGCCGCAGATAAACCCCTGCATCTTCGAATACGTCTACTTCGCTCGCCCGGACTCGTGCATCGACAAGGTCTCAGTCTATGCTGCGCGCCTCAACATGGGTCGCAAGCTGGGCAAGAAGATCGCCCGTGACTGGGACGATCTGGACGTGGATGTGGTCATTCCCATCCCGGAAACCTCCTGTGATGTGGCGCTGGAAATCGCCCACACCCTGGGGCTGCCTTACCGCCAGGGCTTCGTGAAGAACCGCTACATAGGCCGGACCTTCATCATGCCGGGCCAGACCCAGCGCAAGAAATCGGTGCGCCGCAAACTCAATGCCATCGGCTCCGAGTTCAAGGGCAAGAAGGTGTTGTTGGTGGATGACTCCATCGTCCGCGGCACCACCTCGGAGCAGATCATCCAGATGGCCCGGGAAGCTGGCGCCGCCAAGGTCTACTTCGCCTCGGCCGCCCCCGAGATCCGCTTCCCCAACGTCTATGGCATCGACATGCCAACCGCCAACGAGCTGATCGCCCATGGTCGTGAAGTGGAAGAGGTGTGTGCGCTTATCGGTGCCGACGGGCTGATATTCCAGGATCTGGAAGATCTGGAAGAGGCGGTGCGTGAGCTGAACCCGGAACTGCGTCACTTTGAGACCTCGGTGTTCAACGGTAACTACGTGACTGCGGATGTGGATCAGGCTTATCTGGATCACCTCAACTCCCTGCGCAACGACGACAACAAGGCGGTGCGTGAGTGGCAGGAAGAGACCAACAATCTGGAAATTTTTAACGAAGGCAGTTAAACGTTTTCCAGGTTGTGTGAGACAGCATGCAAGACAACGGAGGCCAATGGCCTCCGTTTTTCATGGGCGTTAGCCGCATTCCGGCTAGCTGGTAAAGACGGGCCCCAGCCCCCAATCCCAGACGAGCACAGTCCCCGCCATCAGGCAGACCAGCAACACCAGGCCGCAGGTCACCATGGAGCTGGCATAGATGAAGCCTTGCTCCTCGGGGATATGCATCAGTATGGGGATGCCGGTGTAGAGCAGGTAGATGGACCAGGCCAGCCCCACCAGGCCCACCAGCATGATGAACCACATCACGGGATAGAGGGCGGCAAAGCCGGTCATGAACAGCGGGGTTGCCGTGTAGGCGGCCAACTCGAGGGTCTGGGACATATTGGGGTTGGCGCCGAAGGTGCGGGCCATCCAGAGTGCCAGTACTGCCAACAGGACGACGGCGACCATGAGCGCCAGATACATAGCGCTCGCCATCCAGACGCCGCTACTCATGGTCAGCATGATGGGATCGCTGCGACCCACTTGCCAGCCAATGTGCACGGCGGAGAAGTAACAGCAGACGGCGGGGATCAGCGCCATCAGCGCGACATGGGTGAGGCTGTGGCCGACGGTTTCCTGGTGGTCGTCTATGTCGTGCCACTCATCTTTCGGGTGGGCGTAAAGCCCCCATATATGGTTCAGGATCATGATATTACCCCTAAATATGGCGAACCTCGGCTGGTTTGCCCTGCCATTAGTTATTGTTAATGATCTCCTGGTCGTCAAGGCGGGGGCTGGACTCGAGTTCCCCGCCAAGATCCGGTAACATGGCGCCCCCATCCCGTATCGAGGTCATTCGATGGACGCCTTGCTCGCGCCAGTTCGCCAATTTCTGCACTGTGACACCCCGGATGAATGGATTGAGGTTGCGCGGGATCCTGCCAATCTGCCCACACTGCTCATCGACCATGCCAACTGCGAGAACAAGGCCGCGCTCACCGCTCACAGTCTGGTGCGTCGTTACTGTCTGCCCAAGGGCAAGCGCCACCTATTGCCCAAGCTCGATTTTTACCGGGAGCTGGATGCCTTGCCTGAGAAGGCGCAGATCCTGGGCAAACGCACCATGGGGGAGGAGGCCAGGACGGTCTTTGACGAGCTGGAGCGCAACGAACTGCTGGTAAAGATGGTGCGTCTCATCCAGGAGGAGTTGCACCATTTCGAACAGGTACTTGAACTGATGGCGGCGCGCGGCATTCATTACGGCGCCGTGAACGCTTCCCGCTACGCGCGCAGCCTGCTGCAACATGTGCGCACCTATGAGCCTGCCGCCATCGTCGACAAGATGATCATCGGCGCTTATATCGAAGCGCGTTCCTGTGAGCGTTTTGCCAAGTTGGCACCCCATCTGGATGAGGAGCTGAGTCGTTTCTATACCTCTTTGCTGCGCTCGGAGGCGCGTCATTACCAGGACTATCTGGCGCTGGCCGAGCAGTACGCCGGTGAGGATATCAGTGAGCGCGTCGCCTTCTTCGGTGCATTGGAGGCCGATCTCATTCTCACTCCCGATGAACAGTTTCGCTTCCACAGTGGCCCCCCTGTCAGATCTGACAGTGGTTGCACCCAGTAGGGACACCTATGCTTGCAAGGGTTCCTTACTACAAGCGACGCAAGATGCATTTTTGAGCGCAATTCCCGGCCACAGTGCCGGGATTTTTTATGGCGTAACGGAAGGGGAAACAAGGCGATGTCGCCAGCCGTGGCTGGCGGTGGCAGGATCAGCGGCGATATTCGTTGTTGTAGTTCTGGATAAGCTTCTTGGTCACTGTGTGCTGAGGGTCGGCAAAGACCTTGAGGGTCTTGCCCCGCTCCACCACCTGGCCATCATGCATCACCAGCACCTCGTCGCTGATGTGGCTGACCACCCCCAGATCGTTGGCGACCAGCACGTAGCTGAGCCCCATGGTCTCCTGCATCTCCAGCAGCAGATTGATAATCTGGGAGCGCACCGAGATATCCAGGGTCGACAGTGCCTCATCGGCCACCACGATTTTGGGATTGAGGATCAGCGCCCGGGCCAGGGCAACCCGCTGTTGCTGGCCCGCCGACAGCATCTGGGGATAGAAGAAGGCGTGATCCGCGAGCATGCCCACCATGCGCAGGGTCTGCATTACCTTGTCTTCGCGTTCCTCTTCACTCATCTCGGTATTGAGGCGCAGCGGTGTCTCCAGGATCTGGCCAACCCGGATCTTGCGATTGAGGGAGGAGTTGGGGTCCTGGAAGATCATCCGCAGCAGCTTGCAGCGGGTCTGATAGTCCCCATGGCGCATCAGCTGCCCCTCGATGTGGATCTCGCCGCTGGAAGGTTCAATCATGCCTGCCAGGATCCGCGCGAGCGTGCTCTTGCCCGAGCCCGCCTCGCCAACAATCGCCAGGGTCTGGCCTACTTCGAGATCGAAGGAGAGCGGTTTGACAGCCTGTACGGCGCGGGAACGAAACAGACCGGTACGGTTCTGATAAGTCTTGCTAAGCGACCTGACCTGTAGCAAAGAGGGGGAAAACGTGGGCTCGTTCAACACAGGTATGACTCCGGGATCAGCATCACGACGGGAACATGGATCCGCGTCCTGGGATGAATGCGTTCAGGCATGGTGGCGCACAACAGGGGGCTGGTCATCATTTCTTGGGCTCCTCCATGTTCAGGGGGAAGTGGCAGCTGAACTGATGGCCCTTGATCTTGCTCATCAACGGGGTCTGTACACACAGCTTCTGGGCGTGGGGGCAACGTGGCCCGAGTCGACAGCCGATAGGCAAGTGCTGCAAGGGGGGGATAACCCCGGGTAAGGTCTCGAGCCTGGACTTGTGGCGTACCAGCTTGTCAAAATCCGGGATCGACTGGAGCAGTGCATGGGTATAGGGGTGATGGGGCGAACCCAGGATCTGCTCTCGAGTGCCCACTTCCACCATCTGGCCGCAATACATGACGTTGATGTTGTCGGTCAGATTGGCGATGGCGGCGATGTCGTTGCTGATGATGAGAATGGTGGTGTTGCCCAGTTTGTTCATCTTGTCGAGCAGACGCAAGATCTGGGACTGGGTGGTGGACTCCATGGCGCTGGTGGGTTCATCCGCCACCAGCAGTCGCGGCTGGTTGGCAATTGCCATGGCGATCATCACCTTCTGGCACATGCCATCCGACAATTCATGGGGATAGGCCCGCATCACCTTGCGGTGATCTTTCACGCCCACTCTGTGCAGCAGGGCGATGGCCTGCTTCTTGCGCCACTGGAAACTTTGCCAGAGCTTGCCCTTGAAGGCGGTCGTGGGAATGGCGGATTCCAGCTGGGTGCCTATCACTTCCGACGGGTCCAGGCAGCTGGTGGGGTCCTGGAAGATCATGGCTATCTCGCGACCCATGATGCGGCGCCGCTCTCTGGGCTCCATGGTCAGCAGATCCATGTCATTGAAGCGCATCCGATCGGCCCGCACCGTCCAGTTATCCTTCTGGATACCGACGATCACCTTGGCCACCAGGCTCTTGCCCGAGCCGGACTCTCCCACCAGACCGCGGATCTCACCCTCGCTCAGGGTCAGGCTCACCTTGTCCACCGCCTTGACCTTGCCCTGTGGGGTGTCGATTTCGATGGTGAGGTTGCGTATATCGAGCAGCGGCATCAGGCATCTCCTCTTGTGAGAGTGTCACGCATGGCAATGCCGAGGTTGCGTACATCATCGGTCACGCCCATCAGTCATTCCCCTCTTTGAGTGCTTCTCTTATCCCTTCACCGACCAGATTGGTGACCAACACGCTGAACAGGATGGCCACCCCTGGCAGCGTGACTGTCCAGGGCGCCAGATAGATGAGATCGCTCGAGTCGGCCAGCATGGTTCCCCACTCCGGTTGTGGGGACTGGGCACCGAGGCCGAGAAAGCCGACTGCCGAGATATCCAGTATGGCTGCCGACAGGGTGCGGGTGGTCTGGGCCACCAGGGTCTCGACGATGTTGGGCAGCACGGCCAGTCGCATGATGCGCCAGGGAGGCGAGCCGTCGAGGCGGCTGGCGATGATGTACTCCTTCTGCATCTCGGTATGCACGGCGTTATAGGTGGCGCGAATGAAGGGCGGGATCAAGGCGAGGGTGATGGCGATCAGGGTATTGCCAAGGCCGGGTCCCAGGATGGCCACCATGATGATGACCATCAGCAGTGAAGGGATGGAGAGCAGGGTATCGAGCAGATGGTGCAGCACGCTCGATTTGAGCCCGCGGCTCATGCCGGCCAGCATACCGATCAGGGTGCCGATCACCATGGCGATCGCCACCACACCCAGGGCATAACCGAAGGTGAGCCGGGCGCCGACCACCAGTCGCGACAGCATGTCGCGGCCCAGATCATCGGTACCGAGGAAATAGTCGATATTGCCGCTGTTGGCCCAGGAGGGAGCCAGCAGCAGGTGCTCGCTGTGCTGTTCATCGATGCCATAAGGGACCAGCAACGGGCCTATCAGGGTGAGCAACAGCAGGGCGACAAAACACCAGAGCCCGGCCATGGCCAGCGGATTGCGACGATAGGCCGCCCAAGTCTGCTCCAGGGGAGAGAGGATGCGCAGCTCGGGGTAGAGATTATCCTTGTCTTGCATACAACTCCTTGCGCCGCGCCGGATAGATGAGCGTGGTCAGCAGGTCGGTACTGACACTGATGAAGATGACGAAACCGGCAACCACCAGGGTGGCGCCGCGGATGGCGGCATAGTCCTGCAGGGCGATGCTGTTGATGAGCCAGCGGCCTATGCCGTGCCACTCGAATACCACTTCGGTGATCATGGCGGAGGTGAGCACGCTGCCGAGCTGCAGACCGAGCAGGGGCAGCACCGGGGGCAGGGCGTTCTTCAGGCCATGGCGCCAGACTATCTGACGGCGGGAGAGGCCGCGGCTGGCAGCAGCCTTGATATAGTTCTGCTTCATCACGTCGATGAGCGAACTGCGCACGTGACGGATCACCTCGGTGGTGGGTACCACGGCCAGGACCAGAGAGGGCAGTATCATGTGGCGCAGGGCGTCGTGCAGCGCGGCTTCCCGCCAGGGCTCCTTGCTCAGCAAAACATCGACCAGAGCCACCCCTGTGATGGCGGGCACGTCATAGAGCAGACTGAGCTGGCCGGAGGCGGGCAGCCAGCCGAGATCCAGGGAGAAGAACATCACCACCAGCAGCGCCAGCCAGAACACGGGCACCGCATAGCCGATGAGGCCGGCGGTCATGATGCTCATATCCAGGCCACGGCCCTGATAGAGGGCCGCCAGGGTGCCCAGGGGAATGCCGATGCACAAGGAGATGGCAAACGCGGCGACGCACAGGCTCAAGGTTGCCGGGAAGTAGTGGCGGATCTCATCGAACACCGGGCGGCCCGAGACGCTGGATATACCCAGATCCCCTTCGAAGATATGGCGCAGGAAGTCGGGGTAGCCACCCCAGAAGCTCGGCTGCTGGCCGAGCAGGCGATAGTCGAGCAGATAGGCGACCACTGTCAGTGCCAGCAGGGTGATGAGCAGCAGACTGATACGACGCAATATATAAAGCAGCATGCTAGCGCCCCTGCGACTGGATTAAGACGTCGCCCCTTCGGGGACGAATGACCACGCCATTGCTGTCAGCAGACAGGCCGAGGGTTGGCCATGGCAGATATGATGTCTGGGTCGGCATGCTTACTCCCTGTGAACCTGATTGAAGGAGGTGCCACCGAAGGGCATCAATTCCAGCCCCAGCACGTCCTTGCGGCTGGCCTGGATACGCAGGGCATGAGCCAGGGGGATCAGGGGCAACTGCTCGTTGAGCATGCGCTGGGCATAATAGTAGTTGCGTAGCCGGAACGAGAGCTTGCCGCTGCCTACCGCATCGTCGAGCAGTTGATCGAAGGCCGGGTTGCACCAGCGACTGTCGTTGTTGCCCTGAGCCACGGCGTTGCAGCTCAGCAACTGACGGAAGAAGTTGTCGGGGTCGGCGTTATCGGCCATCCAGCCCGATAACAGGCTGTCGTAATTTCCTTTGCGCAGGCGGCGCTCTATGACGGGAGCCTCTTGCTGCACGATGCGCAGCCGTATCCCCACCTCAGCCAGATCGTTGCGGATGAGCTGAGCCGTCTTCAAGGCGTCCGGGTTGTAGGGACGAGAGCCCGGCGGCACCAGCACCTGCATCTCGAACCCCTGGGGCAGTCCCGCCTCCTTGAGCAGGGCGCGAGCCCGCTCGAGATCCTGCTTGCGACTCGGCGAACTGGGATCGTAACCCCATGAGCGTGGTGGCAGCAGACTGTTGGCGCTCTGGCCAGTCCCGAAATAGACGGCCTGCAACAGATTGGGCACATTGATGGTACTGGCGATGGCCTGGCGCACCTGCACCTTGTTGAAGGGAGGCCTGCGCGTATTGAGGGCGAGGAAGGCTACGTTCATGCCGGGCTGCACCGCCAGGGTGAGATCATCATGCTGCTGGATCACCGACAGCTGACTGGCGGAGGGGTAGCTCATCACATCGCATTCACCGGTGAGCAGCTTGGCGAGGCGCTTGGAGGATTTGGGGGTGATGTCGTAGACCAGCTGTTCAAGGGGCGCCGGGCCACGCCAGTAGCCGGGATGGCGCTCGAAACGGATGAACTCGTTGTGACGATACTCCTTGAAGCGAAAGGGACCTGTGCCGATGGGGTGGCTGTCGAGCAGGGCAGGGGTGCCGGCGGCCAGCATGGCCTGGCCATATTCGGCCGAGAGCACCACCGCATAGTCACTCGCCAGAGTGGCGAGGAAGGAGGCGTCGGGGCGAGTGAGCTCGAACACCACCTGATAGGGGCCCGTCTTGTGTACACTGCGCAGCAGGTGATCCAGCCCCAGGCTGGCGAAATAGGGGTAGTGACCGCCAGAGACAGGGTGATAGGGGTTCGCGCTGTCAAGCAGGCGCTGCCAGGTGAACACCACATCATCGGCGTTGAGGGGGCGGCTTGGCGAGAACCAGGCGGTGTGATGGAACAAGACATCCTGGCGCAGGTTCAGCGTGTAGATGAGCCCATCCTCGCTCACCTGCCAGTCGCGGGCCAGACTGCCGTGCAGTGCCAGGGTGTAGGGATCAGACTCCAGCAAGCGATCGTAGAGGGGGCGGGCGCTGGCATCCAGGGTTGCCCCCGAGTTGGCCAACTGGGGGTTGAAGGTTTGGGGCGCCCCTTCGCTGCAGTAGATGAGCCCCGTCTTGGAGGCCTCTGTCTGTTTCTGACAGCCGCCGAGTAGGAATAGACTGGCGAGCAGCAGTGGTGTGAGCATTCTCATTATGAAACCATGTCGTTAGCAAGTTGGCGAAGCCGATGGCCCCCATGGTGGCGACCTGTCGCAGGGCGCTCCACCTTTCAGACGGGGTCATTCTCCCCGTCCAGCAGCTGATATTTGCGCAACATACCGCGAAACTGATGGTAACTCAGGGTCAGCAGTTGGGCGGCTTTGCGCTGATTATACTGGGATTGTCGCATCGCTTGCTTGAGTAAATCTATCTCGACGCTCGCTACCTGGGTTTTCAGATCGCAAGGCAGCGTCGGCAGGGTGACTGAAACAGCCTCGTTTGTATCAACATCTTGCTCCCTTGCTCCTCGTTCGGTGTCGATGCCGGGCGCCGTGCGACGGGCGCCGGGACGCCAGGGGGAGTCGAAGGGATTGATCACCAATTCGGCCAGGGCCAGTCTGGGATTGGCCTGGCGATAGATGCTGCGTTCGATCACGTTCTTGAGTTCGCGCACATTACCGGGCCAGTCATAGTCGTGCAACAGCGCCTTCGCCTGCCGGGAGAAACCGGCAAAGAGATCGTAACCCAGCTCCCGGGTCATGCCATGGGCAAAATGTTCCGCCAGCAACATGATGTCGTCGCGCCGCTCCCGCAGGGGAGGCAGCGTGATGACATCAAATGCCAGCCGATCGAGCAGGTCATGGCGAAAGCCGCCACGATCGGCCAGGGCTGGCAGGTCTTCATTGGTGGCGCACACCAGCCGCACATCCACGCTGAGCGCCTTGGCGCCGCCCACCCGTTCGAACTCACCATATTCAATCACCCGCAGCAATTTCTCCTGGACCCGGGCGCTGGTGGTGGCCAGCTCGTCGAGAAAGAGGGTGCCCCCATCGGCGCGTTCGAAACGGCCCTGATGACGCTTGGCGGCGCCAGTGAAGGATCCCGCCTCATGGCCAAACAGCTCGGTTTCCAGCAGACTCTCACTCAAGGTGGCGCAGTTGATGGTGACAAAGCTTTGATCCCAACGCGGCGAGAGATAATGTAGGCGGTGAGCGATCAGCTCCTTGCCGGTGCCGCGCTCGCCGATGATGAGCACTGGTTTGCGCAGTGGCGCCAGGCGTGAGGTCTGTTCGATGATCTCGAGGAAGGCGTTTGATGCCCCCAGCAGGCTTTCCGTGGCCATGATGGTCCCTGTGGTTGATAAAAGCTGGTCAATATTACCAAGAGTTGGTTATTTTTATCACCCACCTGTTCTTCATACGAGTCACGTGGCATAGTGTTTCTATATAAATCATTGAGTTAGAAACAATTAAATTTTTGGCATGGTGGTTGCATTATTCGATTGGTAAACCATGTATGCAATCAAAGGAGTCTCATCATGAGCATTTTTTCCCGGTTAGCCGACATCATCAACTCCAACCTGACGGCCCTGCTGGACAAAGCGGAAGATCCGCAAAAAATGGTGCGCCTGATCATCCAGGAGATGGAGGACGAGTTGGTCAAAGAGCGCTCCAATCTGGCCCGCTTCCTGGCCGATCAGAAAGAGATTGGTCGCCAGGTCAGCCGACATCAGGAGCGGGTCGAGGAGTGGCAGGGCAAGGCCGAGCTGGCACTCTCCAAGGGGCGTGAAGATTTGGCCCGCGCCGCCCTCATCGAGAAGAAAAAGCAGGCAGAGCTTGGCGAAAACCTGGAGCGCGAGCGTCAGGCCGTGGATGCCGGTATCGACAAGCTGGGCGATGAGATCCGCCAGCTCGAGGCCAAGCTCGAAGATGCGCGCGCCCGTCAGAAGGCCATGGTCATTCGTACCGAGGCGGCCAGCAGCCGCTTGAATGTGCAGAGCCAAGTCGCCCGTGGCGGCAGTCAAGGGGTGGTCGACAAGTTCGAGCGCATGGAACGCCGCATTGATGAAATGGAGGCCCGCGCCGATCTGGGGCAGTCCGACAAGACCCTGGCCAGCCAGTTTGCCGAGCTGGAAGTGGATGATCAAATCAGCCGCGAGCTGGATGCCCTGCGCCAGAAGATGGGTCAGGCCAGCGACGGCAAACAGGGAGAGTAATGCATGGAAGACATTCTTGGCATATTCGTGGCGCCCATCATGGTCTTCATGGTGGTGGTGGCCCCCATCTGGCTGGTGCTGCACTACAGGGCCAAGGGGCGGATCGGAGTCGGTTTGGCCGATAACGAACGGGATCAGTTGCAGGGCCTGCTGCAAAAAGCCGACAAGATGCAAGAGCGGGTCGGGGCCCTCGAGTCCATTCTGGACGCCGAGGTACCTGGCTGGAGGAACAAGGTATGAGCTTCGCTATGCCGAATGATGAGTCCTGTATGAGCATGTCCGGGGTCTCGGTATCCAAGCAGGACGCCGAGGTACCTGGCTGGAGGAACAAGGTATGAGTGAATCCTTTGGACAAGAGAGCCGCCGCAATCTCTATCGCGATCCCCAGAAGGGGCGGATCGCCGGTATCTGTGCCGGTCTCGCCGATTACTTCGGGGTCGAGACCTGGATAGTGCGGCTGCTGGCCATCAGCGGCCTCATCTTCGCAGGTTTTATCACCTTCACCGCCTATATCGCGGCCTGGTTTCTGCTCGACAAGAAGCCGGTGCTGTTGACGCCCGACTCGCCCATCCCTGCGACGAGCCGGATGAAGGCCCATAGCTGGCAGGCGGGCATGACGCCGCTGCAGGCCCTGGACAAGGTGAGCCGCGAGTTGGCCGCCCTGGAGCCCAGGGTGCAGCAGATCGAGAAACTGGTGACCTCCAAGGAGTTCACCCTGCAGCGAGAATTCAACAAACTTTGATACGCACTCTGGAGAGAAAGCTCTCGGCCTTGCAGCACAAGGCCGAGGACGCGGTGAATCGGGTCAGTGACCGGCACCTGCGTCTGGCGGTGACCGGCTTGTCGCGCAGCGGCAAGACCGCCTTCATCACCGCCCTGGTCCATCAGCTCGAGCATGCCGCCATCGATGGCCGCCTGCCCCTCTGGGATGCCGCCCGGCAGGGGCGTCTGCTGGGGGCGCGCCGCGTGCCCCAGCAGAATCTGCATATCCCGACCTTTGCCTATGAGCGGGGGCTGGGCAGCCTCTTTGCCGAGCCCCCCGCCTGGCCGGAGGCGACCCGTGGCGTGGCCGAGGTACGCCTCGAGTTGCGTTATCGCACCCGCCACCCTCTGCGTCGCCACTTGGGGGAGGTATCGACCCTCTATCTGGACTTGGTGGATTACCCGGGGGAGTGGTTGCTGGACTTGCCGCTGCTTGAGCAGAGCTACGAGCAGTGGAGCGAGCAGGTGCGCGAGCAGCTCAAACGCCCCGCCTTGCACGCCCTGGCCACCCCCTGGCAGCTGACCGAGCAGGGCGAGCCCTGGCAGCCGGATCGGGCTTTTGATGAAGGAGAGGTCGCCCGCCTCGCCGAGCGTTACACCGCTTACCTGCATGCCTGCAAGCGTGAGCTTGGCTTGCACCTGATCCAGCCTGGCCGCTTCGTGCTGCCGGGCGAATATCAGGGCGCTCCCATGCTGCAATTTGTGCCCTGGGTTTGGGGTCCCCCCACGGGAACACTGGGGGATGATAGCTTGTATCTCACCCTCAAACGCCGATTCGAGCAGTACAAGCAGCATCTGGTGCAGGGGTTTTATGAGCAGCATTTTGCCGGCTTCGATCGCCAGATCGTGCTGGTGGACTGCCTGCAACCCCTCAACGCCGGGGCCGAGAGTTTTGACGACATGCAGCAATCCATCGCCCGCATCATGGAGAGCTTTGCCTATGGCAAGAGCAGCTGGTGGCGCCGACTCTTTGCCCCGCGCATCGACAAGCTGCTGTTTGTGGCGAGCAAGGCCGATCACGTCACCCCGGAGCAACATGGCCCCCTGGTCTCCTTGCTGCAACATCTGGTGCAGCGTGGCCGTGGCCAGGCCCGTTTCGAGGGCATAGCGACCGAGTGTCTGGCGCTGGCCTCCATCAAGGCGACCGAAGCGGGCAAGGGAATGGCGGGGGGGCGCGAGTTTCCTGCCATCAAGGGTACCGGCCTCACCGGTGAGCCGCTGCTCATTTTCCCGGGAGAAGTGCCGGCCCAGATCCCATCTGCCGCCTGGTGGCAGGGTCAGCAGTTCGAGTTCCAGGCTTTTCGCCCCTTGCCCATGAGCCCCCATCAGGCCATGCCCCACATCCGTCTCGATGCCGCCCTGGAGTTCTTGCTGGGCGACAAGCTGACATAGCCGTCATCGGCGTTGATCAGGCGCAGCCTGATACCGAATCAAACACCTCGCCGTCTTTTCCGAGCGACAAGCTGCAAAACGAACTCATGGGGCTCAGCACCGCGCCGCTGCCATGTTGAACCGATGATCAATTACATAGCGTCGGCCCTGATCTCGATATCTGGGGCCGGAGAGAGGAGAACTGCATGAATGAGCTAAAGCAGGAGCCCAGGTTGCAGGGCAGAGTCGTGCTGGAAGAGCCAATCTCGCCCCCGGAACCTGCCCCCCTGGCCAGAGCCCGGGTGCTGGAGTATGAGAGTTTCGAGCGACAGGAGGCCCTGGACGAACTGACCGAGGTCGAACCCGCCTTGACGGTGCCCCCCCGTCGCCGTCATCGGCTGTTGGCCTGGGGGCTGGGGGCGGTCGGTCTGCTCTCCCTGGGGCAGTTTGTCGGCTTTCTCTATGAGAGCTTCCTCGCCTCGCCATTCTGGGGCGGAGCCTGGCTGCTCGCCTCCGGCCTGGTGCTGGTCGGCACCGCGACCGTGGTCGGGCGCGAGTGGCTGCGGCTGCGCAAACTCAAGCGGCGCCAGGATGTACGCTCCAAAGCCGAGGATCTGCTGGCTCATCAGGGGGTGGGGCAGGGGCAGGATTTTTGCGAGGCCCTGGCGGCGCGCAGTGGCGACAAGGGGCGGGAGGGCTATCAGCGTTGGCTCGCCCAGCTCGATGAGAGCCACAGCGATCGCGAGGTGCTGACCCTGTATAGCCAGCTGGTGCTGACCGAGCGCGACAAGCTGGCCCAGGCACGGGTGGCCAAGTGGTCGGGGGAGGCGGCGGTGCTGGTGGCACTCAGCCCCTTGGCCACGGTCGACATGATGCTGATGCTGTGGCGCAACTTGCGCATGATTGAAGACATTGCCGATGTCTATGCCATCGAACTCGGTTACTGGAGTCGCATTCGCCTTATTCGTCAGGTGTTTCGCAACATGCTCTATGCCGGCGCGACTGAGCTGGTGACCGAGGTGGGCCTGGATCTGCTGGGGGCTGAATTGACCGCCAAGCTCTCGGCCCGCGCGGCGCAAGGGGTGGGGGCGGGTCTGCTGACGGCAAGGCTCGGGCTGCGCACCATGGAAGCCTGCCGCCCGCTGCCCTGGTGCGCGGATGAAAAACCCAGGCTCTCCGAGATGCGCAAGGGGTTGGTGCGCAAGATAGCGGGGTATCTCAACAAACCCTGATAGCCCCGATCACCCTCTGTACCTTGCTGATATGACCCATGCCCCTGTCGCGCTTGATGAGCCACAGGGGCATGGTTTTAATCGGCAGCCCATGTACCGGCATCATGGAGCCCCTTTGGTGAGGCGCCCGTTTACGGTTAAGCTGGCATCAAATCGTGATAATCGGCAAGGATGCCCGATGAACTTTACCTTTCGCCAGATCCGTTATTTTGTGGCCGTGGCCGACAGCTTTTCTGTGAGTCGCGCCGCCGCCGAATTGCACATCTCCCAGTCGGCGGTCACCAGCGCCATTCGCGAGCTGGAGACCGAGCTGGGCGCTCCCCTGTTCGAACGCAACCCGCGTGGCGTCACCCTCACCACCCAGGGCCATCAGTTTTTGCTCCATGCCCGCCGGATCCTCGGCGCCATGACCGAGGCGAGCCACTCCCTCAAGGCGGTGGCCCAGCGGGATCAGGGGCGGCTCACCATCGGCGTGACCACCTTGGTGGCGGGTTACTACCTCTCTGAGGCGCTTGGCCGCTTTCGCCGCGCCTTTCCGGCGGTACAGATCGAGGTGAAGGAGGATGAACAGCCTTTTCTGGAGCACCAGATCGTCAACGGCGAGGTGGATGTGGGGATCCTGATGACCAACCGCACCATCCGGCAAGAGGCGTTCGATACCGAGCTGCTGACCCGCTCGCCGCTGCGACTCTGGCTCGCCGCCAATCACCCCCTCTGCGCCGAATCGACCCTCTCGCTGACGGCGCTGGGGGAGGAGCCGATGATCTCGCTGACCGCCGATCAGCTCGATCAGATCATCGGTGGCGGCCTGCGCCGCTACGGAATCTCCCCCCGTATCGTGCTGCGCACCGCGTCGGTGGAGGCGGTGCGCAGTCTGGTGGCGAGCCAGCTCGGGGTCGCCCTGTTGCCCGATTTTGCCTATCGCCCCTGGTCGCTGGAGCAGGAGCGGGTCGAGGCGCGCACCATCAAGGAGCCCATTCACTCCATCGACATCGGGCTGGTGTGGCGTCGTGGTTCACGGTTGGACTGGACGGCGCGGGAATTTATCGACATCGCGCGGGATCAGAGCCGGTTACGGGCCCGTCAGGCACTCCATCGCTAGCCATCTCTTGAGGGGGGGTTACTAAAATTCAGATTCATATGAATTCGATATCGATTTCGCTGATACCTGAGCCACCAAAAATTGAAATACTCATCGTACTGCCACTCCCCTAAGCTCATCACTGGTTAACAGGATGTTAACGCCACTGCGGCGTTCTCTTCAGCTGATGCCGGCTGAAGCAAGTCAACACGATGCAAGGAGTGCATGATGAAATTGACCCCTCTTACCCTGGCCCTGCTGCCGGCCTTGCTGGCAAGCCCGCTTCAGGCCGCCCCGACCGAACTCGGCAAAGGAGAAGGACAGCTCAATATCGTGGCCTGGGCTGGCTATATCGAGCGTGGCGAGACCGACAAGAGCTACGACTGGGTGACCGGCTTCGAGCAGGAGACCGGCTGCAAGGTCAGCGTCAAGACGGCCGCCACCTCGGACGAGATGGTGGCCCTGATGAACGAGGGGGGCTTCGATCTGGTGACCGCCTCCGGCGACGCCAGCCTGCGCCTGATTGCCGGTGGCAAGGTGCAAGCGTTGAATCTGGCGCTCATCCCGAGTTACAGCAAGATTGATCCTCGCCTGCAGAATGCACCCTGGCACACTGTGGAGGGCAAGCACTACGGCGTGCCCTACCAGTGGGGCGGCAACATCCTGATGTACAACACCAAGGTGTTCCCCAAGGCGCCGGACTCCTGGAACGTGGTGTTCGAGGAGCAGACCTTGGCCGACGGCAAGTCCAACAAGGGGCGGGTGCAGGCGTTCGACGGCCCCATCCACATCGCCGATGCGGCCCTCTATCTGATGACCCATCAACCTGCGCTCGGCATCAAGGATCCTTACGAGCTGAACGAGGAGCAGTACAAGGCTTCTCTCGATCTGTTGCGCAAGCAGCGCCAGCTGGTGGGACGCTACTGGCATGACGCTTTTGTTCAGATCGATGACTTCAAGAACGAAGGGGTGGTCGCGTCCGGCTCCTGGCCGTTCCAGGCCAACACCTTGATCGCCGACAAACAGCCCATCGCCACCACTGTACCCAAGGAAGGCGTAACCGGTTGGGCCGATACCAGCATGGTGCACAGCGATGCCAAGAACCTCACCTGTGCCTACAAGTGGCTGGAGCACTCCCTGAACAACAAGCTGCAGGGGGATCTCGCCTCCTGGTTTGGCTCGGTGCCGGTGGTGCCTGCCGCCTGTGATGGCAATGCCCTGCTTGGCCCGCAAGGGTGCAAAACCAACGGCATCGACAACTTCGACAGGGTTCACTTCTGGCGTACCCCTGTGTCCCAGTGCAAGAGCCAGGGAACCTGTGTGCCCTATTACCGCTGGGTCTCTGACTATATCGCC
The DNA here is from genome assembly GCF_051376105.1 of Aeromonas molluscorum. Taxonomy (NCBI): domain Bacteria; kingdom Pseudomonadati; phylum Pseudomonadota; class Gammaproteobacteria; order Aeromonadales; family Aeromonadaceae; genus Aeromonas; species Aeromonas molluscorum. Next base: position 548,261 of record NZ_JBPQCY010000001.1, on the reverse strand, counting down.
ATTCTGGGTGGTCGCTGAGGTTGGTTGAGCCCGGGGATCCGCGCGTCCTCTGCACGACCGCTCGGTCTGCGACGACACTGCAATCCTCTGGATGGCCGCTCAGGCCGCGAAGATAACATCTGGCGGGCCGGACAGGAGTCCGGCCAATCCCTGCACAGACAAGGACGCTCCATGAACGCCGTACAATTTGACCGGGTCAGCCGCCACTATGGCGAGGTGAAGGCGGTCGACGACATCTCTTTCCAGATCCCTTCCGGGGAATTCTTCACCCTGCTGGGCCCGAGCGGTTCCGGCAAGACCACCTGCCTGCGGATGATCGCGGGCTTCGAGTACCCGAGCGAGGGGGAGATCCGTCTGTTTGGCGAGCCCTGCTCCCGAGTGCCGCCCTATGATCGCAACCTCAATACCGTGTTCCAGGATTATGCCCTCTTCCCCAACATGGATGTGCGCGACAACATCGGCTACGGCCTGATGATCAGGGGGGTGGCCAAGGCGGAGCGTTATCGCAAGGTGGACGAGATGCTGGAGCTGGTGCGCCTGCCCGGCGTCGGCAACCGCAAGCCCGGCCAGCTCTCCGGTGGCCAGCGCCAGCGTATCGCCATCGCCCGGGCGCTTATCAACCAGCCGCGCATCCTGCTGCTGGATGAGCCGCTGGGCGCGCTCGATCTCAAGCTGCGCGAGCAGATGCAGCTTGAGCTCAAGGCGTTGCAGCGCCAGCTTGGCATCACCTTCATCTTCGTTACCCACGATCAGCAGGAGGCGCTCTCCATGAGCGATCGGATCTGCATCTTCAGTCAGGGCAAGATCGAGCAGATCGCCGCGCCGGATACCATCTACGATGCTCCGGCGACGCCGTTTGTGGCCCGCTTTGTCGGCACCGTCAATCTGTTCGAGGGAGAGCAGGCCAGACGGTTGTGCGGTGACGAGCGCCAGATGATGGTGCGCCCGGAGCGGATCCGGCTCAGTGAGGCAGGCTGTCCCGGTTGGTCGGGGGAGATCCGCGAAGTGGAGTATCTGGGCCCCTTCGTCCGTTATCGGGTCGATTTGGGGGAGCAGCTCGAGATCATCGTCAACCACCCCAATGAGGGGCAGGTCCGTCTGACCCGTGGCAGCCAGGTCAGCCTCAGCTGGCCGGAGCAGGCCATTCATCGCCTGACCGCCGCTGATCAGGGAATGCAGCCATGAGTATCCCTCACAGTGCGAGTCTAGCCATGAACCATCAGCCCGAATCTGCACGTTTCAGGCCGCTGCGGCGCCTATCTACTCTGCTCTATGGTCGACCCGGCCTGTTGCTGGCGATCCTGCTGGGGCCGCCCCTGCTCTGGCTCGGCATCATCTATGTGGGATCCCTGCTGATGCTGCTCTCCAACGCCTTCTTCGGGCTGGACGAGTTCAGCGGTCAGGTGCGCCACGAGCTGGGGCTGCAGAATTTCGTCGCCCTGCTGCGGCCGGAGAACCTGGACGTCATTGGTCGCACCGTCGGCATGGCGCTGCTGGTGACCCTGGCCTGCGCCCTGCTCGGCTTCCCCATCGCCTACTACATGGCGCGCTACACCAGTGGCAAGACCCGTGCCCTGTTCTACGTGGGGATCATGCTGCCGCTCTGGTCCAGCTATCTGGTGCGTGTCTATGCCTGGAAGCTGATTTTGGCCAAGGAGGGGGTGATAAGCTGGCTTGCCGACAGCATGGGGCTGGATTGGTTGCTGGACGGCATTCTCTCGCTGCCGGTAATAGGTGGCCCTTCGCTGTCGTTCTCGCGGCTCGGCACCTTTATCGTGTTCGTCTACGTCTGGCTGCCCTTCATGATCCTGCCCATTCAGGCTGCGGTGGAGCGGATCCCGCGCTCCCTGCTGGAGGCGAGCAGCGATCTGGGGGCGACGCCAGCCCAGACCTTCCGCAACCTGATCCTGCCGCTGGCGCTGCCCGGTGTGGTGGCGGGTTCCATCTTCACCTTCTCGTTGACGCTCGGTGATTACATCATCCCCGGCATCATAGGCAACTCGACCATGTATATCGGTCAGGTGGTCTACATGCAGCAGGGCACGGCGGGCAACCTGCCCTTCGCCGCCGCCTTCTCGCTGGTGCCCATCCTCATCATCGCCGTCTACCTCACCATCGCCAAACGGCTGGGGGCATTCGATGCGCTCTAATACCTCAATAAAACAGGATCATGGCAGCCAGCCCTCCGGCCTGCTCAGGTACGCGGCCATCGGCGGGCTCTTGTTCCTGCACTTGCCGATCCTGTTCATCTTCCTCTACGCCTTTACCAGCGAGAGCAAGAGCTACCAGTTTCCGCCCCCCGGGCTCACCCTCAAGTGGTTCGAGGTGACCCTCAATCGCCCCGATGTGTGGCGCGCCATCCAGCTGTCGCTGGAGGTGGCGGGACTGGCGACCCTGGCGGCCATGGTGCTCGGCACCCTGGCGGCGGGAGCCATCGCCCGCAGCCGCTTCTTCGGTCAGGAGGTGGTGTCGCTCTTGCTGGTGCTGCCCATCGCGCTGCCCGGCATCGTCACCGGCATCGCGCTGCGCTCCGCCTACGGGTTGATGGAGATCCCGTTCAGTTTCTGGACCATCGTTATCGGCCACGCCACCTTCTGCGTGGTGGTGGTCTATAACAATGCGCTGGCCCGTTTTCGCCGCACCAACCAGTCGCTGATCGAGGCATCGATGGATCTCGGGGCCGACGGTTTCCAGACCCTGCGCTATGTCATCCTGCCCAACCTCGCCACGGCGCTGCTGGCGGGGGGCATGCTGGCCTTTGCCCTCAGCTTTGACGAGGTGATCGTTACCACCTTCACCGCGGGCCAGCAGACCACGCTGCCCATCTGGATGTATCAGGAGCTGATCCGTCCCCGTGACAGGCCGGTCACCAACGTGGTGGCCCTCATCATAGTGGCCTTCACCACTATCCCCATTCTGCTTGCCTACTACTTCACCCGCGATGGCCAGGACGTCGCCGGCAGTGGCAAATAATGACTCAACGCCTGCGCAAGGATGCAACCATGAAATTCTCTACCCAACTCTTGATCGATGGCCAGTTCGTGACCGGTGACGGCCAGGCAGAGCCCATCCTCAACCCGGCCACCGGCGAGCTGCTCGCCTCGGTGCCTGAAGCCTCGTTCGAGCAGGTGAACCGGGCGGTGAACGGCGCCCAGCGCGCCTTCGCCCAGTGGAGCCGCACCACCCCGGCGAGCCGCAGCAACCTGCTGTTGCGTCTGGCCGATCTCATCGAGCGCCACGCGGAAGAGTTCGCAGCGCTGGAATCCCTCAACTGCGGCAAGCCCTATCTGGCGGTGCTGGGTGACGAGCTGCCCGCGGTGGTGGACTGCTTCCGCTTCTTTGCCGGGGCAGCCCGTTGCCTGCAAGGGCCGCTGGCGGGGGAATACATAGAGGGACACACCAGCATGATCCGCCGCGATCCCATAGGGGTGGTGGGCAGTATCGCCCCCTGGAACTACCCGCTGATGATGGCGGCCTGGAAGATGGCGCCTGTGTTGGCAGCGGGCAATACGGTGGTGCTCAAGCCCTCCGAGCAGACCCCGCTCACCGCCCTGCGCCTGGCGGAGCTGGCCAGCGAGATCTTCCCGCGCGGCGTCATCAACGTCATCTGCGGGCGGGGCGAAAGCGTGGGGGCGCCGCTGGTGGAGCATCCGCTGGTGCGCATGGTGTCGCTCACCGGCGATATCGCCACCGGCCAGAAAATTTTGCAAAGCGCCGCCCGCACCATGAAGCGCACCCACCTTGAGCTGGGGGGCAAGGCGCCGGTCATCATCTTCGACGATGCGGATCTGGAGGCCGTGGTGGCGGGGATTCGTACCTTCGGCTTTTACAACGCCGGGCAAGATTGCACCGCCGCCTGCCGCATCTACGCCCAGGGCAAGATCTACGACAAATTCGTCGCCGCCATGACCGAGGCGGTGGCCTCCATCAAGGTGGGCAGCCAGTACGAGGAGGGGGTGGAGATGGGGCCGCTCATCTCGGACCGGCAGCGCAACCGGGTCGCCAGCTTCGTCGAGCGGGCCCAGAGCAGTGGCCATGTGGAGGTGACGGCGGGGGGCAAGATCCGCCCCGGCAACGGCTTCTTCTTCGAGCCGACCCTGATCGTCCATGCCCGTCAGGAGGATGAGATAGTGCGCCGGGAGGTGTTCGGCCCCGTGGTGTCGGTAACCCGTTTCAACGATGCCGAGCAGGTGGTGCAGTGGGCCAACGACTCGGACTATGGCCTCGCCAGCTCGGTCTGGACCCGGGATTTGAGCCTCGCCAGCAAGGTGGCCAGCCACCTGCAATATGGCTGCACCTGGATCAACACCCACTTCATGCTCACCTCGGAGATGCCTCATGGCGGCATGAAAATGTCCGGCTACGGCAAGGATCTCTCCCTCTATGCGCTGGAGGATTACACGGTGCCGCGCCATATCATGGTCAAGTTATAGGGGGGATTTGCTAGCGGTTGTCACATTTTATTTACATGCTTTGATAAGCAGCCGACCTTGGGTCGGCTGCTTTTTATGGGGAGAAATCGTTACAGTGATCCCATCAGGTGCTCTGTCAGTGGATTGACTAGAGAGTGCCTTCCGAGTCGACCGCGTCGGCTCACCGACATGGCGACCGACTCGCCATCGCCACGGATGCCGCAGGATGCCAGCATGGGAAATCAGTACACAGCGCACCAGCCCGACAATCGGGGATTTATCGATTACAGCCGTGAAGAACATGCCACCTGGCAGATCCTGATCGAGCGCCAGTTGCCTTGTCTGGCGGGACGGGCCTGCGCCGAGTATCAGGCCGGGCTGGATCTGCTCGACCTGCCCCGGGATCGCATTCCCCAGCTGGACGAGATCAATGCCGTGCTCACCCCCTGTACCGGCTGGTCCGTGGTGGCCGTGCCGGCACTCATCTCTTTCGATCGCTTTTTCGCCTTGCTCGCCAACCGCCAGTTTCCGGTGGCCACCTTCATTCGCCGTCGGGACGAGCTCGATTATTTGCAAGAGCCGGACATCTTCCACGAGATTTTCGGCCACTGTGCCATGCTGACCAACCCGGCCTTCGCCGACTTCACTCACACCTATGGCCAGCTGGGGCTCGGTGCCAGCAAGGAGGAGAGGGTCTTCCTGGCGCGGCTCTACTGGTTCACGGTGGAGTTTGGTCTGCTTGATACTCCTGCGGGGCTGCGTATCTATGGGGGCGGTATTCTCTCCTCCATCGGCGAGACGGCCTACGCCCTGTCCGAGACGCCGCGCCGCACCCCTTTCGAGCTGCAAGATGTGCTGCGTACGCCCTATCGCATCGACATCATGCAGCCCCTCTACTATGTGCTGCCGAGCCTGGACAGCCTCTATTCCCTGACCCGGGATGAGATATTGGCGCAGTTGGCCCAGGCCAGACAGCTTGGTCTGTTCAGTCCACTCTATCCCCCCAAACCCATGCAGGCGGCCAGCTAGGCGGCTCAGGGCCAAGCTTCTGGCGGGCCACGTCCATTTTATCAAGGAGAAATACATGTCTGAATTGGCAAACCAGCGCTGTGAAGCCTGCCGGGCCGATGCCCCTAAAGTGAGTGAACAGGAGCTGGCCGAGTTGATGCATGCCATCCCCGATTGGCAGCCGGTGAGCGAGCAGGGAGTGCTGCAGTTGCGCCGGGAGTTTATCTTCCGCAACTTCAAGGAGGCGCTCGCCTTCACCAATCGCCTGGGCGAGCTGGCCGAGGCCGAGTTTCACCACCCGGGCATCTTGACCGAGTGGGGCAAGGTGACGGTGACCTGGTGGACTCACAAGATCCAGGGTCTGCACCGCAATGACTTCATCATGGCGGCGCGCACCGACGCTCTGTTCAAATAGCACAAGGGGATGTCCCCGGGGTGGGGCAATGACGCCTTGAACGCGGGCCCGCCCGGTGCAAACCGGGGCGGGCCCTCATTTTTACCGGGCAAGTCTCGCACTGGCGGGGGGGAGACGTTATTATCACGCCCATCATGAAGTTAGCCAGGAAGCCTGCCTCGAATGCGTCTTGAAGTCAGCTGTGAAGACCGCCTGGGCCTGACCCGGGAATTGCTCGATCGTCTGGTGGAGCACAACATCGATCTGCGCGGCATCGAAATCGATACCACAGGCATCATCTACCTCAACTTCCCCGAGCTGGAGTTTCGCGACTTCCAGCACCTGATGCCCGAGATCCGTCGCATCCCCGGGGTACACGACGTCAAGACCGTCCCCTATCTGCCCTCCGAGCGTGAACACCACGAGATCCGCGCCCTGCTCAAGGCGCTGCCGGATCTGGTGTTTTCCCTCGACAGCCGTGGTCGCATCACCCAGGTCAACCAGTCGGCGCTGACCACCCTCAACCTGCCGCTGGAGGAGGTCAAGGGCGTGGCACTCGGTTCCCTGATCAAGGGGTTTGCCTTCACCCGTTGGCTCGAGTCGAGCGACATCAAGCCGCAAACCTGCAAGCTGAGCCTGGGCGGTGAGGAGTACCTGGCGGATCTGATGCCGCTCTTCGTGGCCGAGGAGAAGGGCAAGCAGGCGCTGGCGGGGGCCGTGGTGGTGCTCAAGTCTGCCCGTCGGGTCGGCCTGCATTTCAGCGCCCTGCATGCCATCGAGGTGGGTGGCTTCGAGCATCTGCAGGCAGAAAGCCCCAAGATGAGACAGGTTCTGACCGAGGCCAGCAAACTGGCGATGCAGGATGCCCCCTTGCTCATCGTCGGCGAAACCGGCACCGGCAAGGAGCTGCTGGCCCGCGCCTGCCACGGTGCCAGCCTGAGATCCAGCCACCCCTTCATGGCCCTCAACTGCGCCGCCATGCCCGATAACGTGGCCGAGAGCGAGCTGTTCGGTTACGCCCCCGGCGCTTTTGGCAATAACACCGAAGGCAAGCGCGGCGTGCTCGAGCTCGCCAGCGGCGGTACCCTGATGCTCGATGAGATTGGGGACATGTCTGCTCATCTGCAGACCAAGTTCCTGCGCGTGCTGCAAGACGGGGTGTTTCGCCGGGTCGGTGACGAGCAGGAGGTGAAGGTCAATGTGCGCTTCATCTGCACCACCCAGAAGCAGTTGCTGGATCTGGTGGCCGAGGGCAAGTTTCGGGAAGACCTCTATTACCGTCTCAACGTGCTGAGTTTGTCCCTGCCACCCCTGCGCGAGCGCAAGGCGGATATCATGGCCCTGGCCCAGCAATTCGTCGCCCGCTTCGCCAGCGAGTTGCAGCGTCCCAAGCCGCGCTTCACCCGCAACATGGCGGAGTACCTGACCGCCTATCGCTGGCCGGGTAACGTGCGCCAGCTGCGCAACTGCCTCTATCGCGCCATGACGCTGCTGGAAGGGGATGAGATAGGTCCCGAGCAGATAGACTTGCCGGTGGCGCCCGACGCCATGCCACTCATCGACGAGTGGTTCGAAGGAGCCCTGGACGAGGCAGTCAAGCGCTTCGAGAGCCGGTTGCTGGCGCGTCTCTATCCCGCCTTCCCCTCGACCCGCCAGTTGGCCAAGCGGCTCGGGGTCTCCCACACGGCCATCGCCAACAAGTTGCGAGAATATGGCATCGGCAAGAAGTAAGTGCCGCGCTCGCCGCATAACACAAAGAGGCCATGTGACCTCTTTGTGTTATGAACAAGGCGGGCCTGTCCCTATGCGTCATGGCCCCGATTCGCAGGGCCGTTGCCTCCCTGAGGGTGGATGACAAGGGTCAGCATGAGGTCCAATGTTGACAAGACGCGCCCTGGCGCGGCACTGTCGGGCTAACCCTGTGGTTCAGGGACATGCTAGGATCTGTGCCACTATCTCAATGATCAAACCTATGCACCTATCGTATCTGCTTCATCTGTTTGCCGGTCTCTGCCTGCTGGCAAGCTCGTTGGCCCTGGCCGATATCCAAACCCATAGTCGTGGCACGCAAGCCGAGGTACGCGTCGAGCATGTGCGCCAGACGGTGCTCGATATCCTCAGCTATACCCGCTGGCCAGTCGAACCTCCTACGATGCGGCTCTGCGTGCTGGGGCCGACAGAATATGCCGACAACCTGTTTCATATCAGCCAGCAGGCCAATGGCCGCCGGGTCACGGTCAGTCGCTACAACGTGGGCGACCCCTTGGTCCCGGACCACTGCGATGTGCTCTATTTGGGGGATATAGGGGAGGCCGAACGGCTAATTCTGTTCGCCCGCCTGCGGGGTCATGCCTTGCTCAGCATTAGCGAACAGGCGGGGCCTTGCAGCACCAGCAGCGTTTTCTGTCTGCAAGTGAACGACGATCGGGTCCGCTTCAACGTCAATCTCGATGCGCTGGCCCTGAGCGGCGTCAAGGTACACCCAGCCGTGCTCAAGCTGGGGCGGGCTGGCGAGGCGTTGCCATGATCCCCTTCATCCGCCTCGGCAAGAAAAGACTGACCTTGCGTCAGAGTCTGGATCGCACCCATCTGATGGTCTCCCTGACCGGCGTCTGCCTGGTCGGGGGGCTGCTCACCGCCATGGCCATGTTCTCTCTGCGTTTTTACACGGATCACAATCTCGAGCTGGTGACCCGGGCCATCAGCTACACAACGGAAGCCGCCGTGGTGTTTCAGGATGGGGAGGCGGCCCGAGAGGCGCTGCAAAATATTGCCTCCCGTGAGGACGTGGCCGAGGTGAGCATAGTGCTCGCCTCGGGGGTGCCGCTGGCCCGGTGGTCCAGACCGGCCTCCTTGCCCTGGTTTGCTCTGGAGCGGCAGCTGGCCGAGCTGGTACTGCCCGGGCCCATCGAGCTGCCCATGGTTCACAATGGCCATGAAATTGCCCGTATCAAGCTGGTCGGCCATGGCCAGTATCTGCTGCGCTTCCTGGTGCAGGTGCTGGCGGCCATGTTGATCTGCATGCTGCTCAGTACCTTGGGCGCCCTCTATATTGCCCGTCTGATGCAACGCTCCATCACGATACCGCTGAGCGCCTTGGCAAAAGTGGCCCACGGAGTCAGCCGCGAACGTTCTCTCACGCTGCGGGTGCCCGAAGCGGGTATCGCAGAGCTCGATACCCTGGGCCAGGACTTCAACTCACTGCTCGATGAGCTTGAAGCCTGGCAGGAGCTTCAGCAGCGCGAAAATGCCAGCCTGCTGCATCTGGCCACCCACGACACCCTGACCGAGTTGCCCAACAGGGCACTGTTTGAGGCGCGCCTGCAACAGGCGGTGAGGAGTGAGTGGCGAGCGCTTCTCCCTGCTCTACCTCGATTGCGATGACTTCAAGCAGATCAACGATAATCTCGGCCATGGCGCCGGGGATGAGGTACTGGTGGCCATCGCCCGTCGAGTCAAGCATCAGCTCAGGCCACAGGACTTGGTGGCCCGGCTTGGCGGCGACGAGTTCGTGGTGCTGCTCAGTCCCATCTCGGCCGATCAGGATGTGGTCGATATCATCAGTCGCATCCGTCAGGCGATGGCCGAACCCATTGCTCTGGCCGATGGCAGTCGGCTCGAGTGCACCGTCAGCATAGGGGCGGCCCATTTTCCCGGCGACGGCGACAGCGCCGAGGCCGTGCTGCAACATGCCGACCAGGCCATGTACTTTGCCAAACGGCAGGACAAGGCGCTGCGGGCCCGGGGTTAAAGGTTCACACACCCACTAGAGGAAAATACGTAATGAAGATGGCTATTCGCGTCGCCCTGATTGGAGTCTTGCTGGCACTGCTTGGCGGTTGCGCGACCCAGACGGGTTTGAACGCCGAGCAGATCGCCATGCTCAAGGAGCAGGGGTTTAGGTTGACCGAGGAGGGCTGGACTCTGGATCTCTCCAATCGGGTGCTGTTTGCCAACGATGTGAGTGAACTCAGCGAGCAGACCAGGGGGACGGTGCGCAAACTGGCCGACAGCCTGCAATTGGTTGGATTGAACCAAATTCGCATCGAGGGCCACACCGATACCAACGGCCCGGCGGATTACAATCAGCGGCTCTCTTTGACCCGCGCTCAGTCCGTGGCCGATGTCATGGTCTTAGCCGGTATGGTCCCTGCCAACTTGACCATTCAGGGACGGGGCGAAGTTGAGCCCATCGCCGACAACAAGACCCGCGAGGGCAGGGCCCAGAATCGTCGGGTCTCCATCGTCATCCCCAATCAGTAAGCAAGTGGCGATGAGCGCATGATGCGCGGGTGTGTGATGCAAGGGAAGGGCGCCACTGGCGCCCTTCTTGTCATTGGACGCAGGCAGGCTTCCTATTTTGAGACCCGGGATGGATAACCGGCAATGATGCAGGCTCTGCCCCTTGTCCCCCGGCGGGCGGCGGTTAGAATAGCCGCCAATAGCGAAGGCATGCAGGGAGGTGAGGGATGTTTCGACTAGGACTTATCATCAATCCGGTCGCCGGCATCGGTGGCCAGGTTGCCCTCAAGGGCAGTGACGGCATGCTGGCCGAGGCGCTCGCCCGGGGCGCCGTGCCCAGGGCCAATGAGCGTGCCCGTCAGGCGCTGCAGCCCCTGTCGGGGCTGGCTCAATCATTTGAAATTGTGACGGTGGCCGGTGAGATGGGGGGGCGGCTTGCCCATGAGCTCGGCCTGCGTCATCGCATTGTCTATACCCCCGAATCGCCCCAGACAACCCCGCAAGACACCAGGGTGGCGGCGCGCTTGATGATGGAAGCTGGCGTCGATCTGCTGCTGTTTGCCGGCGGTGACGGGACGGCCAGGGACATCTGTGCCGAGGTGGGCGAGCAGTTGCACGTGCTCGGTATTCCGGCTGGCTGCAAAATCCACTCTGGCGTCTACGGTGTGACCCCCCAGGCCAGCGGCCGGGTCGTGGCCCGGATGATCGAAGGCGAGCTGCTGAGCCTGATCGAGGGGGAGGTGATGGATATCGACGAGGTGGCCTTTCGCGATGGTCGGGTCCGAACTCGTCACTATGGTCAGCTCAGGGTTCCGAACGATCTGCGCTACGTACAGTCGGTCAAGCAAGGTGGCCGGGAGAGTGAAGAGCTGGTGCTCGAAGAGCTCGCGGCCGAGGTGATAGAGCAGATGGAACCCGATACCCTCTACCTGATGGGATCAGGGGGGACCGTTGCTGCCTGCATGGCTCAGCTTGGTCTGGAAAATACTCTGCTCGGTGTGGATCTGGTGGAAAATGGTCAGCTGATCGGGCAGGATCTGGGCGCTGACGAGATCCTGACTCGGATCCGTGGCTGCCACTGCCGACTGATCATTACCCTGATAGGCGGCCAGGGGCACCTGTTTGGTCGCGGTAATCAGCAGCTCAGCCCGGAGGTGATCCGGGCGGTCGGTCTCGACAACATTCAGGTGTTGGCGAGCAAGCGCAAACTGGCGGCTCTGGAAGGGCGCCCTCTGCTGGTGGACACCGGTGACGAGGCGCTGGATCGAGCGCTGTGCGGTTATCGCCGTATCACGACAGGATATAGGGATCAGGTCATCTACCCGGTGGCCAACCCACAATAGCACTGCAAGGATGCGGCAGGCCCTGTGGAACCCGATCAACCGGATCAGGGTTCCAACCCCAAGTTATCTTGCCGGCAATCCCGGCGAATGAGGCTGCGTTAAATGACGATTCATGAATTTGAACACAAATTGTTGGAAATGATAGACAGCATGGTGGCCACGGCGACCGAAGATGAGCTGTTTGCCGGGGGCTATCTGCGGGGCCATATCTCCCTGGCAGTGGCTCGGGCCGAGCTGGAGGGCAAGAACCTGATAAGAGACGTGAAGAGCTATGTGCTGCGCAGCCTCAACGACGCCATCTTGCAGGGTGAACTATCGGAGCAGGATGAGACCCTGGTGCAAGCCATGTGGAAACGACTGCAACTGCAGGCAGAAGCTTGATCCCAGGCACATTTCAAACACAAGTTTAAGGTTGTGCTTTCCCGAAGGTTAACAAAAGGTTAATAATAAACGACCTCATTTGTTTCAGGGAAAGCACCATGACCTGCGCCTCTACCATAGCCCAACGGCTGCCGCTCGAGATGCTCTATCATTGGGAACAACAGTGCCCGGATCGAGTCTATCTTCGTCAGACCATCAATCGTCAGTATCAAGATTTCAGCTGGGCCAGGGTCGCCGACGAGGCGCGTCGCCTGGTGACTGCCCTGCGTGCCCTGGGGTTTGAGCCCGGGGACAAGATAGCCCTGCTCTCCAAGAACTGCGCCCAGTGGTTCATCGCCGATCTGGCACTGCAGATGGGACAGTATGTGAGCGTGCCCATCTATCCTACCGCCAACATAGACACCATTGAGTATGTGCTGCGCCACAGCGAGGCCAAGGCGGTATTCGTCGGCAAACTCGACGACTGGCAGAGCCAGGAGGCGGGTCTGCCCCAGGAGTTGCCACGCATCGCCATGCCTTATGACACCATGCCGGCCCAGCACCAGTGGGATGCCCTGCTGGCCAATCATGAGCCGGCCCGGGATCTGGCGCCGCAACGGGGGGAGGATCTGCTCAGTCTGGTCTACACCTCCGGCAGTACCGGCAAGCCAAAGGGGGCCATGCTCAGCGTCGAGCGCTATGCCTGGTCTTGCGAGAAACTGGTCGAGGCCGTTGAGCTGAGGGAGACCGATCGCGGTTTTTCCTACCTGCCCCTGGCGCATATCACCGAGCGGGTCTACATCTACGGCGGCAGCCTGTTTAGCGGCGCCGAGATCAGTTTCCCCGAATCTCTGGATACCTTTATCGAGGATGTGAAACGCTGCCGTCCCACCGTCTTTATCTCGGTGCCCCGTCTGTGGGCCATGTTCCGCATCAAGATCCACGAAAAACTGCCTCAAAAGAAACTAGCTCTGCTGCTCAAGATCCCCTTTGTCAGCACGCTTATCAAACGCAAGCTGCAACAGGGGCTGGGATTGGATCAGGCGAGGGTGCTGGGCTGCGGCTCGGCCCCGGTGGCCCCGGCGCTACTCACTTGGTACCACAGCATAGGGCTCAATATCACCGAGGCCTGGGGCATGACAGAGAACCATGCCTACGCGACCCTCAACTACCCGTTCCGGGCCGACAAGATAGGAACAGTCGGCAAGGCTGGGCCCGGTATTCGCATCATGATCTCCCCTGAGGGAGAAATTCTCTGCGGCGGCGAGGGCATGATGCTGGGCTACTTCAAGGATCCGGAACACAGCGCCGAGGCCATCGACAGCGACGGCTGGCTGCATACCGGGGACATGGGCAAGCTCGACAGTGAAGGCTACCTCACCATCACGGGGCGGATGAAGGATGTGTTCAAGACGGCCAAGGGCAAGTATGTGGCCCCGGTGCCCATCGAGGGCCTACTCGGTCAGGAGTCCATCATCGAGCAGCTATGCGTCATCGGTTACGGGATGCCTCAGCCCATCGCTCTCGTGCAGCTCTCGGAACAGGCCATGAAGGGGAACGGCGCACAGATCGATGCCGAGCTGGAGGCGGCCCGCCAGCGGGTCAACAACAAGCTCGAGTCTCACGCCAGACTGCGGGGCATATTTGTGGTCAAGACCCCCTGGAATATCGAGAACGGCGTGTTGACCCCGACCATGAAGATCCGCCGTCACCTGCTCGAGCAAAAATATGCCGAGCTGGGAGACAAGTGGCCCGCCGATCGCAATGTGGTGCGGGAATCCTGACGCTCTACCGTCTCTCTTCCACCGACAAGCCCCGCCATGCGGGGCTTTTTTGTGGCAAAGCGGAGTCTGGGAGAGTGATGGTAGAGAGATGGACTGTGATATGCGTGAATTTGTGGGGGATTGTTTTACATGCAGAAGGTTTGGCTAGTAATGATGGCTGTAATATGCCACTTTAATAGATTGTTATTTTGTTTGTTATGTGTTTTTTTTGTTAAAAGAGAGCAAAAAGCTGTAACCTCTATCGTATACTGCTTCCATCGTGAACCGGCCCATTGGCGAGCTTTCGTCCAGCCTGGCAGGCCGGGGATCCATCACCTGCCGTCTCCTATTTTTGCGAACCACAAGGATCGCGAAACGGCATTGTTTTGCCCGATTATCGCCGGTGGTAGCGGTAAGTGAACAGGAGGTTCCAGTGAGAGCGGAGATCAGCGTAGCGGCATTACGGCATAACTTGGCGGTGTTGCAGGCCCAGGCGGGGGATCGCCGGATCATGGCGGTGCTCAAGGCCAACGCTTATGGGCACGGCATGTTGCAGATGGCGCAGGCGCTGGCCGAGGCCCCGGCGATTGCCGTGGCCCGTGTCGATGAGGGGATCCAGCTGCGCCGCCATGGCATCGCGCAGCCGATCCTGGTACTTGGCGGGTTTCACGAGTCGGCGCAGCTGGCGCAGATGGCCGAGTGGGGATTGCAGACGACCCTGCACTGCCACGAGCAGCTCGCGCTGCTGGAGCAGGCGGCGCCGAGCCACCCCGTTAGCCTCTGGCTCAAGATAGACACAGGGATGAACCGGCTCGGGATCCGGGGGGAGGATCTGCCCGATGTGCTGGCGCGTCTTGCGAGCTGCCCTTCGGTGACTCAACCGGTGCGGCTGATGACCCACTTCGGCCGCGCCGACGAGCTCGCCTGTGAGGCAACGGCCGAGCAGATCACCCGTTTTCATGCCCTGACCCGCCACCTGCCGGGGGAGAAGGCCCTGGCCAACTCGGCCGGCTTGCTGGGCTGGGCCGATGCGCTGGGGGATTGGGTGCGACCCGGACTCGCGCTCTATGGCATCTCCCCCTTCGCCGGGGAGAGCGGGTGCGATCGTGGATTGCGCCCAGTGATGACCCTCAAGAGTCGGCTGATGGCGGTGCGCGACTGTCCGGCCGGGGCGCCGGTTGGCTATGGGGCCCACTGGCACGCCCCCGATGCCACCCGGCTCGGCGTGGTGGCGACCGGCTACGGTGACGGCTACCCCAGGCTGGCGCCGATGGGGACGCCGCTACTTGTCAATGGCCGCGAGGTGCCGATCGTCGGGCGGGTCTCGATGGACATGCTGACCGTGGATCTCGGCCCGGCGGCGACCGATAGGGTGGGGGATGAGGTGGTGCTGTGGGGAGAGGGGCTGCCGGTCGAACGGGTGGCCGAGCACATAGGCACCATCCCCTACGAACTGGTGACCCGACTGACCGGGCGGGTCGAGCTGCAGATGCGTTGAGTCGCCAATCGCCAACAGGCCGCCCACGGGCGGCCTGTTCGTTGTCATGGCAAGGTAAAAATTGACCTGCCCCGGATACGACGACGCCTCCGATGAGGAGACGCCGTGGGGCAGGGAAGCGCTAGAACCAGAAGCCGATGATGAAGGAGCCGGCCAGGGTGAGCATGACGTTAGCCACCGCATAGGTGCCAGCATAGCCGAGCGCCGGGATCGAGCTGTTGGCCGCCTCGTTGACCACGTCCATGGCGGGGGCGCAGGTCCGGGCCCCGGTAATGGCACCGAGAAGCAGGGCCGGGTTCATCTTGAGCACCCAGACCCCGAACAGGTAGCCCACCAGCACCGGCAAGGTAGTGACCAGCATGCCGGAGAAGAGCACCACGGCGCCGACCTGGCTCAGGTGATCCAGAATGCCGCCACCGGCCTTGAGGCCCGTGCTCACCATAAAGACGGCCAGACCCAGATCCTTGGCCAGACGCAAGGCGCCCGGCGGCACATAGCCGACCGTCGGGTGGTTGGCGCGCAGGTAACCCATCAGGATCCCCGCCAGCAGTAGACCGACAGCGTTGCCAAGGCCAAATTCCAGCTGACCGAATACCAGGGAGACGGAGCCTATCAGCAAGCCGAGCACGAAGAAGGTGGTGAAGGCCACCAGATCCGTGGTCTGGCTGTGAATGCTGATGAAGCCTATCTTGTTGGCGAGATGCTTGACCCTGATTTTCTCGCCGCTGATCTGCAGCACATCGCCCTTTTGCAACATGATGTTGCGATCGAACGGCATCTCTATCTGGGAGCGCACCACCCGGTTCAAGAAGCAGCCTTTCTCGGTGAGGTTGAGCTCCACCAGATGGCGGCCCACCACGGAATCATTCTTGACCACTATCTCTTCGGTGACGATTTGCAGGTCAAGCAGGTTCCTGTCAAACACCTCCTTGCCGTTGCGATAGCTCACATCCAGCTTCTCGTGGCTCTCCGGATAACCCACCAGGGCTATCTCGTCCCCTTCCTGAATGACGGCGTCGCCATCGGGGCTTGCCAGTATGCCGTTGCGGCGGATCCGCTCCACATAGCAACCGGTGTGGGGATAGATACCGGTCTCACGCAGGGTGCGGCCCCCGATCCAGGCGGCAAGTTCCGGGCCGACCCGGTAGGCGCGGATGATGGGCAGGTAGGTCTTGCGGTTCTCATTGTCAGACAGGCCGCGCTCGCGGGCTATCTTCTGCGCCTCTGTGCTGAGATCGAGTCGGGCCAGGGAGGGCAGGTAGCGCACCACCAGCATCAGTCCGACCAGGCCCACCAGATAGGTGAGCGCATAGCCGATGCCCATGTTGTCGAGCACGGGCTGCATGTCGGTGCCATGGGGCAAGTTCAGCAAGCCGCTGCGCAGGGCATCCTGGGCCCCGACCAGGGCAGGGGTCGAGGTGAGTGAGCCTGCCAGTATGCCCGCCGCCATGCCGGGTCCCAGATTGAAGAACTTGGCCAGGCCCACGGTCAGCAGCAGCGCCGTGAGTAATATCACCAGGGTCAGGGTGATGTAGTGGATGCCATCGCGCAGGAAGACGCTGAAGAAATGGGGGCCCGCCTCTATGCCAACACAGAAGATGAACAGCATGAAGCCGACATTTTCCGTGGTGGCGGAGAATTGGAACCCCATCTGACCGAACAGCAGGGCGGTGAACAGCACCCCTATGGTGTTGCCAATCTGGAAGTTGCCTACTCGCACCTTGCCAAGCAGCAGGCCGAAAGCCAGTACCACGAACAGCAGGAGGGAGTCGCTTTGATGTAGCAGTGTCACGAAATCTATGGTCATGCCCGGACAAACCGAGAGAAAAGTGGGGCCGATATTGTGCCGCATCCCCCGCCAATAAAGAAGTGCCGGTTGGGACAAAGCTGCAAATTGGGTGACAACATTCAGGCGGTAGATTGCCTTGGGGGGAAAGGACGGGTTTTTCCGTCTGTGAGAAGCGCTGTCAATTAGTGATTCATGCTGTCTATTCCAGGAGACCCGCGTTGCCGATCGGAATTTATAGAATCCTGTATCACGTAAAAAATAGCAGTGATTACAGAGCAAGCTGCTGCCGGTTTGGCACGTAGGTTCCGAGTGTCAGGATCCTGACATGGTGCCAAATGTGCAACTGACCCATTGCGTCTGGGGTTGGTAATCCTGCATCAAAAAAGATCCTTTGGACGTCAAGAAAAACCGATCCGGGGCGGCGCTGCAAAACAGCATAAAATCGGGTTTGCTGCGGAGGACCAAGATAAATAGGGGCTGAATGAGCCAAACCCACGCCGGGTCTGGGCTGGCGTGACTTACCCACAGATTCTGTGGATAACCCTGTGTGTGAAAATTGAAAACAGGCCGCTAGCCCACGCCAATACTGGGCTGCAAGTGCTGTTCAAAAAATACCGGCAAATAATTGTTTGCATAAAAATCAAATAGTTAGATGCAACAGAACAAAACGCTGCAGGGGGAGTGAGGGCGAATAAAGGGGAGTGCTGTCAAGCCGTGGCAGCTTGTGCATTAAATTTGGTAGGGAGGGGCACTAAAGTGGATAACTTGCACCGAGATGGTGAGGAATTGGCTCCCTCGACTGGACTCGAACCAGTGACATACGGATTAACAGTCCGCCGTTCTACCGACTGAACTACGAGGGAACATCAGGCAAGGAGGAGCACTATACAGATGTCGAAAGGCGGGGTCAACCGCCGACTGGGGGAGGAGAGCGATACCCGGTGGGGGGCAACTCGGGGTACACTTGCTCTTTGCCGATTTTTGTCCGGAGTCTTCATGAGCAAGTCGTTTCAACTCGTCAGCCAGTTCTCCCCTGCGGGGGATCAGCCAGCCGCCATCAGCCAACTGCTCGAGGGGATAGAGTCCGGGCTCGCTCACCAGACGCTGCTCGGGGTGACCGGATCGGGCAAGACTTACACCATGGCCAACGTGATAGCGACCCTGAACAGACCCACCATGATATTGGCGCCGAACAAGACATTGGCCGCACAACTTTATGGGGAGATGAAGGAGTTCTTCCCCGAGAACTCGGTCGAGTATTTCGTCTCCTATTACGACTACTACCAGCCGGAAGCCTATGTGCCGACCACGGACACCTTCATCGAAAAGGATGCGTCCATCAACGATCACATCGAACAGATGCGACTGTCGGCCACCAAGGCGCTGCTGGAGCGGCGGGACGTGATCATCGTCGCCTCGGTGTCGGCCATCTACGGTCTGGGGGATCCCCAAGCTTACCTGAGCATGATGCTGCACCTTAAGCTCGGCGACGTCATCAATCAGCGAGACATATTGCGCCGCCTGGCCGAGCTGCAATACAGCCGCAACGACCTGGCCTTTCAGCGCGGCACCTTCCGGGTGCGCGGCGAGGTGATCGACATTTACCCGGCAGAATCGGACAAGCTGGCGCTGCGGGTCGAGCTGTTTGACGAAGAGATAGAGCGACTCTCTCTGTTTGACCCCCTGACCGGAGCCATCGAGCAGACGGTGGTGCGTCACACTATCTATCCCAAGACCCACTACGCCACCCCCCGTGAAACTATCCTGGGCGCCATCGATCACATCAAGGAAGAGCTCAAGGGGCGGCGCGAACAGCTTATCTCCCTCAATAAACTGGTGGAGGAGCAGCGCATCAGTCAGCGTACCCAGTTCGACATCGAGATGATGCAGGAGCTGGGTTACTGCTCCGGCATCGAGAACTACAGTCGCTACCTCTCCGGCCGGGCCCCCGGTGAGCCGCCGCCCACCCTGTTTGATTACCTGCCGGGCGATGGCCTGCTCATCATCGACGAATCCCATGTGACCGTGCCGCAGATAGGCGCCATGTTCAAAGGGGACAGATCCCGCAAGGAGACCCTGGTGGAGTACGGCTTCCGCTTGCCCTCTGCCCTGGACAACAGACCGCTGAAGTTCGACGAGTTTGAGGCCCTGATGCCGCAAACGGTGTTTGTCTCGGCCACCCCCAGCCCCTATGAACTGGAGAAATCCGGCGGTGATGTGGTGCAGCAAGTGGTGCGCCCCACCGGCCTGCTCGATCCCGAGATAGAGGTGCGCCCGGTCGGTACCCAGGTGGACGATCTGCTCTCCGAGATCCGGCTGCGGGTCGCGGTGAATGAACGGGTGCTGGTCACGACGCTGACCAAGCGGATGGCGGAGGATCTCACCGAGTATCTGGCGGATCACGATGTGCGGGTGCGCTACCTGCATTCGGACATCGATACGGTCGAACGGGTCGAGATCATCCGCGATCTGCGGCTTGGCAAGTTTGATGTGCTGGTGGGTATCAACTTGTTGCGCGAAGGTCTCGACATGCCGGAGGTCTCCCTGGTGGCCATACTGGATGCGGATAAAGAGGGTTTCCTGCGCTCCACCCGTTCACTCATCCAGACCATAGGCCGGGCTGCCCGCAACTTGAACGGCCGCGTCATCCTCTATGGGGATCGCATCACCAACTCCATGCAAGTGGCCATCGAGGAGACGGAGCGACGCCGTGCCCTGCAGCATGCCCATAACCTCGAGCACGGTATCACCCCCAAGGGGCTCAACAAGGCGGTGGGGGACATGATGGACATGGGCGGCAGTCGCATCTCGGGCAAGACTGGCAAAGGGAGTCGCAAGGCCGCCGAGCCGCAAGGGGAGTACCATGCCCGCACCACCAGCGAGATCACCAAGGAGATCAAACGCATGGAAGAGCAGATGTTCCAGCATGCCCGGGATCTGGAGTTCGAGCAGGCCGCCGCCTTGCGCGACAGCATCCAGCGGCTGCGTCACGAGTTGATCGAAAGTTGAGGCCGCTGCGCGCCCTGTTCGGTATTGGGCCCAGGTTGCGTCGTCTCTACCGGGGCTTTCGCCACCCGGCCACTCCGCTCTGGGCCAAGGGGCTGGCACTACTGGTGTTCGCCTATGGTCTCAGTCCCGTCGATCTGGTGCCGGACGTCATCCCGGTACTGGGCTGGGTGGACGATCTCACTCTCTTCATCTGGTTGATCTGGGGGTGGGAATCCTGCCTGCCCGCCCAGGTGCGTCGGGCCATCAGTGAGACAAATGGAGAGAAAAAAGGGACGTAAATAGCCCGGCGCTGGCCGGGGCTTCCCCGAGCCCCTGGCCATGGACGCGGCGAAATTGTGGTGAGCGGGGGGAAGGGGTAGACTCGCCGCACCCTGATACACCTATCTTCCTCGCGAGCCTGCCCATGGATCTTATCTTGTCCCTCGTCGACTTCATCCTGCACATAGATGTCCACCTCAAGGCACTGTTTGCCGATTACGGCGTCTGGATCTATGCCATTTTGTTTCTCATCATCTTCTGCGAGACGGGGCTGGTGGTGATGCCCTTCCTGCCCGGTGACTCCCTGCTGTTCGCCGCCGGGGCGCTTACCGTAGACAGCGCCCTGGATGTGCATCTGCTCAGCGCCCTGTTGGTGCTGGCTGCCGTGCTCGGCGATCTCACCAACTACACCTTGGGTCGGCTGTTTGGGGAGCGGCTGTTCAGCCGCTCCGATTCGCGCCTGTTCCGTCAGGATCATCTGCACCAGACCCATGCCTTTTTCGCGCGTCATGGCGGCAAGGCCATCATCATTGCCCGCTTCGCCCCCATAGTACGCACCTTTGCCCCCTTCGTGGCCGGCATGGGCAAGATGAGTTATCCCCGTTTTATGGCCTTCAATGGCGTCGGCGCCCTGTGCTGGGTGCTGGCATTCGTCTATGTGGGGCACTTCTTCGGCAACCTGCCTCTGGTCAAGGAAAACTTCACCCTGCTCATCTTCGTCATCATCGTCATCTCTTTGCTGCCCATGGTGATTGCCGCCGTGCGTGCCAGGCTCGGCAAGGGACAGTCATAGGGCTGCATCCCCTTGCCGACATAAAAAACCGGGCCACTTGGGCCCGGTTTTTTATGGGGATGAATTTACTGCCAGTTGAAGTTGCGTTTGGCTTTTTGCAGCTTCTCATAGGCTGCTAGCAGCTTCTGATGCAGCGGGAACTGGCTGAGGGACTCATCGGCCGTCTCCAGCCCGTGGAAGTGCGCCTCGCCAGTGGCATGGGCCCAGGCCTGCGCCAGGGTCTGCTCACCATACATGCGGGTGAAGACGGCTTTGTACTGCTCGGGCTCGCGCTCTTCGTCCAGGAAGAGTTCGACACAGCTCTTGAGGGCGCGATAGTAGTTGGCGCGCTCCGGGCTGAACACCGACTGGTTGTACTCCATGGTCCAGTTGATCAGATCCAGCGCCGTTTCCAGTTCGCCAGCAGCCAGGGCCAACATGGCCTTGAGCTCGCCGATGCGCAGGGTGTGCAGGGCGGTGCCCTTGGCGGCGGCGATGCCGAGCAGTTCGCGCACCCGGGTACGTTCGTCGTGACCTTCCTCCTCCAGCTGGTCATAGAAGGCCATGTACTGTTCGGCATCCCATGCCAGGGAGGGCAGGGCCAGGATCACTTCCCGCAGGTTGGCGCCCATGTTGTTGTTGGCCATCAGCAAGTCTTCGGCCGGATAGATGTCTGACATGCCCGGCACCAGAATACGGCAGGCGTAGACGTCAAGGTGCTCGTAGTCGGCGATGTAAACCGGCTGCTCCAGCTCGTGGAAGATGCCGATCAGGTGATCGAACTCCTCCTGGGAGGTGCCACGGAAATCCCAGTCGGCAAATTCAAAGTCGGACTCCTCTTTGAACAGATCCCAGCTGATGAGGCCGGAAGAGTCGATGAAGTGGGTCTCCAGGTTGTGGTGATCCGCCACTTGCTCGTTGTCAAAGGAGGGGGCGACGAACACATCCAGATCTTTCAGACCACGGCCTTGCAGCAGTTCGGTCACGGTACGCTCGAATGCCACTTCGAAGCGCGGGTGGGCACCGAAGGAGGCGAAGCTGGTGCCGTTGCTCGGGTTGAGCAGCACCACGCAGATGACCGGATAGCGACCCCCCAGCGAGGCATCGAAGCTGTAGATGGGGTAGCCTTCGGCTTCCAGTGCGGCGATGGAGGCAGCAATGCCGGGATAACGGGCGATCACCTCGTTCGGGATCTCGGGCAGGCTGATGGCCTCGGCGATGATCTTGTTCTTCACGTGGCGCTCGAACACCTCGGACAGCCCCTGGGTGCGGGCTTCCGTCTTGGTGTTGCCGGCGCTCATACCGTTGGAGACATAGAGGTTGCCGATGATGTTCATCGGGATAAAGACGGTCTGGTGATCAGACTGACGCTCGAACGGCAGGGCGACGATGCCGCGCTCCTCGTTGTTGGACTGCAAGTCCACCAGCATGTCGGCGGTCACTTCCCCTTCCGGGTTGTAGAAGTGGCGGGTGAAGTCATCGAGCAGGCCAGCCGGGAAGTGATCGCCCTCGATCGGGAACCACTTCTCGTTCGGGTAGTGCACGAAGTCGCCATTGGCTATCTGTTTGCCCAGATAGAAGTCGGCGAAGAAGTAGTTGGTGGAGAGGCGCTCGAAATATTCACCCAGGGCCGAGGCCAAGGCGGCTTTCTTGCTGGCGCCTTTGCCGTTGGTGAAGCAGAGGGCGCACTCCTTGTCCCGGATGTGCACGGACCAGACGTTGGGCACGGGGTTGAGCCAGGAGGCCTCTTCGATATCAAATCCCAGGGCCTGCAGCTTGGTCTGGAACCGCTCGATGGAGTCTTCCAGCGCCGCGTCCTTGCCGGGTATAAAAGTGTGGTCTGTCATCACAATGTCCTGATTTTATGGGCTCATGTTTTGGCCGCAGATAATAGCAGGGGTTGCGCCATTTGGCAGGCAAAAACGGTGCTAAGTGGCCCGGGCAGGCGGCGATAAAGCGGGGCTGATGCCCTCGGGTGAACGGGGCTGTTCGACCAAGGGCGCGTGGTTGGGCATGGTCCGGTGCGGGGGCGATAAGCCGGTGGCGTTACCGCCAGGCTGAGGCGGTGCCCGGCTTGGCGGACACAGTCTGTCAATGATCGTCAACCGATGGCTTTGAGACCCAGGATGCCGCCGATGATGAGTGCGAGGCAAAACAGTCGCGCCGCCGTGGCGGGCTCGCCAAACAGCAAGATCCCCATCAGCACAGTGCCAACGGCGCCGATGCCGGTCCAGACCGCGTAAGCGGTGCCCAGGGGCAGATGCCTGACCGCCATGGCCAGCAACAAGACGCTAACCCCCATGGCGGCGAGCGTCAGCAGGGTAGGAAGGGGGCGGGTGAAACCTTGGGTGTATTTGAGGCCAATGGCCCAGGCAATCTCGAACAGGCCGGCGACGAGCAGCAATATCCAGGGCATGAACATCTATCCATCAGGGGGCAGGGTCGTCCCTGCCAGCGGTCAGGCAGCGGGGTCGTCCCCGCCGGGCGCGATGGCCGTTGGACTCATCTTGCCAGAGCGGCATCGGCCTTGCCAAGGAGTGGGTGGGGTTCCCGGGGCGCACCGTCGATTGATATTGCAGCAAACGGCAGGGATTATTGCGCAAATCGACTTGCGTCCCTCGCCACAATCCGTAATGTGGATAGACACATTTTTCGCAGCAGAATTTTATCGAGCCAAGATCTGAGTGACGCCAGCTTAGGCGTCAGGAGGCACATGCCTTCCAGGTCGGAACGATAGAGGATCCGCACTATTAAGCCGTTATCCAGGGTAGGACATTATGAAAAAAGTAGGTTTGGTCGGTTGGCGTGGCATG
The DNA here is from genome assembly GCF_051376105.1 of Aeromonas molluscorum. Taxonomy (NCBI): domain Bacteria; kingdom Pseudomonadati; phylum Pseudomonadota; class Gammaproteobacteria; order Aeromonadales; family Aeromonadaceae; genus Aeromonas; species Aeromonas molluscorum. The sequence continues at coordinate 524,600 of NZ_JBPQCY010000001.1, read as the reverse complement.
GTGGGCTCTGTCCTGATGAGCCGGATGCAGGAAGAGCAGGATTTTGCGCACATTCAACCCACCTTCTTCACCACCTCCCAGGCCGGTGAGGCCGCCCCCAATTTCGGCGTCGATGCCGGTCTGCTTCAGGATGCCTTCAACATAGCGGCGTTGGCCGAGCAGGAGATCATCATCACGGCCCAGGGCGGCGACTACACCAAGGATGTCTATCCGCGCCTGAAAGCCGCCGGTTGGCAGGGTTACTGGATTGATGCCGCGTCCTCTTTGCGCATGGAAGAAGATGCCGTCATCATCCTGGATCCGGTCAATGGCGATGTGATCACCCAGGCACTGGATGCCGGCACCAAGACCTTCGTCGGTGGCAACTGTACCGTCAGTCTGATGTTGCTGGCCCTGGGCGGTCTGTTCAAGGCGGATCTGGTGGAGTGGGTGAGCGTGGCTACCTACCAGGCGGCCTCTGGTGGCGGCGCCCGTCATATGCGTGAGTTGATCACCCAGATGGGGATATTGCGTGATGAAGTTGCGGTCGAGTTGGCGGATCCCGCTTCTGCCATCTTGGACATTGAACGCAAGGTCACCGAGAAGACCCGCTCCGGCGACTTGCCGGTGGACAACTTCGGTGTGCCCCTGGCTGGCAGCCTGATCCCCTGGATAGACACCAGGCTCGACAACGGCCAGAGCCGGGAAGAGTGGAAGGGTCAGGCCGAGACTAACAAGATCCTCGGCATCGAAGCTGCCCCGGTGCCGGTCGATGGCCTGTGCGTACGCATCGGCGCCCTGCGCTGCCACAGCCAGGCGTTCACCATCAAGCTGAAAAAAGATGTGCCGCTGGCCGAGATCGAAGCCCTGCTGGCCGCCCACAACGACTGGGTCAAGGTCATCCCCAACGAGCGTGACATCAGCGCCCGCGAACTGACCCCGGCTGCCGTGACCGGCACCCTCAACATACCGGTTGGTCGTCTGCGCAAGCTCAACATGGGCCCGGAATACCTGGCCGCCTTCACCGTCGGTGATCAGCTGCTGTGGGGCGCGGCCGAGCCGCTGCGTCGCATGCTGCGCATCCTGCTGGCCCGAGGCTAAGGGATAACCACCGCGCGTCGCCGGGCTCAGCGCGATAGCCGTTGACCATGAGTGCGTTAAACGAGAAGGGAAGGCATCAGCCTTCCCTTCTGCTATCTAGGTTTGGCCCGCATGTCGCTGAACCATCACCCTAGCCGCAGGCTCAGTGCTGGCCCAGAGCCGATGCCAGATCGGCAATCAGATCATCGGCATCCTCGACCCCAATGCTCAACCGGATCAGATCCTCGTTGACCCCGGCTGCCACTCGGCTGGCTTCGTCCATGGCGGCATGAGTGGTGCTGGCCGGATGACAGGCCAGACTCTCCAGATCCCCCAGGCTCACCGCCTGTACAAATAGTTGCAACTGATCGAGCAGGCGTGCACAGCGGGGGAAGCCCCCCTCCAGCTCTATGCTGATCATGGCGCCGTAACCTGTGGAGATCTCTCCCAGCACCCCATGGCCAGGGTGATCGGCGAGTCCCGGGTAGATCACCTTTTTGACAGCGGGGTGAGCGGCCAGGAACTGGGCCACCCGCTGAGCGTTATGCAGATGCGCATCCAGGCGCAGCGGCAGGGTCTTGACGCCCCGTTGCAGCAAGTAAGCCTCCTGAGGCCCTATGGGGGAGCCCAGATGCTTGAGTGCCACAGTGCGGATGCGCGCCATCAGCTCATGGCGCGCGGCGACCACCCCGGCGATGATGTCGCCGTGGCCACCGAGATACTTGGTGCCGCTGTGCATGACGATGTCGACACCCAGTTCAAGGGGGCGCAGCAGATAGGGGGTGAGAAAGGTGTTGTCGCAGACGCTGAGGGCACCTACCTTGCGTGCGGCTTCGACCACCATACGGGGATCCACCAGCTTGAGGGTTGGATTGGTCAGGGTTTCGAACAGTACCAATTTTGTGCCCGGGTTGATGTTGGCCAGCAGATCCCGGTCGCTGTCATAGCCGGTGATGCGGATGCCGGCGCGGCTGAAGGTCTGCTTGAGGAAGGCCTCAGTGCCACCATAGAGCGGACCGACATAGGCCACCTCGTCCCCGCTATCGGCCAGGGCATAGAGGATGGCGCTCACCGCGGCCATGCCGCTGGCAACCACCAGCGCCTCGTCTGCGCCCTCAAGGGCTGCAAGTTTCAACTCCAGCTCGGCGGTGGTGGGGTTGGCAAAACGGCTGTAGATGTAGCCAGGGGCCTGACCCGAAAACCGCTCCTTGCCAGCCTGGGCCGTGAAATAGCTGAAGGTACTGCTCTGATATAAAGGGGTCGTCAGGGCGCCGGTCTGGGGATCGAGCCGTTGGCCGCTGTGTACGCTCATGGTCTTGAATTTCATCATCTCTCCGTCATGGCCAGTGGGCTGGCCTCTTATTGTCCTGGGCGCGGCGGCGCCCCGGGTGAATGGTATAGGTACCCTGCCGTTGACAGGGCACCAGCCGGTTCTGAGGGGGTGCCTGTCGGGGCGCTCGCCGTGGCCGGTGGGGTGGCATAGTGGCGGGCCGCCACGTCCGGGTGGGAGCGCAGTCGTCCCTTGAGCACATTCTCCCCCACCTGATAAAAGAGCGGGTTGTCCGGATCGCTCTGAAGGCCTCTGGCCTCGGTCGCGAGCGCCGGGGGCAGTGTCAGCAAGGGCACAGTGGCATCGAGGCGCGCCGCCATGAAGAAGGCACAGGAGAGGCGCGACACCCCGGTGGGTGGAGTGACGACCCGATGCAGGGTGGCCTTGAGGTAACCGTTCGAGGCGAGTTCCAGCAGTTCACCAATGTTGACCAGCAGGGCGCCAGCGCGAGGCGGTGCAGGTGTCCACCCTTGCTCGGTCAAGACTTCGAGCCCACCGTGACTATCTTGCAGCAGGAGCGTGAGGTAGCCGGGATCCTTGTGGGCGCCCACCCCCTGACCGTCCCCCTCATGGCGGCCCGGGTAGTGGATGAGCTTGGTAATGACGGTAGGGGAGCGGGCTCAAGCTCTCATCGAAGACATCGGCAGCTTGTGCCAGGGTTTCGGCGAAAGAGCGGATCAGGGTCAATCCTAGCAGGGTCAACTGCGCCTGCCAGCCCAGCAAGGCTCCCCTGAGTTCGGGCAGGGCCGAAGGCCACAGATTGGGCCCCTGCAGGCGTTGCCAGGGCTGGTGCAGCAAGGCATCGGGCAGGCAGGGCTCTTCGGCCATGATGTCGAACTGTTCACGCCAGTCCGGGCGAGCCCGGGTCAGCTCGGCCCCAACCCGGTTGTAACCGCGAAAGTGGGGGGAGTGCACCATCTGCACCGCCTGTTTCTGATGGTCGTCCAGGGCAAAGAGCCGGGCCGCCAGAGCCAGTAGTTCGCTCTGCTGGCCCAGATCCAGCCCTGTGTTCTCCAGATAGAAGAAACCGGGGTCGCGCGCCGCCCGGCGCAGTGTCATGAGCGCCTGCGTCCTGTGCGGGGCACCCGGCAACAGTTGACCGTAATCCAGGATGGGCAGTGCGCTGGCGGGCTCTGCGGGATCCGTTGACCCACTCCCTTGTTGCGCCAGAGGAGCGGGCGCGGTGCTGGAAACATGACGTGCGCCATGTTGGGGGGAAAGCAGTAACATGAGCACCTCCAACCTGGATCCTGGCGCAACATCCTCGCAAAACGAGGTGTCATTTGGGTTGGAGGAATGCTATCCCTTCGGCTTGGGATGACAAAACAACAAATAATTCTTAGTTATAGACAAAAATCGAAATAGAGTTCGGGTTAGTTGCGTAAATGCTGTTCTCTAGCGAAACGAAACCACTCTTGGCTTGGCGTCGGACGCTCGCTCCCTTAGTATCGAGGCTCATTTGCTACGCTTGGAGCTTGCCTTGACTATTGATCCCGGGCCTGCCAGTCCCTCATCTCTGTCTGGATCACGAGTGGGCCGCGAGCTTGTCTCCTTGATCTGCCTGCTGCTGATCAGCGCCCTGCTCACCTGGATCGGAGTGGCGGCGCGAGGTGGCAGCAGCTTTTCGCTGCTCTGGCCCGCCAATGCCGTCCTGGTTGGCATCTTGCTTCGCTACTATCCCAGGGCTGGCCTGGTGCATCTGCTGGTGGCCCTGCTTGGTTTCCTGCTGGTCGATGCCTGTTATGGCACGCCCTGGCGCAAGAGTCTGTTGCTCAACGGCGCCAACATTCTCACTGTCGCCATCGCCTGGCTCAGCCTGCGCCGCCAGGGACTGGGCCCCGAAGGGCTGATCAGCGCCACGGCCATCCCCAGGCTCATGCTCCGTTGCCAACCCGCCATCCTGGCCGGGGCCCTGTGTGGGGGAGCCGCCGTGGTCTGGCTTGGCAGCTCGACCGGCTGGAAGAGCACCATCATGTGGTACTTGGCCGAGCTGATTAACTTCTCGGTGTTATTACCCAGCCTGCTGACCCTGCCGGGCTCCTGGCGGCAATGTCGCCGGGAAATGTGGCGTGATCGCCGCTATCTTGTCCCGGCATTGCTCTTTCTGCTGCTGGTACTCCTGCTCGACAAGCATCTGGGGGGCCCGGGTCTGCTGGTGCTGCCGGTGCCTGCGCTCATCTGGCTGGCACTCTCTGGCAATCGCTTCTTCACCTGTCTGGCTACCTGCGCCGCTTCTCTCTACATGTTCACCGTGCTCGATGATCAACTGCTGTATCAATGGAGCAAGGATGCGGCCACCGTCTATTCGTTTCGCACCGGCATCTCCATACTGGCCCTGAGTGCCATCACCACGGCCTGCGCCGTGGCCGAGCGGGATCAGTTGTTCGCCCGCTTGCAGCAAGTGGCGAGTCATGATCATCTGACCGGGGTGCTCAATCGCGGCGCCTTCAGTGAGGCGACCGAGCAACGATTGGCTCGTGAAGGGGGTGGCCTGCTGCTGCTTGATGTCGATTTCTTCAAGAAGATCAATGATGAACACGGTCATCCCACAGGGGATACTGTGTTGGTGCAGTTGTGCCAACGACTGGAAGAGTTGTTGCCACCCCGGGCTCTGCTCGGACGCATGGGCGGTGAAGAGTTTGCGGTCTTGCTTGCGCCGGGGGTGGAGAGCGAACTGGCGGATCAGGCCGATCGCCTCATTCAAGGGGTGGCTGATCGTCCCCTGGCGCAGGCAATGCGGGTCACTATCAGCGGTGGCTTGCGCCAGGCCGCTCCAGGGGAGAGCCTGAGTGAGCTGCTGGCCGACGCCGATCTGGCGCTCTATCGCGCCAAACAAGCAGGACGCAATCGCTGGTGCCGGGCGACATGAGCCAGCTTGCCTGATGCAAGCAGAGTAGGGAGGCCATGGCCTCCCTACTCTTTTATTGAGCGCATATTGCGCCCCATGGGCTGACTCAGTAGCCCAGGGTGAAGCGCTGGCGCAGATGGGCTGGTTGCTCGGCCTCATTGAGGATGGCATCGGCCAGATCGCCGACGGTGATCTCGGCCGGTTTATCATCCAGGAACAACACCTGATCGCCCCCCAGCCGGTATTGGCCAGTGCGCTCGCCCGGCACCAGCATGACGGCCGGGGAGACGAAGCGCCAGTCGAGTTCAGACTCGCTGCGCAGTGCGCTGAGCCCATCGCGAGCCGCCAGGGCCCCCTGTCGCCATTCAGCCGGAAATTCAGGGGTATCGACCAGCTGGATCCCGGGGGCGACTTCCAGACTGCCAGCCCCGCCGACCACCAGCAGCCAGCCTGTTACCGCCTTGGTCGCCTGCACGATGGCGGCGGCCCCTTTGAGGTACTGCTCATAGATGTCCGGGGTGGCCCAGCCAGGGTTGTAGGCACTGATCACGCGATCGTGACCGCTGATCGCCAACGCCAGTGCCTGGGGATCCTGAGCATCCACTCCTAGCACCTGGAGTTGCGGATGGGGAGCAAGTTTGCTGGTATCGCGCACTATGGCAGTGATGCTGTGACCACGGGCAATGGCTTGGTCCAGGACGGCACGGCCGACAAAACCAGTGGCGCCTATCAGGGCAATCTTCATGGGAAACTCTCCTGCGTTATTAAGATAGGGCTAGCCTACGCCTCCCGGTGTGATTTAATAATCCAGTAGAGTTTTCATTCACTAATAAGTGGGGCTTAATAATGGAGCAGCTTAGACGCTACGCCATCTTCGCCGCCGTGGTGGAGGCGGGGACCATGACGGGGGCAGCCAAGGTCCTTGGCATGACGCCCTCGGCAGTGAGTCAACATATCAGCCAGCTCGAGACCCTGCTTGGCCTCACCCTGCTGCACCGTTCCACTCGCCGCCTCGACTTGACCGAGGCGGGGGAGGTGGTGTGGCAGGGCTGTCAGTCCCTGCGCCAGACCCTGGCCCAGACAGAGCTGCGGCTTGGGGAAGTTCGCGACAGTTTGATGGGGGAGGTGAGGATAACTGCGCCCGTGGGCATGGCGGGCCTGCCTCTGGTCCAGGCACTATCCCCCTTGCTGCAAGCTCATCCCGGCTTGCGCCTCATCATCATCGCCGATGACGAGAAGCGTGACCTGCTCAAAGAGCGCATCGATGTGGCATTGCGAGTCGGCACCCTGGCCGACTCAAGCCTGGTGGCGCGCCATCTCGGCGAGACGCGCATGTTACTGTGCGCTTCTCCTGCCTATCTGGCCCGGCGTGGGGTGCCGACTCGCCTTGCCGAATTGACGAGTCATGACTGGTTATTGGCGGATCTGCCCGGGGTTGGTTTGACCCTGCCGGACGAGCAGGGCGTGCCGCAGCAGCTGCGGTTCTCGCCCAGGGTCCTGTGCAACAATGTGTTGCCCTTGCGCCAGTTTGCCCTGGCGGGGCAGGGCATTGCCTTGCTGCCCGAGACCGAAGTGGCAGACGATCTGGCGCAGGGATACCTGCAGGAGGTGCTTCCCGGCCACAGGATGGCGGCCATGGCGCTGCATGCCATCACGCCCGAGCGCGAGGTCTCTCACAAGGTGCGGCGGGTATTGGCGGCGTTACAGGATCATTTTGGGCGCAGCGCCGAGGTTCGCCGACGGAAGTGATGCGGCGGAGCGGTTGGCAGGGGAGAAGACGTTGGAAAAAGAGAAAGCAGGCCTGGGCCTGCCTTCTGTCACTGAGATCCTGCGGTCTTAGCTGTGGTAGTCGCGGCAGGCGATCAGGGTGTTTTCCATCAGGCTGGCCACCGTCATGGGACCGACGCCGCCCGGAACCGGGGTGATAAAGGCGGCATGGCTGCGGGCGGTGGCGAACTCGACATCACCCACCAGACTGCCATCGGCGAGGCGATTGATGCCCACATCGATCACCAGGGCACCCGGCTTCACCCACTCACCCGGGATAAAGTTCGGTTTGCCGACGGCGACAACCAGCAGATCGGCGCGGCGGACCTGGGTCTCCAGATCCTGGGTGAAGCGGTGGCAGGTCGTAGTCGTGCAACCGGCCAGCAGCAGTTCGAGGGTCATGGGGCGACCGACGATATTGGATGCCCCCACCACCACGGCGTGCAGACCATGGGTCTTGACGCCGGTGGCTTCGATCAGCGTCATGATGCCCTTGGGGGTGCAGGGGCGCAGGGCGGGAATACGCTGTGCCAGTCGGCCGACGTTATAAGGGTGGAAACCATCGACGTCTTTGTCGGGACGGATCCGCTCCAGCACCTGGGTGGTGTCGAAGTGGGCGGGCAGCGGCAACTGTACCAGGATGCCATCAACCTCGGGGTCCAGGTTCAGCTGGTCAATCAGGGTTAGCAGCTCGTCCTGACTTGCCTCGGCGCTCAGATCGTAGGAGCGGGAGATGAATCCAACTTCCTCACAGGCGCGGCGCTTGCTGCCGACATAGACCTGAGAGGCGGGATCGGCCCCTATCAGTATCACAGCAAGCCCGGGGGCACGCTGCCCGGCGGCGAGCCGCTGCTGGACTTCGGTTGCTACCTGATTGCGAATCGTTTGCGCAACCTGTTTTCCGTCAATGATTTTGGCAGACATCGTTCTTCACTCACCATGGGTTCAACTGTGCGCATTGTCGCATTTTTTTAGCTGGGATGTTAGCGGCGCGATGCGGGCGGGCAAGAAGTAGACACTTGAATTTATTGATGGAAAAATTCGTTGACGCTGGCTCGAGCGCTTGGGTATGATGCCCGCCCGTTGCCCATCAGCCTTATCGCAGATAAGCTGTTGGCTGCAAGTGAAATGTAGTATCTCGGTGATTAGCGCAGCCCGGTAGCGCATCTGGTTTGGGACCAGAGGGTCAAAGGTTCGAATCCTTTATCACCGACCATTTTTATCGACAATGCATCGTGTATGGCCAATTGAAGTGCTGGATGTGAGGTGTTGTTGAGCAAAATGCGCCCTTAGCTCAGTCGGATAGAGCAACGGCCTTCTAAGCCGTGGGTCGCAGGTTCGAATCCTGCAGGGCGCACCATCTTGCTGCGGCAAGCATGGTCAGATGTTTTCAGTGGTGGCTGTAGCTCAGTTGGTAGAGTCCCGGATTGTGATTCCGGTTGTCGTGGGTTCGAGCCCCATCAGCCACCCCATTATTGTTGCCTGCTGGTATCTTGCGCGTTGAGCAGAAGGTGCGAGCAGCGAAAGTCCTTTGCGGAAGTGGCGAAATTGGTAGACGCACCAGATTTAGGTTCTGGCGCCCTAGGCGTGAGAGTTCGAGTCTCTCCTTCCGCACCATGCTTTATCGATAGAGTCGGATGATCTTCCTGCATCCAAAAAGAAAGGCCCGTCACTGACGGGCCTTTTTGCATCTGGAGTGCCCTCTGCCAGCTATGTAGAGGTGTCCTATTGCACCTGTCTTTCTCCCCTTGTCATCACGGGGACTGCTCTCTTTGCCGTCACCGATTCTCTTCCTCTGTGCCGTTCGTCCATTGTATTGGCTGATGGGCTAGTCATGCCCTTTTGCCTTTTTGCTCTTTCCTCGATGGGCGGGTCTGTCGAGGCTGGTCTGGGTGATCCGTCAGGGGCACTCCTTTATGGTTTCTTGTGCAAAGTCGTTGATGGATATTGATAACTCTTCTTGATTGGGATATTTTGTGTTTCGTTATAACATAACAATTGAGGCGATTATGAAACCTGATACTCATCCCGAGTACCGCAAGGTGCTGTTTCACGATGTAACGGCCAATAGCTATTTCCTGGTGGGGTCCACCCTGAAGACGGATCGCACTCAGATATGGGCGCAGGATGGCCAGGTGTACCCTTATCTGACACTGGATGTTTCTAGCGCCTCTCATCCCTTCTACACCGGCAAGCAAAAGCAGGTGGGCACCGAGGGGCAGGTGGCGCGCTTCGGTCAGCGCTTTGGTGCTTTCCTCGGCAAGCAGGGGGCGGCATGAAGGTACTCGCATCCCTTAAATCGGCCAAGACACGTCACCCTGACTGTCAGCTGGTGCGTCGCCGCGGCAAGTTGTTCGTGATCTGCAAGAGCAATCCGCGCTTCAAGGCGCGGCAGGGATAAAGGGAGGCCACGGCCTGTCTTCAATGAGAAGGGCGACCCATGGTCGCCCTGTATTGTCTCTTCGTGTGCCGCAGCTAGCCTGCCATCAGAGCAGATTTTCGAGCTGATATTTCTTGAGCAGTTTGTCGAAGGTGCCATCGGCCTTGACACTATCGATGGCTGCGTCAAACGCCCCCTTGAGCTTGTCGTTGTTTTTGCGCAGCGCCACTGCCACCCCTTCGCCCAGGATCTTGTCCTGGGTGCCATTGAACTGGGGACCCACGAACTCAAACTGCTTGCCCATCTCTTTTTCGAGGAAGCCGACCTTGAGCTGCACCATGTTGCCGAAGGTGTAGTCGGCGCGGCCGGACTGCAGATCCAGCATGGGAGACTGTGCATTGACGTAGCGTTTGATGCTGGCCACATCGCCATAGCGTGCCGTGATGAAGTTATCCTGGGGGGTACCTTCCTGCACGGCGATCACCTTGCCCTTGAAGTGGGCCGGATCATCGCTGAAGTCGGCGGCCTTGTCGCTGCGGCCCACGAAGCGGTTTTGCATCATGTAGTAGACCTTGCTGAAGTCGACCTTCTGGCGCCGCTCATCCGTGATGTTCATGGAGGACATGATGGCGTCGTATTTACGTACCTGCAGGCCCGGCAGCAAGGCATCCCAGGGTTGGTTGATCACCTCGCACTCGGCCTTCATTGCGGCGCACAGGGCGTGGGCCAATTCGACTTCGAAGCCGCCTACTTTGCCGCTGCTGTCGACCATTTCGAAGGGGGGATAGGTGGCATCGGTGGCGATCACCAGGGGTTTGGCGACAGCCTGGCCTGTGGCGGTCAGCGCCATCAGCATCATTATTGCATTGAGTTTCATGGTCAATCCCTTGAGTGTGGCGTCATGCGCATAGTCGTGAGTATTTAACGTGGGTCGGCTTCATGGGCCGACGCTTATCTTGCGATGATCGAGGGCTGGCAACTGGCGACGCAGTGTGCGCTGGGCGGCCAAGTCCAGGGTGGCGATGGCCATCCCCTGACCCTCTTCGATCCGGGCCAGGATCCGGCCCCAGGGATCGATAATCATGCTGTGGCCGAAGGTGCGGCGTCCGCCCGGGTGATGTCCACCCTGAGCCGATGCCAGCACGAACGCCAGGTTTTCCACCGCCCGAGCCCGCAGCAGCAGCTCCCAGTGCGCCTGTCCCGTGGTGTGGGTGAAGGCGGCGGGCAAGGCGATGAAATCGGGCGCAGGCCCGAGCCGGAATAGCTCGGGGAAGCGCAAATCGTAACAGATCCCAAGGCGCAGCTGGCCCCAGGGCAGGGGATGGCTCACCACCTCCCGGCCCGGGCTCATGGTCGCGGCCTCGTCATACTGCTCCTGCCCGGTGCAAAAGCCAAACAGGTGCAGCTTGTCGTAGCGGCTGGCGAGCTGCCCTCGCGGGTCGATAAGCAGGCTGCTGTTGTGCATCTTGCCGGGCTCGTCGCTTACGAGCGGCAATGTGCCCGCCAGTAGCCAGATCCTGAGCTCCCGGGCCAGCCCCTGGGCCCAGGCCAGCAGAGGGTGATCGCTCACGGGGGCGGCCAGGGCAACCCGCGCCCGCTCGTCGGCGGGCATCAGGTAGAAGTATTCCGGCAGCTGGGCAAACTCGGCCCCCTCGGCCGCCGCCTGGCGCAACAGGGCCTCGGCCTGGGTCAGGTTGGTGGCGAGGCAATCCCCGGACACCATCTGCAACACGGCGACACGCACTGAATCCATAGTGCCTCCTAGACGCCGCATAGGCGCTCGGCGCCGGCCAGCAGGGTGTCATCATCCTTGGAGAAGGAGAGGCGAATGACCCGTTGATCCGTGCCGTCGTGATAGAAGGCCGAGACGGGAATGGTGGCGACCCCGTGATCGCGGATCAGGCGTTGTACGAACAGGCTGTCGGCCTCGTCGCTTACCCGCTCGTAGCTGGCCAGCATGAAGAAGCTGCCCGCCGAGGGCAAGAGGGTAAAGCGTGACTCGGCCAGGGCCGAGACCAGCAGGTCCCGTTTTTGCTGGTAGAAAGCGGCCAGCCCCTGATAGTGAGCCGGTTGCTGCAACAGGTGGGCAAAGCCGTACTGCATGGGGGTGTCGGCGGCGAACATGGCGAATTGGTGCACCTTGCGGATCTCCTCCATCAGCGGGCGGGGGGCCACGCAGTAACCCACTCGCCAGCCGGTGACATGGAAGGTCTTGCCAAAGGAGAAGACGGCGACGGAGCGCTCAATCAGCTCAGGGTAACGGATCACGCTCTGGTGCAGGGCGCCATCAAATACCACATGCTCGTATACCTCGTCAGAGAGAATGATGATATCGGTGCCTCGCACCAGGCGGGCGAGCCGCTCTTGATCCGCCGCCTGCCAGATGGTGCCGGTCGGATTATGGGGGGTGTTGAGCACTATCATGCGGGTGCGGGGCGTGATGCGCGCCGCCACCTCATCCCAGGGGATAGTGAAATCCGGAGCCTTGAGGGCGATGACCACAGGGGTGGCGCCCTGCAACTGGATCATGGGGCGATAGCTGTCGAATGCGGGCTCGAACATGATCACTTCATCCCCTGGATGAACCAGAGCCGTGATGGCGCAGAACAAGGCTTCGCTGGCACTGGCGGTGATGGTGATCTCCTCGCCGACATCATAGGTGTGGCCATAGCTGGTCGCTATCTTGGCCGCCAGTTGTTCGCGCAACTCGGGCAGCCCCGTCATGGGTGCATATTGGTTTTCACCCGCGAGCATCGCCTCGTGGGTCACCCGGATGAGCGCGGGATCGCAGGGGAAGCTTGGCGCTCCCTGAGAGAGATTGATGCTGGGATGGCGCGCGGCAAGATCCCCAATCACGCTGAAGATGGTGGTACCCACCTGGGGCAGTTTGCTGATGATACGGGGAGAAGACATGACGCCATCACCTGAATGTGTGGAAGATGTCTCTGTTTTAGCGCCCTGAACCCTTGCCCGGCAAAGGATTATTCGGCATGGTATGCATGAGTTTTTCTCAAGCATGGAGGCTTGTATGTTAACGACCCAGCCGCGTAGCCAGTTGCCCCTGTATGGGTTGCAAGTATTCGAGTGCGCCGCCCGTCATCTGAGCTTCACCCTGGCGGCCGATGAGCTGTGTGTGAGTCAAGGCGCCGTGAGCAAGCAGATCGCCCAGCTGGAGGCACGCCTTGGCCATCTCCTCTTCCTGCGCGGCACCCGCTGCCTTAGTCTCACACCGGCCGCCGAGCGGTTGCTACCTTTCGTCAGCGAGGGGCTAGCCCGCATGGGGGAGGGGTTGGGCGCCCTGCAAATCTTGCCGCGCCAACAGGCCATCAGCATCAAGGTGCCCTCCTGCGCCAGCCGCTGGTTGCTGCGTCGGTTGCAAGACTTCGAAGGTGAGGCGGTCGAGGTACGCGGCAGCCATAGCCATGGCATCGACTTTGCCCGCGAGCCGTTCGATCTTGCCATCGTCTATCAACCCACTCAGGCCCGGCTGCTTCACAGCCAGCCACTGTTTCGAGAGCGGTTGACCCCCATCTGCACCCCTGCCTTTGCGGCTAAATACCAGTTGTTTGAACGCCCCATCACCGATCTGCTGGCACTGCCGCTACTGCATGCCAGTGCGGACAGACGCGACTGGCGGAACTGGTTCGCCACCTTTGTCGAAACGCCCTGGTTGCCTCAGGGAGGGCAGCTATTTGATACCCTGGATTTGGCGATGAACGCAGCGCTTCAGGGTTTTGGTCTCTCCCTTGGAGACCCCACCATAGTGGCAGAGGAGTTGGAGACAGGTGCGCTGGTAGCCCCCTTTGCCCCCATACTCAGCACGGATCATGAATATGCCCTGCTGGCTCGCCCCGACAGCCAGCAGCCTGGTGTGCGTCAGGTCTATCAGTGGCTACAGGGGGGGCCTCCTCATCCCTGACATTTTTCGTCGAGCGCGCTTTACAGACGCCAAAAATACTGTATAAAATCACAGTATCAACATGAGAGGTGCTTATGCGTCTGGAAATCATCATCGACAGGAAAAAACAGGTCTCCCCCGATACCATGGCCGCCCTGGAGCAAGAGTTGCTCAAACAGTTGGGCCGTCGCTTCCCCGATATCCAGGTGCGGGTGGCAGGGGGCAGCAACATGGCGCTCAACATCACTCGGGCCAGCAAGGAAGATAAAGTGCTGGTGGAAGAGCTGGTACAGGAAGTGTGGGAAAACGCCGAGAGCTGGCTGCCGGAAACAAGCGCGGCCTGATAGGCCTCGCCATCTCGGATGAAGCATGGCGCTGCTTGGGCGCTGATGTTCCCGGTGCTCGTTATTCGTGCGTTGCGGGTAGGGAGGCCTAGAGGCCGGCCCACCGCTTGAGGCTATGCTCCTGCACCCGGCGGTTTGCCTGCAGTATGTCACCCTGGGCCTTGAGGCTTCTGAGTACGGCTGGCAGGGCGGCATCTACCTCTGCTTGGGTCATGCCGGGAGTCAAGGCCGGGTGGTAAGCCATCTTGAGCAGTAGATAATCGAGCCCGGTCAGGAAGCTGTCGGTGCTGCGGTCATTGAAAATGGAGGGGAAGACGGCATCCGAGTCATTGGGCAGCCCCATGACCTGGGTTAACTCTTCCACCACACAATCGAGAAAGCGTCCCTGGTCGCGACTGGCATCGACCGGGATGATGATGCTGGCCCGGCGGATGGCGCCTTCCTGGTCGGTGACATAGTTGGCGATGCACAAGCCATCGGCCAGGGCGGCCTGGATCGAAGGACTTTGCCCCATCAACTGTCTGGCCCAGCGCGTCACCTGCGAGCGACGGGTCATTACCAGGGTGAGGTTGGCTTTGGATGGATCCTGGACCAGCGTCACGCTGTGACCCGTGATATGACTCAGGTGCGCCGCCTGGATTTTCACCACGTCAGCTTGCAGCGGTTTGTCGCCGACTTCGTTGACAAGCCGGATCCGCACCGGCTGGCGCCAGCGGTTGAAGTGATCCTGCCCCTTATCCTGATACTCCCGTTTGAGTGCCACCTGATGAAAACTCTCCACCAGATAGGCATCCTGTTGCCAGCGCTCCAGGGCCTGGGCACTGTGCAGGGCAAGCAGTAGCAGCAGGCCGCTCAGATATTTCACTGGGCTCCCTTCTCCAGATCCCGCCAGGTGAGCCAGAGCCGCAGATCAAATTCCAACTGGTGATAATCGGGCTCCATGTGCTGGCAGAGCTGGTAGAAGGCCTTGTTGTGATCCTTCTCCTTAATATGTGCCAGCTCATGCACCACGATCATCTTGAGAAAGGCAGGGGGAGCGGCCTTGAACAGGGCCGCGATGCGGATCTCGTTCTTGGCTTTGAGCTTGTTGCCTTGCACCCGGCTGACATAGGTGTGTAGACCCAGGGCGTCCTTGATCACGTTGATCTTGCCATCGAAGATCACCTTGGCCAGGGGCGCTGAACTGCGGAGGTAACGGTTCTTGAGATCCATGGTATAGGCGAGCAGGGCCTTGTCATTCTGGATGCTGTGGCTGTCGGGGTAGCGTTTGGCGAGAAAATCGCCAAGCTTGCCGCCCTCGATCAGCTGCAACACTTGGGCCTTGAGGGACTCGGGATAACCGCCGAGATAGGTCAGTGCCGTCATGGAACTCCTGTCGGGTCAATGGGACAGATAAAAAGGACGCTCATTGTAGCCAATGAGCGTCCTTTTTTATATCCGGGCCTGTCAATCTCAACCAGCGCCGCCATTGGGAGCTCTTTGGTCGCTGGTGACGGTTCCCATCCGATCTCGTCATCGACTCAGTGGCGACGATAGAGACCGGGATCCACCTCGCTGTAGTGCGTTTGCAGATAGCGGTAGAAAGCCTGAGTGGAAGGCGAGGATGCAGGTTTGAGCCCCTCCGCCAGTTTCTCTGGCTTGGCAATGATGAACTTGGGCTGCTGGCGCCGCAGATCCTGAAGCACACGCTCGCGCACGTCATAGGGCGGGTTGACGTTGCTGAAGAAGAGATAGGCAGAGGCGGGCTGGCGATCCGTCCAGAGGTAATACTGAGGTTGAATGGCATCGACCCAAATCTTGTCCTGAGGGGTGGTCTCGGCCAGGATACGATCGACTCGCACTTGAGCGGCGGCATTGAAGGGGCGCCCCTTCTGGGTGCCCTCCCAGGCGTTGTTGATCATCAGGGCCAGCATGGCCAGGCTGGCTATCCAGGGGGTGGCGGAGCGTACATCCCAGGCCCGCCACAGGGGGAGCAGGATCAGCACGGGCAGGGCCCACAGCAGGCTGGCACCCAGCACTTCGCTTACCCTGTCCAGGCTCCACTCCTTGTTGCTCCAGCCAAACACCAGTTGCTGGGCCAACAGCCAGCTGGCGGTGAGTACCACCAGCGAGATGCAGAACAGACCCATCAGATCGCTCTGGCGCTCGCTGCGATCGAGCAGGCAAGCAAGCGGCAGCAGCCCCAGTTGCAGATAGAGCACATCATAGTGATCAAACACATGACCCGAGACCGAGTTGGCAATCAGGGTGAACAGCACGCCGAACAGGGTGGCGAACAAGGCGGGCAGATGCCACTCCTGACGTCGGCTCAGCATCAGCAACACGAAGGCGGGCAGCAGCATGATGAGGCCGGTACGCAGCAGGCCAACCGCGCCTACGTAGATGGAGAAGCCGTTGCCATAGCTGCCTTCGAAGAAGATATCGAAGGCGTAGTATTTGAATTCGGCCAGCAGCTGATGTTGCTGAAAATAGCCATAGAGGGGGGCGCCGATCAGTGCCAGTCCAAACAGGCTGGAGAGCAGCAACAGCAGGGCATCACGCCACTGCTCGCGCAGACACCAGCAGAGGAACAGGGTCAGGTACCAGGCTCCCCAGAGGGCTCCGTTGTTGGCACGCATCCAGGCGACGATGGCAAAGGTGAGCCCGGCCACCAGGGCTGGCCACCAGCGAAACTCCTTGTCCAGCAGCAGGGCGATGAAGGCCCACTGGGCGATCAGTGCCAGGTGGAATGTCCAATCTTCCGTCATGTTGCCGTAGTAGTAACGGGTGCCATAGAGCGCCAACACCGCCAGCATGGCGCCCAGCCTGGCCTGAAATGAGAGACCGAGCTGGTTGAAGGCCTGCCAGCTTGCCAGCAGGCCGAGCCAGCACAGGGCCAGCTCCAGCAGCCAGATACCGCGAAAGCCGTCCAGCTGGTAGCCAAGGGCATCCAGGGCGAAGATCATGGGCCCCTTGATGTCTATCATGTCGCGATAGAGTATCCCCCCCTCGGCCCACATCTTGCCCATCACGGCAAAGAGCGAGGCATCGAAGCCCGGGGCCATGTCGTAAAACAGGGGGTTGCGCAGGCAGAACAGGCAGGCGATGAGCCCGGTCAGCAGGACAGCAAGGGGCTGCAGCGGCGGGTTGTTGCGCGAAGAAGAGAAACGAATGAAGTGATTCATGAGGCCTGGATCCTTTGCCTGAGCATGCGAAAGCGGGCCTATCTTGCCGAGCCCGCGCCCCCGATGCAATGGGGGCGCGGGCCGGAAGGAAAATAATCCCGCTTACCGGGCCACTCTTAGGGATTCTCGAACTAAAAACAGCCACTTATCACAGGTTAGTGTGCGTTTGGCTCCGCGCCAGTCGCTCGCCTTCTGGTCGATCCCCTGTGAGTCAGCTCAATCGGGCACAGCGCCAGCCCGGTAGTGGATCAGCGGCGCCGGGGCAGGCAGCTCCGGGTGCTGGCGTGCCCAGCGAATGAACGCATCGGCCAGGGTAATGCCCAGCTCCTGGTTATGCTGGGTCAGGGTGCGGGCGAGCGCCGTATATCCCTCCTTGCCAGACGCCGTGTAGGCGCTTGATACGCCACGATAGACGCTATTGGCTTCCACCGGCTGCCAGTGGCCGGGGGCGGCCTCCCATTCCAGCTGGCGGATGCGCTCGCCCTTGGGCAGCGCGGCCAGATAGTGGAAGCGGATCCCGGCGGTGTAGGGGAAGCTGCCGCTGCCATTGCCGACCAGGCCATTGTCGGTGGCGTTGTCGATGGCACCTTCCAGCGCTTCCGCCAGCTCATGACCGTGCACCCGGTAGAGGGTGAGGGGGATGGCGAAGGGCAACAGTTGACCGGCGATGTCGGCCTCGGTGAGCGGGCCTTGCTCGAGGGAGCAGCGCACGCCGCCGCCGTTGTGGAGCGCGAAATCGACCTGCCCGACCTGCTCGCGAGCCCCGGACAACATGGCCGCGGCAACCAGCGGTGCGACCTGGCTGCCATGGGGCAGCTTGGCATCGGGGATCCGTTGATGCAGCAATGGTTGGCCCAGCCGGGTGACCACCTTGGCTGCCATCTCTTCGAGGGCGGGGCGGTAGCGGCGCGCCATGTGATCTTCGATAAGCGCGTCCGGCTCACAGAAGGTCAGGTTGGCTGGCACCTGGCCCTGATAAGGCCAGGGTTGCCAGGGCAACCACTCTATCTGTCCCTTGCTGGCAATGACCCGGCCCTGGCCATCGAAGCTGAGCTCGCAGACCCCCAGGCTTTGGGCACTGTGGCCTGCGTGGAGCAGCGCGACGCCATTGATCATCAGCGGATAATCCCCCTCGCTTGGCAGACCCAGCTGCGTGAGATCCCCAAGCAGGCTGTGGGTATGACCACCAATGATGAGGCTCAGTGCGGGGAAACGCTCGGCCAGCAACTTGTCCTGCTCAAGACCCAGGTGACTGAGCAAAATGATGTGATGTATGCCTTGGCTGCGGATATCGCCGAGGTGGCGGGTCAGGGTCTGGGCCACGCCGTGAAAGCGGGTATGTTCGTCCGGATTGGCGATGGCCGCCATCTGGGGAAGCGTGATGCCGAGCAGGGCAAAAGGTATTCCCCCCAGTTCGCGTACCAGCCAGGGCTGGCTGACATCATGGAGATGAGGCAAGCCGCGCAGCGGGAGCGGGCAGTCGACTGGCTCCTGGCTGCTGTCCAGGTTGGCGGCCAGCACAGGGAAATCCAGCTGACGCAAAAACTCAACCAGAGGGCCGTTGCCCAGATCGAACTCATGATTACCGAGCACCATGGCATCGGGGGCGAGCAGGCTGAGCAGGTCCGCATTGGCGCGACCCTTGAAGCGGTTGAAATAGAGCGAGCCCTGGAAGGTGTCTCCCCCGTGCAGCAAGAGGCTGGGGATGCCTGCGGCTGCGGCATCGCGGCGCAGTTGGCGCACTCGGGTCAGCAAGCGGGCATAACCGCCGCTCTGGCACAGCCACTGGGCCTGCCCCGGTGGGCTGAAACGTACTTGGGCACCATCGAAGTGGGAGTGGCAGTCACTGAAATGGGCAAGTTGAACCGTCATACTCATATCGGTCCTCCTTTGGGGGAAAGAAGGGGGAGAGTCTACCTTAGGTGCGGGAGGGGATGCCAGCCCGGCCCTCCATAGGGCCGGGCTGGTCAGGTTAAGCGGGTACCATGATCTGAGTGGCAATCAACACCACGGCCAGGCCAACGGCGACCGGCACCGAGGTACGCTTGACCACCTCGAATGGCGAGAGATTGGCCATGCCCGAGCAGGCAACCACCACCCCTGATACCGGCGATATGGTGCGGCCCAGGTTGGAGGCTTGCAGCATGGGGATCACCAGATAGGCGGGGTTGATGCCAAGGCTGGTGGCCAGATTGGGGATCAGCTCAACGAAGGCGTAGAAGGGGGCATTCCCCGACCCTGTGGTGAAGGCCGCCAGGGTGGTGATCACCACCAGGGAGAGCATCATCACCATGCCGCCGGTACCGAGATCCTGCGCATGCGCCAACAAGGTGTCGATGAAACCTATGGTCATCAGGCCTTGGGCAAAGACCCCGGCACCGACCAGCAGCATGACCACGCCGGCAAAGGCGTCGGCCATATGACGCCAACATACCTGCAGGCCATCGAGCAGCCCCTTGCCATCCCGATGACGGGCGAGCTCCAGCAGCGCGGCCAGGGTCAGACACATGACGATGATGGTGACGATGTCGAGCTGGGGACCCAGCTTGCCATCGAAGATCAGCACCCCGATGATGGGTGCAAACGGCAGTATGGCGTAGAAGGCGGGGGCGTTCGTGATGAGATCGCTGGCCGCCACTTTCTCGTTCACCTCACCGGAGCGGCGGTCCAGATAACGCTGCCAGAAGAAATGGGCGACCGCCATGCAGGCGATGGCGATCAGCGAAATGGGCAGGGTCAGCTTGAAGGCAAAGTCGAGCAGCTCCATGTTGGCGGCCTGGGCGGCTATCACCACATCTCCCGAGGTGGGAGAGAGAATGATGGCGGCGGGGGAGGCGCACACGGCGGCGGCGGCGCCCCGGGAGATGCCCATATTGACCATCAGCGGGAACAGGGTCGCCATCAGCAGTACCCCAAGACCGGTGGCCGAGCTGACGGCCAGGGACATGGCACAGGCCACCAGGTAGGCCGCGACCAGCAGCACATAAGGGGACTTGATGACGCCAAGGGGCTTGCTCGCGATTTTGACCAGTATGGTGTTGGCACCTATGTGGCTCATGTAGCCAGCGAAGCCGCACAGCACCATGATCAGCATGCCCAGACCACCGCCTCGGCTATTGAGCAGGAAGCGGACATATTCAAAGATGTCGGTGATCACGTTGCCCGTGCTGGGTACGCTGGCAGGCAGCACGGGTTTGCCGAGCAGGGCCGTGATGGCCAGCAGCATCAAACCACCGCTGAGCAGTATGCCGGTGGCAGAGTAGCCCTTGAAGATGCAGCGACCCACGATGAGGGTCACCAGGGTGCCAATAATAAGTTCAACCATATCCAGGTTCCTGTTGGTAAATGGAGGCTAAGTGCGGCCCTGAACGCCAGAGGCACGGCACTACGGAGGTGGGTATTCGTTCGGTTGGCGCTAATGTAACTAGCAAATTAGTCTGCAATGTTGATTAAGGTCAGCAAATCATGGTGCTATATCGGCTCATTACCAGTGAAATGATGAAAGTGGGTCATGCCGCACATATTTCTTGCCTCACCCTGGTTGCGGTGAAAATAGAGTATAGAGAGGGCTGCAAGTTGCGAAGATGAACGGCAGGTATCATGATGAGACTTGCGCAGGGCGCTAGTTAATTAATATATTGATTATTCATCATATTCACACACCAGATGGCAACGATGAGGCGGCGTAGATCACCATGGGCAAGTTGTACAACCTGGCTTGGGGACTGAGTCTGCTGTGGACCGCCGCTGTGGGGGCCACCCAGGCCCATTACACCGGGGTCAAGATAGAGCCGGACATCCGGGTCGACTTCCAGTTTTACAAGGTCAAGGGCGCCACCATGCAGGCGGCCCTGGCACAGGCGTCCAGCATTGGCCCCAAGGGAAGCCTTGGCCAGCAGGGGCTCGGCATGGCCAGCTATCAGCTCAACTGGTCCATGCTGGCCTATCCCCTGGCCGGAAACTGCAGTCTCAACGGTGTCAAGGTAACGACTCGCATCAAGGTGATGGTGCCCGAGTGGGTCAACAAGTCCCAGGCCAGTGTGCGTGAGCAGCAAAACTGGAACATCATGGTCGGGGCCATGCTCGACTACGAGAGTCGTCACAAGGACATAGTGCAAGAAACCGCCAGTGCCATCGGTTTCAAACTGTCGCAACTCCCCCGCAGCAATGACTGCGCAGCTTTGCGTCATCAGGGCGATCTGCAGGGGCAGGCGCTGCTGGCCCAGGCCAAGTCCCGCTTCGCCCGGCTTGCCGAGCAGACCGACCATGGCCGCAAGTTGGGGCTGAGCTGGCCTTTCAATCCTTGAGGCGAATGACTCACTCCTCTTTTTTCATGGGATGAGCGGTCAGGTCAGATAACGGACGCCGCCAGTGGGTCAACCCGCTGGCGGCGTTTGGTTTTATCGGTTTCCTTGAGCGAACTCAGCGCACTGGCTTGCCCTTGAGCCACTTGCGCACCCAATAACGGGCGGGATGCAGGGCGGCCAGCAGATCCTTGGCCAAGGGCAGGGGATCGCCACAGATCTCGCTGGCGAGCAGTTCGCCGCACAGTGGCGCCGAGCAGAGCCCGCGTGAGCCCAGAGCCCCCAGCACGAACAGGCCTGGATAGAGCGGCAGCGCGTGCTCGGGACGCGCCTTGAGCGCCAGCGTCTCCAGTTCGCTCAGGGCCTGGACCCGAGCCACGGGCCCCACCACCGGCAGATGATCCCGACTGGCGCAGCGCACTCCGACCCTGGCGTCATTGCTGCTGATATCCACCTCGGCAGGCCAGCTCTGATCCGGCAGACAGGCTTGCAATCTCGCCTGGTTCTGTACCTGTTCGTCTGCGCGAAATGCCAGATCGCTCTGGTTACGGCCATAGCTGGCGCCGATACAGTGCTGGTTGTTGTGCGCCGGGGTGAGGTAGCCATCGTAACAGAGCACGGTTTTCAGCTCGCCCAATGTTGCCGTGCTCGGCACATGGCTCACCTGACCGCGCACCGGGTAGAGGGGCAGCTCGGCAAAGGGGAGCAGGGCGGGCAGTTGATGACCGGCTGCGACCACCAGATTGGGGGCCTGCCACTGGCGGCCATCGGCCGCGGTCACGTGCCAGCCATCGCAGTGCTCGTCGACAGTGGTGATGGGGGTGCCATATTCCAGTTGCAGCAAACCGCTTGCCTGCGCTTCATGTAAGGCGGCCCGGGTCAAGTCAGCCGGGCAGAGCCAGCCTCCCAACGGATAACTGACGCCACCAAGGCCCATGGGCAGGCCGCAGGCTTGCGCCACCTCGGCGTCGCTCAAGGGGCGCATCAGCTCGGGGGGGAAGGGACCTTGCGCCATCTTGCCCAGCTTTTGCGCCGATTTGTCATCAAAGCCCAGCTGCACCACGCCGCATAGATCGAAGGCGATGGGTTGCCGTTTGGCCAGCTGCAACAGTCGCTGGCGGGCGAAGCCGAAGGCGAGGGCATAGAAGCGTGACAGGGCGTCGTGTTCGCCACCTAGCAGAGGATACAGGGCACCCTGCCGATTGCCGGAGGCGCCGGTCGCAGGCTTGTCATCTTCACACAACAAGGTGACGCGTCGGCCCCGCTCCACGAGCGACAGTGCCGTCATGGCCGAGGCGATGCCCCCTCCGATGATGAGAACCTCGCCGGGGCGCCCTGCGGGGCGGGCGTAGCACGGGGCCAGGCTCGGGGCATCTTGTTTGCCCTGGCGATAACCGGCCAGCATGGTGCGCTTGTTGCCATGGCCCCTGACCTTGTCGATGTGAAAACCAGCGTCAATCAGACCGCGGCGCACGAAACCGGCGCAGGTAAAGGTGGCGACGCTGGCACTGGGGCGGGCGAGCCGGGCCAGATCGTCAAACAGCGCCTGGGTCCACATCTCGGGATTCTTGGCCGGCGAGAAGCCATCCAGATACCAGGCATCGATGAGGCCATCGGCGGGGCAGGGCCACTGGGGCAGGGCGTCTTTGATGTCGCCGAGCCAGAGATCGAGGCGCACCCGGCCCCCTGCAAACAGCAGGCGATGGCACCCCTCGACCGCCAGCGGCCACTGGGCGACCAAGTCGGCGCTGAAGTCGGCCAGCTCGGGCCAGACGGCGAGGGCTTGGGCCAGATCGTCTCTGGTTAGGGGGTATTTCTCGACGCTGATAAAGTGCAGATGCGAGCCGTTGCCGGCTTGGGGGCCATGTTCCAGAAAGGCGGCCATTGTGGCCAGGAAGTTAAGGCCGGTGCCAAAACCTGTTTCACCCACCACAAAACTGTCACTGTCATGATGGCAGAATCGTGCCGGCAGGCCATTTTGCAGTAAAAAGACGTAGCGGCTTTCACTTAGACCGTTATCATTGGAAAAGTAGACATCGCCGAAGTCACTGGAAATCGGAGTTCCCGCTTCATTCCAGTCTAATTGGGCATGATGTAAGGATGTTTGACTCACGTTTTCCTCTGCTCGCGTCACTTAATCGCGGGCATTCTACGTGAAAGCAGACCAGTTTGGCAGCCGAAAGCGGGTAGACTTGGTGCCAGTTTTTCCAGACGAGATGAATTAATGAGAAGAGTAGTGATCACCGGTATCGGCGTCATCTCCAGTATCGGCAACAACAAGGAAGAAGTGCTGGCCTCCCTCAAAGCAGGTAAATCCGGCATCACCTATTCCGAGCAGTTTGAACAATACAACCTGCGCAGCCGTGTCTGGGGCAACATCAAACTCGATCCCTCTGAGCTGATCGACCGCAAGGTGATGCGCTTCATGGGTGACGCTGCTGCCTATGCCTATCTCTCCATGCAGCAGGCCATCGATGATGCCGGCCTGCCGGAAGATCAAGTCTCCAACGAGCGTACCGGCATCGTGGTCGGCTCAGGTGGCGCTTCTGGCAAGAACACCTCGGAGTCTGCGGACATCGCCCGTGAGAAAGGGGTCAAGCGTGTAGGTCCCTACATGGTGCCACGCACCATGTCTTCCACCACCTCAGCCTGCCTGGCGACCCCCTTCAAGATCAAGGGTGTGAACTACACCATCAGCTCTGCCTGCGCCACCTCTGCTCACTGCATCGGTCACGCCATGGAGCTGATCCAGCTGGGCAAGCAGGACATTGTCTTCGCGGGCGGCGGTGAAGAGCTGGACTGGTCCTCGACCATCCAATTCGACGCCATGGGCGCCCTGTCCACCAAGTACAACGACACCCCTGAAAAGGCGTCCCGTACCTATGATGCGGACCGTGATGGTTTCGTTATCTCCGGTGGCGGCGGCATTCTGGTGGTCGAAGAGCTGGAACATGCCCTGGCCCGTGGTGCTCACATCTATGCCGAGCTGACCGGTTACGGCGCCACCTCCGATGGTTACGACATGGTCGCACCGAGTGGTGAAGGCGCTGTGCGTTGCATGAAGATGGCGATGCAGGGTGTGGGTAAGGTGGATTACATCAACACCCACGGCACCTCCACACCGGTTGGTGACATGAAGGAGCTGGAAGCGATCCAGACCCTGTTTGGTACCACAGGTCCCAAACTCTCAGCCACCAAGGCCATGACGGGCCATGCCCTGGGCGCCGCCGGTGTGCACGAGGCCGTTTACTCCCTGTTGATGATGCAGCATGGCTTCATCGCCCCCAGCATCAACATCGAGACCCTGGACGAGAAGGCCGTGGGCCTGCCCATCGTACGTGAGTACGAAGAGGCGGATCTCAATACCGTCATGTCCAACAGCTTCGGCTTTGGCGGTACCAACGCCTCCCTGGTATTCAGCAAATTCAAGAGCTGAATCCCGCCGGGATGAATAGCAGAAGGGCGCCTCAGGGCGCCCTTCTTGTTTTTACCGATTGGATATTGGGACGCTTGTCAGGGCGGCGCAGGTTGAGAGCCCATCATTGATGCGGCGCTCCATGTAGAGGGCACCATCACCGTATTCGGCCAGGGACTTGAGGGTGTGAGCCGGAGTGAATCCCTGACGCAGCCAGAAGGCGGGAGCATCCTGTACCGCCACCAGTCCAAGCCTGGTGTAGCCCGAACGGCTGGCATGGCTCAGGGCCTGATCCAGCAGTGCCTGTCCCATTCCTTGACCGCGAGCCCGGGCCGAGACGGCGAGATCGTGCAGATAGAACTCTTCCTCTCCAGCCAGTGCCATCATGGGTTGGGAGAGGGGCGGCGGCTGATGCGCTCGCCAGGGGTGACAGAGCAGATAGCCGAGCACGACCCCCCTTACCTCGCCAACCCAGCAACTCTGGGGGGCCAGCTCGGCCTTGTTGCGCATGACACTGAGGGGCTCAGGGCTCAGTTGATGGTAACACTCGGCCTGGATGGCCATGATCTGGGGCCAATCTTCTGGCGAGACGGGGCGGATCTGGATGCTCATGACTGTCGATTGAATCCTGATAACGGCCTCACAGCTTAACTAAGGGCGGTGGCAAAGAGAAGAGGCTCTCTGGCAGCGATTTGGCCATGAAAAAAGGGGCCTAAGCCCCTTAATGTTTCATCTTTTGATTTAATTCAAAAATTCGCACAGATAGGCGCTAGGTGTGCTCACCTTGAGAGAGAAGGAGGAGTGGCCTGGTACCTCGAAAGCCTCCCCTTGGCCATAGGTCTGCCAGTCGCTGGCGCCCGCCAACTGTATGGTCAGACTTCCCTTGACCACCGTCATGCGCTCAGGGGCGCCGGTGTTGAACAGGTATTCACCGGCGGCCATGACACCAACGGTAGATTGCTCACCATTTTGCTCGAAGCCGATGGATTTTACATTTCCGTCAAAATACTCGTTTACTTTCAGCATCTTTCTATCCCTGTATATGCGGTTGACCGAGTCAAGCTAGCACAGATAATAGTCTGTGGGCATAGCAAAATCGTGATTATTTAACTTGTTCCTTTTGAATCTTAACTTTGTTGCAAACTTATCAATAAATCTTCGTCATAAATTAGCGATTTAAAACAGCAGATAAATATGAGATAAATCCGCCCGGCAGGGGAATGAGCAGGAATTCATTCCCCTGTTTGGTTAATTGCACTAGGAAAGTGTGACATCTATTCGTTTAAGGAACATTTTGTGTTAACTAAAGGACTCATTAAGAACATTGGCTTCCAGGTCGTGGTTGCCATGCTGCTGGGTACAGTGGTCGGTGTGCTCATGGGCGAGCAAGCCTCCATCTTTGCCCCCCTTGGCAGCCTGTTTATCCAGCTTATCAAGATGCTGGTGATCCCTCTGGTGGCCGTGGCCATCATCTCGGGGGCTGCCAATCTGGGCGCCAGTCCGGCGGCGGGCAAGATAGGGGGCAGTACCCTGGTATTCTTCCTCGGCACCTCTGCACTGGCCGTCTTCCTGGCTCTGGTGATGGGACAAGTGTTCCAGCCGGGTAGCGGAGTCGATCTCAGCTCGATGAAATCGCTCTTCTCCGGCGATTATGCCGACAAGGGGGAGTTGCCGGATGCGGTTGCCACCTTGCTTGGCATGATCCCGACCAACGTTTTCCAGTCCCTCAACGAGGCGAACATATTGCAGATCCTGGTGTTCTGTATGTTCCTCGGCATTGCGTTGGCCAAACAGCCTCAGGCGCGAGCCAAGCCGTTGATCGATGGTCTCAATACCCTGGTCGATGCCTTCGTCTGGATGATCAACAAGGTGATGCTGATAGCGCCACTGGGGGTGTTTGGTCTGATGGCCGATGCCATCGGTACCTACGGCTTTGATGTCCTCTCGCTGGTATTCAACCTGTTTGTGGTTTACGTGGCCGCCATCCTGGTGTTCGGTTTCGTCATCTACCCGCTGCTGATCGCCGTCTTCTCCAACACCCCTGTGCTCAAGTACATGTCAGCCATGAAGAAGGCCCAGGTTGTTGCCTTCTCTACCGCCTCCTCCATGGCGACGCTGCCAGTCACCATGGAAGTGTGCGAGAAGGAGCTCAAGGTGAGCAACAGCACGGCGGCCTTCGTGCTGCCTCTGGGCGCGACCATCAACATGAGCGGCAACGCCATCTATTACGGTCTGGTCGCCATCTTCTTCGCGCAGGTGTTCAACATCGATCTCTCTCTGGGAGCCTGGGTTGCCATCATACTGACCTCCACGCTGGGAGCCATCGGCCAGGCAGGGGTGCCGGGTCCGAGCTTCCTGGTGGTCGCCGTGCTGCTGGCTGCGGGTATCCCCATCGAAGGTCTGCCGTTGCTGTTTGCGCTGGATCGCCTGTTTGACATGATCCGTACCGCCCTCAACATCACCGGCGATGCAGCATGCGCCGTCATAGTGGACAGATTCAGTCCGGATTATGACGCTGCCCGCTGGCAGAAGTAACACCAGGCTCTTTGCTCTGGTTTATTCCCGGTTCGGGGATCATTAATAAAAAAGAGGGGCCATGATGGCCCCTCTTTTTTCTGCCCGTCCCGTTGCGAAGCGGTTTCACACCATCTTCGGAGCCGTTGAAAGCGCCCTGCGCTTGGCGCCTATATTCGCATGTTAACCAGGACTCCTTAACTCTCTTCCTTGGTCAGCTGTTGCAAGGAGTGCTGGCAACGCTGCTTGGCGGCGTCCAGTTCCAGTAACACCATCTTGATATCTTCCAGCTGCTGGTTCAGGGTCTGGCGCTTCTCCTCGATAAGGGAAAGCATGCTGCGCAGCTGGGTTCGGCTGCTCTTGTCCGCGTCATAGAGATCAAACAGTTCGCGAATGTCGGCCAGACTGAAACCCAGGCGCTTGCCGCGCAGGGTCAGCTTGAGGCGCACCTTGTCCTGGCGGCTATAAATACGGGTCTGACCCTGACGAGTGGGGGTCAGCAGACCCTGATCCTCGTAGAAGCGGATGCTGCGGGTGGTTACATCAAACTCTTTGGCCAGCTCGCTGATGCTGTAGCTGCGGGCCTCATCCTTGGGGTGCATCATAGTGTCGTCTTGGCTGTCAATCCTGGCTGGCACCTTACCCAAAGCGCTGCTTGGTCGCAAGTGCTTGTCCTTCAAGGCACATCCCCTTATGTTACCGATATGTAATCAGGAGAGTCATCGAGATGGATATCGTCATTGTTGCCGCCAAACGTACCCCCATGGGGGCCTTTCAGGGGGCCCTTTCAGCCCTGAGTGCTGCCGAACTCGGTGCCTGTGCCCTGGCTGCCACCCTGGCCCAGGCCGGTGTGAGCCCAGACCGGATAGATGAGGTATTGATGGGCAATGTGCTGGCGGCGGGTATGGGCCAGGCCCCCGCACGTCAGGCGGCCCTGGGGGCTGGTCTGCCGGTGAGCGTGCCATGCACCACAGTCAACAAGGTATGCGGCTCGGGCATGAAGGCGGTGATGCTGGCTGCCGACAGCCTGCGCCTGGGGCAAGGGGAGATGATATTGGCAGGAGGGATGGAGAGCATGAGCCGCGCCCCCTATCTGCTCGACAAGGCGCGCAGCGGTTTTCGCATGGGGCATCAGCAAGTCCAGGACAGCCTGTTCCTCGATGGCCTGCAGGATGCCTATGACGGCCAGTTGATGGGGGTCCATGCCCAGGCAAGTGCGGACAGGGCTGCCATCGGTCGCGCCGAGATGGATGCCTTTGCCATTCGTTCCCTGGCGCGGGCATTGCGCGCCCAGCGGGAGGGTGACTTCGTCGCCGAGCTGGCCGAGGTGCATCAGGGCGACAGACTGCTGCTGGCCGAGGATGAGCAACCCGGCAAGGCGCGTCCGGACAAGATCCCCAGTCTCAGAGCCGCATTCCGGCCAGATGGCACCATTACGGCCGCCAACAGCAGCTCCATCTCGGATGGCGCTGCGGCGCTGCTGTTGATGCGTGAAGAGACGGCCCGAGCCGAAGGACTGGTGCCGCTGGCCCGGATCCGGGGTTATTTGAGCCATGCGGGTCTGCCTGCCGAATTTGTCTCGGCGCCGGTGAGTGCCATCAACCGTTTGCTGGCGCAGCTTGGCTGGCGCAGTGATGAGGTCGATCTCTATGAGGTGAACGAAGCCTTCGCCATGGTCAGCATGCTGGCGATGCAAGGATGTGGCATCGGGGCTGAGCGACTCAACGTCAATGGTGGCGCCTGTGCCCTGGGTCACCCATTGGGGGCGAGTGGCGCTCGGGTGCTGGTAACCCTGATCCATGCCTTGCGAGCACGGGGGTTGAAACGCGGCATGGCCTCATTGTGCATAGGCGGCGGCGAAGCCACTGCCCTGGCACTGGAGCTTGTCTAGTCTTTGTTCATGGCACTCAGCTGTTCGCTCACCCAGGCGGTGGCGCTCAGATAGAGCTGGCTGACCTTCTCTTCATTGAGGCCCAGGCGCGCGGTGCGCATCTGAACCCTGGGCCAGTTCGCGTTCTCATAATCTTCACAAAATGCCAGGTAGAAACCGAGCTGGCCATCCCGGCTCAGCAGAGCCTGGCGGATCTCGTCCGTGATGGGCACGCTGCCAAGCAGGGTGGCCATGGATT
Source organism: Aeromonas molluscorum (assembly GCF_051376105.1). Lineage (NCBI taxonomy): Bacteria > Pseudomonadati > Pseudomonadota > Gammaproteobacteria > Aeromonadales > Aeromonadaceae > Aeromonas > Aeromonas molluscorum. The sequence goes on along the minus strand of NZ_JBPQCY010000001.1, from coordinate 495,448 downwards.
GTTCCATCAAGACGTCCAACAAGGAGAAGAGCCCCGCCATAAAGGCTTGCTGGCTTTGGGGGGCCGGGGCATGGGCCAGGGCCAGCAGCTCGCAGAAACGGGCCCGTATGAGCGACATCTGGTAGAGCTCGGCACTCTTGCCCTGGCCGGCACTGCTCGCGGCTATCAGGGTGACGAAGCGCTTGAGCTGGGCATGGCCTAAATAGATGGCGGCCTGGCGGAAGGAGGCGATGGGCTTGCTGTGCCCCTTGAGGTTATTGACGTAGCGCAGCAGCTTGAGGGAGAGGGAGACATCCTGGCCAAGCAGTTGCTCTATCTTGTCGAGATTGGGCTCGGGTTGATTGACCTCATTGAGCAGCTGGATCACCACCACCTGGGTTGGCTGCATGGTGGCGCGCTTGACCATTTCGGGGCGACTGAAGAAGAACCCCTGAAACAGACTGATGCCCAGCGCCTGGGTCTGCTCGAATTCCTGTTTGCTCTCAACTTTCTCGGCCAGGTAGGTGAGCTTGAGGTGGCGATGACGGCCGATGAACTCTTCAATCTGGGGCAGAGTGCTCAGACGCAAGTCGAACTTGATGATCTGGATCCAGGGCAGGAAACGCTCCCAGTCCGAGGACATGCTGAAGTCATCCAGCGCCAGTCGGTAACCGAGCTGGTTGAGCTGCTTCACCTTGGCCAACAGGGCATCATCGGGCATCGCATCTTCGAGGATCTCGATCACCACCTGCTCGGGGGGCAGACACTCAGCCAGTCCATCCAGCAGGGTGTCGTGGGAGAAGTTGATAAAGCAGGGGCGACCGCCCAGCAGTTGGTCAATGTTCTGCTGCAAGAATTGCTCGACTACCAGACGCGAGGTGGCCTGCTGGGAGGAGATGTGCGGGAAGACGTTATCCAGGCTATCGCGAAACAGCAACTCATAGGCATGAGTCTGCAGTTTGCTGTCCAGTATCGGCTGCCTGGCCACGTAGGAATACATGGAACTCTCCGTGATGAATAATGGCTTGATAGTATGGCGAAGCGGCGGACTATGCCAGCTTGCCGAGGAGAAGCAAGCGTAATAACGTCCTGGGGTTAGATGAGATGGGTCAGTATCTGGCGATGGCCAGGCAAGGGCTCTCTCTGTTCGTGGTTCTGAGCGCACGCGGGGGAGTGCCGGTCCGCTGTGATGGTGTCATTATTGCCCGCCATCGAGAGAAAAGGTGCCCCCTTCCGAGGGCCCTGTATATTGATGATTTTTAGTTAGAGACGGCATTTAGAATAAATAGTTGAGCTGCAGGCCGGCCAGCCAGGCATCTCCTTCGGAGCTGCCCTCGAAGGTGGAGCGGGTTGCCGCTATGCCCGGTTTGAGCTCCATGGACTCACTGACAGCCGCCTGCTTGCCATCGATGAAGGTCAGTCCCAGATCCAGGCTCAGCGCCGAACTGAAACGATAACCTGTGCCCAGGCTGTACCAGACGCGATCCGAGTCGGGTATTGAGATGGTGCGACGTTCGGCGGGCACCGGACTCTTGTCATAGGCAAGGCCGGATCTCAGCTGCCAGGCCGGGGTCAGCTGATAGGTGAGGCCCAGGGCATAGCGCCAGCTGTCCTGCCACTGCTCATCCTTGATGTGCATGGTGCCGTGATTATCCAGTTCGGCCTCGAGCTGGGTAAAACGGCTCCAATTGGTCCAGTTGATACTGGAGTGCAGTGCCAGCGCCGGGGTGAGTTGGTGGAACAGCGCCAGCTCGGCGCTGGCTGGCAAGGCCAGATCCAGCTTGCCCTTGTCCTTGAAGGGACGTCCCTGTTCATCGATGCCGATGGCATCGCCCTCGAGGGTGAGGGTCACATCATGGCGATAGGAGAGGCCGACCCGGGTCTGCGGCGAGTATTCATAGAGTGCACCCAGGTTCCAGCCCAGGGCCCAACCATCTCCCTGGAGATGCTTGGCTATCATGTCGTTGGCGGGGAAGGTGCCGCCCACTTCGCCCTCGCCCTGTATGGCATCGAGCCCGGCGCCAAATGACCAGTGCTGATTGAGGCGATAAGCCAGGGCCAGCCCCAGATCCAGGGTGCGGATGTCGGAGACATTGCCAAAATGGCCGGCGTTGTAGCGGCCCGGCATCTCGACCCCCAAGCCGAAATAGGAGTTGGCAGACAGACCCAGGCGCCACTCTTCATTGAGGGGAATGATGAGCGACAGATTGGGCACCCAGGCGGCATCGGCGATGTCATGGGCGCTGGCATCCAGGGTGACCGGGCCCCGAGCCGTCGGCACCCGGGTTTCTCCTTCGATGTTGACGTCGGGGCGGACATAGATGACGCCGCCGGAGAAGGCCACTTGCTCGAAGCGGGTCATGGCAGCGGCATTGCGCGACAGCACGCTGGCATTGTCTGCGATGGCGGCCTCGCCGGCGAAGGCGCGGCCCATGCCAGTGGCAGACTGCTCGGCGAGCTGGAAGCCGGCGGCTTGCACCAGGGCGGGGCAAAGCAGCAGAACGAGCAGGCCGGGGGTTGATGGATGGAGTACTACATTTCTCAGGCTCATATCAGCATTTTTTATTGTGTATAGAATAGAGGCGGGATTTTATCTGGTGCGACCACGTTTGCAATCTGGAGCATGGCGCTCTGGTTAAAAGAGGGGAAAATCCTGAGGTAAGCCGGATAACAGGCTGATACAAAAAGAAAAGCGTACAGCTGTTTGCTACAGCTGTACGCTGAGTGGCTTGAAAAGAACAAAAAAAGAGCGCCCCAGGGCGCTCTTTTTGATGTTCGGCTATCAGAACATCATGTTGAACTGGGCAGAGGCCAGGAAGGCGTTGCCATGGGAGGTACCTTCCCAGCGCAGGGGGCTGTCATGACCGGTCAGTCCTTCGCTGACATCGACGGACTTGCCATCGATGTAGGCCATGCCGAAATCGACGCTCATGTCCGGGCTGATGTGGTAGGTGGCGCCAGCGCTGTACCAGACGCGATCCGAGTCAGGAATGCTCAGGCTGCGGTATTCGGCTTCGATCGGTGTGTTGTCGTAGGCGAAACCGATGCGTGCTTCCCAAGCCGGGTTGACATACCAGGTGCCGCCGATGGCATAGCGTACCGAGTCCTTGAACTTCTCCGGCTTGTTGAGGCAGACCCCAGCCCCGTCGGTGCTGACACAGCTATCACTGGTGGCGTTCAGCTCTTCGAAGGAGCTCCAGTCGGTCCAGTTGACCGAGTAGTGCACGGCAAACTGTTGGTTCAGACGATGGTAACCGGCGAATTCCGCCTGAGCAGGCATGTCCAGACCCAACTTGCCATCCACAGTCTGGAAGCCGGAGGAGGTTCCCTTGTAGTCACCGTCGAAGGTGATGTCGACCTGGGAACGATACGTCAGGGCGAAGCGGTTGTTCTCGTTGTACTCATACATGGTACCGACGTTCCAGCCCCAACCCCAGTCATCCCCTTTCATGTGGGCAAGTTTGGTACTGGGGCTGACAGGGGCCCCGCCCAGCTGCTGGCTGACCACAGGGGCCAGAGCACCGGCACGGCGGTTCAGTTCGGCTTCTGCATAGACCAGATTCAGACCGGCACCCAGGCTCCAGTTGGAGTCGATGCGGTAAGCGATGTTGGGGTTGAAGTTGATGGTCATCAACTCGGTATTGCCCGCCGCGGCACCACCGGTGAAGTCATCTGAGTACTCGGTGGAGAGACCGTAGTTGGAGAACATCGCCAGACCCCAGGCCCACTGCTCATTGATGGGCTGGATGAAGTAGGCGGCCGGTACGAACGCATCCGGGGCTATATTGTTCTCGCTGGAGTCAATCGCACCTGCAATTTTACCGTCGACATCCACATCCGGGTGGATATAGGTGCCAGCGACAGAGACCGCCATCTTGTCAAAGCGGGTCATCGCAGCCGGGTTGCGGGCCAGCACTGCGGCGTTATCGGCAATGGCGGCTTCACCGGCAAAAGCACGGCCCAGACCGGAGGCTGAGTGTTCATTGAGCTGGAAAGCAGCTGCAAAAGTGTGTGTGCTGGCCAGTGTAAGGGCGGCGGCAATCAGGCTTTTCTTGAAAAAGGCAGTAGTCATGGAGTTCTCTCTATTTTTTGGCAGATTTTTTGCCATGCAATCCCGGCGCAATCGCCGCAAAAGCTGACAAGATCCGTTGTTATGTTCGCATCTTCCCAATAGTTGCTGGTGTGATTCTATGGATCTGGTAGGAGGTAAGAAATCAGACCAGTGAGAGCAGAATACATAAAAGTATCTATTGTGTTAATGATTTGTTTTATGTTGGCGGCAAAATGAGCAAATGAGGCACCTATCGCTGTTTTAATCAGCGATTCAGGCGGAGGGCAGCAAATAAATATTTTGGCGTTTTGGCGGGAAATTGTGCCGAACGAGCGACTAACTAGCGGGTAAAAGAGAAAAAACACGCAGAGTACATCTGACTCTGCGTGCGTTAACGGTGATGATGCGTCCCTTAGATGGACCAGTGCAGGCGGGATTCGATCTGCTTGGATATGGGATCCAGCGACTCGCGCATATCGCCAATCAACACCAGGTTGGCGCCCTTGAGTTTGATGATCTCGCCCTTGAGCTGGCCATCATCGAAGTTGTGATCCAGCTGCAGTGGCACATGCTTGGGCACCAGGAACAGGGTGACGGGTCCCATCTTGCCTTGTAACACCATGTGCAGGGCCGGGCCCTGATAGAAGGCGCAGTGGTTGACATAGGTGATCCTTGCCATGCCCTGCATGTTCATCAGGGTGGCGCCATATTTTTCCATCTTGGCGTTGATGGTTTGCAGCGACACCTGTTCGTCGACACCCTGGATGAAGGGCTCTTCACCATAGACATGGGCCAGGGCCACCTGAGCCAGGGACACGTCGCTTGTCTGGGGGAGTGGCCAAGGCACCCAGCGAGTACTGACCCCGATCAGGAAGGCGATGGAGGCGGCGATGGCCAGGGGTTTCCAGCCAGAGACGGTACGGGGTGGCAGCGTGACGACCTTCTGCTGGGGCTCAGGATCGGTGAGCATGGCCTGCTTGAGCAGCAGACGCTCGGCCAGCCCCGGCGGCACCTCAACGTCCATCGCCTTGCCGAGGGCGGCATCAAACTGCTTCATCTCCTCGAGCCATTTGCGATTGGCAGGGGATGCGTTGGCCATGTCGGCAAACTCTTCCCGTGTGTCGTGAGGATCGACGACAGCCTGGCGACGAAACTCCAGCTCATCCATTACTGTGCCCTCTCTGTTGTGCGGATGACTCCATGGCCTCTCGGATCTGATTGCGTGCTCGAAACAGTCGGGTCATGACGGTGTTCTTGTTCAGGCCCAGCTGCTGGGCTATCTCTTCGCCGCTAAAACCGCCAACCACTTGCATCAATAACGGCTCCTGATATTCGTCCGGCAACCGGGCAATGTGGCGGCGCAGCCACTCATGCTCCATTTCCTGTTCGCTGTGCAGTGCGTCGCTGTCGCTTTGGGGGAATTCATCCAAATCGATGAGATCGAACTGCTTGCGCTCGAACCGGCGTGCATTCTCTCGCCTCAAGATGGTGATGAGCCAAGCCTTGGCAGCCTTGTCATCGACGAGGCTGTCTATTGCCCGCCAGGCGCGCAGGTAGGTCTCTTGCACCAGATCTTCCGCGACATGAGGATCCCGGCATAGCCAGTAGGCGTAGCGGTAGATATCCCCATGCAGGGCATTGACCAGGGCTTCATATTTTCTTTGTTTATCCGCCATACCCTCATTGACCGGGGATGGCGTCGGTTTCTTTCCCACTTTCTTGCGAAATAGCGATATCGCCATCAGTGCGCTTCCTTGTGGTGATCTGTGCCGTTCAGCCAGGCGACTCGTCTGAGTAAAGTGGCCAGCCCTCTCGTCTCATAGGCATCAAGGCCAAGGGCGATCGCTGAGCCATCAAAGTGATTCAGTGTACCAAAACAGGCGGCCTCCAGGGTATCGAGCCGTATGGACAGCTCATCATCCAATGGAAGATCCCGCAACCAGATGATGGCTGGGTGGCGGGGGGCGGGCCAGCGCAGCTTTGCCCAACGCAGCAGGGCATGACGACTCCCGTCAGGGTCAGCTTGGCAAAGGGCGAGCTGCACTGCATAAAAAGCGCGCCATCTGGCCTGACGGCGCAGGCCGCTCGCCAGCAACAAGGTCAGCAGTGTCCAGCCGAGCAGGGGCAGGGGGCCAACGCGGGTCGGCCGGGGAGGGGGAGAGCCCGGTTGGTCGGCGGGGGGGGCGGTAACGTTCAAACGCGTGGCGGCCAACGTCAGCAGCTCTTCCCGCCCGGTGTGAGTATTGAACCAGGGCAGCTGGATCTCGGGCAGCCAATAGACACCGGGAGCCTCGGCCCGCAGAGCCTGGCGCCACTCCTGTTCAAAGAGCAAACGGCCGTTGGCAAGAAAGCGTTCATGACGCTGCCCACCATCTCCCAATACCCTGAGCCCAGCTAGATGCAGTGTGGGTAGCGCCACGCGGCTGCCATCTCCATCCTCGAGGCGCAGACGCAGAGTGCGAATGATGGGCTCGCCAAGGGCGACGCTACGGGCCGGGGTGAATTGCTGGGTGAGGGTGATGCGCCTGGCCACCAGCGGCAGGGGCGCCTTGTCTATCTGTATGATGGAGGGTGCGGCGCGACCGGAGACGGGTTCTTCATGACCATCACGTTGATAACGTGCCTGAAGTCTGGGCGCCATCAGGGTGAACTGACCCGCGCTCCTGGCCTGCAACAGCCAGCGGCGAGTCAGCACGCCGCTCTCGCCGGGCCGGGCTCCGGGGTGCCACTCATCATCTCCCAGGCGTCGAATATTGAGATCCGGGTGCTCGGGCTCATTGAGGCTGGGATCCACGATCTGATCCGGCAACCAGAGTCTGAGTTCATAGATAAAGGGCTGACCGGGGTAGAGGGGACCTTGATGATCAACGCTGGCGCGCAGCACCACCCTGGGCTCAGGGGGCGCGGTTACTGCCTGGTTGAGGGACTTGTTTGGCAAGGGAGTGGGCGCGATACGCCAGCTGCCCAGGTTGAGCGCAGGCAGGCTGTCGGCGCTGCCGTGCAGGGGGATCAGCCAACGGGTTTGGGGCCCGGACTCGCTCATGCTCTCGAGCCGGGAGATCCTGCCCACGGCGAACTGGCGCAGCAAGGGTTGAATATCAAGGGTATCGAGAGGCCAGTGCCCCGGCACTTCGATCAACAATAACCAATCCTCGGCACCCTCCTGAGGTAGCAGCTCGACCCTGGGGGCCGCTGCGGGGGCGAGATCCCTCTCCTGCTGAGGAAGTGCCGCAGATGACCCCGCAGAGGGTGCCGGTTGCCCGCCTGTTCCGCTTACCCCTTGGCCCGGCGCCAGAGCGAACAGCAGGCCCAGCAGGGCACCAAGTGTCCCCCCTCGAGACGCTGAGACAAGGGGGCGCAAAGGGCTCACCAAGGTGACACCGGCAACGGCTGCAGGCCTCGGCGCAGGGCCTCCTTGCGTAACCGCTCTTTGAGCAGGATCACGGGGGGGGCGGGGTCGGCCGGGGCCTCTGGCTGGCTCTTCGCCTCATCAGGGGCCTTGTTGGGGCTGGCCTGGGGAGGGGGGCTGCGTTCGAGCAGAGTCAGATTGTAACGGGCATCGCTGTTGTCCGGGTCAAGGGCCAGGCAGGCCAGATAGGCGAGTTTGGCCTCTTCCAGGCGGCCCAGCTGCACCAGGGCATTGCCGCGATTGTAATGGGCGGTGGGACTCTTCTGCTCGCCATAGGCCGCCAAGGCACGGTCGAAATCACCGGTGCGATACCAGGCATTGCCACGCCAGATGGGATCGTGCAATGCCAGGGCTGCGCCATGATAATCTCCAGCCAGATATGCAGCCTGCGCCTTCGCTTGATCCTGCTCTGTATTTGCCGCCCGCACAGGCCCCTGGAGCGGCAGACAGAGCAGCAACGCCAGCCAGAGGGTACCGCGTCTGGCCAGCAGTGCCAGCAGCAGCAAGGGCAGCAGCAGCCAGGGGCCCAGATCTTGCCGGTGCGCAGGGTCCGGCGCCAGACCGGTGGGCAGGGGGGCGAATAGAGGCAGGCGAGTACCCAGGGGGTGCAGCTCACCGCCGAGGCGAGCGGCTAAATCCGTCATCTGGTTGATATCGGGGGCTGGCAGGCTGCGTCTGCCCAGCGCTTGAGCCAGTTCGGGAGAGAGTTGAACCGGCTGCGCCGTGGCCGCGAGCAGTATATCAAGGCGAGGGGCGCTTGCCTGGCGCAGGCACTGCCAGCGTCCCTGGCAGGGCCAAAGGTCGGTTATGCGCCGGATCTTATCCGGGGTCAGGCCATCGGTTATCAGCAGCAGACGGGCAGTTTGGCCCGCCGGGATCTGCGCCAATCCCAGCGCCAGGGCTCGCTCGGGGTTGTCGCCTTGCGACGGCATGATACTGGGTCGCAAGTCCGGCAGCAGGCGGGCGATCGCCTCATGATCCCGGGTGGCTGGCATGGCCAGATAGGCATCGGCGGCAAACAGGATCAGGGCGATCCGCTGCCCCTGGCTTTGAGCCAGCAGATCTTGCAGTTGCAGGCGCACCCGAGTGGCGCGATCCGGTGCCAGGTCCTGGGCCTCCATGGAGCCCGCAAGACTCAGCAGCCAGATGTCCAGAGGAGGGGCTGTCTGCTCGGTTTGGCCCCGAACCAGAGCCGGGCCGCACAGAGCCAGGATCGCGGGTAGCGCTGCCCACCAGCGCCAGGGGATCGCAGGCTTGGAGCCGGGCAACAGATAGCGACGCATCAGGGGACTAAGCAGCGGTGACTGACGACGCAGGCGCCAACCGAGCCAGAGCCAGGGGAGCAAGGCCAGCAACCACCAGGGACGCAGCAGGATTAGTTCCATGGCTGGCCTCCGCTCGAAATAACTGGCCAAGTGTGCACTGCCTTTATCCTCATCCTGGCCTCCTTAGCCCCGGCAGCAGAAGCAGGGTGAAAAGGAATAGTGGCCATGGATAGAGTTCGGTCAGGGGGCGGTAGCTGTGACCTGCCCTGGCACCCGGTTCCAGCTGGTCGAAGCGCTGATTCATGGCAAGGAGATCTCCTTGGGTGCGAGCGCGAAAATAGTGACCCTGTCCCAGAGTGGCCAACTCGGTGAGCAGGGGTTCATCCAGCTCTGTACTGGGGTCTGGCTGTGCCGGGGTCAGCGCTTGGCTGTCTGGATCCGCACCAACCCCCAGGGTGTAGATCTTGAGTCCGGCGGCGACGGCCTGACGAGCCTGAACCAGGGGATCGGCAGTGCCCGCCGTGTTGCGACCATCGGTGATCAGCAGCAGCGCCGCCTCGCGATCAGCTTCTTTATGGGTGTTGGCGAGGGCGATGGCCTCACCGAGCGCCGTGGTACGTCCGACCAGATCAAAATCCAGCTCATCGGCCAGAGTCAACAGCGCTTGGGTCTCTTCTGTCAGCGGGCTGAGCAGGTAGGCGTGGTCGGCGAAGACGATGAGGGCGATCCTGTCACCTTGTCTGGCCAGGATCAGCTGCTTTATCTGTTTGCGCACCGCACTCAGCCTGTCTTGCTGCTGACTGCCGTCAAACATATCCGGGGTGCGCATGCTGTCGGAGAGATCCACGGCCAGCAGCAGATCCCGGCTGTCTTGATACTGGACGATGGGCTCACCGATCAGTTGAGGACGGCACAAGGCCAATACCAGTGCTCCCCACAACAGGGCGCCATACCAGAGTGGCAGACCGCCCTGTGAGCCTTGCAACGCAAAGCCGTCATGGTGCAAACGAGGGCGATGCAAGGGGGGCAGGGAGCGTACCAGCAGGGGCAGCACCAGGGCGAGGGCGAACCAGGGCCAGGCCAATATCATCCGGCCCCCCCTTGGAGATAGCATCGGCCGAGCAGCAGTTGGCGACCCAGGCGCAGGTAGTCGGCATGGATCGCCAGGCATTGGGACTGACTCGGTGATCGGCCGCCATAGAGCCACTCATCCCACTGGTGTTGCCAGCGCAGGAAATCAGTCGGGCCCTGGCTGTCGAGCCAGGCGAGCCAGTCGGCACCTTGCAAGGTACGGCTTATTGGCCAGCGGCGCAGCCCCTCCTGGCGCAACCTCTCATGCAACCCGACGAACCAGAGACGCTGATCGCCTGCTGGTGGCACCCCGGTGGCCTGGCGCCAGCACCAGTACAGCCAGATCCGGTGGCCAAGCCAGGCGAAGGCGCCGAGCAGCACCAGGAGCAGGGCCAGCAGGAGCAGGGCGCCGAGGCGCGGGTCCAGCCAGCCCGCATCAAGGGGCGGGCCTGGGTGAATATCCCGGATCTGCTCGGCTATCTGTCGTGTGACAATGGTGGCGGTATCCATGGTCATAGGGATTGCCACTGGGTTTGCAGGCTCTGGCCGCTATCGAGCAAGGTCAGGCGCTGCACCAGGGGCAGCAGTCGGGCCTGGCTCAGGGCCAGGTGCTGCTCCGCCTGGACCCGGTAACGGCGCACGAACTGAGGGCTGGAGCCATCGAGCCAGCCCGGGCCGAGTGGACCCGTCACCGGCAGTCGTTCGGTTGCATCGAGGTTGGCTTCCAGGGGATCGCGGAGTTGCCAGTAATGGATGTCGTGGCGCCGGGCGATGAGCCTGAGTTGCCGCTCTTGCGCGGGGGGCGGTGGCATGTGGTCGCTGATGATGGTCAGGCGCGCCCCGTGGGGCAGCCGGGGGCGCAGCCGCTCAAGCGTCTGCGCCAGGGGAGTCGGCAAGGGACGGCGCTCGAGTCCGGTCAGGTAATGGCGGCAGATGGCTGGCAACAGCGGCAGAGGAGAGCCCTTGCAGGTGAGGGTTTGAGGGCTTGTGCTGTGAATATGCAATGTCTGGGGATGACGCTCGCCTCGCCAGAGCAGGGCCGCGGCCAGCTCGCACGCCAGCTGGGCCTTGAGGCGCTGTTTCGAGCCGAAATAGAGGCCAGGTGAGAGGTCGAGCAACAACCAGTGATGCTGCTCCTGCTCCTCTTCATAGAGGCGGGTGAAGGGGCGGCCGAGCCGGGCCGTGACCCGCCAGTCTATGTGGCGCACCTCATCTCCAGCCTGATAGGGGCGCAGCTCGCGAAAGCTCAGACCGGGCTGGCGGCGCTGGGCACCGCGCTGGGATGGGCTCTTGCGCCGCGTGACCTGGGGCCCTCGGGTCAGCAATCGGGTGGCGAGCAGACAGGCAAGGGGCAGTTGCAACTCGGGAGGCCAGCGGTTGGATGCCGGATCTTGGCTGGGCGAGGCGCCATGGCTCAGGGGCATGGCACCCAGTCCAACAGGCGGCGAATGATCTCTTCGGCATCGACACCTTCTGCCTGGGCCTGATAGCTTGGCAGCAGGCGATGGCGCAGCACGGCCGGAGCCAACTGCTGTATGTCTTCGGGCAGCACATAGTCCCGTCCAGCCAGCCAGGCGCGGGCGCGGGCGGCGCGGGCCAAGCCCAGACTGGCTCTGGGGCTGGCACCAAAATCGATCAGGGTGCCCAGCTCGGGGGCTATGCCGCTGCCCGGCCGGGTGGCACAGATCAGCTGCACCAGATAGTGAGCTAGCCTGGGCTGCATCATGACATCCAGTACGGCATCGCGAGCCGCTTGCAAGGCATCTGGGCTGATGAGGCAGGGTGAGGGAGGCAATGTCTCCCCCCGTTCATTGAGCTGCAGTATGGCGAGCTCCAGCGCCGGGCTCGGGTAATCAACATTGAGCTTGAACAAGAAGCGATCGAGCTGGGCCTCGGGCAGGGGGTAGGTCCCCTCCTGCTCGATAGGGTTCTGGGTTGCGGCCACCATAAAGAGACCCGGCAGGCGCCAGCTCTTCTTGCCTACCGTGATCTGACGCTCGGCCATGGCTTCGAGCAGGGCGGATTGCACCTTGGCTGGCGCCCGGTTTATCTCGTCGGCCAATACCAGGTGATTGAACAAAGGGCCTGGCTGGAACTGAAAGCTGGCATCCTGAGGGTGAAATACCTCGCTGCCGGTGAGATCGGCCGGCAGCAGATCCGGGGTGAACTGAATGCGGGCAAAACGCCCCTCGATGGCCGTCGCCAGCACCTTGACTGCCCGGGTCTTGGCCAGACCCGGCGCCCCTTCGATCAACACATGCCCTTCACATAACAGGGCGATGAGCAGGCCGTCGATGAGTTCGCCCTGCCCCAGGATCTGGCTGGCAATATGCTCGCGTACTTGTCGAAATTCGGCCAGAGCCATGAGATAAACCTATTGTTTTAATAGAAGTTGATCTTTTTATACTCCAGATACTCTCAGGGTGCGAGAACCGAGTCCCTCCCGGTACAGATTTAGTTTCAATCAGCCGTATGAAACTTGTGAGCGGATTGTTAAGATGTGGCGCAATGAGGTCTGACCTCTACCTGATTAACCCAAGGAGCCAGGATGAAACAGCCTTTACAACTGACGACTCGCCAGGGCGAACGGATTGCCGTCGTGGCGGGTCTGCGTACGCCCTTCGCCAAGCAGGCCACCGCCTTTCATGGGGTGCCGGCGGTGGATCTCGGCAAGTTGGTGGTGAGCGAGTTGCTCGCCCGCACCAATCTAGATCCCGCCCTCATCGATCAACTGGTGTTCGGCCAGGTAGTACAGATGCCGGAAGCGCCCAATATCGCCCGCGAGATAGTGCTGGGTACTGGCATGAGCGTCAGCACTGATGCCTATAGCGTGTCGCGCGCCTGCGCGACCAGCTTCCAGGCCGTGGCCAATGTCACCGAGTCCATCATGGCTGGTACGGTCGACATCGCCATCGCCGGCGGTGCCGACTCCTCCTCTGTGTTGCCCATCGGCGTCAGCAAGCGGCTGGCCCGCGCTTTGGTCGATCTCAACAAGGCGCGCACTTTCGCACAAAAGTTTGCCATCCTGCGCCGACTCGGCATCAAGGATCTGCTGCCGGTACCGCCAGCCGTGGCCGAATACTCCACTGGCCTCTCCATGGGTCAGACCGCTGAACAGATGGCCAAGAGCCACGGTATCAGCCGCGAGGCGCAAGACGCCCTGGCGCACCGCTCACATAGTTTGGCCGCCCAGGCCTGGGCCGAGGGCAAGCTGGCTCAGGAGGTGTTTGCCGCCCATGTGGCGCCTTACAAGGCAGCCCTTGAGCGCGACAACAATATTCGCGAGAGCTCTGACCTGGCAAGCTACGCCAAGCTCAAGCCGGTGTTTGATCGGATGCATGGCTCTGTCACCGCCGCCAATGCCACCCCGCTCACCGATGGCGCCGCCGCCGTGCTGCTGATGCGCGAAGGGCGTGCCAAGGAGCTTGGCCTGGAGCCGCTCGGCTTTATTCGCAGCTTCGCCTTTTCCGCCATCGATGTCTGGCAGGACATGTTGATGGGGCCCTCCTACGCGACCCCCATCGCTCTGGACAGGGCAGGCATCACCCTCAGCGATCTCACTCTCATCGACATGCATGAGGCATTCGCCGCCCAGACCCTGGCCAACGTCAAGATGTTCGCCAGTCGCGATTTTGCCCGGGACAAGCTGGGCCGCGACAGCGCCATTGGCGAGATCGACATGGATAAATTCAACGTGCTGGGGGGCTCATTGGCCTATGGTCACCCCTTCGCCGCGACCGGAGCGCGCATGATCACCCAGACGCTCCATGAGCTGCGCCGTCGTGGTGGTGGATTGGGACTCAACACCGCCTGTGCGGCGGGTGGGTTGGGTGTGGCCATGGTGCTGGAGGTGGAATGATGAGCGAACAAACTTTTTCCCTGGATATTCGTAAAGACGGCATCGGCATCCTCACCATGGACGTGCCGGGCGAGAGCATGAACACCCTCAAGGCCGCTTTCGTCGATGAGATCCGCATCGTGCTGGAGCGGGTGCGGGCCAATAAGGATCTGATCGGCCTGGTGATCACCTCCGGCAAGAAGGACTCCTTCATCGCCGGGGCCGACATCAGCATGCTGGACGGCTGCACCAGTGCCGCAGATGCTCAGACCCTGTCCCGGGAAGGGCAGATCATCTTTGCCGAGATCGAAAATCTCACCATCCCGGTAATCGCCGCCATTCACGGTCCCTGCCTGGGGGGCGGCTTGGAACTGGCCCTGGCCTGTCACGGCCGGGTTGCGAGCGACCATGGTAAGACGGTGCTGGGGGTGCCTGAGGTACAACTCGGCTTGCTGCCGGGCTCCGGGGGGACCCAACGTCTGCCGCGCCTCATCGGAACGGCCAAGGCGCTCGATCTCATGCTGACTGGCAAGCAAGTGCGTGCCAAGCAGGCGGGCAAGATGGGCCTGGTAGATGAAGTGGTTCCGCTCTCCATATTGATGGAGGCGGCCATTGCCTTGGCTCGCAAGGGCAAGCCGCGCCATGTTTTGCGGCGCGATCTGCAAGGCAAACTGCTCGAGACCAACAAGCTGGGCCGCAATGTGCTCTTTGATCAGGCGCGCAAAGGGGTCAAGGCCAAGACCCGTGGCAACTATCCGGCGCCCGAGCGCATCCTGGAAGTAGTGCGCATCGGCATGGAAGAAGGGATCCAGGCTGGCCTGGCTGCCGAGTCGCGCTGCTTCGGCGAACTGGTGATGACCGCGGAATCCGCCGCCCTGCGCTCGCTCTTCTTCGCCACGACCCAGATGAAGAAGGAGGTGAGCTATCAGGGAGCCGCGCCACGCAAGATAGGCCATGCCGCCGTGCTAGGGGGAGGGCTGATGGGGGGCGGCATTGCTTATGTCACCGCCACCAAGGCCGGGGTGCCGGTGCGGATCAAGGATGTGGCGCAGGCGGGGATCAGCAACGCCATGCGCTACAGCTATGACTTGCTCAACAAGAAGCTCAAGCGCCGTCATATATTGCGCAGCGAACTGGAGAAGCAGATGAGCCTGCTGTCCGGCTCCCTGGATTTCTCCGGCTTCCAGCGGGTGGACATGGTGGTGGAGGCCGTGTTCGAGGATCTGGCCCTCAAACACCAGATGGTGCAGGACGTGGAGCGCGAATGCGGCGAACAGACCATTTTCGCGTCCAATACCTCCTCGTTGCCTATTCATCACATAGCCGAAGGGGCTGCGCGGCCGGGCCAGATAGTGGGCCTGCACTACTTCAGCCCGGTGGACAAGATGCCGCTCGCCGAGATCATTCCCCATGCAGGCACCAGCGCCGAGACGGTGGCCACCACCATCGCCTTTGCCCGTGCCCAGGGCAAGACGCCCATCGTGGTTAAGGATGAGGCCGGTTTTTATGTGAACCGGATCCTGGCCCCCTACATGAACGAGGCGGCGCGCCTGGTACTGGAAGGGGAACCTGTGGAGGTGCTCGATGGCGCCCTGCTCGATTTCGGTTTCCCGGTCGGCCCCATCAATCTGCTCGATGAAGTGGGTATCGATGTGGGGGCCAAGATCTCCCCCATACTGGAGCGGGAACTGGGCGGCGAACAGTTCCAGGCTCCCAAGGCATTTGACAAGTTGCTGCAAAACGATCGCAAGGGACGCAAGAACGGCAAGGGTTTCTACCTCTATGGCAAGGCGGCTCCGCGCAGCTGGCTAACCGGCAGAGAGGGCAAGAAGAAAGTTGACGAGAGCGTCTACGAGCTGCTCGGGGTCAAGCCCCAGGCCAAGCTTGCCAAGAGTGAGCTGGTGGAACGCTGTGTGCTCCTGATGCTCAACGAGGCGGCGATGGCCCTGGATGGCGGCGTGATAGCCTCGGCCCGGGACGGCGACATAGGTGCCATCTTCGGCATCGGTTTCCCTCCGTTCCTTGGCGGCCCCTTCCGCTATATGGATAACTTGGGGATTGCCGAGCTGGTGGCGCGACTCGAGTATTACCAGCAGCGTCATGGCGAGCGCTTCGCACCCTGCAGCCGGCTCAAGGCGATGGCGGCCGAGGGGCAGCGCTTCTATTGAAGAGGGCCCGGCTATCCGTCGGCTCAGGGGTTGTTATCCCATGATGCATAAAGAGGCGACCCAGGGTCGCCTCTTTTTATGGGCATCTTGCTAGCACTGTGATGCTGTTTCAAGCGGGATGGGGGCTAATCGGCACGCGGGCTGTCGATCTGGGGCTTGGCGTGGGAAATGATTGCCTTTAAATACCCCAAAATATTGATCTAGCGCAATCCTACCCCCTATATATTCCTTTGGTGGCATAGGCGAGGGCGGCGTATTAGGCTCCAATAGGAACGAAAGTAGTCAAGAGTGCGGCCCAAGCCGCCATGGACATTCGCGCCAGAGATGGGCGTCATAGGACAAAGGACACATCATGAGCTTTCTTGAACAAACCATCTGGACAGTATTGGGCTATGGCGTCATGCCCTTCATCTTCCTGAGTGGCTTCGTGGCGGTGGCCGTGACCTGTTGCGTGCTGCTCAACGCCTTTGGGGTGCAGTCCGCCGAGAAGTGAAGCGCATGGCTGCCATGCCTTCCCACGCTATAGCGCGACACAACAATGCCAGTCGAGAGACTGGCATTGTTGTGTCTGGGCCCCAGCTCTTGAACCTGGGGCAGGGCCTCGCGACAGGGTCGATGAGCATGAAGGTCGAACCCAGGGGGAAATTTGATTACACTGGCGGCCATCGCAGTAGCGTCTCGTATTTTGCATCCAATAAGGTCCCTCATGGCTCTCAAGGCAACCGTATTCAAGGCACAGCTCTCCCTCTCTGACATGGATAGGGGGCTCTATCAGGATTTCTCCCTCACCCTGGCCCGTCACCCTTCCGAAACCGACGAGCGCATGATGATCCGCCTCGCGGCTTTTGCCTGGCATGCTGCCGAGCGACTTGAATTTACCAAGGGGTTGTCAGCGGACGATGAGCCTGAGCTGTGGCGCAAGAATTACTCCGATGAGATTGAACTCTGGATTGAGCTGGGCCAGCCGGATGAGCGCCGTCTCAAGAAGGCCTGCAACCGTTCGCGCCAAGTGGTGCTCTATCTTTACGGTGGTCGTGGTACCAGCGTCTGGTGGAAGCAGAATCAGGGCAAGCTTTCCCTGCATGACAACCTCAGCATCATAGAGCTAAGCGACAGCCAGACACAGCCTCTGGCGGCCATGATAGAACGCACCATGCAGCTTACCTGCACCATCTCCGACGGCCAGCTGTGGGTGAGCAATGGCAAGACGGAAGTGACGCTGGATCCTCTGATGCTGCAGGGCAAGCAGGCACACGAGCTGGTCTGAACGCCGTCCAATGGGCGGGCCATTCCCTGAGGAGTCTCTGAGCGGCAAGGGGGATGAGAGAAAGAAAGGAACCGGATCCTGGGTCAGGATCCGGTCTCATTGAGGGAAAGGGTCACGCATAGGGCGCCTGGCTTATCCCTTTTTGTCATCGGCGAAGGTGATGTTGAGTTCGAGTACCGACAACTCATCACTCTTCTTGTCCAGCTGTACCGTGATCTTCTCAGGGTCTATCTGCACGTATTTACGGATCACATCGAGAATATCTTGCTTGAGCTGGGGCAGGTAATCCGGCCCCCCTCTGGAAGAACGCTCGTGGGCAACGATGATCTGCAGCCGCTCCTTGGCCGTCTGGGCCGTCGCCTGCTTCTTGGTAGAACGAAAATAATCAAAAATAGACATGCTTAACTCCCGAACAGTCGGCTAAAGAAGCCCTTCTTTTCTTCTTGCAGGAAACGGAATTCGGTGGCGTCTCCCATCAGACGGGAAACGGCATCTTCATAGGCTTTGCCCGCATCGGACTCTTTGTCCAGGATGACGGGTTCTCCCGAGTTGGAGGCGCGCAATACCGCCTGGGATTCTGGGATGACCCCAAGCAGTGGGATGGCAAGGATCTCCTGCACATCTTGCACGCTCAACATGTCACCACGGCTGACCCGAGTCGGGCAGTAGCGGGTGAGCAGCAGATGCTCCTTGATGGGATCCTCACCGCGCTCGGCCCGGCGAGACTTGGAGGCCAGGATCCCGAGGATCCGGTCCGAGTCGCGTACCGAGGAGACTTCCGGGTTGGTGGTGACGATGGCCTCATCGGCAAAATAGAGTGCCATCAGAGCACCGGATTCTATTCCGGCGGGGGAGTCGCAGACGATGTATTCAAAACCCATCTCGCCCAGCTGATCCAGTATCTTCTCGACCCCTTCCTTGGTGAGGGCATCTTTGTCTCTGGTCTGGGAGGCGGGCAGGATAAAGAGATTCTCGCTGCGTTTGTCTTTGATAAGGGCCTGGTTGAGGTTCGCTTCGCCATTGATGACGTTGACGAAGTCATAGACCACACGGCGTTCGCAACCCATGATGAGGTCGAGATTACGCAGGCCGATATCGAAATCGATGACCACCGTCTTGTGGCCACGCTGGGCCAGCCCTGTACTCAATGCCGCGCTGGTGGTGGTCTTGCCAACGCCACCCTTGCCGGACGTAACGACTATGATTCGCGCCATTCTCGCTTCCTTGTAACTCTATTTGATACGGTCTATTCGGAGTTGTTCTTGATCCAGCCGGATATGCACCGGCTGCTCAGTCAGGCCTGCTGGCAACGCATCGCTGAGCTGGAAGGTGCCCGCGATGGAGATAAGCTCGGCCTGTAATTGTTGGCAATAGATGCGGGCATCGGTATTACCGCGCGCCCCGGCTATTGCCCGGCCCCGCAGGGCCCCGTAGATATGAATGCTGTCATCGGCCAGGACTTCGGCGCCAGGGCTCACTGAGCCGAGCACGACCAGCGAGGTGCCCGCCGCATAAATCTGCTGGCCGGAACGAACCGGGCCCACATGAACCTTGCTGGCAAGCAGGGGGGCGGGCACTGTGCTGGGCAGCGGCAGATCGACGACAGGCACATCGTTGACGGTGAGATTGGCCACAGGCTCAGGCAGAGGGTCTGCCTTGCGACTGCGGCCGGAGCTCATGACGGCCAGGCCTGCGGCCTTGGCGGCTATCTTCATGGACTCACTCTTGGCCCCCGTAATGCCAACCAGCACAAAGTCTTCCGACTCGACCAGCGCCTTGAGTTCGTCAAAATCCGGTTGTTGCTCGAGTTTTTCCACATTGAGCACCAGAGGCGCACAATTGAAAAACTGTGGCGCCAATGCCACCTTGGCGGCCAATAACTGGCGTATCTTGTCCGGCGCGGCATCGTTGATATGCAACACAGAAATAGTGAAGGTAGTCCCTTTCAATTCGTTATCGCGCTCAACCATGACTTTCCCCGAGACAGAGACGGTAATCCGTTATTGTTATTGATGGTCTGATGTTATAGTTTGCCCACTTCCGAGGCAATAAACTCAATGGATTATATCAATTTACATGTTGTGTGCAGTCTATAAAAGTCGCAAAAAAGCTGACACCTATCTCTTTGTCGAAAAAAGGGATGATTTTTCCCGAGTTCCGGCTCCCCTGATGCAGACCTTCGGCACGCCGCAACTGGTGCTGATGACCAAGCTCACCCCAGGCAAGCCCCTTGGCATTGCCAGTGTGAGCCGGGTGATGGAGATGCTGACACTGCAAGGTTTCTACCTGCAAGTACCGCCGCCGGTGGAGAACCTGCTCGAGCAGCACAAGTTGGCGCAACAACCCGAGCAGACCCTCTGATATTACTGGACGCAAGCTGTCGTTTGGCAAGTGCGGGTCTTTTGAGGGCGGTTGTTAATCTCGCACATCGCAGCGCGATCTCTTTATTACCCACGGAGCCCCCTGACATAATTGCTGGCGGCCCTGAGGGCCGCCGATAATTTCTCTGCCAATTGAGGACGATAAAGTCTGTCGCCTTCGAATGAGCCTTGAAAATAATATTTTCAAACAGCGACCAACTTGTATAAATATACAGTTGTTTTCCCTCGCCATTATTTCCATCATCTCCCTTCTTGATCTGGCTCCCTTCCTTTGGCGCACTTTTTGCGGCGCGGCCTGCTTTTGATTGCATGTTTGGCGTGAGCCACAGGGGATAAGCGTGGCTGGCATGTCAGGGGACAGCCGGGCTCGACCCGGTCAATGGGATAGTGGCTGAGGTGGGCTTGGGAAGCCAGTGCTGAGGCGCGCGGGTGGTCGGCTATCCCTTTGAGTGACAAATGGCAGACAGCAAAAAGGCGGGAAGTGTCCCGCCTTTTATCATGATGTGCGCAGCGTTATTCGCAGGAGACTTGCATCACCTTGATGGCCAAGCCACCACGGGAGGTTTCCCGGTACTTGGAGTCCATGTCCTTGCCGGTGATGTACATGGTCTCAATAACCTTGTCCAGTGACACGCGCGGCTTGGAGGTGCGACGCAGGGCCATGCGCGAGGAGTTGATCGCCTTCATGGAGGCGATGGCATTACGCTCGATGCAGGGAACCTGAACCTGGCCACCGACCGGATCGCAGGTCAGACCCAAGTTGTGCTCCATGCCTATTTCGGCGGCTTCACACACCTGTTCCGGGCTACCACCCATCAGCTCGGTCAGACCGGCAGCGGCCATGGAGCAGGAGACACCCACTTCGCCCTGGCAGCCGACTTCGGCGCCGGAGATGGAGGCGTTCATCTTGTAGAGCATGCCAACGGCAGCGGAGGCCAGATAGAAACGGGTGTATTCGTCACGGCCAACCGGCTGGATGAACTTGTCGTAGTAGGCCAGCACGGCGGGGATGATGCCGGCGGCGCCATTGGTGGGGGCCGTGACCACACGGCCACCGGCGGCGTTCTCCTCACTCACCGCCAGGGCAAACATGTTGACCCAGTCGATGATGCTCATGGGATCGTTCGACAGGCTCTCGTTGGTGGTGAGCTGACGGTAGAGCGGCGCGGCGCGGCGAGGTACTCGCAGGGGGCCTGCCAGTATCCCTTCGGTACGGCAACCACGCTCGATGCCTTCACGCATGGTGGTCCAGATCTTGCCGAGTTTCTTGTAGATCTCTTCCGGCGTGTTGAAGCACTTCTCGTTTTCCATCATCAGGGAGGAGATGGAGAGGCCGGTCTGGCTGCAATGGGCGACAAGCTCTGCGGCACTCTTGAAGGGGTAGTTGACGGCCATGTCGCCGCTGTCGGCCTTGCCGAAGTTCTCTTCATCGACGATGAAACCACCGCCGATGGAGTAGTAAGTCTTGCTGTACAGCTGGGTATCTTCGATGAAGGCGGTCAGCTTCATGCCATTTTCGTGCAGGGGCAGTGCCTCGTCATGAAAGATCATGGCGTCCTGCGGGAAGCTGACCGTGTGGCAATGCAGGCCGATAGGCAGGCGGCCGGTCTGTTCGACCCGGGAGATGAATTCGGGGATGCCATCGATATCGACATTCTCAGGCAAGTTGCCGGCCAGGCCCATGATGATAGCGGTATCGGTATGATGACCCTTGCCGGTCCAGGAGAGGGAGCCATAGACATCAACCTGGATCCGGGTGACTTCACGGATCTTGCCGCCTCCACGCAGCTCGTCCACGAACTGTTTGGCCGCTTTCATCGGGCCCACAGTGTGGGAGGAGGAGGGGCCAACACCGATTTTGAAAATATCAAAAACGCTGATCATCTAATAGTTACCTCTGGGTAGAAGCCGACGTGTTGCCAGCTTGCAAAAAAGGGGTGATCCATGGCGCTTGCGTCGTGACATCGCCCTAAGGTCCTGGACCTGATAACGGCAGTGTAACGCGGCTCGCCTTAAAAAAAGTTGAAATAGATCTATTTTTGTTGAATCAAGGCCGCGAGTATAAAATTTATTTTGATGCTTATCCATTTTGTTAAGCGCTTAGCAAACGTTTTGCAAAAAAATACCCGGCCAGGCCGGGTATTGCAGGATAAATGGGGCTCGAATGGCCTTTTGTTAACACTCGGTGATGTTCACCGCCAGGCCACCCCGGGCCGTCTCCTTGTACTTGGTCTTCATATCGTTGCCGGTTTCCCACATGGTCTTGATCACCTTGTCGAGTGACACCTTGTGTTCACCGGTACCGCGCAGGGCAAGGCGGGCGGCGTTGATGGCCTTGACCGCACCCATGGCGTTGCGCTCTATGCAGGGTACCTGCACCAGGCCACCGACCGGATCGCAGGTCAGGCCCAGATTGTGCTCCATGCCGATCTCGGCGGCATTCTCGACGATGGCCGGGCTGCCACCGAGCAGTTCGGCCAGGGCACCCGCGGCCATGGAGCAGGCGACGCCCACCTCACCCTGGCAACCGACCTCGGCACCGGACAAGGACGCATTCTTCTTGTAAAGGATGCCGATGGCGGCGGCGGTGAGGAAGTAGCGTATCAGCAGATCGTCATCCACGGTGCGCACGAAGCGATCGTAATAATGCAGCACGGCGGGGATGATACCGGCCGCCCCATTGGTCGGTGCCGTCACGACGCGGCCCCCGGCGGCGTTCTCTTCATTGACGGCCAGGGCGAAGAGATCGACCCACTCCATCACCATCAGCGGATCTTTATTGAAGTTGGTTTCGGCGCTGAGCTGACGAAGCAGCGCCGGGGCGCGTCTGCGCACCTTGAGCCCGCCGGGCAGTACCCCCTCCTGCTGACAGCCCCGCGTCACGCAGCCTTTCATTGCCTGCCAGATCTTGCGCAGCCCTGCCACTATCTCCTGTTCGCTCCGAAACACCTTCTCGTTGGCCAGCATGAGACCGGACACTGAGAGTCCGCTCTCCTGACAGTGGGCCAGCAGTTGGGCGCCACTCTCGAATGGATAGGGAATGGGATGACTCGCCTCGAATGCCGCAGCGTCGGCCCGGGCGTTGGCGAAGTGGCTCTCTTCGATGATGAAGCCGCCCCCGATGGAGTAGTAGGTCTGGGTCAGCAGCAGTGCCTGGCCTTCATAGGCGCGCAGCGTCATGCCGTTGGAGTGGGCGGGCAGGGTCTTGCGACGGTTGAAAATGATGGCGCCATTGCGAGGGAAGGCGCTCGATTGCTCGCCGGCAAGTTTGAGGGTCTGGCTCTGCTCGACCTCGGTCAGGAAGGCGGGGATCCCTTCAATGTCGACACTGTCTGGTTCGAAGCCAGCCAACCCCAGGATGATGGCCTTGCCGGTACCATGGCCCTTGCCGGTCTGGCCGAGGGATCCATAGCATTCGGTCTCGACCCGGCTGGTGCGAGCCAGCAGCTTGCTCTCCTTTAGCTGGGTCACGAAGGCATGCGCGGCCCGCATGGGACCAACGGTGTGGGAGGATGAGGGGCCTATTCCGATGGAAAACAGGTCGAAGACACTGATCATGACATCACTCCGATTATGGATTTTGTCTAAACATTGTAAATTTTTTGTAGTCGATGGGAAGAGGGGGAGCTGAGGGATGTGATGGCCGCATGAAAAAGGGCTGCCGAGGCAGCCCTTTGAAACCCTTTATCTGTGCGCAGGCTTAGCCAAACAGCTGATAAAGGATGGCGGAGATGGCGATGAGGCCCATGGCGGTCACGAACACGTTGCTGATCTGACCCTGATACTTGGCCATGGCCGGGACGCGTTTGATGGCGTACATCGGCATGATGAACAGTATGGTGGCGATGATGGGGCCACCCAGGGATTCAATCATGCCCAGGATAGAGGGGTTGACCACGGCAACGACCCAGAGGGTGATGACGAAGAAGCCGATGATGATCATGTCGATCAGCTTATGGTTCGGCTCTTTACCTGTGCCACGGATCTGCTGAACGATCAGGCCTTTGAGACCTTCACGGGCACCCAGATAGTGACCGAAGAAGGAGGACACTATGGCCACGAAAGCAACCAGCGGACCGAAGTAGGAGATGATCGGACTCTCGTGCTGGTTGGCCAGGTAGGAGAGAACGGCGATGTTCTGGGCCTTGGCCTCAGCCAGCTGAGCCGGGCTCAGACTCATGACGCAGGAGAAGACGAAGAACATCACGAAGCCCAGCAGCAACATGGCGGTACGCTTCAAGATGGCATCGGACTTGGCCACGGCATTGTCGCCGTGCTCGCGACGTTGCGCCAGAGCGAAGCTGGAGATGGCCGGGCTGTGGTTGAAGGAGAACACCAGTACAGGGATGGTCAGCCACAGGGTGGTTGCGAAATCCTTGCCGGAGGGGACCTGGGAGAGAGCGGCACCGCTCCACTCCGGGATCAGGTAGAGGGAGATACCTGCCAGTATGGCGATCAGGGGATAGACCAGGAACTGGGTCACCTTGAGCATCAGCTTCTCACCGGCCAGCATCACGGACATCATGCCCATGATCAGCACGATGGAGAGGATCCAGCGCGGTGGCGGCGTCATGTGCAACTGGTTGACGATGAAGCTGTCGACCGTGTTGGTGATGCCCACGCCGTAGATCAGCACTATGGGGTAGATGGCAAAGAAGTAGAGCAGCGTGATGAGCTTGCCGGCGCCGACGCCAAAGTGCTCTTCGACGACTTCAGTGATATCCGCGTTCGGCTTCTTGGAAGAAAGTACGAAACGGGCCAGGCCACGGTGTGCCAGATAGGTCATGGGACCGACCAGCAGCGCCATGCAGACCAGCGGCCAGAAGCCACCCATACCCGCATTGATTGGCAAGAACAGGATGCCGGCACCGACGGCGGTACCAAACAGGCTGATGACCCAGGTGGTGTCCTGTTTTCCCCAACTACGAGATTGAACGGAGCTTGTTCCTTGCTCCTTGGCGACCGCAGCGTCCTGTGCGTGAGAGACGGTATTTGACATGTGTCTGACCCCAGATGTGTAGTTTTTATTAATCCGGCGCAAGGATACTGGCTTTGCAGGTAAAAATGTTGATCAAATTCACTTTTCCATCGTCGAAACCCGTACTTTTTTATGGAAACGTGATCAAAAGAAGATAATTTCAATTTTTGTTTATCATTTGCGGTGTTATTTGAATGTTAAATCCCGCATTTGGCTCGAAATTATGTCAATAAAATGTTATTTCGCTGTCTGGGTGACCAGCTGGCGGATCATGCTGGCGGTGGCTCCCCAGATGTATCTGTGCTGCCAGGGGATCCAGTGCAGCGTGTAGTGTTGGCCACGGCGCTCTATTGGCATGCTGACATAGTTGCCAAGGTCTTGCAGGTGCCAGAGGGGGACTTCGAAGGCCGCGGTGACCTCATCGGCATTCAGTTGCAACCGGTAATCGGCGTTGAGCAGACCCACTACGGGCAACACCTCGAAGCGCGATACAGTGGGTAGCCTGGGCAGATGACCAAACAGCCGGATCTGATCGGCGGCGATGCCTATCTCTTCATGGGTCTCCCGCAGCGCCGTCTGGTAGAGGTCGTCATCCCCCGGATCCTGGCGCCCGCCCGGAAAACTTATCTCCCCGGCGTGGTGGCGAAGGTGTCGGCTGCGCTCGGTGAGCAATAGATGCAGGCCATCGGCTCGCTCGACCAGGGGTATCAACACCGCAGCAGGGCTCAGTGCCGGGGCAGGGGAGTGCAGAGGGGCGCTCGGGAGGCTCTGTAATAAAAAGCGGGTCAGCAGCTCGGCGTGGGTCATGACGATGGTTGCTCGAGCAGGGGCAGGATCCGGGCCAGCTTGTCAAAGGTCTCCTGGTATTCACTGTCGACCTCGGAGTCGGCAATGATGCCCCCTCCCGCCCAGCAATAAAGGCTCCCTTCGGTGGCGAGCAAGGTGCGGATACAGATGCTGGTATCCATGCGGCCATGCTGACTCAGGTAGCCAATGCTGCCGCAGTAACCGTTGCGTCTGTGGGGTTCGAGCTCCTCGATGATTTCCATGGCGCGGATCTTGGGAGCCCCCGTGATGGAGCCGCCAGGGAAGCAGGCCCGCAGCAGATCCACCCCTTGCCAACGAGCATCCAGCTCACCATGAATGGTTGACACCAGGTGATGGACCGCCGGGAAGGATTCGACCGCAAACAGCTGTGGCACGCAGACGGTGCCCGGTCGACTGACCCGGCCTATGTCGTTGCGCAGCAAATCCACGATCATCAAATTCTCCGATCTATCCTTCTCGGCCTGAGCCAGCTCACGGGCGCAGGCGGCATCGGCCAGGGGATCTGGCTGGCGGGGGCGGGTGCCCTTGATGGGTTTGGTCTCTATATGGCGGCCATCGAGCAGCAGGAAACGCTCGGGGGAGAGGCTCAGTATGGCGCTGTCCGGCAGCCTGAGGAAGGCGGAAAAGGGGGCGGCGTTGGCCGCGCGCAACCCCAGGTAGGCGAGCCACTCATCCCCTTGATAGGGCGCGCTGAAACGCTGGGTGAGATTGATCTGGTAGCAATCCCCAGCGGCCAGGTAATCCTGAATGCGGGCGAATTTGGCGCCATAGTCGTGGCGGCTCATGTTGCTCTGCCAGGGGCCAAGCAGCTGGAAGGCTGATGGCTCTGGCGCTTGCTGCTTATTCCACCAGAAGAGACGGCGCGCCAGTCCGGTTTCTGAACCCCAATGGACCAACTGCCACTGTTGTCGGGCCTTGTCATGAATGAGGGCCCAGTCATAGATACCGACCGCCATGTCGGGGATGGTCAAATCGGCCTCGGCCTGCTCGGGGAGTTGCTCGAAGTGCCGACCCAGATCGTAACCAAACAGACCCAAGGCGCCGCCGATAAAAGGCAGATCGCAGCCAGGGGAGACGAGCTCCCCGAGCAGCGCTTGCTGGGTCTTTGCCAACAGGCTGAGCGGGTCTCCCGGCAAGGTCTGTGATGCACCATCTTGCCACCTTTGGGTCAACCTACCCCGGGTGGTCAGGGTCGCCCGTGGATCGGCGGTGATGATGTCGAAGCGGTTGTCCGGGCCCATGGGGCCCATGGATTCGAGCAGCATGGCCCAGGGCTGATGGTGCAGCCGGGCAAACAGGGTCGCCGCGTCACTTGCGTCGGGCAGAGGATGAATGTGCAGGTCTGGTTTCATTTTTTGTTACACAGGCAACAGTTTGCGTGCTGGTCCCTAGCCGGTATGGGGTGGCAAGCGTATCATAGTGGCCGCGAATGTTAGAAAAAACACGCCGCGCCCCGACATTGGAAGGGACTTGAATGCCTCTCCCTAGCGCGGCCAATATGGAAGCCCTTGCTTTGCTGCCGTTCGTGAAGACAAGGACCAGTGAGGATGATATGAGCATCATAAAAAAACAGGATTTTATCGATTCCGTCGAAGGCGCCCTGCAGTACATCTCCTACTACCACCCCCTCGATTTCGTCAATGCCATGAAAGAAGCCTATGACAAGGAAGCCAACCCGGCGGCCAAGGATGCCCTGGCCCAGATCCTGATCAACTCCCGCATGGCTGCCGAAGGGCGCCGTCCGCTCTGTCAGGACACAGGTATTGTGACCTGCTTTGTCAAAATCGGTATGCAGGTGCAGTGGGATTCTGATCTCACCGTGCAACAGATGGTGGACGAAGGGGTACGCCGCGCTTACACCAATCCGGACAACCCGCTGCGGGCCAGCATAGTGGCCGACCCGGCCGGTAGCCGTAAAAACACCAAGGACAACACCCCTGCCGTGGTGCATATCGACATGGTGCCGGGCGACAAGGTTGAGGTGAGTGTGGCGGCCAAGGGCGGTGGTTCCGAGAACAAATCCAAGATGGCGATGCTCAACCCATCGGACGATATCGTCGAGTGGGTGCTGAAAACGGTGCCGACCATGGGCGCGGGCTGGTGCCCTCCTGGCATGTTGGGGATCGGCATTGGCGGCACCGCCGAGAAGGCCGCCGTGCTGGCCAAAGAGTCTTTGATGGAGCACATCGACATTCAAGAGCTCAAGGCGCGCGGAGCCCAGACCACGGAAGAGAAGCTTCGTCTCGAGCTCCATGACAAGGTCAACAAACTTGGTATCGGTGCCCAGGGGCTGGGCGGCCTCACCACAGTACTGGATGTGAAGATAAAGTCAGCGCCGACCCATGCCGCTTCGAAGCCGGTGGTGATGATCCCCAACTGCGCCGCCACCCGCCATGTTCACTTCGAACTCGATGGCACTGGCCCTGCCGAATTGGCTGCACCTTCACTGGCCGACTGGCCCGAGATCACCTGGGAAGTGGGCGACAATGTGCGCCGGGTCAATGTGGATACGGTGACTCGTGATGAGATAGCTACCTGGCAGAGCGGCGAAACCGTGCTGCTCTCTGGCAAGATCCTGACCGGACGCGACGCCGCCCACAAGCGCATCGCCGACATGTTGAAAAACGGCGAAGGTCTGCCAGAGGGGGTCGATTTCACCAACCGCTTCATCTATTACGTCGGCCCGGTAGATGCTGTGCGTGACGAAGTGGTCGGCCCGGCGGGCCCTACTACCTCGACCCGGATGGACAAGTTTACCGAGATGATGCTGGGCGAGACGGGGCTTATCGGCATGATAGGCAAATCGGAACGCGGTCCGGCAACGGTCGAGAGTATTCGCCAGCACAAAGCCGTCTATTTGATGGCCGTTGGTGGTGCTGCCTATTTGGTGGCCAAGGCCATCAAGAAGGCTCGGGTCGTCGCCTTTGCCGACCTTGGCATGGAGGCCATCTATGAATTCGAGGTGGAGAACATGCCGGTCACTGTGGCCGTGGATGCCAGTGGCAACAATGTCCACGAGACTGGCCCGGCCATCTGGTCAGCCAAGATTGCCGAGCTCGACGGCAAGCTATCTTCCTGAGCCATAAAAGAAGCGCCGGCCAGGTTTATCAGCACATGACCTGGCACGCGCATCAGCTTAAACGGCGGCCCCAGGGCCGCCGTTTTACTTTGACAAGATGTCGGTGTTAGCGTTCATCAGCCAATCTGCTCTCCTCTATTTCCGAGGATGAAACGCACTGTCACTGACAGGGCTGAGAAAATTGAACCCCGGCGTCCCAGCCCCAGCAAAACGACCGCTAACGGAACGCACAACACTATTACAGGGCTGGCAGCTCATGGCTTTCATCATGACAGCGGTCAGGCTGAACCCGATAGTGAGACTCCAACGGGCAGCATGCCGTTGTCTCGTCCCTACGAAGAGTCAGTGGTTGAGGTAGATATCTTGCCCTGCATAGTGCACGGCCTTGTCGGTGGCGCTCTGAGCATGAAAATAGTGAGTTAGCACCCCATGGTGCTGGCTCAGGTGATGCAATCGACCTGTGTCCAGACTGATGGTTTCCGGTAACCAGGTCAGCACTGCGGCACAGCGGCTCTGACTGAGGGCTTGTTCCAGGGTGCGCTGCCAGTTCTTTATCTTGTGACCATGGACAACCAGCACATGGGCTGGATTGATGCCGTTGGCTTGCAGTTGTGCCGCAATCGGCAGGCCCGGGGGGGCTATCAGCAGGATCCAGCCTTTTGCCGCTTGGCTCGCCTGGCTCAGTGCGCCCAGCAGTTGCGAGCTATTGAACTCGGCCCCCGAGGCTGGGGAACTTGGCCGGCGACTCAGATAGCGGGTCGGCCAGGGTTGGGTCAGTCCGGCGATAAGGGGAGCAAGAGGGCGGCTCATTGGCTGGTTCATCTGCGTTTCCTGTATGAATTACCACGCTGTATATGTATACAGTAGTTGTATCTAGTCCCTCAGACAAGTCATTTGTGCTCAAAAATGTGACGCAGATATCCAGGTGAATTCATAACATTTTGATATGTATGTTTTTTATTTTTTTTACTCAGGGGTGTGGATTGTATGAAAAATGGACAGGGCTGCGATAAAGGGCCATGGTTATACAGTGTTTAACAGAGGAGCTGAACCATGGATGCCAGTACTTTGCAGCGCCTAGATGCCAATATCTTGCTAGGCATAGTCAATGAGAAGCTAAGGCTCGAATGCGACAATCTCGATGAACTGCTTGCTTACTACGACATGAGCGAGGATCAGCTTGCCACCCGCCTGCAGCAGATTGGTTATCAATATGACGGTGTCAGCAACCAGTTTAAATCCGGGCTGTTGTGAGTCCGGTTTAAATTCGGTTAACTCGTCGGGATAAAGCAGCCGCCTATTGGGCGGCTGTTTTTGCAATCTGGCGGGTGACAGTTGATGGCGTTGAATTGAAAACGATTTCAAGCGTTTGACTATTTTCAGATATTTTCAAGCCATCAAAAATCCATGCAAGCTCTGAAAACCTATTCACGATTTTTATTTTTTGATTTACTTATAACTTAATGAAATTAAATGGTTTTTGTGTTTTTTGTGGAAGGGTGTCAGGAAAGGGTTTTCATGGCGAAACTGTCATTCTCATACATTAAACTGTGACTTGCGTTAACTTTTCTGGCAACGTCATTAGCTAGTATGCCCACGCCGGAACATATTCTCAGATAACAATAATCCCGGTCCCTGGCGGGTAATCAAATTATTATTAAGTAACGAAGGAAACAGCGTTATGGCTACCAAGAAGAAGACAGAGCTGGACCTGCAACTGAACAAGGATCAGCTCAAGGCGAGCATAGTGCGCCATCTGCGCTCGACATTGGGCACCAGCGAGCAGAAAGCCTCACCTCAAGCCTGGTGGAAGGCAACCGCCGCCGCCGTCAATGAGCAGGTCTACGAACGGCTGACCCGCACCCAGCAGACTCATTTCAACAAAGATACCCGAGCTATCCACTACTTCTCGGCCGAATTCCTGATGGGGCGGCTGACCTCCAACAACCTGCACAACCTATCCCTTTATAGTGTGTGTGAAGAGGCGCTGCGCGAGCTGGGTCTGGAGCTGACCGACCTGTGCGAGCAGGAGCCTGACATGGCGCTCGGCAACGGTGGTCTGGGTCGACTCGCCGCCTGTTTCATCGATTCCCTCGCGACCCTGAACTACCCGGCGGTGGGTTATGGCCTGCACTATGAGCACGGTCTGTTTCGCCAGGAGATCCAGGATGGTCGCCAGATTGAGCGCCCGGACTCCTGGCGTGAATATGGCAACCCCTGGGAGATCTGCCGTCCCGAGTCGGTGCAGGAGATCCCCCTGTATGGCTACGTCGAGACGGTCTTTGGCGACAAGGGTGGCCTGAAGAAGGTGTGGCATGCCGGTCGCAAGATCAAAGGAGTGCCTTGGGATATTCCCGTGGTCGGGTTCGGCGGTCACACCGTCAACATATTGCGGTTGTGGGAGTCTCGTGCCTCTGAGTTCTTCGATTGGGATGTGTTCAACGCAGGGGGCTATGTCGACTCCCAGGCCGAGAAGGCCCAGGCCGAGACCATCTCCAAGGTGCTTTACCCCAATGATGAGACGGATGCGGGCAAAGAGCTGCGCCTGATCCAGCAGTACTTCTTCTGCGCCTGCTCCATCAAGGACATCATGCGCCGCTACAAGCGGGTGCATGGCAGTGACTTCAGCAATTTTGCCGCGCAAATTGCCATTCAGCTCAACGATACCCACCCGACCGTGGCCATCCCTGAGTTGATGCGGGTGCTGGTGGATGAGGAAGACTTGAATTGGGATGCCGCCTGGGCCATCTGCTATCAGGTCTTCTCCTACACCAACCACACCTTGCTGCCAGAAGCCCTGGAGAAGTGGAGTGTCAGTCTGTTCGAGAAGGTGCTGCCCCGCCATCTCGAGATCATCTACGAGATCAACGCCCGCTTCCTCGGCGATCTGGTCGAAGCCAAGTGGCCGGGTGATGATGTCATCAAGGCCAAACTCTCCATCATCGAAGAGGGGGAGGTGCGCAAGGTGCGCATGGGCAATCTCTGTGTCATCGGCTCTGCCAAGGTCAACGGCGTGGCCGAGATCCACTCCAAGCTGGTGAAAGAGGATCTCTTCCCCGAATTTGCCGCCCTCTGGCCTGATAAAATGTGCAATGTCACCAACGGGGTCACCCCGCGTCGCTGGCTGCTTGCCTGTAACCCGGAGCTCGCCGCCCTCTATGACGAGGTGGTGGGCAAGGAGTGGCCTCTGCAGCTGGACAAATTACGCGGCGTGGTCAAGTTTGCCGACGACAAGGCGTTCCAGCAGCAGTTCATGACCATCAAGCGTCATAACAAGGAAAAGCTGGTCAAGGTGATCAAGGCCGAGACCGGGATCGAGGTGGATGCCAATGCCATCTTCGATATCCAGATCAAGCGCCTGCATGAGTACAAGCGTCAGCAGCTGAATCTGATCCACATCATGGCGCTCTATCGTCGTCTGCTGGCCAATCCGGACTATGACATG
Organism: Aeromonas molluscorum; assembly: GCF_051376105.1. NCBI lineage: Bacteria > Pseudomonadati > Pseudomonadota > Gammaproteobacteria > Aeromonadales > Aeromonadaceae > Aeromonas > Aeromonas molluscorum. The sequence goes on along the minus strand of NZ_JBPQCY010000001.1, from coordinate 463,689 downwards.
CACCCAAGGGTGTTCATCTTCGGATCCAAGGCGGCCCCTGGCTACAAGCTGGCCAAAGACATCATCTATGCCATCAACAAGCTGGCGGAGCGGGTCAACAACGATACCCGTATCCAGGGCAAGTTGAAGGTGGTGTTCATGCCGAACTACCGGGTCAGCCTGGCGGAGAAGATGATCCCCGCCGCCGACGTGTCCGAGCAGATCTCTACCGCCGGCTACGAGGCATCGGGCACCGGCAACATGAAGCTGGCATTGAACGGTGCCATCACCATAGGGACCCTGGATGGCGCCAACATAGAGATAGTGGAGGAGGCGGGTGCCGAGCATTGTGCCATCTTCGGGCTGAACGTGGATGAGGTGAAGGCCCTCAAGGCGCGGGGCTACAACCCCTATGACTTCTACTATGCCAATTCCGAGCTCAAGGCGGTGCTGGACTGGTTCGATACCGACTACTTCACCCCGGGCAAGCCCGGAGAGCTCTCCTCCATCAAGCGCTCCCTGCTGGAAGGGGGCGATCCTTACCTGACCCTGGCTGACTTTGCTGCCTACTCGGAAGCGCATCAACTGGTGGATAGCTGGTATCGGGATCCGGCGCTCTGGGCCAAGAAGGCGATCATCAACTCGGCGACCATGGGCAAGTTCAACTCGGACCGATCCATTCAGGATTATGTCGAGCGGATCTGGAAACTCGAGCGCTGTAAAGTCGGTTGATACAGCCCTTGTGTTCTAAGCCCCCGCAATGCGGGGGCTTTTTTATGCGAGCGATCCGCTGACAAGCGTGCGCCAATCTGGCTTGGCTTGGCTTGGCGTGAGCCGGGCAGGGGGCAAACCCTGGCGCTGGCCAGACAGATTGGGTGAGTAGAAGGGCTGACTGAGCCGAGCTGTCGCCGCTAAGGCGATGGGGAGGCGCGGGGCTTATCGGCCCAAGGTGCGACCTGTCTCGCCAGATGTCCCTGCGCAAAGGCCCGCGGCCTTAGATTTCGCGTCTCTGGTGGGATGCGCTGCATGCGGCTTCATGCTGGCAGGTCATTAACCTGTCGGGATACGTCATAAAAAAGCCCCCGTGATGTGGGGGCTGGCTGGAGGACTCGGTAAGGCGTTAGAGAATATCTCCTACAAAATAGGCCAGGATGGCGAGCAGCAGGGTGAACACCAGGTTCAGGGCCAGACCGGCGCGCATCATCTCTCGCTGCTGAATATGGCCGCTGGCAAAGACAATGGCGTTGGGTGGCGTGGCAACGGGCAACATGAAGGCACAAGAGGCGCCGATGGCAATCAGCACTGACATCACCACGGGAGAGACGCCCAGTGCTTCGGCCACCCCGGCAAACAGGGGGATAAGCAGGGCCGCGGTCGCCGTGTTGGAGACCAGTTCGGTCAGGAACACCACGAAGGCAGCCAGGATCAGCAGCACGATGAACAGGTTGGCGTGGGCCAGCAGCTCGGAGAGGTGCTCTGCCAAAAAGGCGCTGGTACCAGTGGCTTTGAGAATGGCGCTCAGGGTCAGGCCGCCGCCAAACAGCATCAGCACGCCCCAATCGGTGTTCTGGTTGATGTCATCCCAACTGGCGACCCGGCTGATGGCGATGGCGATGATGGCGCCGATGGCGATCAGGCTGTCGAACTGAGGGATGCCGCCGAGCGCCTTGGCGATGGGCTGGGAGCCTATCCAGAGCGCAACAGTGATCAGGAAGATGGTCAGGGTCGCTTTGCGATCCCGGGTCCAGCTGATGGTGACCTGCTGACTTTCAACCCTGTGACTCAGGTCTGGACGGGTAACCAGGTAGAGCAGGGCGATGCCGCAGGGCATCAGAATGAGCACGACCGGCATGCCGAACTTCATCCAGTCGGTGAAGCTGATGCCCATCTGGGCTGCTGCGATGGCATTGGGTGGGCTGCCAACTAGCGTGCCAATGCCCCCAATGCTGGCGCTGTAGGCGATGCCAAGCAGCACGAACACATAGGTACGGCGATCCCGCTGGCTGTCGAGTTGTGACAGCAGACCTACCCCGAGGGGGAGCATCATGGCGGCGGTGGCCGTATTGCTGATCCACATCGACATGGCCGCCGTGATGGTGAACAGCAAGATGGCGCCCCAGACGAGGTGGCCGCGAGCCAGCTGCATCACCTTGGCGGCCATCAAGCGGTCCAGCCCCTGTTTGGAGAGGGCGGCGGCCAGCGCAAAGCCACCGAAGAAGAGGAACAGTATGGGGTTGGCAAAATCGGTCAGCGACTTGGCCATGTCGAATACCCCAAGCAGGGTCGCGAGCAGGGGAATGAGCAGGGCGGTAACCGTGACATGCAACGCCTCGGTCAGCCAGAGAATGGCGATGAAGACCAGGATACCCAGCCCCTTGTTGACCATGGGATCAAAGGGCAGCCATGCCAGCATGGCGCACAACAGCAGTATATCGGCGATGACGATGCCGGATCTGATGTCTAGCCAGCGGGACTGTGCATTCGGGGCGGGGTCTTGGGTGACCTTGGGTTCGACAGAGCTTTGCATAAGGCGTTCTCGGTTAATTTATGGTTGTTGTTGTGTTGCCGAGATTACGTTCATTAGCGCGTTTCAAACAGGGCCAGATCACCAAATTTTGGGGAGGCTCACAGAGCCCTGCACTCGCGTCACACTCGGTAAACATTTACAAAACAACGCATTATCAATCAGAGGTTGTTTTTTCGGCCAACCACTGTTTGAACACCATTTTCGGCATGGAACCCGCCTGCTGGGCGATGAGGCGGCCATGGCGAAACAGCAACAGGGTCGGTATGCTGCGAATGCCGTAGCGGGCCGCTATCTGGGGTTGTTGCTCGGTATCGAGCTTGACGAAGCGCACCCCCGGTTCGAGTTCCCGGGCAACCTCGGCAAAGATGGGGGCGAACTGCTGGCAGGGGCCGCACCAGCTGGCCCAGCAATCAACCACCACGGGCAGATCGGACTGGATCAGGCTGTCGAAGTGTGCCGCATCCCCCTCTATGGGGGTGTGGGCAAACAACGGCTGGCCACAGCGGCCACACTTGGCATCCTCGGGGGATTTTTCAGTGGGCAGCCGGTTTCGAGTCCGGCACTGACTACAATAGGTGGTGATGCTCGTCATGGGATGCTCCTCTATCTGTTGTGCGCTGATTTATCACATATATTTCACTTTCAGGGCAAGCTGACGCTAACATGGTCACGCCTTGATATCTTCTGTCTTGCGGGAGCACGTCACACATGAGAGTGAAAACGGGATGAATAGTAACACAAGGTCCAACCGCCTGATCTTATGTGTGGTCATCGTCACACTGCTGCTGTTTAGCGGTTACTGCTGGCGTCTGCTCAGCCAGCAGCAACGGGCTTTCGACTTGAGTGTGGCTGCCGAGCTCATTCTCAATCGGGTCAATACTGACACCGTTTACCTGTTGGGACACGAGCAGGCCAATGATGAGCAGGTGCAGCTACGCCTCGAACAGCTCTCGCTCAATCTGGACAAATTTGTGCGTAAAGTGCAGCAGGATCCGGATTCTGCTGCCAACCCCTATGCCCAGGCGCTGCTCCATAACGTTGAACGCTATCTACTCGACTTGACCCGCCTATCCTCCATGGATATGGGGCTCTCATACATAGAAAGACCCTTCCTGCAGCAGCTGCAGACTGCACTGAGCGATACCCAAGCCGATGCCAGCCTGCAACTGGCCTTGAACAGCCTGGCCCAGCAGGTTCATTACCTGAAACGAAACTGGGATCCCGCCGATGAGAAGGTCATCAACCAGCTGATCCAGCAGTTGGGCACTCACAGCGACAAGGTGCCGTCCCTGCGCAGCCTGATCCAGCTCACACAGGATGTGACCGAACAGGTCGGTGCCTATCACAAGCTGCGCAATCAGGTGATCGACATGCACGAGCTCGAGGGGTTGGTCGATTGGAAGCAGAACAAGATCCGCCAAGCCTCGGAGCTCAAGAGCCGCTTCTTCCTGCTGGTGCTGGCCGGAGCCCTGATCAGTTTTGCCCTGGTGGCCCTGACTCTCTGGCGACGCAACCAGCGACTGAGCGAACTCTCCCGGGAGACCGGGTTGTTGGCGCAGGCCAAAAGCGATTTTCTGGCCAACATGAGCCACGAGATCCGCACCCCCATGAATGCCATCATCGGCTTCAGTACCCTGGCGCTGCAGACGCCGCTCAGCCAGCAGCAACGAGATTACCTTGGCAAGATAAAGTCCTCCTCGGACACCTTGCTGCTGCTCATCAACGACATCCTCGATTTGACCAAGGTCGAGTCCGGCAAGCTGAGTCTGGAAGAGATCGATTTTGACCTGGCCGAACAGATAGATTCCCTGGCGGGCATGTTTGCCGACCTGGCAGAGCGCAAGCAGGTTGAGGTGATCATCAACAAATCGGTGGCTGTACCCGATTTTCTGCGTGGTGATCCCCTGCGCCTGGGCCAGGTATTGGTCAACTTGGTTAACAATGCCATCAAGTTTACCGAACGTGGCGAGGTGGAGGTTGCCATTACCCTCGCCAATGCTGATCCCATGCGAGTGCGTTTTAGCGTGCGTGATACCGGCATCGGTATTGCCGAGGAGAAGCTGACCCAGCTATTCCAGCCCTTCACCCAGTTGGAGGCGGGTAATACCCGCAAATATGGGGGATCTGGTCTTGGCCTCAACATCTCCCAGCGGCTGGTGGAGCTGATGGGGGGCAAGATCACCGTGCAGAGCAAACCGGGGGTAGGTTCTTTGTTCCAGTTCGAGATCCCGATGCACAAGGCGCTCTATGGGGTCTCGGGGCGGCGGGTCTTCTTCGAACAGGAGCCGCTCGTGCTGGTGATGGATGACAACGAGCTGGTGCTCGAGCTTATCAGCGGCATGCTGAGCCGATCCGGCGCCAAGGTGATACAGGCCAACAGCGTCTCGCGGGCTCGTGCCGTGTTGCATGAAGAGGGCAATAAGCTGCAACTGGCCATCTTCGACTGGCGAATGGGCCAGGAAGATGGTCTGGATCTGGCGTTGGAGATGAGCCAGCACAACCAGTGGCGACTCATCCCCATTCTGATGACCAGCGCCTGGGCGAAGGAGGGGTTGCAGGTACGGATGGAGAGCATAGGCCTCAACCACTTCCTCGCTAAACCCATGACGGAGAATGCCTTGCTCGCCAAGGTGGATGAACTGCTCAATGGCAGCTCCTTCGACAGGCGGATGCGCCAGGCTGAGGCGCAAGGGGATCAGCAGAACTTCCACGATCTGCTTCAGGGCACCCGGGTGCTGCTGGCGGAGGACAACAGGGTTAACCAGCAGCTCATCCTTGAGTACCTCAAGCGGGTCGATGTGCAGGTGACCGTGGTCAGCAATGGTCGCGAGGCGGTGGAGCGGGTCGCCGAGCAGCCGTTCGACGTCATCTTGATGGATCTGCAGATGCCGGTGCTGGATGGTCTGGATGCGACCCGGCAGATCCGCAAAATGGTCGACAAGCACGATGTGCCTATCATTGCTCTCACCGCCAGTGCCATGCCCGGAGACAGGGAGCGTTGCTTGGGCGTTGGCATGAATGGCTATGTCACCAAGCCGGTCAGCAAGCTGGATCTCTACAATAACCTCATCCAGTGGCTCAAGCCGGCAACGAGTAGTCAGGTGGTGGTCAAGCCCCCGGAGACCATGGATTTACTGGACCTGCCAGATGCCCTGCATCGGCTCGATCAGGACAGGGAAGCGCTGCAGATCCTGTTCAAACTGTTCATGGCGGAGCATAAAGATGACCTGTGGGAGATCCGCTCCGCCCTGCGTCGTCAAGACCCCAAGGCGGCGATGGGGCTGCTGCACACCCTCAAGGGCGTATCGGCCAACATCTCTGCCAGGCGACTCAATCTGATCGCCGCCGAACTCGAACGGCGATTGAATCAGGAGGAGGAGCTCAATGAACAGGATCTGGCTCGCTTGCAGCATATCTTCAGCCAAACCCGGGATAAGGTATCCCACTTCTTGCTGACGGGGGATGGCAAGGAGATGCTCATGCACGGCGAGGGGCGACTGCCACGCTTTTAACCCAAGTTTGCCGGACATGTCGCGAGGGGCCTGCTGGCCCCTTCTCTTTGATTGTCTTTCGCACCGGCGTCGACCAACGAGGGCCCATCAAATAGCAATTATTCTCACGACAGCCACTTCGCGCTATCATGTTGGCGCTGTGACCATGCCTGTTTGGGCATTTTCTTCGCCCGCCATGCGGGCCCTTGCCTATGGCACCGCCTTCATCATCAAGGATCCTGTGTGAGCGTATTTCTTCGTCTGGGTTGGTTTTTCAAGGAGCAGTGGCGCCGTTATCTCATTGCCATCTCGCTGCTGGCTGTGGTGGCGCTGCTGACGGCCATCCCGCCCAAGATAGTGGGCTGGGTAGTGGACGGCATTGGCAGTGGTCAACTCGATCAGACCAAACTGAACCAGTATCTGCTCGGCTTGCTTGGCCTTGGCATCATCATCTACCTGCTGCGCTACGTCTGGCGGGTGATGTTGTTTGGTGCCTCCTACCGGCTCGCCTATGTGTTGCGCAACCGGCTATTCGTCCATTTCACCCGCATGAGCCCGGATTTTTACCAGCGCCATCGCACCGGGGATCTGATGGCCCATGCCACCAATGATATCCAGGCGGTGGAGATGACGGCAGGCGAGGGGGTATTGACCCTGGTCGACTCCATCATGGTGGGGGCTCTGGTGCTCACCATCATGTGCAGCCAGTACTCCTGGCAGCTGACGTTGCTCTCTTTGTTGCCCCTGCCGGTGATGGCTTACTTCATGAACCGCTTTGGCAAGCAGATCTACAAGGCGTTCAAGTCGGCTCAGGGGGCCTTCTCCCGGCTCAACAACAAAACCCAGGAGGCTCTCTCTGGGGTGCGGGTGCTCAAGTCCTATGCGGTCGAATCCCTGGAAGATGAAGGGTTCGCCGCACTGACCCGGGAGGCGGGGGAGCGCAACATGGCGGTGGCGCGTATCGATGCCAAGTTCGACCCTGTCATCTATTTGTGTATCGGTTGCTCTTATTTCCTGGCGGTGGCGGGGGGCAGTGCCTTGGTGCTCAAGGATGAGATGACCCTGGGTGAGCTGACCAGCTTTACCATGTATCTGGGCCAGCTCATCTGGCCCATGTTTGCCATCGCCTGGCTGTTCAATATCATCGAGCGCGGCAGCGCTGCCTATTCGCGCATCGAACACCTGCTGGGTGAGCAGGGTGAGATTAACGAGCCCGAGGCCCCGTTGCCCTTTACCGGCGCCTTTCCGCTGCAAGCTCAAGGGGTGGGGTTTGCCTTGCAGGATCGCACCTTGCTCGAGGGCATCCAGTTCACCTTGACCGAGGGCAGCATGCTGGGGATCGTTGGCCGCACCGGCGCCGGCAAGAGCAGCCTGCTCAAGCTGTTGATGCGGCTTGCCAATCCGAGCTCGGGCACCATCCGTATGGGGGGCAATGCCATCGATGCCTTATCTCTGGAGGCGCTGCGTCGCCAGTTTGCCTATGTGCCCCAGGAGCCTTTTCTCTTCTCCACGTCCATCGCCGCCAACATCGCCCTGGGCCGTCCCGAAGCGAGCCAGCAGGAGATTGAGCGGGTGGCGCGCATCGCCTGTATGCACGACGACATAGTGCGCTTTGCCAAGGGATATCAGACCGACGTGGGCGAGAAGGGGGTCACCCTGTCCGGCGGCCAGAAACAGCGGCTCGCCATCGCCCGTGCGCTGCTGCTTGACGCACCCATCTTGGTGCTCGACGATGCGCTCTCTGCGGTGGACGCCCAGACCGAACAGCAGATATTGATGGCCCTGAAAGCGCACCGGCGCACCCTGATCCTGGTCAGCCACCGGATGACGGCGGTGGAGCAGGCTAACGAGATATTGGTGCTCGACAAGGGGCATGTCAGTGAACGAGGCAGGCATGAGACCTTGATGATCCATGACGGCTGGTATGCCGACATGGTGCGCTATCAGCGCCTGGAACATGATCTTGAGGAGAGCCTGTGAACGCGATGATGAGAGGGGGCCTTACCATTTACGCTGGCTATTCGCAGGATTGCTGCATCAGCAGGGTGCGCTACCAGCCTCTGGAACAGGATTGGGAGGTGAGTCTGTGAATCCGACCATCAAACGGTTGTTGAGTTATTGTGCTCAATACCCTGTCTGGTTGACCCAGGCCGGGATCTGCCTGCTGCTCGCCACCGGGGCCGAGGTGGCAGGCCCGCTTATCATCAAGCTGTTCATCGATGATTATTTGGCTCCGCGCAATCTCGACTGGCCGATTATCGCCACCCTGGGCGTCAGCTATCTGGGTCTGCAGCTGCTCTCGGCCGCCGGGTTCTATCTGCAATCCTTGCGTTTCAACCGCATCGCCCAAGGGGTGGTACAGCGCCTGCGCGAACAGGTGTTTGCCACCGCCATTCGTCTGCCCGCCAGCTATTTCGATACTCACCGTTCGGGGTCGCTCATCTCGCGCATCACCAACGACACCGAGGCCATCATGAACCTCTATGTGCAGGTGATTGGCCTGCTGGTACAAAAGCTGGTGCTTCTGTGCGGCATCCTCATCTCGATGGCGCTGCTGGACGTTCGACTGATGCTGGTGTGCGCGGCGCTGTTGCCGGCGGTGGGGGCGGTGATGTGGCTCTACCAGAAGTTGAGTGTGCCCGTGGTACGCGAAACTCGCAGCCTGCTGTCGGACATCAACAGTCGGCTCAATGAATCCTTGCAGGGGATGCCTGTTATCCAGGCCATGGTGCAGGAGGTGCGCTTTGCCAACGCCTTTTCCGAGCTGAATCAGCACCACTGGGCCGCGCGGCTCAAGAGCCTCAAGATCAACGGCATACTGCTGCGACCGCTCATCGACCTCTTCTACATGATGGTGCTCATCGGCCTGCTGGCACTCTTTGCCCATGAAGGTGTGGGCGTGGGGGGGGCCATTCAGGTGGGGGTACTCTATGCCTTCATCAGTTATCTGGGCCGCATGATAGAACCGCTCATCGAGATGACCAACCAGCTTAACCAGTTGCAGCAAGCCATGGTCGCGGGGGAGCGGGTATTCGCCCTGCTCGATGAGGGGCGCGAGAGTACCGATGGCCGGAGTGCTCCCCTGGCGGGCCGGGTGAGTTTCCATGAGGTGGATTTCTCCTACGATGGCGAGCAGCCCGTGTTGCAGGGCGTGAGCTTCAGCGTCTCTCCCGGCCAGATGCTGGCGCTGGTGGGCCACACCGGCAGCGGCAAGTCCACCATCATCAGCCTGCTGATGGGCTTTTACCCCATAGACAGCGGCGAGATCCGCTTCGATGACACGCCTTTGGCCACTCTGTCGCTGGCGGCAGTACGGCGCAGCATAGGTCTAGTGCAGCAAGATCCCTTTATCTTCGTCGGAACCCTGGCCGAGAACCTGCGTTTGGGGCGTGAAGGCATCGATGAGACGAGGCTGTGGCAGGCGCTCGATGAGGTGCAACTGGCCGAGTTTGTGGCCCAGTTGCCGGATGGAATCGCGACCCAACTGGAGGAGGGGGGCAAGAACCTTTCCGCCGGCCAGCGTCAGTTGCTCTCCTTTGCCCGGGCCCTGGTGGGCGATCCGCGCATTCTCATTTTGGATGAGGCGACCGCGAGTGTGGACTCCCAGACCGAGTTGGCGCTCTCCAAGGCGCTGGCGGCGGCGCGCCGGGGGCGCACCACCATCGCCATTGCCCACCGACTCTCCACCATAGTCGATGCAGACGAGATCCTGCTGCTGACCCGTGGTCAGGTGAGCGAGCGCGGCAGCCACCAGGGGCTGATGGCCCAGCAAGGCCACTATGCCCAGCTGTTCGAGATGCAGAGCCAGGGAGCCTGGCTCGAAGAGAAGCGGGCTTAGAGGCAGGGTAATACGCAATCAAAAAAACAGTCGGCCTGGGCCGACTGTTTTTTTATTAGGTGTGCTGATGGCGAAAATTACACTTTTGCCTTGCTGCGCTGCTCCAGCTTGGGTTGCTGGGGCGGGAAGTCGTCGTTGAAGAAGGTGTCGGCCTCTTCAATCTGTGCCTTGCGCTGTTTTTGAATGAAGGCGTCGAAATCCTTTTTGATCTCGGGATCCTTGAGCGCCTCATAGTCAAACACGTTGGCGGCGTAGAGATAGTTGAAGTAGATATCGACGAATTCGGCGCTGGCGCAGGCCGAGGTGAACTTGCTGTTCTGCCTGTCGAAGTTGATGCGGTACTGCTTGATCTTCGGAACATAGACCAGCTCGGTGCCTACCTTGAAGACTTCCACCGTGATCCCGACTGTGATGGTCTTGTAGAAGTCCTTGTTGTTCTCCACCCCGAAGCGGATGGCATCCCCCTGTTTTTCCAGGAACTTGTTGAAGCTGGACAGCGCCGTGGTGCCCTGGCTCACCACCACATCCATGATGAAGTTGATGAAATCGGTGGCGATGCTGAGCCCCTTGATGTGGCGGCTGTAGCTCTGCTGATCGATCTTGCTCGGCCCCATCAAGGGTATCTTGGAGAGCGCCCTGGCCCAGAGATCGGCATCCGTCTTGTACTGATCGCCATAGGCCTCGGCGTAACGGTTGATGTAGGAGGTGACCACCGAGGTGACGGCGATGAGATAGGCCTTCTGCTCGGCCAGCTTGGCCATGACGGCGGGATCGTCCAGCAGCTCGTTGGCCACGATGAACTCGACCAGACCATCCTTGTCGGCATAGGGATCGTCGCCGATCGACTTGCTTTGAGGCAGGCGGGCATCGTTGAAGAAGGCATGGGCTTCGGCGAACTGATCGCGAGGGTTGAGGCGGTTGGGGCTCGCCTCAGACAGGAGGTGGCAGAGCACTATTTCGGCGCTGTAGTCCGACTCGCGCAGGGTGAATTGGATCTGGTTGCCAAAGGTCTTTCGATAGGCATGGTTGAAGTCGATCAAGACGGAGCTGCAACCGCAATCCATGGCGAAATCCACCGAGTAGCTCAAGGGACCGGAGGGGAGTGGCTTGCTCATTCGTCCCTGGACTGACAGGTTTGCATAGCACTTGAGGTACTCCTTGCCAAAGAGCTCGTAGGCACGGTTGTTATTGAAACTCAAAGAGAAAGTACCTGCGCTTTCACCGCCATTGAACAACTGTTTATCGTTACTCATCTCAATATCCTTTTAAAGAGAATGACTCTGTGACAGGCCCTGGCTGGCTACCCAGAACAAGGCCTGAAGAGCCTAGTGACGCACGGGGGAAAACGTTACTGTTATATATGTCAGTTGTGGTCAGGCTGGGCTGAGCTAGTCGGGCAGAAGGAGACGAAAAAGGGCCGATTTCAGGCAGTTAGCAACCAGGTTTTGAACGACATAAAGTTGGCTTGGGGGAAAATCATCTGAATGAGGGAGATATAAGCCCTTGAATCTAAATTGTCATACAGGCAACATCTCTTTTACACCAACTCATCGGATCAGTTAGCAATGGACCTGCAACGCCTCAAAGCCAACCTCGGCCTGCGCCTCTTCGCCTGGCGCTATATCCCTCTCATCGGCTTTTGTGGCCCGGTTATCGAACGGATGGATGAACGCGCCCTGCGCATTCGGATGCCACTTGGCTGGCGCACTCGCAATCACCTGGGCAGCATGTATTTTGGCGCCTTGGCAACCGGTGCCGATCTGGTGGGCGGGCTGCTGGTGATGGAGAAGGGGCGGGCAAGGGGCAAGAAGGTGCATTTTGCCTTCAAGGATGTACAAGGAGACTTTCTCAAGCGCCCAGAGGGGGATGTTCAGTTTGATTGTGCAGCCGGGGCGGCGATAGATGCCATGATAGATGACTCCCTGGCGAGCGGGCAGCGCATCAACCGGCCAATCGAGGTGGTGGCCACCTGTCCTTCACTCAGTGGAGATGAACCGGTGGCGCGCTTCACACTGACCCTGTCAATCAAGGCCAGCTAGCCGGCAGGATCTGCCGGTGTCCAAGCAAAGATCGTTTTTCGCACCCAGGGGATAACGCGTGCTCAAACAGATGCCGCCAGCAGGCGCTGGCGACAGGGGGATCAGGCTATCTCCGGGCTCAGGCCGGCTTTGACCACCACCTTGCTGCCATTGAAGTTCACGACTTGTTCGGCCACTATCTTGCAGCGCTTGCGAGTCTCGATCTGGCCATCTACCTCGACCAAGCCTTCGGCGATCAGTGCCTTGGCGGCACCGCCGCAATCGGCCCACCCCTGGTGTTTGAGCAGATCGCACAGGGCAACGAAGGGGTGACCTTCCAGCAGAAACGTCTCCATGGGAACTTCCTCTTTTTATGATGCATAAGCGCAGGGCGGCTATTTTAGGCAGTTACCCCGGACATGGAAAGGGTTAGCCGTATCTATCCATGATTGGGAGGAGAGGAATTGAGGGCGTCGGTTCACCGCAGCCGCGAGCCACAGGCTGGTGGTGCGGGGTTCGACCAGACTGGTCGCAGCACCGCCGGGCAGGGCTAGTGCACCGGATGTCAGCTTGCTACGCTATCAACCCAGATCCCGTGCCAAGGAGTGCCCATGAACAAGCTGACCACATTGATTGCCTGCTCCACCCTGACCCTCGCCGGCATCGCCCATGCCAGCACCCCGATCCAGCTCTCCCTGCCCGGGGTCAATCTGCCCTCGTCCAATCAGGTGGAAGGGGCACGGGCCTCCTTCCTCTATGGCCGCACCGGCCAGGTCAAGGGCATCGATCTGCCGGTGTTCGCCCTCTCGGACGTCAACAGTTTCACCGGCCTGCAGCTGGGGATCTTCTTTGGCGCGGGCCGGGTGCGTGATCAGTTCCAGGGGGTTGCCATCAATGCCGTCAACTGGCACGACGGCCAGGACAGAGGGGTGAACCTGGGCTTCGTCAACCTGACCAACAATGTGCAGGGGCTCAACTGGGGGGCGGTCAACATCGCCCGGGGCAATGCCCTGGCCAACGTCGGCTTCGTGAACTATGCCGAGCGCACCAGCTTCCAGATTGGTTTCGTCAATGCCACCAAGCACCTGGATGGCCTGCAGATAGGTCTGGCCAACTACGCCGAGAACGGCATCTTCCCCATACTGCCCCTCATCAACTTCAAGAAATCCTTCTAGGGGTCACCTTGCCCTTGCTTTAGGAGGGGTAGTCAGTACCCTGTGCTCCATCAAGGCTGCACAGAGGTAACAGGGGCATGACAGGGGAACACATGGACGCCATCGGCATCGGCTGGGACGTGAGGGGTTGGCAGGGCAATGCCCAGGCGGTGGCCGTGGTGGGCTGGCAGGCCAGCACGCAGCAGTTGCACTGGCTCGGGGTCTCCCCCCTGTTTCGGCTGAGCTCCCGGGTGGCGCCGGATCTGGATGCCCTGCTGCGCCCGGCCCTGCAAGACGAAGTGGCGCTGATGCAGGTGCTGGCCTGCCCGCGACTGGCGCTCGGCATCGATGCGCCGCTGGCCTTTCCCCGCGCCCTCGCCGAGTTGCTGGCGGGGCGGGGGATCGACTTTCCCGTGCCCCAGCGGGAGATAGACAACCCTTATGCCTACCGGGATTGCGAGCGCTGGCTCCATGAGCGTTATGGCAAGAAGCCGCTCTCGGCCACTTTCGACAGGCTCGGCAACAACGCCACCCTGGCCCTCTCCATGCTGCCGCGCCTCGGGGATCTGCAACTGGTGCCAAGGCAGGTGAGGGAGGCCAAACGCGCGGTGCTGGAGGTCTATCCCGCCCTCGCCAAGGTGGGGGGCAAGGCTTCTGCGGTGCGGCCCGCACTGCAGCCCCATCTGCCGGCGTCCCTCATCCCGGGAACGGATCCCTATGATGCCGCTCTGTGCGCCCTGATGGCGCTGCAATATGCGGCGGACGGGGCGGTGGGCGCGCTGCCGCCCCTGCTGGCCCCTCCGGCCGATTTTCCCCTGGACGAGGGCTGGATTTACCACTTCGTGCCTTGACAGGCTAGCCCAGCCGCAGCAGCAAGACGCCGCCAAGCAGGGCGAGGGCAGCCAGCCATTTGCCGCGGCCGAGGCGCTCCTGAAAGCAGACCGCGCCTATCAGGAAAGAGATGAGTATGCCGCTCTCGCGCAGGGCGCTGACCTGGGCCAGGGGCGCCTGGGTCATGGCCCACACCACGATGGCGTAAGCCAGGGTCGAGCAGGCGCCCCCCAGCAGGGCGAGGCGCCTGCCCCGCCTCAGTACCGGCCAGATCGCCACCCCGAGGGCGCGGCGCGCCAGCGCCAGCATCAGGCCTCCCTCCAGCACCACCAACCAGAGCACATAGGCCACCGGCTGATCGCCGCTGGCCCGTGCCCCCATGCCATCGACCAGGGTGTAGCAGGCGATGAGGCAGGCGCACTGCCAGATGCTGGGATCCCGCTTTCCTACCCCCTTGAGTCCAAGCAGGATCAGTGCGGCGGCGATGAGGGCGATGCCCGCCAGTGCAGGTCCCCCTGGCATACCTTCGAGCAGCAGCGAGGGGATGAACAGCAGCAGGATGGCGCCGCCGCGCATCAGGGTATAGCTCTGGGCCAGGGAGCCAGCCCCATAGGCGCGGGCCAGCAGCTGGTAATAGCCGACGTGGAGCAGGGCCGAGACCAGCAGAAAAGGCCAGGCCGCCGGGGCGGGCAGGGGCAGCCAGGGCAGCAGGGGCAGGGCGATGAGGGCGCAACCCTGGCTGACCAGCAGCGTCATGGCGCCCTTGTCGCGGGCGCCCTTGATCAGGGCATTCCAGCTCACATGCAGCAGGGCTGAGCCGAGTACCAGGCTAAAGACGAGGGGGGACATAGGACTCCAATGTACTCAGTGATACGGACAGGACCAACTGGCCCTGTCTCTTGCTTGCCCTTGATTCAGCGCTGACGCCAGCGCTGGGTACGCAGCCCAAGGCAGTGTGACAGCAGGAAATAGACTCCCTTGGCCGCCATGGCGGTGAACAGCAGGAGCACGGCCATGGCGGCGGCGCTGCCGGTCTGGCCCGCATCGTCCAGGTTGAGGATGGCGATGGCGGCGGGCAGGGTATCGGGGGAGTAGAGGAAGACCAGGGCCGAGGTGGTGGTCAGGGCATTGACGAACAGATAGATGGCGACATCGAGCAGGGCCGGACTGCACACCGGCAGTGTGATGCGCCAGAAGGTGAGGTAGCGAGGCAGCTTGAGGGAGCTGGCCACCGTCTCTATCTCGCTCGGCATCTGCTTGAGGGCGGCCTGCATCGTCATCTGGCCGACCGTGTAGTAGTGACACAGGGAGTTGATGACCAGCAGGGTCATGGTGCCGTAGAGCAGAGCGAGGGGGTTGCCTGGCTGGTTGAAGAAGAAGATGTAACCCAGCCCCAGCACCATGCCGGGTACCGCCATGGGCAGCAGCCCCAGCAGACTGATGAGGCGGCGCAGCCAGCCAAAGCCATCCCCCTTCTCCACCAGATAGCTGCCCAGCATCACCAGGGCACTGCCAAACAGGGCGACCCCGGCCGCCAGGGTGAGGGAGTTGAACCAGGGCTGCCAGCCATAGGGGGTGGTGCTGGCAAAGTCATAATGACGCAGGCTGAGGGTCAGATCCCAGGGCCAGAAGCTGATCAGGGAGCCATAGATGGCGACCCCTATCAGAGTGACGATGAAGAGGGCGATGAGAGAGCAGAAGATCAGGCAGCAGCCGTCACGCAGCTTGTGGGGGGCGGGGCGGTAAATGACGGCGTTGCTGGCAAGCTGCCCCCGCTGGCGACGGGCGAGCCAGCGATCCAGGCCGAAGGCGAGCAGGGCGGGCAGCAGCAGGAAGACGCTGGTGACCGCGCCCATGGTGAAGTTCTGCTGGCCTACCACCTGCTTGAAGATATCGGTGGCGAGCAGGGAATATTGACCCCCGATCACCTTGGCAACGGCAAAGTCGCACACCGCCAGGGTGAACACCAGCACCAGGGCGCTGAGGATGCCATAGCGGGCATTGGCCAGGGTGATGAGCACGAAACGGCGCCAGCTCGGCAGCTTGAGCACCCGGGCGGCCTCGTAGAGGCGCGCATCCGCTGTGCCCAGGGTGGTGCAGAGCAGCATCAGAGCATGGGGAAAACACCAGAAACCCAGGCCGAGCAGTATGCCGATGGGTCCATAGATGGACTCCCCCATCAGCCAGGATTTAAGCATGCCCTGGTTGCCGAACAGATAGATGAGGCTGATGGCGGGCAGCAGGGAGGGGGCGAGGATCGGCAGGTTGGCCAAGAGGCGAAACCATCGCCGTCCCGGCATGCAGCTGCGGGTTAGGGCAAAGGCGTAGCCGAAGGCGAGCAACACCACCCCGGCGCTCACCGCGAGCCCGATCAAGAGGGTGTGACCGGCGGAGGCGCGCAGCTGAGGAGAGGCGAGATAGTGCTGAAAGTTGGCCAGGCCGACGAACTGGCCGTTGCCGTCCTGCACGCTCTTTTGCAGCATGGCCAGCAGGGGGGCGGCCAGCCCCAGCAGCAGGAAGAGGCTGACGGCGAGCAGCAGGGCCAGAGTCAGCAGGCGATCCGCACGCCACTGGGACCGGGCAAGCAGGGAGAGGGTCGGCATGGGGACTCCGAACAGGCACAGAGGCTCAGACTGGGGGTGGGGGGAATTCAGGCGTGGCATGTGGACTCCGGGCGGAAGTGATGCAGTTGATCCCGGGGGATCTCCAGGTGCAGGCGGCGGCCAGGGGCGAGATCCAGCGCCGCGAGCTCCCGCAATGGCACATTGACCTGCAGCGGTTCGGTCAGGGCGGGGTGATGGCAGGCGACCCGCATGTGGTTACCCTGGAAGGCGCAGTCCGAAATCTCGACCGGCAGTTGTCCCCCCAAAGATGAGAGGCGCAGCGCCTCGGGACGAATGCCGAGCTCGCCGCCTATCCCTTCCCCCGGGCAGGCGAGCAGGCCTGGCAGGAAGTTCATCTGGCCGACGAAGTTGGCGACGAAGCGGCTGGCCGGGGCTCGGTAGATCTCCTCCGGGGTGCCGAACTGTTCGATGCGCCCGGCGTTCATCACCAGGATGCGATCGGCCATGGTCAGTGCTTCCTCCTGATCATGGGTCACCATGATGGTGGTGATGCCAAGGCGCCGTTGCAGGCGCTTGATCTCGTCGCGCAGATGCACGCGCACCTTGGCATCCAGGGCCGAGAGGGGTTCGTCGAGCAGCAAGAGGCCGGGGGAGAGGATCAGTGCCCGGGCCAGGGCGACTCGCTGCTGCTGGCCGCCGGAGAGCTGGGCCGGGTACTTCGCCTTGGCTGCCTCCAGATGGACCAGGGCCAGCCACTCGTCGACCCGGGCGGCGATGGTCTGGCTCGGCAGCTTCTGCTGGCGCAGGCCGATGGCGATGTTCTCGGCCACCGTCAGGTTGGGGAACAGGGCATAGGACTGGAAGACGATGCCAAAGTCGCGGGCCTCTGGGGGGAGCAGGGTGACATCCTGGCCTCCCTGGCGGATGCTGCCGCTGCTCGGGGTCTCCAGCCCGGCGATCATCCGCAGCATGGTGGTCTTGCCGCAGCCGGAGGGGCCGAGGAAACAGACGAACTCCCCCGCCTCGATGGCCAGGGAGAGGGGGTTGACGGCGGTGAAGCCATCGAAGTGTTTGGAGATATGTTCGAGTTGCAGATAGGCGCTCATCAGAGGACTCCTTCTTGGTGTAGACCAGATTGTCCCGTCGCCAGGTTGCAGCTTGATGACAATGAGGTGGCGGGGCGAAAAAGAGCCCGCCGAAATAAAGAGAGCGGCGCCCCTGGGCGCCGCTCTTGCTGTGTCCTGGCTGCGGGCGTTGTGCCGCCCGCAGTCCGGATCACTGGGCCTCGGACTTGCCGTCGAAGCGGCTGCTCCAGTCGGCGAGGTTCTGACCGCGCTCCCTGGCCATCTTGGCGAAATCGAGGGGGATCATCGCCTGCTTCACGTCCGGGTAGTTGGGCACAGGTTTGCTCAGGGCAGCGATGCCCACCACGGGGTAGTTCTGGCTGTAGAGGCGGTTGGCGCTCTCGCCGATGGACCAGTCAACCAGCGCCTTGGCGGCGGCGGATTGATCATTGACCAGCGCCACGGATTCGGTATCCCAGCCGATGCCGCCCTTGGGCAGGATCACGCTGATGGGGGCCCCCTGGGTCTTGAGTTTGGCGCCCCGCAAGCTCATGGAGATGCCCGCCAGCACCTCGCCCTGGGCCGCCTGCACGCAGGGCTTGGAGCCAGAGTGGGTGTACTGGGCTATGTTGCCGTGCAGTTTTTCCATGTAGGCCCAGCCCTTGTCATCCCCCAGGCTCTGCAACCAGGCCGCGACCATCATGAAGCCGGTGCCGGAAGAGGCGGGGTTGGGCATGGCGATCTTCCCCTTGAACTCGGGCTTGAGCAGATCCTCCCAGCTGGTAGGGGCCGGGATGCCGAGGGATTTGCCCATGGCCTCGTTGAAGCAGACGGCGTTGAAGAAGGCGTCGTTGCCATACCAGGCCGGGTTCGCCTGCGGGTCGCGCAGACCCGGATCCAGGGCCTCGGCACCGGCGGGCAGGTAGGGCTTGATCACCCCTTCCTGCTTGAGCAGGGCGAGGGAGGATCCCGCCAGTCCCCATACCACATCGGCCTGGGGCCTTGCCTTCTCGGCCAGCAGCTTGGCGGTGATCACCCCGGTGGAGTCGCGCACCCACTTGATCTCGATGTCGGGGTGGGCCTGTTCGAAGGCCTGCTGATAGGGCCCCATGATGTCGGTCTCAAACGCCGTGTAGACGGTCAACACCTCCTTGGCGTGGGCGGTCGTGGCGAGGGTCATCATGCCCAGCAGGGCGGCGAGCTTGGTCATCTTCATCGAACTTTCCCTATTGCGGTGGAGTGGGGAGACAGGAGCGGGAGACCCGATCCGCCAATCTGGTTCATACCAGATGGTTGGATTGGCATGCTAGGAAGGGAAAATGACGGTTGGATGACGGCATCATGGCAATCCTGTGACCCTTGTCCGTCGCCGAAAAAGGATGGTGTGCGGGCTATATGAAGCTTTGATGAAGATTGGCGGCGGGTGCTTTACCCCCGCAGATGGGCCCCATACCATGGCGCTAAATGGTATAGACCAGTGTCAATGACCACTCCCCTAGCTGCCGACGATGAGGCCATATGAACAAGGACAACCCCTATCTGCTGCTGACCCCGGGTCCGCTCTCTACCTCCCGCACCGTGCGTGAAGCCATGCTCAAGGATTGGTGTACCTGGGATGACGACTACAACCTGGGGGTGGTGCAGGCCATCCGTGCCCGGCTGGAGGCGCTGACCGGCTACCCGGATCTCTACAGCAGCGTCTTGATGCAGGGATCGGGCACCGCCAGCGTCGAGGCGTGCCTGGGCAGCGTGATCGGCCAGAACCACAAGCTGCTGATCGTCGACAACGGCGCCTATGGTGCCCGCATGGTCGAGATAGCCCGCAGGCTAAACATACTCCATCGGGTCTACCAGCTGGACGAGTGCCAGCCGGCCGATCCCGAGGAGCTGGCCCGCCTGCTGGCCGAGGATGACACCATCAGCCATGTGGCCATGGTGCACTGCGAGACCACCACAGGCCTGCTCAACCCCCTGGAGGCCGTTGGCCGGGTGGTGCAGCAGGCGGGGCGCTGCTTCATCGTCGATGCCATGTCGAGCTTTGGCGGCATCCCCATCGATTTTCAGCGCGCCGGCATCGACTTTCTGATCAGCTCGGCCAACAAGTGCATCCAGGGCGTGCCCGGTTTTGGACTGGTGCTGGCCAGGCGCAGCCGCCTGCTGGCCTGCGAGGGGCAGGCCCGCTCCCTCTCCCTGGATCTGTTCGATCAATGGCGGGTGATGGAGCAGGGGGGCGGCAAGTGGCGCTTCACCAGCCCGACCCATGTGGTGCGCGCCTTCCATCAGGCGCTGCTGGAGCTGGAGCAGGAGGGGGGCGTCGCCGCCCGTCATGCCCGCTATTGCGAGAACCAGCGCCGCCTGGTGGCAGGCATGGTGGCCCTGGGCTTTGAGCCCCTGCTCGATGAGGCGCTGATGTCCCCCATCATCACCTCCTTCCTGGCACCGACGGCGCCGGGTTACGACTTCAAGGGCTTCTACGAGCGGCTCAAGGGGGCTGGGTTTGTCATCTATCCGGGCAAGGTCTCCCGGGCCGACTGTTTTCGCATCGGCAACATAGGGGAGGTCTATCCCGCTGACATGGACCGCCTGCTGACTGCCGTGGCCGCCCACAGCGACTGGCAAGCCTGAGCGGGTCGGCAGTTGCCATCCCTCGCGTGCCCGCAGCCCGGGCCATCCATCCATGACGACGGCAAGGTCGCCCTTGCCAGGAGAGCACAATGAACAAGCAGTCAGTGAACAAGCAAGTGGAAGCCGTGATCCTCGACTGGGCCGGTACCGTGGTCGATTTCGGCTCCTTCGCCCCCACCAGCATCTTCGTCGAGGCGTTCGCCCGCGCCTATGAATTCGAGGTGACCCTGGCCGAGGCCAGGGTGCCCATGGGCCTTGGCAAGTGGGACCATATCCAGGCCCTGGGTCGCCTGCCCGAGGTGGATGCGCGCTGGCGCGCCCGCTTCGGCCATTCTATGAGCGAGGCCGAGGTCGATACCCTCTATCACACCTTCATGCCGTTGCAGCGGGACAAGGTGGCCGAGTTCGCCGAGCCCATCCCGGGAGCCCTGGCCACCATCGCCTGGCTGAGGGGGCGGGGCATCAAGATAGGCTCCTGCTCCGGCTACCCAAGAACCGTGATGGAGGCCCTGCTGCCCGCCGCCAGGGACGCGGGTTATCGCCCGGACCATGTGGTGGCCACCGACGATCTGCCCGCCGGGGGCAGGCCCGGCCCCTGGATGGCGCTGGCCAACGTCAATGCCCTTGGGGTGGGCTCGGTGCAGGCCTGTATCAAGGTGGACGATGCGGCCCCCGGCATAGAGGAGGGGATCAACGCCGGCATGTGGACGGTCGGCCTGACTCTTTCCGGCAACGAGGCGGGCCTCACCCTGGCCGAGTATCAGGCCGCCAGCCCGGCGACCCTGGCGGCTTGCCGCGCCAAGGCGGCTCCCAGGTTGCAACAGGCGGGGGCCCACTATCTGATCGACACCCTGGCCGATCTGCCCGCCGTGGTGGCCGAGATCAATCGCCGCCTGGAGGCGGGGGAGAAACCCTGAGTCACAGCTCCGTCAGCACGTCACATACGACAAGAGGCCCGCGCTGCGGGCCTCACCGTCTGAGGGACAAACTGGCGGTCTGCGGATGCCGGGCATGCAAGCAGGCCGCTGCGTCCCGTGACTTGGTCCTGTGGGCGCCCCGGCTGCGACTCACACTCCCTCATGGGCTTGATACTCTGTATCCGCTCTATCCGATGTCAGGCGTCTTGCCGGGCTTCTCTTCCCTCATTCATTCTCTCTTCGCACGCACCATGGGCCTTGGGCGCAGTGCCCTGGTCCCCTATCAGGGGCATCAGCGCCGGGATACGCGGTTGCTGGAGTGAAAAACCATCAGATATGCCATCAAACCAGGGTCGTCAGTCAAGGATCCACACCCTGCTACCTCGCAGCAGCAGGCCGTCGACAGGGCGGGGCCAGGGCGGAAGGGTCGCCGCGTTTATGGCAGGTCAAGAGAGGCGCGAGTGGCGCAGAGCCAGAAGCGGCAGCCGCAGTGCTGGGTTGCAGGGGGAGACAAGCAGGTGAGCTGGCGGCAGGCGAGCCGATATGAAAGGGCAACCACTAATCCTGGCTGATGAAAACAAGCAATCCATGAAAGCGTGAGAGCCGTTTCTCGACCTCATCGTGCTGTTGCCTGCATCCGACATGGGCCCAGGCGCCACCCCGGCAAAGCGGGGTGGCGCCAAGGGGGGGAGTGACGCGAACTCAACCCTTGTCCGCCTTGCCGGCGGCATCGGCGAGGCGAGCAAGGTGGCGAGCCCAGGAGGGCACGGGGCGCCCCTCGTCCTCGGCCTGCTCCTTGCGAAGGATGGCGCGGCGCACCAGGTTGGCGCCGAGCCAGCGTATTGGCTCCGGTGGGAACTGGCCCCGGGGGCCCCTTGCCAGGGGGCAGTGGCGCCACTCGTTGTCGAGATCCAGCGCCAGGGCGGCGAGGATCTCCCCGCCCATCCAGCTTTGCACCACGCCGTTGCCCGAATACCCGGCGCCATAGAGGACATTGGGGTGATCCTCGAGATGGCCGAAGAAGGGCAGACCGGTGGCGCTGCGATCAGAAGGGCCGGTCCAGCTGGCGGCGATGGGCAGATCCGCGAGGGAGGGAAAGAAGCCGTCGAGGCGGCGGCGCAGATCGGTGGCGAAGGCGCTGGGGCGATCGAACCAGGGGTGGAGGCGGTTGGCAAACGCAAAGCGGTTGCCCCCCTTGCCCAGCATCAGGCGACCGGCCGGGGTACGGCGGTAATAGTGCACGAAGGTGCGGCCATCCACCACGCTGATCCCGTCCGTCAGTCCCAGTGCGTCCAGGCGCTCGGGGGCGGGATCCGTGATCACCATGTCGGAGGAGACCAGGATCAGGTTGCGGGAGAACTGGCGAAACTGGCCCGGCAACCAGGCGTTGATGGCGAGGATAACCTTGTCGGCCCTGACGCTGCCCAAGGGCGTTTCGAGCAGAGGTCTGGCGCCGTGCACCAGCCGGGTCATGGGGGTCTGCTCATGGATGACAATGCCGAGGGCCAGGGCGACCCGGCGCAATCCGCGCACCAGCAGGGCGGGTTGCACGCTGCCCGCCGCCGGGCTGAAGTGGCCCGCCAGGTGAGCCTTGGAGCCGGCGCGGGCCTGCACTGACTCCCGGGACCAGGGCTGCCAGCGGCTGATCCCCGCCTGCTCGAGGGCGGCGAGGGAGGGGGTCATGCCCCCTTGCTGGGCCGGGCTGGTGGCGGTGTAGAGGGTGCCATCAAGGCGCAACTGCGCCTCGATGCCGTGATGCTGGCAAAAATCGCGGATGGCAAAGACCGCCTGCTCGGACGCCTGCACCAGGCGCGTCGCCTCCTGCTCGCCAAACAGGCGGCGCAGGGAGGGGTACTTGGTGGACCAGGTGAGCAGGCAGCCGCCATTGCGCCCGGAGGCGCCACTGCCGCACAGGGCCTGCTCCAGGATCACCACCCGCAGCGCAGGATCCTGCTGCTTCAACTTGATGGCGCTCCACAGGCCTGTGTAGCCGCCACCGACGATGGCGATGTCGGCCTCGATGTGTTGCCCGAGGGGGATGGGGTCGGCCGGTTGTTCCCGGGCCAGGGCCTCGGCCAGCCAGAAGGGAAGTGTTTTTTGGGTCATGGGTCGCCTGTTGGTCTATACCAAAAAGCGCCAGTATGGGGGCCGCCGATGACGTTGTCATGACGGCACAGTGACAGCCTGATGGCAGAGGGGTAGAAGACAGAGCAGGATAAGGCGACTGTTGCGCTCAGGCGTTTTGGACGAGGGGCGAGTTGATTCGTTCCAGCTCGATGGCCAGGGCGTCATGGCGCCAGTATTCGTGATCGAGTTCATAAAGACGGCCAGCCTCATCGAAGTTGAGACGGCGGATGAAGAGGGCGGAGGAGCCAGGGGTGAGGCCGAGCAAGCTGGCGCGCTCCCCCTCCAGGATAATGGGGTAGAACTGGATCTGGGTACGCGCCAGGTAGAGCTGGTAGTGCTCCTCGAACAAGCGGGTCAGGGATTGGCTCAGATCGTGGCGGGCAAGATCCGGGCAGCAGCTGACGCAGACATGGTTCTCCTCGAGCAGCACGATGCGTCCATCCAGGCTGCGCAGCCGTTGCAGGTTCCAACTCTTGGTAAAGGCGGGCAACCCCATGGTCTGGGCCGCCTCGGGGGCCGGGTAGGCGAGCTGGCAGCTGAGTAGCTTGGTATGACCCAGGCGCCCCTGGGCCGTCACCAGCTCGTTGAAGCTGGCCCGCTCGGTCGGGTTGTAGCGCAACCTGGGGGGGGATACATACCAGCCGCGGCGATTCTCCCGATAGATGAGCCCCTTGCCCTCGAGCAGTGCCAGCGCCTCGCGCAGGGTGACCCGGGTGGTGGCGAAGGTCTGTGCCAGCTGCCGCTCTGCGGGCAGCTTGCCCTGGGCCTGGATGCGACCGGCCAGGATCTCTTGCTCGATGGATTGACTGATGATCTGATAATGAAGAGCCGGGCTTTGCATGGCTGATCCTGTGATTGAGGCAAGGAAGACAAAGGCGCAAGAGCCGAAGGGGTAGTGTCCCCCTGGCGGCCTCATTGGATGACATTCAGATGTCAGCCTGATGACAAGGGACAATAAGGTGCGCTCCCCGGGGCGTCAAGGGCGCTGCTGTGATGACGAAGGAGGGGAGCAGATAGCAAAAATCCCGCACGAGGCGGGATATTTGCGATAAATCATGGTGCGTCCTAGTGGATTCGAACCACCGACCCCCACCATGTCAAGGTGGTGCTCTAACCAGCTGAGCTAAGGACGCATCTTCATCAAAATGTGGTGGGTTTAATTGGATTCGAACCAACGACCCCTACCATGTCAAGGTAGTGCTCTAACCAACTGAGCTATAAACCCACGGCTGCTATCGCAGTAATATGGTGCGTCCTAGTGGATTCGAACCACCGACCCCCACCATGTCAAGGTGGTGCTCTAACCAGCTGAGCTAAGGACGCGAAAACTGTCTGCTGAATGGTGCGTCCTAGTGGATTCGAACCACCGACCCCCACCATGTCAAGGTGGTGCTCTAACCAGCTGAGCTAAGGACGCATCGCATATCAGAAAGTGGTGGGTTTAATTGGATTCGAACCAACGACCCCTACCATGTCAAGGTAGTGCTCTAACCAACTGAGCTATAAACCCACTTCACCACGCCAGCTGTGCTGACGTGGACGGCATACTACCCATGGCCCCCAAGGCTGTCAACAGCCTCTATGCACAAAGGAGACTGTTTGCCCAGTTCTTGTGCAGCCTGTTGATTTTGCAGGCGAGCCGTCCAAAAAACCTGTCTCACCAAGCTGGCGAGAAGTGGCATGCCATCCGCTTCTCAACCCGCTTGCGAGGACGGGGGAGTGGCGAAGCGGCCATAGATGACCTTGAGCCTGGCCCCCAGCATCAGTGCCGCGCCGGTCAGACCTATGATAAAGCCGACCCAGAAGCCCTGCGGCCCCATGCGCGGCACCACCCAGTCGGTGAGCCCCAGTATCATGCCGCTTGGCAGCCCTAGGCCCCAATAGGCCACTATGGTGATGTAGAAGATGGCCTGGGTGTCCTTGTAACCGCGCAAGGCGGCCGCGGCAATCACCTGCACCGAGTCCGAGATCTGGTAGATGGCGGCGAAGAACAGCAGCAGGGCAGCCAAGGTGATGACATTCATGTCCTCGGTATAGATAGCGGCAATCTGTTCGCGCAGCAGCACCGTCAGGGCGGCAGTGCCGGCGGCGACTGCGATGCCGAGCATCAGGCCGGTACGGGCCGCGACCCGGGCGTGATCCGGCAGGCCTTCTCCTATGCTGTGGCCGACCCGGATGGTGACCCCTACCCCAATGGAGAGCGGCAGCATGAATACCAGGCTGGAGAAGTTGAGCGCAATCTGGTGGCTGGCCACTATTTCCGCGCCAAAGGGCGCTAGCATCAGGGCCACGACGGTAAACAGGGTCACCTCGCAGAAGATGGCCATGGCGATGGGGAAACCCAAGCGGAACAGACGCCAGATCCGGCTGCCGTTGGGGCGACACAGGCTGGCAAACAGCGCAATTTTGCGAAAGTGGCTGGAGAACTTCACATAGAGGATCATGGCCAGCAACATGGCCCAGAGCACGATGGCAGTCGCCACCCCGCAGCCGACCCCGCCGAGCGCGGGCATGCCGAAGTGACCATGAATGAAGATGTAGTTGGCCGGGATGTTGACCGCCAGCCCCACGAAGCCTATCACCATGGTCGGCACCGTATGGGAGAGCCCTTCACTGAAGTTGCGCAGCACCTGGAACATGGCAAAGGCAGGCAGCCCCCAGAGAATGGCATGCAGATACCCGGCAGTCTTGTCCGCCATGACGGGATCGACGTTCATGTATTGCAGCGCCAGCGGGCTGACATAAAGTGCCAGCATCGCGATCGGGGTCACTATGAGGGCAAGCCAGAACGCCTGGTGGACGGCCGGGCGTACCTCATTGCGCTTACGGGCGCCATTGAGTTGGGAGACGATGGGGGTGAGCGCCATGATGATGCCCTGTACCAGCAGGATCACCGGCAGCCAGAAGCTGGAGGCGACAGATACCGCGGCGAGATCGACGGCACTGACCTGCCCTGCCATCACTGTATCGACGAAGTTCATCGCAATCTGCGCAACTTGCGCCACCAGAATAGGGCTGGCAAGACGAATGAGTTGCCTCGCCTCGGACCAATAACGTTGCACTGACACCTCCGGTGGGGGCCGCTTGGGCATGACATGATGGAACAAAAGAGAAGAACGGTGCACCAGAACGGGGCACCGAGGGAGTCATTCTAGCCGTAACTGACGGTCAAGCGAAACGATTGAGTGGACTCAACCCCCAATGGGGTAGTTTACGAGGCAGCACGCCAAGGATCACCGAAAGCAATGGTCCGGGCTGTACCCTGTTGACGAGCGCGGCCCCGGGTCATCAAAGGGGGGCAGCGCAGGCTCGATCAGGCGTCTTCGTGATCGCTGATCAACAGGTTGGCGGCGGCGTAGGCGGCTTGCTGACGCAATTCGGATGGCACGCGTTCATCCCGGGCGACCGCATCCAGAGCACGGATGCTGGCGGCAATGGCTTGGGGGACATAGCCCTGATCCCCGGATCCAATCTGGTTATAGGCGATGCGGATCGCTTCACAACATTGATATACCTGCATTATTTATTCCTTAATAACCTGAATGCGAACGTCGCCACTATAGCGATCAGGGGCTGGCTTGTCAGCTCGCGCCCTTGTTTGCAGCGCACACCGAGGTTAACCTGCCTCCTTTGTCGTAGCAGGAGACGAGACATGTTCACCGGCATAGTGCAGGGGACCGCCGAATTGGTGGCCATCGAAGAGCTACCCAACTTTCGCACCCACGTGATCCGCATGCCGAGCCTGGCATGGGGGGAGGGTTTGGCACTGGGGGCCTCGGTGGCCCACAACGGCTGCTGTCTGACGGTGACCCGTATCGAGGGTGACAGGGTCAGTTTCGATCTGATGCAGGAGACCCTGCGTCTGACCAACCTTGGCCAGTTGCAGCTGGGAGAGAAGGTCAACGTGGAGCGGGCCGCCCGCTTTGGTGACGAGATTGGCGGTCATGCCATGTCTGGTCATATCATGGGCACGGCGGAAGTGATCTCGGTCATAGACACCCCCAACAATCGTCAGGTCTGGTATCGCCTTGCCCCCACGCTCATGAAGTATGTGTTGACCAAGGGCTATATCGGCATCGATGGCATCAGCCTGACTGTTGGCGAGGTGCGCGGCACTGAGTTTTGCGTCAACCTCATCCCGGAGACCCTGACCCGCACCAATCTGGGCTGGGTTCAGGTGGGCTGGCGAACCAACATCGAGATCGATCCCCAGACTCAGGCCATCGTCGACACCGTCGAACGTGTGCTGGCTCAGCGTCCTTCCTGATCTTGCAGCAGTGATTGCCCGGTGGCCACCATGGCCAGATCGCCGAGGCCAGATAAAACAACGCCCGCATCACGCGGGCGCTGTTTTACCTGGCGTCTATATCAGGGCGCTCGCCGCGGCTTGCAGGACGAGTGGTCAAGATTCAGAACAGCTGTTCGTCATCCGCATCGACCATGAGTTGCAATCGATCCCGCACCTCGTCTTTGTGCAGCCGCAGGTGTATGGGGTTGCAGCAGGCCATGCAGTCTTCATAGAACTCTTGATCTCCCTGGCTGGCATCCAGTGCCACTTGGGTGTGGTGGCCGCAATGGGGGCAGACTATTCGTTTGTTGATGTAGTCGAGCATGGTGATCTCCCTAAGGCCAAGGGTGAATGGCCAATGCATTCAGTCTAGTCAGTGCCTCGCCTGCTGACTGGGAGCCCGCGCATAAAGAGAGGGATTGGTGGGCGGTGTTGACTGGTGCATCAGGGATGAAGGGAGGCGGATTGAGGTGAGAGTGAAATGAACAGCGCCGTGCAGCCTGGGTCGCACGGCGTGGATACCTTACTTGCCCGCCACCCAGCTGGCCAGTTGCTCTGCATCGAGTTCGCTCAGGCAATCGAGCCTGTGATCGGCGATGGCGAGACGAGGATCATTGAGCAGCGCAGGATCGGGCACAATCAGCGCCCGCATCGAGGCCGCCTTGGCCGCCAGCAGCCCGGTAAAGCTATCTTCGATGGCGAGGCAGTGCATTGGCAGGACCCCGAGCTTCTCGGCGGCATGGATATAGACGTCCGGATGGGGTTTGCCGAAACGTTCCACCTCGGCAGAATGCACCGCCAGGAAACGATCGCGAATGCCGAGCTTGCCGAGCACGGCCTCCACCATGGCAAAGGGGGAGGAGGTCGCCAGGCCCACTTTAAGACCCTGTGCTTCAATCAGCGCCAGCGCCTCCAGTACCCCCGCCTTGGGCTGACCCTCGCTCAAGATCAGGGCATTTACCCTGTCCAGAATGCGTTGCACTACCTCTTCCTGGCTGGGACCCACCCAGGGGCGAAGCCGATACCAGTGTGCCACCAGCTGATCGATACGTATCCCTATGGTCGAGTCGCAGTCGGCTTCACTGTGGGGGTGACCCAGTTCGGAGAACACCGCCATCTGGGCCCGTTGCCAAAAGGGTTCAGAGTCGATCAGAACACCATCCATATCGAAGATAACGGCAGCTAACATCTTGTACTCCTGACAAATTTGAATGAGGAATTATAAACCGGACGAGAAAATGCAAAAGGGGCATCCTCATGCCCCTTGCGCCTGATCATCTTAACGGCTATTTCCTGTTAAAAAATCACCTCGACCCGGGCAGCGACCGCCTTGGCTTTTTCCACCGCCTCTTCACACTGCTGCCCACGGGCCAGGGCGACCCCGAGTCGGCGGCGACCGGCGATCTCGGGCTTGCCAAACAACCGCAGCTGGGCGCCCGACACCAATGCCAGCGCCTCGCCAATGCCCTGATAGCGGATGTCCTGACTGTGACCATCGCGCAGCACCACGGCCGAGGCACTCGGCCCGTACTGGGTGATGGTACCGATGGGCAGCCCCAGGATGGCGCGCACATGGAGGGCAAATTCGGAGAGATCCTGGGAGATCAGGGTCACCATGCCGGTATCATGGGGACGAGGGGAGACTTCGCTGAACCACACCTCGTCGCCCCTGATGAACAGTTCGACCCCGAACAGGCCATAGCCGCCCAGTGCCTCGACCACCCTGGCCGCCACCTCCTTGGCGCGGGCCAGCGCCAGCTCGCTCATCGCCTGTGGCTGCCAGGATTCGCGGTAGTCGCCATCTTCCTGGCGGTGGCCTATGGGGTCGCAAAAATGAATGCCATCGACGGCCCGCACCGTGAGCAGGGTGATCTCGTACTCGAAGGGGACGAATCCTTCCACAATCACCTTGCCACGACCGGCGCGGCCACCCTCCTGGGCGTAGGTCCAGCTCTCGTCCAGCTTGACCAGATCCCGTAGCAGGCTCTGGCCCTTGCCGGATGAGCTCATTACCGGTTTGACCACGCAGGGCAGGCCGATGGCCTCGACTGCGGCGTCAAACTCTACCTTGTTCTGGGCGAAGCGGTAGGAGGAGGTGGGCAGGCCCAGCTCCTCTGCGGCGAGGCGGCGGATCCCTTCCCGGTTCATGGTGAGCTGGGTGGCGCGGGCGTTTGGTACTACCTTGACCCCTTCCTGCTCAAGCTGCGCCAGGGTATCTGTGGCGATGGCCTCTATTTCGGGAATGATGAGGTCGGGTTTGACCTCTGCCACTAGGGCACGCAGAGCATTGCCATCGAGCATGTCCAGCACCCGGGCTTGGTGGGCCACCTGCATGGCGGGGGCATCGGGATAACGATCGGCGGCGATCACCTCGATCCCGAACCGTTGCAGCTCGATGGCCACCTCCTTGCCAAGTTCACCAGATCCAAGCAGCAGGGCGCGGGTGGCGCCGGGGCGGGTAGCGGTTCCAAACATATGATATCTCCCGATGTCGATGGTCATTAGAGGATAAAAAAGAGGCACGCATGGCGTACCTCAGGAAACGGACTTGTGGGCACGCTGCTCCAGATGCGTGAGCAGGGTGATGGCGCCAATGATGATGGCGGCTCCCAGCCACAATCGGCCGGGCGGTGCCCAGCCAAATACCAGCCAGCCGGCCAGCACGTTCATGGGCAGCTTGGCAAAGTCGAACGGCTGTACAAAGGATGCCTCTGCCACGCTGTAGGCGCGGGCGATGGACATCTGGGCCAAGGCAGACAAGACACCAGAAGCGGCAACCAACAGCCACTGGGTTTCAGTCGGCCATTGCCACTCCGGCAACGCCAGCATGGCGTTGAAGGGGGTGCTGAAGATGAGCAGGTAGACCACGATAGTGTGGGACGATTCGCTCGCCGCCTGGTAGCGCACCAGCAGGGAGTAACCGGCCCAGAACAGGGCTGCCGCCACCGGCAGCAGGGAAGCCCAGCTAAACTCATCCGTCCAGGGTGCCAGGATCAGCATGGCGCCGACAAAACCGGCCAGGGTCGCCAGAATACGGGCTCTGCTTACTTGTTCCTTGAGCAGCAAGGCCGAGCCTAGGGTGGCGAACAACGGCGAGGTCATCAGCAGTGCTATGCCTTGCCAGATGGGGATGGGCACCGCCAGCGCCCATAGCCAGAACTGGATGCCGATCACCGCCAGCAGCACCCGTAGCAGGTGCAGACGCAGTTGGCGGGTCTGTAAGGATTGGCGCAGGCCGTGACGCACCAGCCAGGGCAGCAGACAGACCAGGGCGATCAGATATTGATGGAAGGCTACTTGGGTCGAAGGGAGGCCGAGCTTGAAGCTGACATATTGGCTGAGGCTGTTGACGGCGGCGAAGCAAAGGCCGGCCACCATCATCCAGATTGCGCCAGCAAAGGGGGAGTGGCTGCGGGAGGGTTCCATAGGATCCGGGTCGCTGAAAAAAGTGCGGCGGATCATAACGGCAATCGTTTGTCCTGCCAAGGGGCGCAGCCCTGGCCGCGATCCTTGTCAGAGTTAAAGCGAATTACAATCAAATTTTTTGAATGAATTGAGCATCTATTTTCGCTATCAGCCTGGAAACGCTGTGTTTATAGTAGCCTCCATCGACAGTCCTGCTGTCCAACTGACAACCAAATGGAGCGTTACCATGGCTAATATCCTCGTACTCAAATCCAGCATCCTGGGCCAATACTCACAATCCAATGCCCTTATCGATGGCTATCTGGCCGAACGTCAGGGAGACAGCGTCACCGTGCGTGATCTGGCGACCCTGGATCTGCCGGTATTGGATGGTGAGCTGGCCATGGGTCTGCGCGGCGGCGAAAACCTCAATGAGCGTCAGCTGGCTGTGCTGGCGCAGTCCGATGAGCTGATCGCCGAACTCAAAGCGAGCGACCTGGTGATCATCGCGGCGCCCATGTACAACTTCAACATCCCGACCCAGCTTAAAAACTGGATTGACTTGATTGCCCGTGCCGGCGTCACCTTCCGCTACACCGAAACCGGCCCGGTCGGTCTGGTCGACAGCACCCGCGCCCTGGTGGTGAGCCCCCGTGGCGGTTTGCACTTGGGTAACCCCACCGATCTGGTCACCCCCTACATGAAGACGGTCCTGGGTTTCATCGGGATCAAAGATGTCGATTTCATCTACGCCGAAGGCATGGGCATGGGCCCGGAAGCGCAGGCCAAGGGCATTGAAACGGCCAAGACCCAGTTTGAGGCGTTGGCCTACTGAGTTCTCGAAGACGCTCTGTGCTTACCAACAAAAAACGCAGCCCTTGGCTGCGTTTTTTTATGTCGCTTATTGAAGCGTCAGGCGCGAGCTAGTCCAGCATAAAGCGGCGACAGCCGCCCAGGACCAGCAGCAGTACGACAACCAGCAAGCCAATGAGCACCAGGCTTAACCACTGTTCGGCATTGCCGGGCAGGGTCGGGGTAAACAGGCTGATCATCAGCAGGGCGCAGAGGGTGATCAAGCTGGTCTGTCGGGTTGGGATCATGGGGTACCTCCTTGTTGGTTGTGCGAGAGATTAATCGCCGCAGATGACAGTTTGATGCATCCGTGCACCAGGCTGTGTGGCGCCCCTCTACCATATCAAGGTGCTAACAGGCACCCCTGAACAGGGAGAAGAGTCTTATCCTAGCAGTTTTTTCGGCTCGGGATCGACGGGGGCGCCGAGCTGTGATCCCGATCTCGATCGCCGGGGGGAGGATCTGGCGACGATGAGGTCTTTTTCTGCCAAGGCATCTAACTTGATCGCATGCCCTCTTCAACCACAAGCCACTCAGTCTCCCCTAGCGAAACTGCTTTTGCTGGGCTTGATAGTGAAAATCACCGCTGGCCAGCCGAGCCTCTAGGGCTGCTCTGTCCAACTCCTGTGCGTTGCACAGATCATCAAGATCGGCATAGTGATCACGCAGCTGCATATTGACCAGACTCAGCAGCATGTTGACGTCCATGGTATCGAAGTGCTGCAGGTTCATGGTTGCTGCTCCTCGTCCAGCTTGTGTAACTGCTCCATGGCTTCGCTCACGCTCTGCAGGTGTTGCCGTATGCTTTGGCGCGCTTCGCTCGGTAGATAGTCAGTCAGGGTATGCTGCCAGCTGCCAGCCTCGCTTTTGAGCTGCAGGAACAGGGCTTCCCCCTGTTCGGTGAGGGAGACCAGGCTGACCCGCTTGTCCTGCTCGCTGCTCTGGGCATGCAATATGCCTTTTTCGCCAAGACGATGGATCTCCCGGGAGATGCGTACCTTGTCCATGCCGCTAGCCTCCACCAACTCTTTCTGGCTGATGGGGTAGTTGGGTCCAAGCACCATCATCAGCCGCCATTGGGGCACAGTGAGCTGATAGCGGGCCTGATAGAACTGCTCGAAGGTCTCCCTTACCATTTCGGCGGCGTGCACCAGTTGGTACGGGGGATAGTGTGCAAGCAGACCGATGAGTTTTTGCATGTGAACTCCTGCTGTTATCTTGGATGCAGTTTCTCTTGATACTTTGATGATACGTAACTCAGGAGCCTTTGTCTGAAAAAGGGCCCGAGAATTGTGCACTGGCGCACGGCGGAGCGGGCTAAAGGCGAAAATATGTGCTCCAAATGGCCACCATCCCTCTATCAGATTAGTGCTATTTCCCAGCTTCGCCTGGCGCTGCTCTTATTTTGAGTGCGTCCTGAGCCAGAGCAGGGCGCCTTCTGCCAACCAGGCGGTGCGCCCTTGCAAGGCATAGCTGGCCGCTTCGTCCCGGCTGCCGCTCTGCCAGTAGTGGGGGGGCTGCTTGGGCAGTTTGCGTTGGCCGAGTAGATAGGCTGGTACATGGGCATTGCTGGCCAGCGCCTTCACCAGGCAGGTTTTTGCATGTGCTGGCGCCTTGCGAGCAAACCACATCAACGCCTGACTGTAGAGCAGGGCGCAGGAGGCTTCATCGAAGCGGGCCAGTAACGCCTCAAGGGCGCGCCAGTCTGCCGTCATGGCATAGAGGCTGGCCAGGGGATAGCGGCAACCGGGTTCATCCAGACGACAGAGCGTCAGCAGGGCTTCATACTCGCGGCGCGCCTGGGGCAGCAAGCCAAGCTCGAACAGACAATCGGCTCGCCCCGCCCAGGCTGCGAGCAGAGGGCGCGCCTCGCTGGCGCTCCAGCCGTGACCATCCAGTGCTTGCCAGAATGCGTCCTCAAACAGTGGCTCGGCACCCTGGATGATGCGCTCGAACCAGACCAGACGGGCCTGAGGCGTGCGACAGCCGTTGGCTTGCTCGAACCAGGCCTGCCACTGCTTGCTCTGTTCGCTGGCCGGGGCACTCGGCGCTGCCGAAGGCAGACTCCACTCGTGAACCCCGAGCAAGCCATTGAGCGCCCCTTTCATCTGCTGGCGCTGGCGTTTGCAAAAATCGAGGAAGGGCAGCTCGCTCGCCGCCGCTTGGTGCAACATGCGCGCCAGGGTGAGATCGCGAAACAGACTCAGTTCGGCGGCCAGGCGCAAGCGGCGCTGGGTGACGGGATCATTGAGATTGGCGGGGGCGGGCCAGCAGGCCAGTCCCTGGCTGAAGCCGTAGCTCCATTGACCCAAGGGGTGGCTGGCTTCGAAAACTTGCTCTGGCCGCTCGTTTGGCAGGCGGCACTGGCTGGGCAAGGAGATCTCTCCCGCCTCGGCCTGGGCCTCGAGCTCTTGGATGAGATGGTGGAGGGCAAGCTCGCTCTTGTCATCGAGCGCGACGGATTTTCCCTGAGCCAGCAACCCCTCCAGCGGCATCTGCCAGTCTGGCTGCTCCGGGCCTGCGAGGCGAGCACACAGAAAACCGTGCAGCGCGGGATAACTCATGTCGTCACCACTTTGCTGCTGCAACCAGATATTGAGCTGGCGGGTTCGATTGGCGGGGTTCATCACGGCTCCTCTCTCTCGATGGGTGAGATCTGTGCCAGGCCCTGGGGCCCGGCATAAATGGCGGCGTAGTCTACCCAAAAATGGAGATGAATGCAGTCAAATGGCGGCGAACTGCTGCTATTATCAGCAATCTGGCAAGGGGGCCCGGGAAAATATCCGGATCTGTCTTGACGCAAAATTGTCCTTGAGAGTGGCAAATATCGCCCCATATCTCTGCAAGAGACTAGGCCGTGACCGGCCCTTTGCGGTAATATGCGCGCCCATCCGGACGCGGTCCGGGGACAGACTGTCCGTGAACTAAAAAGACAAGAGAGCACCATGATACAGATTGGCAAGATGAACAACCTCACAGTGATCGAACTCGAAGACAGGGGCGCCTGGCTTGCCGCCGGTGAAGAGTACGGTGAGCTGCTGCTGCCCAAGCGTCAATTGCCTGACGGGGTTGCCGAGGGTGATGAGGTTGCCGTCTTCCTCTATCTGGATGCCGACTGCGAGCCGGTGATCACCACCGACAAGCCGTTTGCCATGGTGGGTCAGCTGGCCGGTCTCAAGGTGGTCAATGCCAACAAGATTGGTGCCTTCCTCGATTGGGGCATGAAGAAAGACTTGTTCGTGCCGACCCGGGAGCAGAACAAGCCGATGCAGGTAGGCCACGTCTATCTGGTCTATCTGATGCTCGACAACGAGGGACGCATGGTGGGCACCAGTCGCATCGAACGTTTCCTCTCCCAGGAGCTGCCGCCCTTCAAGGTGGGAGATCAGGTGACGGCCCTGCCGGGTGAGCATACGCCCTTGGGTATCAAGGTGGTGGTCAACGATCGCTACGCCGGTATGCTGTTCAAGAACGAGGTGTTTGGCCGAGTGATGACGGGACGTCCACAGACTGCGTGGGTCAAGCAGGTACGTGCCGATGGCAAGCTGGACCTGACCCTGCAAAAGCCGGACATTGGCGAGCGCATGGATGATGCGGGCAGCATCATCATGGCGCGGTTGCGCAAGCAGGGCGGCGAGTTGGCGCTGGGTGACAAGAGCGAGCCAGAACTCATCTCCAAGCTGCTGGCCATGAGCAAGGGCACCTTCAAAAAAGCGATCGGCGGCCTCTACAAGCAGGGGCTGATCGTGATAG
Source organism: Aeromonas molluscorum (assembly GCF_051376105.1). Taxonomy (NCBI): domain Bacteria; kingdom Pseudomonadati; phylum Pseudomonadota; class Gammaproteobacteria; order Aeromonadales; family Aeromonadaceae; genus Aeromonas; species Aeromonas molluscorum. The sequence goes on along the minus strand of NZ_JBPQCY010000001.1, from coordinate 428,256 downwards.
AGCCAAACTGCATTCGGCTGGTTGCCGCACCATCGGCGCAGGATGAGACTGCGCAGGGCGAGCAGGACTGAGATGGCGAGTCCCTGTGTCCAGCGCTGTGAGGCCAAGGGCGACCTCTGTCTGGGGTGTGGCCGCACCTTGAGCGAGATCGGGCGCTGGTCCACCATGACGGAGGCCGAGCAGCTAGCCATCATGGCGACCCTGACGACCAGAGGGCTTGCCTCGCCCAGCCCTGTGGTGGCCGTGATGCCGGCGCCGGATGATCAGCCTCAGAGTACCCATGTCTGCCCTGGCTGTGGCGAACCGGCTTACTGCGCCGTCTCGGCGGGCAAGGGGATCAGTGAGTGCTGGTGCAGCCAGTTGCCGGCCCTGCCCATGAGCGATGCGCCTGCCTGCTGGTGCGAGGCTTGCCTGAGCAAGGCAATCCTTGCCGAGACTCCTGTCTGAGCCACCCCTGGTGAGTGGGGCAGATTGCCAACATAAAAAGGGCGCCACAAGGCGCCCTTTTTCGATCGTCATCTTTGCAGATCCGCCCGGCGGTTTGAGGCTATGCCGGTGAATCGCCAAGAGCAGGCGTCAGGCTTGCTCGTGGCGGAACCAGCGAACATGGACCTCGTCATCACCTTGCTGGCGGGGCAGCAGATAACTGGCGTAGATCACCTCGAACTCATCTTGATGATCGAGCAGGCCTATCCATACCTCGGCCCAGCGCTCCAGATCCACGGGCACCCCAAGCTCGCGAGACCAGTCGGCATTGGGCAGGGTTGCCTCCACGGCGCCGCGCTGTTCGAACTCCAGGGTAATGTCGACGATCTGTTCGGGCGCCAGCATGTCGGCGGCCTGTTCGAGAAACTGATCATAGGCCCATTCGACCAGCTGATCCGGGGTACGTTGTTCCATGAAATCACTCCAGATGCTTGAGACGCGTTACTGTAACAAGGATTGGCGTCGTCAGCCAGCGAGCCCTATGCTGGTTCACCCCTGTATAGGGCACTATGCTGATGACCGGGAAAGAGTGGGTCGGGCGTTCAGATCTTCAGGAGAGTCATGATGAAGCGACGAGGGCAGCGGTTGCAAATTCGGCGCAGGCGGGAGACCTGGTGGTGGCACTATCTGCCTCTGCATCGGGAGACGGTGGGTGGCCATCTGGGCCCCCCGGCCTTGGCGATCCCTACGAAAGCAAAAGAAGATAAGGCGTAATGCCGCCCGGCACCAGGACGGGCAACTCACGACTCTATTTATTTCACCCTGTGTATGCGATTGAGTGTCACTTGGCCAAGTTGGCTCATTTGGCGACGGATCCAGGCCGCGCGCTGCGCCACATAAGGGGAGGGAGGGGAGACCCGATAGCGCCAGGGATTGGGCAGGGCGGCCGCCAGCAGTGACGCTTCGTAGCGAGTCAGTCTTGCCGCAGGTTTGTGGAAGTAGTGACGGGCTGCCGCTTCGGCGCCATAGATGCCGGGACCGAACTCGACGATGTTGAGATACACCTCGAGGATCCGGGACTTGTTCCAGCCCAGCTCCATCAAGAGGGTGAACCAGGCTTCGATCCCCTTGCGCACAAAACTGCGATCACTCCACATGAAGAGGTTTTTGGCGGTTTGCTGGCTGAGGGTGCTGGCACCGCGCACCCGACCTCCTTGCTCGTTGTGTTGCCAGGCCGAGCTGATGGCCGCCATGTCAAAACCATTGTGATCCGGGAAGTGCTGATCCTCGGCGGCCACCACCGCCAGTTGCAACTGGGGAGAGATGGCATCGAGCGCAACCCAGTCATGTTCCACCTGTTTGATGGGGGCCGGGGGCGAGATGGCGCGTTCGATGCGCCAGCTCCAGATGGGAGGATCGATGAAGCGCAGCAGCGCGACCATCACCACCGACAGCAGCAGAGCGCCGACCAGAATGCGCCACAGCCAGCTCAGCATGGAACCATGTCGTTGCGGTGTATTGGGCAAAGGAGAGGGGCGGCCCGCATGATTAGTCGGGCAACCATTCGATGTGGCAGAACTTCTCGTCCACGGCACGGGCAATCAGCATGCGGGCGAACAGGTGTTCGACCTCTTGCTCGCTATTCTCCAGGCCTATCCAGATCTCGGCATAATCGGCGTCCGTCACCTCGAAGCCCACATCCGCATCCCAGTCATCACCCGGTTCGGCTTCAGCCAGCAGGCCGCGATCGTTGTAGGCCTGGTTGAACAGGGCTATCTCGTGTTCGGGCAGGTTGTCGGAGGCGAGCTCCATAAAGAGTTCGAGGGCGGTATTGAGCAGGGTGTCGACGCTGTGCTGCAAGGGTATGGACATAAGAGTTCCGGTTGATGGCGAATGGGGAGCGGCCTAGCCGCGCGCGACATTAAACCACAGAGTCGACCCCTCATAAATAGTCTGGCCGCGATATGCCTTGCCTGTCCCATGCTGCGCCTGGTTTCTCTCTGCCTTGCTACCCGAGAGGCTCCCGAAGGGGGGACGCGGGTCGGGGACTGGCCGTCACCGGCCTTCATCCGTTATATTGCGCGCTCTTCTTTTTTTTCTGCCTTCGAGCCTTGCCATGAAACGAATTCTCTCCATCCAGTCCCATGTGGTGTTTGGTTGCGCCGGTAACAGCGCTGCCGTCTTCCCGATGCGCCGTCTCGGCATGGAAGTGTGGCCGGTCAATACGGTGCAATTTTCAAATCATACCCAGTATCAGGCGGGTTGGCAGGGCATGGCGATGCCTGCGGGCCATATCCGCGCCTTGGGGGAGGGGCTGGCCAATATCGAGGTCCTGGGTCAGTGTGATGCCGTGCTGAGCGGCTATCTTGGCTCAAGCGAGCAAGGCGATGAGATCCTCGCCGTGGTGGCGGCGGTCAAGGGAGCCAACCCGCAAGCGATCTATTTTTGCGATCCCGTGATGGGTCATCCCGAGAAGGGGTGCATCGTCGCCCCCGGCGTCACCGATTTTCTGACGCACAAGGCATTGGCGGTGGCGGACATGTTGGCGCCCAACTTGCTGGAGCTCGAGACATTGTGCGAGTCGCACATCGACTCCCTGGCGCAGGCGCGGGCCGCGGCTCATCGCCTGCTGGCCAAAGGGGTCCGCCTGGTACTGGTCAAGCATCTGGGCCGGGCGGCCAGCCAGCCGGGCCGCTTCGAGATGCTACTCTGCACCCCGGACGGGGACCATCTTATCCATCGTCCCCTCTATGATTTTCCCCGCCAGCCCGTTGGCGTCGGCGATCTGATCAGTGCCCTGATGCTGGCCAATTTGCTGGCAGGTCATGAGGCCGTCAGCGCCTTCGAGCGCACCAATGCCGCCGTCGATGCCGTTTTGTTGCACAGCTGGCAAGCCGATGCCTATGAACTACAGCTCATTGCGGTGCAGGCGGCCTTCGCCGATCCCGAGATAAGGGTGCGGGCCGAATCGCTGGGATGAGTCGGGTGTCCGCACCCTGGCACCAGGTAACTGGCACCAAGCAACAAGAGGGCTCCCCACGGGAGCCCTCTCTCATCTGGCACTGTGCTCAGACACATCCCGGTTCAGGCGGGTTGCTCGCGCCCCGGATAGAGGAGGGGCTGGCCCGGGGCCCGGGGCCTGGGCCATGACGCCCTGGTAGTGCCGTACGGTCGGGAAGGGGTCATAGAAGTGATGCAGCAGGGCCTTCCACTGCTGGTATTGGGGCGAGCCGCGAAATCCCTCGGTGTGATCTTCAAGTCTCTGCCATTGCACCAGCAGCAGGTACTGGTTGCTTTGCTCCATGCAGACTTGCAACTGGTGACCAAGGTAGCCCGGCATGGTGCCGATGAGGGCGCAAGCCTTAGCGAAGGCCTGCTCAAAGGCGGCTTCCTGACTCGGGATCACAGTGAGCGGGGCGACTTCCAGTATCATATCGACTCCTTATTCCCGGGCCCGGTGACCCGGGCTGCCATCAAGGGTGGCGGGATGAGCGTCTGCCCTTGGCAAGACGCTGCTGAGGGTGGCCCAGTCATTGGTGGCCGGGCACTTGTCTGCCGGTATCAGCAGGCCGGCACCGTCTGTTTGTAGAAAAACTGGGTGGCCGCCAGGCTGCCATCGCCATTGATGGCAAATGCGGGGATCTGGCCTGCGCCTTGATAGCCGAGCCCTAGATAGAGCAGGGAGGCGACATCGCCGACCCGAGTATCGAGCACCAACAGGCTGCGTCCCGCCTGGCTTGCCGCCTGCTCCAGGGCTGTCATCAGGGCGCGCCCTATGCCCAGTCCCCGGGCGTTGGGGGCCACCATCAGTTTTTCCACCTCGGCCCTGTGACGGCCATTGGCCTTGTTGCACAGGGCCAGTTGCACTGTGCCAAGCAGACTGACGCCCTGCTCGGTGTGAGCCAGTGCCAGCCATAGCAGACGTTCTCCCCTTTGCAGGCTCAGTGCTACGCCGCGCCAGTATGCCAGGGCATCGGCCAGGGTGAGCGGCGGCAGGAAACCGATGGAGGCGCCATTTTGCACCACCTCTTGCAAGAGTCTGGCGAGGGCGGTTTCATGGCCTGCCAGTGTGGTCGTGGCCAGCAATTGCCACTGTGTTGCCGACCCATCGAGGGGGGGCGTGGCGATCGATGAAGTGGCGTGGGGCATAAGGGGGGAAGGCATCCGTGCAATCCTCGCTATCTGGTTATAAGGGAAGCGTTGCGTAGCCTGCTTCGCAGGCAAAGCCGCAGGGTTCTCTTATAACAAGACGACAGCGGCGCTGTCGAGGGCGGCCCTGAGGGGATGGGCTCTTGAGCCAGGGCATGGCCCCATCCGCGCTCATCTTGGTCGCGGCCCCGGGCATCAGTCGATCAGGTTCTGCTCGCGCAACCACATCACGACCAGCAAGGCGGGCGCCGAGAGGCGATCCTCGTCCGCACTGCCTAGCCAGGCCAGCTCGGCTATTTCGGCTGCCGGTGTGGGCGAGCCCTGCCCATCGGCAAAGAAGCAGCGCAGTCGCACCATGACGCCGTCAGCCTTGCCGTCGGCCTGGGCCCGGAAGTCGCCAGCCAGGCGCAGGCTGGCCGGGCTGAGCTGCACTGTCAGCTCTTCGGTGATTTCGCGCAGCAGCGCCGCCTCATCGCTCTCGCCGGGGTCACGCTTGCCCCCCGGGATATAGAAACGTTGCTTGCCGTGAGATCGCACGCACAGCAAACGGCGATCTTGAATCGTTAACCAGGCCAGCTTGTCTATCTGTGTCATCAGCTTCTTTCCTGTGGTGATCTTGGGTTGGATGGCGCTCATTCAGTGGGTATGGCCAAGAAGCCCAGAGGCCGCGACAGGCGCGCATTTCCTGCCAGGCGGCGGGTCTGCGTCCGAAGCGCGCCGCATCGCCTCTTGTTTCGTCGCGACCTTTCTCGGCAAGGGCTCCCCGATGCAGGGTCAGCCTAACAAAATTGCCGCCTTGTCCCAAGGATGCAGGGCTGCCGGGCTGGAAACTCACTGTTTCCAATCCGGCCGCCCTGTCCAGGCTTGCCTCATGGTCGCGCGATCACTCCATCAGGGGAGAGAGCCCGGCGGCCTTCAAAAGTTCGGGTTGGCGCACAGGATGGCGTGTCCGGACTGGGCGAGCGTGGCGCCCTGTGCTCTAATTTCTGCCACTTTAGCGGTAGTTGGCCGGGGCCGTTTCCATGGTTTCCCCGGGTTCGACAAAAGAGGGTGTGAAGAGATGCAAGTGACAGCGCAGAGCAAGTTCATCGGACTCGGGGTGGCGGGCAACTTCGCCGGCCATCTGGAGCAGGCGGGAGAGGCGGCGGATTTTGTGGCCGTGCAGGTGCAAGACAAGGTGGCCCCCAAGGCGCTTTTCCCCTTCTATGTGCCGGGGCATACGGGCCAACTTGGCGTCTTCCCCTTGAGCGAGCAGGCCATCTTCCTGCCAGAGGCGGCGGTAACCGGTGACGAGAAGGTGCAGATAGAGCCGGAAGTGGCGCTCTGGTGCGAGCTGGAGTATGCCCAAGAGCAGGTGGTGGCGATCCATCCACGCGCCTTTGGCGCCTACAACGACTGCTCCATCCGCCGTCCCAATGCCAACAAAATCAGCGAGAAGAAGAACTGGGGCCCAGAGAGCAAGGGACTGGCTGCCCAGTTGCTGCCCCTTGGCGGTTTTGCCGCTGGCTGCGAGCTGGATGACTATCGCATCGCCTGTTATCTGGAGCGCGATGGCGAGCTGCATGGCTACGGGGTCGACAGCGCCGCGCTGGATTACAGCTACTTCCACGGCCAATTGCTCGATTGGGCCATCGACAAGTTCAATCATCAGCAGGATGAAGGCCCGGCCGAGCACATACAGGGCCTGCTGGCCCAGGCGGGGCACCCATCCTATGCGCTCATCAGCATAGGCGCCACCCGCTACACCGCCTTCGGCGAGAGCCACTTCCTCCAGCCTGGCGATACGTCCTGCGTGCTGATCTACCCGGGCAGTCGCTACAGCGAAAGGGATATCCGCGAGGCGATCCGTACCCGCCAGTTCGGCCCGGATATGTCGGTCTTGCTGCAAGCGGTCAAGACCCGCTGATAAATTGCACTCGATTGGCCCTTCCCCCGTCTGCAGGGGAAGGGCCAAGCCGTTACCCTATGCCTCCTTGCCTCCCCCTCTTGATTACCTGACCCTGTGTCAGCCCTCATTCCTCTTTTGTCTGGCCATTGGCAATCAGGCTACGCCATTGCCTTGCCTCGCGGCTCTTCACCGTCAACGACAAAGGCCGACGGGGGCGGGCTGTCATTGGTGGGGCAGTATCACGCTGTTGCTTGCCCGCAAGTGAGCGATGCCAGCAGATGGATGGCACTGCGCCAGGGCGTACAGCCCTTACATAAGACAATGATTTATTTTACTATTCGGTCACTTTTACATGGCGAGCAATAGACTACCATCATGGTCGAATTCAAAACGATGGCGCTGTTTCTGGTGACGGCGGTCGCCGAAATAGTGGGCTGTTATCTGCCTTACCTCTGGCTGACCCAGGGCAAGAGCATCTGGCTGCTGCTTCCGGCGGGCTTGAGTCTGATGCTGTTTGCCTGGTTGTTGTCACTGCACCCGGCCGCAGCTGGCCGTGTCTATGCCGCCTATGGTGGCGTCTATATTTTTGTCGCCATCCTCTGGCTCTGGCTGGTGGATGGCATCAGACCCACTCTGTGGGATCTGGTCGGCTCAGGGGTGGCACTGATCGGCATGGCCATCATCATGTTTGCACCGCGTCACTCCTGAGTGCGAACCAAGCAGCCAGGGAGAGCCTATGGCAGTGAGACTGGGTACCGAGCAGGATCTGGCCGGCCTGCTGAGCCTGTATCGGGAGTTGCGTCCCCATGACCCGCCCCTGTCTCCCGAGGTGGCCTTCGAGACGCTCAGAACCTTGCTGGCTCGGCCAGACGTGCGGCTCATCGTGGCCGAGGTGGATGGAGAGCTTGCCGCCACCTGCCAGCTAGGGGTGATCCCCACCCTCACCAATGGCGGCAGGCCCTTTGGCGTCATAGAGCATGTGATCACTGCGACCCGATTTCAGCGCCAGGGGTTGAGCCAGCAGGTGGTTGAGCAGGCGCTCACCATCGCCTGGGAGCGGGCGTGCTACAAGGTGATGTTGCTGTCGGGGGAGGGACGCGAGGCTGCCCACCGCCTTTACGAGAAGCTGGGTTTCCAGGCGGGCATCGAGAAGGGATTCGTCATCAAGCGAGGCGATGCCATAGGCACGAACGATCCTCTCAGATAAGGTCATCCACCCCACACAACAAGAGTCAGAACATGCAGATTGAACAAGCAAGAGCCGGGGATCACTTGACCCTGATCGCCATCTGGGAAGCCTCGGTGCGCGCCACCCACCACTTCCTGCCAGAGGCGGAGATAACCGCCCTCAAGCCGCTGATCCTGGCGCACTATTTCGCGGCCGTTGATCTGGTCTGTGCCAGGGATGACACCGCCGGTATCGTCGGCTTTTGCGGCGTGCGTGATGGCAATATCGAGATGCTGTTTGTTGCCCCCGAGGCAAGGGGCCGTGGTGTCGGCCGCCTGCTGGTGGCCAATGCCATTGCCAGTCAAGGAGCGACCCGGGTGGATGTCAACGAGCAGAATGTGCAGGCGCTCGGTTTTTATCAACAGATGGGGTTTGTCGTGACGGGACGCTCACCGCGAGATGGCCAGGGCAAGCCCTATCCGCTGCTGCATATGGTGCTGACCGCCCTGGAGTAAGGGAGCCCTGAATGTGCAGCGACCAAAGGGGAGGGCGCGCAGCCCAACCTCGATTTTTTCAACCGCGAGGGGACCAAGTCGGGCGTGAGCTTTGGTGAACAACCGGAACGGGTGCTGGAGCGCTGCGAAAAGGTCTTTCCGCAGGATAAATGGCATCAATAAAAAACCGCCCGAGGGCGGTTTCTTTGTATTTCAGGCCTGGCTGTACCGAGTCGCCGCACAGAGGCTGTCTTACTCCTCGTTGGAGTTGTCCTGATAGCCGTCCCGCTGGGCTCTGGGCAGGCGGCGCATCGGAGCGAAGCCGGTGTCTTCACCGCCGCGCTCTTTCTGGCGCGCCGGCGCCGCTGCTTTGCTGCCATCTGCCTTGGGTTTCGGCTTGGCGGCGGGTTTACCCCGGGCGGCAGGCTTCTCCTTGGCGGCATTGGCCCTGGCCTTGACGTTATGTTTGGCATTGACGTGGCCACCCCGGTCGCGGTTTTGTATCGGCTTGTTGCTGGGCAGACTCTGGCGCGTCACTTTTCCGCTAGGCTCGTACCCTTCCTGAATTTCGCTCGGGAGGCTTTGGCCTATCAAGGACTCTATGGCCTTGAGCTGATCCAGCTCATCCAGGCTGACCAGGGAGATGGCTTCGCCACCCCGACCGGCCCGGCCGGTACGACCGATGCGGTGGATGTAATCTTCGGCCACTTGCGGCAGCTCGAAGTTGATCACGTGGGGCAGCAGGTCAATGTCCAGACCGCGGGCGGCGATGTCGGTGGCAACCAGTACTCGCACCTTGCCCTCGCGAAAATCGGCAAGGGCCCGGTTGCGGGCGCCCTGGGTCTTGTCACCGTGGATGGCGACGGTATTGAGACCGTCTTTGACCATCTGCTGGGCAAGCCGGTCGGCGATAAGCTTGGTGCGCACGAATACCAGCACCCGCTGCCAGTTGCCCCGGCCAATCATGTGGGAGAGCAGCTCGCGCTTGCGCTCACGATCCACCTTGATGACGCGCTGGTTGACCTGTTCGGCGGTGCTGTTGCTCGGACTCACCTCGATGAGGGTCGGACTCTTGAGCAGATCATCGGCCAGCGCCTTGATCTCGTCCGAGAAGGTGGCGGAGAACAGCAGGGTCTGCCGCTCTTCCGGCAGCGCCTTCATAATGCGGCGAATGTCGGTGATAAACCCCATGTCGAGCATGCGATCCGCTTCATCCAGCACCAGCACTTCCAGCTCGGTCAGGGTGAGGGCGCGCTGGGTCAGCAGATCCAGCAGGCGACCCGGGGTGGCGACCAGGATATCGACCCCGAGCTTGATGGCCTCAAGATTGGGCTTGATGCTGACGCCACCGTAGGCTATCAGGGTCCGGAACGGCAGATGATTGGCGTACTTGATGATGCTCTCACCGACCTGGGCGGCCAGCTCGCGAGTCGGAGTCAGGATCAGGGCGCGGACCTGACGGCGTCCGCCACGGCCATGGTTGGCCAGCAGCCGGTGCAGCATGGGCAGGGTGAAACCGGCCGTCTTGCCGGTTCCGGTCTGGGCGCCGCCCAGCACATCCTGGCCTGCCAGAATGGCCGGAATAGCCTGTTGCTGGATAGGGGTTGCCTGTTCGTAACCCAACTCCTTGACGGCACGCAAGATGTGCGGCGACAGGCCCAGTTCGTTAAATGACATGTTAGAGAGAGACTCCTGACATTGAGCATTGGCTCAGCTGGGATCGACGCACACTACTGGCGCCATCAACCCCGAAGAAACTGCGATTGCGGTGGCGTCGTGAGAGGAACCACCGAGAAACACACATTGCGCTGGCACCCGAAGGTGAACCATCGAAAAACACGAGCGGCCGGGCACCTTGGGGCGCACCACCGATCCGCATGGGCGCACAATATAGCAGAAATCGCGGTCAAGGGCAGCCGCCATCGGTGGCGGCTGCCCTGGCCCTGCAAAGGGCTGGTGGGGCAACAGGCGGGCTATGAGATGCAACCCGCAACGTGGTGATGGGCGGTCAACTATCCGGGCGTAGCGTGCTCAGAGCAGGGCAGCGATATCGGTGGCCAGGGATTGCGGGGTTGTCTGGGGGGCATAGCGAGCCACCACCTGGCCATCACGGTTGATGAGAAACTTGGTGAAGTTCCATTTGATCGCCTCTGAGCCCAGCAGGCCCGGCTGTTCTGCCTTGAGCCAGTGATAGAGAGGGTGGGTGCGGGGGCCATTGACCTCGCACTTGGCCATGATGGGGAAGCTGACCGGGTAGTCCAGCGCGCAGAAACGGGCTATCTCGTCGGCATCACCGGGTTCCTGGCCGCCAAACTGGTTGCAGGGAAAGCCCAGTATGGTCAACCCCAGGGGGGAGAACTGGCGATAGAGTGCTTCCAGGCCGGTGTATTGGGGCGTGAAACCGCAGCGGCTGGCGACGTTGACCACCAGGATCACCCTATTTTGCAACTCGCGCTGGGGGTATTCGCTGCCATCGAGGCGGGTGAGAATTAGCTTGTTCAGGGTCATGTTGGTGCTCGTCGTCTGTGATTAATCGCCCAGGATCTTGAGGCAACGCTAGCTGAGCCGGTGGCGCAGAGCAAGGAGTGGCGGACTAAAGGGCCTTCATATTGATAGTGAGGCTCGTATCGAGTTGCAATCCGGTTTGTGGGGCGCCCCAAAAGCCGATAAAAAGCGCCACTGCCACTTTCTGAGCCTATCCCTTGGATTACAACGCCGTCATGGATGCCATTTACACCCGGGGTTGGGTGATAGTGGACGATTTTCTCTCCTCTGCCGAAGTGGATCTGCTGCGCGCCTGCCTGCCCGATGAGTGGCAACAGGCCGGTATCGGTCGTGAGGGGCAGCATCGGGGCAATACCGATATTCGCCGGGATCAGATCCACTGGCTGGATGGGGATCTGGGTGCGCCGGTGGCAGCCTACCTCGCGCGCATGGAATCCTTGCGCATCGCAGCCAATCGGATGCTGATGCTGGGACTCTTTGATTACGAGGCTCACTTTGCCCGCTATCGACCCGGTGATTTCTATGCGACCCACCGGGATGCCTTCGCCGGGCGATCCAACCGCCGTCTCACCTCCGTCTTTTATCTCAACAATGGTTGGCAGCCGGATGATGGTGGTTTGCTGCGGGTCTATGACGACGGTGAGCAACATCTGATGGATATCTCTCCCAAGGGGGGACGCCTGGTGTTGTTTCTGTCCGAGGAGTTCCCCCACGAGGTGCTGGCTGCCCGTCAGGAGCGTTACAGCATAGCGGGCTGGTTCAGGGTCAATGGCACCGCCCTTGATCGGGTCGATCCGCCCCGTTGATCTTCGTCGATGAAAGGAGGGGGCTATGTGCTTGATACGGACAGAAATTGGCGCTTTGTTGGTCAGTGTCGCGGCTTTCTGCCCGGCCTGAGCGTCCTGGCCCTGCCATCAGCTGACAAGGCACATTCTTGCTTGCTACACTGGCCGCACTTGGCTTACGTCCGGTGGCTGGTTTCCTGTTCGCCGCCGAGGATGACGCGGCCGCTTCTCCCAAGGGATCCCAATCAATGAAGAAGATGCATGTCTTGCTGCTATGCGGTGGCGGTGGCTCCGAGCACGAAGTCTCTCTGCGTAGCGCCAATTTCCTCGAGCAACAGCTCGGTTTCCTGGCCGATGTCGAAGTGACCCGGGTCGAGATGTTTGCCGATCGCTGGCTCAGTGCCGACGGCCGCGAGTGCAAGCTGGGGCTCGACAGGCTGCTCTCCTTTGACAGCGTGGCGCGACCGGTGGATTTCGTGGTGCCCTGTATCCACGGTTACCCGGGCGAGACCGGCGATCTGCAATCTTTTCTCGAGCTTGCCGGGTTGCCTTATCTCGGTTGCGATGCCGAGGCGAGCAAGATCTGCTTCAACAAGATCAGTACCAAGCTGTGGCTCTCCGCCATCAATATTCCCAATACCCCTTATCTGTTCCTGACCCAGCAGGATGAGAGCAGCCTGAGCGAAGCCAAAGCTGCTCTGGCCAAGTGGGGCAGGGTGTTCATCAAGGCGGCCTGTCAGGGCTCCTCCGTGGGTTGCTACTCCGCCAGCACCGAAACCGAGCTGGTGCAGAGCATCAAGGATGCCTTCGGTTATTCCGAGCAGGTATTGATCGAGAAAGCGGTCAAGCCGCGGGAGCTGGAAGTGGCGGTATATCAATATGGTGACGAGCTGGTGGCGACCTATCCGGGTGAGATCTGCGTGCCGACCGACAAATTCTACACCTACGAAGAGAAGTACAGCAGCGCCAGCCACACGGCGACCAGCCTCAAGGCAGAGGGCTTGACCCAGGCCCAGAGCGAGGCCATTCAGGCCTATGCCCTCAAGGCATTCCGTCAGCTGAAGCTGACTCACCTGTCGCGTATCGATTTCTTCCTGACCGAAGATGGCGAGATCCTGCTCAACGAGATCAACACCTTCCCCGGCATGACCCCCATCTCCATGTTCCCGAAATTGCTGGAACATCACGGTCACCGTTTTGCGCAGTTCCTCGAAGGCATAGTACGCAAACCCGCATAAGGGCAGACCGCAAGGTACAAGACAAGAGAGGGGCCCCGGGGCCCCTCTCTTGTTGATGGCGGCTTATGTCTGTGAACACTCCCCGGCTGCCGGGGTAAACAGCCAGATGTGCGCCCCTTGGGGGTCGGCTATCAGCGCCATGCGGCCGACGGTGGGGATATCCATGGCCGGGACCACCAGGCTGCCGCCATGCCGGGTGACCTTGGCGACTCGGGCATCCACATCATCGACTGCGATGTAGGTCGCCCAATGAGGCGGCACCCCTTCCATCTGCGGATTGCCGCCAGTGGCCTGTACCCCGGCGATGGGGCGGCCATTGGCGACCAGCATCGGGTAGTCAACCCCTTCCAGGGCCGTTTGCTGTACCTCCCAGCCGAGTACTTGGGTATAGAAGCGGATCCCCGCTTCGCTATCGGGCACATAGAGTTCGTGCCAGGTGAAAGTAGTGCCAGCGGCCAGGGCGTGTTCCCGGGCCTGATCATTGCTTTGCTCTGCCATTTTGATCTCTCGTCTGGGGGCCACCCCCGAGTGGAGCGACCGTGCGGCTTTGAGTATAGAAAGAGCCAGACCGACTAGGAGGGGCCTTGCCGCACAAGGGCTCGCTCGCTACAATCCTGCCCCTTTTCGTCCTCTTTTGTGCCGAGTCACCCTTCATGAAGCCAGTCCCCGATCATGCCGTCAATCGCCTGCGAACCTGGCGCAAGAGTATCTCCACCCGTCCTTTTCTGGCCCGGGGCGGGAGTGTGCCACGGTGCGAGGCCTGCCAGCTGCGCCGTGATTGGTGCGCCTGTGACTGGCGGCCCGAGCTCAAGGCCGAGGTGGGCTTCTGTCTGTTGATGTATGACAGCGAGCCGATGAAGCCCTCCAACACGGGACGACTCATCGCCGATGTCTTGCCGGGCAAGACCTGGGCCTTTCTCTGGTCGCGCACCGAGCCCCACCCCGAGTTGCTGGCCCTGTTAAGGGATCCTGAATGGCAACCTTATGTGGTGTTTCCGGCGAGCGAGAAGGCGCCGGCCCGCCTGACCGAGCAGCTGTTGACCGCGCCGGGCAAGAGGCCTTTGTTCATCTTGCTCGATGGAACCTGGCCCGAGGCGCGCAAGATGTTTAACAAAAGCCCCTATCTCGATGCGCTGCCCGTGCTGGCCGTGCGTCCCGAGAGCCTCTCCACCTATGGCATGAGGGTGGCCCCCAAGGAGCATCAGCTCTGCACCGCCGAGGTGGCGGCCTGCGTGCTGGAAGTCGCCGGAGAGGCGCAGGCCGGACTGGGGCTGCAGCTGTGGTTCAACCTGTTCAGCAGCCGCTACATGGCCGGTCGGGTCAATCGCTGGCCGGGGGAGGAGGACGCCGTCCTGCAGCAGGCGCTTGTCCCTTTCTTGAATCCGATGCGGGAAAATGATGAAAATCGGGAATCAACCCTGGATTGAGTCATAGCCTCAGGGGTGGAGCGCCCTGCAAGGCGGGCAATGGCAGTCAGATAAATGGTGAAAATCAGGAATTGATTGGCTGCCATTGTTTCGTTATGTGAATGGGTGAACCGCGCTTAGGATAGGCGCAACCGGCTCCTGCACCCCCTCTCTTTGCGGGGCAGGAGCCCTGTGTTGTCTCGTCTGACTGAGGTGAAAATGGAATTTGAGCTTACCACCCTTATCTTGTTGTTCGGTGTCGCCCTGGCAGCCGGTTTCATCGACGCCATCGCCGGGGGGGGCGGTTTGCTGACGGTGCCAGCCCTGCTGGCGACCGGCATGCCTCCCGCTCTGGTACTGGGGACCAACAAGTTGCAGAGCAGTTTCGGCTCCTTCTCCGCCACCTGGTTCTATGCCCGTCGGGGGTTGATAGAGTGGCACATCATCTGGCCCGCGGTCATTTTCACCTTTATCGGCGCCGCATTGGGTTCCCTGGCGGTGCAGACCATAGACGCCGCCATCCTGGAGCGGCTGCTCCCCTTCCTGCTGGTGGCCTTTGCCTGCTACTTCTACTTCTCCCCCAGGGTGAGCGATGCGGAAAGCACCCGGCGTCTTACCCCCATGTTGTTTGCCCTGCTGGTCGGCGGTGGGGTCGGTTTCTATGATGGCTTCTTCGGTCCGGGCACCGGCTCCTTCTTTGCCATCGGCTTCGTCGCCCTGGCGGGGTTTGGCATGGCGCGGGCCACAGCTCACACCAAGCTGCTCAATTTCACCTCCAACATCGCCTCGCTGATCTTCTTTGCCCTCGGCGGCAAGGTGGTGTGGAGCGTCGGCTTTGCCATGGCGCTTGGGCAGTTCATTGGCGCGCGTTTTGGATCAAAGCTGGTGTTGATAAAAGGGGTGAAACTCATCAAACCCTTGCTGGTCACCATCTCACTGCTGATGTCGGCCAAGCTTATCTGGAGCCAGTATCCCGCCCTGTTTGCCTGGTTGCACTGAAACACTGGGTCTGGGGCCGGCTTGCCATGCCGCATCCGAGGCGCCGGATCAGCGGTCAAGGGGCGCGAGCTTGGCGAAGTGGCGAGTCAGGGCCTGGATCAGGCGGCTGGCTCTATCTCGCTTGAGGCTACTGGGTCGGTAGATGAGATGGATGGGGCGACTGATGCCGGGCAGAGGCCGAGCCTGCTGGCCCTGTTCACCGACCAGCGCCAGCAGGCCTTCGGGCAACATCACAGGCCCCATGCCCGCCTTGGCCAGCTCGATCAGCGCCAGATAGGAGTCAAGCTGCATGCGCGGCGCCAACCCCAGCTCTGCCAAGGGGGCCACCAGATAGCGGTTGACCGGGTTCTCCAGATCCATGGTGAACAAGCTGGCCGCTGTCCCTCTTTCCTCCTCCTCACCTACCAGATAGAAGGGTTCGTCCCGCAGCAGCGCGGCGTGCAAACCGTGTCCGGGGGGTAGACGCCCGGCACAGACGCCGAGCAGGGCCTCACCGGCTCGCACCCGGGCCAGGATCACCGGCGTGTGGTGGGTGGAGATCTGCAGGTAGGGGTCCTGGCGCAGATAGCTGGCCATGAAGGGGGCCAGGTAGCCGGCCAGCAGGGTTTCGGAGCAGGCGACGGGCAGGGGGTGGGCATCGGTGAGGGTCTGGCTGTCGGCCAGCAGCCCCTTCATCTCGGCCAGGGTGGGGCCGAGACGGGCCAGCAGCTCGTGGGCCTGGGGAGTGAGCCTGATCTGGCGGCCATCGGGTTCGATCAACTTCTTGCCGAGCCGCTGTTCCAGCTGACTGATGCGTTTGCTGACCGCCGACTGGCTGATATAGAGGCGACTGGCAACCTTGCCCATGGTGCCCTCGCTCGCCAGCAGAAACAGGGTATCCAGCCCTTCCAGTAACATATTTGGTACCTCTCGAACATATCCGGCCCCCACCTTAGGAGCTTAAGGTGCGAGAGGCAAGGGCATCAGGCCGGCTGGGGCTTGAGACGCTTTGGCAAGCCGAAGATCACCAGGTTACCGAGCAGACAGACCGCCATGCCCAGCATGGATACCGGCTGCCAGACAAATCCCTCATACAGGGTAGAGAGGCCCAGGGCGACCAGGGGGAAGAGCACAGTGGCGTAGGCCGCCTTGCTTGCCCCGATCCGCCCGACCAGGGTCAGATAGGCGGTAAAGGCGATGACGGAGCCGAACAGTGCCAGATAGAGGAGGGCGCCCCAGTAGCGGGTGCCGGTTGGCCAGACCAGCTCCTGCCCCAGTAGCTGTACCCAGCCAAACAACAGCATGACCCCGTACAACATGCCCCATGGCACCATCTGCAACACGGTGAAGCCCTGGCGTTGACCCCGGGCCGAGACCAGATTGCCGAGGGAGAAACAGAGCGTACCGGCGCAGGCGAAGGCGAGCCCCTTCCAGGCCTGGGCTCCGAGGCTGCTCGACATCAGGCTGGGCCAGAACAGCAGCAGGGTGCCGATCAGTCCCATCAACGAACCCTGCAACCATTGGCGGCTGGGTTTTTGCTTCTCGAACAGCCAGAGATTGAGGCCGTTGAAGATGCTGGCGCAGGCGAATACCACGGCGGAAAGACCGCTGGGGATATATTGGGTGGCGTGGTAGAAGCAGAGGAAGTTGGTGGAAAAGAGCAGGGCGCCAAGCAGGGCGGCATAGCCCTGGCCTTGCCTAGGCAGCCGGGGAAATCTGCCGCTTACCGTGAGCAGGGCAAAAAGCCCCAGCGCCGCCAAGGCGAAGCGGTAGAGCACCGAGACCTCGATGGGGATGGGACCCAGTTGCCAGGCGATGGCAATCCAGGTGCTGCCCCAGATGAGCACGGTGGCGAGATAGAGAGTCAAATTCATCATGGTGATCCTTGATACGGCGGCAGGGAGTAGCAGGAGAGCCAGGCCCAGTCTCGATGGGCTCAGTCCGATGGTCTTAGCATGGTGTGCCTCGGCCCGCGCCGGGTTACAGGATCTTGCGGTTATTTTTGCCAAGGGCTCTCCGATGGCTGCCATCTGGCGGGGCGGGCGAGTAGACTGGAAACGGATTGGCGGGCTTCAGGGTTGGCAGACGAGCACCCGGGCGCCAGCCGGGTTGTGGGATCTTCAGGATGAGAGAGGCGACATGGCAGCAGGGGTATTCGATGCACTGGTCAGCACGGGGGCGCGGCTCGAGGCTAGCCACTGGCTGGAGCCAGGGCTCGGGCTGGCCAGCTGGCGCAACTGCTTCGATCAGACTCGCTATCACAGGCCCGGTCATCACACCCTGAGCGTCTATCTGGAAGGGGGTGAGCAGACGGAGCGACTCGATGGCCCAGGAGGCCATGGCGGCGTCGGCAAGATCTGCCTGATGCCGGATCACCACAGATCAGAGTGGCTGGTGCGTGAGGAGTTTCGCTTCTTCCACCTCTATTTCAGCCCGGCACACCTGATGCGGATAGCAGAGGAGGTCTGCGATCGGGAGGGGCGTCACCTGCAACTCGATGACAAGACCTTCATCGACGATGCCGTCTTGATGAGGCTGGCCAACCAGCTTCAACGCCTTGACTGGCAAGAGGCGGGCAATCGGCTGGCCCTCGGCGGGCTGTGCAATCAGCTGTTGTTGCACACCTTTAGCCGGCACACCCAGGAGGCGCCGCCTTTGGTGCAGCCCAAAGGGGGGCTGGCACCGGCAGCGGCGCGGCGAGTATGCGACTACATGACAGCCCGCCTTGCGCAGCCCATCTTGCTGGGCGAGCTGGCGGCCGAGGCCAGCTTGAGCGAATTTCACTTCAGTCGCATGTTCGCCCAAACCCTGGGTACGTCGCCCCATCGCTACCTGCAAGGATTGCGATTGCGCCGTGCCAAGCAGCTCTTGCTGGCCGGCGCCTCCCTGGAGGAGGTGGCTAGCCAATGCGGCTTCTCGTCCGCCGCGCACCTCGGCAACCGCTTTCGTGATGATTTCGGCTTGAGTCCGGGACAGTGGCGCAGTCGCGTGTCATCGAACTGTCATGCTGGGCGGGGATAGTGGCGGCGCGCCCATAAGCCGCGCGCATCATCCAACATGATCCAACCCTGATAAAAAGGAACGCTCTTGAAACAAAGCAAACGTCAGGCTCGCAGCCGCCATCTCTGGTTCAGTCACTGGAATGTCCGCCGCGGGTTCCTGCCTCTCCCTTGTGTTCCCGAACCCGAAGTGCCTCACAGTTCTCGTTGAAATCTTCCTCCCTGCCATAGGCAGTCGGCGCCAAGTTTGCCACTATGACCCCCAGACGTTGACTGCTGTCATGGGGCGCTATGTTTCTGGAACGTATCGAGATAAAAGGCTTTCGCGGGATAAATCGCCTCTCGCTCAGCCTGGATAACACCACGGTGCTCATCGGTGAGAACGCCTGGGGGAAATCGAGCCTGCTGCGGGCACTCTGGTGCCTGCTGGGCCAGGAAGCAGAACCCTATCAGTTCAATGCCGATGACTTCCACAGGCCCGAAGATCCCGAACTGGCCTCGGCGCGCAACCTGCAACTGGTGCTCACCTTCAGCGAATACAGACCCGAGATGTGCCTGCGCTCCCAGCGTCTGGCCCGGCTTGCCCCGGTCTGGATCGGCCACAAAGACAAATTCCATCGCATCCACTACCGGGCCTGCGCCGAGTTGCAAGATGACGGTAGCGTCGTGAGTCACCATGATTTTCTCGATGGGATTGGCAAGGTGCTGGAGGGGGTGGATAGCGGGCCTCTGGTCACTCTGATTATCACCATGAACCCGGTATTTCGACTACGCGATGCCCGCAGTGCCCGGTTAGATCAGGAGGCGTTCTCCTGGCCTGAGCCCAGCGAGCATCACCTTGGCAAGCTGATGGAGAAGATGGGGGATGAGCCACAGCGCATCGGTGAAGAGGAGCTCAAGGAGGCGCTCAGCGCGGTGCGCCAGTTGACGGATCACTACTTCAAAGCCTTGGCCCCCATCAAATACAAGCCGCGCAGCCAGCGGGAGATCATCAACAGGCCCATGACACTGCGCAATCCCGGCAATCTGCAGAGCCTGTTGCGCGGCGCCGACAACCGGGCGCTGCAATTGGCGATGGCCGGCATGGCCGGCGCCTTGCTCAATGCTCGCGGCAATCGGGAGCTGGAGCAGGGGGCCAGGCCCATCATGATCGTGGAGGATCCGGAGAGCCGGCTTCACCCCACCATGCTCTCCCTGGCCTGGGGGCTGCTTGAGCAATTGCCGGCGCAGAAGCTGCTTACCACCAACTCAGGAGATCTGCTCTCTTCTTTGCCCCTGAATCAGGTCCGCCGCCTGGTGCGTCGTCAGCAGGACATCCTCTGCCATCAGTTGGGAGGGGAGCGCTACAGCAGCGACGACCTGCGTAAAATCGCCTTTCATGTGCGCATCAACAGACCCATGTCGCTGTTTGCCCGCTGCTGGTTACTGGTGGAGGGGGAGACCGAGATCTGGCTGCTGTCAGAGCTGGCCCAGATCTGCGGCTACAGCCTGCGGGCCGAAGGGGTGCGCATCATTGAGTTCGCCCAGTGCGGTCAGGCGCCCCTCATCAAGGTGGCCCGGGACTTTGGCATAGAGTGGCACTTGCTCACCGACGGTGACGAGGCCGGGATAAAATACGCCAGCTCGGCCCGATCCTTGCTCAAGGGGGAGCGGGAGCAGGATCGCCTGACGCAATTGCCCGCCGCCGACATAGAGCATTATCTCTATCACAATGGCTTCGAGGCGGTATTTCGGCGTGAAGCCGGTGTCGGCGGGCGCTCCTCACTCAACGCCAGCCGCATCATCAACAAGGCGATCCACCATCGCAGCAAGCCCGGCATGGCGCTGGCCGTGGTGGAGGAGGCGGAGCGTCTGGGCCGTGACCATATCCCGGTGGTGATCCGCCAGCTGTTCAAACGCCTGGTTGCCCAGGCGAGGGGCCAGGGCTAGGCGTTTGGTTCCGCTTTGAGTTTGGGTATACTCGCCCCCTTCATCACAGGAGGCGTTCATGTTATCCCAATTACCCCTATGGCTTTATCCCCTGAGTGGCCTGATGGCACTCGGGGCCCTCGCTTGGCTGGCTCTGGTGCTGTGGCGCGGGGATCTCTGCCCGGGCCAACGCTCGCGTATCCTCCAGCAGAGCTTCTCGGTCTGGGTCATCAGCGGCCTGTCAGTGATGTTGGCGGTGGAGGCCAAGGCGCCCCAGTGGCAAGTCTGGCTCGGTGGCGCCGCGCTGGTGCTTGGTATCGGTGTCTCCTTGCTGCAGTCGCGACTGGAGGGCAAACGTGCCATTCCCGCCAACTGGCTGTTGTTGCCAGCCTTGCCCTTGAGCCTCTATGGACTGGGTCTCCTGGCCAGTGCGGGGTGGGTGAGTGGTCTGCTGCAAATGGTGCTGCTGGGCGCCGCCTTTGCACACCTGATGCTGCTGCGGGCCCGCCACCGGTTGCAGGCGTTCAATACCCTGTTACCCATGGCGGGGCTCGGGGCGGCGATTGCCAGCCTGCTCTGGTTTGCGGCCCTGATGTTGGCAAACCAGCCAACTGAGACGGTGCTGGATGCCCTGCTGCCTTGGGTCTTGACCCAGACCTTGCTGCTCATCGCCACCTTGCTGCTCTGGTTCAGCCCCATCTATCTGCGGCGCGAGACGGCCCCCGTGGTGTTGTCGACGACCCTTTGCGGTCTGCTGATTGCCGAGATTGCGGCCACAGGCGCCTTGCATATGTTGAACTGAGACTGCGTATTCCTGGGGGACGGCCGAGCCTGGATCAGCCGGCTTGGCTCTTCCGGTCGATGAGCCGCGGATGGTCTCTCCTGATGGGCTGCCCGTTTGCCGCGCCCCGTGAGCCGCGGATGGTCTCTCCTGATGGGCGCGTTATGAACCAGCAGAGCCAGCCCCATGACAGCGGCGCCTGTCGCTCTGCAAGACATAAGGGGAGGTTTCAGAGGCAAGAGCTTGTTTCATCGCATAAAAAGTCAGCATGGTGCTGGGAAAAGGTGCTGTTAGCGCCGCATTAATCTACATACTCAACTTTATCAAGATTTTTGCTTGCAATATTTGCGCTGGCGCCTATTATTGGCGACCTCAGACGCGGGGTGGAGCAGTTCGGTAGCTCGTCGGGCTCATAACCCGAAGGTCGTTGGTTCAAATCCAGCCCCCGCAACCACACACACTCATGATGTTTGTCGCCAAGTGAAGATGACTTGAGTGAAGCAATACCCAACCAGGCAACTGCTCAGCCATGTCGGGACAATTCGGACGCGGGGTGGAGCAGCTCGGTAGCTCGTCGGGCTCATAACCCGAAGGTCGTTGGTTCAAATCCAGCCCCCGCAACCACACACAGTCTTGCTGTTCATCCGTGAACCTCAAGGCGCACTCGAGATGGCAACTGCTCTGCCATATCGGGACAATTCGGACGCGGGGTGGAGCAGCTCGGTAGCTCGTCGGGCTCATAACCCGAAGGTCGTTGGTTCAAATCCAGCCCCCGCAACCACACACAGTCTTGCTGTTCACTCGTGAACCTCAAGGCGCACTCGAGATGGCAACTGCTCTGCCATGTCGGGACAATTCGGACGCGGGGTGGAGCAGCTCGGTAGCTCGTCGGGCTCATAACCCGAAGGTCGTTGGTTCAAATCCAGCCCCCGCAACCACACACAGTCTTGCTGTTCACTCGTGAACCTCAAGGCGCACTCGAGATGGCAACTGCTCTGCCATGTCGGGACAATTCGGACGCGGGGTGGAGCAGCTCGGTAGCTCGTCGGGCTCATAACCCGAAGGTCGTTGGTTCAAATCCAGCCCCCGCAACCACACACAGTCTTGCTGTTCACTTGTGAACCTCAAGGCGCACTCGAGATGGCAACTGCTCTGCCATATCGGGACAATTCGGACGCGGGGTGGAGCAGCTCGGTAGCTCGTCGGGCTCATAACCCGAAGGTCGTTGGTTCAAATCCAGCCCCCGCAACCACACACAGTCTTGCTGTTCATCCGTGAACCTCAAGGCGCACTCGAGATGGCAACTGCTCTGCCATGTCGGGACAATTCGGACGCGGGGTGGAGCAGCTCGGTAGCTCGTCGGGCTCATAACCCGAAGGTCGTTGGTTCAAATCCAGCCCCCGCAACCACACACAGTCTTGCTGTTCACTCGTGAACCTCAAGGCGCACTCGAGATGGCAACTGCTCTGCCATGTCGGGACAATTCGGACGCGGGGTGGAGCAGCTCGGTAGCTCGTCGGGCTCATAACCCGAAGGTCGTTGGTTCAAATCCAGCCCCCGCAACCACACAGAGTCTTGCTGTTCACTCGTGAACCTCAAGGCGCACTCGAGATGGCAACTGCTCTGCCATGTCGGGACAATTCGGACGCGGGGTGGAGCAGCTCGGTAGCTCGTCGGGCTCATAACCCGAAGGTCGTTGGTTCAAATCCAGCCCCCGCAACCACTTTCTCGTAGCTCTTCCCCTTCAATATTTCCTCATTGCTTTAGATCTCCCTTGCGCGTGTCCGGTATCTGCGGATTTTTTGCATCTCTGCCATTTCCCTTATCCCATATGGCGCCGCCCCATGGCGATCTGCTCCTGCTCAGGTATCATCTGCTCTCTTCTGTTTTCCATGGATGAGGCTGCGCTAAATGCTCGATTTTTCCTATCAGGCCCCCAACATAGACAATGAACCTCGGGATCTTGATCAGTTCATGGGGCTGAGTTCCCCTCTCAAGCTATTGATCTGCCATCAGAGTCTGAAAGAGACGCTGCTTGCGCGCACCGAACTGGTGTCAGCCACCCTGCAAGCGGCCCTGGGGCAGGAGGGGCCTTATCTGTGCCCGATCACCGATTCAACTGCTCGGCCAGGGTTGCTTATGCTGATATTCAGCCCGGCGCTGGGATCCGGTCATGAACGCTTCAAAAAGATCCGGCAGTGGATTGCGCCCCTTGCCCAATACCATACCGAGCAGCTGAGTCTGCATCTGGAAGGGTTCGAGTCCGCAGAAAGAGCGCGACTCGGAGAGGTAGTACTGGCCAGCCTGTTGGCCGCCAACGTGACCTTGCCGAGCCAGAAGCGCGAGACCAAGCTGGTCACCGCCTATCGTCAGATCTCAAGTTCCCCCGCGTTTCCCCTGGATGCGGCGCGCCTGTGTGCCGAGGCAGAGGGCAATGCCCTGGCCCGCCATCTCGGGGTGTTGCCGGCATCGGTACTCAATGCGAGCGGCTACCGGCAGCGGGTGAAAGAGATGGCCAGTATCGAGGGGTGGCACTGGCAAGAATATGATGAGTCTGCACTGAAAGGCCTGGGCGCCGGTGCCTTCCTCGCGGTGAGCCGGGGCGCCGAGGATAGCCAGGGCGCCATCGTGAAACTCAGTTATCTACCCGCGGGCGCCACCCAGCAGCTGGCCCTGGTGGGCAAGGGGATCTGCCACGATTCGGGCGGCTACAACCTCAAGGTGGGGGGCTCCATGTATGGTATGCATCTCGATATGGGGGGGAGCGCTGTGGCACTCGGTACCCTGCTCGCCATTAGCCGAGCCAGACTGCCGGTGCAGGTTCACTGCTGGCTGGCCATCGCCGAGAACCACATAGGCCCGCAGGCTTATCGTCCCGGTGAGGTGGTCACCGCTTGCAATGGCACCACCATCGAGGTGGTGGACACGGATGCCGAGGGACGCATGGTGCTGGCCGATGCCCTGGCGCTGGCGGCGCGGGACGAACCTGATCTCATCATCGACTACGCCACCCTGACCGGTGCCTGCAAACGGGCGCTGGGCAGTCGTTATAGCGGCGCCTTTACCAACCAGGCCGGGTGGCTGCCGAGCCTGATCCAGCTGGGGCAAGAGAGTGGTGAACGGGTTTGGCCCTTCCCGCTGGACAGTGATTATGATGAGGCGCTGGAGAGTGAATGGGCGGATCTGTTGCAGTGCGCCCCTGGCGCCTCGCCGGATCATATCGATGCGACCCGTTTTCTCAGTCGTTTCGTGCCAGCCGATACCCCCTGGTTGCATCTGGACTTGTCCGGTTATCGCAACAAGGGCGGCAATGGGGTGGTTGGCAGCGAGGTAACGGGCTTCGGGGTGCGGTTTACCCTGGCACTGCTGGCCGACTGGCAGGCCGGCAAGCTGGGATCCTGACTGGATCCCGTCCGCGCCCTGGCTGATAATGGCGTCCTGCTTGTCGGCCCGGTCGTCAAAGATGAGTGGCTTTTGGCATCGAAAGGCCACTCATTGCCAAGGGTTGACCACTGTTTAGCCCGTTTGGCCGGGTCAATGCCAGCTTTCATTTTCCATGTAGTAAAGGATTGATATGAATACGCCATCTTATGACTGGGTACTGTTTGATCTTGATGAAACCCTGGTGGATTTCCCGGTGGATCTCGCCTTGGAGCAGACTTTGCAGCTGCACGGTATCGCAGCGAGTGAAGCGCGGATGAGTGAGTATCGTGAGCTCAATCATCGACTGTGGGGCCAGTACAACAGTGGTGAAATAGATGCCCAGCATTTGCAACAGACCCGCTTCTCGCCCTTCGTCCCAGAAGGCCTCGACCCCCTCGCCATGAATAACACCTTCCTCATGCAGATCATTGCGCTGAGCCAGCCCCTGGACGGGGTGGTGGAGACCTTGCTGCGATTGAAGGAGCGGGTGAGCATGGGGATCATCACCAATGGCTTTAGCTTGCCCCAGCGCGGTCGTCTGGCCAAGCTCGGTTGGCACGACTGGTTTGCGCCGCTGATCATCTCGGATGAGGTGCAAGTCACCAAGCCGTCAGCGGCTATCTTCGAGCGGAGCCTGGCATTAATGGGTCGGCCGGATCCGGCCCGGGTGCTGATGGTGGGGGATAATCCCAAGACTGACATTGCGGGCGCGGCAGCCATGGGGCTGGCTACCTGCTGGTATAACCCCCAAGGTCAGGAGGGGGACTGTGCCCCGACCCACGAGATCCGCCACTTCAGCCATCTGGCCGACATCGTACTGCGATAGCTGGCACTGGCAGTACCGAGAGAGATTGTTGAGATGAGCGTACTGACAGAGGGCGGGGATAGACCTACATAGTGCCTGAAACAAGCATCAGGCTGACGGAATGTGATAAAAACAGGCAGCCATCAGGCTGCCTGTTTCATTGGCAGATCCCCGCCAAGCATGTGGGGAACTGCTTGCTGGCAGCCAATCCTCATTATTGGATCAGGGCACAGCCTGTGCGCGATAGCGCGCTCGAGCAATGTGGCCCCCTGGCTATCAGGGTTGCATGGACGCCGAGCGATGGTGCGGCATCAAGGGTTCAAGACACAGCCAGCCTGTGCTGGATAAAACGCTCCAGCAAGCCAACCCCATGGGCCATTACGGTTTCATCGAAGTTGAATGCGGGGTGATGGTGGGGAGCACTGAGGTCGGCACCCAGGATCAGGTAAGCCGCCTGACCGCCATTGCGCTGCACCCGCTCGATGAGGAAACCCGCATCCTCACTCGCCCCGAAGCGTCGGGTGTGTACCGTATTGAGGGCCATGGCGTCGGCCAGGGGCATCAGCTCCTCGATGAGTTCAGGGCTGTTGTTGATACCGATGGCTTCACCCTGCTTGCGAATGAGATAACTCACCCCCTGCATCAGGGCGGCCCCCTCAACGATGCGTTGCACCTGACCAAACACATAGTCGTTGAGCGCAGGACTGGCCCCCCGGGTTTCCCCTTGCAGGCGTGCCTGACCCGGGATCACATTGCGACCGCTGCCGCCACTGAGCTGCCCGACATTGATACGGGTCATGCCGTCGCGATGGCGGGGGATGCCGAGCATGGCGGTGGTTGCCATGCACGCCGCGGCCAGGGCATTGTGCCCCGCGTTGGGTTCGAGCCCGGCGTGGGCCGACTCTCCCATGAATTCCACGTCAAACTTGGTCGAACAGAGAAATTCGGTGGGGTTGAGCACCAACTCGCCACTGGCGGCATGAATACCGATGTGCAGGGCCAGCAGCGCGTCAACATCATCGAGTTGACCGCCCGCCGCCAGTGCCTTGCCGCCTCGGCATCCCTCTTCCGCCGGTTGGAAGAAGAGCTTGATTCGCCCTCCCAGTTGCTCGGCTTGGGCCATGATCCGCTCCGCCAGTACCAGACCGATGGCGGTATGACCATCATGGGCACAAGCGTGCATCCAACCCGGGTTGTGAGACTGCCATGCCTCCTGGTTGGGCTGATGCTGCTCGCCGCCATCTTCGTCAACTTCCACTGCGTCTATGTCGAAGCGAAACCCCAAGGTCGGGCCGGGTCGCCCGCTGTCCCAGAGTCCCATGACGCCGGTCAGGTTTTCGATGCGCGCCAACCAGTCGGGGTTGGCCCCTTGGCGCAAGGCGCGCTCCTTCTGTGCTGCCACATCTATCTGGCGACCCATCACCAATGAACTGGCCAGCAGGGCATCTCCCAGCATGACTGTGAAACCGAGTTCATTGAGGCGATGTGCGATGAGTGAGCTGGTACGAAATTCACACCAGGCCGCTTCCGGCAGGCGATGCAGGTCGCGGCGCCAGTGGCGCAGGGCGTCGATAGTCATAACGGATCCCGAGAAAAAACAGAAGAGCACCATTGTGAACCCGGGGTTGGGCAGAGTAAATCGGTGATGGGGCTGAGCAGGAGAGGTCGGACGAGCATGGCCGTCATGGGGGAATGCAGAAATGGTGCAAAAAGCACAAACAAAAACACCAACCGTGACTAATGCACAGTTGGTGTCGATTAAACAGTCGTTTTCTGGTCAGTCAGTGAGGCGGCAAGCGCCCCACATGGCTCAAAACTGGGACAGTGAAGGCAGGGAAACTGCGACCAGAGTGAAAAACACAGTGAAAACTGCTGTAACTAAGAATTCGGTCATATCTTTTCTCCCTGGCTGGCTGTTGATGGATCCAAGATAACACAAAGGGAGATTAAAACAATGGCTCATTGTGATAAATGAGCCACTTTAATGAGTTGGGAGTCCAAGTGACCGTTTTTGCATGCTGGTGTTTGAAATGCAGCCAAGTTGCCATGGTTAAAAAAATACTTAGACAAGAAAGTATTTTAAAGTTATTAATTTCAATGGTTTATGTTTGATTTGTGCCTGGGTTATGGGTGGGTCTTGAATGAGGCTTTTTAGCTTTATCCACTTTTATAAGGAATAAATGACGATCCAGCCCAGTCAAAAGCTGTCGCCGATGTCTATTTTTGACCGTCAGAAGGTCTCCTCCTCCCCTTTAAGCAGATTTTTTGAGGGTGTCGATTTTATGATCTTATCTAACGCCATGACGCGGTTCACTCTTTGACCCGAAAGAGGGGAGGGGTTGCACTCAGATTGACAAGGGGGGAGAGGGGAGAGCCAGTGGCGCCAAAAGAGAGGGAGGATAGCGCACCACGGGATCAGGGGGAGGCTGCCAGCAGGGCGGGGGCAACCTAGTATTGGGCTCTGCTTAATGGGCACCTTAATAAGCAATGGCTGATAAACACTTAATGGTAAATATATTGAGGCAGCGGGTCCGGTAATTGTTCATTTGGCTACTTTTCGCTGTAGTCAATGCAGAGTAAGATGCCTGTTCAATAAAAATAAGAATTGGGAGTTCGGGTGTGAAAACATTAGTAAGCGAGAGGGTATCGCCTTATATAAACCAATTATATGAATGCGGTATTAATGATTCTGACATTAAGCTGGTCGTGGACAAATTTCGCCATGACCTCGGTGGCAGTTCAACCCTGTTTTTATTGCGCGATGATGATAAGAGCGACGGGATCAAATTGTTTGCCAGCGGCTTGAACGAGGCTCAGCAGCATTTCTATCTGCAACATCATCGTCAGGATCTCTGGTTCAATCACTACCTGGATAAAGGATGTCAGGGGGTGGTCAGTGCCAACGAGATCTCCGACAACGCGGGCCTGCTCGCCAGTTTCGGGGCCCAGTTTGCCTTGGGAGGGGTGTGTCGGGTCAAGGATCATGGCATGAGCTCCCTGTGCGGTTATCGCAGTGGTGCCCAGCGTGACTTCAATCTGCAAGAGAGGCATCTGGTGGCGGATACCTATGCCGGTCTTGCGGCCTGGAGTCAGCATTATTGGAATCTACTGGCGCTGGAAACCCAGAATTACCAGCTGCAACAACTGGTGCGCAATCACAATAAGCCGAGCGCCATCATCGATGGCAAGGGTTATATCCATTATTCCAATACGGCATTTAACCGCATCACGGATGAAAATGTGGAATTGCGTACCCTGACCGGCTTGTTTTCCTTGCACAGCAAGGAACTGCAACGTCAATTCAAAGAGATGCTTGCCGGCTTTGCATATCTGCTGCCTGGGGCAAGCGCCTATCTTTCCGTGCCCCGCCAGGCCAATCTCAGGCCGCTGTTGATCCAGTGCACCCTGATGAGTGGCCTGACCCGATTCGAGCGTTATGTGGAGTTGGTGCTGCGCGACCCGGAACATGCTTTCAATCCCGATATCGAAGCCCTGGCCAGCCTCTATCCGCTGACCATAGGGGAGAAAGAGTTGCTGATGTTGATGAGCAAGGGGTATAGCAGCAATGACATTGCCCAATTACGGGGTGTGAAAGTGGAAACGGTCAGATCCACTCTCAAGGGCGTCTTCAAAAAGACAGATTGTCACAGCCAGAGCGAGCTGCTGCTGCTGCTGCAATCCATCTCCTGACATCGGCGAGCTATGCTTGACATGAGGCCGCCAATATAAGGCGGCCGAGCCAGGTTTCTTAGGGGGTTCAACATGAAAGCATTAATGGCCAAGGATTACATGCAGGTGAGGCCCATCACCTTCAAGGCGGACATGATGGTGCAGTCCGTCGTCGCCAAGTTCATCAATAGCAATCAGCTCGGCGGCCCTGTTATCGATGAAGCCGGTCACCTGATAGGCTGGGTCTCTGAGCAAGACTGTATCTCTGTCATGCTCAAGGAGGCCTACCACTGCGAACAGGTGGCCCAGGTTAAAGATGTGATGCGCAAGGATGTGCTGACCGTCAGTCCCGGCACCAGCATGCTGGAGCTGGCCGAGATGATGCTGGGCCAGAAACCCAAGATGTATCCCGTGCTGGAAGGAGGCCGCCTGGTGGGGGTCATCAGCCGCCATGATGTGATGAAGGCCATTCATAATCAGCTAGACACCTGTTTCCTTCACCCGGATCACAACTGATATCTCTCCATTGAGGCAGGGGGCTTCCCCTGCTTTCATCCCGACCTGCAACCTGACCGCGTTAATACTTGCGCCGCCCCCGCCTGCTCTTTAGGATCTCCCCCAGCTATCGATATGGCCCCCAGCGGGCTCTCTATAAGGAATCTGTACCTTGTCTCTCTCTATCGAGGCGTTGCGCCGCCGGATCCAAGCCTGCATGAACCTTGACGCCCGTCGCCTTTCCAGTCGTCTGCACGGGGTCAAGAAGTTGCCCGAGGCCAAGCAGGCGGCGGTACTTGAGACCATTGCCGCCGATCTGGGCGCCGCAGAGCAGCGTTACCAGTCTCGCCTGGCCGGTGTGCCTGCCGTCACTTATCCGGACAACCTGCCGGTCAGCCAGAAACAGGCGGAGATCGCCAAGGCGATCAGTGAGCATCAGGTGGTGATCATCGCCGGGGAGACTGGCTCGGGTAAAACGACCCAGATCCCCAAGATTTGTCTGGCGCTCGGGCGCGGGGTAAAGGGCTACATAGGCCATACCCAGCCACGCCGCCTGGCGGCCCGCACCGTGGCGGCCCGCATCGCCGAGGAGATGAAATCCGAGCTCGGTCAATATGTGGGCTACAAGGTGCGCTTTACCGATCAGGTGAGCGAACAGACCCACATCAAGCTGATGACCGACGGCATCTTGCTGGCGGAGATCCAGCATGATCGCATGCTGACCCAGTACGACACCATCATCATCGATGAGGCCCACGAGCGCAGCCTCAATATCGACTTCATCCTGGGTTACCTCAAGCAGTTGTTGCCAAGGCGCCCGGATCTCAAGGTGATCATCACCTCGGCCACCATCGATCCCCAGCGTTTCTCCCGTCACTTCAACCAGGCGCCGGTGATCGAGGTCTCGGGCCGCACCTATCCGGTGGAGGTGCGCTATCAGCCGCGCCCGGAAGGGGGCGACGATCGCGATGAGCTGCAGGGGATCTTCGATGCGGTGCAAGAGCTGGCCAAAGAGGGCTTGGGCGACATCCTCATCTTCATGAATGGCGAGCGGGAGATCCGCGACACCGCCGATGCCTTGAACAAGCTGGGGTTGCGCGATACCGAGGTGTTGCCGCTCTATGCGCGTCTCTCCAACAGCGAGCAGAACAAGGTGTTTCAGCAGCACGCCGGACGGCGCATCGTGCTGGCCACCAACGTGGCGGAGACGTCCCTTACTGTGCCCGGTATCCGCTACGTGATAGATCCCGGTACTGCCCGCATCAGCCGTTACTCCTGGCGCACCAAGGTGCAGCGCCTACCCATAGAGGCGGTCTCCCAGGCCAGTGCCAACCAGCGTATGGGCCGTTGCGGCCGGGTGGCGGACGGTATCTGTATCCGCCTCTACTCAGAGGAAGACTTCAACAATCGTCCCGCCTTTACCGATCCCGAGATACTGCGTACCAACCTGGCCTCGGTCATCTTGCAGATGCTGGCGCTGGGCCTTGGCAACATGGAGGCGTTCCCCTTCGTCGAGCCGCCGGAGTCCCGTCACATCAAGGATGGTCTCTCCCTGCTCAAAGAGTTGGGGGCGGTCAAGGAGTTGTCGGCCAACAGGGAGCAGGATGCCAAACTGCAGCTGACCGAAACCGGTCGCCAGCTGTCGCGCATTCCCCTTGATCCCCGTTTGGCTAAGATGGTGATCACCGGGGCGCAAACCGGCTGTCTGAGCGAGGTGATGGTGATCACCGCGGGCCTCAGTATTCAGGATCCCCGCGAGCGGCCCATGGAGAAGAAGCAGGCCGCCGACGAGCAGCACAGACGCTTCGAGGACAAGGAGTCCGACTTTCTCGCCTTCGTCAATCTGTGGAACTATCTCAAGGAGCAGCAGGATGTGCTGGGCAGCAACCCCTTCCGTCGCCTCTGCCAGAAGGAGTTTCTCTCATTCTTAAGGGTGCGAGAGTGGCAGGATATCCACTTCCAGCTGCGCCAGACGGTGAAAGAGCTGGGCTTCAAAACCAATTCGGAGCCAGCGGATTTCAAGACGGTGCACTGCGCCCTGCTCACCGGCCTGCTCAGCCACATCGGCAACAAGGATCTGGAAAAGCCAGAGTTTCTCGGTGCCCGCAATGGCCGCTTCCACATCTTCCCGGCCTCTGGGCTGTTCAAGAAGCCCCCCAAGTGGGTGATGGCCGCTGAACTGGTGGAGACCTCGCGCCTCTATGCCCGGGTCAATGGCCGCATCGAGCCTGAGTGGGTCGAGCCCCTGGCCGGACACCTCATCAAGCTGCATCACAGCGATCCGCACTGGTCGAAGAAAAACGGCGCCGTCATGGCCAAGGAGAAGGTGACCCTCTACGGCCTGACCCTGGTCAATGAACGTCTCATCAACTTCAGTGCCATCGATCCGGCCATGTGCCGCGAGCTGTTCATCCGTCGCGCCCTGGTGGAGGGAGATTTCGAGACCCGCCACCGCTTCTTTAGCGACAACCGCAAGCTGCTGGCCGAGGTGGAAGCGCTGGAGCACAAGTCACGACGCCGCGACATCCTGGTCGATGACGAAGACTTGTTCCGCTTCTATGATGCGCGGTTGCCGGAGGATGTGATCTCCGCCCGTCACTTCGACAAGTGGTGGAAGGAGGCGCAAAAGCAGAACCCCGATCTGCTCAGCTTCGAGAAAGAGATGCTGATGAAGGGGGATGCCGCCCACATCAGCGACTTCGATTACCCCAACTTCTGGCAGCAGGGGCGCCTCAAGCTCAAGCTGACCTACCAGTTCGAGCCGGGGGAGGCGGCCGATGGCGTCACCCTGCATATCCCGTTGCCGCTGCTCAACCAGGTCGAAGTCAAAGGCTTCGAGTGGCTGATCCCGGGTCTGCGTCATGAGCTGTTGGTGGCCCTCATCAAGTCGATGCCCAAACCGATGCGCAAGAATTTCGTGCCGGCCCCCAACTATGCCGATGCGCTGCTTGCCAGCATCAATCCTGAGCAGGGGCCGCTGCTGGACGAGATGGAGCGCCAACTGCGGCGCATGACCGGTATCACAGTGCCCCGGGAGGCCTGGGACTGGGCGGCGGTGCCCGATCACCTGAAACTCACCTTCCGGGTAGTGGACGACAGACACAAAAAGGTGGCGGAAGGCAAGGATCTGGAGGCGCTCAAAGAGTCCTTGCGTGGGCGGGTGCAAGAGACGCTCTCCCAGGTCGCCGATGATGACATCGAGCAGTCCGGCCTGACCCTGTGGAGCTTTGGCGAGCTGCCCAAGGAGTACAGCCAGAAACGCAGTGGCTTTGAGATGAAGGCCTATCCGGCGCTGGTGGATCAGAAAGACTCGGTCGCCATCCAGCTGGTGGAGAGCCCAGTGACCCAGCAGCAGCTGATGTGGGCGGGTCAACGCCGCCTGATCCTGCTCAATGTGCCATCTCCCATCAAGTACCTGCAGGAGAAGCTGCCCAACAAAGCCAAGCTCGGCCTCTACTTCAACCCCTTTGGCAAGGTGGCCGAACTGATTGACGACTGCATCGCCTGCGGCTGCGACAAGCTCATGGAACGTCACGGCGGTCTGGCCTGGGACGAGGCCGGTTTTGACGCGCTCAAGGAGTATGTGCGCGCCGAGCTCAATGATGCGGTGGTCGAGGTAGCCAGCCAGGTGGAAGCGGTACTGACCCTGTCTCATGAGATCAAGAAGCGGCTCAAGGGCAAGATGCAGCTCGATACCGCTTTTGCCATGTCCGACATTCAGCTGCAACTGAGCAACCTCATTCACAAGGGGTTCGTGACTGAGACCGGCTGGCAGCGGCTGCCGGACTTGCTGCGCTACCTGCGCGCCATCGAGCGGCGTATGGAGAAGCTGGCCATCGATCCCAATCGGGACAGGGCTTACATGCTCAAGGTGCAGAGTGTAGAGAACGATTACAAGGCGTTGCTGGCCAAGATCCCCAAGTCCCAGCCGGTCCCGCCCGAGGTGGCCAACATCCGCTGGATGATCGAAGAGCTTCGGGTATCGTTCTTTGCTCAGCAACTGGGCACCCCCTATCCGGTCTCGGATAAACGGGTGCAGAGTGCCATCGCTCAGTGCTAACCTGATGGCATGGCGGGGTTGACAGGGAAGGTCGCCTCGCTAGCCGTTTGATTAGTCGAGATAAAAAGGAGCAGGCATGCTTGGACTCTGGTTAGGGATGGCGTTGGTCAACATCAGTGGGTATCAACCCATTGCCGAGCAGACCTGGGTCAGCCTGAATCCTGAATACTATCCGCTGCGCCAAGCGCCGCCGCCCATTTTTGCCGCCTGGCATGGCAATCAATACCCCCCGTTGGCCAGCCGCCAATACAAGGGGCATTGGCAAGTATTGTTCCCGGCCAGGCTGGTGCCCCCTTTCGACTTGTTCGAGGGGCAGGCCCAGCTCTCCCGTGCCTACCTGGCCCGGTTGGAGCGCATCGATGAGATGGCGTATGGCATTGCCAGCGTGGAGCCGGCACAACCGACCAACCTCAATCAGGTGCAGGTGCTCGAACAAGCCACCAGCCATGTGCCAGTGCTGCCCGAGTTCAGTCTTCCCAATCAATACGGCCTTCTGCTGGGATCCCCCATGCTCGGCTATCGGATGCCCCGGCAGGAACATTCGGTCGCACCGGACCTGGTCGAGCCAGCTCTGGCCAAGGGAGAGGGGGTGGCTGGCATCTGTCACAAGGTGGCACCAGGCGAAACCTTATGGCGCATCGCCAGCACCTTGGCCAAGGGGCAGGGCAAAGAGACCTACAGCTATGTGCTGGCGCTCTATGAAGCCAATCGTCAGCAGTTGGGGGTGAAGCCAGTGGTCAAGAGCGGCGATGTCTTGCGCTGCCCGGCGCCGCAGCTGCTGGCCAGTTTTGAGGCGCTCACCCCCGCCGAGCGTCACCAGCAGTTCAATCGACTCGATGGCAGCCTGTAACCTTTCTTGTCACTGCCGTGATAGCCATGCTACTATCCGCGCTCGTTTTGCGAGGTGCTGATCGGTCGCAGTCAGCATCATAAAGTCATCTACATAGAGATAACCAATATGTCTTTCATATTCGAAGCTGAAGTCCGTTCTGACCTGGGGAAAGGTGCGAGCCGCCGCCTGCGTCATGCTGACCAAGTTCCTGCCATCATCTACGGTGCAGGCAAAGAAGCAGTATCCATCACTGTTGACCACAAAAAATTCATCATCGCTCAAGCCAAGCCGGAGTTCTACGAATCCGTGCTGACCCTGAAAGTGAACGGTGAAGAAGTCAACGTGAAAGTGAAGGCTATCCAGCGTCACCCAGTTAAAGCCAAACTGGTTCACATGGACTTCATCCGCGTCTAAGCTCTCGCTTGGTTCGTGATAAAAACACCTCCCTTGTGGAGGTGTTTTTTTATGGCTATGTCCCAATTACGTGTTGCATGGGATGCCCCAGCGCCTCATGCAAACACGCTTTGATATTCACGCCCCTTCCGTAACGCTCCAGCATCCTGCGCCAACCCAGGTAGTGCGTCGCCACGCCATGGAACCGCTCCATCCACTCTTTCAACCGATGGTGATAACCGTTCACGTGCTGGATGTGATACGCACCGACCACCCGTTCGCTTTGGCGATTGTGCACTACCTGATGGGGACGCCCTGCTCTTTGCTGAAACAGGCATACACACCCGCACCATCGCTACACAGCACCGCATCCGGTGACACCAGTGGCGTCAAGACCGCGATGACCGCATCGGCATTTATCTTCTCCAGCTGAAAATCCGCATGGTGGCCTGCACGGTCTTGCACCACCATCACCGGGATGTAATCCGGCCCGGTTCCACGGGTTCGCCCCTTGCCACCACGATGCCTTGGCGGACGTGGCAGTCCCCGTTGCCCTTTGAACGATTCAAGGAAGAAGGTCTCATCAACCTCAACGATGCCCTCTTCCCGTGTGGCTTGATGACCTGCCATGGCACGCAAGAAGCGGTGACGCCAGAGGAACGCGGTGTTTTTGCTGACCCCACAGCGCCGCGCTGCCTGGCGGACGGTCAGTCCTTCGATGAGGGCTTGCGCGTAGTCTTCCCAGCACGGTGCTTTACGCAATCTGGCCAGGGGCGTTTTGGTGAGGATGGAGCTGGTGCGCAGACACTGCTTGCAACGGTAGCGGCGCAGTCCCCGACTCCATCCCCAAGGCGCCAGCTCGGTGACACTGGCCTGACAATGTGGGCAGCCACTGCATGCCGGTAACTGAGTATTGAGCGAGGTAATGGTGTGGGGGGCAGAGAGTTCCTGCTGAGCAACACGGCGTTGGCGCAGGGTTAACTGGGGAAAGAGGGACAACAGATGTTGAAAGGCTGGAGTATCCATGATGGTAGACCTCAAGGTGATGGCCTACTTCAAGCTTAGCCTTTCAACACGTAATTGGGACAGCGCCTTTTTTATGGCTGTTTTTCACCGGAAACCCGATTGGCCGGGGTTATCTCGCAGTTTATCCATCAGGCTGCCGGCCGGGCTATCAGCCGGAGCACTCCTTCAATGAGTGCTCCGCACCTTGATCACCAGACGGGCTGGGTGAGATAGGGATTGCTGATGCGCTCGTGGCCAAAGGTCGAGCTGGGACCGTGACCTGGGATGAAGACGATGTCATCCCCCAGAGGCAGCAGGGTTTCGGTGATCGAGCGAATGAGGGTCGCGTGATCGCCACGGGGAAAATCGGTACGGCCTATGCCACCGGCAAAGAGCACGTCGCCAACCCAGGCGAGTCGCTCACTCTGGCTGAGCAATATCACATGACCCGGGGTATGACCGGGGCAGAAATAGACCGCCAGCTCGCAGTTACCTAGCTGTACCTTGTCCCCCTCGACCAGCCAGCTATCCGGGCTGAAGGCGGGGGTGTGGGCGAAGCCAAACATCTGGCTCTGCTGGGGCAGCATGTCGAGCCAGAAGGCATCTTCCTGATGGGGGCCCGTGATGGCAATGCCAGTCTGTTCACGCAGCTCGGCAGCCGCGCCCACATGGTCGAGGTGACCATGGGTCAACAATATTTTGGTCAGTACCAGACCTTTGGCCTGAATGGCTGCCAGCAGGCGAGGGGCTTCTCCACCGGGGTCGATCAGCGCCGCCTGACGGGTCTCATCGCACCAGATCAGGGAGCAGTTCTGAGCGAAAGGGGTGACAGGGATCACCTCGTATTTCAGCATGTCAATTCCTCTCATAGGGGGCAAACAGGCCGCCACCCAATCCACTACTTCCCGGCGCGTTACCGGTGGGGTGGCGCTGTTGCATTTACGGGAGTCGGCACCGCCGACTAGGCCAGGTTTTGCGCGGCAAAGTAGTCAAGACAGGCTTGCTTGTCCCCACGAAACACGATGCGATCGCGCTTGTTACCAAGCTGATAGAGATACATGGGGTCGTAGTAACGGGTCAGCAGCAGGGTGATCCAGGACAGGTGCGCCTGGGTACTGCCATTGAGAGCCTGCTCTGCCAGGGCCGACTGCATCAAAATATCCAGCTCGCGATGGCCCTGATCCCCCAGCCGACGTTTGAGTCTGGCGAGGGCACCGGTCAGGTAGTCGGCAAACAGGGGCCAGCCCGCCTCTTGCCCATGCAGGTCGCGATAGCGCAGCCAGAGATCGTGCACATAATCTTCGCGGATCTGCTCGGCACGCTCGGCCTGGGGCACCTCCACGACGACGAGGGGAGCCTGGGTCATGGCATCGAACAGGGAGAGCGGCAGGCAGCAGCGGCCGATGAGACGGCTCTCGTCCTCCAGCACGAAGCGCAGCTCGCCCAAGTGACGGCGTTTGAGGATCTCGATGGCCAATCGATTCTCAAAATCGATATTGCTCGGCTGGCCTCCCGGCAATTGACCAAACGAAGAACCGCGGTGGTGGGCATGTCCTTCCAGATCGATGGCCTGGGCCACCTGGCCGAGCAGATGAGTCTTGCCAGACCCCGTCATGCCTGTCAGTACGCTCCAGTGGCACTCGGCGGCTGCCTTGTCCTGAGTATCGATGAGAAAGCGGCGCAGCTCCTTGTAGCCACCGGCCACCCGAGGGCGGGTGACCCCGGCCTCATGGAGCCACTGCTGCACGGTTTGCGAGCGCAAGCCGCCGCGAAAACAGTAGAGCAGGGCATCGGGCTGGGCCGCTATCTGCGCCAGCCAGCCTTCGAGGCGTTCGGCGCGCACGGCGCCCCCCACCAGTTGGTGGCCGAGCGCGATGGCTGCGGCTTGACCCTGCTGCTTGTAGCAGGTACCCACCTTGGCGCGCTCCTCATCGGTCATCAGCGGCAGGCTGGTGGCGGTGGGGAAGGCGCCTTCCTTGAATT
Organism: Aeromonas molluscorum; assembly: GCF_051376105.1. Classification (NCBI taxonomy): domain Bacteria; kingdom Pseudomonadati; phylum Pseudomonadota; class Gammaproteobacteria; order Aeromonadales; family Aeromonadaceae; genus Aeromonas; species Aeromonas molluscorum. The sequence goes on along the minus strand of NZ_JBPQCY010000001.1, from coordinate 390,866 downwards.
CGATGGGCGCCCGCAGATCGATGAGGGGCACATCTTCGAGGAAGATGGCGGCAAGATCCGTGGCGAGGGGCAAGTCACTCATTGGACAACCTCGATAAAGCTGTCGCCCTCTTTGACCTTCAACTCGCCGATGGGCGAGAGGGAGAGCCCGGCATCGCGGGCAATGCTCAGCAGCTCGGCTTCGCTCTCCTTGCCGACGGCCACCAGCAGGCCGCCACTGGTCTGCGGATCGCACAAGATATTGCGGGTGCGATCGTCCATGGCATCGAGCTTGTCACCATAGGAGTCAAAGTTGCGCAGGGTGCCGCCGGGCACGCAGCCCTCGCCCAGGTAGTAATCCACCTCAGCGAGCAGCGGCAACGCCTTGAAGTTCAAGCTTGCGCGCAGCCCGGATCCTTCGCACATCTCCAGCAGGTGGCCCGCCAGTCCAAACCCGGTCACGTCGGTCATGGCATGCACGCCGGGCAACTTGGCAAACTGCTGGCCAATCTTGTTGAGTGTGCACATGGCATCGGGGGCCAGCTGCTCATGCTCGGGCTTGAGCTTGCCCTTCTTCTGGGCCGTGGTGAGGATGCCGATGCCGAGGGGCTTGGTCAGATAGAGGGTGTCACCCACCTGGGCGGTGTCGTTCTGCTTGATGGCATCCAGCGGCACTATGCCGGTCACCGCGAGGCCGAAGATGGGCTCGGGGGCATCGATGCTGTGACCGCCAGCCAGTGAAATGCCCGCCTCGTGGCACACCTGACGGCCGCCGTCGATCACCTGCTGGGCAATCTCGGGCGCCAGGGTATTGATGGGCCAGCCGAGGATGGCGATGGCGACGATGGGCTTGCCGCCCATGGCGTAGATGTCGCTGATGGCGTTGGTGGCGGCGATGCGGCCGAAGGTGAAGGGATCATCGACGATGGGCATGAAAAAATCGGTGGTGGAGACGATGCCCTGGCCGTTACCGATATCGACCACGGCGGCGTCATCCTTGCTGCTGTTGCCGACGATCAGGGTCGGATCGTCAAAACCCGGGATCTGGCTCTTGAGAATGGTGTCGAGCACCTTGGGAGAGATTTTGCAGCCGCAGCCAGCGCCGTGGCTGTATTGGGTCAGACGAATGGAAGACATACTTTCCCCTTGTGTGTGCAAACTTGAGTTTACAAATAGGTGCAGCGGCTCTGTGAAGCCGTCACATGCGCGCAAGCGCGCGAAACTGGGGTGGCCTTGGCTGCCGTTGAACGCAACGATGTCAGGCAACCGTGCAAGGCAGCCTGGCAGGACGGGGGAGGAGGGGCGACAGATATGCCGGCGCAGCCCCGCCAAGGGCCACAGGAGGAGCCATTATGCCATAAATGGCCTCTCTGGTTCGAACTGGAATTCACACAAAAAGGAGGGAATTGGCGGGCTGAAAGGGAGGGAACGGCCTTCGCCATTTGTGGTGCCGCTTATCAACCCTGATGAGTCGGCTGCCCCGGCTTGGCGGCCACAGGCGGGATCACTCTACCTAGATGGGAGTTATATGGGTGTTATTTTCGTCATGAATGTGCATATATCATCCAAAATCAGCACGGAATAAGCGCTGCATCGAAGGTGAGGAGGGGATCTAGACTAGGGAAGTCATCCATCCGAGTGCAAGGAGCGTCCCGATGAAACTCTATGCCCATCCTTTCTCATCCTACAGCCAGAAGGTGCTGATCGCCCTCTACGAGAATGCCACCCCGTTTGACTACCAGAACCTCGAAGAGCCGGCGGCCAACGCCGAACTTGCCGCCCTCTGGCCGCTCAAGCGCTTTCCCGTGTTGCTCGATGAGGGTCGCTGTATCCTCGAGAGCAGTACCATAATCGCCCACCTGCAGGCGCATCACCCGGGCCCCGTCAGCCTGATCCCGGCTGGTGATACGGGCCTGGAGGTGCAGATGCTGGATCGCGTCTTCGACAACTATGTGATGACGCCGATGCAAAAAGTGGTGCTGGATGCGCTGCGCCCGGTCGATGATCGCGACCGCTATGGCGTGATGCAGGCCCGCGAGCTGCTCGATCAGATTTACTCCTGGCTCGATCAGCGGCTGGAAGGGCGCCACTGGATGGCCGGCGCTGGCTTCACCTTGGCCGATTGCGCCGCCGCCCCCTCGCTCTTTTATGCCGACTGGGCCCACGAGATACCAAGCACCCACGCCAGGTTGCGGGCCTACCGTGCCCGTTTGCTGAGTCAGCCCTCGGTGGTGCGTGTCGTGAATGAGGCGCGGCCATTTCGGCACTACTTCCCGCTGAGTGCACCAGCGCGTGACTGAGCCGGGCTGCTGGCGGTTTGCTCCCGACAGGCTGCCTATCCAGGATGTTGTGTCGCAAGCAGGCATGGGGGGGAATGACCGGGTTCAGGATAAGGGGAAAAGAGCTGGCAGCGAGAGATTGTCGATGGGGTTCTTACCTATGTCTCCCCGCGGGTGGGTTGAGTGTCATAGGCCCTGGGCGAATGGCCATGAGCTGGAGCCAGCTTAAAGGCAAGGTTGCTGCAAGAGTGCGATGGCTGCGGGCAATGCCGATGAGGGGGCTGGATGCGTGACCTTGGTTCTCTTTTTGCGCCTATAAGAAGGCCCGCCAGGGATAGCGGGCCTTTTGATGGTATGGCGGCGGAGCTGACCCCGGCCCTGTTCTGGTACAGGATAAGGGACGGCCAGCCTTGGTCGGCGCCCCTTAGCGGGCGCGCACTACCATGCCCTTGAGGTAGAAACCTTCCGGATAGGCGGTGCCGATGGGGTGATCCGAGGCTTGGGTGAGCAGCTCCAGGATCTGGGCATCACGACCGGCGTCCAGCGCCGCATCGGCCACTATCTTCTGGAACAGGCTCTGCTCCATCAACCCGGTGCAGGAGTAAGTCAACAGCACGCCACCTGGTGCGAGCAGCTGGAATGCCAGCATGTTGATGTCCTTGTAACCGCGGCATGCACCCAGCAATTGGGCCTTGCTATCGGCAAACTTGGGCGGATCCAGCACGATGACATCGAACTTCTCACCCTTCTCGCGGTATTCACGCAGCAGCTTGAAGACGTCATGGCGCACGAACTGGGTGTTGGAGACATCCAGTCCGTTCAGCTCGGCGTTTTGACGGGCAACATCCAGCGCATTCTGAGAGAGATCCACGTTGACCACTTCCCGGGCGCCGCCCTTGAGGGCATAGATACCGAAGCCGCCGGTGTAGCAGAAGCAGTTGAGCACTCGCTTGCCTTCTGCGTACTTGGCCGCGGTCTGGCGGTTGTCGCGCTGATCCAGATAGAAGCCGGTCTTGTGGCCGTTGCGGATGTCCACCAGGATCTTGACGCCGCCGTTCTCTTCGATCACGACCGGTTCGTTCGGCGTCTCGCCATAGATGACGCCAGTGCGCTCTTTGAGCCCCTCTTTCTTGCGTACCGCCACGTCGGAGCGTTCATAGATGCTGCACTCCGGGTAGAGGGCGCGCAGGGCTTGCGTTATCAGCTCACGTTGGAACTCGGCGCCGGCGGAGAGGATCTGGCATACTAGGAAGTTGGCGTAGCGATCGATAGTCAACCCAGGCAGACCATCGGATTCGGCGGCGCACAGGCGATAGCCGGTGAGGCCCTGACGCTTGATCAGCGGATCCCGGGACTCCTGGGCATAAGAGAGGCGACGGATGAAGAAGTCGAGGTCGACGGCCTCGTCTTTATCGAAAGTCCAGACCCTGGCACGGATCTGGGAGCTGCCGGACCAGGCGCCGCGGGCGAGCCACTTGCCATCGTTGGAGTAGATCTCGACGGTGTCGCCATCGATGGGGTTGCCTTGCACTTTGTCGATCCCCTTGGAGAAGATCCAGGGGTGACGGCGCAGCAGGGATTTTTCGCGGCCTTTGACGAGATAGATGGAAGCGCTCATGAGAGTTGCCAGATGGTCAAAAGAAAAGGGGCCACATTCTATGTGGCCCCTCCCAAAAACTCAAAGGCAAAACGCAATGGTGATGACTTGAGTCAGATCTTGAGACCACGCAGCGCCTGAGTCAGCTCGGTTGCCGTCATCTTGATCCCGGCAGTGCCTGCCACGGAGGCGCTGGCGGACTCTTCCACCTGGTTTGCCTCATGACGGATCCTGTCCAGATTGCGGCTGATCTCCTCGGCCACCGAACTTTGTTGCTCGGAAGCGGTGGCTATCTGGGTGCTCATCTCCAGCACGGCATCGCTGTGATGGCTGAGTTTCTCTATATCCAGACCCACTTCGGCGATCAGACGCTGGCTCTGCTCTGCCCGCTCGACCGTCTTCTCCATGATGTCGTTCAGTGCACCTGTGCCCCCTTGCAGCTCTTCGATCATCTTCTGGATTTCGACGGTGGCCTGCTGAGTGCGGCTGGCGAGGGTGCGCACTTCGTCTGCGACCACCGCGAAACCGCGGCCCTGTTCACCGGCCCTGGCCGCTTCGATGGCGGCATTGAGGGCCAGCAGGTTGGTCTGCTGGGAGATGGCGTTGATGACGGCGATCACCTCATTGATGCGATTAGCGTTGTGGTTAAGCCGCTCCACCGCGCCAGAGGCATTGCCTATCTCACTCGCCAGGGTGCCGATGGCCTCTATGGTGCGCGTTACCCGGTTTGCCCCCTGGTTCGCCTCGTCGCTCGATTGGCGGGTCTGGGCCAGCGAGTCGTTGGCATTGCGAGCGACCTCGCGAATGGCGGCGGACATCTGCTCCATGGCGGCGGCGAGGGAGTCCATGTGCTGACGCTGATCCATGGCCAGGGATTCCCCGTTACTGGCATGGTCGCGAAACTCGTCGGCGGCCATCGCCAGGGCTTCGGCAGACTCTTCCACCAATTGCACTATCTTATGCTGACGGTCGGTAAATCGGTCGATGCTGCCCGCCAGCACGGAAAACTCGTCCCGCACCGGGAAGAAGTTCAGGCGATGGGTGAGGTCGCCATCGGCCACGGTCTGCAGGGCCTTGTTGGTGGAATAGAGGGCGCCGGATACGAAGGTCATCAGATAATGGGTAATCAGCGCCATCAGGGCGGCCACCAACGTGATGATGGTGAGCGTGGTACTCTGGTGATCCCAGGGGGAGAACTGGCTGGCGTCCAGGGTGCCGGTGAGGTACCCCGCCTGGCCGGCACTGGCGGTGACGCTGTGCCGCTCGCCCTGCTTGCTGATGCCAGACGTGCCGTTTGAACTTAGGCTCAAGCCCGCAGGCAGAGTCAGGGTTGGTTGCTGGCTGACTAGCTGGGCCGTGGTCTCAACCTTGCTTTGCAAGGCGTCGAGGCGCAGTTGCATCTGCTGGGTGTGGCTGCTCGATAGCAGATACCAGGAGAGTACGGCGATGAAGATCAGTGGGCACCAGAAGGTAATGAGGAATTTTTCACTGATGGTGAGATGAATGAGATAGCGGTCAACCCAACGAAACTTTACTTCTTTCATAATGGTATTTGCATCCTGCACAACAGAGAGAGTCGGCTTGATTATCGGCTTGCCCTCTCATTGCTTAAGGAAAAGGTGTGAAAAATGGGAGAGCAAGCGTTTTCGGTCAAGGTTTTTGGGCGAGTGCAAGGGGTAGGGTTTCGCTACTTCACTCAGGAGCTGGCGGTGCAGCTGGGTCTGAGGGGGCATGCTTATAACCTGGATGATGGGTCGGTCGAGGTCCTGATCTGCGGCCCCAAGGAGCAGGTGCAGATGATGCTGGGTTGGCTTGAGCATGGTCCCCGCACCGCCGCCGTGACCCATATCGAGTATGTGGCTCATGAGGGGGAGGTCAGGGCGGGCTTTCACATCAATTAGCGGCGATCATGCCCGCCATACCCGAGTGGCTTGCTTGTTCCAGCCTGCGAGCAGGCAATTGGCTAGCGCCAGGATCCAGGCCCTCGCTTCATCAGTGCTTGGTAGTGCCGGTGCGTCACCATTGTCATTATTGGCATTGCAATAAACAGGAGTGACTTCATGGACGATCCCTTGCGCGAACGATTGCTTGGCCAGGCGCGGGCTCTCATCAACCACTACTGGGCGGCGACCCTGGCCCTGCGCCAGCAGGCGGGCCTGGAGCAAGTCCACGGCTACCGTATCGCGGCGCGCAGGCTCCATGCCCTGCTGGCGCTATGGCGCCCGCTTATCTACCACCCCAGGCTGGAGCGGCGGCTGCTGAATGCGGTGCGTCGTCTCTCGCCGCTGCGCGATGAGCAGGTCTATGCCAGCCATTTTGTGCATCACAAGCCGGCGGGAAAAGGCAAGGGTGAGGAGAAAGAGGGCAAAGGGGGCACCTCGCCAGCCGACTCGGTCAAGGTGCCCATGCTGGCGGTGGCCCTCGATGAGTGGCTCGATGCGGTGGCGCAGGTGCCAGCGGGATTTGATCCACTCGCCTGGTATCGATTGCAATTGGGTCTGCGGCTGAGCCTGTTGCTCAACCAGAGTGATGACGAGCAGAGCGCCAAGTCCAAGAAGCTCAAGAATGACAAGTTGCTGCGCCAATGGCACAAGGTCCGGGCCGAGATCAAGCAGATACGATATGGCTGCGAGCTCTTGGTGGCCATGGGGGCGGGGGATCCGGACTGGCTGACGCTGCTGGGTCGTTGGCAGGAGCAGTTGGGGCAGTTGCAAGATGGTCGGCAGTGGTACAAGCGGTTGCGCCGGGAAAAAAATACCGCCAAGCAGCAACGGCTGCTGCGGGCCCTGCGCAAGAAAGGGGGATGGCAGCTGCGACGGCTCTCCTGTCAGCGCGGTGAGCTGGTGGGGCTGAGTCTCCTGATGCTTAAGGTCGATTGAGGCGCCGTTGCCAATCAGATAGATCCGTCGCTAGCACTTTGATGCCCTCCCCGGTGAGGGCGACACAGAAAAGATGAGGGGCCCATTGGGCCCCTCATCTTAGTCATGTGCTGCGGTTTACTTGACCCGCATGCCAGGCTGGGCCCCTTCCTGCGGCTCCAAAATCCAGAGATCTTTGCCCCCCGGGCCCGCGGCCAGCACCATGCCTTCGGACATGCCAAAGCGCATCTTGCGCGGCGCCAGGTTGGCCACCATCACCGTCAGCTTACCTTCCAGATCTTCCGGGTTGTAGGCGGACTTGATGCCAGCGAACACCTGGCGGGTCTCTCCGCCGAGATCCAGCTGCAACTTGAGCAGTTTGTCGGCTTCAGGTACGGCCTCGGCCTTCTTGATCAGTGCCACGCGCAGATCGATCTTGGCGAAATCCTCATAGGAGATGGTTGGGCTTATGGGGTCATCTGCCAGCGGGCCGGCCAGCTTGGGGGCCTGCTCTTTGGCGAGATCTTCTTTGGAGGCCTCAATCATGGCCTCAATTTTAGCGGGTTCGATACGGGCGAACAGTGCCTTGAACGGGGTCAGCTGATGATTGGTGAGTGGCAGGGCCACTCCTTCCCAGGTGAGGGTCTCGCCCAGGAAGGCTTCGGCGCGCTCGGCCAAGAGCGGCATCACCGGCTTGAGGTAGGCCATCAGCACCCGGAACAGGTTGATGCCCACGGAGCAGACTTCTTGCAGCTCGGCATCTGCGCCCTCCTGCTTGGCCAGCACCCAGGGCGCCTTCTCATCGACGTAGCGGTTGGCCTTGTCGGCCAGGGCCATGATTTCGCGGATGGCGCGGCTGAACTCGCGCGCCTCATAGGCCTCGGCGATGGAGGCGCTGGCGCTGGCAAACTCGCTGTAGAGCGCGGGTTCGCTGCAACTGTCCGCCAGTTTGCCGTCAAAGCGCTTGGCGATAAAGCCTGCGTTACGGGAAGCGAGGTTGACCAGCTTGTTGACCACGTCGGCGTTGACGCGCTGCACGAAGTCGTCGAGGTTGAGATCCAGATCGTCGATGCGGCTGTTGAGCTTGGCGGCGTAGTAGTAACGCAGGCATTCCGGGTCGAGATGCTTGAGATAGGTGCTCGCCTTGATGAAGGTGCCCTTGGACTTGGACATCTTGGCGCCGTTGACGGTCACATAGCCGTGCACGTTGACCTTGGTCGGCTGACGGAAACCGGCGCCTTCCAGCATGGCTGGCCAGAACAGGCAGTGGAAATAAGCGATGTCCTTGCCGATGAAGTGATAGAGCTCGGCGCTGGAGTCTTTCTTCCAGTAGCTGTCAAAATCGATGTCGCCACGCTTGTCACACAGATTCTTGAACGACGCCATGTAACCGATGGGGGCATCCAGCCAGACGTAGAAGTATTTGCCGGGTGCCCCGGGAATTTCGAAGCCGAAATAGGGGGCGTCACGGGTGATGTCCCACTGCTGCAGGCCGCTCTCGAACCACTCCTGCATCTTGTTGGCCATCTCTTCCTGGATGGCGCCGGATCCGCGCACCCACCCGGCAAGCCAGGTTTCGAACTGAGGCAGGTCGAAGAAGAAGTGCTCGGAATCCTTCATCACCGGCGTGGCGCCGGAGACGGCGGATTTGGGATCGATCAGCTCGGTCGGGCTGTAGGTGGCGCCGCAAGCATCGCAGTTGTCACCGTATTGTTCCGGGGATTTGCACTTGGGGCAGGTGCCCTTGACGAAACGGTCCGGCAGGAACATGGACTTTTCCGGATCGAACAGCTGGGTGATGGTGCGGCCCTTGATGAAGTCACCCGTTTTCAGACGGCCATAGATCAGCTCCGCCAGTTCGCGGTTCTCGTTGCTGTGGGTGGAATGATAGTTGTCGAAGCTGATGTTGAAGCCGGCGAAATCGGTCTGATGTTCTTCGGACACGGCCGCTATCATCGCTTCCGGGGTGATCCCGAGCTGCTGCGCCTTGAGCATGATAGGGGTGCCGTGGGCATCGTCGGCACAGACGAAATGCACCTGATGGCCACGCATTCGCTGATAACGAACCCAGATATCGGCCTGGATATGTTCCAGCATGTGGCCAAGATGGATGGAGCCATTGGCGTAGGGAAGGGCGCAGGTTACCAGCATTGTACGAGGATCAGTTGCCATAATACGTTCTTTATGTGCCTGTTGGGATGATACAGTGCCGAGCATGTTACCCGAATTGGGGGCGGCCTGCCTAGGTCTGCGGCCCGTCATGGACGCGGGCTTGGCCCTGGTGAGCCAGGTTCGCCACTCACCCTCAGCATAATGACGACATAATGGGGATTTCATGGTGATTGATTCAGTTAAACAGGTACTTGCCGAATTTAAGCCCATAGGTTGGGGCAAGGATCTGGTTGACGCCGGCTTTGTCCGTGCCATCAGCGAGCAGGAGCAGACCCTACAGATCAGATTGGTACTTCCCTTTGCCGGTCTTTCCTGGCTTGAACAGATCCAGGCCGAGTTTGACGACAGGCTGCGCACTCTGACCGGGGCGAGCCAGATAGCGTGGCAATGCGACATCGACGTGGCCAGCATGCCCCGAGCCCAGAATCTCAATGCGGTGCAGGGCATTCGCAATATCCTGGTCGTCGCTTCTGGCAAGGGTGGTGTGGGTAAATCCACTACCGCCGTCAATCTGGCGCTGGCGTTGCAAAAAGAGGGGGCGCGGGTCGCCATTCTGGATGCTGACATTTATGGCCCATCGGTCCCCACCATGCTGGGTTCCCAGCAAGAGCGCCCCAGCAGTCACGATGGCAAGACCATGCTGCCGGTGGAAGCATGCGGCCTGAAGAGTAACAGCATCGGCTATCTGGTGGCCGAGCAGGATGCCACCATCTGGCGTGGCCCCATGGCGAGCAAGGCATTGGCGCAGATACTGAATGAAACCCGTTGGGGCGAGCTGGATTATCTGGTGGTCGATATGCCGCCGGGCACCGGCGACATCCAGCTCACCATGGCCCAGCAGGTGCCGACCTCGGGGGCCGTCATCGTTACCACCCCTCAGGACGTGGCCCTGGCAGATGCGCGCAAGGGCATCGCCATGTTCAACAAGGTCAATGTGCCCGTGCTCGGCATCATAGAGAACATGAGCTATTACCTGTGCAGCGCCTGCGGTCATCACGAGGCCCTGTTCGGCACTGGCGGCGGTCAGAAGATGGCGGAGCAGTACCATATGGACTTGCTCGGTCAGTTGCCACTGCACATCGACATCCGTCAGCACATGGATGATGGCTGTCCGACCGTCTTCTTCGCACCGGAAGGGGAGCTGGCTCAGAGTTATTTGAAGCTGGCCCGTCGGGTTGCCGCCGCCCTCTATTTCAGCGGGAAACCGATTGCGACCCCTCTGTTTACCCTGGCGGTGGATGAATAATCGTCGGTTGACGGTTCGGTGGGTATTTAGGGTGGGCAGGCTCCACCCTTTTCCATATAATGGATCGGTTTAAACCTTTCCCGCAGCGCTTCTTTTTTAGGTATTTGTCATGTCTGATACTCAACATTCGTGTGTGATCATCGCCATTGCAGGGGCGTCAGCGTCCGGCAAGAGCCTCATCGCCCAGACCATCTACGAAGAGCTGGTGGCCGAACTGGGGGCGGGTGAGATCGGGGTGATCTCCGAAGATTGTTACTACAAAGATCAGACCCATCTGACCATGGAAGAGCGGGTCAAGACCAACTACGACCACCCCAGCGCCATGGATCACAGCCTGCTGGTCGAGCACCTGGTGCAGCTGATCAAGGGGGCAGGGGTCGAGATCCCCCAGTACTCCTACACGGAACACACTCGTATCAGCGAAACCAGCTATTTTGCACCGCGCAAGGTCATCATCCTCGAAGGGATACTGCTGTTGACCGATAGCCGACTGCGCGAGCTGATGGATGCCTCCATCTTCATGGATACCCCTCTAGACATCTGTCTGGTGCGTCGTCTGGTGCGCGATGTGCAAGAGCGTGGCCGTACCATGGACTCGGTGCTCAAGCAGTACCAGAAAACTGTGCGTCCCATGTTCCTGCAGTTCATCGATCCCTCCAAGCAATATGCGGACGTGATCGTGCCCCGCGGCGGCAAGAACCGCATCGCCATCGACATGCTCAAGGCGCGTATTCGCCACATGCTGGTGGGTTAACAACATGAGGAAGCCGGGTCACTGCCAGGCTTTTTTAAATGCCATTTTTGTCAGGAGAGTCGCTCAATGCGTCTTTGTGATACCGATATCGAACGTCATCTGGATGAAGGCAAGATAGTCATCGAACCCAGGCCCGGAGTAGAGCGGATCAGCGGCGTCAGCGTCGATGTGCTGCTCGGCAATGAGTTCCGCGTATTTCGCGATCACACCGCGCCCTTCATCGATCTCAGTGGCCCGAGTAGCGAGATGGCCAGTGCCATCGATCGGGTGATGAGCGAGGAGATCCACATCGCGGATGGGGATGCCTTCTATCTGCACCCGGGTCAACTGGCCCTGGCAGTGACCTATGAATCTGTAACCTTGCCTGCCGACATCGTTGGCTGGCTCGATGGTCGCTCCTCGTTGGCCCGTCTCGGGTTGATGGTGCACGTGACTGCACACCGCATCGATCCGGGTTGGTCCGGTCGCATCGTGCTCGAGTTCTACAACGGCGGCAAACTGCCGCTGGCACTGCGTCCCAAGATGAAGATAGGGGCGCTCAACTTCGAGATGCTCTCCGGCGCCGCCGCCAGACCTTACAACAAGCGTGAAAATGCCAAGTACAAGAGTCAGCAAGGTGCGGTCGCCAGCCGCATGAGCGAAGACTGAGTGGCTTTTTCTCCCGGTAAAGGCGCCTCTGTGGCGCCTTTTTACTGCTCGCTGCCCCCCCATTGCCTCTGAACAGGGTGTGTCGATCGGCATGAGAGCCGTACGCCTGATCAGTCAGATTGAACGGCGATGACATAGGGGAGGATGCGTTCTGCTCGTCATGGATACCCGTTGCACACTCCATCACCATCGTGGCCATACAGTGCAGGGTCAGCCGATGGCATGGGGGCGAAAAGCGGCGGCGAATCGGCGCATCACAAAGGGACCATGCCACCTGGCGCCGCTGATAGATGCGCTATCTGTCATGAATGTGTGGCTATCACCCAGCTTTTTCTCGCCATAAAGATTGGCATGGTTTCTATTTTTGGCCACGACATCGCTAATGTTGAGCGTATTTTAGCCACCGTTCGCGTTTTTTGGCCCTGCTGCCGCTCGTAATCCTTATATTAATGAATTGTTGACAGGCCCATGGGGCAAGGGGTCTGCCTTGGTTTTTTAAAATGCGCTTTATTTTTATGACTTAAATATTTCAGCGGTGGCTATTGCCCCCTGAGCCATCTGGGCATAATCCGCCGCAACTCATAAACAGGTTCGTTTTTATGCTGGAAATGATTAACGGTTTGGGTGTGTGGTGGTTCATCGGCTTGGCGCTGGCCGTGCTCTTTGTCCTGACCTATGAATTCATCAATGGTTTTCATGACACTGCCAATGCGGTAGCAACCGTGATTTACACCAAGGCCATGCCTGCAAACATGGCAGTGGTGGCCTCCGGGATGTTCAACTTTGCCGGTGTCATGCTCGGTGGCCTTGGGGTGGCTTATGCCATCGTCCACCTGTTGCCTATCGATCTGCTACTGGGTATGGATTCAAGTCAGGGGCTGGTCATGGTCTTCTCCCTGCTCTTCTCCGCCATCGTCTGGAATCTGGGAACCTGGTATTTCGGTATTCCGGCTTCCAGCTCCCACACCCTGATTGGCTCAATTCTTGGGGTGGGTGGCGCCTATGCCTGGATCAACGATCAGCCCCTGTCGCAGGGGATCAACGTTGGCAAGTCCATCGACATCATGCTGTCGTTGATCGTCTCTCCCACGCTGGGCTTTATCATTGCGGCCGGGCTGCTGCTGGCGCTCAAGCGCGTCTGGCGAGGCAGTAAAATCCACAAAACCCCGGAAGAACGGTTGTTGGTGGATGGCAAGAAGCACCCGCCATTCTGGGCCCGCTTGACCCTAGTGGCATCAGCCATGGGGGTGAGCTTCGTGCATGGCTCCAATGATGGTCAGAAAGGAATAGGTCTGGTGATGCTGGTACTCATCTGCATGGCCCCCGCTTATTTTGCGCTCGACATGGGCAGCCGTCCTTATGACATAGACAGAACCCAGGATGCCAACCGCCGCATTACCGAGATCTATCAGCGCAATCAGGATCAACTGGCTGGCCTCATCGATTTCCAGCGCTCCGCCAAGGTCAATCATGAGCCGGTGACCCATTGCGAGGCAGGCGATGCCATGTCCGCCATGGCCACCCTGGATGACAGACTTGGCAAGGTACGCAGCTACGATGGTCTGAGCCTGGAAGAGCGCCGTGAAGTGCGCCGTCTGCTGCTGTGTGTCGATGATACTGCCCGCAAAGTCGCCAAATTGCCGTTACCCAGCAAGGAGCTGACCGATCTCGCCAAGTGGCGCAAGGATCTGACTGCGACCGCAGAATATGCCCCGACTTGGGTCATCGTCTCCATCGCCCTGGCTCTGGGGTGCGGTACCATGGTGGGTTGGCGCCGTATTGTTCACACCGTCGGTGAGAAGATTGGCTCGAGCGGTATGACCTATAGCCAGGGTATTGCCGCCCAGATCACGGCCGCAACCTCGATAGGGATCGCCAGTCTGACCGGTATGCCGGTCTCCACCACCCACATCCTCTCCTCGGCGGTGGCGGGGACCATGGTGGCCAACGGCTCTGGTCTGCAGAGTCAGACCATCAAGACCATATTGATCGCCTGGGCGTTGACCTTGCCACTGACCATGGTGCTCTCGGGTGGGCTCTTCATCCTGAGCAATGCCCTGTTGGGCTAAGTCACCATGAGCAACAGACAATGCAAGCCGCCCGCAAGGCGGCTTTTTTGGTTTGTATATCTGCCTCATTTACGGGAGGTTCGCCCATCCCCTGCAACTCCCGAACCATTCAGAGAGCAGACAGAATGCAGATAAAAAAAGGCGCCCTCGGGCGCCTCTTTTCATGAACAGGGGAGAGTTCAATTGCAGCAGCGGCCCTTGACCAGATTGCCAATCATCACCACGGTTGCCACCAGCAGGTAGGCGGCGAAGATGGCGACCAGCCATTGGGGCATGGATAAGCCGAGGAACTGCCAACTGATCTCGCTGCAATCCCCATCGGGGAAGAAGAGCCAGGGAACCCAGGTGTCCAGGGGCAGCCAGCTTGGGAAGTCGGCATAGGGGCTGCAGACATTGAAGGGGGAGGGATTTATCTGGTAATCAACGTGCTGCAGCGCCAGTTGCAGGCCGCGGAAGGCACTGAAGGCCCAGAGCAGCAACGCACTCCAGCGCAGATACCACTTCTGCGGATTGACCATGCCAATCAGGCCAGCGGTGAGTACGCCAAGGGTGGCAATACGTTCATAGATGCACATGACGCAGGGATGCAATCCCAGGATGTGCTGGAAGAAGAGGGCGCACAATTCAAGGAAAAGAGCGGAAGCGGCCAGCAGGCCCCAGGCCCAGCGTTGACAGGCAATATGGCGGAGAAATGCAATCATCTGATTGATCCTGAAGGGGAAGATGAGACGGATTAGAGCAGAGCAAGGCGCAAAAGAAAAGGGCCCCTCCTGGGCCCTTTCCTCAGTGTGCCATTGGCAATGCACTGCTGGCGGCACTGCTGTGATGCAACAGCCAGCCCATCTCGTAGTACCAGTGGGTAAGAGGGCCGAGCAAAAACTCCACTGCGATGAAGCCAATACCACCCAGCACTATGGTATAGGGCAGAGCCATCCACACCATGCGACCATAGGAGAGGCGCAACAGGGGAGCCAGTGCCGAGGTGAGCATGAACAGGAAGGCCGCCTGACCGTTGGGGGTGGCAACGGATGGCAAGTTGGTGCCGGTATTGATGGCGACGGCCAGCATGTCGAACTGATCCCGGTTGATGGCACCGTTTAACAGGGCCGTCTTCACCTCGTTGATGTAGACGGTGCCGACGAAGACGTTGTCACTCACCATGGAGAGCAGACCATTGGCCAGATAGAAGAGGGCCAGCTGATCGTCCGGATCGGCGGAGAGCACCGTCTGGATCACCGGTCTGAACAGCTGCTGATCGATGATGACGGCCACCACGCTGAAGAAGACGGCAAGCAGGGCGGTGAAGGGCAACGCCTCTTCGAAGGCCTTGCCAAGGGCATGCTCTTCGGTGATGCCGGTCAATGAGGTAGCCAGCACGATGACGGTCAACCCGATGAGGCCGACGGCGGCCAGATGCATGGCCAGACCGGTGATCAGCCAGACGGCAATCAGGGCCTGGGCAATCAACTTGGCTTTGTCCTGAGGGGTGCGACGTTCGTCTTCGTAGCGATTGTAGTCTTCCATGATGCGGCGGACCGCGTTGGGCAACTTGGCGCCATAGCCAAACCAGCGACACTTCTCAACCAGTACGCAGGTGAGCAGGCCGCAGAAGAACACGGGAATGGTGACCGGTGACATGCGCATGGCGAACTCGCCGAAGTGCCAACCCGCCTGCTCGCCAATGATGAGGTTTTGGGGCTCGCCGACGAGCGTACAGACGCCACCAAGGGCAGTACCTATGGCGGCATGCATCATCAGACTGCGCAGGAAGGCACGAAAATCTTCCAGGTGCTGGCGGTTGAGGTCGGCGACGGTGACATCATCCGTGTGGTCGTGATCATGACCAAACTCCTTGCCGGAGGAGACCTTGTGATAGATAGCGTAGAAACCGGTGGCGACGCTGATCACCACGGCGATGACCGTCAGGGCATCCAGGAAGGCCGAGAGGAAGGCCGACACTAGGCAGAAGGCCAGGGAAAGCAAGGTCTTGGAGCGTATGCGGATCAGCATCTTGGTAAACACATAGAGCAGCAACTGCTTCATGAAGTAGATGCCTGCCACCATGAATACCAATAGCAAGAGCACTTCTATATTGGCTACCAGCTCATGTTTGACCTGCTCGGCCGAGGTCATACCGATCAGCACCGCCTCGATGGCGAGCAGGCCACCTGGTTGCAGCGGGTAGCATTTGAGGGCCATGGCCAGGGTGAAGATGAACTCCACCACTAATAACCAGCCAGCGAAGAAGGGGTCCAGGTGGAAGGCGATAGGGTTAATGATCAAGAAGGCGATGATGGCGCTCTTGTACCAGTTTGGGGCATGCCCTAGAAAGTTCTTCGCAAAGGCTTGCCCTAGGCTAATCGGCATAATAGTGAGTCTCAGTGATTATTGTTGGACGCTGTGTTGATACCCTGGACGATGACGGGCACACACCAAGATGCTGTCGCTTATTTGATTGATTCCCCATGATTTTAATCAAAAATGGGGCTAACTATAAATTACATAATGGTGCTTGCCCATGACTTGCTTCAATTCAGGGGCATACATGAGTCTCGAACTCAACGGGTGATGGATTTATATACGTTTTGATAACAAAACTGCTCGGTTATGTGAGCAGAGGACTGACCTTCTGCTTGCCACGCCCCTCTGCTTTGCTATTATTCGGGAGCCTTTTTACGCACGAGAATCGAGTCACTTCATGGTTATAAAAGCGCAGAGCCCTGCCGGGTTTGCCGAGGAATATATCATCGAGTCCATTTGGAACAATCGCTTTCCTCCCGGATCCATACTGCCGGCAGAGCGCGAGCTGTCCGAATTAATCGGTGTTACCCGCACTACGCTGCGTGAAGTGCTGCAACGCTTGGCCCGTGATGGCTGGCTGACCATTCAGCATGGTAAGCCGACCAAGGTCAACAACTTCTGGGAAACCTCTGGTCTCAACATCCTCGAGACGCTTGCCCGTCTGGATCAGGACAAGGTGCCGGATCTGGTGGCCCAACTGTTGTCTGCGCGTACCAATATTTGCACCATCTTTATCCGGGGGGCCATCCGCAACAACCCGGAACAAGCTGCCGAGATACTGCGCGCCGCCAATAGTGTCGATAACAGTGCCGACTCCTATGCCGAGTTTGACTACCGCCTACATCATCAGCTCTCCTTCGCCTCGGGCAATCCTATCTATGCGTTGATCCTGAACGGTTTCAAGGGGCTCTATAGCCGGGTCGGTCGTTACTACTTCTCCGATGGTCAGGCTCGCGCCGCCGCAGATGCCTATTACAAGGCATTGCTGGTACTGGCCGAGACCAAGAATCACGAAGACGTCTACAAGACGGTGCGCCAGTACGGTATTGAGTCCGGTAAATTATGGACTCGCCTGCGTACAGATATGCCGAGCAACCTGTGCGATAACTGATGAGGTCGAGCCCCAGCAGGGGATCTCGCCGTGTCACGACATGATAAAAGAGCGCGCCTTAGGGCGCGCTCTTTGCATTAGCTGTCATGGGGCAGGGTTAAGGGGAGAGGCGTCGCTCTGGGCAACGACCGATCAGATCACTTGGCAGATCGCCATTGTCTTGCTCCAGCACGACATCAAACCCCCATAGCAGATGCACATGCTTGAGCACTTCATGATGGGAGTCGCCGAGTGGGATGCGGTTGTGAGGAATATAACGCAAGGTCAGAGCGCGATCCCCCTTCACGGCCACATCATAGACTTGGATGTTGGGCTCCAGATTGCTGAGATTGTACTGGGCCGAGAGGGCGTTGCGGACCAGGTGATAACCCTCTTCGTTATGGATGGCCGCAATCTTGAGGTAGTTCTTCAGATCGTCATCATCGATGGCGAACAGTTTCAGATCGCGCATCACTTTCGGGCTGAGAAACTGGCTGATGAAGCTCTCATCCTTGAAGTTCTGCATGGCAAAGTGGAGGGTATCCACCCAGTTGGTGCCGGCATAGTCGGGGAACCAGCGCCTGTCCTCTTCGGTCGGGTGCTCACAAATGCGCCGCAGATCGATGAACATGGCAAATCCCAGGGCATAGGGATTGATCCCCGAGTAGTAGCGACTGTTATAGGGGGGCTGGTAGACCACATTGGTGTGGCTGTGCAGCACCTCCATCATGAAGCGATCACTCAATTTCCCCTCATCATAAAGGTGGTTGAGTATGGTGTAGTGCCAGAAGGTGGCCCAGCCTTCGTTCATGACCTGGGTCTGTTTCTGGGGATAGAAGTACTGGCTTATCTTGCGCACTATGCGCACGATTTCCCGCTGCCAAGGCTCGAGCAGGGGGGCATTCTTCTCGATGAAATAGAGCAGATTTTCCTGAGGTTCCGAGGGGTAGTGTCTGTCAGCCACATTGGAGGACTTGTGCTGCTTGGGCAGGGTGCGCCACAGCTCATTGACCTGGGTCTGCAAATAATCCTCACGGGCCTTCTGGCGTCGTTTCTCCTCGGCCAACGAGATCTTCTGGGGCCGTTTATAGCGATCCACCCCGAAGTTCATCAGAGCATGGCAGGCATCAATCAGCCGCTCTACCGCGTCTATGCCGTGCTTTTCTTCGCACTCGGTGATGTAGTTTTTGGCAAATAACAGGTAATCGATGATGGATGAGGCATCCGTCCAGGTCTTGAACAGATAGTTGTTCTTGAAAAACGAGTTGTGGCCATAGCAGGCGTGAGCCATCACCAGGGCCTGCATCGGCATGGTGTTCTCCTCCATCAGATAGGCGATGCAGGGATCCGAGTTGATCACTATTTCATACGCGAGCCCCATCTGGCCTCGCTTGTAGTTGCGCTCGGTGTGGATGAAACGCTTGCCGAATGACCAATGCTGGTAGCCAATGGGCATGCCGACGCTGGAGTAGGCATCCATCATCTGTTCGGCGGTGATCACCTCTATCTGGTTGGGGTAGGTATCCAGGCGATAGTGCTTGGCGACGCGCGCTATCTCCTTGTGGTAGATCTCCAGCAGATCGAAGTTCCAGTCTGGCCCATCATCGAAGGGCGCAAAGGTTCTGGCTGTTTCTGTCATATGCCCCCCTAGGCCGCTTGCTTCTTGAACAGTTCCCGGAATACCGGATAGATGTCCTCCACCTTGCGGATATGTTCCATGGCAAAGTAGGAGTAGTGGCTCGCCACCGACTCGTATTCGTGCCACAGAGTCTGGTGGGCCCGGGTGGTGATCTCGATATAGGAGTAGTAGCGAACCCGCGGCATGATGTCGCGCAGCAGGATCTCTTTACACTGGGGCGAATCGTCTGCCCAATTGTCGCCATCGGAGGCTTGGGCGGCGTAGATGTTCCACTGATTGGTGGGGTAGCGCTCATCCATGATGTCGCTCATCATCTTGAGCGCGCTGGAGACGATGGTGCCCCCCGTCTCCTGGGAGTAGAAGAACTCATGCTCGTCCACCTCCTTGGCCTGGGTGTGGTGGCGGATATAGACCACCTCCACATTCTTGTAAGTACGGCTCAGGAAGAGGTAGAGCAGGATGTAGAAGCGTTTGGCCATCTCCTTGGTGGCCTGATCCATGGAGCCGGAGACATCCATCAGGCAGAACATCACCGCCTGACTGGAGGGAACCGGCCGTTTGACGAAGTTATTGAACTTGAGATCGAAGGTATCGATGAAAGGCACGGCGTCGATCCGTTTTTTCAGGTCGCGGATCTCCTTCTCAAGCAGTGTGATCTCAGCAAAGTGTTCGCTCGGATCTTGCTGAAGTAACAGCATGCGCGCTTCAAGTTCACGCAGAGTGCGTTTCTTGCCCGCTTGCAGTGCCATGCGTCGCGCCAGTGAGTTGCGCAGGGAACGCACTACGTTGATATTGGCCGGCACGCCGTTTGAGGTGTAGCCAGCCCGGTAGGTCTTCATCTCCATCAGCTGGTTGAGCTGCGTCTTTTGCAGGTGGGGCAGTTCCAAATCTTCGAACAAGAGATCCAGATACTCCTCCTTGGAGATCTGGAACACGAAGTCATCGCTTCCTTCCCCCTGATTGGAGGCCTGACCTTCACCCGCGCCCTGACCTGCGCCACCGCCCTTGGGTCTGTCTATCTTGTCCCCGGAGACGAATTGATCGTTACCCGGGTGCACCATCTCCCGTTTTCCCCCCTGACCCTGGTGAAAATGGGGCTCGCCAATGTCCCGCGTCGGGATGCTGATGCTCTCGCCTTTGTCTACGTCCTGGATGCTGCGCTTGGAGACGGCATCCGAGACCGCTTGTTTGATCTGCTTCTTGTAGCGGCGGATGAAGCGCTGCCGATTGACAGCGCTTTTGTTCTTGCCGTTGAGCCTGCGGTCGATAAAGTGCGCCATAACTCCCCCTTGGCAAAGCCGTCAGGCTCAGGATGACTTGCGTACCCTGAGATACCATTCGGAGAGCAGCCGCACCTGTTTACGGGTGTAGCCCTTCTCCATCATCCGCTCGACAAAGTTATCGTGTTTCTTCTGCTCTTCCGCCGAGGTCTTGCTGTTGAAGGAGATAACCGGCAGCAGCTCCTCGGTATTGGAGAACATCTTCTTCTCGATGACGGTGCGCAGCTTCTCGTAGCTGGTCCAGTTCGGATTGCGACCGGCGTTGTTGGCCCGGGCCCGCAGCACGAAGTTGACGATTTCGTTGCGAAAATCTTTCGGGTTGCTGATGCCTGCCGGTTTTTCTATCTTCTCCAGCTCGCTGTTGAGGGAGGCGCGGTCAAACAGCTGGCCCGTCTCTGGATCCCGATACTCCTGATCCTGGATCCAGAAATCCGCATAAGTGACGTAGCGATCGAAGATGTTCTGGCCGTACTCCGAGTAGGACTCGAGATAAGCGGTCTGGATCTCCTTGCCGATGAACTCCACGTAACGCGGGGTGAGGTAGCCCTTGATGAACTCCAGGTAGCGATCGTGGATCTCTTGCGGGAACTGTTCCCGCTCTATCTGTTGCTCCAGCACATAGAAGAGATGCACCGGGTTGGCCGCGACCTCGGCATGATCGAAGTTGAACACCCGCGACAATATCTTGAATGCGAAGCGGGTCGACAGGCCATTCATCCCCTCATCGACCCCGGCATAATCCCGGTACTCCTGATAGCTTTTTGCTTTGGGATCCGTGTCTTTGAGACTCTCGCCATCATAGACCCGCATCTTGGAGTAGAGGCTGGAGTTCTCCGGCTCCTTGAGTCGTGACAAGACGGTAAACTGGCCGAGGAGCTCCAGGGTCCCCGGGGCACACTTGGCCTCGGTCAGTTCGCTGTTGGTGAGCAGCTTCTCGTAGATTTTCACCTCTTCCGAGACGCGCAGGCAGTAGGGCACCTTGACGATATAGACGCGGTCGAGGAAGGCTTCGTTGTTGCGGTTGTTTTTGAAGTGCTGCCATTCGGATTCGTTGGAGTGAGCCAGCAAGATGCCGTCAAAGGGGAGGGCAGAGAGCCCTTCGGTGCCGTTGTAGTTGCCCTCTTGCGTCGCGGTCAGCAGCGGGTGCAGCACCTTGATGGGGGCCTTGAACATCTCGACGAACTCCATCATGCCCTGGTTGGCCTTGCACAGGGCCCCGGAGTAGGAGTAGGCATCGGCGTCATCCTGGGCAAAATGCTCCAGCATGCGGATATCGACCTTGCCGACCAGGGAAGAGATGTCCTGATTGTTCTCATCACCGGGCTCCGTCTTGGCGATGGCGATCTGGTGCAGGATGGAGGGGTTGATCTTCTCTACCTTGAACTTGCTGATGTCACCACCGTATTCGGTGAGACGCTTTGCCGCCCAGGGAGACATGATGGGACGCAGGTAACGGCGGGGTATGCCGTACTCTTTCTCCAGCAGCTCACCGTCCTCCTCCATGTCAAACAGGCAGAAGGGGTGATCGTTGACCGGGGAGCCTTTGATCCGGTAAATGGGCACCTTCTGCATCAGGGATTTGAGCTTCTCGGCCAGGGAGGATTTACCGCCGCCAACCGGACCCAGCAGATAGAGGATCTGTTTCTTCTCCTCCAGCCCCTGGGCCGAGTGTTTGAGGTAGGAGACGATCTGTTCGATGGCTTCTTCCATGCCATAGAAATCTTTGAATGCCGGATAGCGCGCAACGACTCGATTTGAGAAGAGGCGACTGAGTCGTGGATTGGTGGCGGTATCAACCATCTCGGGATCGCCGATGGCGACCAGTAGACGTTCGGCGGCGGAGGCGTAGCAGGATTTATCCTGTTTGCACATGTCCAGGAACTCCTGAATGCTGTACTCCTCTTCCCTGGCTTGCTCATAACGCTGTTGGTAATGCTCGAAGATGCCCATAACTTAGCCCTCGTTATAGTCGCTTACCCTAAAATGACCGGTTTCTTACCCTTGTTGTACTTTCCTCTTAAGCCTAGTCAACAGCCCCCAGTAATCCATCACCGTTAACGGGATTAAATCGGTTGGCTCGCTTCCCTGGCCCTTTGGGTGGGAGGCAGTCAGCAGATGCTGTATGTTACTGACTGTTAAATTATTTCTGCCACGATAGCTGGGTAAATGTCAAAGAGATAAAAAATAAATGTTTCATCATTCTTCAATAAAAAAGTACGAATGGGATGAGGGAGAGGATCGCTATCGCCCCAGGGCAGGCCAGCCGCGCCTTGGGGAATGCCACAGTGGAATGTGCTTTACGTAAACGTTAACGTAACGATCTAAACTTAGAGTTATGAGTCTAATTTTTACATTGACGCTACATTCCGGCTGCTCTAGATTGGCCCTGTGTTCGGTGCTGCGCTGCTTTAGCAAGAAGGCGTCTCAGTGTCCGAAAACAAAGCTCTGTTTAAGCACGTTTCCGTTGGCTTGACCCTCGCATCTGCGAGGGTCTTATTTTTTCGGCGCAGGCCCTCCTGTTATCCTCCTTATCTCTTCAGCACGCTAACCGGCATTCTTGGCCGGAATCCCCAAGACGGAACAAATGAGTCTATTTGGATCCTTGCACACCATAGGCCTGGGTCACCAGTGCCATCACCTGCGCAAAGGGCACTTCGCTCAGCCTCCCGAAGCCAGCCAGCTTGCCCGCCTTGAGGCGGGTGGTGAGCGGCGTGCTGATGCCGCACAGGAAGCGCGCCAGCACCCTGGGTGTTGGTTGGGGCAACAGGCTTGCCAGCGGATCGCACCAGGCGCGGATTCCGGCTTCATTGGGCAGTTTTGGGGCGAGGTGAACAGGCAGCTCCGCCACCTGGCCGCGACAGACCGAACAGTGACCGCATAAGGCTGGCGCTTGCTCATCGGCAAAATGGTGGGCAAGGGAGTGGCTCAGGCAGGTGGGTGAGGTGAAGAAGGCGAGCAGGCCCTGCAACCTGGCCAGTTCGCTCTGCTCCTTTTGCTCGAACAGAGCATGAAGCTCATCGGCGAGGACATCGAGGCTGCTCGGTGCATGCTGCACCTGATAAACCTCGGTCATCTGCTTGCTCTCCAGTTCGATGAGCCCCTGTTGCTGCAGATAGTCGAGGGCGGCCACGGCGCGGGAGCGTTCCCCCTGATACCCCTGCCAGAGGGCCTCAAAATCCATGGTGCACCAGCTGCGAGCCTGAGGGGCAGAGGCGAACAGGGCCTCGAGAAAGTGGCGACGCCCCTCGCCAAAACGCGCCAATATGGCGGCTTTGTCTGCGATGAACTTGAAGCGATAGTCGGCAAAATAGCTATAAGCCGGGCTCAGCACGCCGGCCAGTTCCAGATAGACCAGGAGTGTCTTGAGGGGAAGCTGGCGAATATTGGTCTCGTTGGAGAGGCGCAGCAGCACGAACTCCCAGGACTCCCCCGCAGGGGGCAGTTGGGCCAACAACTGACGGATGGCGGCGCGGTCCGGGGTATCCCCATAGACGAAGTTCTCCAGCACCGGCAGCTGAGCCCGATTGGCCAGCACAGTGCAGTGGGAGAGCTGGCCATCTCGCCCGGCACGGCCTATCTCCTGGCTGTAGTTCTCGATGGACTTGGGCAAGTCGTAATGGATGACCCGGCGAATATCGGCCTTGTCTATCCCCATGCCAAAGGCGATGGTGGCGACAATGCAGTCGAGCTGGCCAGTCATGAAGGACTGCTGTATCTCCCGGCGAAGATCAGCGCCCAGCCCGGCATGATAGGCACGGGCCCGAAACCCGGCCCGGGCCAGATTGGCGGCGCACGCCTCGGCGGTGTGTTGCAGGGTGACATAGACGATGGTCGGGGCGCCAGGCGCTCGCCCTATCTCCTGCGCCAGCCAGCGGTCACGCAAGCCGGGTTCAATAGGCACAACATTCAAGTCCAGATTGGGGCGGTAGAAACCGGTCACCACCAGCCCCTGATCGTCGATATCGAACTTGCGTTGCATGTCCTGCATCACGGCCCGCGTGGCGGTGGCGGTCAGCAGCAGTACCTGGGGGATATTAAGAGCGCGCCTGTGTTCGGGCAGCTTGAGGTAATCGGGACGAAAGTTGTGGCCCCACTCCGAGATGCAGTGCGCTTCGTCCACCACCATCAACGAGAGCGGCACCCCGGCGATGAAGCGGCGAAAGCGCTCGTTTTTGAGTCGCTCGACCGAGATCATCAGGATCTTGAGCTCGCCAGCCTCTATCTGCCGCATCACCTCACGGCTCTGCTCCGGGGTCAGGCTCGAATCCAGCGTGGCTGCGGCTATCCCTTTGCGCTGCAAGAAGGCGAGCTGATCCTGCATCAGGGCGATGAGCGGGGAGATGACCAGGGTCAGGTGGGGCAGGGCCAGGGCGGGCAGTTGATAGCAAAGAGACTTGCCGGAGCCTGTCGGGAAGATGGCCGCGGCGCTGCGTCCTGCCAATATCTGCTCCATGACTGCCTGTTGCCCGGGTCTGAGCTGGGTGAAACCGAAGTGTTGTTCAAGCAAAGAGGCGATCATAGGGCGGCATCCTGAGGAAAACCCCATGATACCACCTGGACCCGGCCAGGATCGGCCAGGGACGCCAAGAGAGTGGCATTTGGCTTCGTTCTGGCGGTTGTTGATATGGTGTTATCTCATTGTTGTGGTTTTTTTGTGATGTGAAATGGGATTTTCGTGGTGTATGTGTGGAAAAAAGATGTTGCAGGTGGGATATTCCATGGGTGCGACCCCCGCCTGGAACAGAGACCCCCTCGAGAAGGTCTTCCCGCAGCTGGCGGGTTCGTTCGGTTGGTTCCGAATGAAATAGGTTCGCCGCAGGACTTCATGATTCAAGCACCGAGTGTGCACAGGGACTACATAGATGACACAACAACACCCCCTCCTTCGTCTGATCAATCGCACCAGTCTGGTCAGCCAGATCCTGATCGGTTTGATCGTTGGCATAGTGCTGGCCTTGCTCGCTCCTGAGTGGGCCAAATCGGCAGGTCTGCTCGGCAACCTGTTTGTCGGTGCCCTCAAGGCCGTGGCCCCCATACTGGTCTTCGTGCTGGTGACCGCCTCCATCACGGGTCACAAGCAGGGTCAGAAGACCAATATCCGCCCGCTGCTCGGTCTTTACCTGTTCGGTACCTTCGCCGCCGCGCTGGTGGCCGTGCTGGCCAGCTTCATGTTCCCCTCCAGCCTGCATCTGGTGGCCAATACCGCCGATGTCACCCCGCCTGGGGGCATCATCGAGGTGTTGCAGACCCTGCTGTTCAACGTGGTGAGCAACCCGGTCAAGGCCTTGATGGAAGCCAACTACATCGGCATCCTGGCCTGGGCCATCGCCCTTGGCATCGTGCTGCGTCACGCCAGTGAGAGCACCAAGGTGCTGGTTTCCGACTTGTCCGATGGGGTCTCTATCATCGTCAAGGCGGTGATCCGCTGCGCCCCGCTCGGCATCCTGGGTCTGGTCGCATCCACCCTGGCCGAGACCGGCTTCGAGGCGTTGCTTGGTTACGCCCATCTGCTGATGGTGCTGATCGGCAGCATGTTGTTCATCGCCTTTGTGGTCAACCCGCTCATCGTCTTCTGGAAGATAAAGCGCAACCCTTATCCGCTGGTGTTGACCTGCCTGAAAGAGAGCGGTGTGACCGCCTTCTTCACCCGTAGCTCAGCCGCCAACATCCCGGTCAACATGGCCCTGTGCGAGAAGCTCAAGCTGCCCAAGGACACCTATGCGGTCTCCATCCCCCTGGGAGCCACCATCAACATGGCTGGTGCCGCCATCACCATCACGGTACTGAGTCTGGCGGCGGCCCATACCCTGGGTCTGCAGGTGGATTTGGCCACGGCAGTGCTGCTCAGCGTGGTCGCAACCATCAGCGCCTGTGGCGCATCTGGGGTAGCCGGCGGCTCCCTGCTGTTGATCCCCCTGGCCTGCAGCCTGTTTGGCATCAGCAATGATGTCGCCATGCAGGTGGTCGCGGTCGGCTTCATCATCGGTGTGCTGCAAGATTCCGCCGAGACAGCCCTTAACAGCTCCACCGACGTCTTGTTCACCGCGGCAGCCTGCATGGCCGAAGACGAGGCCCTGCTGGATCACCCTGTGGTCAGCCGTAACGTCTAAATCGACGGTCAGCAATCTGGCTACGTGTCAGACATGGACATGCCCTCTTCGGAGGGCATTTTTTTTGCGTGCAAACCGTGGCTGGTGCAGGGGCGGGCTTCTCTCCCTTCCTCGCAAGCGGCGTGGCGGGCCGTCGCGTCTGCCAGACGGGCAGGCAGATGCGCAGACACAGGCGCGGCTCAAGATTGTCTGGAGGGGCGGGGTGAGCAGCATGCACTGGCTGGGAGTGGGGCTGAGCATATCAAAATGGTTTGGCAGACCGCCGCTGGCGGATAACACAAAGCCCTCGATGGAGGGCTCTGGGGATCTGGTGGTGAGGCGCTAGTCGTGGTGACTGAGATCGAGGGTGATGTCGCCCACCGGGCGACAGCAACAGGGCAGACACTGCCCCGCTTCGACGAAGGCAAGGGGAGGCTCCGGGTAGTGCACCTTGCCCGCCAGCAGGGGAGTGCGGCAGGCGCCGCAATAGCCGCTGCGACACTGATACTCCAGCTGGTGGCCGTGGCGCTCCAGGGTGTCGAGCAACGCCTCGCCAGGGCGAACCTGCATGGGGCCGTGCTGGCTCTCTATGATGGCCAGCGCCGGCTCGCGTTCAACCCCTGGGGTCTGGGCGGCCCGCTCTGGCGCCAGCAGTGCCTCACTCACAGCTCGAAGTCACCGAGATCTTCATGGCTCACTTCGCTGTCTATCTGACCGACCAGATAGGAGCTCACTTCCACTTCCTGGGGGGCGACCTGAACGTTGTCAGAGGACAGCCAGGTGTTGATCCAGGGAATAGGGTTTTGCTTGGCGCCGCTAAAGGCGGAAGGCAGTCCGACGGCGGCCATGCGCAGGTTGGTGATGTACTCAACGTACTGGCAGAGGATGTCCTTGTTCAGGCCAATCATGGAGCCGTCCTGGAACAGGTACTCGGCCCACTCCTTCTCCTGCTCGGCCGCTTCCTTGAAGATGTCGAAGCAGGCCTGTTCACACTCCTGAGCCACGATGGCCATCTCGGGATCGTCCTGGCCGCTGCGCATCAGGTTGAGCATGTGCTGGGTGCCAGTCAGGTGCAGGGCTTCATCACGGGCGATCATCTTGATGATCTTGGCGTTGCCCTCCATCAGTTCGCGCTCGGCGAAGGCGAAGGAGCAGGCAAAGCTGACGTAGAAACGGATCGCCTCCAGGGCGTTGACACTCATCAGACACAGATAGAGCTTCTTCTTGAGCTCATGGAGGTCGATGGTGCGCTCAGCGCCGTTGACCATATGGGTACCGGCACCGTGCAGGTTATAGAGCGCGGTCGCCTCGATCAGGTCGTCATAGTAGCAACTGATGGAGCCGGCGCGCTTGAGGATCTGCTCGTTGGTCACAATGTCGTCAAACACCTGGGAGGGGCTGTTGACGATGTTGCGGATGATATGGGTATAGGAGCGCGAGTGGATGGTTTCGGAGAAGGCCCAGGTCTCAATCCATGTCTCCAGCTCCGGGATGGAGACCAGCGGCAGCAGCGCGACGTTCGGGCTGCGGCCCTGAATGGAGTCCAGCAGCGTCTGATACTTCAAGTTGGAGATGAAGATGTGCTGCTCGTGGGGGGGCAGGGCATGGTAGTCGATGCGATCCCGCGAGACGTCCACCTCTTCCGGGCGCCAGAAGAAGGAGAGCTGCTTCTCGATCAGCCGCTCGAATACATCATATTTTTGTTGATCATAACGGGCCACGTTGACCGGCTGGCCAAAGAACATGGGTTCCTTGAGCTGGTCATTCTGGGTCTGGCAAAACGTTGAATAAGCCATGGTGATTTGAATGTCTTGAATTGGGAAACAGGAGAGCGGGAGTGAAGGCTCCCGCTCGGTGTTTATCAGATCTTGCAGGCGCCGCCGGCACAGCCGTCATCTTGCATGTCGGCCTGGGTGTCGTCAGCACCGTCACGGGTGTTGTGATAATAGAGGGTCTTGAGGCCGTATTTGTAGGCGGTCAGCAGATCCTTGAGCAGCTGCTTCATCGGTACCTTGTTGCCTTCGAAACGGGCCGGATCATAGTTGGTGTTGGCAGAGATCGCCTGATCCACAAACTTCTGCATAATGCCGACCAGCTGCAGGTAACCATCGACGCTCGGTTGCTTCCAGAGCAGCTCGTATTGATCCTTGAGGCGCTCGTACTCGGGCACTACCTGCTTGAGGATGCCATCCTTGGAGGCCTTGACCGACACCAGGCCGCGCGGCGGCTCGATGCCGTTGGTGGCGTTGGAGATCTGGCTGGAGGTTTCGCTTGGCATCAGGGCGGTCAGGGTGGAGTTGCGCAGACCCACGGTCTTGATCTCTTCGCGCAAGGTTTCCCAGTCCAGGTGCAGCGGCTCCTGGCACAACACGTCCAGATCCTTTTTATAGGTATCGATGGGCAAAATGCCCTGGGCGTAAGTGGTCTCGTTGAAAGCCGGGCAGGGGCCGAATTCACGGGCCAGCTGTACCGAGGCTTTGAGCAGATAGAACTGGATCGCCTCGAAGGTGCGGTGGGTGAGCGCCAGACCAGAACCGTCGGAGTAACGGGCGCCGTTCTTGGCCAGGTAGTAGGCGTAGTTGATGACGCCTATCCCCAGGGTGCGGCGGTTCATGCTGCCTTTCTGGGCGGCCTTGAGCGGGTAGTCCTGATAGTCGAGCAGGGCATCCAGGGCGCGCACGGCCAGATCGGCCATCTCTTCGAGATCTTCGAGCTTCTCGATGGCGCCGAGGTTGAAGGCCGACAGGGTGCACAGGGCAATCTCGCCACTGTCGTCATCCACGTTATTGAGCGGCTTGGTCGGCAGCGCAATTTCCAGGCAGAGGTTGGATTGACGTACCGGCGCCACGCTCGGATCGAACGGGCTGTGGGTGTTGCAGTGATCCACGTTCTGGATGTAGA
Source organism: Aeromonas molluscorum (assembly GCF_051376105.1). Classification (NCBI taxonomy): domain Bacteria; kingdom Pseudomonadati; phylum Pseudomonadota; class Gammaproteobacteria; order Aeromonadales; family Aeromonadaceae; genus Aeromonas; species Aeromonas molluscorum. Next base: position 361,964 of record NZ_JBPQCY010000001.1, on the reverse strand, counting down.
TGCGACCGGTACCGGCGCGCTCCTGCATCATCAGGGAGAAGAGATCCACCGCCTTGATGGTCTTCTTGCGAATGGCCGGATCTTGCTCGTACTTGACGTAGAGCTGCTCGAACTTGTCCTGATCCGCGAAGAAAGCGTCGTACAGGCCGGGGGCATCGGAGGGGGAGAACAAGGAGATGTCACCGCCCTTGATGAGGCGCTGGTACATCAGCTTGTTGATCTGCACCCCGTAGTCCATGTGACGGACCCGGTTCTCTTCCACGCCACGGTTGTTTTTCAGAACCAGCAGGCTCTCCACCTCGGTGTGCCACAGGGGGTAGAACAGGGTGGCGGCACCGCCGCGCACGCCGCCTTGGGAGCAGCATTTGACCGCAGTCTGGAAGTATTTGTAGAAGGGGATGCAACCGGTGTGGAAGGCTTCGCCGCCACGAATGGGGCTGCCCAGACCACGAATGCGACCGGCGTTGATGCCGATGCCGGCGCGCTGGGAGACATAACGGACGATGGCGCTGGCGGTGGCATTGATGGAGTCCAGGCTGTCATCACACTCGATCAGCACGCAGGAGCTGAACTGACGGGTCGGGGTGCGCACGCCGCTCATGATCGGGGTCGGCAGGGAGATCTTGAAGGTCGAGACCGCATCATAGAAGCGCTTGATATAGCTCAGGCGCGTCTCTTTCGGGTACTTGGAGAAGAGGCAGGCCGCTACCAGGATATAGAGGAACTGCGGGCTCTCGTAGATCTCGCCGGTGACGCGGTTCTGGACCAGGTATTTGCCTTCGAGCTGTTTGACGGCGGCGTAGGAGAAGTCCATGTCACGCCAGTGATCCAGGTGCTCGTTGAGCTCCTCGAATTCGGCCTGGGTGTAGTCGGTCAGCAGGTGCTTGTCGTACTTGCCCATGTCTACCAGACGGGCGACATGCTGGTAGAGGTGGGGCGGTTCGAACTGGCCGTAGGCTTTCTTGCGCAGGTGGAAGATGGCCAGACGGGCTGCCATGTACTGGTAATCCGGGCTCTGTTCGGAGATCAGATCAGCGGTAGCCTTGATGACGGTTTCGTGGATGTCGGCGGTACGGATACCGTCATAGAACTGGATGTGGGACTTGAGTTCTACCTGGGAGACTGAGACGTGGTCGAGTCCCTCTGCGGCCCAGTCGAGCACACGGTGAATTTTATCCAGATCGATGGGTTCTTTGTGGCCGTTACGCTTCGTCACAAACAAGTTCATTGGCTGATGACCTTTAGTTGATTCCCGAAAAACTCACCGCAAGGCTTGACAAGCAAGCCAGTTCGCCCCTCGTTTCTAGTGGGGCGATATGCGGTGAGGCACAAGATGTAGTGTTATTTTGAGTTCGAGCTACAAGATAGTGAGGTCATCACAGCTTTGCAACGTATGGATGGGGGTATAGCTGTGGATAAATTGTGGGTGTCTCATGATAGTTAGTGACTGCTCACAGTGAACGGGTTTTCCTTCGTCCGCTCCCTGAAAAGCAAGCCTGCCTATCCAAGATATAAAATTAAAATAACTTTTTTTTCTTGCGAAACTAGCCCCGTTTTACTAGCAATCGCACCCCTCTGGATCCTTGCACAATCCCTGTGCGATCCGCGCCAAAAATGGTCGCCATTATGCGGCAACGTTCCCCGCGCAGAACGGTGAAAAAGTGAGTCATCGAGCCTGTGCCGTACGTGCAAACAGACAGGGCCCGTCGGGCCCTGTCTGTTTCATGTTAATGATGGCAAGTGGATGGCGACAAGGGTCCCTCGGCGGCGCATCTGCGGCATGAGCACGCGCCGGGATGGGCCATCTTTGATCCCGGCGGGATCCAGCGAGTCTGGCTGTGCGTCACCCGAGTTCGTAGCGCAACCAGTGATGCAACGCCTGCACCGTATCAAAGTGCAGATCCGCCCCCCAGGCAGCCGGGTCATCCTCCCCATGCAGGTAGCCCCAGCCGGCGATGGCGGTCAACATGCCGGCGTTGCGGCCCGCCTCGATGTCGCGCACATGGTCGCCGACATAGAGGCAGTGCGCGGCCTCGACCCCCAACTGCTCACAGGCGAAATACATGGGGGCGGGGTCGGGCTTGCGCACCGGCAGGGTATCGGCGCTGACCGTCACGCCACAGCTGGCCAGTGCCGGCAGGGCCGCCAGCAGCGGCTCGGTCAAAAAGCCCGGCTTGTTGGTGACGATGCCCCAGGGCAGGGATCGCTCGTCCAGCCATTCGATGAGATCGATCATGCCCTCGTAGGGGCGGGTGCCGACGCACAGATGGCTGGCGTAGTAATCGAGCAGGGCGGTGCGCAGGCGCGTCGCCCCCAGCTCTTCCAGCAGCTCGTCCCCCAGCCCCGCCTTGAGCAGGCCGAGCGCCCCGTGGGAGGTGGTCTGGCGAATGATCTCATCCGAGAGCGGGGCAAAGCCTTCGCTTATCAGCACATGGTTGACCGCGGCGCCCAAGTCCGGGGCGGTGTCGAGCAGGGTGCCGTCCAGGTCGAACAGCACGCAGCGCACGCTTGTCTGGCGGGTACTCATCAACCCAGCTCCGGGCGGACAAACTCCACCATGTAGTTGACATCGACGTTGGCGCCCAGCTTGAAGTGGCCGGTGAGCGGCGAGTAGTGCACCCCGCTCATGTCCCGTACCAGCAGGCCCGCGGCCTCACCCATGCGACACAGTTCGGCGGGGGTGATGAATTTTTTGTGGTCATGGGTCCCCTTGGGCACCATTTTCATCAGGTATTCGGCGCCGACAATCATCATCAGGAACGACTTGGGATTGCGATTGATGGTCGAGACGAACACCCGGCCGCCCGGGCGCACCAGGGTGGCGATGGCACGCAGCACCGAGGCGGGATCCGGCACGTGCTCGAGCATCTCCATGCAGGTCACCACATCGTACTGACCGGGCGCCTCATCGGCGTGCTGCTCGGCGGTCATCTGCTGGTAGTGAAGTTCGACCCCCTGTTCCAGGGCGTGGAGGCGGGCGACCCCGAGGGGCTCCTTGCCCATGTCGATGCCGGTCACCTTGGCGCCACGGCGGGCCATGCTCTCGGAGAGAATGCCGCCGCCGCAGCCGATGTCGAGCACCGGCTTGCCAAACAGGCCGCCACTCTTGTCGGTGATCCAGTCAAGGCGCACCGGGTTTATCTGATGCAGCGGCTTGAACTCACCCTCCAGATCCCACCAGCGGGAGGCGATGGCTTCGAATTTGGCAATTTCTGTCAGATCGACATTGGCATCAGTGTTCATCTTGGCAAAATCCTGTGGCAGGGCGCTCGACCCGTCGGGAGCGCAATCTATTGTCCTGGCGGGCATTATAACGAACCAACTTATGCAAACCAGCCCGATTTCCGACTTAAGCAATGGCCCTTGTTGTGTTACTATGTCGCGCTGTTTATGCCAAAGAACAACTAATTAGGGATTAAGGCTTTCTATGAGCGATCTGGCCAGAGAGATCACGCCGATCAACATCGAAGAAGAGCTCAAGAGTTCCTATCTGGATTACGCCATGAGCGTGATCGTAGGACGAGCTCTGCCGGATGTGCGTGATGGCTTGAAACCGGTTCACCGCCGCGTTCTGTTTGCTATGAACGAGTTGGGGAACGACTGGAACAAGCCCTATAAAAAATCGGCCCGTGTGGTCGGTGACGTAATCGGTAAATACCACCCCCACGGCGACAGTGCCGTGTATGACACCATCGTCCGCATGGCGCAGGATTTTTCCATGCGTTACATGATGGTCGACGGTCAGGGTAACTTCGGTTCGGTCGACGGCGACAGCGCCGCCGCCATGCGTTATACCGAAGTCCGGATGGCGCGCATCTCCCATGAGCTGCTGGCCGATCTGGACAAAGAGACCGTGGACTGGGTGCCCAACTATGACGGCACCGAGCTGATCCCGGCTGTCATGCCCACCAAGGTGCCCAACCTGCTGGTCAACGGCTCCTCCGGTATCGCGGTGGGCATGGCGACCAACATTCCGCCTCATAACCTCACCGAGATAGTGAACGGCTGTCTGGCGCTGATCGAAAATGGCTCCCTCACCATCGATGAGCTGATGACCTACATCAGCGGCCCAGACTTCCCCACCGGTGCCATCATCAACGGTCGTTCCGGCATCGTGCAGGCCTACCGCACCGGTCGCGGCTCCGTCTATGTGCGTGCCAAGGCCGAAGTGGAAGTGGACGAGAAGACGAGTCGCGAGACCATCATCGTTCACGAGCTGCCTTATCAGGTGAACAAGGCGCGGTTGATCGAGAAGATCGCCGAGCTGGTCAAAGAGAAGAAACTCGAGGGCATCAGTGCCCTGCGCGATGAGTCTGATAAAGACGGCATGCGCATCGTTATCGAGATCAAGCGCGGCGAGTCCGGCGAGATTGTGTTGAACAATCTCTACAAGCACACCCAGATGCAGACCACGTTCGGCATCAACATGGTGGCGCTCGATAACAACCAGCCCAAGGTGATGAACCTTAAAGAGATCCTGGATGCCTTCCTGCTGCACCGCCGTGAGGTAGTGACCCGCCGGACCGTGTTCGAACTGCGCAAGGCGCGGGATCGGGCGCACATCCTGGAAGGTCTGGCTGTTGCGCTGGCCAACATTGACCCCATCATCGAGCTGATCCGTCACTCCGACACCCCTGCAGACGCGAAAGCCAAGCTGGTCGCGCGCGGCTGGGAGCTCGGCAACGTGGCCGGCATGCTGGAAAAAGCCGGTGACGATGCAGCCCGCCCAGAGTGGCTGGAGCCTGAGTTCGGTATCCGTGAAGGCCAGTACTTCCTGACCGAACAGCAGGCCCAGGCCATCCTTGACCTGCGTCTGCACAAGCTGACCGGTCTGGAGCACGAGAAGATCCTGGAAGAGTATCAATCTCTGCTGGATCTGATCGCCGAGCTGCTGTTCATTCTGGCAAGCCCGGAACGCCTGATGGAAGTGATCCGCGATGAACTGCTGGCCGTGCGCGAGCAGTATGGCGACGAGCGTCGCACCGAGATCAGCGCCTCCAGCGCCGAGATCAACATCGAAGATCTGATCACCCCGGAAGACGTGGTGGTGACCCTCTCTCACCAGGGTTATGTGAAGTATCAGCCGCTGACCGACTACGAGGCCCAGCGCCGCGGTGGTCGTGGCAAGTCGGCCACCCGGATCAAGGAAGAGGACTTTGTGGAGCGTCTGTTGGTGGCCAACACCCACGACACCATTTTGTGCTTCTCCACCCGTGGCAAGGTCTACTGGCTCAAGGTGTATCAGCTGCCTGAGGCGTCTCGTAGCGCCCGTGGCCGCCCGATCATCAACTTGCTGCCGCTGGAAGAGGGTGAACGTATCACCGCCATCCTGCCGGTCAAAGAGTATAGCGACGACAAGTATGTGTTCTTCGCCACCGCCGACGGTACCGTGAAGAAGACCAGCCTGTCAGCGTTCAGCCGTCCGCTCTCCTCCGGCATTCGTGCCATCAACCTCAAAGAGGGCGATGAGCTGATTGGCGTGGACATCACCGATGGCAGCAACGAGATCATGTTGTTCTCCGATGCGGGCAAGGTGGTTCGCTTCAATGAAGGCAGCGGCCGCGCCGATGCGGATGTCGAGAACGATAGCGACGCCGATGAGGATGTGGAAGCCGACGCCGTCAGTGATGACGACAGCAGTGACGCCGCCGAAGGCAGCGAAACCAAGGGCACCTTCAAGGGGGTTCGTCCCATGGGCCGTACCGCCGGTGGGGTTCGTGGTATCCGCCTGCTCAATGGCGACAAGGTGGTTTCCCTGATCGTCCCCCGTGGCGAAGGCGCCATCCTGACCGCCACCGAGAACGGTTACGGCAAGCGTACCGCGCTGACCGAGTACCCGACCAAGAGCCGTGGTACCCAGGGCGTTCGCTCCATCAAGGTGGACGAGCGTAACGGCAAGGTGATCGATGCGATCCAGGTCGAAGATACCGACCAGATCATGCTGATCACCAATGGCGGCACCCTGGTGCGTACTCGCGTCGCCGAGGTGAGCATCATAGGCCGTAACACCGGTGGTGTTCGTCTGATCCGTACCGGTGAAGATGAGACAGTGGTCGGTCTGCAGCGTATCGCCGAAAGCGACGAGGAAGAGGTCCTGATGGATGGTGAGTCGGCTGAAGCCGGTACCGCCGCCGCAGGTGACATCGTCCCCGAGTCGGGCGAGGCTCAGCAGAGTGATCAAGCCGAACAGGCCGATGAGGAGTAATACTCCATCGTCTGGCCGAGTTGGCTAGTTGCTGCAAAAAGAGCGCCTTAGGGCGCTCTTTTTTATGGTCTGCCGTTGGCTGGCGGCAACCTTGACGCTGGCTGGCGTTGTCTCGTTCAGCATGAGCTCCTTGACCGGCAGGAGTGAATGTCATCTGGTTGTCATGGCACAAGGATAAGCTGCACTCGACATCAGCCGGTGTCGTGTCATGTCGAGGAGTCTGCGATGTTACAACTCTGGTGGTCGAAATGGTTCGGGGATGAGTCTGGGGCTGAGCGGGAAGAGGAGTTGGTGGCCTTTGAGCCATCCAGGATCCCGGTTGAATTGCTAAAAGGCAGCCAATCGTCCTGAACCTCAGCCGCTCTCTGAGCGGCAGGGGCAGTGGCAAAGCGGGAGAGGGGATATGTCTCCCGCTAGATGCCACAGGGCCATCCTGGGGATGTCAGTGCCAGCCAGGGCCCGGTGGTGACTACCCGCAGCAGAGTCCTTGCTCCGCTCTACGCTCCCACTCTTGATACTTCATTATCCGTGATCCCATGCTGTCACTTGGGTTCGCGGTTCCCTCCTGAACCTCTCCATCCTGTGTCTGCTCCCGTTGCCTGGATGCCCGGTTCACCGTCTGTTGCCACGCTGTCATCCCTTCATCTCGATGGGTTGGCGGGGCGGGTGAAGCTAGAACAGTTCGAACTGTTGGTGGGGACGGATAAAAGCGTGCAGGTTAAGGGGCGTATGAGCCGAGTTGAGCCCCGAGCGTTTGCAGATCAGCCGAAAGCGCTGGGCAAGCAGCTCGGCAAACTGGCCGCTGCCACGCATGCGATCCCCGAAGGCCGGGCTATTGAGCCGACCTTTCCGGCTGGCTTTCAGTTGATTCAGTACAGCCTGCCGCTTGTCGGGATAGTGCAATGTCAGCCAGTCATCAAAGAGCTGCGTCAGCTCATGGGGCAGGCGCAGCAAGATGTAGCCAGCCTGGTTGGCCCCCTGCGCGGCGGCCGCGCTGATGATCTGCTCGAGTTCAGATCCGTTGAGCCTGGGGATCATGGGGGCTGCCAGCACTCCCACCGGGATCCCGGCCCGTGCCAGCTTGCCGATCACCGCCAGCCGCCCCTGCCCCGTACTGGCTCTGGGTTCCAGTTTTCGCCTGAGATCCTCATCCAGTGTGGTGACCGAGACCATGACGTGGCACAAGTCTTCGCTGGCGAGAGCCTGTAGCAACTCGAGGTCTCTGAGCACCATGGCGCTCTTGGTAATGATGCCTACCGGATGCTTGTGAGCCAGCATCACTTCGAGCAAGGCGCGGGTGAGGCGGTATTGCTGCTCAATGGGCTGATAGGGATCGGTATTGGCGCCAATGACGATGGTCTGTGGTTGATATCCGGGTTTGGAAAATGCCTGACGCAATAGGTGGGCGGCGTTGAGCTTGGCAAACAGTTTTGTTTCAAAATCGAGCCCTGGGGAGAGCTCCAGGTAGGCATGGCTGGGCCTGGCATAGCAATAAATACAGCCATGTTCACAACCCTGATAGGGGTTGATGGAGCGGCTGAAGGGTACATCCGGCGACTGATTATGACTGATGATGCTGCGGGCCTGGATCTCACGAACCTGGGATTGTGGAGCGCTTTTCATAAACTCGGGCGCCCAGTCGGCGTCTTGTTGCCAACCATCGTCGACCACCTCGATGCGGGGGCCACTGAAACGATGATCCAGATTGTGGAGAGTGCCGCGTCCAGCCATAGCTTGTTGCTCACGATAACTGTGTTTATATACAGGCATTGTGCGCAATGAGACAGACAAAGACAAGCAGGTGGCGCAGAAGGGGTGAGGCCCTTGACCCTGTAGCGACCGTGTGGGGGATCGAAGGGAGAGCCCGGAGATACGCCCGACTTGCGTTCGTCATTACATTTCGTTTACATAGAAGAAATGAGAACTGGATCACGGTAATCCCTATGATGAAATCTCCCTCCTCTTGGTTGTTTATTGGTCTGACCTGCGTGTTGATCTGGCGTTTGCTACCGGGCGGTGCCGACGAGATGGACAGTGCCCAGCGAGCCTGGCAGCAGGGGCGCTTCAGTCAGGCCGTCGACATCTGGCAGGCGAAAGCCGAGGCGGGTGAGCCGAGAGCGCAAGCCTTGATGGGGTGGAGTCACGAGCTGGGGCAGGGCAGTGCCCCGGATTTGGCTGAGGCTATTCGCCTCTATCGCCAAGCGGCAGAGGGGGGCGATGCGTTGGGTCAATATCGTCTGGGGGAAGTTTATCTACGGGGTCATGGTGTGGCTCAGGATCTTGCGATGGCCTTTCACTGGATGGATAGCGCAGCCCGTAACGGCGATGTGCCTGCCATGCTCAAGCTTGGCATATTGCATTTGATGGGGGTCAATGGCCAGGTGGACCTGGTTCAGGCCAGGCAGTGGCTGTTTCAGGCCGCCCAGGGGGGCAACAAGATGGCGCTGCGGGTGTTGGAGGAGCTGACACTGGCGGAGGAGGGCAAGAGCCAGTTCGATTTCAACTGGCAGCCGCTGCTGGTTGGGGCCAGCTGATCCGGCTAATGACAGGGTTGGCTTGAGCTGCGAAAGAAGGAGGTCTGCCATCAACTACCAGACCTCCTTATTGTTTGGGGCGCATGATGAGTCTCAGGGGCCGTGACTCGTCTCCTGGCGTGAGTTAGCCCACAGGGTGGTGCAGTTTCCCGCCCTTTGCGGCCTTTGCTAGGTGTTCTGCGGCATCTCGGGATTGCGCTGTACGGATCTCCCGGGTGAAAAGATGAAGAAACTGATTGCTGCCAGCAGGAAGGCGCTGGCCGCCCCATAGACCATGACCCAACCAAACCCGGCGACCAGGGCCTCATTGACCGCTTCGGCGGGGATGGCGATATGCGGCAGCAAGGCGCTATGCTGCTCCAGCACAGTCACATCCCCGGCGGCTATTTTTTCCGCGAAAAGCCGTAGACCCGCCCCCTCGACAATACCCAGCTTGTGGCGCAGATAGGCCATGATGCCTTCAACCAGAATGAACCCCATCACGGCGATGTTGAATGCCAGTGAGATCATCCTGGCGCTGGTATCTGCCCCCGACGCCATGCCTACCCGTTCGGCTGATACTGCGGCGGTAATAGTGTTGGTGGTTGTGGTGTTGGTTAAACCCAGCCCAATTCCTGCCAAGACGGCCCCCGACAAGAGCAGCCAGCCCGGTTGTGCAGACTGGCTGCCAGCTCTCATCAGCACGAAGCCCATGCCGATGATCGATAACCCCACAGGGATCACGATGCCGGCTCGATAGCGCACAGCCAGGCGTTCGGCCAGTGGCGGGATGAACAGAGTGGGCAAGGTATAGGCCAGCAGGGCGAGACCGGTCTGCACGTTGTCATACCCCAAAGCCAGATGGAAATAGATCGGCAGATAGATGATGAACGGCCAGAAGCTGAAGTTTTGCCCCATGGATCCGAGCAAGGCACCGGAAACGTTGCGCACCCGAAATATTGAGAACTCCAGCATGGGCCTACGGCTGGTTCGCTCGGCGACCACGAAACCGGCGAAGCTCAGCATGGACATTCCTATGATGCTCATGGCGGCGGTACTGCCAAATCCAAACACCGGGCCTTGAGTGACGAACAGGACCAGGCACAACACGGCAAGCGACAAGGTGGCGATCCCTTTGATATCGAGGTGAGTCGCATGAGGATCGCGGGACTCCTGCACCCCCATCTGGCTCAGCAGCAAGGTCATGACAGCCAGGACCGCGTGGATCAGAAACACCCATTGCCAGCTCGCCAGCGCCAGGATGGCGCCACCCACTATCGGACCAAAGCCGAGACCGGCACCGAACACTATCCCCCACCAGGCAAAGGCAGCGCCGCGTTCACGCCCATCCCGAAACTGATTGGACAAGATGGCGATCTGGCAGATCAGCATCATCGCAGCACTCAATCCCTGGAGAAAGCGTGCCACGATCAATACGGCGGCGCTGTCGGCCAGTCCACAGATGAGCGACGTGACGCCGAAGGCAAGAATGCCGATGGTGAAGATGCGTTTACGACCGTAACGGTCGGCCAGGGTGCCAACGCCCATCAGGATGGTCGTCATCGCAATGGTATAGGCAGCCATGATCCATTGGAGCTGCCGGAAACTGGCTCCCATGGTCTGCTCTATGGTGGATAGAATGGGCGGGACGCTGGAAATCTCCAGTCCCAGCATCAACGCGGACAGACAGACGGCAGCCAGGGCAAAGGAGCCTTGGCGTCTTGGTGACAGTGTCATGGGGTACCTTCAAATGATGGGAACATGGGGGGCCTGTTAGGCGCCACCTCAAGACCGGGTTGCACGCAAAAAAGATACGTACGACACCTAGATGAAGGATGTTAGGGAATACAGCACTATTGCTCAATGGTATGGTTGGGTATATCAGAGACAACAAATTTGGATGATTCATGACTCGACGGGTGCTTGATGTGGAGTCGGTGCTGGCGTTCGTCACCATCGCCGATTTCCAGAGTTTCACCAGAGCCGCCGAGGCCTTGGGGACGACCCAGGGCGCCATCAGCGTGAAATTGAAGCGCCTGGAGGATCGACTCGGCTACAAACTGCTCGAACGCACCCCCAGGCTGGTGCGGCTGTCGGCGCAGGGCAGTGTCTTTCTCAATCCGGCCCGTGAGTTCATTGCCGCCCATGACCGCGCCATGGCCGCGCTGGTTTGCGAAAGCCGACGCTTTCGGTTGGGCATTGCCGAGCATGTGGCGGGGCCCGAGATCCCGTTGTTGTTGGCACGGCTCAGCGAGCGCGATCCCGCCCTGACTATCGAAGTGCGGCTGGAGAATTCCCGCAGTTTGCTCAACGCCTTTGACGAAGGGGCGCTCGACGCTGTGATTGTCCGCCAGGAAGATGATCGCCGCAGTGGTGAAGATTTGGGGCCGGAGCACTTTGGCTGGTTTGCCGCTCCCGGGTTCTATCATCAGCCAGGGAAACCGGTACGGCTGGCCGCTCTCGCACCTTGTTGTGGTGTGCGCGACATCGCCATTCGAGCACTGAATAGTGCCGACCTTGAGTGGAGTGAAGTCTTTGTTGGCGGAGGTCATTCGGCCGTCATGGCCGCCGTGTCGGCCGGGCTGGCGGTCGCTGCGTTATCTTGCCGTCTGGCGCCACCCGATGCGGTGGAAGTAGGGCTGCGTCTGGGCCTGCCCGCGTTGCCCTCGTCGAGGATCATGCTCCATTCGACACTGACGGATCACCGCTCGCGCGATGCCCTGCGGACACTGGTTGCTGTGTATCGGGAGCACCGCGTGCCAGCGCATGCCAGTGTGGCATTCTGAACATGGCCCTCTGTCGGGGGGCTCCCATCGCTCTCGCTGGGGTGCCAGCATCTTCTGCCCGAGGGTGTCACATGCTTTACTTTTCGCGCTGTGCCAGCGTGATGACGCTGGGTTGATTGTCCATGCCGGGCGCGATGAGCCACATTGTGGCCGCTGAGTCATGGATTATTCTCGACCCCAGATAGCGACCATTCAAACTTGTCTGAGTTGTCACGTCTGATACAATCCTCGACTGATCCCGTTAATTGATAGCCTCGCACAGCCACCAACGTGCGTATCACTGCGTGTAGCAGCCGTATTGTGAACGGTGAAACATCAAGGTGGGTTGCTGGATTTTTAAGGGTATTTTCGATCCACACGTGGCCTTTGGTAGGGGTCACCACTGTTAAGGGAGCAATTATGCCAATCATTACTCTGCCTGACGGCAGTCAACGTCAATTTGCCCAGGCCGTTTCCGTCATGGATGTCGCCGCGGACATAGGTCCCGGTCTCGCCAAGGCGTGCATTGCCGGTCGGGTGAACGGTGAACTGGTGGATGCCTGTGAGCTGATCGAAGCAGATGCTCAGCTCTCCATCATCACCGCCAAAGACGAAGAGGGTCTCGAGATCCTGCGCCACTCCTGTGCGCACCTGCTCGGTCATGCCATCAAGCAACTCTGGCCGCAGACCAAGATGGCCATAGGTCCGGTCATCGATAACGGCTTCTACTATGATGTCGATCTCGATCATACCCTGACCGAAGAGGACATGGCGGTACTCGAGGCACGCATGCTCGAGCTGGCAGGTAAGGATTATGACGTTGTCAAGAAGCGGGTCTCCTGGCAGGAGGCGCGTGACGTGTTCGCGGCCCGTGGCGAGAGCTACAAAGTCGAAATCCTGGATCAGAATATTGCCCGTGATGATAAGCCCGGTCTCTATCATCATGAAGAGTACGTCGACATGTGCCGTGGTCCCCACGTGCCCAACATGCGTCATTGTCACCATTTCAAGTTGCAGAAAATGTCCGGCGCCTACTGGCGCGGCGATTCAAACAACAAGATGCTGCAGCGCATTTACGGCACAGCCTGGGCCGATAAAAAGCAGCTCAAGGCTTACCTGCAACGCCTCGAAGAGGCCGCCAAACGTGACCATCGCAAGATTGGCAAGCAGCTCGACCTCTATCATATGCAGGAAGAAGCCCCCGGCATGGTGTTCTGGCACAACGATGGCTGGACCATCTTCCGTGAGCTGGAAACCTTCATGCGTACCAAGCTGCGTGAGTATGACTATCAGGAGGTGAAAGGCCCCTCCATGATGGATCGCGTGCTGTGGGAGCGTTCAGGCCACTGGGATAAATATGCCCAGGGCATGTTTACCACCCAGTCCGAAAACCGCGAGTACGCCATCAAGCCGATGAACTGCCCGGGTCACGTGCAGATCTTCAATCAGGGCCTGAAATCCTATCGTGATCTGCCATTGCGCATGGCCGAGTTCGGCTCTTGCCACCGCAACGAGCCATCGGGTTCCCTGCATGGTCTGATGCGAGTGCGCGGTTTTACACAAGATGATGCCCATATCTTCTGTACCGAAGAGCAGGTCATGGAAGAAGTATCTGCTTGCATCCGTATGGTCTATGACGTCTACGGCACTTTCGGCTTTGAAAACATCGTGGTCAAGCTCTCGACTCGTCCCGAACAGCGTATCGGTTCAGATGAAGCTTGGGATCGTGCCGAGGCTGCATTGGCCGAAGCCCTTGTGCTGAACGGCCTGAAGTACGATCTGCAACCGGGTGAAGGGGCGTTCTACGGTCCTAAAATTGAATTCACCCTGCACGATTGCCTGGATCGTGCGTGGCAGTGTGGTACAGTGCAGCTCGATTTCGCCCTGCCAGGTCGGCTGGGTGCCACTTATGTGGGCGAGGACAACGAGCGTCACGTCCCCGTGATGATACATCGCGCCATCTTGGGTTCCATCGAGCGGTTCATCGGCATACTGACCGAAGAATACGCAGGACTGTTCCCGACCTGGTTGGCACCGACTCAGGCCGTGGTGATGAATATCACGGATAATCAGGCCGATTATGCAGTAAAAGTGGCCAAAGCATTGAATGATGCGGGCCTTCGTGCAAAAGCGGACTTGAGAAATGAGAAGATTGGCTTTAAAATCCGCGAGCATACTTTGAAACGAGTACCTTTCATGCTGGTCTGCGGCGATAAAGAAGTTGAAGCCGGTAAGATTGCAGTACGGACTCGTAAAGGGGCTGACCTGGGCACTTATCCTGTTGAAGAGCTAATCGCTCTACTGTCCCAGGAAGTTCAGACCCGCGGACAAAAGAAAGTGGAGGAATAAGCTATAAAAGGCGGAAAAAAACTGGGCAAGCAACCGCAAGCCCGCGCTCACCGGATCAATACCGAGATTCGTCTGAAAGAAGTTCGTTTGACTGGACTTGATGGTGAGCCCTTGGGCGTCGTCGAAATCCATGATGCACTGAACTTGGCCCTTGAGGCTGGAGTAGATCTGGTCGAGATCAGCCCTAACGCTGAACCGCCCGTTTGCCGAATCATGGATTACGGCAAATTCCTCTACGAGAAGAGCAAGACAACCAAAGAACAGAAGAAAAAGCAGAAAGTTGTCCAGGTTAAGGAAATCAAATTCCGTCCTGGCACCGACGAAGGCGACTATCAGGTAAAACTACGCAACCTGGTTCGCTTTCTTGAAGACGGGGACAAGGCGAAGGTCACCCTGCGCTTCCGTGGTCGTGAAATGGCTCACCAGGATCTTGGTATCAAGGTACTGGAGCGCGTCAAGAACGATCTGGAAGAGCTGGCCGTGGTCGAGTCGTTCCCTAAAGTGGAAGGCCGTCAAGCTGTGATGGTCCTCGCGCCTAAGAAGAAATCCTAAGGCCCACAAGAAATTGGCTCATGGGCTAGTCCCATGAGTTAGTTCGCCTTGCGATTTTGTTTTCACTCACAATGCGGAGTATAAAATGCCGAAGATGAAAACCAACCGGGGTGCTGCAAAGCGCTTCAAGAAGACTGGCTCCGGCCGCTTCAAGTGCAAGCATAACCACCTGCGTCACATCCTGACCAAGAAGAGCAGCAAGCGTAAGCGCAAGCTGGGACCGAAGTTCATGGTTTCTGCTGCTGACCACAAACGTGTTGTTGCCTGTCTGCCGTACGCATAAGGGGGATGTGAAAAATGCCAAGAGTTAAACGTGGTGTGACTGCTCGCGCTCGTCACAAGAAAGTAATGAAAGCCGCCAAGGGTTACTACGGCGCCCGTTCCCGTGTCTACCGCGTAGCGGTACAAGCGGTAACCAAAGCTGGTCAGTATGCCTATCGTGACCGTCGCCAGAAAAAGCGTCAGTTCCGTCAACTGTGGATTGCCCGTATCAACGCGGCAGCCCGTCAGAATGGTCTGTCCTACAGCCGTCTGATCAACGGTCTGAAGAAAGCTTCTATCGAAATCGATCGTAAGATCCTGTCCGATATCGCTGTTCACGACAAGTTGGCTTTCACCGCCCTGGTTGAAAAGGCTAAAGCAGCACTGGTTTAATCCGGTTCTGTTATGAAACTAAAAGGAGGCTCAGGCCTCCTTTTTTGTATCTGTAATTTGCTGTTTTATATGGATTTTTTGTTTTTAGTGTCCACATATTGCCCCATTTTTTTGGCACGATGCCATCGTAGTCTGAGAGCTTAGTGGGCGTATTGGCTGCAAGGGTGGGGCACAGCCAGAATGACCATGTTGCCTCGCTGATTCGTGGCGTGTACTATGTACACCATGATGAATGCTCAGAGTGAGTGATGCGTGAGTCACGCGATTGAATTTATTGAGACGTCTATCTTCACTAGACAGATAAAAACCTTAGCGTCAGACGATGAGCTCAGAGCACTGCAGGTCGAGCTGATTGCCCAGCCAGAAAAAGGCGACTTGATCCAAGGCACTGGTGGCTTGCGCAAAGTGCGCATGGCAACAGGCCAGCAAGGGAAGAGCGGCAGTGCCAGGGTGATCTACTTCTTGGCAACCGTAGAGACGATTTACTTGGTACTGGCGTATGCGAAGAGTGAGAAAGAGAGCCTCACTGCCGCAGAAAAAGCAGAGCTGAAGAAATTGACCACGTTACTGAAAGGGGAGGTTTGATATGAACATGTTTGACGAACTGAAGGCTTCCCTGGAAGAGGCTGTCGAGATCAAGCAGGGTCGCGTAGCGCCTGCTGCACTGACCAAATACGAGGTCGCAGACGTTAAGGCCATCCGCCTAGGCCTTAAGGTATCGCAACAAGAGTTTGCCCAGGCACTGGGTACGAGTGTGGATACGGTCAAAAGCTGGGAAACCCGGCGCCGTAATCCAACTGGGTTAGCTGCGAAAGTGTTGGGGCTTATCCAGGATAAGCCAGACCTGTTTCGTGAGCTGGCGGCTCACTGACCTAGGTACCAAACAGCTAGGAAGAAGGCTCCATATTTTGGAGCCTTCTTTTTGGTCAGCAGTTGAAGGAAGTAAAGAAACAGCATTTTTTTGAGCTGTGTTATTTCTCTGTGCTGCTTTCTTTCGATGAGTTATCTGAAGTGTCTTTAGGGACCATCCAGGTCACCTGTTCGACCTGATCGTGGCGCACGAGCCTGATCAATCCCCCTTTTAAGAGATAGGCACATTGGATGGTATTGCACATAAGGCGGATATGTGGAGTTTGATCCAGAAGAGGGGAATGGACTGTTGTACTTTCCTTTGCTGTCAACTGACCGCGCTCTAACCTCTCTGCTTGCTCAGTGGCAGCCACTTTGCCCTCGCTGAAGCTATACATCCCAAGTAAGAGTACAAGTAGCGACGGCACCACCAAAATCGCAAATCGGTCATAGATTATCTTAAACCAAGTAAACAAGAAGAAAATCCTTGGCGTAGGCACGCTTACTCTTCTACGGAGCTCCTTTCGGAATCTTAGCTTTTGAGTTCTAGAAAGTGGCAATGAACACCGATGATAAAACCACGCTAATGCCAGGCGCAGCTCAATCCAGAGGTACCACACTATAAACAAGAGTACTGCGAAGATAATGTAATCACCCACGGGCCAGACATACACCCTGAGAGCGTCAAGCAACTGAACATAACCCCAAGCTAGGGTGTAATCAGCAGGCCATGGAAATTCCAACGGGTCGAGTCCATTAACGAAGCATTCGCCAAGGTGATATGCCATTCCAGTAATGTAGATCCCCGCAGTAATGAGCGGGATTGCTGCGAATATTATCGTCAGGAAGCCTGTTATCTTGGCCTGTGGTTCATCTGGTAGCGGTGACTGTCTCAAGTGTTTAAGGTGCTGTTTTAACCAGCGGCAGTATTCCCAATTGATCTCTTTTTTCTGCTTCATGTATCCCAACGTAAGATATTACGAGCCCCAAACATATCCGGTATTGTACTGGCCTCATGCCAAATGAAAATGAGTGTCAGCAGTTGAAAGTGTACAAAGTTGGTTTTCAACTTGTCAGTTTCTGGGGAAAAGCTGTCATGGTGTAACTATATGATTATATTAGTTTTATTGTGCTTTTTGCTATACGGGTTTTGGTGTCCATTGTTCGTTTGTGATTCCACAGAAAGCAGCTAAACCCTATTTTATTCAGCAAGTTACGCTCTCATCGGTGTAGATATCCTGCTACCAGATCTGAAAGGCACTGAAAAACGGATCCTTCTTTGCAGATCCTCAATGCCCTGCGGATCCTTGATGTGGCGCGGTCTGGGCATATGGTTTTGCGGTAATCCACTTTTGCAAAAAATTTTATCGGTGAACCCCGCAGGCGGGAGCGGATGAGCGCGGATTCCGTGGCGCAGGCGCGCCCGTGGGCTTTCCGTCGAGTGAGGTGGCGCCAATGGGGTCGCGTTGGGTATGATGTTGCGCTGCCTGATGCAATCCTTCCATGCGGCATTCCCTGGCCATGGGCAGGTGATGTCAGGCAGACAAAAGAGGGCCCCACATTGTGGGGCCCTCTTGCGTTGGTGGGTTACTCGATGATGAGGGAGAGCTGGCTGGCCAGGTTGCCCGCTTGTTGGCTCTGGCTGCGGAGGGCGTTGCCCTGGTTGGGGTTGGGCCCGCTGCCGTGGGTGTGACTGGCCGTGGTGGCTGCCAGCTGCTCCACCACATTCATCAGCTGGAGTAGCAGCCGGAAGATATTAACGCTATCTGTCCCCATCCAGGAACGCGGCGCCTCCAGGTGTTGCAGCTCACCGGCGACGGCCCGACGCAGTTGTCCCACCACCTCGACCAGATCTCCTGCCGTGGTCTGGCTCATGTTGCCCAGGCTTCCCAGGGTCAGGTCATCACCTGCCAGCAGCTCGATGGCCCCCAGCGCCTCGACCCGCTTCATGGCGCCCACCTCCTCGATGCTGTGTTGCGCCACCTGTAGCTGATGCTGGCCATGTTCCCCCAGGTAGTCATCACTTTGGTGGTGCATCTCCATGGCATTGTCATACATGCGCCGGTCGGTGTGGCGGCTCAAGTTGCCCACGGTATCGGTGCGGCTAAACACCTCGGCCCGCTGCTGCTGCAGCTGCTCGCCCGGGGCAATGTCTGGCAGTGGCCAGCCGTTGCCAAGCACGGTGCGGATAAAGGGGCGGTCGGCGCGGCCAAAGGCAAAGCCCAGCTCGACCAGGCTCCCCTCGATGGGGAACTGCAGCAGGCCCTGCTCAGGCCCGCCGAACATCACCGGCAGCGGCACGGCGCGATAGAGCGGGGTGGCTTTATCCGGCTGGCCATCTTCCCCGAGCAGTTGCACGTCCACGGCATAGCGGGGCCGAAAGGGGTCATTGAGCTGGCCAGCGGTGGCCTGGTCGCTGATGGCTTCGACCCGCCCGAATTTGGGCAGGTGCATCTGGTCGGCCAGCTCGGGGAACTCTCCTTCGACCTTGCGCCGCTCTGCTGACTTGGTGGCTTTGCCCGGGGTGGCCAGGGTCAGACTCATCTCATCGCCCTTGAGGCGCACCCGGGTGACGCGCTGGTCATTGATGATGGCCCCGGGGCGCACGGCAGGGATGGGGGCCAGGGTCAGGATGTTGCCCGCCTGCTTGGCTGAGAGGGCAGGGTCTAGCGTCACCTCGCGCCCGGGCCAGCGGCTGTGGCCATGGCTGCCGACGAACACGGCACCATCAGGTTGTTGATACCAGCAAAAGTCGGCAATGGCGAAGGCGCGCCCCGCATTATCGAGCAGCTGGTAGCCGGTTCCGGCGCTGGTGAAGTTCGGGATCGGCCGGTCTGTGTAGTCGGCCCCGTCGGGTAACAAGAAGGTGAGGCCGCACTGGTCGGTCAGCCAGGCCAGCAAGCCGCGCAAGGTGGCATGCTGTTGGCTCACCGGAAAGCGGCTGCCCAAAATCCCGGCCAGTTCACGGCATAACAACTTGCTGCTGCCATTGGTGGCGGGTTGCACGTCGTACACATAGCCGCTGAACCAGCGGCGCAGCTCGTTGTTGTAGCCGGTGTCCAGGGTCAGGGTCTGACCCTTGCTGGCTGCCCCCTCAATGGTCAGGGCGGCGCGCCCGCCCGCGCTGAGATCCAGCACGATGTCATGCTCGACCAGGTGCATGGGCTGCCCGCCCAGGGTCAGTTGGGTGTTGAGTTTCATGCCAGTGCGTCATCCGCTTTTTTGAGGTACTGCTCGAAGGGGGTGAGTTCGTATTCATCGGCCTTGTCCCCCTTGGTGGGCGACGTGGCCTTGGCCTGGGTAGTTTGCTCGGTGGTCTGGCTCACCTGGGCCACCGCCTTGGGCAGACGCTGTTCGCGCTTCTCCGGCACCGAGTTGTGGTCGCTCAAGGTGAAACTCACCTGCCAGGCCAGCAGGCCCTCTTGCTCGCTGGCGGTGATGCGACCGGTGAACTTGGCCTGGCGTATCTTGACCGACTTGGCGAGTAACGAGCCCACCCGAAAGATGTGGCGTTTGCCGCCATCATCTTTCATGTCGGCCAGCTCGAACAGGCGGGCCAGCTTGTCCCCGTCTTTATAGGGGATGAGGCCGGAGACATCCAACTCCTTGGCCTTGGTGCCCTGCTCGGCCTTGCTGGTCGAGCTGGTTTGGCCCGATTGGTCTTTGTCCTGGAACTGCATGGAGAGCGAGATCCGCATCGATGACATTGCAATGGGTTCGCCATCCAGGGTCAGCATGGCGCTGATGGTCATGGGGTCAACTCCTGCCAAAAAGTCAGTGGGGAAGGGGAGAGCAGCAGGGTGGCGACGCTCATGCTCATGCTGTGATCCGGTGGTGTGCTCTGGCCAAGTTGCGCGGCCAGGCTGGCGACATCCCCCTGGCCTTGCCAGCGGTAGAGCTGACCCGAGAGCGTGGTCAGGGTATCCAGCGCGCTGGCCAGTTCGCTCAGGCGCGCGGCGCGGCGACTCGCCAGCCCCTGCAACTTAGCGATGGGCGATTGGCTATCCCGAGCCAGACTCTCTAGCTGGGCAAGCTCACTGCCCAGGGCAAGGTGAGCCGGGCGCAGCGGCGCCCAGACCAGCGGCTCATCGGCATGCCAGCGCGGTACCTTGGCCGCCGTGGGCTTGGCCATGATGTCGTTGTTGGCTTCCAGGCGACGCAGGGCCGCGCACCACTCTGGCAATGGCAACAAGGCACACAGAGGGGCCAGCTTGGCCGCAAGGTCGGCGGCGCTGTTACCGGTCACCAACCAGGCAAGGGCATGGAGCTGGCCGGAGGGTCGCAAGGGATCAGCACCATCTTGTAGCTTGCCCGCCAGCGCCTTGACCGCATTGGGGGCGGCCAGGCTGGCCTGTTTATCTTGCATCTGGCCGACGCCGTGCAAAAAGGGGGTCACCGCCAGGGCGCGACCGGTGACCAGCAGATGGTCGAGCTGGGCGCGAAGTCCTGAAAGGGCTGCGGCCTCACCACTGAGCGGGTGGGGGCTATACTGGGCGCGGCTGGCGATGGCCTGCAGGCGCCCCATGGCCGCATCCGCCAAGCCGGGTACCTGGGTCAGCACGGCACGGGCCTGATGGTGCAAACTGGCCCCGCAGGGGGGCCAGTGCAGGTCGCTTTGTTGCCAACTCATGCTGGCAGCTCCGGCCAATCCACCGTCGTGGGCCAGCCAGGTGTTTCAGGCAGGCGCGAAAGCGTCACCCGGTACAGTCGCAAGGCGGTGAGCCGCGAGGTTTCCGCCGGGGTCAATATGCCCAGCAGCTCGGCATCCCCCAGAGGGGCGATGGCATCGCCAGCCAGTTGCAGGCGACGCGCCAGTTCGCGCTGTTGCTCCTCTTCGGTCGGGATGGGCGTTGGCGGCGCCTGATAGGGAGCCACTTCGCCATATTCGCCAAAGCGCGCCCGCACAAACAGCTCGACGCCATAGGGCTCCGGGTCACTTTGGGTGGCGGCGAAGGGCACCGGCTCGGCCTGATTGGCAAACTGGACGGTCAGATTGATGGAGGTGTGTTCCGGGTCGGCCCACACGGGGGCGGTAACGTGAAGAATGTCGTCTGTCATTTTGTGCGGATCCACAGTGAGGTGTTTTGGTCGTTATTGCCGCCGCCCTTGATGGCGCCAACCAGCTTCCAGGTACCCGGCAGGGCGGCGCCGATGCCCGGGCCGCCATCTTCCGAGTTGGCTGCGCGCAAGGAGCTGCCCGCAATGGCGTAGCCTGGGCCCTTGTTACCCCCGGTTGAGACGATGCAGGTGGCAAAACAGTACGTCCCCACCTGCCCCCAGCCGCTGCCCACGATGTCGGCATTGCCCTGGGCCGCCGGGTGGGTGTGGCCAGAGGGGGGCATGGTGCCGGGTTTGCCGGATACCTCGCCCCAGCTGGGCCAGCGGGTAGCCTGAGCGGGAGGGCCGCTAATTTGAGACCAGGGGTGGGAATGGGATGCCGCCGCCGCGCCCAGTTCGGCCAAGCTGGGCTTATCATTGGTGTGATACAGCCGCACATTGGTCGAGGGGGAGGTGGTATCGGTGCCATTGGCCTTGTACCCGTACCACAGCTGATGAATAGCACTGGTTGAGCTGAACAGGGTATGCCGATACTTGCTTCCGCCGTTGTGTCCCCAGCTGATCCAGTTCAAAAACTGCGTGCTGCCAGAACCCTTGGGCGCTTGCGCGGAGCCTGTCATGAACTTGTCAGATTGAACGTTCCAGTCGAGGTTCTTGAGATCGAGAAAGTCGTGGCTGTGTCCCTCGCTGGCCAGGGCCGGTTTGTCTGTCACCTCGCCCCAGTTCGGCCAGCGGGTTGCTTGGGTGGGCACATTGTCCAGCTCGCTCCAGGGGTGGCGATGGCTACCCGCCTTGATCTCCACCGCGATATTGACGCCCTGGGCGTCTTCCAGGATGCCTTTGCCGGTCACATCCCCGGACAGCTCGATGGTGCGCTTGCGGCGCAGGTCGGTCACGCTGCCGTCGCTGTTGATGATGGCCACCTTGGCCAGATGGTGACGATAGCCGTTGCCGTCGGTGTAATCGGCCTTGTCGGCCACGCTCAAGGTCAGCGTGAAGTGGTTCAGCCAGGCATCGAGCAGAGAACCGGCCCGGTAGATGTCGAGCCAGAGCCCCACCGGCTTGGCCCCCGGGGTAATCTTCTGCACCTGGTCGAGTTGGGCGCGCAGGCCGCCGACATAGGCGACCCCGGGCTGCACCTTGTAGACGCCAGCCTCATTCACCAGCTTGAAGCCGTCGCCATAGAAGGTGGCGGGCCCGAAGAACTGCAACGCCTGCAGGCGCAGGTCGTCATCCATGCCACGCAGGCGAGCGGCATAGTCAATCTGCCAGGTGCTGGCGTCCACATTCGTGACCGTGGCTTCACTGGCTCGGTCGTACTCCATCAGCATCGATTTCACCAGGCTGTTACCCACCTGGCCGCTCAGGGGATCCGTCTTGAGTTTGGTCTCGCTGCCCTTGTGCACAATCATGGCCACCATGCCGGTCGCCTTGTTGATGAGGTACATGGCATTGAAGTCGAAATCGCCCAGGGTGGTGTCCATCACGATGGTGTAGGCCACCGCGTCGTTGTTGATGCGCCCGCGCTGATCCACGTGATGGCGATGCACGATTTGCCCTGCCGGTGGCAGAGCGCCGTCGGGGTTGATGGGCGCATCGGGGTCTAGCCCGGGGATGTTGGCCAGCACGAACTCATCGAGCACCACCGGGGCTTGGGTGGCGAGACAGGTTTGCCAGTAGCTGGAGAAAGCGTTGGTAATGATGGTGCTCATGCTGTCCTCTTAAGTGATGCGCCAAACACCTGCTGGCTCATGTCGATACGGCCGGTGTGAAGGGTGCCGGTGACCGGGTAAACCACCTGAAAGCGATAGCGGCGGCAGGTGCGGCCATAGTGTTGAATGAGGGTTTCCATCAGTTGCTGGTTGTCAGCAAGCGCGCTGTCGGTTACCTCGATGGTGATGACGTCCCAGGGGGCGCCGGCCTGGCGTTCGTGAATGTCACACCAGGCCGATGCCAAGGCGCTCGAAGATGCGCTTAAAGCCGGCCACCTCGCCGGCGTCTCTGGCGTTGATGAAGGCGAATCTGACCCGCTTGCGAAAGAGCGGCAGCGGTTCGCCATTGAAACGGGTGATATCCCGCTCCCAGGCCAGTAGTGCCAGCAGGGACGCCGAGCAGGTCAGCGGGTCTTGCTGGGCCAGTGGCAGCAGCAGCCAGCCGCGAGCCGCTGCCACAGGGCGTTGATGCCCTTGGCCAGGAAGGCAGGCTCCTGCACCCCGTCCGCTGATTGTGTAGCCGTCTTCCCACCACGGGGGCGCTGGCATCGGGCAGCACCGGCGCCTGCAAGCTCAGTGGTCGATGCGGGGTCGGGTTTATTCATGCAGGGTCACCTCCAGCGAGCTCAGGCGTGGGATGGCCAGCCCCGAGAGGATATCCAGCTCGGTGAAGTGCAGACTCTGCAACTGCGGGAACTGGCTGTGCAGCTCGCGGCCCAGCTGGCTTAAGGAGAAGCGCGACGCGGCCAGGTGCGGGTGACAGCCTCGATAGTCAGCCGACAGCCGGAACGCTGCCTTGACCAGGTTCTCGGCGCCCGCCTTGAGCAGGGCGGCCCGCTGTGCCTCGGTGAGGTTGGCTTGTGGCCACAGCTCCAGATCAGGCTGTGCTGGGTCTCTGGCATCGCCATCACGAACAGGTCATCGCCGTGGCCATGGTTGCCCTGGCGGCCCACGTAGTCGTTGAGCTGGTCAATGAGGCTGGCCGGGGTGGCGCCCACTTCCAGCAGGATGTAGGCATTGGCGGTGCCCGGACCCGCGGGGCCTCGTGCTCGAAGAAGATGTGATCGGCCCGAATGCCGGCGACGCTGGCCAGCATGGAGCGGTAGACGGCATCGATGTGATAACGCCCCACCGCCGAGAACTGGTTTTGGATGCGCAGGCCCAGCGCGTCATTGCCCTCGGCGTCTGCGCCCTGGGTGGTGATCCACTCCTTGTCATCGTTGCGGGCCGACAGGATACCGGTCACCGGTTCACTGAGCAGGTTGTAATAGCCCGGCGCCAGATTCCAGGCCGCGCCGGCGTGCTCGGCTTCGCACACCACGCGGGCCACCGCTTCACCGGCTGGGCTCACCACCGCCTGTACCGGCTTCACCCGGTAGAGGGTGCCGTTGATGCGCTCGGTGGCTATCCAGATATCGGCCGGGATGGTGGCGGCCTCGCTCGGATTGGCCTTGACGAAGTTGACCAGGCCCCGGGTGGTCTGGGCCGCCTTGCGGGTCGAGATCCACATCCCACGCCTTGAGGGTCGAGATAGGCATCGGTGGCGGTGGCTGCGAAGGTGTTCGGGCAGCACATGGCCGGCCAAGAGCGTGCGGACAAGCCAGAGCGCCGGGGTCGATGACCACGCCGCGCACCAGTCGCCAAAATGGGCTCACATCGCTGTCATTGGTGATGAGGGAGCCGGCGGCCACCACCTCCTTTTTGAGCTCGGCCTCCATGGCCTGCTCGGTGGTCGGGATGCCGGTCTCGGCCAGCAGGGCCATAAAGTCCACGTTCGGGCGCAGGTTCACAGGGTTACCTCCAGATTCGCCGAATTCATAGGTGCGGGCCGTCACCAGCATGCGCTGCGGGCCTCTTCACGGTCGAGGATGGTGCCTGGCACCAGCCGCTCGTCGTCTTCAACCAGCAATTCAATCTCGGTCATTACGTCGCTGCGCAGGGTTGGGCTGCGCTCGCCAATCCAGCTTGCGGGCGAGCCCCGATTCCATGATGCGGTGCTTGATGTCCTGACCGATGCTGTGGCGGTCCTGGGTGTAACGGGGCTGGCCGCCGGCATCGAGTTGCCAGGCGCCGTTGACCACCAGGAAATCGATGTACTTGGGGGCGCGGAATCGCTCATCACTTGGTCTCCAGCCAGGCGTTCTCGGCCATCTGCTCTGGGGTGATGCGGGTTGGCAAAGTGGTTGTGTACCTCGCCGATGTGCATGGCCTTCGCCGGCTTCTGGTTGGTTGGTCGCCGCCGCGTTGGCCTGGATCAGTTGTTGGCCCAGGCCACACCTTGCTGGTCCTGCTGGCGGTAGCTGGCGCTTTGGCGGGCTTGCTGGCGGTAGCGCGCAAGTTCGGCGCGTTCGATGGGTGCCGTCTGCGGTTGGGCCAGCGCTCGCCACGGGGTAAGCAGGGTGTCGCTCATGGGCAAGGATGGTTCCCATCCGGCATCACCAGCTTGCTGGTGTCGATGTTGTCGATCATCCCCATCAGGTCGAGGGCGTAGCGAATGGCTTTGATGATCCACTGCCAGGGGGTGAGCAGGGCCTCGAACACGGCGCCGAGGACTCCCAGGCGACCGAGCAGCCCCACGATGACCGGAAGTGAAAGGCAGGGTCACGATAATCCCCAAAGTGTCAGCAATGGGGCCAGTGCTTGCGAGGCAAGCGGGCCCAAGGTCTCGGCCAGCCCACTGAAGAAGGCGCCCAGCAGCTCAAAGCTGGTTAGCACCGAGAAGGCTGGCGCGCAGTTCGTCCCAGTAGACGATGGCCAGCGCCACGGCGGCGACCAGGGCGAGGATGCCGCCCACGATCAGATCACCGGGTTGGCGTACATGGCCAGGTTCACGGCAACATAGACCGGGTGCGCATCGGCCAGGGCCTTCTTGAACAGCAGGATGGGGCCGAGCAGCCCCGAAGGTCAGCCCCAGCCCAGGGTCACCAGCTTGGCCAGGCCCGCCAGCAGCAACCAGACACCGGTGACCATGCCGGAAGGCCGCAATGGCCAAGGTGGCGTAACCCCCACCACCTTGGTCAGGTTGGGAAAGAGCCGGGCCCAGCGCAATACGGTAGGTCACCGCCATCGGCAAAGGCGCCCACCACCTGGTTGATGGCAGGGAGCACTGCGCCGAACGCGGCGGCCCGGATCGCTAACCAGGCCGACTCGACCCGCTGCCACTGGTCGGTCATGGCGGCGGCCATCTGCTCGGCTTTGCCCATGCCGTGGGTGTTGCCCAGGGCATTGATACTGGTGAGCGCCTTGGTGTTACTCATCAAGAGCTTGATCATCGACACTGCTTCATCCGAGCCAAACGCCTTTTTCAGCTCATCACTGCCGGCGATGGTCAGGGTGTCACCATAGCGGGCCTTGAGCTTATCCAGGATATCGAGCACCGGCAGCATGTTGCCCGCCGAGTCGGTGAACTGCAGGCCAAGCGCTTTTTGGGCGCTGCCAATCCCGGACAGAAACGACTTGAACTTGGTGCCAGGCTTCGCCGCCGCCCATGGTGGCCTGCAGGTGGCCGAGCACGGCGAACTGCTCATCCATAGAGATCCCGGCGGCGGTGGCGTTGGCGCCAATGCCCTTGAAGGCGTCGGTCATGCCCTGGCCAGTGGTTTTGAACATCTGCACCGCGGTGGCGGTTTTGCCGGCCACATCCTCCACCCAGGTGGCCTTGCCCATCCGCTTGGCCTGCTGCTCGAAGATGCCGTACATGGTGCCCATGTAGTTGGTGATGGTGGCGGTGTCGGCCTTGGTGGCCTTGGCCAGCACGCCGGAGGCGCGGGCAAAGGAGGGCAGTTCGTTACCCTCCAGCCCGGCGATGGCGGATTGAATATCGTAAGAGGCACGACAAACGCGCTGGCCGAGGCGCCGTACTTGACCGAGAACATCAAGGCGGTATCGGAGAGTTGTTTGAGGGTCTTCTCATGGACATCGAGGGAGGCCACTTCGGCCAGGGCCGCGTCCATTTCCAGAGCTGGCCCCAGCACGCTCTGGATCGCCATGGCACCGGCCACCACGGTGGCGGCGCCACCGCCGGCGATATTGGCAAAGCCGCTTTGCCGACCCGCTTTGCTGATCTGGTCATCTGGGTGTTGATGCCATCAAGCGGCCGGGTAACGGCATCTATCAGTGCCACCTGCATCATCAGTTGTTCGGTGACAGAAGCCATGATTTATCCATTGAAGGCTTTCGCTATCCCCTGCGCGACGGCATGGGCGAGGCGTTGGGCGTGGTACTTATCTAACCAGAGGGCGCGGGCCAGGTTGTCGAGGTCATCCTCTTCATGGGGCAGGTAGTGGCGGCGCAGCGCCAGTACCTGCTCCAGTTGGTTGTGCTCGATGGCCTCGGCGCGCGCGGTCAGTTTTCTTGATATCCAGCGCCGGCGCGAACTCCTCGTTGACCTTGGCGGTCAGCTGCAGGGCCGCGCCTGGCAGGGCGAGCAGGCCATCCAGCGCCTCTTTGTGTCAGCGTCGACGATGCGCTTGAGGTACTTGTGCGCCGGCGCCACTTTGTCGGTCATCGACAGACCGTTGATGTAGCTGTTGTAGGCCACCATGGTGGGCACAAAACGGATGTCGGTGCCGGCGATAGTCAGGGTGATGGTTTGCTTGCTCATGGGGTGGTTTCCTCTTGGGTTATCCAGTCGTCTAGGGTGTCGAGTTGGGTTTGGCAGCGGCGCAGCGCCGTCTGCAGGTGGGGATAAACCGCACGGCCTCGCCGTAGGTGGTCCCCGTTAAAGTCAGGCTCCGGGCAGTGGGGCACCAGCCCCGGCGGTGGCAGGCGCTTCACCACCTGGGTTTGCATCACGGTTTTGGCTGGCTGGAGCAGGCGCAGAGCGCCAACAGGCAGAGGCTCGCGAGCACAGTCCGGACGGCCGACCGGCGGTGTGGCCAGAGCGTGTTGCAGTTCATCGGCAGTCTTCCTCTGTTGTTGTCGAGCTCAGTCAGTGCGTCGTTCTGGTGAGTGAGCAGCTTGCGCAGCCCAATCTCTTCGCGCTGCAGCGTCTTGAACTCGGTGGCCATCTGGTCGTTGGCGCTTTGCAGGGTGGTGATCGCTCGTTGGCGGTGGCCAGTTCCTGAGTGCGCAGGGTGAGCCGTTCGCCCTGGACATACAGCACAGGGTGCCCAGTACCAACCCGATAATGGCCGGCAGGAGCCGGATGAACGTGCTCACGCCAGTACCCCGCCAAACTCGGTGAACTTGACCAGCAGGTCAGCAAGCTTGTGTTCGCGCTGGCCGTAGCCAGCACCGGGCAAGCTGGCCCAAATGTTGGCGCACTTGGGCACCGCCTGGGCAATGCGGCCATCGACCACATCGGCCAGCGCTTTGCGCTCGCGGATAAGCTGAATAGCCCAGGTGTCTTGCGACTCAGGCCCGAAGTCCGGCAGGCCGAGCTGGTCACGGTAGTGGGGCCAGTGTTTGGACAGGAACTGATAGCGCCCGGCGGCGGTGCTGACCAGGCGCGGGTTGACCTGCACTTTGACGTTCGGGTGGGTGCGGTAGTCGGTGAACAAACCTGCCGGGTTGACCAGCTTGTTGTACCCGTCATCGCCAAGCCCTTTGGTGCCTTCGGCAAAGGCCAGCAGGTCGAGAAAGGCGGCCATTTGTGGGTGGCAGTTACTGCGCGGCATGGTGGGTATCCTTCTGACTGACGAGGGTCTGAAATTCCTGGCAGGTCTGGGTAAACCGAGGGGCTTCCAGCTCCACGCCGATGAAGCGGCGGCCCAGTCGCCAGGCGGCTTTCCCTGTGGCGCCAGATCCCATGAAGAAGTCACCCACCACATCACCCGGTCGGCTGCTGGTACGCACGATGTGCTCCATCATGGCGGCGGGCTTTTCGCACGGGTGTTTCCCTGGGTAGGCTTGCACCGAGGGGTAAGTCCACACGTCGGTAAACGGCACCTCTTTGGTGACGCTGAACGGGCGGCGCAGTTGCTCATACTCGGCCTTGAGTTGGTCATAACTGGCGGTCAGGTTTTGATAGGTGCGATGCAGCCCCTGGTAGGCCTCTTTGAGCTCATGGTGGGGCAGGCAGAGGGTGCGGGCTTTGTCTGCGAACAAGACCTGCAGGCGCGCATATTGCGCTTCGCTTGGCAGGCTCCACTGACTGCGACCAAACCAGTGGCCCGCCATCTGGCACCCCAGGGCCTGGTCAATGTCCTTGTTAGTGATGCCACAGGCGGCTTTTGCTTGCTGGAAGTAGTCGATCAGCGGCTGCATCACCTGCCCGCGCAGGGCCTGACAGGCTTGGCGATAACCACTGGCTTGCGCTGTCCCATGGGCATCTAACTGCTCGGCAAAGATGATGCGTTCGCTGGCGGGCCAGAAGTTGCGCAAAGCCGATTTGTCGGCCCGGTTCCACACGCCGGAGGGTTTGGCCCAGACGATGTGGCTCAGCACCTTGAAGTGCTTACGCACCAGCAGCTCGATGTCAGCATTGAGGCTGGGACTGCAAAACAGGTAGAGCGACCCACTCGGTTTGAGGATGCGGGCAAACTCAATCACGCACGCTTCTAGCCAGTCCAGGTAGGCTGTCACGTTGGGCCATTGGTTGTCCCATGCCAGGTCTTTAACCCGGTAATAAGGGGGATCGACGGCCACCAGATCCAGGCTATGGGACGGCAGTGTTTTGAGGTATGCCAGCGAGTCTGCGTTGACCAGCTTGAGCCGCTCATTGATTTTGTGGATATGCATTTGATCAGTCATCACGTCTGTTCACTCCTTTGGTAATTTGGTGTTGAGCCAGCGTTCGGCAATGCCACGAATGGTCTCAACACCGATAAGGCCCACCATGCCGCCGACAAATCCGGCCGCTTCTCCTGGGATCCCGAACCAGCCAAAGGCACTGATAAACGCCAAGGTGATCGCACCACACAGCAGGGACTTCCAGGAGCCGGCGGCCGCCATAGGTGATGCGCAGCCAGGCCGTTAACACGGCCAGGGCGGTGCCATAGACGGTGGGCAGGTTGTCCATCAACCAGGCCAACAGCAGGGCACCGATGATGGGGTCTTTATTTGGCATGGTGTTCATGTCCGTTGCTCGGGTTAGCGGGCCAGCTGCTCAATGCGGGTTTGGCAGGGGACGCACAGGCGCACCCCCGGCACATGGTGGCGACGCGCCTCGGGGATCGGGTCGTCGCACTCCTCGCAGTGATGCAGGCTCATGCCCTGGTAGTGCCCCTTGCCCACCTGGCGGGCCAGATTGGTGATCAGCATGCGGGCGGCGTGTTGGTTGGCGCGGTCGATATCGTCCACAGAGCCCCCTTAACCCAGCAGGTGGCGGGTGTCGTCCTTGGAGAGGTACGGCACGCCATTGAGGTGAACAAAATCGGGGGAGGTCACAAAGCCTTTCACCTTGTGCACGCTCTTGCTGCCGCCCTTGGGATCGATGTCGAGCAGGTCACGCGTTCAAGAGCTTCACGCCAAAGGCCTCCACCTTCATCTGCTCGCTGCCGGTGTCGGCGTAGAACAGCACATCGTCAGGCTCCATCCCGCGCCAGCTGCCGGCCCGCTTGGCAGCCTCGGCCAACAGCTTGAGGTTCTTGGTATCGAGCTCGAACTCGAGCTCCGCCGAGACGTCCCCATCCACATAGCCATCCGGGACGCCTCGGGTCTGGGCCACGGCGCTGTTGTCGGTGATGGAGAGGCTGGCCTTTTCAACGTGGACCATGGCCCCCATCAGGGTGGTATCAAAGCTGGTACCGGAAACACGACGTTTGGTCATTGCTTAGCCCTCCTCGTTGAGGCTCAAATCGAGCATGATGTTGACGGTGATCCCCTTGGGGCAGTCCAGGGTGCGCACCACCACGAACACAGAGACCAGGTTCTTGGATATCCACTGGATGCTGATGTCGCCATCCTGGGGGGAGGCGATGTCGCCCGGGAACGGCTGACCGTTGATGGTGGTGGCGCGGGCCATCTCGCGCAGGTCTTTGCCAAAGTAGGTGATGGCGGCGGCGGTGCTGCCGGGGGTGGAGTTGAAGGCGCGATCCCCGATGCGGGCAATGGCGCGAATGCGCATCCGGCGCGCTACCTTGTAGGCCACTCGCAGGTTTTCGATCACCTGGTAGTCACCGCCCTCGGCATCGAGCTGGCGCCCGTCAGCCCAATAGAAACCGTCGTAATCTGGGTACCACATCGGCACCGAGTAGCGGTTCGCTTCCAGGGTCTGCAGGGTGGCCAAGGGCGGAATCCGTCTTTGTCCACCGGCTTGTTGCCAAGGCCGACCAGGGCGCCGGTCTTCACCCGGCAGGGGCTGTCGGCGATGCTCACCGCCCGGTTGCACAGGCGGCCCGCATAGGCGCCGATGAGGTTGGGCCAAAGCTGTGGCACCAGGCCAACCGAATCGGCCTTGATGCCATCTTGCAAGGCAGCCAAGGCGGCCTCGTACTCGCTCCAGTCTTGGGCGGTAGCGTTTTTGCCGGCGGCCTTGGCGACAATGCCGGGGACGGCCAGCAGCATGAACTGCCAGCGCCCCCACTTGGCGATCAGCTCCTGGTTGAGGGCGTGGGCGGCGTTGATGCTCGCCTGATCCCACACCTGACCCAGCACCAGGACGCCTTCAAAGGACTGGGTCTGCTGCGCCTCGCGGGCGGCATCGAGCCAGGGCTTTTCGGTGGGCAGCACGTAGGCGGCCGCGGTCCAGTTCTGGCCGGCGTTATCGCGGGCGGCCAGCAGGTTGGCCTTGAGCTCGCTGTCACCGGTTCCCAGCAACTGGTCGAGGTCTGACTGGGTGTTGAGGGAGAGCAGCTTGCCGGTGTTGCTGGCGGCGCTGCCGATGAACAGCAAGTGGCGCTCGACCTCGGTGACCGGCCCCTGCATCTGGTTTAAGTTGTTGATCTGTACATAAGGCCACATGGCGTTAGTTTCCCTTCAGGTCTTGTTTGTTGACGTCCCAGCCGTAGTCGATGCTCTGCAGGGCGCGGGCAAAGGCTTGTTCCCGCTGCCGGGTGTTGGCCCCCAGAAACGGGCGGGCAGGGAGCTTTATCTCCCAGCGCTCTTTCACCGGTTCATCCTTGAGCTTCTTGATGAGCAGGCCGGCCTGGGCGTAGTTGAGGCTGCTGGTGATCCAGCCCAGTGAGGCCGAGCGGTATGAGCGCTTGCGCTTGCCCGGGCGTTTGAACCCCAACTCCCGCAGCTTGCGGGCCTGCGCCTTGGTAGCCGGCTTGTTCTTGCCGCCTTCACTGGGCGCAATGCGCCGCCGGCTGGCCGCGCTCACCTTGTAGGTGTGCCCCTTCTGGTGGGTGTTGGCGATAACCCCGGCGTGGGCACTCATGGTTTTGGCCTTTCTTAAAGCCCACTTCTGCCACGTCCTGGCGGGGAGCGTGGATCTCCAACAGTTTGGGCAGGCCGCGCAGCATCTTGCGCTTGCCCCGTTTGCGCGGAGCCCAGGCACTGCCGTTGGGGTCTTGCTGTTGGCGCACGTGACGGGCGGCCAGCTTCTTGAGCTCAGCCGCTGCCCGCCACA
The DNA here is from genome assembly GCF_051376105.1 of Aeromonas molluscorum. Lineage (NCBI taxonomy): Bacteria > Pseudomonadati > Pseudomonadota > Gammaproteobacteria > Aeromonadales > Aeromonadaceae > Aeromonas > Aeromonas molluscorum. Next base: position 329,853 of record NZ_JBPQCY010000001.1, on the reverse strand, counting down.
CCAAGCGCTTGCGCTGCTTGGGTGACAGGGCCAGCAGCTTGAGCTGCTCCTGGGTGCGGCGACTATCCAGGGTGATACTGATCATGCTTAGGCCCTGACGCTGTGGTGGGCGGTGTTCCCCACATTCAGGTCAATCTGCTCGGCGACCCAGATGTCATAGGGGGCCACGTTCCAGCGCTTGCCGAGCCAGTTGATGGGACCTTGCGGGTGCTCCACCAGGCGCAGTGGTTCGGTAAAGGGGAGCTGGATCTCAAGGTCGGCCGTCTTCTCATCGTTGGGGGTGACGGCGTATTCGGGATCGGGCAGCGCAAACTGCTCGCGGACTGCGTCATGCTCCTGCACCCAGGCGGCGACAGTGGCCAGCACAATGGCGGGATCCAGCTCGCGAAACGGCAGTTGCTCGATGGTGAACACCGCTTGGTAGGTGAGCCAGGCCACATCCACCCCGGTGGGGCCCATGTTTTTGGGCTCCAGCCGGATGGTGCCGTTCTCCATCCAGCTATCCAGGGTGGGTGGCACTTGGCCGGCAGCACTCGCAGCAGCTCGCGTGGAGCGCTGCAGGAAATAGCCCTGGGCCTGCAGCTCGTCATGGTTGCTCATATCAGCGAGACCCCCGCCCGGTGCTTGCCCTTGATGCTGCGCACCAGTTGCTGACTCTCGGCCAGCAGCTGGGCGCGTTGGTCTGGGGATCGCTCGGCCTGGTTGTTTGCGGTGGCCCGCTCGGTGACGCTGGCGAACTCCGGCAGCAGCGCCGCCTTGGCGCGGGCAAACACCGCGGCCAGGTACTGCTCGGTCAGCGCATTGGTGCCGCCCTCCAGGCTGGGCCCGGGCACCTCGGCGGCGGTGGCGTAGCCCTTGCCCTGCAGCGCGGCTTGGTGGCTGGTGAGCTGCAGGTTGATTTCAGAGACGGCGGCCAGCAGGGCGGCGCCGGTGGTCTGGGCATCCAGGTCAGCAGGCAGGGCGCGGCGGCGCTCAAAATCGGCCACGGCCACATCTGGCCAAAACCCGTCATTGCGGATAGTGGCGGCGCTGTAGTCGACGTCCCCCTCTTGCCTGCAAACATGCCCCGCGTGCCTCGCTGGTTGGCGATGAAAGGGAGCACCCCTGTAGCCACGCAATTGCCGCTGGGTTAGCCATAGGCTGCTCATGGCATTCGCGCCGGGGTGCGGTGGCGCGGAGAGTCGGTTCGTTCCGGCGGTTTATGCCGGGTTAAGCGCCCGCAGGCGCATGGCAATCTTTTGGCGCAAGGTGCCGACCCCCACCTTGCGGTGCAGTGCATCGGCCTGGGCCAGCCAGTGATCTGCTTGCTCCAGGGTGGCGCTGTCGCCCACGGCACTGGGGCGGGGCTGGCCGTCGTGGTCACGCAGCAGCAAACAACCGGCGGCCTTGAACCACTTGGCGGTGAGTTGCTCGTTGAGGCGCCAGTCATTGCGCACCTTGTCGAATACCCGGGAGAACCAGGGCTCGACGGCATGGCCTTCGGCGGCTTGTTTCTCGGCCCACTCCAGCACGGTGTCGGCCACAAAGTGGGCCCAGTCGCGCTTGATGTTGTTGGGGGTACGCTGGCCCTGGGCAATGGCGAGATCCGCCCAGGCAATGCCTGAATCAAAATCCCCCACATCAAAGGCCCAGATGATGAGCCGCTGGAACAGCTCGTTCTGATAGGGCTGACCGGACTCGCCGACGGCGGCCAGATAGCGCTCCACATAGGGGCGATACTTGGGCATCAACTCATCGCGCTTCATGTTCACCCGGTCACCGATGCGGGCCAGCTTGCGCAGCCGTGACGATGTCCTGTTCCAGGGCAATCATCTGCAGGTGCAGGCTGTCCGCCACGGCGCCGGTGGCCATGCCCGAGCTGGCGGCTTGCGCCGCCCCCAACATGGCTTGGACGCGCTGTTTGTGACGTTGACCGGGTGAGCTCATGGCTTAGGCCTGTTGCGCTGTGGTGGGCGCCTCAGTGGGCTTGGCGGCGCCTATCTCGATGTCGGCCTCTTCAAAGCCGCCATAGGCCAGGTGCTCGCCCAGGGCATAGCCCTCCATGCGCCAGTACTGGTTATCGAAGCACTTGCGATCCTGGTTATCGTCGGCCTTGCGCTTGCGGGTGGCGCGCTGGGTGTAGATGTGCAGGTTATCCAGGGTGGTGACCACCATCCGCTTGCCTGGGAAGAAGGGCGGGATGTAGGCACGGCGCCCGGCGATGGACTCGGCCAGCTTCTGGGCGGCGATCTGCTCGCTTGGCTTGGTGGCTTCGCTGTAGAGCTTGGCCTGGGCGGCGGCAATCAAGTCGGTGCCGACCAGCACCACCAAGCGCGGGTCTTGGCGGAACAGCGGGTCGATGGTGGTGTTGATAAGATCAGATGCCATCTCGTCCAGGGTTTTGTAATCGCCCTGGCCGTCCGGGTCGAAGTGGATTTTCTTGCCCGCTTCGGCCTTGATGATTTGGCTGCCGTCGTTCCATTCGCGGGCGATCTGGTGCCACCCTTGTTGACGTCTTCACCCAGCGGGTTTTTCTCCGGGTCGGTGGTCTCGGCGGCTTCCACGCCGTTCCAGCCGACCCGCAGCATGTCGAGGGCGAATGCCTGTTGATGAACTCACCGACCAGGCGGATGAACTCGCCCTCGTTGCCGGCGTTGGCCCAGACGCACAGGGTGCCCATGTCGAGGGAGGCACAGGAGTCGGTCTCGCTCAGTTCGTAGGTGTTGCCATCCACGCCGATCTTGCCGTTGAAGCGGCCATTTTTCTTGCGGCCGGTGAACAGCTTGCCGATGCCGACTTGCACCACCTGGCCCTTGATCTGGTCCACGTCCAGACAGGTGATGAGACCGAGGAACTCGACAGAGGCGAGCAGGCGCGCGCAGGTCCGGTTTCCACCGGGCCGCTGACGCTGAACTGCTTGGCCAGCGCGTTGACGGGGATGCCATAGGCCTTGGCCAGTGCAGCACTGTATTTTTCAGGCGCTGACGGCCTGGACGGTTTTGGTCTGACTCACGGTCGCTCCTTAGCAAACGGTCGGTGGGGGTATCGTCACCGCCGAGGGCGTCCGGGCGCTGGCCGGCTTCTACGGAGAACTTTTCGATCTTGCCCGTTCAGCTCGCCGAACTTGTCGGTCAGACCGGTCAGGGTCTGCTCCAACTTGCTGAACTGCTCGGCGGTGATACCTGGCTTGTCGTCAACGGTGGCGGGCTCGGTGACCAGGGCGGTTTGCTGGTCGGTGGCCGGTTTGGCTTCCAGCTTGGCGCTGAAGGTTCGATCTGGGTGCCAAGGCCGGTGAGGGCCCCCAGCTTGTCGAACTGTTCTGGTTTCATTTCCTCATCCTCGGGGTGGCTGGGGGTAGGTTTGGGGATCGCAGGTTCACCATGGCTGGCCATAAAGTTGAAAAATTTGGCCATGAAGCCATCGGTCTTTTCGTGCTTGGGCAGTGTGAGCATGGAGAGATCCAGCGGCTCGCTGGTGCCGACGGTCTGGCCCTTGTTGCTGTTGCTGAACTTGAGGTGGTGGTGCCGGTGCTGGCAGGCTGGTCGGTGACGCCAAGGCCAATCAGGTAGGTGCGGCCCAGATCGGCGAATTGCTCGAAGGGCTCGATGGAGCAGAACTGGTACTGGCCGCTTTGGTTCCAGTAGACGAGATCCCGGTTGGGGCAGAGGACGGCGAACAGTTTGAGTTTGCCGTCTACCTCTTCGGTCTTGAGGGCCTGCACGGTGCCATAACTGGACCAGCGATCATGTTCCGGCCAGATGACGGCGGTGTAATAGCTCGGGTCGTAGGTCTCGGCCATATCGACCAGCCAGTCGCGGGTAATATCTCGCCCGTCCACCGCTTTGCCTTCGGTGGCGATACAGACAAAGCCAGTTCTCAAGGTTGATTCGTTCATGCCTGCTCCCAGTTGATGCGGGCTCAGGCTATCGGGTCGGCAAGGGGGAATCATCCGCTTGTGTTCAAGGCGATTCCGGATCCGGCGGAATATCCGAATTGCTCAGAACATCAGTGGGATAAGTGCGGGGAGGGGGCTGGCTATGATGGCGCCATCATTCAACTGATGGAGGCGCCGTGGCGTATCCCGAAGAGATCCGCAAGGCAGCAAAGGGACTCTACCTTAAACGATGGACACCCCAGGAGATCAAGGACGAACTGGGGCTAAACTCCTGCCGCATTGTCTACTATTGGGCCGAAAAGCTCGGCTGGCGAGATCTGCTGACTGACGAAGCGGTCGAGGATGCGATTGCCCGCCGGGTGCAGGTGCTGCTGCACCGTGAGAAGAAAACCCCGGGTGAGCAGGAGGAGCTGGATCGGCTTATCGGCCACCATGTCAGCCTCAAAGAGAAGGCCCTCAAGTGGGTCGAGCGCGAACAGGCGCTGAAGGCCAGGCGCGAGGCAGGGGAGGAGCCCGCGCCTGAGCGTGGGCAACGTGGTCGTGGCGGCCAGGATGGCAACAGCCGCAAGGGAAAGGGCGGCAAAAAGGGCAAGAACGAGGTCAGCCACCTGACAGAGGCCGACTTCAGCGAGTGGCTGGGCACCCTGTTTGGCTATCAGTTGCGGGTGCGGGAGGCCAAGAACGACCCGGCCTTGCCGCGTACCCGCAATATCCTGAAAAGCCGCCAGATTGGCATGACCTACTACTTCGCCGGTGAGGCGTTGGAGGATGCCATTCTGACTGGTGGCAATCAGATCTTTTTGTCCGCCACCCGCGCCCAGGCGGAGGTGTTTCGCTCCTACATCTGCAAGATTGCCCAGACCTTCCTTGGGCTCACTCTGACCGGTAACCCCATCGTCCTGTCGAACGGGGCCGAGCTGCACTTTTGTTCCACCAACTCCAACAGCGCGCAATCCCGCTCGGGCAACGTCTACATCGATGAGTATTTCTGGATCCCCAACTTCGAGAAGCTCTCCGATGTATCCAGCGCCATGGCGACCCAGAGCCATTGGCGCAAGACCTACTTCTCCACACCGTCGAGCAAGGTGCATGAGGCGTACCGGTTCTGGACAGGGGATCGCTGGAAGGGGCAACGCCCGAGCCGGGTGGCTATCGATTTTCCTGGCGAAGAGGAGATGCGCGATGGCGGTCGGGTTTGCCCTGACAGGCAGTGGCGCTATGTCATCACCATCGAGGATGCCATTCGTCTGGGCTGCAACCTCATAGACATCGAGGAGCTCAAAGACGAATACCCGGAGGAGGTGTTCGAGCGCCTCTATCTGTGCCGCTTTATCGACGATGCCCTGTCGGTGTTCAAGTTCCAGGATATGGAGCGGGCAGGGGTGGAGCCGTCCCGGTGGGAGGATTACAAGCCCGGGCGGCCTGATCCGTTCGGGCGCCGGGAGGTGTGGATGGGCTACGACCCGAGCCGCACCCGCGACAACGCCACCCTGGTGGTGGTCGCTCCGCCCACAGTGGCCGGTGAGCGGTTCCGGGTGCTGGAAAAGCACTACTGGCGCGGACTCAACTTCCAGTTTCAGGCCCAGGAGATAGAGCGCATCGCCAAGAAGTTTCGGGTCACCTATCTGGGGGTCGATGTGTCCGGCATCGGTGCTGGGGTTTATGACCTATTGAAGCCCGTCTTCAAAGGGGTGTGTCACCCCATCAACTACAGCATCGAGAGCAAGTCGCGGCTGGTACTCAAGATGATCGACGTGGTGGAGGCGAACCGCATCGAGTGGGACAGCTCGGACAGGGACATCCCGCTCGCCTTCCTCGCCATCAAACGCAGTACCACAGGCGGCGGTCAGATGACGTTTCGAGCCGCCCGCGACAACGTGACCGGACACGCCGACGTGTTCTTTGCCATCGCCCATGCCGTGGCCAACGAGCCACTCGATACCCACCGAAGACGCAAATCCACCTGGGCAACCAGCCAGGAGAAGAAGGCAGCATGACCAAACGAAAGCAACCGGCCCAGGTGGCCGCCTCATCCAACCGCGGCGCCGTGGCATTCAGCATGCCCGAAGCCATCGATCCCACGGCCTGGATGACCGATTACACCGGGGTGTTCTACAACCCCTATGGCGAGTATTACCAGCCACCCATCGAGCGCAAGGGGTTGGCCAAGGTGGCCCGGGCCAATGCCCACCACGGGGCCATCCTGATGGCGCGCCGCAACATGGTGGCAGGGCGCTTTACCAACCAGCGCGCCACCATCACGGCGTTTGTGCACAACTACCTGCAGTTTGGTGATGCAGGGCTGCTTAAAATTCGTAACGGCTTTGGCCAGGTGGTGGGGCTGCACCCGCTCTCGAGCGTCTACCTGCGCCGCCGGGAAGATGACTGCTTTGTCTACCTGCAGCAGGGCAAGCCGAACCTGATTTACCGGCCGGAAGAGGTGATCTGGCTGGCCCAGTACGACCCCGAGCAGCAGATTTACGGCATGCCCGATTACCTGGGGGGTCTGCAGTCGGCCCTGCTCAACCAGGATGCCACCCTGTTTCGGCGTAAATACTTCCTCAACGGCGCCCATATGGGCTTCATCTTCTACGCCACCGATCCGAACATGGATGATGACACCGAAGCCGAGATGAAGGAGATGATCGCCAACAGCAAGGGGGTGGGGAACTTCCGCTCCATGTTTGTGAATATTCCTGATGGCAAGCCGGACGGCATCAAGCTGATCCCGGTGGGGGACATCGCGACCAAGGATGAGTTTGCAGCCATCAAGGGGATCACCGCTCAGGACGTATTGACCAGCCACCGTTTTCCGGCGGCGCTGGCCGGTATCATCCCGACCAATGGCGGAGGCGGACTCGGAGACCCTGAAAAGTATGACGCCACCTATGCCCGCAACGAGGTGCTGCCGCTGTGTGAGCTTATCCAGGACGCCATCAACAGCGCGGGACTCCCTCGCTCCCTTATGGTCGATTTTCGGGAAACAATGGGCGTGACTGTATAAACAAACAGTGTTTGATATGGCAAAATAGTACGTTGATTTTGATGAGAAAGGGGACGTGATGCGGGTTTATTGCAAAGTGTGTGGCCAGCGGGGCCGCATAACCAAGACCAACAAGCTGAGCGATGATGTCTCCGATCTCTATTGCCAGTGCACCGATGCCGAGTGTGGCCACAGTTGGGTGGCCACCTTGTCATTTGCCCATACCTTAAGCCCCTCGGCCAAGACCACAAACCAACTGGTGTTAAGCCTGATGGGGTCGCTGACGCCAGAGGGGCGGCAGCTGATACTGAAAGGACTGGGGGCGCAATAGCGCCCCCAGTGTTATTTACAATTCATTCGATATCATCATCTTTTTCTCATGTGATCTTGTCACGACTTAACGATTAAAGCGTCTTCAGTTCCAGTGAGTGAAGTTAGCAGCTTATATTAGCTTGATGGATGTATTTTATATCCAAGGTTTTCAAGGCGCTCTTTTTCTTTTTGTAGGTCATTAAGAAGTTCATTAATGGTTTTTTGAGGGACTTTATGTTTTTTGAACACACCATCAATGATGAATAGTGATGAAGTTCCATGGGTTAATAAATGTCCGGTAGTGATGTAACCTGTTATAGAGGAATTTGGTTCAACCTTAGAACCTATGTCGATGCTGCATGATGGATAAAAAATTTCACCTTTTCCATCCGTACCTTCAATGCCATTGAAGATTGCCGGTTCGCCACCTACGTTTGATATAAATAATCTTGCGGACAAAAAATTCCCTACGCCATCTTTGTTCGGCTCAAACCCGTAGTTCATTCTAAACTTGAAGGTTGGTCTTTTGGAAATAAATTGGTAAACATTAAAACTAATGCTGAAAATTGCAATGATCGTCATTATTATTTTGTAAGTGTCCACGTGTTCTCCTTGTAAGCATAACGTTTAAGAAAGCAAGCCACCCAGCACGAGGACACTGTTATATTCATTGTGCCCCATTGTAAGAGATGGGACTTTTATCGATGCCTACATCGATGCGTATGGCGTTGAGTAGTGCAAGCGCATTTTCTCTAACTATTTCCCACTTATACTCAGCACCACCATTGGCGACAGTAAGCAAATTGTCTATCAGTGCGTCTTGTGCATCCATTACTGATTGTGGTGCGATCATGGCAAGGTAGCCGTATATTCTTAGGCGCTGTTCATTGAACTCATCGAAGCGCGCACCTGCTTCATTGGCTTGTAGTCTTCCAGATTCATAGGCATCCAATGAGGATAGGATTCTTGCTGTTACATCAATTACAGATCGATAGGTATGTAATTTATCGTTTTGAAAGCGGAGCGTTGTTTCTTTTATAACATCAAGTTCGCTCTTTGTTTTTTCAAGCGCAGATGCTAGTTGGTGCTTTTCACTTTCTAGGATTCGTTGTGCCCATAATTTTCCTAACCAAGTGGATAGGGCGAAAATAAATGCACCACCAGCACCAATTGAGGTAATCATTGCTGCTACAATTTTGAATGTGTCGTCCCAAGTCATTGTTGCCTTCTTTTATTTAATATGGCGGTAGTTCGATAGAAGGCGGTGTTGATTCGATAACAGAGCCTCCCGGGCAACACTCTTCCAGTGTCATGGCTAATACTAAAAAATTTATTTTAGAAGATAATATTATCAATTTATCTCTGTTGTCTAGATGTATTCACATGGCCTCCATTTTTGGAGAGACCTCTACCAATGTGCAAAAATACAGCCAAGAAGAGGTAATGGAAATCGCCCGGTACCGGATTTTTGCGGGGGTCTCTCATGCCTGCTGTTCCTGTGTCCACTCTGCAATTTTCGTTCTGGCATCCTCTTCACTGACTGTTGGAGGCAAGGCCATCAGTGGATGGGCGTACTCCCATACGCCGTCCTGGCTCACCAGCAGCATCTCCGATGCCCCGTTTTCAGGGTTGCGGCTCATGGCCAGCCCCAGCGGGTGCAGAATTTCGCTGTTGATGCGAACGATAAGGCCAAGCTCGCTGGCTTGATTCCAATTGATGTGCTTCATGATTATTCCTCTGCTTCTATATGTTGACGGTAGTCAGCCACTACTTGATGTAGCGATGGCTTGTACTGTGGATTGCGCTGGTCGGCGGCACCCGGGTTGGTTCGGTCAATGCGACTACCCGGTGCTATCCAGAGGGTGCGGCCTGTGTTGACACAGCGGATGGTGCCATCGACATCGATCACGACGGGGGTTAGACCTGGTACAGCGTGAACCTTGGTCAAGAGGCGGCCATCGGCAGAGGTGACCGGCACTGTGGGCCGGTTGACCTGAAACGGATCTGGAACCTCTTCACCGATTGTGGGCAGGTTCAGTTGTGCGGGCCGTGGATGACGACGGCGCAAGATGGAGCAGGCAATCAGTTGCTGATGGCCCTGCAGCATCTGCACCCAGGCGCTGATCTCATGAGGTGGCCATGCCAGCAGGCAGGTAATGCGATTATCCAGGGTACGGTACTCCGCCTTGCTGACAGCTGCTTGTCGGTGGTTCAAAAGTACTCCTCCCTCGTCAGTTCGTCGGCGCGCAACTCGGCGATCAGCTGATCCAGGCTGCGCAACAGTGGATCGGTGGCGTAGGTATCAGGTGCACCCCTGGCCTCAGCCGTGAGTATTTTCTCCAATGTCTGCGTGGCCAGCGGCAGATCTGCATCCGCTATGCTGTCAAACCACTCATCGATGCCGACTTTTCCGCAGAGTAGCCCCGCCCTGATATTGGCTTTCCAGTGAGTTTGCCGCTCTTGTTGGTTGGCGGCTTCTTCCCGTTGCCACTCCTGCTCTTGTCTGGCGCTCGCATCGCTGGACTTGCCCTCTTTGCTTGCCTGCAGCTGGCCGTTCTCAAGCCAAAGGGTGAAACCGTCTGTGCGAACGCTGGCGCCTGAAGCGCAAACGGTCGATCGAGAAGGGCGATAACCCCCATTGCTCTACCATCAACTGATCCGCGAACGCCGCAGGATCCGGCCGCGTACAGTTATTGTCAGAGCTCCAAGGAGCCGGGCTGTCGCCCGACTGAACACCTACACCCCAAGACGACCCCCCGGCGGCCTTGATGGCCTCATGGGTACCTGCGGTACAGGACTTCCCACCCTTGCAGGCGGGTCTTGATACCCAAACTGGCGGTGTGAAGTCCCATCAGGCGCTTGATGTCTTCGCCATAGCTGTTGGCCTGCTCCTCAATGAGGTGGGCCAGCTCGATGGGGTCTCGGCCCGGGTGGCCAGAGCGCCACCCATGGCGTGGAGGTAACAGCGAAAAATGCCGTTATCCGCGGCGTAGCGGGCCGCCTCAAAACGCGGGTCTTGCAGCACAGGCTTGGGTGGCCCCACCAGATCGGCATGCTTCTTGGCATTGCTGATGCGGCGCAGCTCGCGCCATACCCCGACCGGGGCACCGCCTATTTGCTGGAAAGTGCGAATCCCCACCAACTGGCCCAGGCAACGGCATGCAGTGGCCGCTTCATTTGCGGCGGTGCCAGCTTCTTCGTCGTCATCCAAATAGGCACCATCGATGTTCTTGGCAATGTATTTGGCGATATAGCCTGCGGCATCGCCTTTGGCTGGATCGATCTCCTCCCAGTCAAAGCGCGGAGTGAAGTCGGTATGGGTGGGGAGCCCCTTGGGATCACGTACCAACTCTGCACGGTCATGGCTCAAGGCATACCGCTGCAGAGTACTGATCACCCGCCATTTGTCGGCAGGGCGCATAAACAGCAGCAAGTGCCAGTGTGGGGTGCCGTCGTGGTGAGCTTCGCAAACGCGAAAGCCATAAACGGGGGCGTTACGCCCCGTTTGAGGGCGGCGTGGGTCAGGCTCCACAGCTTGGCCAGATGGCAGGTTTCCCGTGGGGTAGCCCCTGATATTTCTCATTTTCGAGTGTCTTTGCCGTTGTGCTTTTGTCTTCCAGGCATGGAAGCGGGAAGGGGCTGTCCAGGTGAAGAAGACGCCACATGGCCCTGCTCCTCGGCGTAAGTCATTGAACCCCCGCGCACGCACCATCATCTCGTTGCGGCGGTTGACTGGGTTGGCGTTGCTGGCCTCCCAGCAATCCTTCATCGAGACACCAGATCATGCTTGGTGTTCATCACCTCCGACTCGGCCAGCCAGCGCATCATGGCCCGTTTACGCTCGCGCACTACCTTCATGGTGGCGTTCGAACACATAAGCGGACACTCCTTTGCGCACCTTGCCGAGCAAGATATTGATGTGCTCCTGCAGACGGTCCCAGGTGCGGTTGATCCGCTTCTCCCACCACTTGGCCGAGAGCAGGCGCACCATCACGCTCAAGATCCAGTTATCACGCACCTCCTCGGTTTTGAACTCAGGCAGATTCCCAATGAGCTCACTGGTCGGCCGGTTGGCGGATAGCTTCCCAGGTGAGCAGCAGATCCGGCTCCTCGCCAGCTTTGATGCCTTGCTCGATGTGGCGCCAGATCGCGGCTGTCTGGTTGGCGAACAGGTGGGCGACACGCTTGCGCCCCTCTTCATCTCGCATGGTGTGCGGGTCGACCGGGATCGCCTGGATAAGGCCTCGCACCCACTCGGTACGCTCACGCAGCCAGATATTGGCGTTGCGGCAATTGCGGCTGGTGCCATCTTTGCGACGGCGCACGTACTGCTTGAACAAGGTCAGAGTGAGTAAGGGGGACAAACCATCGAGCAGTTGCACTGCCCACACCAGGTCATATTGACCGGGGGCGCCAATGAATGCGGCGTCAAGATTGACGCCGGGCAGGGAGTTGGAGAGGGTGTCGATACGTTGCCGCAGTGTCCGTTTGGACAGCGGCAGCTTTGCTATGGTGCGGGTCATTGGGGGAACGTTCCGGACAAATCTCTGATGTCGCGTGTGCAGCTAGTCACCGTGCTGGCGGCGTGACATTTCATCTTGCGGGCCGCCGCGCACTGGCGCAGTAGTAGTCTGATGCTGGCACGGGGGCGGGCAGGCAGTTGGCGCGTGTTGGCTAACTCCCGCTGATAGAAACGCAGCCGGGCTGCGTCTTCTCGATGGGTGTCTTGCCAGCGATGAAGCCGGTGAGACATCTCCTGCAGCAGTTGATGGCTCATCGTATGTGCGCCCCCTGGCCATGCAGTGGGGCACACTCTTGCCACCACTGCCCAATCTCCCGGGCCAGTGCAGTTTCTCCCTGGCCCAGGGCCAGCCAGTAGACAGAGCGCACGGCGCCGAGTGCCAGCAGCTCCCGGGAAATATCCCGACCTCCTCTGGCCTCACCACCGGCGGTGATGAACTCGCCCCGGGCAGCCAGCCAGTGGGTGGTCAGTTGGTTGTGAGCGGGGATCATTGCTGACCCCAGGTCTTCTTCATCCTCGTTACCGTCATCATCCAGCAGTGCCGCCGGGTTGCTGGTCGCAACCAGCTGGATCTGGATGTATTGCTGACCGGAATAGACGCCGCCCAGACTGATGCGGTTATCCTCTGCGTTGGCTGCGAACATGTCGGCCAGCAGCCCTTCGACCAGCTTGGGAGCTTGGCGAGCAATGGTGATGGCGTCGCTCATGGGCAGACCCTCCGATTCAGATGAACAAACAGCAGGTGCCAGCGTTGGTTGAGCAGGCCCTGAGCCCGCAAACCGGGGGCGCAGCTGTTGCGATAGGCATGCTTATGGCTTGCCCGGATGGCCAATCGTTTGGGCAATTCGACGATTTCAGCCGTCGCGGCCTGCTGGCTGATGGGATGAAAGATCTTGCTCATGCCACCCCCTCGACGATCAGCACTCTGCCGGAGCTGAGGTTTTCCAGGCGGGCATAGTGGCGCAGCCCACGCAGCCAGGTGGTGCCGCAGTTGTTGTATCCGCGGCTGACCAGGTAAGCGCTTGCCTCGGCGATGCTGGGCACGGTATGACGAGTCAAAATGGCGGCCATGGTCACGCCTCCTCTTGGACGGCGGTCGCCGGGGCTTGCCCAGTCAGCAGCCAATCGGTGTGCTGTTTGAACTCGGGGTGCTGAGCCATCAGCAAGAACAGGCCACCGCCAATCTCGCGGTATCCCAGCTCGTAGTTCTTGAGCGTGGTGGGCGGGATCCCCAACTGATCGGCAAACTTGGGGCGACTCAGAGCCAGCTGTTCCCGCAATTGGCGTAGACGCTTGGCGGCATGGTGGTTGAGCAAGTTGATCTGGGTTGGTTGTGCGTTCATGGTCAGGCTCCTTGATGAGTAGGGCAGGGATTGATACGGCTGAACAGAGAGACCCAAGCCAGCGCTGTGGGGCGCTCGGCGGCTGCAATCCAGTCAGGGTTTCGGGTCAGGCGGGCGCCATACCGGCCCGCCAGCTTGCGTTGTTGGATGCGAAGGTTGCGCAAGGCGCAGGGGATAGCTAAAGTTGTCATGTCGACTTCCTTGAGAGTTGTTGATACCGGCCCGCTTGGAGTTACCGCTCCTAATGCGGGCTTTTTTATTGCCCGATTGGCCGTGGCCTTGACTGGGTCATTTGGCTTGCGGCTATCACGACGCGTTTCATGCGCAGCCGGGCAGCCCGCTCTTTCTTCTCTTGCTCTATATCCCTTGTGGATCTGGTGGTTGGTGCCGGATGCCATCTCTTCTCATCGCAACCACAGCGAAACAGTGACTGGAACCCCAGCTCTTTCACCGCGGATCTGATGGCTTCCCGCTTTTCGTGGGGTAGGGCAGACAACGTCGCTGTCATCAGTTCGCCCCGTGGTTGGCGGGCAATGGTGCAGATGGCCACCTTCTTGGCGGTACTGATAGCGAGCCAGTCGGTGTCTAGGCTGGAGCTGGTTTTTCCAAACAATTCGCGCAGCAGCAGGCAACCCGCAGTGTTCATGGCGACCTGTTCATCCGGTGTCAGTCCTGCCAGGTTGCGTTGTTCATGGTCGATGGTGTTCATTGTGGTTCCCTCTCACATACTCATGGTTTGCAACAGGATGTCTGACGCGCAGGCCAGAGCAGGCACTGCCTGGAAACGGGCTTCGACGTCATGGATCAAGATGGCCAGCGAACCCATGGCCGAGGTGGCAACGCTCACCAGGGTGTTGCGCTCAGAGCGGGTGATCCGGCCCCGGTCGGTCAGCTCCAGCGCCCTCTGGCCAATGCTTGCGATCTTGGCGTTCAGGTCGATCGCCTGATGGGGCAGGGAAGGGGCCCGTTCTGCCTGGGGGATGGCAACGGCCGTTAAGCCACAACCAAACAGGGCGCCATCAAACAGAGTTTCATCGCCGTCACTCGCCTGGGTGATGGCAATCAGCTCGGCCACCGTCAGTTCGTGGGGCTGATCGGGGTTTAACTTGTTGCGCAGGAGCTGCGGGTTCATGCCGACCCGCTGGGCGATCTCGGCCATGTTGTGACTGGCCGCAAAGCGTTGGCAGGCGCTGATCCAATGCGGATGTTTGCTGGCGTATTCGGTAAACATGCGAGGTTCTCCTTGACCCGTTATGGTGTCTGCAGGTTCATGCGAGCGTCATGGTGACGTAGCGCTCGGCCTGATAACGGGCCTGTAGGAACAGGGCGTAAAGGTTGACCTCGCGAGGTGCGCCCGGACCGTCTTGCAAGATGGGCAATTGGCCACGGTCGGCGCGTTTTTTGATAGCCCCCAGGCTCATACTCTGGCGTTTGGCGTACTCCTCCAGGCTTTCGCTGACGCGATTGCCAAAGGGGTAATCAAGCGGCAACTGGCTCACGTCGCTGGGAATTCGGATGGGTTTGATTCGAATAGTCATGGTGAATCCTTCTCAGGGGTTCAAACACAAGGGGTTGGTTGTTGCAGGGTGCTGCGAGCCCCGGCCTTCAATTTGCCGCCGGTCAGCACCTCGATCTGGTAGGCACGGCCTTGGGGGATGGTTTCGTCCCACTTGCTGACAGCAACATGAGAAATACCCAGTGCCTTTGCCGTAGCAGTGATGCTGCCGAAATGTTCAATCACAATTTTCTTGTTCATGCTCTCACCGTAAAACATTAGTTTGCGTTTCGAGGCTGAATATAACCAAGGTTTCATTGATGATCAAACGAAAGTTTGCCTCTTTGTGTGTAACTTAGGTTTCATGCAAATAAACGATCGAATTTCGGCCCGTCGAAGAGCCCTGTCTTTGTCACAGGTAGCCTTAGCCAAGAAGATTGGCGTCACTGGCGTGGCTGTTGGTAAGTGGGAGTCCGGACTGAACCAGCCTAAAGGGCGCTATCTCAATGATTTAGCGGCAGCGCTGGGGGTCACTGTTGACTGGCTTTTGACTGGAGACGGGGAGGCGAGGGGACAGCTTGCACCGGAAGCGATGCCCGGATATCACAACGTCGAACCGGCCGTGATCCCGCAAGGAACACGTGTACCGGTGCTGAGCTATGTCCAGGCAGGTCACTGGCACGAGATGTGTGAACAGGCCACGGCCTTCGATGGCAACGTTGAGTATGTGACGGCGGGGGTCGATGTCGGCCCTTGTGGTTTCGGCCTCTGGTTGCGCGGTAATTCAATGGAGCCTTTCTTCAAGGAGGGCGACCTCATCATCGTTGACCCCGACGAGCCACCCCACCCAGGGGATTTCGTCGTGGCCAAGAATGGCAGCGAAGAAGCTACCTTCAAGAAGTACCGGCCCCGCGGTATCGATGAGAACGGACAAGAAGTATTTGAACTCGTCCCTCTCAATGACGACTACCCCTCCATGCACTCCGACCGGCAGCACATCCAGATCATCGGCGTGATGGTAGAACACAGATCATATAGAAAAAGACAAACAGGGCGCTGAATCTTTTTTCTGGTTTGGTAATTACTATTTCAGTATGTTGAGAACATCAACTGATAGGGCACTATATGACTAATCAAATTTCAGATTTAGAAGCACAAATAAACTCTGCTCGTATGCATGTACATACGGATTCATACCCAATGTCAATTGGGGAGTTGATTAATCTATATGATGAAAATGAGTTAGATATACACCCAGAGTTTCAGCGTGTTTATCGTTGGTCTGATGAACAAAAAAGTAAGCTAATCGAGTCCATATTGTTAGGTATTCCTCTACCATCAATATTTGTTGCACAGCGTAAGGATGGTGTCTGGGATGTTGTTGATGGGTTGCAACGAATCTCAACAATCTTATCATTTATGGGGAAGCTTAAAGATGAGAATAATCAGCTGATACTGCCATTAAGATTGCAAGCAACTAAGTATTTACCTGCCTTAGAGGGCAAAGTCTGGGAAGATAGACACCACCCAGAAAATGAAATAGATGTCGATATAAAACGAGTTTTTAAACGTGAAAAGCTAGACATAAAAATCATTAAGCGTGAAAGTGAAGGTGATACCAAGTTTGAGTTATTTCAAAGATTGAATACTGGTGGTTCTAAACTATCTGATCAAGAAGTTAGAAATTGCATGCTATTGATGTTGAATGAAAATGCATATCGGTGGTTGAAGAATCTTGCCTTGGATAATAACTTTTTAAATTCAATGCCAATTTCTGAAAAACAACAGGAAGAGTGCTATGCACAAGAGTTGGCATTGCGTTTTTTGGTTCAACGCAACACTGATGCGAGAATAATAAGAGAGCATACTGATGTTGCGCCATATTTAAATGCTGAACTAACTCGACTATTCAAAGAAGATAGTGGTTTTGATTATGAAAAGGAAGAGGAGTTATTTAAGGCTACGTTTAGATTAGCGTATAAAGCGTTGGAAGATGATGCATTCAAAAAATATAACCATGAAAAATCACGGTATGAAGGTGCTATATCACTTCCTGTTTTCGAAGCTTTGACACCAGCAATTTCAAGCATCATTGATAGCGCAGCATATAGTGAAGATCACATCGTAAATTTAATAGTTGCACAGACAAAGGTATTGACTGAACATGCTAAATTTACTTCTACTCTAGATAAGAGAGTTCGACCTCTAGATAGAATGAGTGCAATGGCTGAACTCGGTAAGGAAATATTTAAGTGAAAGTGAGGTCTGCCGGTGAGCTGGAAGAAAAACTTGATGAGGATTTAGTTTGGCGGAAGCGTGAATTCACAACGCTGAAATTAATGATTAACTCATCGAGAAATCATGAAAAACAAGTTCTACTAAGGGCCGCAATCGCACTTTTATATTCCCATTGGGAAGGTCATATAAAGTTTTGTGCTCAAACATATATTTGTTATCTGAATGCATTGGGCCTTAGTTACCATACAATGACCGATAACTTTCTTCAGCTGAGCTTGGGTGAGAGGTTTGGAACTGGTTTTTCGATTAAAAAATTCCCATCGCAAAGAGATGTCTTTGAATATATTAAAAAAGAGCAAAGAGAGAGTTTTTCTATCAATGCGGATATCGTTATTGATACTCAGTCGAATTTAAAGTACGAGGTTATTTTTAACATACTTGAGCAACTTGGATTAAATTCTTCAGCTTTTGAGCTGAAAGAAAATTTCATTAACTCAAGGTTGTTAAAATGTCGAAATCAAATTGCTCATGGTGACCGCTGTAATCAGCGGGAGCTTGAAGAAACATATGAAGAACTTGAAAATGAACTATTAAGTATGATTATGATTTTTCATAATATGATAAGAAATGCCGTAGTCAATAAAGAATATCTCAAAAAACCCCTCGAATGAGGGGTTTTACTATAATGGAATCTCTTTAACTGCACTTACAGTCAAATGCCTCAACCGAATTCGTGTATTTAAAAATTCGTTTGTAGACTCAGATTTTAGAGTCGTTAATAAGCGCTCACAATCAAGAAGGCTTTTGCTTTTTGGTTGAATAACAATCATATGATTTTCAACGGCAACGGATTCATTTAAATTGATGATTGTTGCGGATGCTCGATGCTTATCAGAGGGACTAGATGTTCTTTTTACAACCACGATCGGCGGTGAAAAAACTCTTCCAGAAAAACGTCTAGACTCGGTCTTTTGTGTCACTACAGACCATGCAGGTGAGTTTTTAATGTGAAAGTATGGGTACTCTTCGCCGTCTTCGGGATCTCTATAAGCGACTAGCGGGCCAACACAGACATCATATAAATCTGATAGTTGATCATATTTATCAAATGTTGGAAGCCAGTTTATATTTTTCCCTGATCTGGTTTTTAATAAACCGGAAACCACAAAGACATCGACGTCTGTTTTAGCATTAAAACGCCCCCATACATGACATTTACCAGTAATATTATCATCTACAAAATCTCGAAAGCCTGTATATCGGCTACCTGATCGTAATACATCTGGCAAGATTGCACTAAGACAACACGTTTGTGGGAGAATTCGAAGATATCTATCAAAAACAATACCGGCGGCGTTTACCTTGCCATCTTTCCAGTAATTAGTTCTTGGCGATTGCCAAATAGTGAACGGTGGGTTCATAACTGCATGGGTCACTGCAATTAACTCAGCGCTCGTCACTTCCAATGCATCCTGGACACGGATGTTTGATAATAGACCCATTGCAACATCGATACTGCAATCGTTTTTTGCGCCACGAGTAATAGCCTCAACGATTAGTCTTAATTTTGCTGCATCAATGAACGATGGATATAAATCAAATCCCCATAAAATCTTACCCCACCTTTCTAGAGTGCTGAACAAAGAATCATCAACATTTAATAGTCGTGAGCACTCAATAAGGAGATTGCCCGCACCACACGTTGGGTCGAGTATCACAGAGGTTTGGGTAATGGGATTGAGCAAAGAACTGACAGTATTCTTGGCTAAATCCTGACCGGTGAAGAAACAGCCAGCCTCTTTCATCTCTTCAATCGATAGGCACTCTCGTAGCACCATATCAAATGTATCTAGATCAATGGCTTGACTTAGGGACTGCTTGTCTGAGCACGCGATCAAGTCTCTAAGTGATTCATTATGTTTAGCTAGCTGGATCATATTGGAAAACTACGGGGAAAACTGGCGGTAGGATAACATAAAAATTCATTGGAAAATTGGGTTTGCATATCTCGTCCTCAAACACCCTCATACAACCATGGTTACTGTATATAATAACAGTATTTTGGCTGAAAGACTATGACACTCGAGCTTTGCGCTGGCTTCGAACAATGAAGAAGGGTGGGGAGACCTCACTCTCAATTCCATGTAGCTAATGTGTAAGCCGATACTGCCTCGGTCTCGTTAACTCCCCTGACCCATGTATACCTCAACCCCAGTTAAACAATGCTAATCAGTATCGAATGCTGTATAAAAAAACAGTACTTGATGGGGGTAATGAAAATGAAAGTGCAGGAGTTGGGAGCGGTGCCGAAGTGTGGGCCGAGGGGATGGGTGAGTGCCTTCCTATATAAGGAGGGACGATGAGCATCAAGTCCACACCCGAGGGTTACCTGGTCGATATCCGACCGCAGGGGAGGGAGGGCAAGCGGATCCGCAAGCGCTTCAAGACCAAGTCCGAGGCCCAGCAGTTTGAACGCTGGGTGATCGCCACTGAACATAATAAAGAGTGGGTTGATCGCCCGGCAGACAACAGGCCGCTCTCCGAACTTATCGAACTCTGGTGGCGCTACCATGGCCAGACCCTAAAAGCAGGGGAGGCGGTACGCAAGAAACTCCACAATATAGATACAGCATTGCGCCATCCGTTGGCACGGCAGGTAACCCGAGCGCTGTTCTCCGAGTATCGGGCGCAGCGGCTGCATGTTGGCCGTCAGCCCAAGACGGTCAACCGTGAGCAAGAGATGCTGGGTGGGGTGTTCTCGGTACTCATTGATCTCGGCCATTATCACCATGAGCATCCGCTCAAAGAGATGAAGAAGGTCAAGCTGGTTGAGCGGTCGATGGGCTATCTTACCCAGGAAGAGATCGGCGACGTGCTGGCCGCGTTATCGGGAGATAACCTGAAGGTGGTCAAACTCTGCCTGGCCACGGGGGCGCGTTGGAGTGAAGCGGCCAATCTGCGCCGCGAGGATGTGTTGGCCGGTCGAGTGACCTACATCAACACCAAGAATGGCAAGAACCGCACGGTGCCGATCTCTGCCGAACTGAGCAAAGAGATAACGAATGGGGTTAATCGGGGCCCGCTGTTCCGTGACCTCGACTATATGTTGGTGCGTGAGGTGATCAAGTCAGTAGCGCCGGATCTGCCAGCAGGGCAGGCGGTGCATGTGTTTCGGCACACTTTTGCATCACATTTCATGATGTCGGGGGGAAACATCCTTGCACTGCAAAAAATTTTGGGTCATCACAACATTCAGCAGACCATGACCTATGCTCACTTCGCACCGGACTACCTGAGCGATGCTGTGCGCTTCAACCCGCTGGAAAATCCGCTGCCCACCACATGACAAAATGTCCACAAATTGCCCCAAACAGGGTCATCTTGGGTGACCAAGCGTCACCCCCTGTAGTACCCAACTCATTGATATATATCTAAGTTATTGTTTTTGTTGGGTATATGAAGGCGGCTCAGGCCTCCTTTTTTGTTGCTGTTTTATCTGTTAAGACCGGTTTTCGGTGTGCACTATGGGATATATCCCCAGAGGGGCAGGGGATGGGTACCTTGTTGCTCAACGGTCGGAGGCGAGTGTGCCTGTCGTTGAGGAGTATGCAGAGCCGTTAATTCGAAAGCGCTTGAATTGACGGAGAGATAACGCTTGTCTGACAGGCTTATACTACTAACGTCATCCGTCATCCGTCATCCGTCATCCGTCATCCGTCACATGCTTTGCCATTAATTTTTATCATATTGATTTAAAAGTATATTTAATAATTCCCTCCCTCGAATATGGCCTGCCGACCTCAAACATTGCCATCCATGGCACGGCGATACCATGACCATTGCGCTATAACAAAATGATTTCTCGGGAGAAAAGCCCACCTTAACTATGGTCAGCCAAGGGGCTTTTTTTGTATTATCCCCCTCTTACCCTTATTTAGCCTACAGGCTCCTGTTTCGGGAGTGGTGACGAGGAAGACATGCAACAGCTTGAAGAAGTAGTCGGCCAGGCCAAGGCCGAGATTGAGGGCGTCAATGACGTTGCGACCCTCGACGAGATCCGGGTCAAATATCTGGGTAAAAAAGGCTTTTTTACCGAGCAGATGAAGACACTGGGCGCCTTGTCCGCAGAAGAGCGTCCCGCTGCGGGCGCCGTGATCAACCAGGCCAAGCAGCAGGTGCAAGATGCCCTGAATGCGCGCCGCGATGATCTGGCCTCCCAGGAGCTGAACCAGAAGCTGGCCGCCGAGACCATCGACATTAGCCTGCCTGGGCGTCGTATCGAGAGCGGTGGCCTGCACCCTGTGACCCGCACCGTCGAGCGCATCGAGCGCCTGTTTGGCGAGATGGGGTTCAAGGTCGAGCGCGGTCCCGAGATTGAAGATGGTTTCCACAACTTCGATGCGCTGAACATCCCGGCTCACCACCCGGCGCGTACCGATCACGATACCTTCTACTTCAATCCTGATCTGATGCTGCGCACCCATACCTCGGGCGTGCAGATCCGCACCATGCAGCAGCAACAGCCACCGATCCGCATCATAGCGCCGGGCCGCGTCTATCGTAACGACTACGACATGACCCACACACCTATGTTCCACCAGGTTGAAGGCCTGCTGGTTGACGAGCATGCCAGCTTTACCGAGCTCAAAGGCATACTGCACGACTTCCTGCGCAACTACTTCGAGGAAGATCTCACCATTCGCTTCCGTCCTTCCTATTTCCCGTTCACCGAGCCGAGTGCCGAAGTGGATGTGATGGGCAAGAATGGCAAGTGGCTGGAAGTGCTGGGTTGCGGCATGGTGCACCCGAATGTGCTGCGTTCGGTCGGTATCGATCCGGAAAAATACTCCGGCTTTGCCTTCGGCATGGGCGTTGAGCGCCTGACCATGCTGCGTTACGGGGTCAACGACCTGCGTGCCTTCTTCGAAAACGACCTGCGCTTCCTCAAGCAGTTCAAGTAAGGGCGAGAGAACATGAAATTCAGTAAATCCTGGGTGATGGAGTGGGTCCGCACCGAGTTGAGTGACAACGCACTGGCCGAGCAGATCACCATGGCCGGTCTGGAAGTGGACGCCGTGGAAGCGGTGGCTGGCCAGTTCAACAACGTGGTGGTCGGTGAAGTGGTCGAGTGTGCCCAGCATCCGGATGCCGACAAGCTGCGGGTGACTAAGGTCAACGTGGGCGAAGCCGAGCTGCTGGACATCGTCTGCGGGGCGTCGAACTGCCGCGCTGGCTTGAAAGTGTGTGTCGCCAAAGTAGGGGCGACTCTGCCTGGTGATTTCACCATCAAGAAAGCCAAGCTGCGTGGCCAGCCGTCCCACGGCATGCTCTGCTCCTTCAGTGAGCTGGGCATTGACGTGGAAGCGGACGGTATCATAGAGCTGCCGACCGATGCCCCCATCGGTACCGACATTCGCGACTACCTCAATCTGAACGACGTCGCCATTGACGTGGACTTGACCCCGAACCGTGCCGATTGCCTCGGCATTGCGGGTCTGGCTCGTGAAATCGGCGTGCTCAACAGCGTCGACGTGGTTGAGCCGACCTGGGCGCCTGCTGCTGCCACTTGTGATGCGACCTTCCCGATCCGGGTTGAAGCAACCGCCGATTGCCCGCGTTACCTCGGTCGTGTCATCAAGGGGTTGAACCTGCAGGCCCAAAGCCCGCTCTGGATGCAAGAGAAGCTGCGCCGTGGCGGCATTCGCTCCATCGACGCCATCGTCGATATCACCAACTTCCTGCTGCTGGAATACGGTCAGCCGATGCATGCCTTCGACTTGGCCAAGCTGGAAGGGGAATTGGTAGTACGCCGCGCCAAGGCTGACGAGCCGATGACCCTGCTGGACGGTACCGAGGTGAAGCTCAAAGACAACACCCTGGTGATTGCCGATACACAAGGCCCTGCCTGCATGGCTGGCATCTTCGGTGGCGATCGCACCGGCGTGTCCGAGTCCACCACCGACATTCTGCTGGAGTGCGCCTTCTTCGCGCCGCTCTCCATCACCGGTCGTGCCCGCACCTATGGCCTGCACACCGACTCCTCCCACCGCTTCGAACGTGGGGTGGATCCCGAGCTACAAGCCAAGGTGATGGACAGAGCCACCCGTCTGCTGCTGGACATTTGTGGCGGAGAGTGCGGCAGCGAAGCGGGCCCTGTCATCGAGGTCAAATCCGACGCCCATCTGCCCAAGGCTGCACCCATCAAGTTGCGCCGCACCAAGCTCGACAAGGTGATCGGCATCAGCGTAGGCGATGCCCAGGTGGTCGAGATCCTGACCCGCCTCGGCATGCAAGTCACCGTCGATGCCGACGGCTGGACTGCGCTGGCGCCTTCCTGGCGTTTTGACATAGCCATCGAGGAAGACCTCATCGAGGAAGTGGCCCGCATCTACGGCTATAACAACATCCCTAACCTGAAACCGGCCGCGTCGCTCGCCATGGTGGAGCAGGCGGAAGGGCAGGTGACCCTCAAGCGGGTACGTGATCTGCTGGTTGACCGCGGTTTCCAGGAAGCGATCACCTACAGCTTCGTGGATCCCAAGGCTCAGCAGACCCTGTTCCCCCAGAGCGATGCCATCGTGCTGCCGAACCCCATCTCGGTCGAGATGTCCGCCATGCGCGTCTCCCTGTTCCCGGGTCTGGTGCAGGCCGTGGTCTACAACCAGAACCGTCAGCAGGGCCGGGTGCGTCTGTTCGAGCAGGGCCTGCGTTTCATCAAGGATGCGAGTGCCGAAAACGGCATCCGCCAGGAGCCCATGCTGGCCGGTATCATCACCGGCAACCAGAGCGATGAGCACTGGGATATCAAGAGCCGTGGCAGCGACTTCTTTGATTTGAAAGGGGATCTGGAAGCCGTGCTGGACTTGACTGCCGAAGGTGCCACCTTCAGCTTCGAGCGCACCGAACACAGTGCCCTGCACCCGGGTCAGAGCGCGGCTATTTTGCGCAGCGGCGTGGTGATAGGCCACATCGGCGTGATCCACCCGAGCCTCGAGAAGAAGCTGGGTCTCAAGACCCGTGCCATCATGTTCGAGCTGGAGTTGAACAAGCTGATCCCTGCCAAGGTGCCGGTTGCGACCGAGGTATCTCGCTTCCCGGCCAACCGTCGCGATATTGCCGTGGTGGTTGACGTTGCGGTTCTGGCCGGTGATGTGCTCGCAGTAATTAAAAAAGTTGGCGGAAATCAGTTAGTTGGAATAAACTTGTTTGACGTGTACCAGGGTGCTGGTATGGCAGAGGACAAGAAGAGCCTGGCCATCAGTCTTGTTTTGCAAGACACCCAGCGCACCCTGGAGGAGAAAGAGATTGCCGAGACCGTAGACAATGTCGTGCGGGCCCTTGGTGAAGAGTTGAATGCATCCTTGAGGGATTGATCTATGGCGCTTACCAAAGCCGACATTGCAGAGCACCTGTTCACCCAGCTCGGGATGAGCAAGCGTGAAGCCAAAGATATGGTGGAAGCCTTCTTTGAGGAGATCCGACAAGCGCTGGAACGCGGTGAACAAGTCAAGATCTCGGGCTTCGGTAACTTTGATCTTCGTGAGAAGAACCAGCGCCCAGGACGTAACCCCAAGACGGGTGAAGATATTCCTATCAGTGCCCGTCGGGTGGTGACCTTCCGCCCCGGCCAGAAACTCAAGGCGAGGGTGGAGACGGTCGAACCCAATGAGTCTTGAGTTAACTAACGAAAAGCCAGGCGTCTGCCTGGCTTTTGCTATGCCATGATCCGCCGCCTTCTACTGTTGGCCAGCCTGCTGGCCGGCACGGCTCACGCCATGGTGTTGCCGTTGTCCCCCTCGACCCAGCACTATGCCTCGTCCATTGATCAGCTCACCTTCTGCTATCCCAACCTGGTTCGCCCCCCTTATCTAGAGGAAAAGGGCGGTTTTCTGATAGATCAGCTCGACAGGCTGGCCAACACACTGCCGATCCCCCTGGTCAAGCTACGACTCGCCAGTTGGCAAGCAGTCCAGGAGGGGTTGCAATCCGGACGCTGCGACTTAGTTCCGAACATTGGCCCCTCCCCGGCGCCAAGAGCGGATCGTCTCTACAGCCGCACCATACTCGAGTCCGAGTCCGCCATTCTCTACCGTGGCAAACTCAATACGGCGGTCTTTCTGACATCCCCCATCTGGCAGCAGAACAAGCGTCTGGCCCGGCTCTACCCCAAAGCCACCCAGTTGACCCTTGCCAATCCCAACGGCTGGTTTGAGGCACTCAAGGCGGGCGAGGGGAGCGCCTATCTCGGCGACTACTTGCAACTGCGCCATCTGATGCGGCAAAACCCGGCCGAGGGGTTGCGGTTGAGACGATTGCGCAGTGATGACTGGGTGATAGGTTATCGGCTGGAGCTGGGAGACAAGCCCGAGCTTAAACGCCTCGTCGATACCGGCATTCGCTATCTGACACCGGGTGCGCTCTATCAGGATCTGGAGCGCTATCTGGCCGATGGCAAGCAGACCATCAACCCGGTGCACTTTACCGATGAGGAGCAGGCCTGGCTGGCAGGGCGAGGTAGCCGGGTGCGTCTGGTGATCAACCCGGATCTGATGCCCTATAGCGGTATCAATGAGCAGGGCCAGCTCAGGGGCTGGAGTGGTGATGTGCTGCGCTGGGTTGGGCAGCAGACCGGATTGCGCTTTGAGACGGTGCCTGCTGCCAGCCGCGAAGAGGCGCTGGACAAACTCCGGCGTGGGGAGGCCGACATGATGGCCGGTTTGCTCGAATCCCCTCGTCTTGGCCAGGAGTTCGAGTTTACCCGCACCATCGCCGAGAACCGTTTTGCCCTGGTTTCCCTCAAGACCCGCCAGGTCAGGCGGCTGAGCGAATTGAGTGGCGAGCGGGTATTGGTGCCCACCAGTCTCTATGATCCAGACATGCTCTCGGGCTATGGCAACGCCGCCTGGGTGCGGGTCGATGATGTGGATCAGGGCCTGAGTGAACTGCGCAGTGGCAATGCTGACTGGTTGCTGAGCGAGCTCTATCAGCTGCAATACCCCCTGCGCAGCAATCAGCTGGCCGAACTCAACGTGCGAGAACTCGATGACAGCTTTGCCTTGGGCTTTGCGGTCAACCGGCAGCATCTGTTGTTGGCCAGCGTGCTGGATCAGGGGCTGATGACCCTCAACAGCGAGCAGATGGCGGAGCTTACCCAGCGCTGGCACAGGCTCACCCTCACTCAGCAGAGTGGCGTCAGTTACTGGGTGCTGTTCGGCTCAGTGTTGCTGGCGCTGCTGATCAGCGCCGCCGTGATAATGCTGATCTGGCGCTCGCGGCAACAGCTCTCCAAAGAAGTGGCCCAGCGTCTGGCGGCGGAGCAGGCCCTGGCCGTGGAGAGCCGCTTTCGTGAGTCTCTGTTCCAGGCGCTGCCGGTGCCCGTGTTCCTGCGAGATGGCAATGGCGACATCATCAAGCGCAATAAACGTGGCAAACGACTGGAAGCGCGTCATCCAGGCCCGCTGACCCTGCCGCCGCCCGAGCAGGGGGCCACCGAGGGGGAGTTGACTCTGGGGGAGCGGGTTTTCTCCTATGCCCAGATACCGCTGCGCCTCGGGCACCAGGGGCCCGCCGGGGAACTGATTGCTCTCTCCGATATTAGCTCCCTGCGTGAGCGCGAGCGCTTCTCCCGTCAGGCGGAGCGCCGCTTGAGGGCGCTGACCAATACGGTGCCTGGCATGGTGGTGCAGTTTCTGCTGCATGATGACACCTTGGGTGAGCTGGAATTTGTCAGCCGCGGCAGCTTCGAGCTGCTCGGGGTATCGAGCAATCGACTGCGTCGTGAGCCCCTTGACTCCCTGGCTGCCCTGAATAGTAGGGACAGGTATCAGTTGCAGCGGGATATGCCCATCATGCTGGAAGCGGGCCAACCCTTCTCCTATGTCCTGCGTTATCTACATCCCGCCGAGGGGCTGCGCTGGTTGCAGTTCCATGGCCGGGGGCGGCGTCTGGATGAGAATGGCTGGCGGGTCTACGGCGTGGTGCTCGATGTGACCATGCGGGTTGCTCAAGAGCAGGCACTGCAACAATCCCATGCCAGGGCAGAGCAGGCGATGCAGGCCAAGGGGCGCTTCCTGGCGGCCATCAGCCATGAGATACGCACCCCCATGAATGCCATCCTCGGTTGGCTGGAGTGGCTTGCAACCACCGCAATGTCCGATCAGCAGCAGGGGGCGGTGACCAGCGTGCGTCAGGCCGGGGATGAACTGCTCGGATTGCTCAATGACGTGCTCGATTTCAGCCGCAACGAGAGCGGCAAATTGAGCCTGGCGCCACAACCGACGGACCTGGCGCTGTTGTGTGAGCGCGTTATCGCTGTGCATTGGCCCAAGGCGCGCAACAAGGGCCTGCAGCTGCGGCTCAAATTGAGTGCCGACTTGCCTGCCTTGGTCGAAATTGATCCCCACAGGGTGCAGCAGCTGTTGCATAACCTGCTCTCCAATGCCATCAAGTTCAGCACCCAGGGCACTGTCTGCCTATGGGCCGACCTGCAACGTGACGGGGCTAAATCCTGGCTGAGGCTCGGGGTTGACGACCAGGGGCCCGGCATTGCGGCCGAGTTGCTGGCACGACTGTTCGAGCCATTCGAGCAGGGCGAGGTGAGCGGTCAACTCAGGGCACAGGGCACCGGACTCGGCTTGGCCATTTGTCGTCAATTGCTCGAACAGATGAGCGGCACCATTACCATGACCCCTGGCCTGGGGGGAGGCAGTCGCTTTATCGGGAAATTGCCGCTGGTGGTATCGGACACCGCAGTGGCCAGGGTGAGCGTCATCGAGCGGCTGGCCATCAGCTTGCCCGATAGCGAGCTCGAAGCGCTGGCACCCTGGTTGGCCCGTTATGGGTTGACGCCGGTTGCACCTGGCGAGGGGATCCCCTGCCTGGCTGTACAGCTCGATGAACATGGTTTGTTGACCTGGCGCTGGCAGGGCAAGAGCTGGGTGCCCGGCACGCTGGTGAGCCTGTTGCAGGAGGATGTCAGTGAGGCCATGAGCATCAACCTGGCTCAGGCCGGGGCGGGATTGAACGTCTTGCTGGTCGAGGATCACGACATGAACAGGGCGCTGATCCGCATGCAGCTCAGTCAGCTCGGTGCTCAGGTATGGTGCGCGAACCATGGCTTGCAGGCCCTCGACATGCTGCGGGAACACCCCGTGGATCTGGTATTGACCGATCTGCAGATGCCGTTGATGGATGGCGCAGAGCTCTGTCAGCAACTCAGGGCCAGCCCTGAACACAGGGCACTGCCCATCTATATCGTCACCGCCGATGTGAGTGAGCAGGCGGCACTGCGGTTGGCGGCCAGCGGTTGCAATGGTCGCCTCGAAAAACCCCTGCGCCTTGAGGCCCTCGCCGTGTTGCTGCACCGGATCCCACGCACATTGTTGTCTCTGAGCGATGATGAGACGGGAGCCCGGGCTGGCTTGCTGGATAAGCAGGGCCCTGTTGCTGGAGAGCGGCTGGCCATGCCCGTCCTGAGCGATGAGTTGATAGCCCTCTACCGAACCACCACCACCGAAGACATCAATAAGCTGGCCGAGGCGCTCGCCTGTCAGCAAAGCGTTGAGATAAATGCGCATTTACACAAGATCAGGGGAGCTGCGAAAATGGTCGCGGCCCTGCCCCTGCTGCAGGCGATAGCGCGCTGGCAAGGGGATCCCGAGTTATCCCTGATCCTGTTGCTGCGCCAGGCCCTGGCCGAGACGGTGCACCAGCTGACCGAGAGACAAATTGATGATCATCACAGATGAAGAGCTGATGGCCCTGTTGGAATCCCCAACGGAACAGGAGTCCGGTTTTCATACCCTGACCCTTTACGCCCTGGACAATCGCGCTTATGAAGCGGCAAGGGCTGCGGGTTTACCCGACCATGTGTCCCTGTGGCGTGCCCGTCCCGACGCCAGCTGGCAATGGTCAGGGTTGTTTGCGACTGGCGCCATCGCCTTGTATGACCCAGGCGAACATGATGGTACTGACTATCTTGCCGCCATGACGCAGGATCATGAGGGCATCTACCGTCTCGATCAGGATTGGCAGGCTGCCCTCGCGCTTCGCCAGCAGCAGTGGCTCGCCTGGCTGGCGGATTTTGAGCTGCTGCTGCTCGAAGACCACCCCTTCCAGGGCGCCCAGTTGGAGCAGCAGATCCAGCAGCTGGGTCTGCCTTGCCGCTGGGTGCAAGATGGCGCCAATTGCCTGCGGGTACTGGCCGAGGGCAAGACCCGGCTTCTGCTCTGTGACTTGAGTCTCGCGGAGCAGGATGCCATCAGTCTGTTACTTGCCAACCGCCAGTATCAGACCCTGCCCGTCATCTTGCTCTCCGCCCATGAACAGACTCTGATCGACGGTAGTCGTCGCCTGCTCCATGACGCGGGCTTCAATGTGCTGGCAGCCATCGCCAAACCGCTCCTGGGCGACGAGCTGCTGCGTCAGCTCAAGGGGCTCTATCTTGGCAACCAGCGGCTGCGGCGTCTCAAAGGGCTGCGCCGCACCGTGCGCACCTGGCAGGGGCAAGGGGTCGGCACCCTCTCCCTCAAGTCCAATCCCCCCTTGCAGGGGGAACATTGGTTGCCTTTCACCGGCTGCGCGCCTGACTGGCAGACGCTCAAAGCCTGGTTGGACAGTCTGGATCGCGCGCCCTCTGCACTCACTCTGGTTATCCAGCGCCGGGATGCCTTGCTCGGCGATCAAGCCGCCTTCGCCCTGGTGCTGCAAGCGAGTCTGGCGGGGGTCAAGCTGGCACTGTTACTCGACAATGGCGAACACCTGCCATTTGATCTGATCGAGCGCTTGCCGTTTCAGCAGTTGTTGCTCGGTCAGCCCCTCTTGCAGGAGTGGGAGCGTGCGGCGCCAGACTCTCTGCTTGGCCGCTTCATGGCGCGGGTACGTGAGATAGGCATCGACATCTATCTGGATGACAGCGTCAAGTTGCTGGATGAAGAGAGTTGGCGCACCCGGGGTGCGGCGGGATACTGGTAGGTGCCCCGCTATCTCTGCTGGCCCCAGGACGAGGTCCGCCTTGGCCGTGGACTTGCTGGCTGGCAACCGGCCCTGAGCCGCGCCGAGCTGCCGCTGGCCATGACCCTGGCGGGGGTGACCTGTCTTCTTGCCGAGCTGGGGCCCGCCGATGAGACGCGTATCGTGCAAGCATTCGAGGGATTGAGTCAGCACAGCGTCTACTTGCGTTTCATGCGCGCCAAGCAGCATCCCACCGCCGATCAGGTGACCTTCTTCCTCCATTATCCGAGAGACAAGCAGATCTCCTTGTTGCTCAGCGACAGTTTGGGCGAACCCCTGGCCCAGGCCCAGTCCATCCGCCGTCGTCTGCATCCTGACAGAGCCGAGTTCTCCTGTATCGTCGCCGATCATTTCCAGCACAGAGGCGCGGGTCGTCGCCTGTTGCTGGCCCTGGCCATATTGGCGCGGGGGGAGGGGATCCGTGAGTGGACCGCCGAGGTGTTGGCCCAGAACAGGCCCATGCTGGCGCTGCTCAAGAGTTTGGGGTTGCCGCTCACCCTGGTGACGGGGCGTGAACTTATCTTCGTGCGCCTCGATCTCAGTGCACTGGATCCTCTGCTGGCGCGACCGGGCCGAACGCAGGTCGATGGGTCGCCCCGGCAGCGTGGTCCTAAGACCAAGGGCGAATAGGCCCCCTCAAGGGGCCTGTGTTAAGGTCTTTCTATAGGCTGCGTCAAGGAGTTGAGCATGCAAGCGCCCAAACACATAGTGATACTGACCGGGGCCGGTATCTCGGCCGAGTCGGGTATCAAGACCTTTCGTGCCAGTGATGGTCTCTGGGAAGAACACAAGGTGGAAGACGTGGCCACCCCAGAGGGCTACCATCGGGATCCCGTCCTGGTGCAGGGCTTCTACAACGCCCGCCGTCAGCAGTTGCAGCAAGAGCAGATCCATCCCAATCCGGCCCATTACGCGCTGGCGCGGCTGGAGCGCCTCTATCCAGAACAGATCACCTTGATCACTCAGAACATCGACAATCTGCACGAGCGGGCGGGCAGCCAGCGACTCATCCATATGCATGGGGAGCTGCTCAGGGCGCGCTGCCCTGTCTCGGGACAAGTTATCGAGTGGCGTGGTGACCTGCATCAGGAAGATCTCTGCTCCTGTTGCCAGTTCCCGCAGCCGTTGCGTCCGCATGTGGTCTGGTTTGGCGAAATGCCGCTGGGGCTGGATCGCATCTATGGCGCTTTAGCGCAATGCGATCTCTTCATCTCTATCGGCACCTCGGGAGCCGTCTACCCGGCGGCGGGTTTTGTCCATGAGGCGGGCCTCAATGGTGCTCACACCATAGAGCTCAATCTGGAGCCAAGTGAATTGGAGAGCCAATTTGATGAGAAACGTTATGGCCCCGCGTCCCTTTTAGTGCCAGCCTATGTGGACGAGCTGCTGCAACGTTGCGGTGTGCACAAACCCAAGCCCATCTCCGGGGAGAATTGGATGGAGATGAGAGATCGCCTCTGATGTGGGAGCCGCTTCCCATCGCTGATCATTTATCTCGCTGTTTTAATTAAGCAAAGCCAATAAAGTTGCACTCCCGATGATATGTCAGCACACTCGAATGAGACAGTGCTGATGGATGTAACAATAGAGGGCTGCTGGATGCAAAGAAACATATTCACCAGGTGGCTGGTCGCCACCCTGCTGTTAAGCGGCCTGATGGCGCCATGGGTGCAGGCCGCAGAGAGCACCATTCTGACGCTGACCGCCCCTGGCGGATTTAGCAAAGAGTATGGGCGCATCGAACTTGAGTCCCTGCCTCAGGCCGCATTTGAGACGATCACCCCTTGGACCAAGGGCAAGCATGGCTATCGTGGCCCTTTGCTACGGGAGCTGATCCGGCAGGTTCGCCCCGATGCCGACCGGGTCAATGTGGTTGCCCTGAACAATTACAGCCATGAGGTCAGGCTCTCGGACTATGACGACTACGCACTGATCCTGGCCATGAGCGAGGATGGCAAGGCGTTGACCCGTCGCAACAAGGGACCGCTCTGGCTGCTGGTCCCCTTCTCCGACCACCCCAAACTGAGCGAAGATCCCAATGTGCAGGCATCGATGGTGTGGCAGATTGTCCGGTTAGAGGTGTTGGATTGAAACGCCGCTCGTTGCAAAACCCGCTGTTGATAGGGGTTTGTCTGCTGTTTATCGGCTCTTCCATCTGGGGCCTTATGCTGCAGAAAAAGCATGAGCGGCTGGTTGACTACTTCTATCGTGGCTCCCACTGGAACATTCATCAGCTGTTGCTCGATTCGCAGCGCTTCCTCTATGAGCTGAAGCTATACCGGGCCGGGGTGGGGGACATGGCGTCACTCTCCCTCGAGTACGATCTGTTCTGGAACCGGATTGATGTTTTCCTGGTGAGTGATGAGACCCAAGTCGTGCGTGGCCAGCTAGGCCTGGGGGACATCGCCAGTGACTTGTTTGCCGATCTCAAGCTGATCGAGTCGCAAATGGATGCCGGCAAACTGGTGGAGGGGCCCGAGCTTGATCGTATGCAAAAGCATCTGGTCGCTTGTACCAAGCGGCTGGAACAGATCAGCCGGGTGGTGCTGACCGGGGAGGCGAGGGAGGCCTCCATCACGCAGATCCGCCGCAATATGCTGTTGCTGCAGGCTTGGCAGCTCACCTTGCTGGTGGCCGGTGTGCTGCTGGTTGCCGCCCTGGTGCGGGCTAATGTGCTCAATCGCCGTCAGGCTCGCACCGACCCCCTCACTCAGCTCGGCAATCGGCTTGCCATGCACGAGCAGCTCGATGCTAGTCTGAGCCGGGCGCCGCTGGTGGCACTGGTCATTCTGGATCTCAAGCGCTTCAAGTTCGTCAATGATCAGCTGGGCTATCAGGTTGGTGATCGCCTGTTGCAGATCGTTGCCAACAAGCTGGCTGCCTGGCCCCATGGTTATGCCTTTCGGCTCGGCGGTGACGAGTTTGCCTGTGTGCTCGACAACTGCCCTGATGAGGGGAGCTGTCTTGCCCGGGCGGAGGAGCTGATTGCCTTGCTTGCGTTCGAATTTCGCACCAGGGAGAGCAGCTTCCAGCTCGCCTGTCGCCTCGGTCTGGCGTTGGCTCCGCGGGGTGAGGATAGAGACATGCTGATCGATCACTGCATCTTGGCCCTCAATCAGACCAAGGGTGGCGAGCTGGGAGATCTGGTGCAATTTAGTCGTGCCATGCTTGGCCAGCTGCAACTGCGCCACAACCGGGTTCGAGGGCTGCAGATCTGGCTGGAGCGGGGGCAGGGAATGCCGTTGACCCTGGACCTGGAACCCATGATGGAAGTACGCCATCATCAACCCGTGGCGATGCGACTCACTCTCCGCTGGGGCCAGGGAGAGCCGTGCAGCCTCAGCTGGCTGGAAGAATCAGGCCTGTTCGAGGAGGTGCTCTCCCGGGTGCTGGCCCAGGCCCACACCATGACGCCGCAACCATTGCTGCTGGGGCTGAGCAAGGCGCAGCTGGTGCGACTGTTGCGCAGTTCGCTGCTGACCCTGACGCAAGGGCGCATCATCGCCGGCCTGCCTTATCTGGCCAGGGACGACGCCGAGCTCAAGAAGCAAGTGATCGGCGCAGGCCTGCTATTGGCACTGGAGGAGGTTGGTAGCGCCACCATGGCCCTGGCCAGAGATGGCTGGCCACTGGCCTACTGGACCCCGCGTCGTGAGGGTGAGGAGGAGGCCGCCGCGTTGCAGCCCCTGGTCCACGCTATTGGTCTCAAGACCCTCAGACCGGCCCGGTTGCGGGACGTTTCCCAGGCGAGCGAGGATCTGCAAGCCTGAGCCGGGTTGCGGCTTGCTATGTCGGGAATGCCGAGATGCCGGAAAAACAGAAAGGGAGCCCTGAGCTCCCTTTCTGTTGTTTGGCTGCATGGGTCTCAGAGGCGGCGGCAGGATTGACGGATCACCAGATCCGGCTCCAGGGTGATCAGCCGGTTCTCTATCTGTTGACCATTGATGCGAGCCAGCAGCCGGGTCACTGCGAGGCGGCCCAGGGCCTCCTTGGGCTGATTGATGGTGGTGAGCGGCGGCGACAGGTATTGGGCCAGTTCGACATTGTCATAGCCGACGAGGGAGATATCTTCCGGCACCTTGAGCCCGGCCTGGTGAATGGCGCTGATGGCACCCATGGCCATCATGTCATTGAACACAAACAGAGCGCTCGGTCGTTCAGGTTGAGCCAGCAGGGTCTGCATGGCATTGAAACCGCTGGCACAATCGAACTCACCGGCCTGCAGCCACTCTGGGCGCACGGTAAGCTGGGCCTCTCCCATCGCCTGCTCGAAACCGGCCAGGCGCTGGGTCGCAGGGGCGCGTCCGGCAGGCCCCATGATGCAGCCAATGTCCCTGTGGCCCAGTGCTATCAAGTGGCGAGTCGCCAGGTAGCCGCCCAGATGAGAGTTGTCGGCGATGAGATCGACCCTGTCGCTGTCGAGCCCCCAATCCATGACCACCACCGGCAGGTTATCCAGCCAGTCGAGCTGTTTGAACACCTCCTGTTGCCCCTCGCTGCACATGATCAGCAGACCATCCACCCGTTTGCGCAGCATCATCTTGAGATAGGAGAGCGCGGTCTCGGTCTGGCCCTCAGTATTGCCCAGCATCAAGTTGTAACCCTGCTCGAAACAGTAGCGCTCCACCCCGCGCACCACTTCCGCGAAGAAAGGGTTGCTGGATGTCGTGACCAGCATGCCGATGCTGTTGGTCTCTTTTACCTTGAGACTGCGAGCCACCAGGCTGGGGGCGTAATTGAGGCTCTCCATGGCGGCGAACACCCGCTCCCGGGTCTCATTCGCCACGAAGCGGGTGTCGTTGATGACGTGGGATACCGTGGTGGTGGAGACCCCGGCCTGAGCCGCGACCTGCTTGATATTGGCCATCAGCGTTGCTGCTCGTCGAGGAAGGCTGCCACCTCCTCCTGACGGGGAATGGCACTCTGGGCGCCGAGCCGGGTCACCGACAGCGCCGCGGCGCCATGGGCGAAACGAACCGCCGCTTTAAAATCCAACCCGGCCAATTCGGCGGCAAGCAGGGCACCATTGAAGGTATCGCCGGCCGCGGTGGTGTCGACTGCCTCGACCCGAAAGCCCGGGATCAAGCCCACGAAGGCCGGATCGCTGCAATAGACGCCCTGGGCCCCCAGGGTGATCATCACCCGGCTGATGCCCATGGCGTGGAAACGGGCCGCGGCGCTGGCGGCGCTCGTCTCATTCGTGACCGCGACCCCGGTCAGCAGTTCGGCCTCGGTCTGATTGGGGGTGATGAGATCGACCAGCGCCAGCAGCTCGGCTGGCAAGGGCTGGGCTGGCGCTGGATTGAGTACCACCCGGGTGCCACCGGCGCGCGCCAGACGGGCCGCTTCGAATACGCTCTCAAGGGGCACCTCCAACTGCAGCAGCAGGGTGTGCGCCTCGGTGATGAGGTTGCCATGACGCTGTACCATGGCCGGGCAGAGGGCTCCATTGGCCTCTGCGGAGAGGCCGATGCTGTTTTCCCCCTCATCGCTCACATAGATGATGGCAATGCCGGTGGGCAGCATGGCGTCCTCTTCCACGGCACTGACGTCTATCCCATCCAGAGCAAACCCGGCGCGCATCTCGCGGCCTATGGCGTCTGCCCCAATGCGGGCAATGAAGGAGACCTCTGCGCCGAGGCGGGCGGCGGCAACGGCCTGGTTGGCCCCCTTGCCACCTGGCACGACCCTGTAACTGTGACCGGCCAGGGTCTCACCCGGGCGGGGAAAGTGCGGCACCCGCAGCACGTGATCCGCATTGACACTGCCGAGGACAACGAGACGATTCATAGTTTGATTTCCCTTGATGCATCTTGGCTTGGGTCTGCCCAAGGCGAGAAACACGCGAGGCGTTGACAGAAGGGGAGGCGAACCTCCCCCTCATCATTTACTTGCTGACCACTTGCAGCGGCACCGGGATGGATTTCTCAACCGGTTGGCCCTTGAGTACCTTGTCAGCGGTCTCGACGCCAATGGCACCGATCAGCGCCGGTTGCTGGGCGATGGTGGCGGCCAGTTTGCCACGGGCAACCGCGGCCTTGCCATCATCAGTGCCATCGAAACCAACGATAATCACCTCTTTGCCAGCGGCCTGTACGGCGCGAATGGCGCCCAGCGCCATCTCGTCGTTCTGGGCGAACACGGCTTGCACTCCGGCATGGGCAGCCAGCAGGTTCTCCATCACGTTCAGACCCTTAGTGCGGTCAAAGTCGGCAGGCTGGGAAGCCAGCACGTCCAGCTGGTGACCCTTCACGGCCAGGGCGAAACCCTCACCGCGATCCCGGGCGGCGGAGGTGCCGGCGATCCCTTCGAGCTGAATGACCTTGGCGCCGTTCCCCAGCTTCTCGGCGATGAAGTCGCCCGCCAGCTTGCCGCCCGCCACGTTGTCGGAGGCGATGTGGGCCTTGACCTCACCCTGGGCCGCGCCTCTGTCCAGGGTCAGCACCGGGATATTAGCTTTGTTGGCCAGGCGGATGGCGTTGCCGACCGCGTCGGAGTCAGTGGGGTTGATCAGAATGGCGCTGACCTTGCGCACCGTCAGATCTTCGACGTTGGCGAGCTCCTTGGCCGGATCGTTCTGGGAGTCGAGCACCACCAGCTCATACCCCAGCGCCTTGGCCTTGGCCTCGGCGCCTTCCTTCATGGTGACGAAGAAGGGGTTGTTGAGGGTGGAGACCACCATGGCCAACGAGTGATCGGCTGCCTGGGCGGTGCCCAGCACGGACATGATGGCGGCGGCGAGCAGGGTATTGAGCTTTTTCATCGTTTCATTCCTTGTGCTTTTTGTTATGGGTGCGTGTGGTTGTTGCTATTTGCTTTTGTTGTCGATCATCACGGCGAGCAGTATCACGCTGGCCTTGGCGATCATCTGGTAATAGGAAGAGACGTCGAGCAGGTTGAGGGCATTGTTGAGGAAGCCGATGATGAGGGCGCCTATCAAGGTGCCCATGATGCGACCTTTGCCACCCATCAGGCTGGTGCCGCCCAGTACCACGGCGGCAATGGCGTCGAGCTCATAACCCATGCCTGCGGTGGGCTGTGCCGACGACAGGCGGGAGGTGACGATAAGGCCCGCCAGAGCCGACAGGGCGCCGCACAGGGCATAGACGGCCAGTTTGACCCTGTCCACATTGATGCCGGAGAGGCGAGTCGCCGACTCGTTGCCGCCCAGGGCATAGATGTAGCGGCCAAGACGGGTGTGGTTGAGCATGTACCAGGCAAACAGGAAGACGATGGCCATCAGCCAGATGGGCACCGGCAGACCGAGCAGATAGCCGGTCCCGAGCCAGGCGAAGTGATCTGACCCCTCGCTAAAGCCGGTGGAGATGGGTCGTCCCTCGGTGTAGACCATGGTGATGCCGCGCAGGGCCGTCATGGTGACCAGGGTGGCGATAAAGGCTTGCACCTTGCCTTTGGCGATGATGAGACCACTGACACCGCCGAGCAGGGCACCGGCTCCCAGGGTGAGGGGAATGACCAGGGCGATGGGTAGCTCCATGGCCACCATAGTCGCCGCCAGGGCGCCGCACAGGGCCAGCACGGAGCCGACCGAGAGATCGATGCCAGCGGTCAGGATGACCAGCGTCATACCGACCGCCATGATGGCGTTGACCGAGGTCTGGCGCAAAATATTGAGCAGGTTGTCGGCGGTGAAGAAGTTGGGGCTCAAGATGGAGACCACGCCAATGAGCACCAGCAGGGCGACCAGGGACTTGTTCTCTATCCACCACTGCTTGCTCAGGAAGCCGGTGCGGGTAAGGGTCTGGGTTGTCATTGAATCGCCTCTTGTGCTGCTTGCCACTGTTTACCTACCGCCGCCGCCATCAGTTTCTCCTGATTGGCTTCTTTGGCATCAAATTCGGCGCTGATGCGCCCCTCGTGCATCACCAGGATGCGATCGCTCATGCCGAGTACTTCCGGCATCTCGGAGGAGACCAGAATGATGCTCATCCCCTCCTGCTTGAAGCGGTTGATGAGCTGATAGATCTCTTTCTTGGCGCCGACGTCGACGCCCCGGGTCGGCTCATCGAGGATGAGGACCTTGGGACGGGTCAGCAACCCCTTGGCAATGGCCACTTTCTGCTGGTTGCCGCCGGAGAGCAGCTTGATAAGCTGCTCGGTACTCGGCGTCTTGATGTTGAACAGGCGCACATAATCATTCACCGCCTGGCGTTCGGCCTTGCCATCGATGCGGCCGCCCTTGTTGAACTCGCCGAGGGCGCACAGACTCATGTTCTCGCGCACCGACAGCTCCAGCACCAGACCGTCGCCCTTGCGATCTTCCGAGATATAGGCGATGCCCGCGGCCAGACCATCGGCGGGGCTGCGGGGCCTGAGGGAGTGGCCGTTGACCTCTATCTGGCCCGCAGTCAAGGAACTGGCACCATAGATGAGCTTCATCAGCTCGGTGCGCCCCGAGCCCATCAGGCCGCTGAAGCCGAGGATCTCCCCCTGATGCAGGGAGAAGCTCACCCCGCGCACGCCGGGGCCCGCCAGATTTTTTACCTGCAGGCTGACGGGGCCAAGATCGCGGCTAAGACGCGGGTACTGCTCTTCCAGCCGGCGGCCCACCATCATTTCGATGATCCTGTCTTCGTCGAGTTCGCTCACCGGCT
Organism: Aeromonas molluscorum; assembly: GCF_051376105.1. Classification (NCBI taxonomy): domain Bacteria; kingdom Pseudomonadati; phylum Pseudomonadota; class Gammaproteobacteria; order Aeromonadales; family Aeromonadaceae; genus Aeromonas; species Aeromonas molluscorum. The sequence continues at coordinate 291,460 of NZ_JBPQCY010000001.1, read as the reverse complement.
GCTCGCCAATCCATCTGCCGTCCCGCAGTACCGTGACCCTGTCGCAGATCTCGAAGATCTCCTTCAAGCGGTGGGAGATGTAGACGATGCCGCAGCCCTGGTCGCGCAGCTCGCGGATCACGGTGAACAGCTGCTCGGTTTCGGTGTCGGTCAGCGCATCGGTGGGCTCATCCATGATGATGACGCTGGCATCGAATGAGAGCGCTTTGGCGATCTCCACCATCTGTTGCTCGCCGATGGAGAGGTTGCCGAGCCGGGTATCAGGACCATGTTTGACTCCGAGGCGTCCCAGCAGGGCGGCGGCGCGCTCACGCAGCTGGCCGTGGTCGATATTGCCAAAGCGGGTGCGCGGCTCACGGCCGAGGAAGATGTTGGCGGCAATAGAGAGTTCCGGCAGCAGGTTCAGCTCCTGATGGATGATGCTGATGCCCTGATCCTGGGAATCACGGGGTCCCTTGAAGCGTACCGCTTGACCGCGATAGTTGAGGGTGCCTGCGTCGGCCTGATAGATACCGGTCAGCACCTTCATCAGGGTGGATTTGCCCGCACCATTCTCGCCGAGCAGGGCCATCACCTCGCCGGGATAGACTTTGAGCCCCGCTTCGTCGAGGGCGCGCACCCCCGGGAAGGTCTTGACGATGCCGCCGAGCTCGAGGATGGGGATAGGGGATCTGCTCATCTTGGCTCCTTGGGCGCTCAAAAGGCGACGCCGGCGCAGAGGATCAGGTTGGCGTAGGGGGTTACCTCGCCGGTACGCACTATGGCCTTGCTGCTCTGGCTGCGGGTCTTGAAGGCCTCGTGGCTCAGGTAGTCAATGGTGATGGGCTTACCCTGATCACGGGCGTGCGCCTCTAGCTGATCGAGCAGAGCCTGGTGGGCGAGGGGGCTGACCGACTTGAGTTCGCTGGCCAGCAGGACCCGTTCCACCACCAGGTCGGTGAGCAGGGCGCCGAGCACGGTTTCCAGGCTCGGGGTGCCGGGGGTGAGCGCCAGGTCGATACGTTCCGGGCCCGCGGGGATGGGGAGCCCGGCGTCGCACACCACTATCTCGTCGGTATGTCCCATCCGGGCCACCAGGGCGCTCAGGGGGGCATTGAGCAGCTTGCCTCGTTTCATACAGCACCTCATCAGGCGAGAGCCTGCGTCTCTGTGTTGGAGTAAGCAACCGGTTACGCAACCGGTTGCGTGGTGAGTGGAAGGTAGGCGTTAATCGTTGATGGATCCAGTGATCAGTAACGAAAGTGTGAAAACGATCTCAATGGTGGGGGATTAGAGGTGAAAAAGCGGGTGCCCGCACGCAGGCTCCCGCGCTGGGGATCAGATGGCAAGCGCCTGCTGCACGGCGGAGCGGGCCAGCATTCGCTGGCTGTGTGCCGCCACCTTGGGAAATTCATCGATGGCCACGCCATCGCTCTTGAGCCAGCTGGCCACCACGAACAGATAGATATCGGCCAGGCTGAATTGCTCACCCAGTACCCAGGGGCCGACCAGATAGTGGTTTTCTATCTCGGCGAAGCCATCGCGCATGTTTTGCGGCATCTTGGCCTTCATGGCGGCGATGGCATGCTCGTCATCGGCCCAACGGCTGCCACGGCGCCCGTGGGCATGGGAGATGTGCAGGGTGGCGGCGAGGAAGAGGTTGATCTCCTGCATCCTGGCCAGCAGGAAAAAGTCCTCCAGTGGTGCCAGCTTCGCGGCTGGGAAGCGCTGCGCCACATAGAGCAGCAGGGCTGGGGTCTCGGTCAAGACACCATGCTCGGTGACCAGAGCCGGCACCCGCCCCTTGGGGTTGATGGCCAGATATTCTGGGCTGCGCTGCTCTCCGGCGGCGAGATCAAGCTGCTTGATCTGGTGTGGGGCACCGGCTTCCACCAGGGCGATGCGCACCGCCATGGCACAGGTGCCGGGGGCGAGATAGAGGGTCAGTTCAGACATAGCGGTTCTCCTTGGGTGAGAGTGTCGGGGCGCACACGGCAGGGGGCGGTGACAATCAAATGGGTCTTGGGCATGCTACCTCCATGCCGGGCAGGGGCCAAGTCTGCGCTGACGATCACCATTAATCTGGCTGATCGTCGAATGGTCGAAATGGGGATCCGCTCGGCCGTTGTTCTGTGAAATCAATGGCTTTATGAACGGCAGATAACAGGAAAAACGGCTACGCATGCCCGGTCAAATCGCTATAATGTGCCACCTTGGATCAGTGGTTTTCGATGTTGGATAGTCAATTGAGTAATAGAATGCGGATCGGCGGCTCTCTCGAGGAGTCCTTGAGCAAAGGGTATCGGCTCGATGTGAGGGCAATACTGCAAGAGAGTTGGCAACAGACCCGCAGCAACGGATTTGGCATGTTGCTGGCCATCATGGGCGTCATGGCAATCTGGATCCTGCTCAGCAATGTGCTGCTTGCCCCCTTGCTGCAGAGCGAGAAGGGCCTAGATAGCGCCATGTTCATCAGCTTGTTGATCACCATGGTGATGGCACCCATGAGTTCGGCCCTCGATATGCTGGGGCTGCAACAGGCGATCGGGGTACGGGCCCGTGCCAGCCAAGTGTTCGATTTCTTCCGCCACTTCCTGCGTTTAGGCCTGCTTAGCCTGCTTGGCAGCTTGCTGACCAGTCTGTTTGGCCCCCTGTTCGATCTGCTGGGTCTGCCGATGATACTGGCCTTTATCCCTTCTGCGCTGGTGGGCATGGGGTTGGTCTTTACCGTGCCGCTGGTGCTGGAGCGGGGCTTGAGCCCGGCCCAGGCGATACTGGTATCCCTCAAGGTATTTGCTCGCGGTTGGTCATCCCTGGTATTGCTCCACTGCATCATGCTGGGCCTCTGCCTGCTGGCCATGATCCCCATGGGATTGGGGCTTATCTGGGTAGCGCCTCTCTATTTCAACTGCAAAGGCATCCTCTACCGGGACTTGTGCGGCGTCGCGGTGGAAGTGAGCGAAACGCCAAGCCCGGCGGATCATTTCAATGCATAAGGACGTGATATGACACGGCTATTCAAGCACCTGATGATAGGGATGGCCTTGCTGCCAGCTCCGCTGCTGGCACAACCCCTGATCCTCGATTACGGCACCTTCTATGGCCATATGAAGACAGAGCAGAAGGCTGACTTTGGCGTGGCACGGCTTGGTTTCTATCTGCGGGACTCGGCGACGGGGCAACCCTGTCTGGCACAGTCGGTACGCATCCACAGCGACAACAGAGACAGGCCCGCCGAGGTGGCGACCGACGGCAGTCTGATACTGCCGTTTGACGAACAGGTGTATCTCGACAAGGGCAAGGTGCTGCTGGAGATGGCAGAACAGCATGAGCGTTGCGATCTCTCGGTGCAGGTGATGGCCAGTCTCAAACCAGACGATAAAGGGCGGGTTGCCCTGAGCGATATCGCGGCCGCCCAACGCGACATGCAGGCCCTGCTCGACAAGATGGCGGGCATGGTCGGCAAACACTTCCTGCCCGACGTTGCCGGTGTGCGGGTGTCGCTTGTCCCAGTCAGTGGGACCGCTTATCTGGACAAGGGGGCCGAGCACCTGGCACTGCCCTGGAAAGAGGGCGCCCTGCTGCTTGGCAATGCTCAGCTGGCGGCTTTCGAGGGGGGCACCCTGCAGCCCAATGGCGAGCTTGTCCGGCTCACCCCCTGGTTGCACAAGGGCTGAGGATGGCCCGATCCGAGTGAGAAGCGAGATCGAAAAAGGAGCGCCTGGCGCTCCTTTTTTACATGCTGATATTGGTGCTCTAGAGCCAGTGCCAAGAGGTGCGCTTAGCGCACCTCAATCACATCCAGCATATCCATCGAGTCGATGTTGAGCAGGGGCGCTGCAGGCAGCTCGGGGGGATCGAATGCCTTGTCACCACCATCTATGATACCGGAATCACGATTGATGCTCTTGAAATCGAACAGCTTGTGATCGAGCAGGTGACTCGGCACCACATCCTGGATGGCGGTAAACATGGTTTCGATACGGCCCGGGAAGCGGCGATCCCAATCCTGCATCATCTGCTTGATCGCCTTGCGTTGCAGGTTCTCTTGGGAGCCACAGAGGTTGCAAGGGATGATGGGGAACTCTTTGATCTCGGCATAGCGCGCCAGATCCTTCTCTTTGCAGTATGCAAGGGGACGGATCACCACGTTCTTGCCATCGTCGCTCACCAGCTTGGGCGGCATCGATTTGAGCTTGCCACCATAGAACATGTTGAGGAACAGGGTCTCGAGAATGTCATCTCGGTGATGGCCAAGAGCTATCTTGGTGCAACCCAGCTCCTGGGCTCGGCGATAGAGGATGCCGCGGCGCAGTCGTGAGCAGAGGGCGCAGGTGGTCTTGCCTTCGGGCACCTTCTCTTTGACGATGGCGTAGGTATCCTCCTCGACGACTTCAAAGGGAACTCCCAGCTCAGCCAGGTAGGCGGGCAGTATGTGCTCGGGGAAGCCTGGCTGCTTCTGATCCAGGTTGACGGCGATGAGGTCGAAATGGATGGGCGCACTGGCTTGCAGGCTCAGCAGTATGTCGAGCATACCGTAGCTGTCCTTGCCGCCAGAGAGGCAGACCATCACTTTGTCGCCCTCTTCAATCATGTTGAAGTCGGCGATGGCCTGACCTACGTTGCGCCGAAGGCGCTTTTGCAGCTTGTTGAAACTGTATTTATCTTTGGTGTTCAGCTCTTGCACCATGACCTCAAACCCGGGACAAAAATAAGCGGCTTATTATAGCCATGTCCCGGGGGAGGGCAAGGATGCGTTACGGTTGGCTTGACTTAGTCTCGACTGGGCATTGGTAGTCGGCCGGCTTGAGGATCAGGATGTCGCAGGGCAAGCGGTCTATCACCTGTTCGGCCGTATTGCCAAGCAGGGCGGCAGAGAGGCCGGTACGTCCGACACTGCCCATGATCATCAGGCTCGCTTTGAGCTCTTCGGCAAGGTCCGGCAATACCTCTTCGGGCAAGCCTTCGGCGACCTTGGTCCAGAGATGATTGATCTGATATTTGTCGGCATGGGCGATCAGCAGGGACTCATGATGTCTGCGGATCGCCTCGTTGTAGGCGTGGGGATCAAACTCGGGCAGCTCGATGGCAACATTGACAGGAGTGCCCGGGAAGGTATTGACCAGATAGAGACTGGCACCGAGCAGGTCGGCTACTCCCAGTCCCTCCTCCGTGATGCGATCGTTGAGATCCTGCTGCTCCTTGTCATCACTCGAACAGTTGATGGCGGCGATGATATTGCCACCCCGCTGCCAGAGCCCCTCTTTGACCAACAATACCGGGCAGGGACACTTACGCAGGAGATGCCAGTCTGTGGGGGTAAAGATGAAGGTCTGCAGGAAGTTGTGGTGATGGGTCGCTTTAACGACCAGATCATGTTTGCCGTTGAGGACTTCCTGAATGACCGACTCGAAGGGACGGCTGTGCCAGATGACCTTGACCTCACATTGCATGCCTTTGGCACGATAGGGGGTGAGGATTTCGTCCAGCCACTCCTGACGTTGACTGATGACGCCAGCGCGCATCTCGTCACGCTCCTCGCTCGAGAGCATGGCGGTCATCTCATACGAGAAGTCGTAGATGGTCAGTAACAGGGTCAGCTGTGCGTCTGTTTCCAGCTCGGCTACTTTGACTGCGCGCTCGAGTGCAATTTGGCGCTCTTGTTCCGGGTTGATAACTACCAGGATTTTTCGGTACTTGACCATGTGATCCTCCTTGGACAAAAGACCAATGATGACAGGCCTTTAGCTTTTATAGCTTAGCGTAGGAGAAGCAGTAATGACGTGGGCCGGATCAAATTATTGGGGGTCAACTTGATCCGGCGCAAGAGAAGCGTCTGTTATCAGGCGCAAGGTAGGCGAGGCGTGCCAGCCAGGGTAGCGAGGGCATTATGATCGAGCACGGTAATGTATTTGCCTTTGACCGCAATGAGCTCTGATTTCTGGAAGCGGCCCAGCAACCGGCTGATGGTTTCGACGGTCAACCCCAGATAATTGCCGATGTCGCCCCGGGTCATGGAGAGACGGAACTCCTTGGCGGAGAAGCCACGCTCGGAGTAGCGCTGGGAGAGATTGCTCAGGAAAGCCGCGAGGCGCTCCTCGGCATTCTTCTTGGAGAGCAGCAGTATCATTTCCTGATCTCCCATGATCTCGTTGCTCATCAATCTCATTATCTGCTGGCGCAGCTTGGGCATCTTGCCAGAAAGATCATCGAGCACATCGAACGGGATCTCGCACACCATGGCCGTTTCCAGTGCCTGGGCGAAAGAGGGGTGGATGTGCTTGTTGATGGCATCAAACCCGACCAGATCACCGGCGAGATGGAAGGCGGTGATCTGCTCATCCCCTTGCTCTGTAATGGTATAAGACTTGATGGTCCCGGAGCGGATGGCGTAGAGGGATTTGAGATCGTCGCCCGCCTTGAACAGCTCTTCGCCTTTCTGAATAGGCTTCTTGCGTTCAATGATGCTGTCGAGCTGATCCAGCTCGCTGTCATTGAGGCTGAAGGGAATACAGAGCTGGCTGATGCTGCAATCCTGGCAATGAATTGCACAGCCACCGCTCTGAATACGTCTGCCAGGTTTCTTGTCCGGGATCATAGGCTCATTTGAATAATTGATTTATATCAATCAAGTCTACCATCAACCCATCCGTTTTGGATAGGGTTTCAAAGGGATGCTACCCCGACCCAGAGGGTGTGCAGACCGTAGGCAATCAACAGCAAAGCGCCGGTAAGACGCAGGCTGCGCAGGGTGAGCCAATATCGCAACCTGTCCGCCAGACCGCCCAGGGCAAACAGGGTGGGCAGTGTGCCTATGCCGAAACAGAGCATGATGAGGGCCCCTTTGGTGGCAGAGCCAGCCGCCGCACTCCAGGTCAGCATGGAATAGACCAGGCCGCAAGGTAACCAACCCCAGATCATGCCAAAAGGCAGGGCCTGGAGCGGCTGGCGGAAAGGGAGGAACTTGCCTGCCAGTGGTCTGAGCCTGGGCCAGAGCCTGGCACCGAGTCGCTCGAGCAGCAATATCCCCTGCCACCAGCCAGCCAGATAAAGCCCCAGGGCTACCATGAGACCACCGGCGAACAACCGCAGATAGAGCAGAGCATGCTTGCCAGCCCCCAACTCCCCCGTGGTGGCGAGCAGACCGCCCACCAGGGCCCCGGCCATCACATAGCTGAGGATGCGACCCAGATTGTAATAGAGCAGATAGCTGAGCCGGCCTCTGAAGTGCTGCTGCGCTGGCGGAATCGCCATGGACAGCGCAGCCGAGACCCCACCGCACATGCCGATGCAGTGGCCTGCCCCCGCGAACCCGACCAGCAGAGCCCCCAGCAGATCAAGGTTGGTTGTCATCGGCTTGGCGCTTGTTGGTTGTGGTTGACGTGGTGTCGTCCTCATCAAACAGGATGTTGGAGCCCTGGCGATCGAGATCCTCGAACTGCTCCGAGCGTATGGCCCAGAAGAAGACGAACACGGCGATAACCACGAACAGGATGGCGATGGGGATCAGAATGAAGATGATGTTCATGGGGCAAGCCTTGCTATGGGAGTGGCCGGGGTCATGGTAAACGAGTTGTCAGCCAAGATCCTGCCTGATCTGAGCCGCTGCGTTGTGGTGCCGCCTCTGCACGGGGCCATCTCTTTTACCGGTTCAGGCGCATGGAGTTGGTGACCACAATGAGGGAGCTGAGCGACATGCCCGCCGCCGCCAGATAGGGGGGAAGCCAACCGCTTGCCGCCAGGGGCAAGACCAGCAGGTTGTAGCCGATGGACCAGGCGAAGTTCTCTTTGATGATCTTGCGGGTTCGCAGCGCAAGTTCCCTTGCCTCAAGCAGGCGAGAGAGATTGTCGCCAAGCAGTATGGCGTCGGCGCTGTTCTTGGCCAGATCCGTGCCTCCCGCCATGGCAAAGGAGGCGTGAGCCCCCGCCAGCACCGGCGCGTCATTGATGCCGTCTCCCACCATGATACTGATGTCACCCCTCGCTTCACACGCCTTGAGATAAGCCAGCTTGCCATCCGGAGTCATGCCCTTCACCAGCTCGTCTACCCCCAGGGTGCGGGCCACCTCATCGGCCTGCGCCGAACCATCACCGGTGAGTATGGTTGTCTTGAGTCCGGCGGCCTTGAAAGCCTGGATCAGGGCCAGGGCATCCGGGCGCAGGCTGTCTTCCAGCAAGAAACGGGCGAGAGGGCCCTTGTCATCGGCAAGATAGACGCTCAGGCCTGGCACCTCTTCATCCGGTGAAATACCAAGCCAGCGGGCGCTGCCGAGTCGATAGGGTTGCCCGGCAATGAGACCGGCGACGCCGTGGCCGATCACCGGCTGGATGTCGCGAGTGGCGAGCAGTACTTCTCCCGGGGCGCGAAAGGCGCGGGCGATGGGGTGTTCGGATTGGGACTCCAACGCCCGGGCAATGGCCAGACAGTGAGCCTCATCCTGATTGCCAAGCAGCTGGATGGCGGCGAGGCGCACTTCCCCGGTGGTGAGGGTGCCTGTCTTGTCCATCACCACCCGGTTGGCCCGGGTCAGGATATCGAGCACATGGCCGCGGCGCAGCAATATGCCGGTGCGGGTGAGATGGGCCGTGGCCGAGGTGAGCGCGGTCGGTGTAGCCAGCGACAAGGCGCAGGGGCAGGTGGCGACCAGGACCGCCAGAGCTATCCAGAACGCCTGCTCCGGCTGGTGGAAATGCCAGAATGTCCAGACCAGAGCCGCAATGATCAGCAACACCAGGATGAAGTGACGGGAGAGGGTGTCGGCCAGCTCGGCGATGGCAGGTTTGTCGCTGAGCGCCTCATCCTGCAGCCGCATTATCTGGGCGATACGAGACTGGGCGATGGGTTGATTGACCCGCACCAGCAGCGGGGCGTCGGTGTTGATGGTGCCAGCATAGACGGCGTCGCCACTCCCCTTGCACAGTGGTAACTGTTCCCCGGTCAGCATGGCCTCGTTCAGGTTCGCTTGTCCCTCGATGATGATGCCATCGGCGGGCAGGGTGGCACCGGCCAGTATCCGTACCCGATCCCCTACCTTGAGGGTCTTGGCGGCCACCTCATGGTCGCCCTGTTCATCGACCAGGGTGGCCATGATGGGAACCAGGCGAGCCAGGTTGGAGCTCGACTCCGAGGCCTTGCGCCTTGCCCGCAGCTCGAGAAAGCGTCCAAGCAGCAGGAAGAAGACAAACATGGTAATGGAGTCGTAATAGACCTCCCCCGTGTTGAAGACGGTGGCCCAGATGGAGGCGACGAAGGCACCTATCAGCGCCAGCGACACCGACACATCCATGGAGAGCTGGCCCTGACGCAGGCTGCGCCAGGCACCCAGGTAAAATGGCTGGGCCGAATAGATCATGATGGGGGTCGAGAGCAGGAGGCTGATCCACTTGAAATAGATCATGAACTCCTCTTCGACGCTGATGAAGAGGTCCATATAGAGGGCCACGGCGCACATCATCACCTGCATGGACCCCAAGCCCGCCAACCCCATCCGATAGAGGTAACTCTTCACCTCGCGGGCATAAAGGGCTTCTTGTTGATGGGTCTGGAAGGGGTAGGCGCGATAGCCTATCCGGGCAAAGCCCTTGAGAATGTCGCTCAGGGATAGCTGCACAGGATCCCACTTGATGCGTGCCCGGTGGGTGGTGCTGTTGACCACGATGTAACGCACCCCGGGCAGGGTATTAAGGTGGCGTTCGATGAGCCAGGCGCAGGCGGCGCAGCTGAGCCCCTCGACACTGAGCTGGATCTCCCGCAGCGTCCCCGTGTCAGTGACGAACTCCTGTTGCACCTCGGCCAGATCATAGTGGGCGAGGGCGGCCAGTTCGGCGGGGACCAGCTCCCCTTTGGCGCCAGGAGCGGTGCGGTGTTCGTAATAACTGGCGAGGCCGCACTCCATGATGGTCTGCGCCACGGCCTGGCAGCCCGGGCAGCACATAGGGCGGAGTATGCCTTTTATCTCAAAGGCATACTGGCTGTTGGCGGGTACCGGCTCGCCACAGTGAAAACAGCCGGTCATGACTAGCGTCCCTTGGGATCGAGTTCGACAGGTGCCGCCAGGGGGAAATGTACTGTCTCTTGCAAGCGCCACTCATGGTCGAAGGCATCGACCCGGATGTGCCACTTGCCGGTGAGGGGCTTGTCGAGGTGCAAGCGATAGATGCCCTTGGCATCGCTGGTGAGCAGATAGTCGCTGTCTCGACCCGCCAGGGTCGGGTGGAACAGAGCAAGACGCAGTGCCTGATTGGGAACCAGATCGCCACTCACTGGTGTGAGGGTCAGTTCTTTGTCCTGAAGGTTCAAGGCGATGTGGACGTTGAGCGCTTGGGCACGGTCAAACTTGCTCAAGTCCTGATTGATCTCCTTGCCCTGCTTGTAATAATCCTCCGCCACCAGATTAACTCCATCCTTGCTGGCAATGATGGCGGTGGCAATGCCGGCAACGACGACAGTGGCGGGGAGGGCGATGATGAACCAGGGCCAGAATTGGCGATACCAAGGTTGAGTCATAGTGCTACCGAAACCTATGATTAACAAAATAGAGGATTTTTAGCCAACACAAGATAACAAAAAGCCCCGAAGAGTCGAGGCTTTTTGCTGAGTAATCACGTGTTTATCACATGTTACTGCTGTTATTGCGCGCTTTGGCCAGTGTGGGACAAACCATACACATAAGAGGCAAGCAGCTGTACCTTGTCTTCGCCCAGGATGTCTTTCCAGGCTGGCATCACGCCGTGACGACCATGGGTGATGGTCTCCTCGACGACCTGACGGGAACCGCCATAGAGCCAGGTGGTGTTGGTGAGATCCGGGGCGCCGAAGGCGGTACCGCCCTTGGCATCCGGGCCATGGCAGGCGGCGCACACTGCAAAGCGTGCTTCACCTTTCTTGGCTTCCACCATATCGACCTTGCGACCGGACAGGTTCAGCACATAGGAGGCCACTTCCTTGACGCCATCCTTGCCGAGGATGTCACCCCAGGCCGCCATGATGCCCTGACGGCCATTCATGATGGTGGTCTTGATGTCGGACGGCTTGCCGCCCCACTGCCATTCGGCATCGGTCAGGTTCGGGAAGCCACGACCGCCGCGGGCATCCGAGCCATGACACTGGGCGCAGTTTTGCAAGAAGAGGCGTTGGCCAACCTTGCGAGCCTCAGGATCCATGGCTATCTCTTCGATGGCTTTATAGGTTTTGCCATCGGCTTGATAGGCCAGCTCCTTGAACTTGGCGCCATAGAGAGCATCAGCCTTGGCCAGCTCACGGTCATACTCGACCGCGTTGCCATTGCTCTTTGCCGCCTCAGTGGCGGCCTTGCCCTCGGCCAGGGAGCGGATGTCCTGGTGAGAGCTCTGCCAGCCCAGCAGGCCCTTCCAGTTACCCAGGCCCGGGAAGGCGAGCAGGTAGAGCAGACCAATCACTATCATGAAGAGGAACATGTAGGTCCACCATTTGGGCAGTGGATTGTTCAGCTCTTCGATGCCGTCGAAGGCGTGGCCCATAGGTTGGCCCTCTTCGACACCCATCTTGTCATTGCGACACCACATGAGCAGCAAGAAGCAGCCCACTATGGTACCCAGTGACACCAAGGTCACAAAAATGCTTAACAGAGTGCTCATTATTGCTTCGCTCCTGCGTTCTTGTTATCAGCACTGGGTTGCTCGTCGTCGGCAAAAACCAGGTTGGCAGCCTCTTCAAAGGAGGCTTTGCGGCGCTTGCTGTAAGCCCAGCCGATGATGCCGAACATCATCAGCATCAGCAGCAGGGTGTAGAGGCCGCGAAAGGTGCCGTAATCCATATCCATACTCCTTATTTCAGGGCATGGCCCAGTGATTGCAGATAGGCGACCAGGGCATCGAGCTCACTCTTGCCTTTCACCGCGTCCTTGGCACCTTCGATGTCTGCATCCGTGTAGGGCACACCGAAATGATCCCGGAACAGCGCCAATTTCTTGCCGGTCAGTTCACCGCTCAAGATATTGGTCTCAAGCCAGGGGAACGCGGGCATGTTGGACTCGGGAACCACGTCGCGCGGGTTGTTCAGGTGAGCGCGGTGCCAGTCATCGGAGTAACGACCACCGACTCGGGCCAGATCCGGACCGGTACGCTTGGAGCCCCACAGGAAGGGGTGCTCCCAGACGCTCTCTCCGGCAACCGAGTAGTGACCATAACGCTCGGTCTCGGCGCGGAAGGGGCGGATCATCTGGCTGTGACAGACGGTGCAACCTTCGCGGATGTAGATGTCGCGACCTTCCATCTGCAGGGCGGTGTAGGCCTTGAGGCCCTCCACCGGCTCATTGGTCTGCTTCTGGAAGAACAGCGGCGTAATCTCGACCAAGCCCCCCAGGCTGATGGCAAAGATGATGCCAATCACCAGCATGGGGACGCTTTTTTCAAAGATTTCGTGACGATTATTATTGCTCATGCTTTAACCCCTTCAGATCAGGCTGGCTGTGCGACGGGTTCGAGAGAACCCTTGGGCGCAGTGATGGTGCGATAGGCGTTATAGGCCATCAGCAACATACCGGTGACGAAGAAACAGCCACCCAGGAAGCGCACGAAGTAGAAGGGATAGGAAGCTTGCAATGCCTCCACGAAGCTGTAAGTCAGGGTGCCGTCATCGTTGACCGCACGCCACATCAGACCCTGCATCACACCGGAAATCCACATGGCGACGATGTAGAGCACAGTGCCGACGGTGGCCAGCCAGAAGTGGATGTTGATCAGACGCACGCTGTACATCCGCCCCTGGTCGAACAGGTTAGGGATCAGGTGGTAGACCGCACCGATGGAGATCATGGCAACCCAACCCAGGGCACCGGAGTGAACGTGACCTATGGTCCAGTCGGTGTAGTGGGAGAGGGCATTGACCGTCTTGATGGCCATCATGGGGCCTTCGAAGGTGGACATGCCGTAGAAGGAGAGGGAGACGATCAGGAAACGCAGAACAGGGTCATAGCGCAGTTTGTGCCATGCGCCGGAGAGGGTCATGATGCCGTTGATCATGCCGCCCCAGGAGGGAACGAACAGGATGAGGGACATCACCATCCCCAACGACTGTGCCCAGTCAGGCAGCGCCGTGTAGTGCAGGTGGTGCGGACCGGCCCAAATGTAGAGGGAGATCAGCGCCCAGAAATGCACGATGGAGAGGCGGTAGGAGTAGACCGGACGACCGGCCTGCTTTGGCACGAAGTAGTACATCATCCCCAGGAAGCCGGCGGTGAGCAGGAAGCCGACCGCGTTATGGCCATACCACCACTGCACCATGGCATCGGTGGCACCCGAGTAGACGGAGTAGGACTTCATTCCGCTGACCGGGATCTCCAGGTTGTTGACGATGTGCAGCACGGCCACCGTGATGATGAAGGCGCCGAAGAACCAGTTCGCCACATAGATGTGGGAGGTGGTGCGCTTCATCAGAGTACCAAAGAAGACAATGGCGTAAGAGACCCAGACCACGGCGATGGCGATGTCGATGGGCCACTCCAGCTCAGCGTACTCCTTCGAGCTGGTGTACCCCATGGGCAGGGAGATGGCAGCGGCGATGATGATGGCTTGCCAGCCCCAGAACACGAAGCCGACCAGCGGACCACCAAATAGTCGGGTCTGGCAGGTGCGCTGTGCCACATAGAAGGATGTCGCCATCAGCGCGCTGCAACCGAAGGCGAAGATAACCGCGTTGGTATGTAGGGGGCGAAGGCGGCTGTAGGTCAGCCAGGGGGTGTCGAAGTTGAGGGCAGGCCAGATAAGTTGGGCTGCAATCAGTACCCCTACCGACATGCCGACAATTCCCCAGACAATAGTCATGATGGTGAACTGACGGACAACCTTGTAGTTGTACTCAGGGTGGTTTGTTGTATGGCTCATCGTTGTATTCCGCTTCCGATGCTGCTGTTGTTTGATTTTTGTCCTGTGACAAGGACTGACAACTAAATTCATCAGCGACTGCCTTCCGGTTGTTAACGTCTGTTAACGAAAGGAAAAGCAAAAAGTAGCTAAATGAAAAATTCGATGGGAATGATACTGAACCAGCAGGTAAAATAACAGTATAAACAGTGATATATTTGGCTCCGCTCGGAGTCGTATCGTGCCGTTTTTACCATGAGTAAGATCACGAAAATGGCATTTTAAAGTTAGCTTACAAGGTTGTTTTTTAATGAAAGAGAGACTGACTTCACGCAAATTTGCTCATCTTCTTGTAGTGATGAGCATTTTGCTGGGTCTGATGGCCTATCGAACCTGGTTTGCTGCGGCGCCAGCGACGGCGGACAGCCAGAAAAATGATCAGATCTGTGATCTATCCCACAGCCCCTGCAGTGCCACTATTGCCGATTTGCCGTTAACAGTGTCACTTGCGAACTCCTCAATTCGACCGGAACATGACTTCCAGCTGCAAGTCAGCGGCGTGGCTCGAGGGTTGATGCCGACCAAGAGCTGGCTGGAGGGGCAGGAGATGTTCATGGGGCGTATCCCGGTATCGTTCAGCCAGCAGGGGGAAGGATTGTGGCAGGCCAGCACGCAGGTGGGGGCCTGTACCAGCCATCGCATGGTGTGGTTGCTTACCATTGAATGGAGCAATGGCCAGCGCCAGCAGATGGCGTTGTCGGTGACCCGTTAGAGGACAATCACCGTAAATTTAATTTGAATTTTTCAGGCAGGGCGGTACCTTGCTCTGATTATCAAGGGAATCAAGACCATTTCATCATGATTGAAAAACAAAACTTTTATCGACTGCTCAACTTGCAGGCCCAGGCACTGCTGGAAGGGGAGCCGGATCTTATTGCCAAGCTGGCCAACCTCAGCGCCTTGCTCAATCAGGAGCTGACCGAGATTAACTGGGTCGGTTTTTACCTGTTGCAAGGAGAGACCCTGGTGCTGGGTCCCTTCCAGGGCAAGCCCGCCTGCGTGCGGATCCCGGTGGGTCGTGGTGTCTGCGGCACTGCGGTGGCACAAGGCGAGACACAACTCATCGATGACGTTCATCAATTCGAAGGGCACATTGCCTGCGATGGGGCCAGTAATTCGGAGATTGTGATCCCGCTGCGCCGTGAGGGTGCCATCATCGGGGTATTGGATATTGACAGTCCTGTTTTCAATCGTTTTGACCAAATTGACCGGCTTGGGCTGGAAGAAACGGTCAAAATATTGGAACGCCTGCTGTAAGTTAAGTGCGAGATGGTTCGCAAAAGGTCCCAAGCTCTCTATAATGGGGCCTTTGTTGTGCCCGGGGTTGCCCGTGCGTTTATATGAAAGCCAAGGTTATACATGGAAAACACTGAAAAGCTGAAGAACAGTAAAGAGATCGTCGCCTACCTGGTCGAGAAATTCCCGGCCTGCTTCATCGCAGAAGGAGAGGCCAAGCCACTCAAGATTGGCATCTTCCAGGATCTGGCGGCGCGTCTTGCTGACGACGAGAGAGTCTCCAAGACCATGTTGCGCTCTGCTCTGCGTCAATACACTTCCAGCTGGCGTTACCTGCACGGCCTCAAAGCTGGCCAGGCTCGCGTCGATCTCGATGGTAACCCGGGCGAATTGCTGACCGAAGAGCATATCGAGCACGCCAAGCAAGCATTGAAAGAGAGCAAAGACAAAGTCTTCGCCAGTCGTCGTGCCAAAGATGACAAGAAAGAGCAAAAAGGCGAGGCCAACGCCGATGCCAAGCGCGAAGATAAACCCAAAAAGCCTCGTCGTCCTGCGCCGCGCAAGACCGAGACCGCGCCTGCTGCTGCCCCTAAGCAGTATCGTCAGGCCGAGGCGGGTGAGCTGAAAGTCGAGCAAACCGTCAATGTGGTACTGGGTAAGTCTCCTGTCCCGGCGACCATCAAGGAAATTACCAAGGATGATGTGCAGGTTCAGCTGCAGACCGGCATGATGCTGCGCGTCAAATTCGAGCATCTGGTTCTCTAAGGAGACAAATGTTGAAGCATGGCGTAATTCGTTTCTCCCTCGTCGCCTGTAGCCTGGCTATTGCCGGGCTTGCACAGGCCATCGAGCCGGTGCTCAAGGAAAGTGATTTGCCTGTGTTGGCTCAAGAGAGCCAACATGCTACGGCTAGCAAGCGAATTGCCAATTTGTTTACTCGCTCCCACTACAAGCAGTTCAAGCTGGATGATGCGTTCTCAGAAGTTGTCTTCGACAAATATCTCGAGAACCTGGATTTCAGCCGTAACCTGTTTTTGGCCTCTGACATTCGCCGGTTTGATAAATACCGTGACGGCTTCGATACCGATCTGGAGCGTGGCCGCCTGGCGCCCGCTTACGATATGTTCAATCTGGGTCAGCAGCGGCGCTATGAGCGGTTCGAATACGCCCTCAAACTGCTCGATACCCCCTTCGATTTCACCCAGAAAGATGAGTATGTCTTCGACAGGGAAGGGGCTCCTTGGCCCAAAGATGAAGCCGAGCTCAATGAGCTGTGGCGTCAGCGGGTCAAGTTCGATGCCTTGAGCCTCAAGCTCAGCGGCAAGGAGTGGCCCGAGATCAAGGAGTTGCTTGGCAAGCGTTACAACAACGCCATCAAGCGGATGTCCCAGACCGAGAGCGAGGACGTGTTCCAGCTGTTCATGAACTCCTTCTCCCGTGCCATCGAACCTCACACCAGTTATCTGTCCCCGCGCAACGCCGATCGCTTCAACACCGAGATGAACCTCTCGCTGGAAGGCATTGGTGCCGTGCTGCAGGCCGATGATGACTTCACCGTGATCCGCTCCCTGGTCCCGGGTGGCCCGGCGGCCAAATCCAACAACCTCAAGCCCGATGACAAAATCGTCGGCGTGGGTCAGGAAGATGGCAAGGTGGTGGATGTGATTGGCTGGCGTCTCGATGACGTAGTCGAACTCATCAAGGGGCCCAAGGGCAGCAAAGTGCGCCTCGAGATCCAGCGTGGCAAGGGGGCCAGCGTCAAGACCGAACAGGTCGAGCTGACCCGTGACAAGGTGCGTCTTGAGGACAGGGCTGCCAAGTCCAAGGTGATCAAGGCCGAAGGCAAGAAGATAGGGGTACTCGAGATCCCGAGCTTCTATGTCAACCTGCACGATGATGTCATCAAGGAGCTGGCCAGCCTCAACAAGCAGAAAATAGATGGCTTGGTGGTGGATCTGCGCAGCAACGGCGGTGGCGCCCTGACCGAAGCTTCGGCCCTGAGCGGTCTCTTCTTTGCCAGCGGACCCGTGGTGCAGATCCGTGATCACATGGGTCGCATCTCGGTCAATGGTGATGATGACGGTCAGATCTATTACGGTGGCCCCATGTCGGTGCTGATCGACAGATACAGTGCCTCGGCGTCCGAAATCTTTGCCGCTGCCATGCAAGATTACGGCCGCGCTCTGATCCTGGGGGAGAACTCCTTTGGCAAAGGCACTGTGCAACAGCATCGCAGCCTGGCCAAGGTGTATGACTTCTACGATCACCCACTGGGTCACGTGCAGTACACCATCGCCAAGTTCTATCGTATCGATGGCGGCAGCACCCAGAACAAGGGGGTGGCTCCGGACATCAGCTTCCCGACCCCGGTCACGCCGGAGGAGACGGGTGAGAGCCGTGAGTTCCATGCCCTGCCCTGGGACAAGATAGCCTCGGCCGACTACCAGAAGATAGGCAGCTTCACCAGTCTGCTGCCCAAGCTGGAAGCGGCACATCAGGCGCGGATCAAGACAGATCCGGAGTTCGCCTACGTGTTGCAGGACATCAAGGAGTATCGTGTCGAGAAGGACAAAAAATCCCTCTCCCTGAACGAAGCGGATCGCCGCGCCGAGCAGGACAAGCAAGATGCGCTGGCTTTGTCGCGGGCCAATGAGCGCCTGACTCGGATGGGCAAGCCTGCCATCAAGAGCCTGGACGATTTGCCCACCGATTTTGAAGCACCGGATGAGTTCTTGCTTGAGTCTGCCAATATCACGGCAGACCTGGTCAAACTGGCGCCAAAAAACGGGTAGTCACGAACAGTCATAACGAACAGGGCGACATCACAGTCGCCCTTTTTATTGCCGGAATGTAAACCATTTGACCGAAGGGGAGGCTTGTGACAGCCTCGTTACGCCCATAACAAGCGTGGAAGCACATAATAATGACCGATCATCATCAGGCCATGAAGGCCAAATATCGCCAGGATTATCAAGCACCTTTCTATTGGATCGACAGCATAGATCTCGACTTTCAGCTCGAAGAGCCCCTTTGTCGGGTGACGGCCATTTCCCGTATTCGCCGCAACGGCGAGCACAATGAAGTGCTGACACTGGATGGCGAAAATCTGCAGCTGGTGAGCATCAGCATCGACGGAGTCGCCTGCGAACAGTTTGAGTTGACCGACAACCAGTTGCGGCTCAGTAATTTGCCCGCCGAGTGCGTGCTGACCATAGTCACCGACCTAGATGCCGCCGCCAACACGGCGCTGGAAGGGCTCTACAAGTCCGGTGATGCCTACTGCACCCAGTGCGAGGCGGAGGGCTTTCGCCGCATTACCTATTATCTGGACAGGCCCGATATCCTGGCCCGTTACAGCACCCGCATCACGGCCGACAAGGCCAAGTACCCCTATCTGCTCTCCAACGGCAACAAGGTAGCGAGCGGCAATCTGGATGGTGGTCGCCACTTCGTGCAGTGGCAGGATCCCTTCCCCAAGCCCAGCTACCTGTTTGCCCTGGTTGCCGGTGACTTCGATGTACAGCGCGATCACTTCGTGACCATGAGCGGGCGCGATGTGGCCCTTGAGATCTTCGTCGACAAGGGCAATCTTGACCGCGCCGGTTTCGCCATGGAGAGCCTCATCAACTCCATGCGCTGGGACGAACAGCGTTTCGGTCTCGAGTACGACCTCGACATCTACATGATTGTCGCGGTGGACTTCTTCAACATGGGCGCCATGGAGAACAAGGGCCTCAACGTCTTCAATTCCAAGTTCGTGCTGGCCAATCCGCAGACCGCGACCGACAGCGACTATCACGGCATCGAGCGGGTGATAGGGCATGAATACTTCCACAACTGGACGGGTAACCGGGTCACCTGCCGCGACTGGTTCCAGCTCAGCCTCAAAGAGGGGCTGACGGTATTCCGGGATCAGGAGTTCTCCTCCGATCTGGGCTCTCGGGGCGTCAATCGCATCAATAACGTGCGCACCGTACGTGGACCCCAGTTTGCCGAGGATGCCGGCCCCATGGCCCACCCGATCCGCCCGGATGTGGTGATAGAGATGAACAACTTCTACACCCTGACCGTGTACGAGAAGGGCGCAGAAGTGATCCGCATGCTGCATACCTTGCTCGGTGAGGCGAACTTCCAGGCTGGGATGCGATGCTATTTCGAGCGCCACGATGGCTCGGCCGCCACCTGCGACGATTTCGTTCAGGCGATGGAAGATGCCTCCGGCATCGACTTGACCCGTTTCCGCCGTTGGTACAGCCAATCCGGTACCCCTGAACTCACTGTGACGGATGAGTACGATGCCGCCAGCGGCGTCTATCGCCTCCATGTGCGTCAGCACACGCCGCCGACTCAGGATCAGCCGCAAAAACTGCCGCTGCACATCCCCCTCGACATCGAGTTGTATGATGCCGAGGGTGCGGTGATCCCGCTGCAATATCAGGGCAAGGCCATCGGCAACGTGCTCGACGTGCTGGAAGCGGAACAGTGCTTCGTCTTTGACCATGTTGCTGCCAAACCCGTGGTCTCCCTGCTGCGGGACTTCTCCGCGCCGGTCAAGTTGCACTATGACTACAGCGACAGGGATCTTGCTTTCCTGATGCGCCATGCCCGCAACGAGTTTGCCCGCTGGGATGCCGCCCAGATGCTGATCAACAAGGCGGTGATCGCCAATGTGGCCGCTCATCAAAGGGGCCAAGAGGTGACGTTGTCAGCCGACTTGCTTGCCGCCTTCATTGCCATCCTGGACGAGGCCGAGCTGGATCCCGCCCTCAAGGCCGAGATCCTGGCTCTGCCGGGGGAAGCTACTCTGGCAGAGCTGTTCGAGGTGGCCGACATCGACGCCATTCATGCCGTGCGTGGCGCCATCGGCACGGCCCTGGCCCAGGCATTTGGCGATCGTCTGCTCGCCAGCTATCAGAGCCTGCTGCTCGATGGGTATCGGGTGGTGCATGACGACATGGCCAAGCGGGCCCTCAAGGGGGTGGTGCTGGGTTATTTGGCGCGTCTGGATGGCACGCTGACCGATCGGCTGGTACGCCAGCAGTATCAAGGGGCGGACAACATGACAGATACCCTGACCGCCTTGCAGATTGCCAACCAGCATCTGCTGCCTTGCCGGACCGCACTCTTGGCCGATTTCGAAGGCAAGTGGGCCAAAGATGGCCTGGTGCTGGATAACTGGCTGCGTCTAGTCGGTGCCAAGCCCGCCTCCGATGTACTGAGCGAGATCAAGCAGGCCATGGCCCATCCGACCTTCAGTATTCGTAACCCGAATAGATTGCGGGCGCTGATCGGCAGTTTTGCCATGGCGAATCAGGTGCAGTTCCATGCCAGAGATGGCGCGGGTTACCGTTTCCTGACCGACATATTGATTGAGCTCAACAGCATCAATCCCCAGGTGGCCTCGCGTCTCATCACCCCGCTTATCCAGTTCAAGCGACTGGATGAGGGACGCAAGAGTCTGATCCGCACCGAGCTGGCGCGGTTGCAGGCTTTGCCTGACCTGGCCCGTGATCTCTATGAGAAGGTGGCCAAGGCGCTGGCCCAGTAAGTCGTACCAAGAACAAGCGGGCCGGGCGGATGTCCGGCCCGCTTGTTTGCGGCAAGCCACCTTTTGCAGGGGCAGGCATGGTATTGAGCTGTGATCGAGGAGGATAGGGGAGTGAAACAATTTACCTTCAGGTTGAATCTGTCGCGCGATGAGATACTGCTGATGTATCAGGGTCATGCGAGACGCTTGGTCGTGCGCTCCGAACAGGGACTGACCCTGGAGTTGGGGCTGGATAAAATCCGTCCTTTCGTCGGCCTGGAAGGGGTTCGTGGTCGCTTTTTGCTCAAGACCCAGGACGATCATCGTTTTATCGGTCTGGAACGCATAAATTAACAAAAACCAAACACCAAACCGCGTAATTATCTGCTTTAAGTCACTAACTATCAGGTTAAAATGCATTTTGTCAGTGATATTTTCTGTTTTTTACGTCGCTGACAAAATATATGACAGCTTGAGCCGTGATCTGCCGCTAGTTTTTAACATTCCATTATCAGCTTTGCTCGCCTTCCTGGATCCGACCCATTACACTTCGCACAACTCTGTACCAGTGGGCATCCAGGGTGGATGTCTCTGTCGGTGATGTCGGTCCGATAAGGAATATAGCAATGGCATTGAAAGACGCCCCTACCTCAGTTCTGCTCGAAAACGTTCTCAACCTGATCCATCAAAAACTGCCTCAGAAGAGTGCCTCCCTGGTCGAGCGCTTCGTTGCCAAGTTCTATGGCAACATGGCGAGCGATGACCTGCATGATCGCAATGACAGCGACCTGTATGGCGCCGCCTTGAGCCTATGGAATGCCCTCAATCAACGGGACAGCACGGCGCCCTATATCCGGGTCTACAACCCGGAGCTGACCCGTCACGGCTGGCAGTCACCGCACACCATAGTCGAAGTCATCTTGCAGGATTCCCCCTTCCTGGTGGATTCCATCCGCATGACCCTCAAGCGTCTCAACATCACGGCGCACATGATGCTGCATCAACCGCTGCACCTCATACGCGGCAAGGACGGCAAGATAGAGGCCATTCTGGATCTGGAGCACACGGCGCAGCAGACGTCGGCCGAGACCGCCTTCCTCATCGAGATAGATCACCTGACCTCGGACGAACAGATGGCCGCCCTGGCCGCCGAACTCGATTCGGTTGCGGGGGAAGTGGCGCTGGCGGTGGGGGACTGGCAGCCTATGCTGGCGCGCCTCAACGAAATCATCGACGAGTTGCCGAGCCGCAACAGCCCGGTAAGCCAGGAAGAGGTGGGATCCACCGTTGCCTTCCTCAAGTGGGTCGCGGCCCATAACTTCACCCTGATGGGTTACCGCCGTTATGACGTCAAGGCGATAGAGGGGGATCACGAGATCCTGCCCCAATCCGACTCTAGCCTTGGCCTGATGAAGAACTCCATCAAGGATGAAGGCCAGCGCCTGGGCACCATGCCCGCCAGTGCCCGTCATGCCGCACTCTCCAACCACCTGCTGATCCTGACCAAGTCCAACAGCAAGTCCCGGGTCCATCGCCCGGCCTACGTGGATTACATCGGCATCAAGCGCTTTGACGAACATGGCAAGGTGATAGGTGAAGATCGCTTCATCGGTCTCTATGCCTCCTCCATCTACAACACCAGCGCCACCCAGATCCCGCTCATCAGCCATCGCCTCGAGCGCATCATGGCCGCCTCCGGCCACGAGAAGGGCTCCCACGCCTACAAGGCGCTGCTCAATGTGCTGGAAACCTATCCCCGCGATGAGCTGATCCAGGCCCGGGAAGAGGAGCTGCTTGCCACCGGGCAAGGGGTGCTGGCGATGCAGGAGCGCGACATGCTGCGCCTGTTCGTGCGCCGTGACGTCTATGGCCGTTTCTTCTCCTGCATGGTCTATGTCACCAAGGAGCGCTACAACACGGCCCTTCGCGTCAAGACCCAGCAGATACTGCAACAGCATTTTGGCAGCAGTGAAGAGGTGGAGTTCAACGTCTACTTCTCCGAAGGCGTGCTGGCCCGGACCCACTACATAGTCCGAGTGAACAATAACAACGTGGATGTGGATGTGAACCAAGTGCAGAACAACCTGATTGAAGCCGCCCGCAGCTGGGACGATCGCCTGGACTCCGTGTTGCTGGCCCATTATGGTGAAGCCCAGGGCAACGAGCTCAGCCGTCGCTTCAATGATGCCTTCCCCCGTGCTTACAAAGAAGATGTGCTGCCAGGCTCCGCCGTGGCCGACATCATCGCTCTGGACAATCTGAGCGAAGCAGAGCCGCTCGGCATGCTGTTCTACCGCGCTCAGGAAGAGGAGGACGATCGCCGGGTGCGCCTCAAGCTGTTCCACCGCACCGAACCCATTCACTTGTCAGATGTCTTGCCTATGCTGGAAAACATGGGGCTGAGAGTCATTGGCGAAACCCCGTATCAGGTCAAGACGCCCAATGGTGAGGTGTTCTGGATCCTCGACTTCTCCATGCTGCTGCGTGGCGATCAGCCCTTCAGTCTGGCCCAGAGCCAGCAGCGCTTCCAGCAGGCCTTCGCCAGCGTCTGGAACAAGAGCCTGGAAGATGACGGTTTCAACCGCCTGGTACTGGGCGCCAGCCTCACCGGCCGTCAGGTCTCTGTGCTGCGTGCTTATGCCAAGTACATGCGCCAGACCGGCGTCTCCTTCAGCCAGTCCTATATCGAAGAGACCCTGACCCGTTATCCCGAGCTGGCCCAGCTGCTGTTCTCCCTGTTCGAAGCTCGCCTCGACCCGGCATTGAACCAGAATGGTACTGCGCTGCAGAAGCTGCACGACACCTTGGCGGCCAAGCTGGATCTGGTGGCGAACCTGGATGATGACCGCATCATCCGCCGCTACATGGAGATGATTGAGGCGACCCTGCGCACCAACTATTACCAGCCGGACGCGCAAGGCAACATCAAGCCCTACATCTCCTTCAAGTTGGCGCCATCCGGTATCAGCGACATGCCGCAACCCTTGCCCAAGTTCGAGATCTTCGTCTACTCGCCACGGGTGGAAGGGGTGCATCTGCGCTGGGGCAAGGTAGCCCGGGGCGGGTTGCGCTGGTCCGATCGCAAGGAAGATTTCCGCACCGAAGTGCTGGGTCTGGTCAAGGCGCAGCAGGTGAAGAACACCGTCATTGTGCCAGTTGGCGCCAAGGGGGGCTTCTACTGCAAACAGATGCCGGTTGGTGCCGCACGCGCCGTCATCCAGGAAGAGGGCAAGGCCTGCTATCGCCTGTTTATCCGCGGCCTGCTCGATGTCACCGACAACATCATCCAGGGTGAGGTGATCCCGCCCAAACAGGTGGTACGCCACGACGAGGATGATTACTACCTGGTGGTCGCTGCCGACAAGGGCACCGCCACCTTCTCCGACATCGCCAACGAGATCAGTCACGAATATGGTCACTGGCTCGGGGATGCGTTCGCCTCCGGCGGTTCGGTCGGTTATGACCACAAGAAGATGGGCATCACGGCGCGCGGCGCCTGGGAGTCGGTCAAGCGTCACTTCCGTGAGCTTGAGATCAACTGCCAGACCACCGATTTCACCTGCGTAGGCATAGGCGACATGGCCGGCGACGTGTTTGGCAACGGCATGCTGCTCTCCGAGCACACTCTGCTGGTCGGCGCCTTCAACCACATGCACATTTTCATCGACCCGACCCCGGATGCGGCCAGCACCTTCGCCGAGCGCAAGCGTCTGTTCGAGCTGCCGGGTTCTAGCTGGGACGACTACAACCGCGACCTCATCTCTCAGGGGGGCGGCATCTTCCTGCGCTCGGCCAAGTCCATCAAGCTGAGCCCGCAGATCCAGACCCTGCTTGGCACCGACAAGGTCAGCATGGCCCCGAACGAGTTGATCAAGGCACTGCTCTGCCTGAACGTAGATCTGCTCTGGAACGGCGGTATTGGCACCTACGTCAAGAGCCACAAGGAGAGCGATGGTGAGGTGGGTGATCGCAGCAATGACGCCCTGCGCGTCAATGGTCGCGACCTGCGTGCCCGTATCGTGGGTGAGGGGGGCAACCTTGGCTTCACCCAGCTGGGCCGTATCGAATACGCCAGCCAGGGCGGTCACATCAACACCGATTTCACCGACAACGTGGGCGGGGTGGATTGCTCCGACAACGAGGTCAACATCAAGATACTGCTCAACCAGCTGGTCGCAGCGGGGGATATGACCCTCAAGCAGCGCAACCAGATGCTCTATGAGATGACGGATGCCGTGGCAGAGATAGTGCTGACCAACGCCTATCGTCAATCCCAGTCCATCTCGGTTACCAGTTTCCGCGCGGCGGATCAGGTGAAAGAGCAACAGCGTTTCATTCAAGGTTTGGAGCGCGAAGGCAAGCTGGACAGGGCGCTGGAGTTCCTGCCCTCCGATGAGGAGTTGTCCGAACGGATGGCGGCAGGGCAGGGGCTGACCCGTCCCGAGCTGGCCGTGCTGGTGGCTTACGGCAAGATGGTGCTCAAAGAGCAGCTAAACTGCCCCGAGATCACCGACGAGCCCTTCTTGGCGCGGATGCTGGTCACCAGCTTCCCCGAGCAGTTGCAGCAGCGCTTTGGCGAGGCCCTGGCCCAGCATCCCCTGCGCGGCGAGATCATCGCCACGCGGGTGGCCAACATGCTGGTCAACGACATGGGACTCAACTTTGCGACCCGGATGAAGGACGAGACCGGTGCCTCCGTGGCCGAAGTGGCAGCCTGCTTCGCCATGGCCCGCGAGGTGTTCGGTTTCGATCCCCTGTGGCGCGACATCGAATCCCTGGACAACCAGGTGAGTGCCGAGACTCAGCTCGAGTTGATGTTTGCCAGTCGCCGCATTGTGCGCCGTGCCACCCGCTGGTTCCTGCGTGCCCGCAATCGCAGTTGGAGCATCAGCGAAAACATCGCCTTCTTCCGTCCCGCCTTCGAGACCCTGAGCGAGCACCTCTACGAGGTGATGGAGGAGAGCGAAGTGGCCGAGCACCGTCACGCTGTCGAGGTCTTGGTGGCCAAGCAGGTCCCCGAACATATCGCTCGCCAGGTCGCCCACATGAGCAGCCTCTTCTCTGCGCTGGATCTGGCTCAGATTGCGGCGGATCAGCACAGCGACATTCTGCGGGTAGCCAATGTCTACTACCGACTCGGTGCCAAACTGGACCTGCACTGGTTCCTCGACCAGGTCAACCATCAGCCGGTTGGCAACCATTGGCAGGCGATGGCCAGAGCCTCCTTCCGCGAGGATTTGGACTGGCAGCAACGCAGCCTCACTTCCGTCGTATTGGAAGGGTGCAAAGATCAGGGAGAATGCGATACCATACTGGCCAGCTGGATTGCGGAGCATGAGCAACTCTTGTCCCGTTGGACCCATATGCTGGCCGACTTCAAGACCACCAGCACTCACGAGTTCGCCAAGTTCTCGGTGGCCTTGCGGGAGTTGAACCTGCTCCAGTTGAATTGCCGAGCATCGGCATAACCATGAAAGCCCCGGCCAGTTGCCGGGGCTTTTTTTAAGGAGCAAAGATGTTTTACCCCCTCGCCAGGCATTTGTTGTTCAAGCTCGATCCGGAAAAGGCTCACGAACTCTCCCTCAAACAGCTCTCTCGCCTCCATGGCACGCCGCTCGATATCTTCTTCCGCCAATCCCTGCCCCCACGCCCCGTCACCTGTATGGGGCTTAATTTTGCCAACCCGGTGGGTCTGGCCGCGGGGCTCGACAAAGATGGCGAGTGCATAGATGCCTTTGGCGCCATGGGCTTTGGCTTCATCGAAGTGGGGACCGTGACTCCCAAACCCCAGAGCGGCAATGACAAGCCCAGGCTGTTTCGGGTCGTGCCGGCAGAGGGGATCATCAACCGCATGGGCTTTAACAACCTGGGGGTTGATCATCTGGTTGAGCGGGTCAAGGCCGCTAAATACCAGGGGGTGATCGGTATTAATATCGGCAAGAATAAAGATACCCCCATTGAGAATGGCAAGGATGATTACCTGATCTGCATGGACAAGGTTTATGATCATGCCGGTTATATTGCGGTCAATATCTCGTCCCCTAATACACCGGGCCTGCGTCAGTTGCAGTACGGTGAGGCGCTTGATGATCTGCTGGCCGCCCTCAAGGAACGGCAGAAGATTTTGGCGGCACAATATAAGAAGTATGTCCCTGTGGCGGTCAAAATCGCACCGGATCTCAGTCTGGATGAAATTAAACAGGTCGCCGGATCCTTGATTAAAAATGGGATCGATGGCGTGATCGCCACTAATACCACGCTCGCCCGTGACATGATCTATGACATGCCCCATGCCGGTGAAACGGGAGGGTTGAGTGGTCGCCCATTGCAACACAAGAGCACAGAGGTGATCCGTTTATTGGCGCAGGAATTAAACGGTGCCCTGCCTATTATCGGTGTCGGGGGAGTGGACAGTGCTCTGGCTGCACGCGAGAAGCTGCAAGCGGGGGCGACACTGGTTCAGGTATATAGTGGCTTTATTTATAAAGGCCCGGCGCTGGTGAAAGAGATTGTGACCAATATCTGACGCAATCGGTTGATTTAATATAAGGGCGCCCCGAATTAACGTTGCTGAAATTATCGACATATAATAAAGTCGAATTACAGCAACAAGGAAGGGCGCCTCATGTTTCTCCAACCAAACGATCAATGGCAATGGCATTACGATGCGAAGTCCGACCGCCTGATGTTGGAGTTGAGTGATGACATGGTATTTGCGACAGAATATCAAGGTCGTCAGTTGGTACCCGCCTCATTCGCCACGCAAGCTTTTTGTGTTGAAGATGCCTCCCTCTATTATCAGCTGATGGATCATGCTGCAGATCTCAATTGGAGCATCCCTCATCAGGTGCAACTGGTATTAAATGCCATCGCTGTGAGTCGCTTCTATAAACCCCTGATGCCGCAAAGCTGGTTTTTTATTGAACAGGGGCAACTGATGGCGCCGCAACAGGGTGAACTGGTCATCATGCATACCCAGGCTGGCCAAGGGACCTTTATGGTGATTGAAGCTGGTGAGCAGGCGAGTGTCTGCCTCAATCTCACTTGCGATCTGATGCTCAGCGGCAACAAGCTGATGCCCCGCTTTGCGGTGATCAAGGTGATGAACAATCGCTTCGGTCGCTACCATCAAGCCGCGCCGGCGCTGCGCCAGGTCAGTTGAATAACGCCGCCACCATTGCGGTTTCCCCTGTTCATCGACTCGCTCTCTTCGTTCTCCATCCACGCCATAGTTGCTCATCACTCCCTGTGTTGAAATAGTGTCCGTCTTGCTTGAATGCCCTTCTTGACGATGCCTTGGGGCTGTTGGCTGGCGCAGCTGCGGCGCTTCCGGGCACTTTGGTGCTCAATTGAGGGGGAGGAGACGATGATCGGGGCAGCCAAGCTGGCCGTGAATGAGGTATAATACGGCACTTTTTATGGCATCCCCGTGAGCGTGATGAAAGAATTTTTTGCAACCTGCCCCAAAGGGCTGGAAAACCTGTTGGCCGACGAGCTGACCACCCTGGGCGCAGAACAGGTCCGTGAGACAGTCGCTGGCGTCCATTTCAAGGGCGAGCTGGCCATTGGCTACAAGGCCTGTCTGTGGAGCCGCTTTGCCTCCCGCATCGTATTGGTGCTGTCCGAATTCCAGATGAATGACGATCTGGATCTCTACCTGGGCGCCCACACTATTGCCTGGGAAGAGCACTTCCCCGGTACCGCCACCATAGCGGTGGACTTTACCGGTACCAACCCCGCCATTCGCAATACCCAGTACGGCGCGCTGAAGATCAAGGATGCCATCGTCGATCGCTTCACCAAGCGCGGCCATGTGCGCCCGGACATAGATAAAAAGTCGCCGGACATCCGCATCATGGCGCACCTTGGCAAAGGCAAGGCCAACATCACCCTCGATTTGTCAGGTCCTGCCCTGCATCAACGTTTCTATCGTCAGGGCACCGGCGAGGCGCCGCTCAAAGAGAACCTGGCAATGGCCATGATCGCTCGCAGCGGCTGGGCCGGTGAGCCCATGATGGACCCCATGTGTGGTTCAGGCACCTTGCTGATCGAAGCCGCCTTTGTCGCCGCCGACATGGCGCCGGCCCTGCGTCGTGAGCGCTTCGGCTTTGACTACTGGCTGCAACACGACGCAGAGCTGTGGCAGAGCCTGATGATGGAAGCGCAGGTGCGCGCCAAGCGTGGCATGCAGCGTTGTGAGGTCAAACTGTTTGGTTGCGACGCCGATCCCCGGGTGCTGATGAAGGCCCGCGACAACGCCAAGGCGGCCGGAGTGGCGCATCTCATCACCTTCAAACAGGCCGATGTGACCGCACTGGATAACCCGCTGCCGCAAGCTGCCGTTGAGGGTGAAGCCCGCCAGGTGGGCATGCTCATCTCCAACCCGCCCTATGGCGAACGTCTCGGCGAGTTCCCGGCGCTCTTGGAAGTGCATCAGGCGCTGGGCGATGCCCTGCGTCGCAGCTTCCAGGGCTGGCGCGTCTCCATTTTGTCCGCATCGCCTGAACTGTTGAGCTGCCTGCGCCTGCGGGCCGACAAGCAGTATCGTCTGTTCAACGGGGCGCTAGAGTGTCAGCTGCGCAACTACCAGATTGCACTGGACTCCGTGGCTTCCCAGAAAGAGGTGGCCCAGGACTTCGCCAACCGCCTGCGCAAGAATCTGAAGACCCTTGAGAAGTGGGCCAGCAAGGAGGGCATCGACTGTTACCGTATCTACGATGCGGACTTGCCGGAATACAACGCCGCCATCGATCGTTATCAGGATTACCTGGTCGTCCAGGAGTATGCGGCGCCCAAGGACATTCCCGCCCAGAAGACCCGTCAGCGTCTGCTCGACATGGTACAGGCCGCCATCAAGGTGACCGGCATGGATGGCGAGAAGGTGATCCTCAAGGTGCGTGAGCGCCAGGAGGGCAAGCAGCAGTACCAGAAGCTCTCCACCGAGCAGCACCGGATGGAAGTGCAGGAGTACGGGGCACGGCTGTGGGTCAACCTCTACGACTACCTGGATACCGGCCTGTTCCTGGATCACCGCCAGACCCGCCGCATGCTGGGGGAGATGGCCAAGAACAAGCGTTTCCTGAACCTGTTCGCTTATACCGGCAGTGCCACAGTGCACGCGGCCCTGGGCGGCGCCAGCGAGACCACCACGGTCGACATGTCTTACACCTATCTGGATTGGGCGCAAGACAACATGCGTCTGAACTCCCAGGTGGGCCGCCAGCACAAGTTTGTGCAGGCCGACTGTCTGAAGTGGCTCTCGGAAGCGCACGATCAGTACGATCTCATCTTCATCGATCCGCCCACCTTCTCCAACTCCAAGCGGATGGACGAGAGCTTCGATGTACAGCGTGATCATCTGATGCTGTTGCAGCACCTCAAACGTCTGCTGGCGGCTGATGGCACCCTGGTATTCTCCAACAACAAGCGTCACTTCAAGATGGATCTTGCTGGCCTGGAAGCCACGGGGCTCAAGGCCCAGAACATCACCCAGAAGACCAGACCCAAGGACTTCGAGCGCAATGTGCACATTCATAACTGCTGGTTGATCACTCACGCGGACAAACCGGCAGACGCCAGCTGATGCTGACCCTGTTTCATACCGATGGTTGCCACCTGTGTGAGCAGGCATGGGGGCTGGTGGAGGAGGCGGGATTGGCCGCACGAACCCGTCAGTGCGACATCATGGATGATGCCAGCTGGTTAGCGCTTTATCGGGTACGGATCCCGGTGTTGCGGGATGAGGCTGGCCGCGAGTTGGGCTGGCCCTTCACCCTGGCCGATCTCAACCTCTGGGTAAAGGCGTAAGCGGACCCTCATTGTGTACCTGTGATATCGAGAGTGGGGCAGACAGGGTCTGTCCCGCTTTTTCATGAAGAATTAAGGAAAAGACATGGCTTTATTAACATTGCACGGCGCTTGTCTGTCGTTCAGTGATTTCCCACTGCTCGACAATGCCGAACTGAGCATAGAGCGCGGCGAGCGTCTCTGTCTGGTGGGCCGCAACGGGGCGGGAAAATCCACCCTGATGAAGGTCATCGCCGGTGAATTGCCCCTCGATGATGGTCGCATGGTGCAGCAGCAGGACTTGAAGGTGACCCGCCTTGAGCAGGATCCCCCCGCCTCCAGCGATCTGACGGTGTTCGATTACACCGCCGAAGGGCTGGCCGGCGTTGGCGAGATCCTCAAGCAGTATCACCATATTTCGATGGAGCTGGCCCACGATCCCTCGGATGCCAACATTCGCATCATGAGCGAGTTGCAAGAGCAGCTCGATTATCAGAATGGCTGGCAGTTCGAGACGCGCATCAGCCAGGTGCTGACCCTGCTCAACCTCGATCCCGATGCGACTCTGGACAGCCTCTCTGGCGGTTGGCTGC
This sequence comes from Aeromonas molluscorum, assembly GCF_051376105.1. Taxonomy (NCBI): domain Bacteria; kingdom Pseudomonadati; phylum Pseudomonadota; class Gammaproteobacteria; order Aeromonadales; family Aeromonadaceae; genus Aeromonas; species Aeromonas molluscorum. The sequence continues at coordinate 260,437 of NZ_JBPQCY010000001.1, read as the reverse complement.
GCAAAGTGGCGCTGGCCCGGGCCCTGGCCTGCGATCCGGATCTGCTGCTGCTCGATGAGCCGACCAACCACCTGGACATCGAAGCCATCAACTGGCTGGAAGAGTTCCTGAAAGATTTCCGTGGCGCCATCGTCTTCATCTCTCACGATCGCGAGTTCATCCACAAGCTGGCGACCAGGATCATCGACTTGGATCGCGGCGAGATCACCTCCTGGCCCGGCAACTATGACCAGTACTTGCAGGGCAAAGAGGAGTGGCTGCGGGTCGAGGAGCTGAAGAACGCCGAATTCGATCGCAAGCTGGCCCAGGAAGAGGTGTGGGTTCGCCAAGGGATCAAGGCGCGTCGTACCCGTAACGAAGGCCGGGTTCGTGCCCTCGAAGCCATGCGCATGGAGCGCAGTCAGCGCCGCGAGCTGCAGGGCAAGGCCAAGCTGCAGATGGACGACGTGAATCGCTCCGGCAAACTGGTATTCGAGACCGAAGGGCTTGGCTTGGACTTTGGCGATCGTACCCTGTTCCAGGGGCTGGACTTGCAAGTGCTGCGCGGCGACAAGATTGCGCTGGTTGGCCCCAACGGTTGCGGCAAATCGACGCTTATCAAACTGCTGCTCGGTCAACTCGAGCCAAGCCGCGGCGTGGTCAAGGGCGGCACCAAGCTGGAGGTGGCCTATTTTGACCAGTACCGTGATCAGCTCGATCCCGAACAGACGGTGATGGACAACGTGGGGGAGGGCAAGCAGGAAGTGATGGTGCGGGGCCGCTCTCGCCATATCCTGGGTTACCTGCAGGATTTCCTGTTCGAGCCCAAGCGGGCCCGTACTCCGGTCAAGGCCTTGTCAGGGGGTGAGAAAAACCGTCTACTGTTGGCCAAGCTGTTCCTCAAACCCAGTAACTTGTTGATCTTGGATGAACCAACCAACGATCTGGATGTCGAAACGCTGGAATTGCTGGAGGAGCTGCTGGCGGACTACCCAGGTACCCTGCTGCTGGTCAGCCATGATCGTCGTTTCATCGATAATACGGTCACCGGTTGCTGGCTGTTTGAAGGGGATGGGCGCATCAGTGATTATGTGGGCGGTTATGCCGACATGATGGATACCCGGGCTCTGCAAACTGCACAGTCAGTCAAGGCGGCAAGCAAAGCCCCCCTGGCGACAGAGCCAGTTGCAGTGGCGAGCGAGCCAGTCAAGAAGACCCGCAAGCTCTCCTACAAGGTGCAGTTGGAGCTTGATGAGTTGCCCGCAAAACTGGAGCAACTTGAAGCCGAACTTGATACATTGCAGGGCGAAGTCAATGAGCCCGGCTTCTTCTCGCTCAGTGCCGAGCAGACACAGCAGAAGCTAAATGCCCTGAGTGCTGCCGAAATAGCACTGGATCAGGCCTTCTCCCGTTGGGAGGAGTTGGAAGCGTTGAAACATCAGGACTAAGGACGTAGATGAAAAAGCAATTATCCATACTGGCCGTACTGGTCGGCGCCAGCCTCAATGCGCAGGCGGCACAGAGGCCTTTCTTCAAAATAACTGAAGTAGGGCAGGGCTATGCGACCGGGATCAGCGCGGACAACAGTGTGCTGGCGGTGAAGCTGAAGAATGATGCGGGAAATTTCTTCTCGACCACTCCCTTCTCCGACTTCCTGGTGGACAGATTCCGCTTCGAGCAAGATTGCATCCTCTCGGGAGATGTCTGTGACGCCTTCTGGGAAGACAACGCGAACTTTGGCTACAACTGGCGCCGCGATTTCCTTGATGCCAGCTCCCAGCGTGACAGCTTGGGTGTCTCTGGCAGCGAGACCGATGGTCTGGCCGTGGCCATGGGCCCTGATAGCGGCACCTATGTGGGCTACAAGGCGAGCAAGAATGCGGTCAATGGCTTGGCCAATAGCCGCACCGCCTTTGCCGTTATCGAAAACGGTAACCAGGTTGCCCTGGAGGGCAGTTACAAGGTCAGTGGCACCAACGTGCTGAGCAGTGCGACCAGTGTGGCGCAGGTCAGTGGTAGCCAATATCTGGTGACAGGCACGGCGGCCACCGGTCTTAACCGCAAGGTCGATACCGACGAATATAAAGACTGCTTCAACGGCGACGACGACAATTTTGGCGACTACCGTTATTGCCCGGGTACCGATACCCAGGCCGCCTTCTGGCTGGTGGACAATGGGGCCGCTACCCTGTTCCAGCCGGCCAGCTATTACGACAACGACAAGAACATGGTGCAGACCGCCTCTGCCGCTCAGGCCGTCAAGCTCAAAAATGGCGATTGGGTTGCAGTGGGTTACTCGGCCACCGATGAAGAGGTGTCTGAGCACAGCCTGGATCTGGCCACCTACTGGACCCTGGACTTGGCCAAAAAGAGTACCGGCGCAACCACAGCGATTCCTCTGTCCGACGGCAAGCCCGATGACAGCGATGCCAGCCTGCGTGGCAGCTGGGCGACAGGTGTCAACGCCAATGGTTACGTGATCGGTAACCAGCGTTTTGGTACCAATAAAGGCCAGAACCGTCCGACCGAAATGTTTATCTTCAACCTGAACAGCCCGAGCAGCAACGCCAACGTGCCCCTCAAGGACAAGCCGATTAACGGTGCCAACTCGGAAGCGGCCGCCATCAACGATCACAACATGGTGGTCGGCTGGCGTGACTCCCGTCATCAGACTCAGCCGGTGACCGGCGGTACCAACCGCATGCAGGAGGCGTTCTTGCTGAGCGCGGCCAATGGCAACAACTGGTACCTGAACGATCTCATCTGTGGTCTGAATGATTCAGGTAGCAAGAGCTGCAGCCAGAATGGGGCCTATTACCATATCGCTTATGCCAGCGGCATCAGTACCGATGGCACCATAGCGGCGACGGCCTATCGTTATGCCAATGAGAGCGATCTGAATAGCCGCATCAATGCGAGCGTAGTCAGCGTCAAGCTGAGCCCGGATAGCACCAACTACGAAGGTGTACCGGCGAATCGCGTTGTCTCCAATCCTCCGGTCGTCAATCAGACTGGTCAGGATGGTGACGAAGGCGGTGGTGGTGGCAGCCTGTTCTGGTTGACTCTGTTGGGTCTGCCCTTTGCCTGGCTGCGTCGTCGAGGCTAAAAAAGTGAGTCATAAAAATTTAATGCAGTTCAGTGTCTTGTGTCACAAGGGCTGATTAGCATCGGAATTTTTGTTTGACCTGCCTTTACCCTTGCGTTAATGATGAAAGCGACCGATGAAAAATTGGTCGCTTTTTTCGTTCAACGAAGAGGGTTGTGGAATATGAAGAGACAAAAACGGGATCGTCTGGAAAGAGCTCGCGCTCGCGGCTATCAGGCTGGCGTTGTTGGTAAAAATAGCGAATCTTGTCCGTATCAGTGTCTGGACGCTCGCGGCCATTGGCTGGGAGGATGGCGTGATGCCATGGAAGGACGGAGTTCGGGACTCTTCATGAAGTAGTGAGGTCATCACTATTCAAAGACAGGAAAGGGGCCCGACAGGCCCCTTTGCATTGAGTATCGCAAGCGCAAGGCGGCGATATCAGAAGCTGGTGGTGTCCTTGAACAGACCCACTTTCAGATCGGTAGCGCTGTAGATGGGACGGCCATCCACCTCGACCACACCATCGGCAATCCCCATGACCAGCTTGCGGTTGATGACCCGCTTGAAGGTGATCTTGTAGCTGACCTTCTTGGCCGTTGGCAGGATCTGACCGGTAAACTTCACTTCGCCCACGCCCAGCGCGCGGCCTTTGCCGGGACCACCTTTCCAGCCAAGGAAGAAGCCAACCAGTTGCCACATGGCATCCAGACCCAGACAGCCAGGCATGACGGGATCTCCCGGGAAGTGGCAATCGAAGAACCAGAGATCCGGCGTGATGTCGAGCTCTGCCACGATTTCACCCTTGCCGTGCTCGCCGCCGTTGTCGTTGATAGTGACGATGCGATCCATCATCAGCATGTTGGGGGCGGGCAACTGGCTGTTGCCTTCACCGAACAGTTCACCACGGCTGCAAGCAAGCAGCTCTTCGCGAGAGAACGAGGTCTTGCCTTGTTCACACAGGGAGAGGGGAGCTGCGGAGGCGGTTTTATCTTGGGTCACGCTGTGTATCCTTCATATGAGTCAAAGCGGAGCCAATCTAGCGTACACATGTGCGCTAAACAACTCCGATCACTTGTTAATGGCCAAACAGACGGCCCAGTATGGTGCGCATTATGCCTGTTTTTGGCAAGGTGCCGTTGAGATCGTCCAGTCGTTGCTGGATCCGGCCAAACAGGGTGTCGGCCATGTCCGGCTCGCCAGCGACACAGCCCGTCAGCATCTCGATGGCCTCTTCCACATGATCCACCGGGTGGATATGGAACAGACCCTGTTCGACGGCGGCGATCACTTCATCGGAGAGGTTGAGCTGCTGCGCATTGGTGCCCGGCAGCAAGATCCCCTGCTTACCGTTGAGGCCATGGATCTGGCATACCCGGAAGAAGCCTTCAATCTTTTCGTTAACCCCGCCAACCGCCTGCACATTGCCAAACTGATCGACGGCGCCGGTCACGGCAAAATGCTGATAGATGGGCTGGCGGGCGAGGGCGGAGAGCAGAGCACAGAGCCCGGTCAGGGAGGCGCTGTCGCCGTCAATTTCATGATAAGACTGCTCGAATACCAGATTGGCCGACAGCGGCGAGGGGTTCTCGGCACCAAACTTGTTGGAGAGATAACCGTGAATGATCATCATCGCCTTGGCGTGGATATGACCAGCCAGCTCCGCCTTGCGTTCGATATCCGCCACATCGCCATCGCCCAAATGAACAGTGGCGGTAAGGCGCACAGGTTCCCCAAAGTCATAGGGGTGGCCCGCGACCTGAATGACGGAGAGGCCATTGATCTGGCCAATCTCTTCCCCTTCGGTCTGCAACAGGATCTGACCGTCTATGACCCCCTGATCGGACTGCTCGACCAGATAGTTGAGGCGATAATCCTGTTCGGCCAGGGCATGCACAATATGATCATGTTCGATGATCTCGGCCTCGAACTCCCGAGCCAGGCTGTCGGCCAGGCGCATCAGGGCGGTGAGCTGCACCTCGGACAGAGATAGCCACTCCTGATGGTCGCAGAGCCGGCTGGCATGGCGGCAGAGTGCGGCCTGGGCGGCCGGGGTAAAGTCGAGCAGCGACCAGCGTTGACGTATCCAGGCCAGATAACCGAGAAAATCGGGCAGTTCATCATCAATCTCGACCTCGGAGACCAAATCTGCCCGCAGGAAGATACGCTCGGACATGTCTCTGTCCAGCATCTGGAACTCGGCCACCTCGAGCCTGTCGCCCACCAGGATCAGCTTGAGCCGAATGGGGGTGGCTTCCGGGGTGAAGAAGGGGGTCAGCGTCTTGCCTTCCTGATAGGCATTCCAGTCCAGCTCGCCCTTGAAGATGGCATTCTTGAGCTTGAACCAGAGATGGGGCTGATCCAGCAGCTCATCGAGTTGCAAGATGAGATAGCCGCCATTGGCTTCACGCATCAGACCCGGCTCCAGCAGATGCTGGTTGGCATAGACGGAGCCTTGTTCGGTCTGATAGTTGATGGAGCCAAACAGCGTGTCCCAGTTCAGGTCCCGGCCATAGATGACGGGGGCTTGCTGCGCTTCATGGTGGATCAGCAGATTGATCAGTACAGGGTGCTGGAATTCGAGCCCCTGCGCCACGTGCGCCGCCAGGTCGGAGAGAAAATCGGCTATCTTGGGGTCATTTTTCTGTTTGCGCATGATGCGAGTAACCAGGCGCTCGGCATCCAGGTGGTGGCTCATCAGCTTGAGCAACTCGCCAACCATCTCGCAAAACTCGACCCCAGTGCCCGGCTGTAACCGCAGCCAGATAGGCTTGTATGGGTTGTTGAGGTTCTCGGTATAGCAGAGGTCGAACAGGTCACCATCCTTGCCATGGGTGTCGGCGATCAGGGTACGACACACCTGTTCGTAGTCTGCACCGGGGAAGCCATTGATCAACATCACGGGGCAATCGCCATCGAAACTGGCCAGGCGCTTGATGCCGGAGATGGCTCTGGGTTGCAAGGCGGCGAAGGGGATGGGGTCTAGTTCGCTCAGGGGCGCAAAGCGGTCAATCGCAAAAGCGGGTTTCAGTTGTTCTGATGTTAATTCAGCCAATTAAGACATCCGGTCGGAGAGAGAAGCAATTGTTGCCATTATACACAGTTCGCATATACGTAACAGGAAATGGAATAGCGCACATCACGGCTGTCTGCGGCGACTAGTCTGACAATTAAATAGGAGTAGCTTGTTGATTTTTAATAAAAAAGTATTTAATGCCGCGTCTTTTGATTGATCCCGGCCCTGGGCCCAGGGTTTGCTCGCCATACAGCGCGACATCCCCCTGCCACCTCTGGTCGCGCGGCCATGGCGTCAGCCCTTGCAACGGGACCTCTCGTTGGCTGCATCCGGTAGAGCGGTACTGCGAGCATTGCCAGTCCAAGGGGCGGGGCTTCAAGCAGGGTCAGGTTGTACTGCTTGGATAATGCAATGCCGCTCTTATATTCAATGCCATCTAAAAGAAATTGGTCTGCTGTATATATCTTCCTTTCTTGGAATTAAATGAAACCTGATTTATGAGTGACTGTGTAATTGAGGTGGCTATCGTGGTTGGTCATAGATCAGAAATAACAGCGCTACTCTCTGGTTATGATTGGGGTGAAGGTTATTTTTAGAGGGTTAAATATAGTTATCAATGGCTTGGTGATAGCGCATCGAAAATAAGGCATGGATTGGAGTCCATGCCTGTTACAGATAATAATTAATGCCTGTTTGGCTAGTAAATAAGGATTATCAACCAGCTGATAATGAAGCCAATGGCAATGCCGAGGCTAACGCTGCCGACAGGATTGCGTTTGATCTGTTCGATCATTTTATTGAGATACGGGCGTTGGCTTTTTTCAAGTCACTGCCTGTGTCGCTCAAGGTTGTGGCAGTCGAGCCAGCTGCTTCGACAAGTTTATCGACCACCTCATGAGTGTTTTGGGTCACCTTATCGAGGATGGGGTGGGTGCTGTGTACTGCGCTATTGGCATCTTGCTGCATTTTCATGACGAGATCGGCAGGCGCATCTTTTGTTGCGGCAGCATGGGGTGCGTTCATGATGTTTCTCCGTATCCGCTATGCTTTATCGCCTGGTATCAGCAGCTCTGCTGCAGTTGTCGAACTTGACGAGCATGAGACTTACCATGGATGGAGAAAGGGGAGGGCGATGACCCATGCGCATTCAGGTGCTGAGTAAGATCCCTTTGAGTGGCTATCTTGTGGCCTCAATGTGCAGGGGTTGTGACTCAAGGCAGATGAGAAATAGCCAGCCTCTTTGTCGCGGCATGAAATGTTTTTTTCTGCCGATGTGATAGAGCTATATGAATATGACCTATCTGCTGTATGGTGTCGGTGCGATGGAACACATAGCGTAATATATTTGCATCCTGATGGGTTTGTACTTACTTTATTGTTTGATAAAGTTGCGTTTGATTACGCAAAATTCGACGTGTCAAAGTTTATTTTTGGGGCACGTCCATGGTGTATGCTTGTGATGCGATTCAATATCGTGTGATGCGAGTAAAATACACTGGGCGATATATGGAACCAACATAATGTCAGAACATAACCCGAAGCAAAATCATTTGCTGGCAGCCTTGCCTGCTGAGGTCTACTCACGTTTGCTTCCGCACCTTGAGTTTATCACGCTGCCATTAGGTAATGGTATTGTATGAGTCTGGCGATACCTTGCGTCATGTCTATTTTCCTATCGATTCCATCGTCTCATTGTTGTATGTCATGAAGAGCGGCGCCTCGGCCGAGATCTCCGTGGTGGGCAATGAAGGACTGATTGGGGTCGCACTTTTCATGGGGGGGGAAAGCACCACGAGCCGCGCCCTGGTACAAAGTGCCGGTTGTGCATACCGCCTGAGAGGCCATTTGCTGAAGAGCGAGTTCAATCTGCATGGGGACATGCTGCATCTGGTCTTGCGTTACACCCAGGCATTGCTGACCCAGATGGCCCAAACGGCCGTGTGCAATCGCCATCACACCATAGATCAGCAGCTGTGCCGCTGGTTGCTGCTCTCCCTCGACAGGTTGTCCGGCGATAAGCTGTGCATGACACAGGAGTTGATCGCCAACATGCTGGGTGTGCGCCGTGAAGGGGTGACCGATGCGGCGTGCAAGCTGCAAAAGCTGGGGGTGATAGAGTATCGCCGCGGTCACATCACGGTGCTGGACAGACCCAAACTTGAACGGTTGAGCTGTGAATGTTATGCCGTGGTCAAGGCGGAGACAGACCGTCTGCTGCCTTATCTGACACCCTAACCGCCCCAGGTTCTCGCAGCGTCCCGCCACTGCCCAAGTGGCTGCCCCCGAGGGTGCCAGCATTGGCATGGCCACTTGGGGGGTATTTTTGCTGTCCACTTATCGTTCGGAGCTGGTTGGCGTCGCGAGGGTCAGTTCGACCCTGTGCTGACCACCATCCAGGGTGAGCGGTATGCGCAGTGGCGTCCCGCCTGCGGGCAAGGGTACGCTATCGAGCAGTATGTGTTCATCTTGTTGGGCAAGCAGCCCTTCAGCCTTGACCACTATGGTGTAATGGGTGTTCTCAATCGTTATCTCTGCGCTGAAGCCGGGCCAGTGTGCGGGCAGGGTGGGGGTGATGCACAAGCAAGCTCCCTCCCGACGTATCCCCAAGATGCCCTCGATACCGGCCTGGTACATCCAGCCCGCTGCCCCCGTGTACCATGTCCAGCCGCCACGTCCGCAGTGTGGCGCCACTGAGTAGATATCCGCAGCCATCACATAAGGTTCAACCTTGTAGTGTTCAACGGCGGCAGCATCCAGAGCATGGTTAATGGGGTTGAGCAAGTTGAACAGTGCATAAGCCCGGTTGGCATCCCCCAATTGGGCGAAGGCGAGCACGGCCCAGGTGGCGGCATGGGTGTATTGGCCGCCGTTTTCACGCAGTCCCGGCGGATAACCGCGAATATATCCCGGGTTTGGGGTCAACTTGTCGAACGGCGGGGTGAATAGCCGCGACAGCCCCTCATCGTAGTCGATGAGATACTGCTCAAGGGAGTCCATTGCTCTGCCGGCGTGCGTGGGATCGGCGTTCCCCGAGAGCACGGCCCAGGATTGTGCGATGGCGTCTATCTGGCACTCCGGACTCTCCTGTGAGCCAAGCCAGGTGCCATCGTCGAAGGTGGCCCGGCGATACCAGGCGCCATCCCAGGCATGGCGTTCCAGTGCCGCCTCGAGTCGCTCGGCATGAGCCAGCCACTGCTCGGCACGTCCCTCCTGGCGTGACTGGGCAAGGGGCACAAACAGCGTGAGGGTGCGCAGCAACAGCCAGCCCAGCCAGACACTCTCGCCTTTGCCGGCCCGCCCGACCTGATCCATGCCATCGTTCCAGTCCCCGGATCCCATGAGTGGCAAACCGTGGCGCCCGGTGAGGGCGATGGTCTGATCCAGCGCCCGCGCGCAGTGTTCATACAAGGAGACCGACTCTTCGGATACCTGGGGTTGGAAGAAGGCATCCTGCTCTGCGTCACTCAGGGATTGTCCCTCCAGGAAGGGGATCATCTGCGCGAGGATCCCGTCGTCGGCACTGCGCTGAATGTAGGTCGCCGTGGCAAAGGCCAGCCAGACTCTGTCATCGGAGATGCGGGTACGCACCCCCTGGCCTGAATGTGGCAGCCACCAGTGTTGCACATCCCCTTCCCTGAACTGGCGGGCAGCGGCGCGCAGCAGATGCGCTCGCGTGCTTTGGGGGGCGGCAAAGCTGAGCGCCATCCCATCTTGCAACTGATCGCGAAAACCGTAAGCCCCGCTCGCCTGATAGAACGCCGAGCGGGCCCAGAGCCGACAGGCAATCGTCTGATAGAGCAGCCAGCCATTGAGCAGAATGTCCATGGCGCGATCCGGGGTGCTGACCTGCACGGCGCCCAGCAGCGTCTGCCATTGCGCATCCACTTGCGCCAGCACCTCATCGAGGCCTTGACGATAACGGGTGACAAGGGCGCTGGCCTGCTCGTTCGAGGTGGCTTGCCCCAGCAGGATCACACATTCAAGACGCTCGCCAGGCAAGAGGTCGATGTGCATCTGCAGTGCCGCACAGGGATCCAGTCCCGCTCCCGTTTTACCGGACAGGGCATGGCGGCTGGTCAGCGCCGCAGGCGCCGCCGAGTGGCCACGGAATCCGAGGAACTCGGCGCGATCGGCGGTCCAGCTTGTCTGCTTGCCACCGAGATCGAGGAAGGCCACGCGGCCCGGGAAGGCGGTATTCCACGGGTTTTGTGCCAGCATGGCGCCCGTGCTGTCATCCAGCTGGCTGGTGATAAAGGGGGCACTGACGGAGCGATTGGCGCCCAGCACCCACTCCACGTAACAGGTCACCGACAGGCGGCGGGGCTCATTCGTCAGGTTGTGCAACGTCAAACGCGAGATCTTGATGGGGTCCGAGACCGGGACAAACTGCAACAATTCGCTGTGGATGCCGTGGGCCTGGTGCTCGAAGCGGCTGTAACCATAGCCATGACGGGCAATATAGGGTCCACCATCCCGAATGGGCTGCGCGGTAGGGCTCCACAGTTCTAGGGTCTCTTCATCGCGCAGGTAGATGGCTTCACTGGCCGGATCCGTCACAGGATCATTTGACCAAGGGGTAAGCTGGTTCTCCTTGCTGTTGTCGGCCCAGGTATAACCACTCCCTTCGGCGGAGGCTTGAAAGCCAAAATGGGGATTGGCAATCACGTTGAGCCAGGGAGCCGGGGTGTGTTGGTCTGCCGACAGCAGGGTGACATATTCGCGCCCTGCCTTGGCAAATCCACCCAGACCATTGAAGCACTCCAGCTCCGGGTGATGCGGGTGCTTGAGGGCGGGGACATGCCGCAACCTGCTTCCGCCCCCTGGTTGGGCAAATGGGGGGAGGGCGGGCTGACGGGCCAGCTGTTCCTGCAACGAGCCCCGGCGGGCTATCAAAACGACCCGCGCCGCCGCATACAAGAGGGCGCAAACCTCATCGCTCATCAAGTCGATGCGCACGGCATAGACGGATCCCTGCGCCAGCTCGGTATGAAAACGTGGCCGGGACTGGCTGCTGCGCACGGCCGTGTCGATGCCATTTTGCAGATCCTGCACATAGGTGGAGGCATGCTCATTGACGATCACCAGGTCGACGGCCAGACGTTTCATGCGCAGATATTCATGGGCCAGCAGCAGTTCACGAACCTGCGCCAGATCCTCAATGTCGTCAATGCGCAGCAGCATGATGGGCAGATCCCCGGAAATGGACTGCTGCCAGAGGGCTGATTGCCGTGTCAGGCCCCGGACTATGGTGCTCGATGGGGAGCGGAACCTGGCGTCGGCATAGAGCAAAGGGGCCGCTAGGCGCTGGAAATTGGCGGCATCGGCTGCCTGAATATTGAGGTGATGCAACTGCACCTGGGCCTGTGTCCAGGCCAGCGTCTTGGTGCGCTGGAACGAGTGGCGATTATGGTGCTGATCGATGAGATCGAGCAGCGCCTGCCGTGACGGGGCGACCAGGGTCCAGAAAGCAAGGTGAGTGCTGCTGCCAGGCAGGATGTGCACGCGCTGGCGCAGTGAAAACACGGGGTCGAGCACTGTGCCCACGGTATTTGACAGGGGAGCGTCACGGCCCATGGCGCGGGCCGAGGCGAGGGTGTGACCCCGGCCAATAAACTGCGCCCGATCGGACTCGTATTGCAGGGGCTCGGTGAGAGGCTCCTCGGCAAGGATGAAATGGCCGGCCCAGACTTCGCTCTCCTCGGCGGTTCTTGGACGCCGCGTGGCAAGCAGGGCGCCGAGTTCGGCCACAAATTCGGTGACGACAAACAGCTTGCTAAAGGCGGGGTGAGCCCTGTCTGCCTCCGGTGTGGTCAGCACGACCTCGGCATAGGAGGTTAGCTCTATGCTGCGCACGCTGCGGCCCCGGTTGTTCAGCGAGATGCGACGCACCTCGCCATCGGCCTCACCAGACACCAGCACCTCCATTGTGGTGGTCAGCTTGTCGTGATGATGGACAAATTGCGCGCGATCTTCGGCGAAAACAACCTCCCCGTTGCTATCAGAGTTGCCAAGGGGCTGGGCGCAAGGTGACCAGGTATCGCCACTGTTCACATCCTGCAGGAAGAGGAAGGAGCCCCAATGATCCCGGGTCGCATCCTCTTGCCAGCGGGTGATGGCAAGATTGCACCAACGGCTGTAGCCGGCCCCCGCACTGGTGAGCATGACGCTGTAGCGACCATTGGAGAGCAGGTGAGTCACCGGTGCCCCCAGGCGCGATGACGGGAGACGGCGCACCGAGCTGACATCCTGACTGTTCGGGGTGAGCGATGCCTTCATCTCGGCGGCCCTCGGCCGGACAATGGCCATCTCCTGGGGGATGCGCTCTTGCAATAACAACTCGCAGGATTGGATGATGGGGTCGTCATGGAAGCGGGTACGCATCTGCCCGGCATGGAGGGCATTGGCGATGGCCACTATGGTCATTCCCTGGTGGTGCGCCATGAAGTTCTGCACTATGGCGACGCTCTGGTTGTCGGGCAGTCGAGAGGGAGTGAAGTCCAGGGCCTCGTAGAAACCGTAGCGTCCGGCGCCCCCGAGACCCGCCAGGCGCTGGAAGTTTTTCAGGGCGGCGACAGGGTTGACCATGGCGGCGAGCCCGGTGGCATAGGGTGCGACGACGCGGCTCTCGGCCAGACCACGTTTAAGGGCCAACTGCGGTATGCCGAAATTGGAGTATTGATAGGTGAACTCCATATCCCGTGCGTTGTAAGCCGATTCCGAGATGCCCCATGGAATGCCAAGGGAGTGGGCATAGTGGATCTGCAACTCGACGATCAGGCGGTTGGTGCGTTCCAGTTGCGAGCCGATGGGGGCCCGCATCACCAGGGAGGGCATCAGGTATTCAAACATGGAGCCAGACCAGGAGATGAGCGCGGCGGCCTGACCCAGCGGGGTCGCCGAGCGCCCGAGTCTAAACCAGTGATTGGTGATCACATCGCCCTTGGCGATGGCAAACAGGCTGGCCAGTCTCGCCTCCGAGGCGAGCAGATCATAACAGCTGTTGTCGAGCCGGTTGTCGGAGAGGGAATAGCCTATGGCCAGCAGCTTGCGCTCGGGATTAAACAGGAATGCGAAGTCCATGCCCATGGCAAGGGCGCGGGCATGTTCTGCCAGGGCTTGCAGCCGGGCCTGCTGCCCGCAGGCCTGGGCATTGAGCTCGGTCTGATCCTTAAGATGCTCTGCCACCATGCGGGCAAGCGCCGCGAACCAGAAGAGCAGCTCGCCCCGCTCGGTTGGACTCTCCTTGGGATCAAGCTGGTGGGCCGCATTGGCCGCTTGCAGTGTCAGGTGTGCGAGATCCGGCAACAGGTGCTGCGGCGAGAGCTGAGCGGCCAACTGGCGATGCACTTCCTTGAGGTAGAGGGCGAGGCCCTTGATGGCATCTCCATTTTGCCGGGGATAGGCGCGCAGCGCCTGATCCGCCAGGAGAGCGGTATCCGTTATCCCGCTGACCATTTCGCCGTTATCAGTCTGTTGCTGCCAATGTTCACAGGTAGTCGCAACGACCAGCAAGTGACCGGCCAGATTGCCACTGTCAACCGAAGAGACATAGGCTGGCTCCAGGGTGAGCAGGGTGCGGGTATCGTACCAGTTGAATAAATGCCCCTTGAAGCGAGGGAGCCGTTGCATCACGGCCAGGGTGGCTTCCAGCCGCTTGATGGTGGCGCCGCGCCCGGCCCAGCCGAAGTCATTGGCCGCCAGGGCTGCGAGCAGATAGAGCCCCATGTTGGTGGGGGAGGTGCGATGTGCGATGACCTCGTTGGGGGTCTCCTGGAAGTTGTCCGGTGGCAGCTGGTTATCGAGATCGGTCACGAAGGTTTCAAAATAGCGCCAGGTGCGGCGCGCAATCAGCCGCAGCTGCATCGCCTCCTGTGCGTTGCACGCCATCTGTTTCGTGAAATAGCGCGGCTGGCTGCTCCAGCAGGCCAGCAGGGGAGCCAGCAGCCAGAGCAGGCCGAAGGGCACGACCAGCGGCCAGGCGCCGGGCGCACTGAGCAAGGTTACCGTGCTCATCCAGAGTCCCAGTAGCACACCCGCCGTCATCAGTCGGTAAAAGCCCCAGCGGGTCAGGCGCGGCGCCCCCGTTGTCTGCGCCGTAGTGGTCCACTCCAGCAGGTGGCGGTGAGATAGAGAAAGGCGAAACAGGGTACGCACTATGGCATCGGCCATGCGCCACGTCTGATCGGCGAGAAAGGTGAGGCTGAACAGCGTCTGCATGAAGGCCCGCTGCAGGTTATTGCCCATTTTGTCCAGGTAGTGACGCCATAAGAAGTTGCGCTGGCGGGGAATAAACGCAAAGAGCAGCGGCAAGAAGATGGGGAGGGCCAGGGCGCCAATCAGCAGCAGATCTGCCGTCGTGGCGACGGCCAGCGGCAGTTGCCAGGAGACCAGCAGGGCCAGCAAGGCGCTTGGGGCCAGCAGGGAGCGACAGAGGTTATCAAACATCTTCCAGCGGCCAATCAATGGCAACCTATGTTGTCCGCGTTGCTGATGGTAGACCCAGGCAAGCAACTGCCAGTCGCCTCGCGTCCAGCGATGCTGGCGCTTGGCGCTGACGTCGTAGCGCGAGGGAAACTCTTCGACGACCTCAATGTCCGAGGCCAGCCCCGCCCGTGCAAAGATCCCCTCGAACAAGTCATGACTCAGATGGCTGTTCTCCGGTACCCGTCCTGCCAGTGCCGCAGTGAAGGCATCGACGTCATAGATGCCCTTGCCGGTGAAAGAGCCTTCGCCAAACAGATCCTGATAGATGTCCGACACCGTTGCCGCATAGGGATCCATGCCGCCGGGGCCTGAGTAGAGCCGCTGATAGTAGGAGCCATCCTGACCCAGGGGAAGCGAAGGAGTGACCCGGGGCTGGAGAATGCCATAGCCATGGGTGACGCGCTGCTGGCTTGCATCGAAATGAGCATGATTGAGGGGGTGGGCCATCTTGCCAATCAGGCGACTGGCGGTATCCCGCGGCAAGCGGGTATCCGCATCCAGGGTGATGACATAGCGCACGTCCCGGGGGAGAGCAGGGGGGTTGTCCTCCTGCATCATAAAGGTGGTATCGACGGCTCCGCGTAGCAGACGATTGAGTTCGTACAGCTTGCCACGCTTGCGCTCCCACCCCATCCAGCAGCCTTCGCTGGGGTTGAAGTGGCGATGACGGTGAAGCAGAAAGAAGCGATCCCCCGATGGTCCCGGGCCATATTTGCGGTTCAAGCGAGCAATGGCGAGCTTGGCCTCGTCCAGCAGGGCGGCATCATTGGGCATGATTTCATGAGGGGCGTCCACGCCATCGGAGAGCAGGGCAAAGCTGAGCTCGCCACTGATCCCCGATAAGTGGTGGATTTCCAGCTGTTCCACTTGCGCCAGCAGCTCGGACTGGGAAGTAAGGAGCGTGGGGATGACCACCAGGGTGCGCAGCGAGGCCGGGACGCCCTGGCTGAGATCCATGGCGGGCAAGGGCAGGGGAGAGAGATGGCAGCTGATGAGATAGTTGACCAGTGCGATGGCCGCGGCATTGGCGGGCAAGAACGCGAACAAGATAAAGAGCGCATGCCAGATGGACCAAGGCTCGCCAGTTTGCATGAGCAGTCCATGACCGCCCACCAGCAGGCACAGTGTCAGCAGGGTAATGACCCCGACATAGCCGGCAATGCCGAGCCGGGAGTGATAGCGATGCAGGCGCAGGCGCAGAGGGGGGCGAAAGCCGAGACTGGCTTCCAGTGCCAACCTGCCTTGCGCAATCAGATGATACCCGGGTTCTTGCGCTCTGCGGGCTAGATCGTCCTGCGCCGTCTCGGCGG
This sequence comes from Aeromonas molluscorum, assembly GCF_051376105.1. NCBI lineage: Bacteria > Pseudomonadati > Pseudomonadota > Gammaproteobacteria > Aeromonadales > Aeromonadaceae > Aeromonas > Aeromonas molluscorum. Next base: position 244,563 of record NZ_JBPQCY010000001.1, on the reverse strand, counting down.
CATGCTGGCTGGCGGCCAGCACCCTGGCCGTGACATCCTGCTCATCGTGGGGAGAGTGGCGGGCAAGCTGCTCGATGGCGCGGCGATAGAGGTCGCGGGTGGGGAAATCCATCTCGGCAAAGTGACTGCTGGTCCGCAGCTGCTGATCCACCAGGCTCATCTTCTCGAACAGCTCGGTCCAATCGATGTCCGAGATGAAGCGCATGCTGGTAATGATATTGCGGATAGTGACGTTTGAGGCACCTTGTCGCTGCTGTGCATGCAGCACGACCTCCTCGACGGAGAGCCCTTGCTGCGTGAGCCTAGCTTCGAGCCAGCCGAGGGCTGGCGTGATCTTCGGATCCTGATCGCGCAGCTGTTTGACCAATTGGGCGGCGAACAGCTCAGACAAGGGGTCGCTGGCCCGTGAGGCTATCTCTTCGTTCAGCGCGCTGCTCGCGCAACCGGCGGCAAGCAGCCGGGTACAGAGAGCATCTGCCTCGGCTCTGATCTGGCGGCCAAGAGTTATCTGCTCTACCAGGCGGCGCAAGTTTTCAACCAGCACGATCCTGAGGGTGATGGACACCGCCCACAGCTCCCCGATGGTCAAAGGTTGCACGCGCTGATAGGCCAGAATGAAACGACTCAGGATCTCGGGATCGAAATGGCTGTCATTGTGGGCCACGAAGGCCCAGGCAATGCCAAAGACCCTGGGATAGCCGGCAAATGGGCCTTCGGCGAGCTTGGGAAGCTGACGGTAGTAACTGGGGGGCAGGCTGCTGCGGATCTCGTAGAGCTGGGCTTCGACCAGGTGGTAGTTGTCGATAAACCACTCAGCGGCATGGGTCAGCTCATTTCCCAGTTCGAGTTCAGCCGCGCTGGCCAGGTAGGCGGATGACAAGACAGCCTCATTCTCCTTCAACCTCAAGTGCAAGGAGTGCACCGCAAGAGGATGCGAGGTGACTGGTTGGGCCTCTGCCAGGGTGATGGCATGGGACTCCAGCCGCTCTATGCCAAACAGCTCCTCACGAATGGGATCTTTGTTCTGCCAGAGGGTACTGACCGACTTGGAACCAAATAGCCTAGTGCGCCAACCGTTCATGGGAATCTCCCACGTTTTCGCCACGGGGCATTGCTCCGTGATCCCGGGAAATCAATCCATTTCGTATTTGGTCTGACATGAGCTAAGTCTCTTCGTAAACGGCGGCGCCGAGGGCGCCATCGAAGTGCATGATGAGGGTGAGTCCTGGCAGCCTTAATGACGATGTGGCGCGACCAGGTTGCGACAGGCAGTTCGATTGATGAGGGAGACAAGACGCGGAAGCCGATAGCGGCGATCGCCTGGCGCATGCCTGAGCAGCCAAGCCACGTCATCGAGGCAATGCGCTCAGGCATCTGTTTACGTGTTTTGTTTAGGCACTATGGCGAAGGGAGGAACAGGTGTCTGTTCTTTAGCGTACATATCAAGGCCTGCGGCTCCGATGAGAACACCCGAACCCACGGGACCGCCGACATGCGACCAGAGAAGGCTTCGACCAAGCAGGCAATGGAGGGCTTATGGCAAGCCCGCATGAACACGCCAAGAGGATGGAGTCAGCTCGGATTACATATTCAATTTAACATAATATACATTATGCGCAGTAAGGTTAGGCCCGTCGCTAGGGGTCGCAAACACAGTTATGGCAAGGGCTACCGCTGTGCCTGCTCCTTTTGAATACTTCGCCAGGATGTCGTACCAAGCCTTTTTCAGCTCGGGATCTTCCTCTCTGACCGCCGCCATGCTTAACAGCACTTCGCTGACGTCTAAACCAGCTGCTTCTGCCATCTTTTTTGCAGTGGCATCAGTGAGTTGTGACTTTCCTTTGTTCACTGCTGATATGTAAGAGCTGGTAAATCCCAGGTCTGCGGCGACTTCCTGGAATTGGCTGTACTTTTTGGCCCTCATGTAGGCCAGAAGCAGCGTTTTAGAGTCCATGTTTTTGTCTCCTGAGTGATTAGACAATCGGCCCATCATACCCATTTTGGCGAAAAACGGCTTGTTTCCATTCAACTCTTCACATGGTTGAATGGAATCAACCAACCATTTGATTGCATCATATATGACCCACTCTAGCCCACAAAACCAGGATCTGCCCGCGCTGATTGAGCGCAAGGTCTATTGGCAGGATGAGCCCACGGGCGACATTTCCGCATGTGTGGCGGGCCAGGTCGAGATGTTCCGCGATCTGCATGAGATGCGCATCTATCTGTCGATGACGTACCCCGATACCGCCTTTGAGCTGGTTGAGGTGACTGAGGACACATGGCAAGACTTCTATGATCAGGGAGTGTTTTTCGATGACTGGTCATAAATCGGTAATGCCGATAAATGGGGTTATCGGCAACAAGACCCTGATCGACTATCTGTCCTTTACCTGGGCACCAGATGAATTGCGCCGGATGACCGACCTTGCCAAGCAAGGTGCGCTGCTCAAGGCTATCCCTCGCTTCGAGACGAACAACAAGACTATCCAGGCTGCATTCTCTGCCAAACCGGTTGAGGGCCTGCGCTATCTGTGGAAACGTCCGGCAGGGTTCAATCCCCTTACCCACTTTGACAAGGTCACCGCCCGACTCTGCGAAAAGGTCGCGGCGATGCCACAACCTATCAAGGCCCCCTCCCCTGTGTGCACGCCGTCCATGACACAGATGATGGAAACGGCGCTTAGCTCCGGTTACACCTCCCGGGCTGACATGCGCAAGGAACTCAAAGCGGTCTGCTCTGCCCTGCTCAACTTCTCCGAGTTTGAGGTGGTGCCCGATGCCAAGTATTGGGAAGCCTACAACGACATGATCGACAGCTACGGCGTTCAGTTCCTGGATGCGCTCTGCTGCGCTGAGTTAGAGCTGTGGCTGCATGAGCTGAATCAGAAGATCGGCGTCCCTATCCCTGCGCCTCGTTTCACCATGCGCGCTCGTCGCTCTGGTCTGCACGGCTATTCCCATTCCGCTGACTTGCTGTGTGATGGCCTCCCCTGCGGTCTGCTCGCCTGGGGTGCGGCCAACCATGGTTGCATGGTCAGTTTCTCTGGGGTGGGTTGTGCGGCCTTGGATTTCCAAGCTCTGCACAATGTTATCTCTCACGTTCCTGGGGTGCGCATCACTCGGGTGGATCTGGCCCTGGATGATTACAGTGGCGAACACATCACTTACCAGGGCGCTATCGCGGGGGCTGAGGCTGGCGAGTTTCATCCGCAGCGTGGCCGAGCGCCGTCCTGGATGAAGATAGAATCCGGTGAGTTCGTCATTGCTGAGATTGCCAAGGGTATCGCCAAGCGGTTTGGCATGGTGCCCAGCAAGGGGTGCAGCTTATATGTGGGTAGCCGCATCAATGGCAAGTGCTGCCGCATATATGAGAAGGGCAAACAGATGCAATCAGCCGAGCACCCGCACTGGGTTCGCGCTGAGGGCGAATTACACAATAAAGACCGTGTTATCCCGCTCGATGTCCTGGTAAACCCAGACCCCTATTTTGCGGGCATGTATCCGCAGTTTGCTAAATGGTTGGCCGTTGTCCAGGAAGGGGATATAACGCCCGTCCGTGTGACCACGTTTAAAAATAAGTTCAAAACGTCCAGGGATAACGCCGTTTTTAATATGTCCAAGATGGCGGGTCGCCTTGTCAATTGGTTAGCAAGTGTTGAGGGGCTATCCCCTGAGAAGATTGTTAACCAATTAACAGCGCATTTAGGGAAAGATGATATTCCTGCGCGGTTATCAATGCCGCTCCCTCCAGATTTGGACGAGCTGCCACTATTTTCGACCTAAATAAGGTTCTTCAACGAGGTAATAACATGTCTATTCTGTCCGGTGTTCTGGTCACTCGCGTGACTCACGGTTATGGCGTTTCCCGTAAATCTGGCTCGCCTGTTCCTTATGACTTTGCCCAGGTCGAATATCTGGCTCCGGCAAATAACGTCAGCAAGCCTGAGTGTAATATCACCTCCTGGGGTTATGAGGTTCGCCAATTGGCCCTGCGCAATGATGCCGCCACCATTAAGGAGCTGTCTGACTGCCCTAAATTGGTTGCCGTGGATCTTGTCCTGGAAGCCGACCCCAGCAATCCGACCCGCAACGTGGTCGTGGCGTACCAAGCCAGCAAGAAGCCCCTTTAACTTCTCCGCGCTCAAGGAGGAGGAGCGAGGGCGCGCAGCGACCGACGACGGGAGCGCGATACCATGCTCTGTTTAGAAATAACCGTTGAGGGATATACCAAACTCGCTCAACCGGATAGCTGTCAATATGTGCTTCTGACGCTCCAGGAACACACCAAATTAACGGATATATCCAATTGGTTTCAGTTTGATATATCCGATGTAAGCCTTGCCTTTGGTTCTGGAATTATTATCTGGGCTTTAGGTTTAAAACTGGGCGCTATTGCCCGTGTCATCGTAGGTGCAAAAAGAGGATAGTTGCATGAATAAGATCAATACCCTGTTCCGTAATGGCTGCATCGTTGTAGCTGGTTCTGTGTCAGCTTCTGCGTTCGCAGAGGGTACGAATGCGGATGCCGCAAAAGCGGCCCTTGAGTCTGCCAAGGCCGATGTGGATGCCACCTCTCCCCTGGTGCTCATGGTTGTCGCCGGGATCGTCGGTGTCGGTGTGCTGATCAGCTTGTTCCGCAAGGTCTAATCCATGTCCCTGCTCATTGGGACGCTCTGGTTTTTATTCTTTGTCGAGGGCTATCGCTCATCGTTTTCGATATGACACAAGGCGGCTCCGGTCGCCTTTTTTAATGGGGGTTCCGGTGCGTCTGGCTCTGCTGTTGCTGCTGTTTCCGCTCTCTGCTCTGGCTTCTTGTCCGACAGGTATCCAGCTCTCTAATTTGCCCATTGGTACGTCGCTGCCAATGTGCATTAAGTTCGAGTCGTCATCCCTTGGCGGCTGCAATGCTGGTTGTCCTGGCGTATGTGTTGAACTGCCTTCATCAGGCACCATGGGCCCTATCCAGACCCTGGGCACCGAATGCACCTATGGTAACGGTGGGGGTGATGATGGGGGTAATGGGAATGGGGATCCATTTCCGATAACTGATTATATTGGTGGGCCGTTGATTTCAGCACCGCCTACCATCGTGGGTCCTAGTACTTCCACGAATCTTGCTCCAGCGTTTGATGCGTTGTCAGGTAATGTTAGGCGTGTCCAGAATGCCATCGAGCAGGGAAGAACTAGATTAGAAAGTGATTTGAGCTTTATTAAGGACGATCTTTCAACGATTGCGTTTAATACTCAGGCTCATCCAAATGGCGACGCTGGGGTTATAAGGCTTCTTCATAGCATTGATGGGCATCTTAGTATGATAAGTCAGAAGACTGTTCTTGACCCCAGTTTCTGGAGTAATCAGCACAACGAGCGTCAGGCTTTATTGTGGGACTATAGAAAAGACACATCATATGCTTATGGAGAATTACAATCTATTCGTGATGCAATAATTAAGAATGGGACTGGTGGTGGTTCTGGTGGTAATTCTGGTAGTGGTGATTTGGGCTCTATACAGGCCATGATGCAGTCCAGTATGTCCACAATAGGGTCTATTAGTGGCAATACCAGTTCAGTAGATAATAACTTGCGTAGAATGTCGGGGGATTTGGGCTCTATCGCGAGCACTGTTAATAGCCTTAATTCAACTAGCTCAAGTCAATTAGGGCAAGTTATTGGTTCTCTTGCTTCTATTAACGGCATGATGAGAGATAGCTTGAATAATGGAGGTGGTTCGGCCGGTGGTGACGGTGGTGGCACTGGTAATAATGAGCCGGGGAGTATCAATTACGACAAGATGCCTGGATCGTTAAATAACCCAATGTTTATGGCAGCTTCGCAATATGAACCTTTTTGTGAAAGCCAGGATTGTTATTTTGATGTCTCTTCTGTCGAGCAGGAATATAAAGGCAAGCAAAAGGAGTTGACTGATAAGTATCAGGAGATTGGCGATGATGTGAAAGAGATATTTGATTATTCTCTCTCTGGCAATGCTGAGGTTCCAAAATGTTTTGAGCTTTACTCGTTCAACAATAAAACCTATTCGGTCTGTCCCGACGCATCCGGCTATTGGGAAACATTGGCGGCCATCTTGCTGTTCTTGTTCTACATGGTGGCGTTGATGATAATATTTAGGAGGTGATATGGAGTGGCTAGGCTATTTCTTCCAGGACTTTTTTTCTGAAATATACTCGATGATGGTTCAGTTTTCTGCCTGGATTGTCATCAAGTTCGCGGTTTCCTGGGTTGAATTTAAAATATTCATGCTGACGTTTTCATGGGATGTTGCTAGGGAAATCCTCATAAATATCCAATTCAGTGAGCTTATATCTAGCTCGTTTAATTCCCTTCCTCCGATGATGAAAGGGATATTGCTTTATATTCATTTTGACAAGGGACTTGCCATTATGACCCAGGCTTTCGTTACCCGCTTTCTGCTTAATATGATGGGGTGGTGATGTATGTCTATCAAGATCCACCACGGCGCACCTGGGTCGTATAAGTCCTCAGGCGCGATCCATACCGATGTGATCCCTGCCATCAAGGAAGGCCGCTACATCATCACCAACGTGCGTGGCTTCACTGCTGAACGCTGCCGAGAGGTGCTAGGTAAGGCCGTGCCTGATGGCTTTGAGGTGCTTTACGTCGAGACGGAATCCCAGACGGGCCGTGATCATTTGGCCCGCTTCTATCACTGGGCACCTAAAGGGGCATTCTTCCTGGTCGATGAGGTGCAACGGGTATTTCCGCCTTCCTGGCGGCAGACCGATTTAGACCGGCTTGATTATCCAGGCGGCACTATTGCGGCTCAAGCTGATGGCAGACCGGAAACAATCGACGTGGCCTTTGATATGCACCGTCATCATAACTGGGACTTTGTATTAACGACCCCGAACATCAAAAAGGTTCACCAGGTAATCCGGGCCGCAGCTGAAACGGCCATTCGTCATACCAATATGGGGCTACTGGGTATTGGTGGCCGTTATAAAACCGTTCTTCACCTTGCTGATAATTCCGGCTCTAGTGCTAATGACGTTCTCCAGGCAAAACCCTTTAATAAGGTGCCCAAACATGTTTTCAAACTTTATGACTCGACTACAACCGGTAAGGTCTCGGATACAATCGCGGGTAGCTCGCTGTTTCGAGATCCTAAAATTCTATTTTTTCTGGCGATTATGGGAGGCTGTTTCTTCTTTGGCTTCATCAAGCCTCGCTATATTGACCCTCCTCGCAATGCCCCTCAAACCGCTTCTCCCGCTGTTTCGGCTTCTGCTGCGGTGGGTGATCAGGCCAATCCTGATGTACGTCCTAGCGGCGTTCCTGTTGCGTCTGGTGGTGGGGTTCTTTCTGTAGGGCCGTTTGCTGGGTATCGGCTGATTATCAACTGCCATGTTCTGACCAAGAGTGATCGAGAGGTCTACAACGTCGAATATTGCTTTGCCCTGCGCAAGGGGGACGACGAACAAGCCATTTATGCCGAGGAGTGGCCGCAATACTTTGTCGATTTGAAGCCTATGACGGCTTGTCATGCCGTTATTCAGTACCAGGGACAACCAGTGGATGTGTATTGCGACCCTGATGGCGATGCACTGCGTAAGCGGGTCAATGCTGCTCTCTTCGCCGGCGGCAAAAATAATGAGGCCCCTAGCGATGACCGGACATAACAATAATGATACCCGGACATAAATTTAGTGACTGCGATATGGTATTTCTTATGTTAAATGGCGATCCCTATTAGGGGTTGTAGGGGGTGATCCCTATTAGGGGTTGTAGGGGGTATTTCGTGTTTATCTTCTTCGTTATTTGCCTCGATATTGCCATCCTGGTAGCCCTTGGGAGCAACCCCAGCTATTCAGCCGAGGCTCGTTGGGCCTGTGTTGCCCTGGTGGCACTGTTCTCGCTGCTTCCCCTACTCTGGCTCTTTGTGGGATATGGCCTCGACCTGGAAGATAAATGGCGGCACCACTGCCGGGCAAAACGTCGCGCTCGCGCTGCTGCCGCGCGCCTCAAGCCCGGTCACTGATGCTTGAATAGCGATCCATATGAGTTATGTTTATGTCTCCGTCCAGGTAGGGATTAGCGAGGTGTAAATGGGACAACCAATAAAATGGTTTACGGTAAAGGTAATTCATACAGACCGTGTACCGTTTGAACTGTTTGGTGAGCTTGAAAAGGACAGTCTTTATGTGTCTGCTGGAGGGCGTTTCTGTGGACCAGGCGCGGCTGCATACATCCAAAATGAAAACCTCGCTGCTGCCTATGTCAAAGCGTTAACCCTTCGTAGAAAAAAGACCGATCCAGATTTTGATGCTCGTGTATGTGGAGTCGAATCGTCTAATGAACGTTTTCGAGACTTCATTGCTAGGGACTCGCAGAAGATAAGTGACAAGCTGGCTCGTTGGGGAATCAAGGCTTGATATTGAGGGGCGCTAGCCCCTATAAGCCGCCCTCTGTTGTCGATTAAGCCTCTGAACGCCTCGCGGCGAAACATGCTCATCTTGCCCTGAGTCTGGGGCCACCCCCTTCCCTGCTAAACCCGTCTTTAATGCCCCAGTCAGAGCGACCAGCCGAAGGCTATGGGGCGCGTGTGGTGACTGCCTGGGCCTCCTGTCGTAGACAAGCCGCTTTCAAGGTCTTCCGCCGTCCTGGTGACAGGCTGCCCAGGGGAGCCGGCTGTGCCCTACCCCCCGTGTAGTAATACGGGGGGAATTGTGCTGTGATAGTCTACCTTTAACAATTTGATAGATAAGTAATTATGATTCTTTATCCTGTTACAGAAGATACGCATAACTTGACGATTCAAGATCAGAAAGAACAGATAGCTGTTCAGAAATTTAGCTTGGCCCCTGTGCTGAGGCCGCAAGTTCTTACACCCCAAAGACCTTCCAGCCCAGCCTGTCCTAAAGAATATCAATTATCTTCTCAAGAAGAGGCGGTTGATGGTTTTCTAACAGTAAGGAAGGAGTTTGGCGAAGAAGTTACGTTCTTGCTTGAATCTATAGAATCTCAGGAAAAGCTCTGCTTCAGCGGTTGCATAGATTCGATCTCTGATAATGTGTACAAGATTAACAGGATTGTCATTAAGTAGTTTTTAAAGGGGGCTTTCGCCCCCTCCCCTGTCTAGCTGATGCCTAGTTTCTTCCGCCAGGAGAAAGCCTCCTTCTGTCTCTCCGACCGCTCTACATGGATCATGCCCAGGGCCTCAATCCTCCTTCTATCGAACCTCACGCCGGTCGGCGAGATCAGGCAGTCATTCGCCATCCGCCAGCCTTGCCATTCCTTGAAAATCGTGGGCAACTCCCGCCCCGAGGCCATCCGCATTAGCCGTTTATAGACAGGCGGGATCTCTCTACCTTTATCCCAATATGTGACCTGTCTCACAGAAACGAAACATAGATTTGCCGTCTCCTCTTTCGATAAACCGCATTCAAACCAACGAAAAATGAAGTTTTTGGTCAACTCTCGTTCCATCCAAGTAAATACCTGATAAACCAGCAAAATTGCGTGGGCTGGCTTATCGGCAGGTTTCAGATGGGCATTTAACAATACGCGACATTATGCGCAGTCATGCTTGTGGGTAGAACAAGGGGCCAGAGGCCCGTGGTAGCATTGACTATCTCATAATCAGGAGTTTCCATGGATTACACATTGATTTCAGGCATCGTTGGCGGCTTGGGTATCGGAACGTTAATCAACACAGTTTACAGCGACTGGAGAACCCGATCAGCCAAGCGAACAGATCGGCAGTATGAAGAAAAAAGAAATGCATATCTGGGACTCTTGGATGCACTCCACAACGCAGCCGTTGAACCATCTGACGCCGCCTCAAAGGCATTTGCTTTGTGGCAGACTCGCTGCAATCTCTTTGGATCCAAAGAAGTTTCCCTGTATGCACAAAAAATTGTTGATACCAATGATGGGCCACGGGCAGAGAGAAATTCAGCCTTCAACGGCCTACTGGATGCCATGAAAGCTGATTTAATGAAATGAGAATCAAGGGGCCTTAGCCCCTTGGTTCTGTAATGCCGATAACTGGATTTATCGGCATCAAAATCAGCGTTTTTGTATTTTTCTCAACAAGTTAGCATTCAGCTCTATCGAGTGAAACAACCTATCTGCACCAAGGTAAACGCACGTCACACGTTCCAGATCATCTGAAACAAAATGAACAGTAAGCGTTCTATCATTCATAAATGACGGTATCGCCTATCGAAAAATGAGGCATAAAATCTCCAAAAGTAAGAGCGACCTGCTCCATACGGATATTGGGGCTATTGGTTGTAAACCAAGCCCTTAGTGACAGCTTTTTCAACAAGTTAGAGATAACACCCCTGCCCCGTGGTTGTATCGGGCATGTGAGGATTGAATTCCCCCCGTATTACTACCCGGGGGGTTAAGACCTGTGCGGCGCTGTGGCGTTCCCTCCCCCAGTGCTAGGAAAGCCTTAAAGCCTGTTTTGCAGAGCAAGGGATGGGCACAGAGAGGACATAGGCACTCAAAAGAGGGTTTCGGCCTGCCCACCGACCCCATATTGAGAAAAGAGAGCAGGACGATGGGCGGCTGTCCTTCTCCTCCAACGTGAATACCCTCGTCTATCGATTGATCGCGCGATAGATGCTTGCCCTCCCCCGATCCATGGCTTGTATCAAACAAAGCCTCTTGCTCAATCAATACGATTAATCTGTTATCTCTCACTGCCTATTGCTTCCCCTCATTGATCACCTTGCAGGCGATCGAGCTGTTTGGCGGCTGCGCTCTCATGGCGTTCACTGTTGGCCGTGTGCAGATACTTGGAGGTGGTATCTATGCTGTCATGGCCGGCATCAGCCTGCACATGGGATAAAGGGCGGCCATTGAGATTGATGTCGTGGGTGATGCCGGTGTGGCGGATGGAGTGCGCCGTCAACACGCGCATTTCGGCGCTATCTTGGGGAAAGCCATCGACCTCGGCCAAGCTGGCCGCCTTGCCTATCAGGGTGTCGATCAGATCGCGTAGCTGGCGAATGCCAAGGTTGGCATTGAGCTCGCCTTGCTCGCGGCCATGGGCGGCGGCCTTGTGACGCACAAAGAGCGGCGTCTGTTCATCGGGTGTGGGCAGTGGGCTCAGGCCCCGAAAACGTCGATAGCGGGTGAGTGCCTCTAGCAAAGCCTGGGAGACGGCCACGGTGCGTCGCTTGCCACCCTTGCTGCGGGGAATGAAATAGCCCCAGACCCCTGTCTTGGCATCCCGGCGAAACTGACTCATGACCGGGGTAAAGCCGGGTCGGGCCGCAACTTCAGAGATCCGCAGGTAGCAGGCATACATCAGGCAGGTCAAAAACCGGGTCCGCTCGTGTTGCTCCGGCTGCTCCCGGGCCAATGTGTCGGCGGCCTGCATCACATAGGACCATTGCAGCTCGCTAAACGCCTGCCCCTGCTCGTGAGGATCGCAGGCGACAGGACGCTTGACCCGTTGCAGCAGCAGGGCCGGATTTCTCTCCATGTACTCCTCCTGGATGAGGAACTGAAAGAAGGCCGACAGGATGGCGAGCTTGGTCTTCATGGCCTGCTCGCTCAGGCGATAGGGCAGCTCGCGGCCCAGCTCACGTTTGCCGAGAAAGGGGCGCCAGTGAGGATTGGGCAACCGTTCCCCCCACTCCTTGTCGCTGACGAACTGGGCCACGTTGCGATAGGCGATAAGATGCTGGGGCGGCGCCTGACAGTAGTCGAGATAGCGCATCATGATGCGGCGGGTCAGATCTTTCGGGCTGATGGCCAGCTCGCTAAAGCACCAGTGCAGGAAGGTGGTGAGCTCGCTGCGATAGGTCTTGTAGTTGTTTTCACTGTGACGCTGCTCGAGCAACCAGTCGACGGCAAGCTCGTAGACGAGTCCCGCATCGGGTACTTGATTGAGACTTAGCTGAGCCAGATGGAGATTGACCTGGGCATTGCCTGACTCCAGATAGGCGAGTCCGTCGAACAGCGGCATGGCGGGTGGGAGTGGGATCTGTATCTGCATGGTGTTTGCCTGAATGAAGCGGGAATGCAACTCCTGCTGGGTAGAGGTCTCTCAAAAAGAGGTCTGCTGTCGATATGCAGAAAAGTGATTATTAATGCGCTTTGGTTAGAAATTTCTCGGGGTAAATAGATTTAAAGATGACTTAATATGCAAATAACTGCATTTACCCCTATGTTGGAACAGCCTGCTGCCCAGCAAATGGCATGATGGCCCTGAATGGCGAGTGGCCTGGTTTGGGCGATGGCGGGGCTCACCACGCTAGCCGAGTGATCGCTGTCCGCAGTGGCGTTATGGCTTGAAAGCGGACTTGGGGAGTGTGCATCGGTTTGCAATGGCTGGGTGTGATATGACTGCGTAAACAACAGGGACCTAAACAAAATGGTCGTGCAACTGCTCGCTAATTCGAGCGGTAGCGGGGAACAAGATGAATGCCCCCCTGCCCCTGTCAGGCGACGCTCTTGAGCGGCTTTTCCTTGGTCTTCTCTTCTTTGGTCACCACTGGCTGGGCCTTGCCACCGCGCAAGATGTTTTGCAGCAGGTCCCGTTGCTCGGCCAGGTAAAAAGCCAGACACTCTTGCTGGCTGGCATCGAGTTCAATCGGTGCGCCCGCCAGCAGCGACATCAGCTCGTCGGCGGTGTCCAACAGCTTGTCATAGGCATCGGCCTCCTTCTTGCTGGCAAAGGTCATCTTCTCTACTCCCCCACGTATGACAACGTATTTGATCTCAACGGCCATGATCTTCTCCTCATCGATGATAGGGAAAGTATATGTATGAACATACAGTGGTGCAACTCTGCTTTCAAAAATCCCATTCATTGAGTTGAAGGAGCCATCATTCTATCCCGAAAGCATCTCTCCCAAGCTTGTCTGGCCGAGATGAAGCCTGTCCGGGCAATCCTCAAGATGCTGCCGTTGATTTACACAGGCAAAAAAATGCCCACCGTGAGGCGGGCAGTTCATCATGGGAGGGAGATGGTTTAGATCACCAGCAGATCCATAAACTCGTTGACCGGCATGGAAGACAGCGCCTGCTTATCCTGGCCGAGTCGATAGAGGGCTTCGACTCGTTTGGCCGGGAAACGAGTCCCCAGGTTGGCCCTGTATTTGGCGAGCAACAGGGGGATCCCCTCCTCCCGACGGCGCTGGTGGCCGACCGGATAGGCGACTTCGACCTTGGCGCTGTGGCTGCCATCTTTGTAGAAGATCTGGATGGCGTTGGCGATGGATCGCTTGTCCGCCTCCAGATATTCACGGCTGTAAGTCTGGTCTTCCTGCACTTGCATCTTGGCGCGCAGGGCATCGATACGGGGATCGGCCGCCACGTCATCTTCATAATCTTCGGCCACCAGCCGTCCAAAAATAAGTGGTACCGCCACCATGTATTGCAGGCAGTGATCCCGGTCTGCCGGGTTGTTCAGAGCTCCCACCTTGCTGATGATGCGTATGGCCGACTCATGGGTGCTGAGTTCTATCCTGTCTATCTCATCGAGGCGATTTTTTACCTCGTCGTGCAGCTTGAGCGCGCACTCCACGGCCGTCTGGGCGTGAAACTCGGCCGGGTAGCTTATCTTGAACAGCACATTCTCCATCACATAGCTGGCGAAAGGTTGGTTCACGGCGAAGCGGTTGCCTTTGAACAGCACATCATAGAAGCCCCAGTTGGGCGCGCTCAGCACCCCGGGATAGCCCATTTCCCCCTTCATGGTGATGAGTGCCAGGCGCACGGCGCGAGAGGTCGCATCCCCGGCCGCCCAGCTCTTGCGCGAGCCGGCATTGGGGGCATGGCGGTAGGTGCGCAGGCTCTGGCCATCGACCCAGGCTTGAGAGAGGGCATCGATCACCTGATCCCGGCTGCCCCCCAACATGTGTGTCACCACGGCGGTGCTCGCCACCTTGACCAGCACCACATGGTCCAGGCCGACCCGGTTGAAGGAGTTCTCGAGCGCCAGTACTCCCTGGATCTCGTGGGCCTTGACCATGGCGACCAGCACCTCGTGCATGGTGAGCGGCGCCTTGCCCTCGGCGATGCGGGTGCGGGAGAGCCAGTCTGCGGTGGCGAGGATCCCGCCCAGATTGTCTGAGGGGTGTCCCCACTCTGCGGCCAGCCAGGTGTCGTTGTAGTCGAGCCAGCGAATCAGGGTGCCGATATCAAAAGCCGCCTTGACCGGATCCAGGCAGAGTTGGGTGCCGGGTACCCGGGCGCCGTGGGGCACATGGGTGCCTGCGACTATGGGGCCAAGATGCTTGGTGCATTCGGGGAAGCGCAGTGCCAGCAGGCCACAGCCCAGGGTATCGAGCAGGCAGTAGCGGGCGGTATCCAGCGCGAGCTGGCTGCTGATGGGCTGCTGACAGACGTAATCGGCAATCTCGACCAGGATGGGATCCGGTTCGGGTCTGTGGTTGAGGTCGACGTTGGCAGACATCTTGATTTCCTTATCGTTGTTGTGAACGAGCCGGCAACATGGCGCAAAGCAGAGGCCGGCTGAATAGCGGTGCCTCCGTGGTCTATGTTGACAGCCACAGCGCGCTTATCGCTGCTGGATTGAGACAAAGTGCCGAGGGGCCGGACCAATGTAGTCGGCACTCGGGCGTATGATGCGATTGTGCTCACGCTGCTCCATGATGTGGGCACACCAACCGCTGACCCGGGAGCAGACGAAGATGGGAGTGAACAGCTTGGTCGGGATCCCCAGGTCGTGATAGGCGCTGGCGTGGAAGAAATCGGCGTTGGCAAAGAGTGCCTTCTCATCCCACATGATCCGCTCCACTTCACAGGAGACGCGATAGAGCCGGTCGTCCCCCGCCTCCTCGGCCAGCTTGGCCGCCCACTCCTTGATGATGACGTTGCGAGGATCCGAGGTGCGATAGACGGCGTGGCCAAAGCCCATGATCTTCTCCTTGGCGGCCAGTTTGGCCAGCAGCGCTTGACGGGCCTGCGCCTCGTCTTGCCAGGGGTCAATCATGGCCATGGCGGCCTCGTTGGCGCCCCCGTGCAGCGGACCGCGCAAGGTGCCGATGGCGGCGGTGACACAGGAGAACATGTCAGACAGGGTCGAGGCACAGACCCTGGCGGCGAAAGTCGAGGCATTGAACTCATGCTCGGCGTAGAGAATGAGGGAGACATGCATGACCCGGCGTGCCAGCTCGCTTGGCGTCTCTTGATGCAACAGGGCGAGGAAATGCCCGCCCAGGCAAGCCTCTTTGGTCTCTGTGTCGATGCGCAGCCCCTCGTGGCTGAACTTGTACCAATAGAGCAATATTCCCGGAAAGGCGGCCAGCAGCCGATCGGCAACGTGGTGCTCGTGCTCGAAGCCATCTTCTGGCTCGAGATCGCCTAGCATGGAACAGCCGGTGCGCAGCACATCCATGGGGTGAGCATCGGCGGGTATCAGCTCCAGCACCTCAAGCAGGGCGTGCGGCAAGGTGCGCATGGCACGCAGCTGTGCCTTGTAGGCCTCGAGTTCGGCGCTATTGGGCAGTGAGCCTTTGAGCAGCAGATGGGCCACCTCCTCGAACTCGGCCCCCCTGGCCAGCGCCTGAATGTCATAACCGCGGTAGGTGAGCCCGGTGCCACTCTTGCCGACGGTGCAGATGCTGGTTTCCCCCGCGCTCTGACCCCGCAGGCCAGCGCCGCCCAGGGGTTTGTTCTCCCCGCGATCTTTTGCTACTTGTCCCATGACAGGCCTCCTAATCCTTGGATGTGAACAGACGATCCAGGGTCTGCTCGTAATGGTGGTAACCGAGGAAGTCATAGAGCGCCTCCCTCGTCTGCATTGTGTCAATGACGGCGCGCTGGTGACCGTCCGTGCGCAGCTGCTGATAAACATTGAGCGCCGCCTGATTGGCCGCGCGACTGGCGCTAAGCGGATAGAGCACCATGGCGACCCCATGGTCAGCCAGCGCCTGCTTGTCAAACAGTTCGGTTTTACCAAACTCGGTCATGTTGGCGAGAATGGGAACGCCTGCCGCCTTGGCGAACAGGTCGTATTGGCCTAAGTCCGTGACCGCTTCGGCGAAGATCATGTCGGCGCCAGCAGCCACATAGGCAGCCACCCGCTCCAGGGCTTGTCCTATTCCCTCGACGGCCAGGGCATCGGTACGGGCCATGATGACGAAGTCATCATCCAGCCTTGCATCAACGGCAGCCTTGATCCTGTCCACCATCTCACTCTGGCTTACCACCGCCTTGTTGGGTCGGTGGCCACAGCGTTTCTGGGCAACCTGATCCTCCATGTGGACGGCCGCGACCCCGGCTCGCTCGAAGGCGCGCACGGTGCGGGCTATGTTGAACGCACCGCCCCAGCCGGTATCTATGTCTACCAGCAGCGGTACTTGCGTGGCAGCCGTGATGCGCTCGGCATCGATCAACACATCATTCATCGAGGTCATGCCAAGATCCGGCAGGCCGTAGGAGGCATTGGCCACCCCGGCGCCTGACAGGTAGATGGCACGAAAACCACTGCGTTCTGCCATGAGCGCCATATAGGCATTGATGGTCCCCACTATCTGCAGGGGGGCTTCCTGAATGAGGGCGTCGCGAAAGCGGCGACCGGCCGAAGGGATGGGGCTGGACATCATGACTCCTTTCATTTGTCGGGTCAGACTATCTAATCATTACCTTTACGTTAACGTCAATTATACTTTCGTGGCACTGTTGTGACAGGCAAGACAGAACCTCGGTTTTAGGGTAAATTTCACCAACTCCTTCAACAGGTTAAAACGTATGTCGGATCCCAATAACCTGATCGTCTGTCCGGCCTGTGACTTGCTGATCGAACGTAAGTTATTGCCTCTGCGTCGTCACGCCCACTGTCCCCGTTGTCATCAGCATCTATATGGCCGCTATGCGTTCCGTCCTTCCCAGTTGATGGCGCTCACCATCACCGGCTTGCTGCTGCTGCCCTCGGCATTTTTCGAACCCCTGCTCTACTTGCGACTGGCTGGTGAAAGCTCACAGGCGACCCTGTTGCGCGGTATCCACATGCTCTGGCAAGCCAATGAATACCTGGTCGCACTCCTGGTATTCTGGTGCGCAGTCTTGGCGCCGACGGGACTGCTGGTTGGCATCTTTGCCCTCGCCTCTGGCCTGGCGACCCGGCTTGGCCTCATCTCCCCCATCCTCAAGGCGGTGGAGGTGTTTCGCCACTGGGCGATGTTGGAGGTCTATCTGGTCAGCCTGCTGGTTGCGCTGTTCAAGCTTATCGACATCGCGGATATCCGGTTGGGCGGGGGCTTGCTGAGCCTGTTTATCCTGATGCTGCTTAACATGACGCTGCTGATCTTGTTCAATCCCGCCCCTTATTGGGAAAAAGTGGCACTGGATCAGCCCCGCACTGAGGTCAAGCATGACGCGCAGCCTTGAACCCGGGAGCGAACTGATGCCAAGCACTGCGCTGCCAAAGGAGGCGAGATGACCAGCGCCCGTGAACTTGGCATGTGCCGCTGCCACCACTGTGGGCTCTTGGTGCGTTTCGAGGCGGGCCATATCTGCCCCCGCTGTCACAGTACCTTGCATGTACGCACCCCGAATTCCCTGCTCTGGTCATGGGGGTTACTGGCGCTGGCGACCTTCATGCTGTTGCCGGCCAACCTCCTGCCCATTACCCACTTCTACAACAAAGGGTTGTTGCAATCGGATACCATTTTTAGCGGTATCATGGCCCTCTATCGCAGTAAGATGTCAGGCATTGCCACCATAGTGCTGACCGCCAGTATCGTCGTGCCCATCATGAAGATCCTGGGATTAGGCTGGATCTGCTGGCAACTGCAACGCAAGAAGCCGGTGCGCCGCCGTCGTCAGTTGGTGATGTATCGCATCATAGATTTCATTGGTCGCTGGTCCATGTTGGACCTGTTTGTCATCTCGCTCATGGTTGCCCTGGTTGACCGCGGCGTGCTGCTCAATGTGCGGGCAGGCCCGGGGGCTACCGCCTTTGCCTGTGTCGTCTTGCTCACCATGTTGTCGGCCCGCATGCTGGATACCCGGTTGTTGTGGGACAAGGCGGCACGCTAAATGGGTCACTTTTTCGTTGTCTGGTCGCCCGCGCGGCCCATAAGGAGTCGGTATGATCGGGGCTGAACCCGTCATCAAGAAACATCGCTGGCTATCGCCGGTCTGGTTGCTGCCCTGCATCGCGCTCTTGCTGGCGGTGGGGTTTCTCTATCAGCAGTATCAGAGCACCGGCCAGCTGGTTCGCATCAACTTTGAGCAGGGCAACGGTATCTTGCCGGGCAAGACTCAGCTGCGTTACCAAGGGGTGGCCATCGGCGTGGTGCAAGAGCTGGCCCTGGCCGAGGATGGCCGCAAGATAACGGTGCTTGCCAAAATCGACAGCCGGGCACGGGAACTGATGCGCAAAGGCACCGGCTTCTGGCTGGTGAGCCCCAAGGCGTCGCTGACCGAGATCTCGGGACTCGATACCCTGGTATCGGGCAACTACATCAATGTCATGCCGGGCAAGGAGAGCAATCCTCCCGATGACGAGTTCGATGCCCTCGACGGCCCTCCCCCGGGCTATCAGGCTCAGGGGCGGACCCTGCATCTGAGCGCCGACTCGCTCGGCTCGGTCGGTATTGGGGCCAAACTCTATTTCCGCGGTCTGGAAGTGGGCAGCGTCATCAATACCCGCCTCGATGAGGGAGACAAGCAGGTTGTCCTGGATGTGGTCATAGAGCCGCGCTTCGAGCACCTGATCAAGGCCGACACCCGTTTCTGGAACATCAGCGGCATCAAGGGCAATTTCAGCCTGGCTGGCGTCAGTGTCGAGACGGGCAGTCTCTCCTCCATCCTGAGTGGTGGCATCGCCTTTGACTCTCCCCCGGACTCCCCCCAGGCCGAGCGCGGTCAGACATTCAGTCTCTACAAGGGATTGGCCGAGGCGGCCCGGGGCGAGCGCATTAGTTTGAAGGTGGGCGATCTGCCGGTCAAAGAGGGGATGCCCATCCTCTATGAAGGCATTGAAATAGGCCGAGTCGATCCCATTCGCCTGACCGACCATGGGCGGGAGGTCAGCGCCCTGATAAGCCCAGAGCAGGCGTTTCGCATCACTCAGTCAAGCCGGCTGATATGGGAGAGTGTCAACTTGTCGCTGGCCGGGCTTAAACATGGCGATCGCCTGCTGGCTGGACCGGCCATCCGTCTCGATTATGTGCCTGGCGTCAGAGCCAAAACCTTGCTATTGAGCGCCGAAAAGGCAGCAACCGGCCAGGCACTGACGCTCAACACCGAGGATCTGTCCGGTTTGAGCGAAGGGGCTCCCGTCTGGTACAAGGGGCTGACGGTGGGCAGCATTCGCACCCTTTCCCTGGATGCCAGCGGTAATGCCCAGATCAAGCTGACTATTGAAGATCAATACAAGGGACTGCTCAATCGTGCCCGTTTCTATCGCGCCGCCCCTTTGCAGATCCAGGCCGATCTCAGCGGCATCAAGGTGGAAACCAGCCCGGCTGCCAGCTGGCTCGCGGGCGGTATCAAGCTGGTACAGGCCCGTCAGGGGCCGCGTATCGACCTGCTCTATCCCGATGAACAACTGGCACTGCTTGGTTCGCCCAAGGCCAAGCCCAAGACCTGGTGGCTGACGGCAAGCCAGGCCGACGGCATCTCGCTTGGCACACCAGTGCTCTATCTCGGGCTGCAAGCGGGCAAGGTGAGCCAGCTCAGGGTAGGTCAGGGCGAGGTGCGGATCGGCCTTGAGATAGATGCCATCTATGCCCCCCTCATCGGCAATCAGACCCAGTTCTGGAAGAAGGCGGCCATCGATACTCATATCGGTCTGGACGGGGTACGCATCAAGGCGGGCAATTTGGCTACCCTGCTGCGTGGCGGCATCGAGTTTGCCAACTCCCCCACCAGTCATGGCAATGGCAAACTGTTTGAAGACAGGGAGCAGGCCCAGGCGCTGGTGCGTCCCCTTGCCCTTATCGCAGATCGCAATCCCGGGCTCGGGGCTGGCTCCGTTATCCGTTATCGCGGGGTCAACATCGGCAAGATTGCCTCGGTCAAACTGGACCCAGCCCTGGGAAAGGTGATCTTCCAGGCTCAGCTCGAGGCGCAATATGCCGAGCGTTTCCTGCAATCCGGGGCCAGCTTTACCCTGGTGCAGGCCAAGTTGGGCTTTGGTGGCGTGGCTAATCTCGATACTCTGGTGAAGGGATCCTTTATCGAGGCGGCGCCGGGCCAGGGGGCGAGCAAGCATAGCTTCCCCTTGAGCGAGTCACTGCAATCCGGTCTGATACTGACCCTCAAGAGCCCCGCCCTCAACGGCTTGGCGGTCGGCAGCCCGCTGCTGTTTCGCAAGATGGTGGTCGGCAGCGTAAGCCAAGTCGCCTTGGCTCCCGATGGTGGCGAGGTCAGGGTCAAGGTGCAGGTCGAACAGGAGTATGCCTATCTGGTGCGGGAGAACAGCCGTTTCTGGAATGTGTCCGGGGTCAAGGCAGACATAGGGCTGACCGGCGGCACTATACAGGTCGAGACCCTGCAGAGCCTGGTGGCGGGCGGTATTGCCTTCACGACCCCCGAACAGAACGTTGGGGCTCGCGTGCGCAGCGGCCAGAGCTTCCCTCTCTATGAAAAGGCCGATGAAGAGTGGCTCGGTTGGAGTCCTCGCCTCGTACCCTGATCTGGTATCAAGCGTCAAGCCCGGCCCCGTGCCGGGCTTTTTATTGGCGGTCTGCGGGTAGCTCTGATCGCCGAGGTGATGGCATCGCCGTCATGGCGCTGCCGTTCGGTTGCAGCCACGACTTGTGCTATGATGTCGCCCCTGTTTTTGGGCCAGCGAGATGCCAAGTGCACGACAATACCCTACTTCCTGACGCGTTTTTGACTCATATTGCCGCCATCATGCCCGAACATCTCTCTATGGATGAGTTCGTGGCGAGCTGCCGCCGACCACTGCGGCGCAGCATTCGGGTCAATACCCTCAAGATCACGGTAGATGCCTTCCTTACCCGCATGCAAGGCCGTGGCTGGCAGCTGGATCCCGTGCCCTGGTGCGAGACAGGCTTCTGGCTGACCCGCCCCGATGAAGACCAGGTGCCCCTGGGCAACACGGCCGAACACTTGCTCGGACTCTTCTACATTCAGGAGGCGAGCTCCATGTTGCCGGTAACGGCACTCTTTGCGGCGGCCGGTGTGAAGGAGGCGGAGTTGCTGCTCGACGCAGCGGCGGCCCCCGGCTCCAAGAGCACCCAGATATCGGCGCTGATGGAGAACCGGGGCATGTTGGTGGCCAATGAGTTTTCCAGCAGCCGGGTCAAGGTGCTGGCCGCCAATGTTCAGCGCTGCGGGGTGAGCAACATAGGGCTTAGCCACTTCGATGCCAAGGTTTTCGGTCAATGGTTGCCGGAGACCTTCGACGCCATCTTGCTCGATGCTCCCTGCTCGGGTGAAGGGACTGTGCGCAAGGACGATCAGGCGTTTCGCAACTGGAGTCTGGCCAGCATCAACGAGATAGCCGAGGTACAGCGGACTCTGCTCGAGAGCGCCTTCCATGCCCTCAAACCAGGTGGTGTCATCGTCTACTCCACCTGCACCCTTAGCCATGAAGAGAACCAGAATATCTGTCGGTTCATGAGTGAGCGCTTTGGCAATGCCCTGAGTTTTGAATCGCTGGCGGATCTTTTTCCTGGTGCAGAGCAAGCCACCACTGCCGAGGGCTATCTACATGTCTGGCCACAAATATATGATAGTGAAGGATTTTTCGTTGCAAGATTGCGCAAGCATCACTCGGTTGCCAATCCCATGTTCAAGCCAGGCCGCCTGGGCAAGTTCCCGTTCACACCCATGGACAGTCGGGATGCGGAGGTGTTGATCGCCGAACTGGACCGCGATTATGGTCTTGTCCCGCAAGGGAGTCTGTTCGTTCGCGATGACGAGATATGGCTGTTCCCCCTGCCCTTCGCCCCCCGGCTGATGAACAAGATCAGACTGGATCGCATTGGTCTCAAGCTGGCACAGACTCATAAGAAGGGATACAGGCTGACTCACGAATGGGCCCTGGCCCAGGGACATCTGGCCAGCAAGGGCTGGGTCGAACTCGACAGTGAACAGGCGCGGGAGTTTATGATGGGCCGGGATCTGCATCCACAAGGCGAGAGTGGCCAGGGTGAGGTGATCCTGAGGTATCAGGGCTATGCCCTCGGCTTGGGCAAGTGGGTCGGTAGCCGCATCAAGAATGCCCTGCCCCGGGACTTGGTTCGTGATGCTAACCTGTTTGAGTCTTAAAAACCCACACACTGGTTGAAAATTTTTCCAGATCTTGCAAAGCCATCGCCCTTGGCTACGCTTTATTTTATCTGTGACCAGTTAGCGCACGGCTCTGCAAAGAGCCAATTCCCCTATGCCAGGTACAAGGAATTCGTACCTGGCTCTTTTTATTCCGCTCCCCGTATTTTTCCCAAGCTCTCTTCACGCTGATTCGGTTTCACTTTCGATCAGAGGGAGAGCTATCATCCCAACCGACTTTGGGGCGGACTCATGCTGATAGAGCAGATCGATCGCCTGCTCTATCAGTGAGGCTTGGTTGTCTTCGAGGAGTACACCGAGTTCGGCCAAGCGATGAGCATGACGCTGACTGATCCAGCATTGCAACCGGCTATGGGTCTCTTGCTTTCGTTTCACATGTTGGCGCTGACGCTGGGCATTATCCATGGGCGCTACATGCTGCTCCTGGCGATTCATCGGTGTGATCATCGGTAGGTTGAAACTCCAAAAAAAGAAATGTTATCTCTCACTGTTTGACTAGTACCAGTCATCGTCTTGAACTGGCGCCAGTTGATGAGGTGTAGTCAACTGGGGATCATCCATGTCTCTGCATGGGGTTTAAATAGTAACGGCTATAGGCATCAGAAAAAAGTATGTTGGGGAAATGAGAGATGTGGCTTGGAGCTCCCCGCCAGACTTGGACTCCAGTCGCTTGCAGCTACAACATATTTAACATAATAAAATCCCTGACGCAGTATGGCATCTGCGATCAGAGCAGCCCTTGCAGGGCATGGTCTGAAAACTTGTTGGCATCATCGAAGTACTCTTGCAGGGTACGCATGTCCTTGTGCCTGGTTACCTCGATGATCTTGTTCATGGGTTTGCCTGCCGTGACCGCAGACGTGATGAAGCCCCGTCTCAGACTGTGGCCACTGACATAGAGATCATCGATGGCCATACCGGTGCGGCGCTTGATCATCAGATTGATACCTTGTGGTCCAAGCGATTCCTGAGTGAGTTGCCCCCAGCGCGTCATGCGCCTAAAGAGCGGCCCTTGCTGGATGCCACTCATCACCAACCAGTGGCGCAAGGCACCGACGGGGCAATGATGCTGGCCCGGGATCAGGGCAATCTCCGTTTCATGGAGCTGATGTTTGCTGGGTTTGAGCCGTAGCCTCACCCCTTGGCCGATGAAATCGAGATCTTCCACATCGATCCTGGCCGCTTCCGAGCGGCGCAGAGCCCCACTGAACATCAACAGCAACAGGGTGTGATCCCGCAAGCCGGCCAGGGTATCTGTATCGATGGCATCGAGTACTTGCACCAGGGGTTGCAAGGTCAAGGCCCCCGTCTTGCGTTTGCGGGTATCACCGAGACGAACTATGCCGCGCATCATCTCCTTGATTTCAGTGTGCTCGGTCGGCATGGGATCAATCCCCTTCTGGCGAAAGGCGTAGCGTATGCCAGCCAATCGGCGTACCAAAGTAGCCGGTTTTCTGGGTTCGCCATTGCGCAACTCTCCCCTGCCCCGTTTTTGATCGAGCCAGACCCAGTGCGCCAATATGCCATCGGCCTGATCGGCCAGGAAATTCATGATGTCCAGATGGGTTGTCGTCAGGGGATCCAAACCTTGCAGCTGGCACCAGTGTACGAAGATCCGGGTGTCAGCCTGATAGGCATTGAGGGTGGTCTCTGCCTTGGCGCTACGCAGGAAGCGCCTGGCCCGGCTGTTGAGCCGAGAGTCGAAGACGGTTTGCAGCCCTTGTGACTGGATGGCGGGAACTAAAGGGGAAGTCACTGTTAACCGTATGATTTTATATGGAGTTTCAGGGATCTTACAGGATCCGTCAGCATCATCAAGTATCGATAATGAATATTATCGATACTTATAGCAGCTTGGAAAATGATGCAAATCCCGAGTCACCTCGAAAGCACTCCTTATCTTCCCATCAAGGTTTTCAATAGTTAAGAGTTAAGTAATAGGAGCTTGGGTTGAAGAGATTCAGGATAATGATGGCAAGGCACTGCAACAACCAGTGAGAGATAACGACTGCCTCGTTTGAGTTGAACGAGGTGATTGTCCCTGCTGATTTAAAGCTAGAGCCCCAGGTTATGGGGCTCATTTGTCTCAGGGTTTGGCCAAGGGAAACAGCGTGAAAAAGTTGCGACTGGTTGCCTCAGCAAGCGTCGCCAGGGAGATCTGGCGCAGGTCGGCAATGAACTGCGCGACCTCGACCACGAAGGCGGGTTCATTCTCTCTCCCCCTGTATGGTACGGGAGCCAGATAGGGGGCGTCGGTTTCAACCAGCAACCGCTCGAGAGGCAATGCCTTGACCACCTCTTGCAGGGCGGTCGCACTCTTGAAGGTCACTATGCCGGAGATGGAAATGTAAAAGCCCATGGCCATGGCGGCCTTAGCCATGTCGAGGGATTCGGTAAAGCAGTGCAGCACGCCGCCCACCTGTTCGGCGCCCTCTTCGGCCATGATGCGCAGTGTATCTTCCTGGGCATCCCGGGTATGGATGATCAGCGGTTTATTAAGGGCTAGCGCTACCCGGATATGCTCCCGGAAGGAGGCCTGCTGTACCTCTTTGTTCTCAGGACTGTAAAAGTAATCCAAACCGGTCTCGCCGATAGCGACCACCCGGGGATCCCTGGCCTGCTCAAGCAGCAAGGGGGCATCGACACCAGGATCCTGATTGAGGGGATGCACGCCGCAAGAGGCAAATACCTGGGAATGGGGAGCAATCGCCAGCAACATGTCCGGAAACTGCTGTTGGGTCACGCTCACACATAAAAAATATCCCACCTGGCGCGCCGCCGCCTTGGCCAGCACATCGGCCAAGTCTGTCTGCTTGCTGCCATAGCTCAACCGATCGAGGTGGCAATGGGAATCTACGAGTAACATCAGTACTTTCCTCTGTTCACAGCCAGTGGCTGAGCCAGTTCATCAAATGAATGGTTGGGTTGGAGAGCTGGCCAGGCTGGCAGGCAGCCTTGAGGCTAACCAGTCGCTGCTCGGCATCGAGCAGTTGTTCGCAGGAGTGTCGCTCGGCCAGCTCGTGGCTGAAAGCAGCCAGATCCGGCATCGCCAATTGTTGATGGCCACAGCCCCCCTGGGTCTTGAGCGCATCACAAAGCAAAAGCTGCAGCCAGTGCAACCTGACGTGGGTATCTTGGCTCAGCTGGGTGCAGAGCCCGCTTATTCTGGTCGGTGTCTGTGCCAGTTGCACGAAACCGCCGAGCAACTCATGACGTGCCTTATCCTGATCCTGCTCCAGGTAATTGAGTACCCGCAACGGGGCGCCCTGGCAGATCCGCACTTGGGCCAAGGTCCCCTGATGGCCTTGCTCGGCCAGCCAACTGAGGGTATCGGCTTCCGAGGGGATGTGGCAGACATGCTTGTGGCAACGGCTGCGAATGGTCGGCAACAGGCGGGAGATCTGCGAGGCAATCAACAGCAGCAAACTGTCGCCGGCTGGCTCTTCAAGGGTTTTTAGCAAGGCGTTGGCCGCCGCTTCCGTCATCCGTTCGGCATCGGGAATGATCACCACCTTGCCATGGCCGAGCTGGGCCGAGCGTTGCAAGCGCGCGGTCAACTCCCGTATCACATCCACTCCAATGGTCTTGGTATCGGTTGGCAACACGCCCAAATCCGGGTGATTGCCCTTGTCAATCAGCTGGCAGGCATGGCAATGGCCACAGGGCTCGCCTCTCTGGGGCTGATGACACAAATGCAGGCGTGCCAGACGCTCGGCCAGCTGCTCCTTGCCAAGACCCGCTTCTCCTTGCAGCAACCAGGCGTGGCCGAGTCGCCCGGCCTGGGCACTCTGGCTCAGGGCCTGCCAATCGGGGATCAGCCAGGGATACATAAGTGGCTATCCAGGGCCGCACCAATGGCGACCTTCACCTTGTCCGGGCTCTGGCTTGCATCAATCACCAGTATGCTGGGATCTTCTGCAGCCAGCTCGAGATAACGAGTCCGGGTTCGTTCAAAGAAACCGATCTGCTCAAGCTCGATGCGATCCAGCTCGCCGCGATGGCGGGCCCGCTGCAGCCCCAAGGCCGGGTCAATGTCGAGGTAAAGGGTAAGATCGGGTTTGAAGTCCCCAAGCACGGCCTGCTTGATGGCTTTGATGAGGGAGGCCGCTATGCCGCGCCCTCCCCCTTGATATGCCTGGGATGAGAGATCGTGTCTGTCTCCCACCACCCAGATCCCTGCGGCCAGGGCCGGTTTGATGCGAGTCTCGACCAGTTGCACCCGTGAGGCATACATGAGCAGCAGCTCGGCTTCTATGGTGAGTCGCTCGTCATGGACTTCCTTGACGATGGCCCGCATCCGCTCGGCCAGCGGCGTGCCGCCAGGTTCCCGGGTACATTCGATATGCCCTACTCCGTGGGTCTTGAGGTAGTCGGTCACATATTGGACGGCGGAGCTTTTACCCGCCCCTTCCAGACCTTCGATCACGATAAATTTGGACATCAGGATTTCTTCAAAATGTATTGGCGAACCGCTCGGTTGTGCTCTTCGAGGGTCTTGGAGAAATAGTGGGCACCGCCCCCCTTGGCAACAAAATAGAGAAAGTCGCTCGTCTTGGGATTGAGGGCCGCCTCGATGGAGGCCTTGCCCGGCATGGCGATGGGAGTCGGTGGCAGACCGTCGATGACATAGGTGTTGTAGGGATTTATGTCGGTGAGATCGCTGCGGCGAATGTTGCCATCATAGCGATCCTTGACCCCGTAAATCACGGTCGGATCCGTCTGCAATTTCATGCCTAGACGCAGCCGGTTGACAAAGACGCCGGCTATCTCGGCCCGCTCCTCCGGTACCCCGGTCTCTTTTTCGATGATGGAAGCCATGATCAAGGCCTCGTAAGGCGTCTTGTAAGGCAAGTCCGGCTGGCGCTTCTCCCAGGCAGCTTGCAAGACAGCTTCCATGTCCTGGTGCGCGCGGCGCAGCACCGAGAGATCGCTGGCATGAACCGTATAGGCATAGGTTTCCGGCAGGAACCACCCCTCCAGCTTGCCATTCTCGATGCCGAGTTCATGGGCAAGCTCGGTTTCATCCTGCTCCAGGGTAACCCGCTCCAGATAAAGAGCGCTGGCGAGTTGCTTCTGCCAATCCTGAAAGCGGGATCCTTCGACGAAAGTCAGGCTTAAGTGAAACTCCTTGCCCGAGGCGAAGAGGGAGAGGGTCTCCTTGAGGGACTCCCCTTCCTTGATCTCATAAGTACCGGACTTGATGGCAACCAGCTCAGGGTGACCACGCAGCCAGAGCCGCAATGCCCAGGGAGTGACCTCCCCCTCGGCCAGCTCGGTGATGAGACCGGCAGCATGGGAACCTTTCTCGACGGTATACAGCCGGGTTGGCCCCTTGTTAGTCAGGGTCTCCACCTGCTGCCATTTGTAATAGACATAACCGCCAGCACATGCGGCGGTCAACGCTGCTCCTGCGATCAGGGTGTAAAGCCGCTTAAACTTCAATTAGCAAACGCTCCTGTAAACGGCGCACCAACAGCTGTGCGCTGTACTCTTTGTGTTCAATTTGGGTGATGGGTACCACGCCCATCAGGGTGTTGGTCAGCCAGACCTCTTCTGCCTGCCAGAGGGATTCCAGTGGTGCTTCGACGATGCGCAGCTCAATGCCCATCTTGCGCAGGGTCGCCATCACCTGGCGACGCATGATGCCATCGACACCCCCATGGCTGAGATCGGGCGTGAACACCGTCATGTCACGGCGCCAGAACAGATTTGCACTGACCCCCTCAACCAGAAATCCCCGGCAATTCAATACTATTCCTTCGACCGCGCCTTGCTGGGCAAGTTCGCCCTTGAGCAAAACTTGTTCCAGACGGTTAAGGGTCTTGAGCCCTGCCAACATGGGGCTGTCACCGATCCGCTGCTGGCAGACGCCGATGGCGATACCTTGCTGTTGCCAGCCAACATAGTGGCCAGGATAGGGGGACAGCGAGATAATTCGGTTGGTCTGATGACAGGCTGTGCCATCGTAGCCCCGCCCACCTACACCCCGAGTCAGCACTATCTTGGCGACCCCAAGGGCTTGATCGGCAATCAGGATGTCGAGTTCTGCCGCAACATGGCGCCAATCCGGGGCAGCGATGGCTAGCCGCTCACAACCTTGCTGCAACCGGGCCAGGTGTTGCGGCCAAGCCAGCGCCTTGCCCTCTCGCACCAGCAGGGTGGTGAAATGACCATCGCCGTAGGCCAGCCCCCGATCCAGGGCGGATATAGCACTCTCTGACACTCCATTGATGAGCAAGCGGGATCCCTCCGATAAAAAAGGCCCGATACGAGATCGTATCGGGCCTATTGAACATTGCCCTGGCGCGAATTATACGCGTTTGAAGATCAGGGAGCCATTAGTGCCGCCAAATCCAAAGGAGTTGGACAAGGCGTACTCGAACTGGCCTGGCTTGGCCACGTGGGGAACCAGATCCAGATCGCACTCATCATCCGGGTTATCCAGGTTGATGGTGGGTGGCGCAATCTGGTCACGCAGCGCCAGCACGGTAATGATGGCTTCGATGGCACCAGCCGCACCCAGCAGATGACCCGTCATCGATTTGGTTGAGCTGATCATCAGGGATTTGGCATGCTCACCAAACACCTGCTTCATGCCGCGCAGCTCGGCCACATCACCCAGCGGGGTGGAGGTTCCGTGCGCATTGATGTAACCGATCGCCTCGGGGGCTATGCCGGCATCCTTGATGGCGTTGGTCATGGCGCGAGCGCCACCGTTGCCATCGGCAGGAGGAGCCGTCATGTGGTAAGCATCACCACTCATGCCAAACCCAGCCAGCTCGGCATAGATTTTGGCACCACGCGCCAGGGCGTGCTCGTACTCTTCCAGCACCAGTACTCCAGCGCCATCACCCAGCACGAAACCATCGCGATCCTTGTCCCAGGGGCGGCTCGCCTTCTGGGGTTCGTCATTGCGATTGGAGAGCGCCTTGGCCGCCGCAAAGCCACCCATTCCCATCGGAGTAGAGGCTTTCTCGGTACCGCCCACGACCATGACATCCGCATCGCCGTAAGCAATCATCCGGCCACCAAAACCAATGGCATGGGTGCCCGTGGTGCAGGCGGTGGTAATGGCGATATTGGGGCCACGCAGCCCGCGCATGATAGAAAGATGACCGGACACCATATTGATGATGGTGGAAGGCACGAAGAAGGGGCTCAACTTGCGTGGGCCGCCAGCAATCAGGCTGTTGTGGTTCTGTTCGATAAGACCCAGGCCACCGATGCCAGACCCAATGGCCACGCCAATGCGCTCGGCATTCTGCTCATTGATCTCGAGACCCGCATCGTCCAGCGCCTGCATGCCGGCTGCGACACCATACTGGATAAAGAGATCCATCTTGCGCGCTTCTTTGCGATTGATGCCGTACTGTTCCGGGTCGAACTCTTTGACGAGACCTGCGAAACGGGTGGCATAATCGGTAGCATCGAAGTGATCGATGTGAGTGATGCCACTCTGCCCTTGAAGCAGGGCTTGCCAGCTGGATTCGGCGGTGTTACCCACCGGGGAAAGCATCCCCAAGCCGGTCACCACGACTCTGCGTTTAGACACTGAGGTAGTCTCCGAGGTGTTTTTAGGAGGGTAGATATAAAAGAAGCGGCCCTTGGGCCGCTTCTTTTAGTTCAGGAACTTATTCCTGATTAGCGGTGATGTAATCGATAGCCGCTTGAACAGTGGTGATCTTCTCGGCTTCTTCATCCGGGATTTCGGTATCGAATTCTTCTTCCAGCGCCATTACCAGTTCAACGGTATCCAAAGAGTCTGCGCCCAGGTCGTCGACGAAAGAGGCAGCGTTCTTGACGTCGTCTTCTTTAACACCCAGTTGTTCGATGATGATTTTCTTTACGCGTTCTTCGATGTTGCTCATGACCTGAATTTTCCTTTAAAAATACGCTATTGCGTCTGGTTGGGGTAGTTTATGCAATTGACGTTAGTTTGCAAGTAGCTTGCTGCTGGTCAAACCACGAAAAGTGCCAAACTTCGGCGTATTATCGCAAATTTGAGCAGAACTGACGACAAATTGATTACACCATGTACATCCCGCCATTAACATGCAGGGTTTCGCCAGTGATATAAGCGGCGTCATCAGATGCCAAGAATACCACAGCGGCGGCAATTTCTTTCGGATCGCCCAAACGGGCGGCAGGCACCTGGCTCATGATACCGGCGCGCTGTTCTTCATTGAGGGCTCGGGTCATATCGGTCTCGATAAATCCCGGAGCCACGGCATTCACCGTGATGCCACGGGAGCCCACTTCACGGGCAAGGGCCTTGGTAAAACCAACCAGACCCGCCTTGGCGGCGGCATAGTTGACCTGACCTGCGTTACCCATAGTGCCTACGACTGAGCCGATACTGATGATACGACCATGGCGTTTCTTCATCATGGCCCGCAGCACCGGCTTGCTCAGACGATAGAGGGAAGTGAGGTTGGTGTCGATGATCTCGTTCCACTCATCATCCTTCATTCGCATCAGCAGATTATCACGGGTGATACCGGCATTGTTGATCAGGATGTCGATGTCGCCAAAACGCGCCTTGATGGCGGCAAAGACGGCCTCGATGGATTCGGGGCTGGTCACATCCAGCGCCAGACCGCAGCCATGCTCACCCAGATAGCCACTGATGGCCTCGGCACCACGCTCGCTGGTCGCAGTCCCTACCACTTTAGCGCCACGGGCCACGAATGTTTCAGCAATGGCACGGCCAATGCCACGACTGGCACCTGTCACCAACACAACCTTATCGGTAAAACTCATGCTCTACTCCTGTTTACTTGGACTGGGCCAGCGCCTGCTCGAATGAGGCAGCATCATTGGCATGAATGCCTTCTACGCGCTTGTCGATACGCTTGGCGAGGCCGGTCAGCACTTTGCCCGGACCCATTTCGATCTCGAGGGTGACACCATCGTTGGCCATCCGCTCTACTGTCTCGCTCCAACGTACCGGGCTGAACAGCTGACGCACCAGCGCCTGCTTGATGGCCGCCGGATCCTGTTCACAGGTAACGTCGACATTATTAATGACGGCGATACTTGGAACCTTGATCTCGATCCCATCCAGCGCAGTGGCCAGCTTCTCGGCAGCCGGTTTCATCAAGGCGCAGTGTGAAGGTACAGAAACGGGCAGCGGCAGTGCTCGCTTGGCACCGGACTCTTTCATCAGAATATTGGCGCGTTCAACCGCCTCTTTGTGACCGGCGATCACGACCTGGCCCGGGGAGTTGAAGTTGACCGGTGAGACCACCTGGCCTTGAGCGGCCAGTTCGCAGTTGGCGGCAATGGCCTCGTTATCCAGACCTATGATGGCCGCCATGGCGCCCGTACCTTCCGGCACGGCCTCCTGCATGGCCAGGCCGCGCAGTTCAACCAGCTTGACCGCATCCTTGAAACCCAAGGCTCCGCTGCACACCAGGGCGGAATACTCCCCCAGGCTGTGACCGGCCATGACGGAGGGGGTCGCCCCACCCTGTTGCAGCCACAGACGCCACAGCGCAACTGACGCCGTCAACAGAGCGGGCTGTGTCTTCCAGGTTTTGCCCAGCTCTTCGACCGGTCCCTGCAGAACCAGCTCGAGCAAGTCATAACCGAGTACCTGACTCGCCTCGGCGAAGGTCTCTTTAATGACGGCATGTTGCTCGGCCAGCTCGGCCAGCATGCCGACGGTCTGGGAGCCTTGTCCCGGGAAAGCGATGGCAAATTGGGTCATCATGAATTCCTTAACGCGAAAACATCAATCGGGCGCGATCCGTTCATAAGCCGGTATCGCGCCCTGCTCTTGCAAGAAAATTAGAAACGGACCAGCGCCGAACCCCAGGCAAAACCGCCACCAAAGGCTTCGAGCAGTACCAGCTGACCACGCTGAATGCGGCCATCTCTCACCCCTTCATCGAAGGCGATAGGCACGGAAGCGGCCGAGGTATTACCGTGGCGATCCAGGGTCAGTATGACTTTGTCCAGCCCCATGCCAAGCTTCTTGGCGGTAGCGCTGATGATACGGAAGTTGGCTTGATGAGGCACCAGCCAGTCCAGCTTGCTGGGCTCAATGTCGTTGGCCGCCAAGGTCTCGGTCACGATCTCGCTCAGGCGAGTGACGGCCACCTTGAAGACATCATTGCCCTTCATGTACATGTAGGCTTCGAGCTCTGCGCCCGTCAGGCCACGGCGGGGGTGCGGCAGCTTGAGCAGATCGCCGTAACGGCCATCGGCATGAAGATGGGTGGAGAGAATGCCAGGAGACTCGCTCGCTCCGACCACCACGGCCCCTGCCCCATCCCCAAAGAGGATGATGGTGCCGCGATCTTGCGGATCGCACATGCGCGACAGCACATCGGCGCCCACAACCAGCACATGACGAGCCGCCCCTGACTTGATGAACTGATCGGCGACCGCCAGGGCATAGGTAAAGCCTGCGCAGGCGGCGGCGATGTCAAACGCCGGGATCCCCGGGACGTCCAACAGATTTTGCAGCTCGCAGGCGGCGGCCGGGAAGGCGTTTTCGGCACTGGTGGTGGCCAGCACTATCATGTCCAGATCCGCGGCCTGAATGCCTGCGGCTTCCAGTGCGCGCAGCGCAGCTTGATGTGAGAGGGTCGCGACCGTTTCGCCTTCACCCGCGATACGACGCTCATGGATGCCAGTGCGTGCCACGATCCACTCATCACTGGTCTCAACCATCTGCTCAAGATCGGCGTTGGTACGCACTGAACTTGGCAGATAGCTGCCAGTACCCAGAATTTTGCTATGCATAGAGTTCTTATAGATCCCTGTCGGAAAAGACAGATTCAAGGCGATCTGCTATTTGCAATGGAAGTTGATGCTTGGCCTCTTGTGCGGCCAGCAGGATCGCAGTACAGAGGGCGCGACGTTCGGCCCGCCCATGACTTTTTACCACAATGCCGCGCAATCCTAACAGACTTGCGCCGTTATACTGGTCGGGGTTCAGGTAAGAAAAACGCCGTTTGAGCATAAAGCCAGCTATCAAGCCAAGAAAAGAGCGCTTTTTACGTGGATACCCGGCCAATTGCCCCATCATGCGTACCACCCCCTCCGCCGTCTTGAGCGCTACATTGCCCACGAAACCATCGCAGACGATGACGTCCGCCTGGCCGGTGAACAGGCAGTCGCCCTCGATAAAGCCGGTAAAGTTGATGGCCGGACACTGACGCAGCAATTCGGCACTGTGACGAACCAGATCGTTACCTTTGATCTCCTCCTCCCCCACGTTGAGCAGCGCGACACGAGGCGTCGCTATGCCCTCCACCAATTCAGCCACCACGGACCCCATGACCGCAAACTGCAGCAAGGTATCTGCATCGCAGCTCACATTGGCTCCCAGATCCAGCATGACGGTGCGCTTGCCCGCCACGGTTGGCAACGCCTTGATCAGTGCCGGTCTATCCACCCCGGGTAGGGATTTGAGCACACACTTGGCCATGGCCATGAGGGCGCCGGTATTACCGGCACTGACGCAGGCATCGGCGGCGCCACTCTTGACCAGATCCAGCACGACCCGCATGGAAGAATCTTTGAGGGTACGCAACGCCACGATCGGTTTATCGCCCATCCCAACGACTTGGGAGGCATGCACGAAACGAGCGCGAGGATGATTAAGCAGGCTATGTTGGCGTAGGAGCGGAGTAACGCAGGTCTGATTGCCAACCAGGATCAGATTGAGCTGTGGCAGAAGAGACAGTGCCTGCACGGCGGCAGGCACTGTTTCAGAGGGGCCAAAATCTCCCCCCATTATGTCTAGCGCGACATTGAGCGTAGACAAAGGCAATCCTTAAGCGATTACCTTTTTACCGCGGTAGAAACCATCGGCAGTCACGTGGTGACGACGATGAATTTCACCACTGGTCTGATCAACAGTCAGTGCTGCGCTGGTCAATGCATCGTGGGAACGACGCATGCCACGACGGGAACGGGTTTTACGGTTCTGTTGTACGGCCATGGTAGGCTAACTCCTAGATTCACTTACGTTTAAGCTCTTCAAGAACTGCAAAGGGATTTGGCCGCTCATCAGCAGGTTCGATATCACCCCATGTCATGTCCATGTTCCCTCTGGGACAAGCATCCATCGGATGCATGGCGACCTGAGGCAACGAGAGGATAAGTTCATCCTCAAGGATTTTATGAAGATCTATCTCGCCGTTTTCGTCCAACTCAATGGGCTCATAAGCTTCCGGCAGTTCTTCCTCGTTTGTTTTTTCAAACAGCGGAGTGTAGATAAATTCAGCTTCACAAAGGTGTTGAAATGTATCTCCACAACGCTGGCAAACCAGGTCAACCTCGGCATGGGCAGTGCCTTCCATAACGGTCAACTTCTGGACATCTTTGCCAAAGTGCAGTGTTACATTCACATCACTTCGCAAGCCTGCGGTTGATGCTTCCAATCTGGGCATCTGCGACTTTTCCACTATTCCGACATAGTCGAGTAGCTTCAAGGCATTACGGACTGGATCAACCTTAACGGGCAACTTCACCTTTTGCATAGGGCGCGAATATTATAGGTCCAACAAGGGATAGTCAAAGGAAAAAGTCCTTACCACCGATGATTTTAACGACAGAAGTCCTTAACATGGCAGAACTCATCCCCACCGGCTGCGGATTATGACACAAAAGCTGATACTCGCCTCTACTTCTCGCTATCGGCAGGCTCTGCTCGCCAAGCTAGGCCTCCCTTTCGACTGCCAGGCCCCCGAGGTCGATGAGACTCCTCTCCCCGGGGAATCGGCCAGGCAACTGGTGCTGCGCCTGGCCATCGCTAAGGCCTGGGCAGTTGCCAATCAACATGATCAGGGTCTGATCATAGGGTCGGATCAAGTGTGCGTCTGCCAGAATGAGATCCTCGGTAAGCCCGGCACAGTCGAGCGTGCCGTGGCGCAACTGCTGGCAGCCCAGGGTCAAAGCGTGACCTTCTATACGGGCCTGGCGGTAGTCGATGCGGCCACCGGCCAGTGCCACAGCCTAGTTGAACCCTTCACCGTGCATTTTCGCTCTCTCGATGAGGCGGCAATCCGCCGTTACGTCGAGGCTGAACAGCCACTGGATTGCGCCGGAAGCTTCAAGTGTGAAGGGCTCGGCATAGTGCTGTTCAAAGCGTTAGAGGGACGCGATCCCAATTCGCTGATCGGCTTGCCGTTGATCGGTCTGGTTGAGATGCTGGCCTGCCATGGTCACCCTGTTCCCTGATCCATCATCACGGCAGCCCTGATCAGGTATTTTCAGTTGCTTGATCACCGAGACATCCCAACCTTGATCATGTCGACCGACATTGACCCAAACTGCGTTATCAGCAGAGACAAGGCGGTGTAAATGACAAAAGAGCGCCAAAGCGCTCTCTTGTCAGGTGTTATTACAGACGCATCACCCTTGCGTGAAACATCACGGGATAAACCTAATCGAAGGCCCCGCGCAGCTGCGCCATGGTGTCGGCCATCAGTACTGGCTCGAACTCGGCCAGACGTGCCTTGTCATGGACACCCCAGGTCACTGCGATACTCGCCATACCAAGCGCCTTTGCCATGCCGAGATCGTGGATCGAGTCCCCTATCATCACCGCCTCGTTGACGGGCACCTTGAGCTCATCGAGTAACTGCCTGAGCATCAGGGGATCGGGTTTGGAGTTCGCCTCGTCTGCGCCGCGACTGGCAGCAAACAAGGGTCTCAATCCTGTCTCGTTCAGCACTCTGTCCAGACCTCGCCGTGACTTGCCTGTGGCCACCGCCAGCAATACGCCACGCCCATGCCAGTCATGGAGCAATTCGGTGACGCCATCAAACAAGGGGCTGGGGGTATTATCATGGAGGTAATGGTACCGATAACGATCAACCAGGCGATCGCAGGATTCACTCCCCTCCTCCAGCCCAAACAGCCCCGCCAGCCCAACGCCCAGACTCAAGCCAATGATCTGCTGAGTTTGCTGCTGCGTCGGCATCGGCAGGCCGCAGTCGCTGGCAGCCAGCTCGACGCAGGTGACGATACGCCCGATGGAGTCCATCAGGGTGCCATCCCAGTCAAAGATTGCGAGCCGGATAGCCATCAGCGTGCCAGCTTGTTGAGGAAGCTGTCGAGCTCAGGCGCCAGCGGCGCCTCGATCAATACCTCACGGCCATCGACCGGATGGGTAAAGGTGAGCTTCCAGGCATGCAAGAACAGACGTTTTAGCCCTTGGCTGCGCATTTTCTCGTCAAAGGCCGCTTCACCATATTTGTCATCGCACGCGATGGGGTGGCCCGCATGCTGGGTATGCACCCGGATCTGGTGAGTTCGGCCGGTGATCGGGCTGCACTCGATCAGAGTTGCCTCGGCAAATTGGCGCGCGATCCTAAAGCGTGTCTCCGATGGCTTGCCATCGGCCGTGACTCGCACTACCCGTTCGCCAGATTGCAGGTCGTTTTTACGCAGCGGCGCATTGACCACCTTGACATGAGACTGCCATTTGCCACGCACCAGTGCCAGATACTGCTTGCGCATGGTCTTGATGCGCAGCTGCTCGTGCAGGCTGCGCAGGGCGCTGCGTTTCTTGGCAACCAGCAGCACGCCTGAAGTGTCGCGATCGAGGCGATGTACCAGCTCCAGGAAGCGGGCTTCCGGGCGCAGGGCCCTCAGCCCTTCAATAACACCAAAGCTCAAGCCACTGCCGCCGTGCACAGCCATGCCGGACGGCTTGTTGAGCACTATCATGGCGTCATCTTCAAACAGGATCTGGCTCTCCAGGCGCTGGATGCTGCCAAGGTTGGCCGAGGGCAGTTCGTTCTTCTCGGCAACGCGTACGGGAGGTACCCGCACCTCGTCACCGCAGATGAGTTTGTATTCAGGTTTGATGCGCTTTTTGTTGACGCGCACCTCCCCTTTGCGAAGGATGCGATAGATCAGGCTCTTGGGGACGCCCTTTAACTGAGTCTTGAGAAAATTGTCGATGCGCTGCCCTTCATGCTCAGCTTCGATGGTGAGCAGCTGCACTTGCTGTTGTATCTGTGTCATGGCGCGGATTTTAACACCCCGCGGGCCCCTTGGCTGCATGCTTTGTTGAAAAATGGCACCTTGCTATAAAAGTGGTTTAAATGGGATAATAAACAAGGTTTTGTCATTGTGTTCAAGCCTTGTACTAAGTGGCCAAAAATTATGCCACCCAATCCCGAAACACCGTGTCTACAAGAACATGACGGTCCCCGGGTGCGAGGTACAGCGTATGGAGAACGCAAACAAAATCGGCTATTTGTCTCCACACCGGCATCCCTTATTCATCTCTTCTCGAGAAGGTTGAACCAGAGCGCCCTTAGTTTGCGCCTCATGCGTACCCCAACCGGGAGGTTGCCCAAGTATGCTGAAGACCCGAGGCCGGCGCCGGCGGGATCCTGTGGAGGAAATCAAAATGACAAAATAATGAGAACTCAATGAAAAGAATGCTAATCAACGCGACTCAGGAAGAGGAGTTGCGCGTAGCGCTGGTTGACGGACAACAGCTCTATGATTTGGATATTGAAAGTCCGGGACACGAGCAGAAAAAAGCGAACATCTACAAGGGCCGTATCACCCGCGTAGAACCCAGTCTCGAAGCTGCTTTTGTCGACTACGGCGCCGAGCGCCACGGTTTCCTGCCGTTAAAGGAGATCGCCCGCAATTATTTCCCCTCCGGTTACTCCTATCAGGGTCGTCCCAACATCAAAGAAGTGGTCCGCGAAGGCCAGGAAGTGATCGTTCAGATCGATAAAGAAGAGCGTGGTACCAAAGGTGCAGCCCTCACTACCTTTATCAGTCTGGCCGGCAGCTATCTGGTACTGATGCCGAACAACCCCCGCGCCGGTGGCATCTCGCGCCGTATCGAGGGTGATGAGCGCACCGAACTGAAAGAGGCCCTGTCGGGTCTGACTGTGCCGGAAGGCATGGGCCTGATCGTGCGTACCGCCGGTGTTGGTAAATCCCCCGAGGAACTCTCCTGGGATCTGAACGTCCTGCTCAACCACTGGGATTCCATCCACAAGGCCTCCTTGCAACGCAACGCTCCCGTGCTCATCCATCAGGAAAGCAACGTGATCGTGCGTGCCATTCGTGACTATTTGCGTCGCGATGTCGGCGAGATCCTGATCGATAACCCCGTCATCTTCGAGCGTGCCAAGGCACATATCGAACTGGTTCGCCCCGATTTCCTCAATCGCGTGAAGCTGTACCAGGGTGACGTGGCGCTGTTCAACCACTTCCAGATTGAGAGCCAGATTGAGTCTGCCTTCCAGCGTGAAGTGCGTCTGCCTTCCGGCGGCAGCATCGTCATCGATCCGACCGAGGCCCTGACCTCCATCGATATCAACTCCTCCCGGGCAACCAAGGGTGGCGATATCGAAGAGACGGCGCTGCAAACCAACCTGGAAGCGGCCGACGAGATTGCTCGCCAACTGCGCCTGCGTGACCTGGGTGGTCTGATCGTCATCGACTTCATCGACATGACCCCGGTTCGCCATCAGCGCGAAGTGGAAAACCGTCTGCGTGAAGCCGTGCATCAAGACAGAGCCCGTATCCAGCTCGGCCGTATCTCCCGATTCGGTCTGCTGGAGATGTCCCGCCAGCGTCTGCGCCCCTCCCTCAACGAATCCAGCAGTCATATCTGCCCTCGTTGCCAGGGTCAGGGTGTGATCCGTGACAACGAATCACTGGCCCTCTCTATCCTGCGTCTTATCGAAGAAGAGGCGCTCAAGGACAATACCGAACAGGTTCATGCCCAGGTGCCGGTGGATGTTGCCGCCTACCTGCTCAACGAGAAACGCAGCTCCATCGCCAGCCTCGAGCAGCGTAACGAGGTTCGCCTCTACATCATCCCCAATCAGCATCTGGAAACCCCTCACTACGAAGTGACCCGCATTCGCAAGAATGAGATCGCCGAAGCGGTGAGCTATGAGCTGAAAACCGAAGTCGCCAAGCCGGTCTATCAACCCAAGCAGACCCAGGTGGTCGAGCGGGAGCAGCCGCTGCTGCAGGGCTTCATCCAGCCAGCTCAACCAGCCCCTGCGGCCGTAGCCCCTCAGGCTGCCGCCCCTGTTGCGGCACCCGCCGTGGCCGAAGCAGGTCTGGTGAGCAAGCTGTTCAAAGCCATCGCCGGCCTCTTCGCCAGCAGCCCGGCAGCCACCGACGCCAAACCAGCGGCACCGGCTCAAACCGAAGCCCGCAAGGAAGAGCCTCATCGTCATCAACGTGATGAGCGCCGCCCCCGCCAAGGCCAGGGCAACCGCAATCGCAACGACAACAATGAGCAGCGCCGTGACGCCAAGAGTGGCGAGCAGGGTGACAATCGTGCCCGTCGTCCGCGTAAAGAGCGTGAACCGCGTCCGGAGCAAGCTGCCCGCACAGAGCGCGAACCCCGTGCCGAGCGTGAGCCACGTCAGGATCGCGAACCGCGTCAGGAACGTGAACCTCGCCAGCCGCGCGAGCCCCGTGCCGAGCGTGAACCACGTCAGGATCGCGAAGCCCGGGTCGAGCGTGAACCTCGCCAACCCCGTGAGCCGCGTCAACCTCGCGAGCCTCGTGGTGAGCGTGAACCTCGCCAGCCTCGTGAACCCCGTGCCGAGCTTGAGGTTCAGGCCATCGCCGCGGAACCGCTGCAGACCCCGGTTGATACTCAACAAGAGATCCACCAGGAGAAGGAGCTGATCGTCGCCGAACGCCGTGAACGTCGCCAACTGCGCAAGCAGATCCGGGTCGATGGGCCTCAGGCCGAACTGCCAGTTGAGCCGGTAGAAGCTGCCGAAGGGAGTGATGCCGAGCAGGGTGATGAGCAGGACGGCCAGCGTCGCTCCCGCCGTAACCCCCGTGGCTCGCGGAGCGAAGGTCAGCGTCGCAAGCGCATCAACGAAGATGCTCGCAGCCAGCGCGAAGAGGAACAGCCCCAGGTCCAGAGCAATGAGCCCCTGACCCAGCTTGCTCCCCTGAGCCATGATGCCGTTGCCGCCGCGACTCAGGCATCTGCCGCTCTGGTAGAACACGCCGTGATTGACAATGATCACCACTTGCCGGAAATGCCTTTCGTTGATACCAGTAAAGCGGTGGTCAGCGAGCCGGTCGCCCCTGTCGTCGCGCAGGCAGAGCCAGCTGCTGTCGTTCAGACTGCCCCGGTCGACATGGTCGAAGCCGCACCAGTGGTGACGGCAGCGCCAGCTCAGGTCGAGGTTGCTGAAACCGCAGCCCCTGTCGTCGCTGAGACTCAGGTTGAGACACCAATCGTGGCGCAAGCCTCTGCCGAGGTTCAGGTTCAGAGCGATGCTATCGTTGAGCCAGTAGCGCCGGCCGTGGTGGAAACCGTTCAGCCTGAAGTGAAGGTCGAAGCTGTTGAAGCCAAGGTGGAAGCCGCGCCAGTGGTTGCCCCTGTCGAAGTCGAACCCCCTGTGGTTGTGGCTGCGGTAGAAGAGCAAGAAGCCCCAGTGGCGGCGCCTGTCGCAGCTGCGGTGGCCAAGCCTGCTGCCACACCGGCTGTACGCTCCGCCGGTGGTCTGCTGGCCCAGGCCCGCAAGGCATCCGCCCCCATGGCCACTCCGGCCGAGGTGCCTGCCCTGCCGACCGCCGAGCCCGTCGATAGCCAGCCTCTGCAGCGCAATGACGTCGCCAGCTCTGGCCGTCACGCAGGCAGCACGGCTGCGGTCAACAAGGCCCATAGCCCGGCTGGCCGCCCATAAGGGATCCGACAGCCATTAAAAAGAGCCGCATCTGCGGCTCTTTTTTTATGCCCTAATCAGGCCCATTGTTCTGTTTCGCACTCCCCTCACCTTCCCATCTTGCCCTCCCCTTGCGGATCTCGCTCTCTTTGGAGAGTCCCCCGCCAGCCCCTAAAAGTTGCCAACCGAGCATCATCTTCGCCAACCTCCGAATCAAAGGGCCAGCAACGACAAGAGCCACCTGGGTGGCTCTTGGAGAGATGGGAGAATGGCTGGCTCAGCTGGCTCAGCTGGCTCAGTTGGCCCAGGTGATGATGTGATCTTCCCACTCACCGGCATCACGCTCATGGATGACCTTGCCGCGTACCGACTGGCCCGCCTGGTGCATGGCGGAACGGCTGCCGGTCAGCAGTGGATGCCACTCGGGCAGCGCTTGCCCCTCGGCCAGCAAGCGATAGGCACAGCTGGATGGCAGCCATTGGTACTCATCTATCTTGTCCACGGTGATCTGCAGACAGTCCGGCTCTTTCTTGAAGCGGTTGTGGTAGTCGGAGCATTGGCAGCTTTTGGTGTTGAGCAGGTTGCAGGCCACGTTGGTGAACACCAGTTCATCGGTATCGGCATCGATCAGCTTGTTGAGGCAGCACTTGCCGCAGCCGTCGCACAGAGACTCCCACTCGGCCATGGTCATCTGCTGCAGGGTCTTTTCCTGCCAAAAAGGAGTTGGCTGTATTTTCTCGACTTGCTGCATGGCGGGGCTCACTAAATAGACCAGGAAAGCGCGTGGTTATACCCTTAATGGCCAGATTTTTCAAGGTTGGCGGTCGAGGGCGGATATTATCAGCGGTAGCAACAGGATGATTTTGACGCATGGGCATAGCACGCTCAACATCCGAGTTGTCCGGGGTCATTTAATAGATGGCTTAGAGAGTGAATCACTCACTCTATCTGCTGGCTTCCCTTATCCAGAAGATGAATGTCCCATCCTCTTCACCCGCAAACCTCGATTCAAGGATCCACGTTGAGTGGGTCGTGCGGCAAGCGCCCGCTCGTCAGTATACTGATAAATCGCCCACGGCTACCTGTACAGTGTGTCGTGGGGCTCAGCTTGAGCGCGTCTTCTACGCCATCTCGCGGGAACCGCCTTATCACCTCGGCCCGCAATCTCGCAGCGATACGATGCCGGCCTAATCCAACCAGATCACACAGTGCCCCACGAGAGAGCAAGTAAGTCTCCGGATGATTCTGGTAACGAGATAACCGGATGTTCAGATGACGAGCAATTGCGTCCCCTACCCTGTAAGTTAATGCAGGGGGATGGCCCTTTTCCATCAAGTAGTTGTGAGCCCTCTGGCCTCCGCTGACGGCAAAGCAACACTCACATGGTGCAGGGTGATGCCCCTCTGTCAGGCCAATGTCATGCAAGATGGCGGCAGCAAACAGCAATGAAGGGTCATAGTGGATCTTTTGCTGAGTACCTATCAGTGCGCTGAACCAATAGGTACGCCAGCTGTGTCGCAGCAGTGGCAGAGAGTGGGTACGCTGTGCCAAGTCCAGGGCGTCTTCAACCAAGGCACCAGGTCTTGGCATCAGTGAGTCCAGCTCGATATCCGGCTGCTTGAGCAAGCATCCATGAAACAGGGCCGCTTCCATTACATCCTCCGACCGAGCCAATAGTAGATTGATGCAGATCTGCCCCTTTTCCATAAGACTCATCCTTCCCTGATCCACACCGCCCCATTCCAGACTGCCCATGACGTTCCTCATCAGTACCCCTTGTCTATTTTTTACCAATTGGTACATAATAAAGGCAAAGTATTTTTATGCAATAGGGTACAAAATGAATGTGCGACGTGGCAGGCCTCCTGCCTATCAAAAGGAACTGGCTTTATCCGCTTTGACTGAGACCTTTCGTTTAAATGGCTATGTGGCAACATCACTGGATGCGCTGGTCTCGGCCACCGGGATGAATAGACCCAGCCTATTTGCAGCCTTCGGCAACAAGCACAGTATGTATCTCGCCGCACTGGATCACTTTAGGGATACAGTGCGTAGCCGACTTCAACCTGAGTTGGAAGCGGGACGATCACTGTCTGAGGACATGACCGCATTCTACGAATGCGCCATTGAGCACTACTGTGAAGGGAATGCGCTCGGCTGCCTGCTGCTGTCAACGGCACTGAGTGATGCACCTAATGACAGCGAGGTGCGTGATCGCCTGCGACAATCGGTCAACGAGATAGAAGCAGCAATAGGACAGCGGGTAAAGCGGGCGCTCGCGAAAGAGTGTGATGAAGAGTCTCATCATTATCTGACCAAAATACTGTTGTCGCAGTTGATCGCCCTGAGCGCCCAAGCAAGGATGGGGATACCTGAGGAGCAACTACGTCATTCCATACGCTTGGTGCTCTCTGCCATCTTGCCCTCTGATGGCAGAACGCCATGCGGCTAACCAGTATCTGAATACCATAAAAAATGCCGCCCCAAGGGCGGCATTTTGCCATCAGAGATAACGGACTGACTTACCAGCCGGTCACTTCACGCAGGGCCTTGCCGATGTCGGCCAGGGAGCGCACGGTTTTCACGCCGGCATCTTCCAGGGCGGCAAACTTCTCGGCCGCAGTGCCCTTGCCGCCTGCGATGATGGCGCCAGCATGGCCCATACGTTTGCCCGGAGGCGCGGTCACGCCCGCGATGTAGGAGACCACCGGCTTGGTGACGTGGGCCTTGATGTAAGCTGCCGCTTCTTCTTCGGCACTGCCACCGATCTCGCCGATCATGACGATGGCTTCGGTCTTGGGATCGTTCTGGAACATTTCCAGGATGTCGATGAAGTTGGAGCCCGGGATGGGGTCACCACCGATGCCGACGCAGGTGGACTGGCCGAAGCCTTCGTCCGTGGTCTGCTTGACCGCTTCATAGGTCAGGG
Source organism: Aeromonas molluscorum (assembly GCF_051376105.1). Taxonomy (NCBI): domain Bacteria; kingdom Pseudomonadati; phylum Pseudomonadota; class Gammaproteobacteria; order Aeromonadales; family Aeromonadaceae; genus Aeromonas; species Aeromonas molluscorum. The sequence continues at coordinate 200,751 of NZ_JBPQCY010000001.1, read as the reverse complement.
TGCCGGAGCGGGAGACGATGCCCACTTTGCCCGGTTTGTGGATGTGGCCCGGCATGATACCGATCTTGCACTCACCCGGGGTGATCACCCCTGGGCAGTTCGGGCCTATCATCCGCACGCCGGTTTCCTGCAGTTTCACCTTGACGTCCAGCATGTCCAGAGTCGGGATGCCTTCGGTGATGGTGACGATGAGCTGGATACCCGCATCAATCGCTTCGAGGATGGCATCTTTACAAAATGGTGCCGGTACATAGATGACGGAGGCAGTGGCGCCAGTGGCTTCCACGGCATCACGCACAGTGTTGAATACCGGCAGGCCCAGGTGAGTGGTCCCCCCCTTGCCTGGCGACACGCCGCCAACCATCTGGGTTCCGTAGGCAATCGCCTGCTCGGAGTGGAAAGTACCCTGGCCGCCGGTGAAGCCCTGGCAGATGACCTTGGTATCTTTGTTGATCAGAACGCTCATTATTTGGCCTCCGCTGCTTTAACCACTTGCTGCGCTGCGTCAGTCAGACTCTTGGCGGCGATGATGTTGAGGCCGCTTTCGGCCAGTTTCTGGGCACCCAGTTCGGCATTGTTGCCTTCCAGACGCACCACCACGGGCACCTTGACACCCACTTCCTTGACCGCGCCTATGATGCCTTCGGCAATCATGTCGCAGCGCACTATGCCGCCGAAGATATTGACCAGTACGGCCTGTACCTTGCTGTCAGACAGAATAATCTTGAACGCCTCGGTCACGCGCTCCTTGGTGGCGCCACCGCCGACATCGAGGAAGTTGGCCGGTGAGCCGCCGTGCAGGTTGACGATGTCCATGGTCCCCATGGCCAGGCCTGCGCCGTTGACCATGCAGCCGATGTTGCCATCGAGCGCCACATAGTTCAGCTCCCACTGGGCGGCGTGCGCTTCGCGGGGGTCATCCTGGGAGGGATCATGCATCTCGCGCAGCTTGGGCTGACGGTACATGGCGTTGGCATCGATGTTGATCTTGCCGTCCAGGCAATGCAGGTTGCCCTTGTCGGTGATCACCAGGGGATTGATTTCCAGCAGCGCGAAGTCGCAATCCTGGAACATCTTGCCCAGACCCATGAAGATCTTGGTGAACTGTTTGATCTGATCGCCGTTGAGGCCCAGCTTGAAAGCCAGCTCGCGCGCCTGATAAGCCTGTGGGCCGACCAGTGGATCGATGGCCGCCTTGTGAATGAGTTCCGGGGTTTCGTGAGCAATCTTCTCGATGTCCACGCCACCCTCGGTGGAGGCCATGAAGACCACGCGGCGGCTGCTGCGATCGACCACGGCGCCCAGGTAGAGCTCCTTGGCGATGTCGGTGCAGGACTCCACCAGGATCTTGGTCACCGGCTGACCATTGGCGTCAGTCTGGTAAGTGACCAGATTCTTGCCGAGCCAGTGTTGGGCGAAGGCACGGATCTCGTCCTTGCTCTTGGCCAGTTTCACGCCGCCCGCTTTACCGCGACCACCGGCGTGCACCTGGCACTTGACGACCCACATGTTGCCGCCAATCTTGTCGGCAGCTTCAGCCGCTTCCTGCGGGGTAGCGCAGGCATAACCTTCAGAGACCGGCAGGCCATATTTGGCAAACAGCTGTTTTGCCTGATATTCATGCAAATTCATGATGTTCTATCCGTGTTGTCGTTATATCCGTTGGGGTGTTTCTCAATGCCCCTGCGATAGGGGCCCGGACAGGCCCCTATATCCTTGTGCTATCAGACGTCCAGCAGCAGACGGGTCGGATCTTCCAGCAACTCCTTGATGGAGACCAGGAAGCCGACCGACTCGCGGCCGTCGACGATGCGGTGATCATAAGAGAGGGCCAGGTACATCATCGGCAGGATTTCCACCTGGCCGTTTACCGCCATGGGCCTGTCCTGGATCTTGTGCATCCCCAGGATGGCGCTCTGGGGCGGGTTGATGATCGGCGTGGACATCAGGGAACCGAACACACCGCCATTGGTGATGGTGAAGTTGCCACCGGTCAGCTCATCGACGGTCAGCTTGCCGTCACGGCCCTTGCCCGCCAGTTCCTTGATGGCCTTCTCGATGTCGGCCAGGCTCATGCTGTCGCAATCGCGCAGTACCGGCGTCACCAGACCACGGGGAGTGGAGACGGCGATGCTGACATCGAAGTAGTTGTGATAGACGACATCGTCACCGTCGAGCGCCGCATTCACTTCCGGGTAGCGCTTGAGGGATTCGACCACGGCCTTGACGTAGAAGGACATGAAGCCAAGCTTGACGCCGTGCTTCTTCTCGAAGATCTCGCCGTACTGCTTGCGCAGCTTCATGATGGGCGCCATGTTGATTTCGTTGAAGGTCGTCAGCATGGCGGTGGTGTTCTTGGCCTCCAGCAGACGCTCGGCGATGCGCTTGCGCAGGCGGGTCATGGGCACGCGCTTCTCGGTGCGCGCAGCCAAGGGAGCCACGGCGGCGACCGGGGCCGCAGCCACCGGCGCGGCAGCAGGCTTGTTGCCCACTTTGAGGAAGGCTTCCACATCTTCTTTGGTGATGCGCCCCCCCTTGCCGGTGCCGTTGAGTTTGGCGACGTCGATGGCGTGCTCGGCCACCAGACGGCGTACCGAGGGGCTCAGATCGTCACCTGCGGCGTCGGCTGCGACTTCTACCGGCTTGTCCTTGGTCTCTTCGCCTGCCACGGGGGCGGCCTTGAGCATGGCGATCAGCTGGCGGGAGAGCACAGTCGCGCCCTCAGCCTGCAGGATGTCACCCAGAATACCGGCTTCCGGTGCTGGGACTTCCAGGACGACCTTGTCGGTCTCGATGTCGACCAGTACTTCATCACGGGCAACCAGATCCCCAGGGCGTTTGTGCCAGGTGGCGATGGTGGCGTCGGCCACTGATTCCGGCAGGTCCGGTACCTTGATCTCGATAGTCATGTAATCAGTTCCTTGTTACTTCTTGTTCAGGGCTTAGGCCAGAGTAAGGGCGTCTTCCACCAAGGCTTTCTGCTGCTTGGCGTGGACAGACATGTAACCAACCGCGGGTGAGGCGGAGGCCGGACGACCGGCGTAACGCAGGGTGGCACCGGCATGCAGCACGCCATCATAGTGATGACGGGTGCTGTACCAGGCTCCCTGGTTTTGCGGCTCTTCCTGGCACCAGACGAAATCGGTGACGTGGGCGTAATCGGCGAGGATGGCGCGCACTTCTGCTTCCGGGAAGGGATAGAGCTGCTCGATGCGCACCAGCGCCACATCCTGCTGCTCGGCCTTGCGACGGGCATCGAGCAGGTCGTAGTAGACCTTGCCGGAGCAGAACACCACGCGTTTGACCCCTTTTGGATCCAGTGCATCGATCTCGCCGATGGCGTTCTGGAAGGTACCCTCTGCCAGCTCTTCGAGCTTGCTCACCGCCAGCGGGTGGCGCAGCAAGGACTTCGGCGACATCACGATCAGCGGGCGACGCATGGGTCGGATCACCTGGCGACGCAACATGTGATAGACCTGGGCTGGATTGGAGGGCACACAGACCTGCATGTTGTGCTCGGCGCACATCTGCAAGTAACGCTCCAGACGGGCGGAGGAGTGTTCCGGCCCCTGTCCCTCGTAACCGTGGGGCAGCAGCATGGTCAGGCCGCACATACGACCCCACTTCTGCTCACCGGAAGAGAGGAACTGGTCGATCACCACCTGGGCGCCGTTGGCGAAATCACCAAACTGCGCTTCCCAGATAGTCAGACCGGTCGGTTCGGTGGTGGCGTAACCATATTCGAACGCCAATACAGCCTCTTCGGACAGCACTGAGTCGAACACCTCAAACGGGCCTTGCTCGTCACTGATGTTGCACAGCGGGGTATAGGTGCTGGCATCTTTCTGGTTGTGCAGTACCGCATGGCGGTGGAAGAAGGTGCCACGACCGGAATCCTGCCCCGTGATACGGATGCGTGACCCCTTGTCCACCAGGCTGGCGTAGGCCAGGGTCTCGGCGAACCCCCAGTCCAGCAGCTTGTCGCCGGCGGCCATGGTGCGCCTGTCTTCATAAATCTTTTCGACCTGACGCTGCAATTGATGCGCAGCCGGATACTGGCTGACCCGCTCCCCCAAGGATTTGAGCTCATCGAGGGGCAGACCGGCGTCATAGGACATGGCCCAGTCGTGACCCAGGTAAGGGGTCCAGTCGACGGAGTGCAGCTCCATGGGGCGCCACTCTTTGACCACTCGCTCGCCCTTGTCCAGGGCATCACGGTACTCGTTGACCTGAGCGGTCGCCAGCTCAGCACCTATCACCCCTTCGGCAATCAGCTGATCGGCGTAGATCTTGCGCGGGGTCGGATGCTGTTTGATCTTCTGGTACATCAAAGGCTGAGTCGCGCTCGGCTCGTCGGCCTCGTTGTGGCCATGACGACGATAACAAACCAGCTCAATCACCACGTCGCGCTTGAAGGTGTTGCGGTAATCCAGCGCAATTTGGGTGACCAGCACCACGGCTTCCGGATCATCACCGTTGACGTGCAACACGGGCGCCTGCACTGCCTTGGCGATGTCGGTGCAATACTCGGTGGAGCGCACGTCACGCATGTTGGAGGTGGTAAAGCCCACCTGGTTGTTGATGACAATGCGCACAGTCCCGCCGACGCCATAGGCACGGGTCTGGGACATGTTGAAGGTTTCCGCCACCACACCTTGACCGGCGATGGCCGAGTCACCGTGAATGGTGATGGGCAAGACACTGGAGCCATCCTTGTCACCACGTCTGTCCATGCGGGCACGGACAGAGCCGATGACCACCGGGTTGACTATCTCGAGGTGAGAGGGGTTGAAGGCCAGCGCCAGATGCACGTTGCCACCTGGGGTCGCGAAATCGGACGAGAAGCCCATGTGGTACTTCACATCCCCTGTGCCCCAGGATTCGCCATGCTTGCCCGCGAACTCGTCAAACAGCTCCTGCGCACGCTTGCCGAGCACGTTGATGAGCACGTTGAGGCGACCACGGTGGGCCATGCCAATCACGGCCTCTTTGCAGCCCTGCTCACCGGCGCGACGGATCAGCTCCTTGAGCATGGGCACCATGGCATCGCCCCCTTCCAGGGAGAAACGCTTGGCACCGGGGAATTTGGCACCCAGGTATTTTTCCAGCCCTTCGGCGGCAGTCAGGTTCTCGAGGAGACGCGTCTTCTCTTCCTGGCTATAGCTCCCCTTCCCTTCGATGGATTCGAGGCGGTCTTGCAGCCAACGTTTCTCTTCGGTGGAGGTGAGGTGCATATAGTCGGCGCCTATGCTGCCGCAATAGGTTTTCTTCAGCGAGGCGTAGAGATCGGAGAGCACCATGGTCTCGCGACCGATGGCGTAGGAGCCCACATTGAAGGTGGCCTCCATGTCTGCGCCTTGCAGGTTATGGTAAGCCGGATCGAGCTCGGCAACGGTTTCCCGGGCCCAGAGACCGAGGGGATCCAGCTTGGCGTTCTGGTGACCACGGAAACGGAAGGCGTTGATCAGTTGCAGTACCCGCACCTGTTTGGCATCCACTTGCGGATCGGACACGGCGGCACTGAAACGGGAGGGGTCTTTGGCCAGACGACGGAAATAATCGCGGACCTGAGAGTGGGGTTGTTCGACCGCGTGACCATTGACTTGGGGCAGCGAAGCAAAAATGCTGCGCCACTCGTCGGCGACGGAATCGGGATCGTCCAGGAAGGATTCGTACAAATCCTCTATATAGCTTGCATTCGCACCAGCCAGGTGAGATGACTCCAACCAGGCCTTCATCACGCCGTTATGCATGTCTATCCCTTGTACTTCTTGTCACTGCCGTTTGGCAGTTTTTGTAGGGGTCAAACAGCCACCCTTCCAGGGGTTGAGTGGCCATCCAGAGGTCGGGCCCCTGCCCTTGCGGCGGGGCCCTGGCTTATTACACAGCCCGATTAAGCAACATCGACTTGATTTGACCTATGGCCTTGGTCGGGTTCAAGCCCTTGGGGCAGACGCTCACGCAGTTCATGATGCCGTGGCAACGGAAGACGCTGAAGGCATCATCCAGATTGCCCAGACGCTCGGTCGCTGCGCTGTCGCGGCTGTCGGCCAACCAGCGGTAGGCGGCGAGCAGGCCAGCGGGGCCGATGAACTTATCCGGGTTCCACCAGAAGGAGGGGCAAGAGGTCGAGCAGCAGGCACAGAGGATACATTCGTACAGGCCGTCGAGCTTGGCACGCTCTTCAGGGGATTGCAGGTGCTCACGCACGGGCGGCAATTTATCTTCGTTGATGAGGAAGGGCTTAACCTTCTCCCACTGGGTGTAGAACTGGGTCATGTCTATGACCAGATCCCGGATCACCGGCAGGCCAGGCAAGGGGCGAATCACCACCTTGCTACCCTTCTTCAGCAGATCCGAAAGTGGCGTGATACAGGCAAGACCGTTCTTGCCATTCATGTTGATCCCGTCCGATCCACAGACCCCTTCGCGGCAAGAGCGGCGGAAGGACAAGGTGGGATCCAGCTCTTTCAACTGGATCAGTGCATCGAGCACCATCATGTCGGAACCTTCAGGAATATCAAGACGATAATCCTTCATATGTGGGGCGTTATCAACGTCCGGGTTATAGCGATATACCGAGAATGTGACGTTCATTGTGCTTTGCTCCGCAATCAATATGTCCACGCCTTCGATGAGAGAGGGAATGCCTCCCACCTCTTTACAGACCGGCTAGGCGTGGCTCCGCAATCAGTAAGTCCACGCCTGCGATGAGAGATGGGAGAGCCTCCCACCTCTTCACAGACCGGCCAGGCCTGGCTCCGCAATCAGTAAGTTCGCACCTTGGGTGGGAATGCCTCGCGAGTTTTCGGAGACATATTGACCGCGCGACGAGTCATGGACTCAGTGTCCGGATGGTAGAGGCTGTGGCACAGCCAGCTGTCGTCGTCACGCTCCGGGAAGTCGAAGCGGCTATGGGCGCCCCGGCTCTCGGTACGGAAGTTGGCCGCCACCGCAGTGGCAAACGCCGTCTCCATCAGGTTGTCCAGCTCCAGGCACTCGATGCGCTGGGTGTTGAACTCCTTGGAGGTGTCATCCAGGCGGGCATTCTTGAGCCGCTCGCGGATGAGTTTCAGCTCGGCAAGCCCTTCGGCCATCGCATCCCCTTCGCGGAACACCGAGAAGTTGCGCTGCATGCAGTCCTGCAAGTCTTTGCGGATCTGGGCAGGATCTTCACCATCGCGGTTGTTTTCCCAACGATTGAAGCGGGCCAAGGCAGCCTCCAGCTCGGCGTCGGACGCCTCGCGGCCATGCTCCATCTCGCCCAAGGTGTTGACCAGGTGCATGCCAGCCGCGCGACCAAACACGATGAGATCCAGCAGGGAGTTGCCGCCCAGACGGTTGGCACCGTGTACGGAGACGCAGGCGATTTCACCCACGGCGAACAGACCGACCACAGGCACATCATTGCCATCTTTGTCTTGCGTCAGACATTGGCCGTTCACGCTGGTCGGCACGCCGCCCATCATGTAGTGGCAAGTCGGGATGACAGGGATAGGCTCGACGACCGGATCCACGTGAGCAAAGGTACGCGACAGCTCGCAGATACCCGGCAGACGAGATTCGAGCACCTCTTTGCCCAGGTGATCCAGCTTGAGCTTGACGTGCGGACCCCAGGGACCATCGCAACCACGGCCTTCGCGAATTTCGATCATGATGGAGCGGGCCACCACGTCACGACCAGCCAGGTCCTTGGCGTTGGGCGCATAACGCTCCATGAAGCGTTCGCCGTCTTTGTTTAGCAGGTAACCGCCTTCACCGCGGCACCCTTCAGTGACCAGCACCCCTGCCCCGGCAATGCCGGTCGGGTGGAATTGCCAGAACTCCATGTCCTGCACACCGACCCCGGCACGCAGCGCCATGCCAACGCCGTCACCGGTGTTGATGTGGGCATTGGTGGTGGATTGGTAGATGCGACCTGCGCCGCCGGTGGCCAGCACCGTGGCCTTGGCTTTGAAGTAGACGACTTCTCCGCTCTCCATGTCGATGGCGGTGCAGCCAACGATGTGGCCATCCTGGTTCTTGACCAAGTCCAGGGCGTACCACTCGGAGAAGACGGTGGTCTTGCTCTTCACGTTCTGTTGATAGAGGGTGTGCAACAGGGCATGGCCGGTACGGTCTGCCGCAGCCGCAGTACGTGCGGCCTGCTCACCACCGAAATTCTTGGACTGGCCGCCAAAAGGGCGCTGATAGACACGGCCATTGTCGAAGCGGGAGAAGGGCAAGCCCATGTTCTCCAGCTCATAGACAGCTTCCGGGCCTGTCTTGCACATGTATTCGATGGCTTCCTGATCACCGATGTAATCGGAGCCTTTGACCGTGTCATACATGTGCCACTGCCAGTTGTCATCGTGGGCGTTACCCAGTGCAACCGTGATACCGCCCTGGGCGGATACGGTATGAGAGCGGGTCGGAAACACCTTGGACAACAGTGCACAGCTCTTGCCGGATTGGGCGATCTGCAGCGCGGCGCGCATGCCGGCGCCACCTGCGCCAATCACCACGGCATCAAATTCACGAGTTGGAATAGTCACCTTATACACCCCACAGCACGACGAAAGCCGTCATCAGATAGACAAACAAGACCACTACCAGGGCAAATTGCAGCGCGCCCCGTAGACCTACCGGCTTGATATAGTCGGTCAGCACCTGCCACAGACCAATCCAGGCATGGATCAGCACGGAGAAGAGGGCCAACAGGGTGAACACCTTGGTGAAGGTGCTGGCAAAGAAGCCGACCCAGACGTCATAGGTGATGTCGTTGAAGGCGACGAATCCCACCAGATAAAGGGTGTAAAACGTCATGATGAGAGCGGTGGCGCGGATCAGGATGTAATCGTGAACGCCGCTGCGCCCGAAGGTTGCAGAATTGGTTACCATACCAGTACCCCCGCCAATACCGCCAAAACGCCGGTGATCACGAAGGCCACACGGGCGCTCTGTGAGCCGGATTCCAACTCTTCCCAATAACCCATGTCCATGATCAGGTGACGAATACCAAGCACGATATGGTAGGCGAGCGCCGTCAGGATCCCCCAGAACACGAGCTTGACCAGGAAGTTGTCCAGGATGGACATGACTGTGTCAAAACCCTCGGGAGAGGAAAGGGAAGTACCAAGCATCCACAGCAAGATGGAAAGCGCCACAAAGGTGATCACCCCTGAGACACGATGCAAGATGGAAGCGATGGCGGTGACAGGAAAGCTGATAGTCTGTAGGTCGAGGTTTACAGGTCTCTGTTTATTTTTCACGGCTTTGCCCACTCAGCTCCATTGAGCACGTTAGTTATTGTTTTCACAAACTATTGAGGGCACGGAGTGGCATTTGTTAGGTTTTTGTTACCAAAACAACTCGGAAAAGCCAAAAATAACATTTTCATTATCACATCTGGCTTTGCGAAAGCGTTTCAAACACCGACAGCCATCACCCACGAGGCGCAGTATATCGGCGGGCTTAACCAATGACAATCAAATAGCTACAAAGAAAACCCAAAACCGTAAACCAGATCTCACATCCTGTTTAACAAGGCATTAATGATCATTCAGCAAAATTGACAAGGGGGGTGATCTCTGGTTCAAATAAGGCGCTCCAGCCGCCCCCCGGGGAAGAAAAGGGTGAGAAACCTTTTTGCCTGAGTCATCAATCTCGTAATAGAGTACGACTGGAACTAATTATAAAAGAGCAAAGGAGACGTGCTATGGCTGATAAAATAGCCACCCTACACTTACCCGGAAAAGAGCCGGTAGAACTGCCGATCCTGTCCGGAACTCTTGGACCCGATGTCATTGACGTCAGAAAACTGGGCGCCCAGGGTTATTTCACCTTCGACCCCGGCTTTATGGCCACAGGTTCTTGTAAATCCTCCATTACTTACATCGATGGCGATCAGGGTGTCTTGCTGCACCGTGGTTACCCCATTGCCCAGTTGGCTACCCAAGCTAGCTATCTGGAAGTCTGCTACATACTGCTGTACGGCGAAGCGCCTACCAAGGCCCAGTACGCCGAGTTCGAACGTATGGTCATGCGTCATACCATGGTCCATGAACAGATCGTTTACTTCTTCCGCGGCTTCCGCCGTGATGCCCACCCCATGGCCATCATGTGTGGTGTAGTCGGTGCCCTGTCCGCCTTCTATCATGACGCGCTGGACATCAACAACGAGCAGCACCGCGAGATCTGCGCCTTCCGCCTGCTCTCCAAGATGCCTACGCTGGCGGCCATGAGTTACAAATACTCGGTCGGTCAGCCCTTCATGCATCCGCGCAACGGCCTCTCCTATGCAGGCAACTTCCTGCATATGATGTTTGGTGTGCCGACCGAAGAGTACAAGGTTAACCCCATCGTCGAGCGCGCCATGGATCGCATCTTTACTCTGCATGCGGATCATGAGCAGAACGCCTCTACCTCTACCGTGCGACTGGCAGGCTCCTCCGGTGCCAACCCCTTCGCCTGTATCTCCGCCGGGATCGCTTCCCTGTGGGGACCGGCTCATGGTGGAGCCAACGAAGCCTGTCTCAAGATGCTCGAGGAGATCGGCTCTGTGGATCGCATCCCCGAGTTCATCGAGAAGGCCAAGGACAAGAACGATCCCTTCCGCCTCATGGGTTTTGGCCATCGCGTCTACAAAAACCACGATCCCCGTGCCCAGGTCATGCGTCAGACCTGCCACGAGGTACTCGAAGAGCTGCAGATCAAGGATCCGCTGCTGGCCGTGGCCATGGAGCTGGAACGCATTGCACTGTCCGACGCCTACTTCATCGAGAAGAAGCTCTACCCGAACGTGGACTTCTACTCCGGCATCATCATGAAGGCTATCGGTATCCCGATCAGCATGTTCACCGTGATCTTCGCCATGTCCCGTACCATCGGCTGGATTGCCCACTGGAACGAAATGCTGTCGGATCCGGATCAGAAGATTGGCCGCCCGCGCCAGCTCTATATCGGCGCTTCAGAGCGAGAATTCACCCCCCTGGAACAGCGCTGATCGGCGCTTTTCATGCAAGGTGATCAGGAAGGCGGTCATTGACCGCCTTTTTTTTTCGCGTTTTAATCCCCGCTTGAATTTGCCAACGAGACCATGCCCATGAAATTCCCCCTACTTGCCGCCGCCCTGATGCTGGCTGGCTGCCAACAGGTCACTGCCCCAGAGGGGGAGACCCTCTTCGTCAATGCCGCACTGGTGCCCTGCATCGGGGTCGGTCCCATGCAGTGCATGCAGGTCAAAGAGAGCAAGGAGCAGGACTGGACGCTGTTTTACAATCATATTCAAGGCTTTACATTCGAGCCTGGTTATCTGTACGAGCTGAAGATTGCCAAATTCAAGGTGGACAATCCCCCCGCCGATGCCCCCAACATACGCTACGAGCTGTTACAGCTGGTGAGTAAACAGGCTGCTAACTGAGCCGCAGGCACAATGAAAAAGGCCGCTTTCGCGGCCTTTTTCATTGTGGCATCCAGGTGGTTTGACTCAGCACTTGGTCTCTTCGTGGGCGGAATACTCTGCCATGAGCGCTTCGGCTCGCTCGACCATTTGTGTCGAACCCACAAAATAAGGGGTGCGCTGATGCAGGGCTGTCGGTTGTATGTCCATGATGCGACGGAAACCGTCTGAGGCCTTGCCACCCGCCTGTTCTACCAGGAAAGCAAGGGGGTTGCACTCATAGAGCAGACGCAGTTTGCCATTGGGTGAGTTGGTGCCGGACGGATAGATGTAGATCCCCCCCTTGAGCAGATTGCGGTGAAAATCCGATACCAAGGAGCCGATATAACGGGCGGTATAGGGTCGGTGAGTCGCCTCGTCCAGTTCCTGACAATATTTGAGGTACTTCTTCACCCCGTCCGGGAACTTGATGTAGTTGCCCTCGTTGATCGAGTAGATCTTGCCCTCTTGAGGAACCCGCATGTTCTCATGGGAGAGGCAGAAACAGCCGATGGAGGGATCATAGGTAAAACCGTTGACTCCGAACCCGGTGGTGTAAACCAGCATGGTGGAGGAACCATAGACCACATAACCTGCGGCAACCTGTTGATGGCCCGGCTGCAGGAAGTCATTCAGCTCCACGGGAGTGCCCGGCTCGCTGACGCGACGGTAGATGGAGAAGATGGTCCCGACCGAGACGTTGACGTCTATGTTGGAGGAGCCATCCAGGGGATCAATCAGTACCACATATTTGGAGTGCGCCGAGAGAGCCGAATCGAAGGCGACGAAGTCCTCTTCCTCCTCAGAGGCCATGCCACACACTTCCCCCCTCGCTTCCAGCGCTGCCTTGAAGCGCTCGTTGGCGTAGACATCCAGCTTCTGCTGCTCTTCACCCTGCACGTTCGAGGATCCCACCGAGCCCATGATATCGGCCAGTCCCGCTTTGTTGATCTCCCGGTTGACCACCTTGGCTGCGAGGCGAATGGAGCTGAGCAAGGAGCTGAGTTCGCCGGTCGCGGTCGGATAGTCCGCCTGTTTTTTGACGATGTACTCACCCAGGGTGATCATGTTCTTCATTATGTTTCCTTTGAGCGTTTCCGTTGGCGGTGAAAACGTTTGCAGGGCGGCACAAAAAAAGTGCCGAGCCCGGCATCGTTATTATGTAACCTAATGTAACGTTGAAATTTTGTTTTTGCAGCGAATTAACTCGTTGAATTTATGTTCAAAAATGCTTGCCGCACTAGGGTAAACCCCAGCTGAGTTGTTCATTTCAGGGCGATTTCTCCAAGTTAATTCGCTGTGATATATCTGGCGATCCTGATGACGCCCCTCTCCTGCCATCAAGCCGGCCTATGCGCTATCCCCTCCCCCTGCTCGGTTGTCAAACTGCCCGCAATTCCCGGATGTTGACGCCATGGGCCCCCGCTCACCTCTTGAGCTTTAACCATGGATATCGCACACTGGGACCGCTTTGGAAGCATTAAAAACATAAGGATATTCAATGAAGAAGACCCTAATCGCAGGTGCAGTGCTTGCCCTGTTCTCGCTGCCCGCTCTGGCGGCTCAGGTGCCGGCTGGCACCAAGCTGCTCCCCCCCGACCAGCAGACCTTCGTGCGCAATATTGGCGCTGAGCCAGCCTCCATCGATCCTCAGTTGGTGGAAGAAAGTTCAGGCAGCGAGATCGTCAACGACCTGTTTGAAGGCCTTTATACCGTGAACGGGGATGGCAAGCTCACACCGGCTGGCGCCCTGAGCTATGACGTGGATGCCAGCGGCACCGTCTATACCTTCAAACTCAGGCCCGATGCCAAGTGGTCCAACGGTGAGCCAGTGACGGCGGCAGACTATGTCTATGGCTGGCAGCGGGCCGCAGATCCCAAGACGGCCTCCAACTACGCCTGGTTTATCGAGCTGACCGGTGTGATCGGCGCCAGCGAGGTGCTGGCAGGCAAGCAAAGCCCGGATACCCTTGGCATCGAGGCCATCGATGCGCATACCCTGCGGATCCGCCTCAAGGCCCCGGTGCCCTTCTTCCTCAAGACACTCTCACACTACACCACCTTCCCGGCGCCACGGGCGACCATCGCCAAATTTGGCCAGGAGTGGGTCAAACCGGGCAATATCGTCTCCAACGGTGCCTACGTGCTCAAGGAGTGGACCCCCAACGAGCGGCTGGTGGCCGAGCGCAATCCCCATTACTGGGACAATGCCAACACGGTGATCAACAAGGTGCTCTATCTGGAGATAGTGGCCGACACCGCCGCCTACAATCGCTATCGGGCTGGCAGCCTGCACTACACCAGCTATCCCCTTGAGCAGTATCCCATATTGAAGAAATCGACCCCGGGCGAGCTGCTCAACGTGCCTCTCCTGGCCAGCTATTACTATGTGTTCAACACCCAGCGCAAACCCTTTGACGATCCTCGGGTGCGCAAGGCGCTCTCCTTGGCCATAGATCGCGATACCATCACCGGCAAGATCCTGGGTCAGGGACAGATCTCGGCCTACAGCTTCACTCCACCCATCGTCGACGGCTTCGAGCTAAAACAACCCCTCAGTCAGCAGATGAGCAAGGAAGAGCGGGTCAAGGAGGCCAAAGCCCTGCTGGCAGAGGCCGGTTATGGCCCGGACAATCCATTGGATGTGGATATTCTCTACAACACCAACGAAGGCCACAAGAAGATAGCCCTGGCCATCTCCTCCATGTGGAAACACAACCTGGGGGTCAAATCCGAGCTCAACAACATGGAGTGGAAGACCATGGTCTCCGCCCTCAACGAGGGGGATTTCGGGGTGAGTCGCTACTCCTGGAATGGCGACTACAACGATGCCTCCACCTTCCTCGATATCATGACCTCCACCAGCTCGGCCAACAGCGGCAAATGGGTCAACAAGCAATATGATGCCCTGCTCGCCCAGGCCCATGATTCACAAGATCCGGCCGAGCGCAACCAACTCTACCAGCAGGCCGAGGTGATCCTCGACAAGGAGGCACCCATCGCTCCCGTCTACTTCTATGTGAAGTCGCGTCTGCTCAAGCCCTTTGTGAAGGGCTATCCCTACCACAACCCGCAGGATCTGGTCTATTCCAAAGATATGTACCTGATAGCCCAGTAGTGACTCAAGCTTGAGTTGACCTGGATACGAAACAGCCCCGCACTGCGGGGCTGTTGCTTTTATTACTGCCCGTTAGCTCACGGGTACCGCCTTGCGACTGACGATGGGTTTGACCATCAACTGGGCAATCAGTACCCCAAACAGGGTGAGGCCGCCGCCTATCAGGTGATAAGGGGTGAGGGTCTCCCCCAGCAGACTGACCGCCAATACCGCCGTCATGATGGGTAACAAGTTCATGAAGATAGCCGTACGGTTGGCTCCCAGACGCGAGATGCCCTGCATCCAGAGCCAGGGGGAGAGAGCCGAGGTGGGGATGCCTGCGTAGAGGATGAGCCAGAGTGCACGGCTGTCGGGCAGCGTGCCATCGTTGAGCAAGAAGAAGGGGGTAAGAAACAACAAGCTGCACAGCACCTGGCCGTAGAGCATGGTCCAGCTGTCCAGTCCAAGCTGCCAGCGCTTGAGCAGCACGCTGTAGAGGGCATAGGTGAGTGCCGACATCAACATATAGAGAGAGCCTGCCTGAACGCCCTGCTGGAGTAACTGGGCGGGATTGCCCTGCCCCAGCAACACCAGCAGGCCAAGCAGGGAGATGAGTCCACCGAGCAGCGCGCCCCAACTGGGGCGCTCATGCAGCACCCAGGCGCTGAGCAATACCGTCAGCAACGGCGTCAAGCCCATCATCAAGCCAATCTCGGTAGCGCCAAGGGTGTGAGCCGCGTAATAGCCAAAGGTCTGGTTGAGCACCATGCCAAGCAGCGCCAGCATGGCAAGCTTGCCAAAACCCGCCCTGATCCGGACACGCTGCCGCCAGGCAGATCGGGCAAGAAAGGGGGTCAAAATGAGCGCGGCCACCAGCCAGCGGGACCAGGCCATGGCCGCCGGCGACAATAAACCGACCGACAACTTGCTGACGATACCGTTACCGGCCCAGATGGCCATGCAGGAGAAGGGAAAAAGCACCGCCAATGGAGGCATGATATGTGACACCCGAAGAAACAGGCGCTCATTTTAGGAAGCGCCGTCCTGGGTGCAAGCGCTATTTCATGAGGAATGAGGTGAGGCAGGGTGCAAGTGGCCGATCAGGATGGCGACGGTTCACCCCATGAGGATCCGGTCAGCCCAGGCAGAAACAATCAGACCCTCCGGGGAGGGTCTGGGCACGACGTCGCAAAAGCCGACTGATGACACTATCAAGCCGCGTCCATGTGCAGACGACCTATCATGGCATTGACTTCGACCACCGTCTGACGGTGAGGCAAGTCGGCCTGATTCGGCATCATTAACAGCCCGGACTGGAAGTCGAAGCGGCCACGGCCATGGATGTAAATGCGACCCTTGAAGAAGGTCTTGACGTGCTTTGCCACCATCAGCGGCAGGTATTTTTTAAATACTCTCATCGTTGCAACCTCTATGCAGTTGTACCCGTATGACAGCAGTTTCTGCGAAATGGTTCCCTGAAAATTGGATATTCATCCATGAACAACAATCCGAAACACTGAAAAAACCAAATGTTATCAAATTGTTTCGAGAGGTATTGTATGAGGTCCTGACAACCAGAGCAAGTCACCTTTGCCTTCTTTCCATTCGATGCAAGCGAGCCCTGAGGTAGCAAACATCGGCGCCCCTGCCGCCGGGCTCAACATCTGTACCAGATAGCCAACCAGGGGCAGATGGCTGACCATGAGGATGCTGTCATGCTGCTCGGCCAGGGCGGTGAGATAGCTGGCCACCAGCGCCGGATCGCCGTAAGGGGTGATGTCGCCACTCTCCTCGACGCTGGCCGGTACTGGCAGCACCTGGCTGATTGCCTGCCAGGTCTGACGCGCCCGCAGGTAGTTGCTGTGAATAGCCAACCCGAGACCATTGTCCAATTGAGGGGCCAACCAGCGCGCCATGTGCAGTGACTCGGCAACCCCTTGTTCAGTCAGGGGGCGCTGTTCATCGGTTTTCGCATTCATGCCAGCCTGGCCATGACGCATGATATAAATCTTCATTACAACCTCACCCTGTCGGGCCTGTTTTAACGGCGGGGGGATCTTACCCCGCCCCGCATGGGGAAACAATTGCGCTACCTCTCAGAAAAGGGTTTGCCCATCCTCTATCCGAGGTCGATAATCATCTTTAAATTCAAATAAATCCAACATGAGTCAGCGCCGATGAGCCCCTACGCCAGCCCGAATGACCACAGGCAATATCACTATCTGGAGCTGGCCAACCGGCTCAAGGTACTTCTCATTTGCGACCCTGAGACCGATAAGTCTGCGGCCTCGCTGGCGGTCAATACCGGTCATTTCGACGATCCGAGCGATCGTCAGGGCATGGCCCATTTCCTCGAGCATATGCTGTTTCTCGGCACTGACACCTATCCCAAACCCGGTGAATACCAGCAGTTCATGAATCGCCACGGGGGCAGCAACAACGCCTGGACCGGCACCGAGTTCACCAACTTCTTCTTCGACATAGACAATGACTATTTCGAGCAGGGGTTGGCGCGCTTCTCCCAGTTCTTCATCTGTCCCACCTTCTCGCCCGAATGGGTCGACAAGGAGCGTAACGCGGTCGACTCCGAATACCGGCTCAAGTTGATGGATGACGTGCGTCGCAGCTATCAGGTACACAAAGAGACCGTCAACCCGGCACACCCGTTTTCCAAATTCTCGGTCGGCAATCTCGACACCCTGGCAGATCTACCGGGGCGCAGTTTGCACAGCGACCTGCTGAGGTTCTACGAACAGCACTACAGCGCGGATCGCATGGCCCTGGTGATGCTCTCTCCGGAGTCTATCGCCAACCAATTAACCTGGTGTGAACACTTCTTTGGCCCCATTCTGGACCGTAATCTGGGGATCCCGACCGTGGAGGCCCCCCTCTATCGACTCGAGGATCTGGGGCTCTGCATTGAACAGACGCCGGTCAAAGAGAGTCGCCGTCTGAGCCTCAACTTCCCGCTGCCGCCGGTCGATGCCTATTACGACAAAAAACCACTGACCTTCCTGAGCCATCTCATCGGCTATGAGGGCGATGGCAGCCTGCTCTCCCTGCTCAAGGAGAAAGGCTGGGTCAACCAGTTGGCCGCCGGTGGTGGCGTGAGTGGCAGCAATTTCAAGGACTTTGGCATCAATTTCGGCCTGACCCCGATGGGGATGGACCATGTGGACGACATCATCACACTGCTGTTTGGCTACCTCAAACTCGTCAAGCAGGAGGGGCTGGCCCCCTGGCGGTACGAGGAGAAACAACGGGTGCTGGAGTCGGCGTTCCGCTTCCAGGAGCGCGGCAAGGCGCAAGACACCGTTTCTGGTCTGGTGCTAAATCTCTTCATCTATCAGCCACAAGACTTGCTCTACGGCGACTACATGATGCGCGAGTATGATGAAGAGCTGCTAGCCCGCCTGCTCGCCAAGCTGACCCCTCATAACCTGAGGATCACCCTGACCGCCCCCGGACTGAGTACGGACCGACTGGCCCGCTGGTATCAGACCCCCTACAAGGTGAGCCACATACCGGAGGCAGACAAGATCCGCTGGCAACAGAGCGAGCCTGATGCTGCCCTGCGCTTACCCGACCCCAATCCCTTCATCGCCACGCGCCTGGAGCCCAGGTCGCCGGAACTGGCCACCGACTTGCCTGTCTGCCTGATTGACAGACCAGGTTTTCGGCTATGGCATCTTCATGAGCACCAGTTCAGCGTGCCCAAGGGCAACCTCTACATCGCCATCGACAGTGAACATGCGGTCAAGAGCCCGCGCCACATTGCCATGGCGCGGCTGGCCGTCGAGCTACTGTGCGATCACCTCAACGCCCTCACCTACCCGGCAGAGCTGGCGGGGCTGGGTTACCAGATGTATGCCCATCAGGGCGGCTTCACCATTACCCTGAGTGGTTTTTCCGACAAGCAGGCTCTGCTGCTCGATATGATCCTCGCCAATCGCACCCTGGGCTATCCGGATCCGGCCCGCTTTGCCGCCATCAAGCAGCAACTCATTCGCAACTGGGAGAATCAGGCCAAGACCAGGCCCATCAATCAGCTGTTCAACCAGCTCACCAGCCTGCTGCAACCCAACAATCCGCCCTTCGAACAGTTGCTGCGTCACCTGCGCGAGGTGGAACTCGCTGAGATGCCAGCCTTCGTGCAGCAGTTGTTCAGCCAGGTTCACGTCGAAACCCTGGTACACGGCGACTGGCAAGAGAGCGAAGCCCTGGCCCTGGCGGCCTTGCTCGAGCGCCATCTTGCGCCCTATAGCCAACCGAGCGCAGAGACCCGGCGCCCTCTCATCTCGATCCAGGACAGGGGCACGCTCATCCGCGAACACGGCTGCGAACACGAAGACTCGGCGCTGCTGGTCTACTACCAGTCCCGCACCACCCGGGCCCGGGATCTGGCCTGTTTCACCCTGGCCAATCACATCATGTCGTCCACCTTCTTCCACGAGTTGCGCACCCGCCAGCAACTCGGCTACGTGGTGGGCGCCGGCAACCTGCCCCTCAATCGCCACCCCGGCCTCATCTTCTATATACAGTCGCCAGTGGCCGGGCCCCAGGTGCTGCTCGATGCGGTGGAAGAGTTCATCGACCTCTTCCCGCTAGCCATGCTCGAATTTAGCGAGCAACAGTGGCAAGAGAGCAAGCGCGGCCTGCAGGCCCAGCTGTCCGAGCGCGACGCCAATCTGCGCAGCCGTGGCCAGCGCCTCTGGGTCAGCATAGGCAACAAGGATCTCGGCTTCGATCAGCGCGAGCACGTCTGCGAGGAGGTGGGCAAGCTCAGCCGCGCCGACCTGGTGCGTTTCATCATGGCACTACGCTCACGCACCTCGGACAGATTGATCCTCTGCAGCTATGGCCAAGGGCACGAGCACGATGAGCGCATCACCGGCCAGTTCATCGAAGACCCTAGCCTCTTTCGCCTCAATGCCCTGACCTTCGATGCTTGATCGCTCGCAAACGGTGGCCTGCCCACAAAGAAAAAGCCGACCCAAAAGGGTCGGCTGGAAATACCACCATAAAGACGACTTGCGCCGCCAAACGTGAACATGAGCGTGAAAATCAGGCACTGAGGCGAGTCGGCTTGAGCCATTGCCAGCAGTGATTGAGAAACAGGATCATCTTACTCACAACCCATATCCCCCCGTTGATCTACATCAAAGGAGGTAAAAAAGAGGGGACATGGTCCAAGACCTTGCCCCCTCTTCTCTTCAATCTGCCTGCCGGATCACAAAACCATTCGCTCGGCGCTGACTTGACTCAACCACGGCGGGTGAGTCGATATGCCACTTCATCGAAATAGGAAAGCTGACCGGCAATGACCCTAGGGTGCTCCTGCTCACTGCGCCTGCCCAGTACCTCGACCCTGAAGCTCCTTTCAAACAGGGCGCGCACCGCCAGCTCCCCCACCGAGAAAGGGGGTTGCGCTTGCTGTTCGGGTTGATATTCCAGAGTGATGAGCAGCACCTCCCCCCCCGCCACCATCAGGCGTGCCATCAAGTCGGCGTAATCCTGGCGCATGGCGGTTGGCAAGGCGATGAGTGCAGCCCTGTCATAGGCGAGCTGATAACCGTGGCCAAGCTCTGCGGCGGCGAAGAAGTCGCCTTGATGAAGGGCAATTTCGCCACTCAGATGACGCCGGTAAGGGCCCAGCACATCTTGCTGCACACAGAGCTCCTGCTCTTCAAAAAACTGGCTGACGGCAAGTTCCGAGAGCTCGAAGCCATGTACGGCATTGCCTTGGCGGCTAAGCCAGACCATATCGGCAGACTTGCCACAGAGGGGCACCAACACCGGCCCCTGCTCGGGACGGCCCTGCCAGCAATCTGGCAGAAAGGGATTCACATCAGCCTGATGGAATCCGATCCGGTTCTCTTCCCAACGCTTGTGCCAAAATGCGGCTTCCATCGTCATACCCCTTTATCTAAAGATGTCTCAATATCACAACTTAGCCGCCGCCGTGCAACCCCTGCCCTCCCGCCATAGGCTATTTCTGCCAGACAAAGGATTGCAAAACCAAACGAGATCGCAAGGCCAGGTATATGCCGGTTGATGACACTGCATTGATGACACGGGAAGCGGCGCACTGCTCATCAAGGCAAGCCCGTCTCGGATCAATTGGCCAAGTCATGGGTTGCCTGGATGCCAAGGAGCAGAAGGTGGATCCGCGCGAAGGTGGGCCTTGCGCCTGGCTCCTCCCCCAAACAGGCGGCGCTCAGTCGATGCAGGTCAGCATAGGCCTCACCGTTTGCATCACAGTGCATCAGCAGCTCTTCCAGCAGGCAGCCAAAAGCGCGCACCTCCAGCCGCTCCAAGCCAGCAGCCAGCCCGTGATTGGCGCGATCATAGAGGGAGGCTGCGCCAAAATCCCCGAGCAGGGCGTGGGCCGGTTGGGAAGATCGGCGGGCGAAGAGAATATTGTGACCGTAGAGATCCCCGTGCATGACCCCGGCACCATGCAGATGCTGCGCCGCCGAGGCGATGCCCCGGGCCATCGCCATCACGTCGGGCAGGCTCATACGCAGCCCAGCGGGATAGACGTCCCGGGTGCAGGAGACAAGGCTCGGCGGCTCCGCCAGGTTGGCAAACGCCGGATCTATCCGCTCCATCACCAGCGCCGGCATGCCGGAGGGGTGATCATTGACCCGCCCCATCAGCTTGATGAGGTTGGGGTGGATACCGGATGCCAAGGAAGCCGCCATCTCGCAGCCGGGCAAACCATCGCTGGTCACCGCCCCCTTGAATAGTTTGACCGCCACGGTCTCACCAGGCTGTCCGTCACCAGCCACGCGGGTCGCACTGTGGATCATGCCAGAGGCCCCCTGCCCCAGCAGTTCGCCCACGCTCAGCTCACCCCAGCCAAGGGTGGCGACATGAGCGTCATTCATGGCCCGCGCCTCTTGCCCATCGCTAAAAGGATTGCCGGCGCAGGCAAGCCAACTCAGGCGCGGCAAGGAGAGCAGCCACCTCGGAAAGACCTCAATCCGGTTGGCGGCGATGCGCAGCAGCTCGAGCCGACGGCAGTTGGCGAGACTCGCGGGCAGTTCGCGCAGGCGGTTGCCCGCCAGCATCAGCTTTTGCAGGGCGTCGCACTGGCCAAGCGTGCCGGGCAGACGCTCAATGGCATTGTCGGTCAGGATCAGCCAGCGCAAGCCAGCGGGCAGCGACGCTGCGGGGACTGTGACGATCTGGTTGGCCTTGAAGCCCACCATGGTGAGCGCTGGGCAGCGCCCCAGCACTTCGGGCAACTCGGTGAAGCGGTTCTCGGAGCAGAAGATGATGCGCAGCTTGGTGCACTGCGCCAACTCGTCCGGCAGGTCGCTCAGCTGGTTGCCGGTGAGATCCAGCACCTCCAGCGTCCCCTTGAGAGTCAGGATCTCGGGAGGGAAAACCGCGAGGTTTTCAGCAAGTTTGAGGTGGCGGGCGCCGCATAGTTCGCCTGCACGCAGCTGTTCCAGGGTATGCATGGGATCGTCTCTATCAAGATTCGGGCTTGCGGCGGCTCACTGCGGGGCACTCCCCAGGAGCACAAAGGAGGGGCATTATAGGGAATCACGGCCAAAGATGGCCGATTTTCTTGCAAGGCCTCTTCTTGCAAAGTCACCCACCGCCACACTCCTGCTCCTCGTTGCCATGAACCATCCCGGTCGGCTCTTGTATGGTTGATCATTTGGTTGGCGCCATATAGTATGGCGCCATACAAAGTCATTCGAGACTCACCATCATGATCACGCTGGAACAGAAACACCTCGCCCTGCTCGAGGATGCAGAGCGCCGCGGACAAGCGGACACCGAAAACATACGTGTCTGCTTTGAGGTGTTGACCCTCGCCGCTGCCATCGATCAGGCGTGCGCGGCGCGCCTGGCCCCTCACCGCCTCTCCGAAGGCAAGTTCGTGCTGCTGTTTTTGCTGCGCGACCTGTCACAAGGGCTGGCCCCCCACGAGCTTGCCGTCAAGGCGGGGGTCACACGGGCCACCATCACCGGCCTGCTCGACGGGCTGCAACGGGACGGCCTGCTGGCTCGCCACAGCGACAGCCAGGACAGGCGAAAGATCTCGGTGCGCCTGACAGAGCAGGGCCAGGCCCTGGCGCAGCACCTGCTCGATGAGCACAGCCAGTGGATAGGCTCCCTGTTTGCCGGGTTCGATCAGGCAGAGCGGGAGACCCTGAGCGCCCTGCTCAAGAGGGCCTGGCTCAATGTCATCTCATCCCGGGCAGGCTGCACTGAGGCCGCCACAGAGGAGCACTCATGACACGCAGCCGCATCACGGATATCGCCCCCTCACGCCTCGCCCAGCTCAACCTGGGAGAGAGCGAGACAAGCAACCTGACCGAATGCCTGGCGGTGGATTTTGCCGCCCTGATGCAGTGCACCCTGCCTGCACTCGGGCCCAATGCGCTGGCGTCGATGCAAGCCGCATCAGCGGACGGCATTACCCGGCGCATGGCGCTGGCCGCGCGTCTCATCCTTGAACATGGCGGCATGGCGGCCCTGGACGCGCTCAGCCGCCATCCCTCGGATACCGTGCGGGGCTGGGCCTGTTTCATGGTGGGCGCGAGCGAGGGGCTGTCGCTAGGGGAGCGCCTGGCCCTCATTCGCCCCCTCGCCGATGACCCTCACTTCGGGGTGCGCGAGTGGGCCTGGCTCGCAATGCGCTCGACCATTGCCGCGCAGCTGGAGGAGGCCATTGCCGCCCTGGTGCCCTGGACGGCGGAGCCGTCCGAGCGGCTGCGACGCTTTGCCAGCGAGGCGACTCGGCCCCGCGGCGTCTGGTGTACCCATCTTGCGTCCTTGCGACAAGCGCCGGAGCAGGCCCTGGTGCTGCTCGAGCCCCTCAAGGCCGATCCCGCCCCCTATGTGCAGGACTCCGTCGCCAACTGGCTGAACGATGCGAGCAAAGACAGGCCACAGTGGGTCACTGATCTCTGCGCGCGCTGGTCTCGCGAAAGCCCCTGCCCCGCGACAACCCGGATTTGTCAACGCGCCTTGCGCACCTTGCGCAAGGGCCAACTCCCGAAGGAACCCCTATGACCCACTATCTGGCAGAGCTCTACACCCCCACTCCCGCCTGGCTGGCATTGAGCCAGGCGGCCCGTCAGCAGCTCTTCGAGGCCATTGGCGCAGGCATGGCCAGCCTCGCCGCCCTCGGGGTGGAGCCCATCGCCCTGGGCGAGACCCATGCCGCCACCCTCCATGGCGCAACCCAACCCTTCTTCGCCATCTGGCGCGGGCCGGATGCCGCAGCCATCGAGGCCCTCGTCCAGGGGATAGCCGCATCGGGCTGGCACGACTACTTCGAGACAGTCAACGCCACCGGCGCCGGTGTCTCCCTGGGCGAGCACCTCGCACAGTTGGCCGCCCTGCCCTGCGCCGCCACATCCAGCCCCCCCCTGGCCTGATAACCCCTAAAAGAGCGTTATCCCACCAGGCCTTGCGTCAGTGCCGCCGACTCCGGTGGCACTGTTTTCCATGCCCTGCCCTTGCAAACCCATGACACCACCATATGGGAAAGCGGCGCCACAGCCCCGCTCCCTTCCCACTTCTTTCCCACTCCCTTCAAAAAACGCTGATATCTCCCGATGCCGTGATGGCCCATCGCCGATGGGACAAGTGAGCAAGATCCGGGTCGTCGTGACGAAGGCTCGCAGCCATAGTGCTTTCAAACCAAAAGTGCTTTCGCCCCCCCCAAGGGGTTGAACCAAAGGAGGTTTGAACCAGGAGGGGTTGAACCCATCCACTTGTCTGCCAATCCTGCATGGGCGCCGCCACCTGGCGCCATGCACATCTCGCGAGGGAACTGCCATGTCACAACTGTCCAACAAGGTCGCCATCATCACGGGAGCCAGCTCCGGCATCGGTCGCGCCAGCGCCATCCTGTTTGCACGGGAGGGGGCCAGGGTCGTGCTGGGGGCCCGCCGCCAGCCCGAACTGGATCTGCTGGTGGAGGAGATCAGGGAATTCGGGGGCCAGGCGGTGAGCCTGGCGGGGGATGTGAAAAGCGAATCTTACGCCCGCGCCCTGGTGGAGCTGGCGGTGGGGCGTTTCGGGGGGCTCGATATCGCCTTCAACAACGCCGGCACCACGGGGACGCCGGGCAGCGTGCAGGAGATGGCACTGGCCCAGTGGCATGAGACCCTGGATACCAACCTCACCAGCGCCTTCGTGGGGGCCAAGCACCAGATCCCCGCCATGCTGGCGCGCGGGGGCGGCTCCCTTATCTTTACCTCCACCTTCGTCGGCCATACCCTGGGGCTGCCCGGCATGGCGGCCTATGCCGCGAGCAAAGCCGGCCTCATCGGCCTGACCCAGGTGCTGGCTGCGGAGTTCGGGGCACAAGGGGTGCGGGTCAACGCCCTGCTGCCGGGGGGCACCGACACCCCCATGGGACGGGCCTTTACCGATACGCCGGAAAGCCTCGCCTTTGTGCAGCATATGCATGCCCTCAAACGGCTGGCCCAACCGGAGGAGATCGCCCGCTCGGCCCTTTATCTCGCGTCCGATGCATCGAGCTTTACCACCGGCATTGCCCTGCTGGCCGATGGTGGGGTATCTATTTATCGCACATGACCTTGTCGCATCCAAGATCCTGCGGCTGCAAACCTATCGTGAGAGCGCCTTATGTCTGATTACGCCCGCATCAGTGATGCCATCCGTTTTATCGCAAGCCAGGTGGCGCGCCAGCCCACCCTGGACGAGATAGCGGCACACGTTCACTTAAGCCCCTTTCACTTCCAGCGGCTGTTCAGCCGCTGGGCCGGAGTGACACCCAAACGCTATCTGCAGGTACTGACCCTGGAGCGTGCCAAGGCGCTGCTGCAGGAGTCACGCCCGCTGCTGGAGGTGGCCGATACCCTGGGCCTTAGCAGCGGCTCGCGGCTCTACGATCACTTCGTGCAGCTCGAGGCCGTCACGCCGGGGGAGTACAAGCAACGCGGGGCCGGGCTGGTTATCGATCACGGGGTGCATGACACCCCCTTCGGCCAGGCGTTTGTCGCCCTCACCCCGCGGGGGGTATGCAACTTCTCGTTTCTCGATGACCAGGCCCCAGAGACGCCGCTGGCCGCCCTCGCCCATAACTGGCCCGAGGCGAAGCTGCGGGAGGCGCCATCACGCACCCAAGAGGTCATCCACACCATGTTCGATGGCAGCAAGATGCCGGATCGCCCCATCTCCTTGCACGTGAGCGGCACCAATTTCCAGATCAGCGTCTGGCGGGCCCTGCTCGAGATCCCGCCCGCCAGGGTGGTGAGCTACGCCCAGGTGGCGAGCGCCATCGGCAACCCCAAGGCTGCCCGCGCCGTGGGGCTGGCGGTGGGCGCCAACCCCGTCGCCTTGATGATCCCCTGCCACAGAGTCATCCAGCAAAATGGCAAACTCGGCGGCTATCACTGGGGCGAGACCCGCAAACAGGCGATACACGCCTGGGAGGCGGCGAGGTATGAGTGAGGTGGGGACTGTGATGCTCTGCCTGACAAGGGAAATACAGAGCCTGCTGGTCATAAGGCGATTGCCCATCAGATATCGCCGGACAGTCGTCCGGCGATATCAAGGGAGAGCATGATAGAGAAATGGAGGAGGAGAACGCTTCCTATGACTTAAATGACGGCACGTAGGGCCGTCCTGTTTCAGGTTTTTGTTATGCCTGTGCCGGACTTGTTTCTCTGCTCAATTTTAAAGTGATTAAATCGCCAACAACCATGTATGTATAAACGACATAGCGATCTGCTTCTTCTTTTGACACAATTTCAGCATGAGAACCTTTTTGAGCCGCTTGAAAAATAGCATCTAATCGTTCACCAAGGTATTTGATGTGAGATCCGACGATTTCTTGAAATCGTTCGGATTGGGTGTTTCCTTCTACATAAGCAATTATTCTATTTATATACGCATCTGGGCCAAGCTTTCAATGCGATCTTTACCACCAATGTTTTTGGTTATATCTGCTCTCGAAGGATATAAAACATCAGCTAAATCTTGTAAAACACGACGACAACTATGAACGGCATTAGCCCAATCCTCAGTATTGTCAGAGTCTAAATTGTCATAAATAGCAGTAAATTTCTTAACTGCATTTGGAGTTAGATTCGCAATATTGATGTCTACTACAGACCTTATTCTTGAAAAACTATCTTCTGTGATCGATGAATAACGCAATTCATAATAAACATCACTCAGGTATTGATATATATATGCTCTGCGCTGTCCTATCATTTTAGCTGTTTCACTGATTGAGCTAATTGTTTTTGTTCGCTCGATGCCATTGCCAACCACAGGTGATATAAATTGATTTGGATTACTCGAGCTAATGGATATGTTTGGATCAACAGCAGAACGCAGACGTTCTTTAGCTGCTTGGTTTTCACTTTCTAGCTGTTCAATAGATTTCAATATGGCATATTCGTTTATTTTTTCTTCCTTTTTTTCTTTTGCTACTCTCTTCGCTTTAACTGCTAATGACCATATTTCAGGCTGAACGCCAGTTGGTTCAGAAGGATAACCGCCAGCTTCAAAGAGCATTATTTGTTGCATATCAAAATCACCTGTTATTCTAGCAATCCGGCTTGCTTTCAATGCAATTGACGTTAAAGATGCTTCTGATAACTCAAGTTCCCGGAGTGCTTCTGATGCAATCAATAAAGCTTCTTTTAATATTTCAGACTTTGTTGCCATGATTTGGTCTCGTTGAGTTATCCATCTTTTATGACATAACGTCCCTTGGACGCGCAGTGTTAGGGCTACTTGATGACACCTGTAACCACACCTATTACAAAAAATGCCACGTAGATTACTACCACCGTCAGAAACAAGACAGGGTGCTCTTTAATGAACCGCCTTTGAATTGTAAGTATGCGGATAAATGGTTCTGCTTCCATCGGCAGTCTTGAGACTTTCTCTTCTAGTTCATCTAAGACTTTATTTGACTTCTGCATGTCTTGGCTTTCAATTGATTGTCTTAAGTCCAGAAAAATTGACTCGTAACGTCTAGGGATGACGCGCGTACCTGCTGCTTGGGATTGTTTTATTGATTCCACAAGATCAAGAAGTGTTTTTGAGTAGGCATCTTTCTGTGTTGCATCAAGATGCTTGCTTCTTTGAAAGCGAAGCGATACATCTTCAAAAAGTCTTTCAAGGTCGTACTCTGAGTCAATGCTTGTTTCGACCTCTCTTTCAACAGCATTAAACAGTTGCTTTAGCTTTGCCGTTGTAACTGCTTCCTGAGAAACAAGCATGCCTTCGATTAAATCGATAAGCATTTCTTTTGCTTTTCGAATTCGTTCTCTTCTAATCTTGCGGCCCGAAAACCAAACCCCAATAGGTCCCAAGACAAAGAAAACGAGTCCAACGCCAAGCGAAACCATGATGTTGGAATAGTTGTCATTCCAAAACTTTGCTACTTCTTCCAATCTTTCCCCCTTTGTGCCCTAACGCCCCTATTCAACGACGAGGAGCTTTTCCGAGTCCGTTGCAACGGTTTGTTAACTGAAAAAATCTCGAATATCAGCAACAGGCCTATTTTCATTGAGTCTTTCTGTATACTTCTTAAACTGGAATACTATTGGTATACCTTTTCCGCCTTGCAAACCGTAAAGCTGATGATGTTCATGGGTACTACAGTATTTGGGATCATCCAAAGTATGAAGAGTTCGACAGTTAAATGGCCTAGTTTCGTAAATTGAACATGAATTATCCTTTAAGAAAGGACAGTCACTATTATGACTATTGCTAGGTCGCCTTACGTTTTTAGCCTTTTTCCCAGATACTTTTTCTATATATTTGGCTTCCAAAGTGGTAATTTGAACATCGTTTTTGCAGCACGCGCTACAATGATTGCTACAAACACTAAATGATTTTGCGAATAGACTGAATTTGTTTAAAAACTCGTATACATACTTCAACTTTTCTAACGGTTCATAGGCGACTCCAAAGAGGCCATATCCAGACGACTATCCTAGCGAGCGTGAGAGACAAGAAAAAGCGGAAGGTAGGCGTTTCCCAAGCCAGATCAGAAATTACCCCATCTTGGGGGGCGCATCAGCAGCTCGCATCACCCTCTGGCATCAATATGGGGCATCCAAGCAGAGGGCATCCGGATCAATTGCCCGCATGGCACCTGACGGGCAGGAGTTGCTCCCCCTACCCTGCCCGGATAAACCACAGTCTGCCGCCCTATGTGGACGCGATGGATGAGGCTCTGCCGATCGACCCAAGCACTCAGCACGACAACGTTGGCAACAGGGCCCTCACCCCCTTCGCCAGGGGCAAAATTTTCTCGCAAACGATTGGAAAAAGAAAAGGCGCCTCAAGGGCGCCTTTCACAGTTGTTTTGCATTTGAAACGGTAGTTGGTGCCGGCGACGACCTGAGTGGAGACTTCAAAGGGTACGTACTGCACCCCGACAAATCCTTTCAGCGCCTGATCAAATACCGCCTGATCCTTGGCGGTCAGCTTGTGATATGCGGTCCATCCACCCACCAACACTGCTTGTTCTGACATATCAAACTCTCCGTGCTCTATGATCCCTACTCGTTTGGCTGTTCGGGTTCCGCCCCGTTTATTCAAGTGGTGTCCGGACTCCACCGGGAGCCATACCAGATATCGGTATGCCCGATGACGACAGCGCACATAAAGGTGTTGCTATCGCCACCCTCCCCTTCTGCCACGACCGCCGCCTCACAGCGTCGGTCTCAATTGGCATGGCAGAGCCTAGTGCGAGATCCATAAAACACCCCCTGTCATATATGACAGAGGCAGGGAGGCGAGAAAGTGGCTAGCGAGGGGAAAAGTGAGGCGCAAACGATTGGAAAAAGAAAAGGCGCCTCAAGGGCGCCTTTTTGACAGTTTTGCATTATCGGCAGGAAAGCGTCAGCCGCTTATTCCCACATCTTGGCACTCTGGTAAGTAGGTCATCACTTGTGCTAGAAGTATTTGGAAATTGGGATTCTCGGGATTTGAACGAGCAAGGCTATCGGCCAGGCTAAGAGCCTCCTTGTAGCGCTCGAGATGCAAGAAGCAACCACACAGATGCCTACGTGATTGATCATGATAAGCAACCCGAACGATCCCATCGCAGGTCATCATGACCAAGTCTCTAGCTAGGCTATTCAAGTCGCCGTTCTTCAGTTCATCGTACAGATAGAGGCAAATACCAACATAATCATGAGTATCGACTAGACGGCGCACCATCTCGGAGATGCGTGCGGCTTCTTCTTCTGGAGTCAAGCTGCGGACTAGCGCAACAATGTCAGTTTGCAGATCGACATAGTCCGTTTCAAAGGGCTTCATGACACTTGCTATCTGCTGATCGCAAAACTGACTTGCCAAGAAAATTTTCGTTATTAGCTTGTCCCTTGGTTCAAGCCCAAAAATTAGGCTCCCAAGTACGTCGGAAAAGGCTTCCGTTGGCAGTTTTCGATTAATCCTAGCTATCCCCTCCGTGCGAACGAAAATCCGCAGCAAGGCCATCCTCGTATACACGGCAAGCGATGACGCCACACTCATTCCTGCCATCAGATGAGCACGCACCGGAAGATTGCTCCAATTGGCAAGATCACCAAGACAGAGCGCGATAGCCGACATATGAGGACTCGCTCTCGGATTGCGAGCGAAACGCATCAGAATCTCGGTCAGCGCGTCCGGAGTTCCATTGGAGCACTGATGAGTCAGTTCCAGAATGCCGCGTATTCGACTCGACTCTGTCTCAGATTCGAGTTTCCCCATAATGAAGCAATGAGCTTGGCGCAATTGCCGCATCTCGTACCGTATCCCGCCTCCAGGAAGCGACTCGACTAACTGATATTCTTCAACGACAGGAGAATAAAGAAAGGCTTGCCAGAAAGCCGAGCGAGCGCGCTCACGTGCACCTGATTCGCCGGTCAACCATTCTTCCAACTTAGCAGAATACGACTCGTCGGAATAATCCATTCGCTCTGGTTGAGGAACAACCCTTCCAAGTTGCTCACTGTCACTAAATGGAACGGTGTTGGTGTCTTTTCCAGACCCGAGTACACCATTGAGAATTTGTCCATCGGCTAAATAAGAACGCAAGAACAATACGTCACGACAGACCTTTTCAAAGACTTGTCTCAGCTTGTCGTATATTCCCAGTCCAGCTTCGAAATCAATATCGTCAAGACGCTTTAGGAGATTTTCGAGCGTGACGGTAACGTTTCCGTCAAGGTGACTGCTAACTTTGTTTCTGATCTCTCGATACGGTGCAATTTCTTCTTCTACCCGGAAGATCGTTTTGAAGTGCTCGATGGCGTTTTTCGAAACTTCTTTTGCAAGGAGAGCGTCGAGACCATCCATTCGTTGCGGAGCCGCAAGGCCAACGTCGCGTGTAATAAGACAATCGCAAGCGCTGACCAGATCGGTAATCATCCGGCCCTTCAAGAGGCGCACAACATTCGGAAACGCTCCGAATCTCTGAAGTAACTTGGCCTGGGCTACCATCCAACGTTGGATGAGAGCAAGATGTCCCGCACGAGCATGGATCGGCGTAGTATTGATAAGGGCTGTAGAATTAGGTCGTGTCATCGCCAGAGGATCGGCTCCCATCTCTACGGTTTGCACCTTGCAGCCTGAGGCGCGATAGGCTTGTAAGGCAACCTCGAATGCCGGATCACCAAGCTCAGGGAAGTCTGTCAGCGTAGGAAAATCGGTAATGCTCAAAGATTGTAGCGAGCAGTAAATCTCGGTTGCGCCCTCTACAAAAAACTCCGAGTTCGAGGCATCGACGCCATTCCAAAGTTCTATCACCTCTCCTAGTTTAATATCTTGAACATGGGCGCTCAGCCGGTCTCGGACCTTCTGGAAGGACTCTTTGAATTCAGCAGCGTAGCATTCCTTGCGATCGTGGAAAGCAACTGTATTGAACCCTGCTTGCTTTAACGGCTTACGTAGCTGGCGGGAATGTGAGATGAAATCGACCGCGCGGATTAGAATGTGTCGGGCAATCATGCGTGCGTCGGCGTCTGTTGGCGCAAACTGTGCCAAACGTAACGCTAGTCGCATTTCGGTTACCAAGAAACGAAGTTTTTCGAGACGGATATAGAGTGTCATACAAATAGAGTGCCCTGCTTACGCTCCTAGATAAAACGCTACAGTGTAACATGGGCGGCTGAACTGCTGATTAATTGGCATAATGAATACATGGAGAACCTGACCTTGCAACTCAAAACAAGCGCCACAAGCAAAGGAGCCCGAAGACTGACAGCCCATGAACTCGCAGAGCTTCGTCGGGATATGATCGAGTCATCAGCCAAGATGCGGACAGAATTAGCGCATAGACGGAACGATTGCCCGACTAAACAGGACTTGTGATCACCCGCATAACTGACAAGCCCCGCAGGGCAGGATGTACGTTGAGCGCCGCAGGTGCGAATAAGGGCCGGTGAAGAGGCTCCACCATGCTTGCATGGTGGGCCTACTTCACACATCCTGCCCTCAGATCAGCCATGTTTCTCTCGGGGATACTCAATAGGAAAGGGCTGTTATCACCATACATAGGATTAAGAAATGTATTTACGCCAGAAAAAGATCTAAAAACAGATAAAAAACCATATAAAACAGTGCGATACACATCAATCTCACATACTTTACTTTGCTAAAATCAATATCTTTACACATAGTTCCCATGCACTTTCCTAGATGCCCCCTCAGTCAGCTTATGGGGCTAGATCCTTTCCTGGCGTTCAATTATCGGCCTCTGGCCGATTACGCAGTCCGACAAGGAGTAACCGTCCGCATAAAGCGGATGGTTACTCCGACTGGGGATCCTGAGATATCCTGAATATCCTGCCAAAAGAGTAAAAAATCGGGCGGGTGTGAGGCGCCATCGGGCGGGTGCGAGACGCCATCGGGCGGGTGTGAGACGCTATCGGGCGGGTGTGAGACGCTTTATCCTATTTTCAGCATCTATTGCTATCCCAACCTCATGCAATTTTTCCGCATCTTCCCTGAGCCTGTAACGCTCATTTCGTATCTTTTTGCTATTGAGATTTTCACCGCACACTGCGCGAATCAGGGTGTCAACATGCCATCCTCCGGCGGGCTCATGCTTGTGAGTCAATATATGGCGAGCAATAGCTTGGCTAATACCGTGCCGCAAACGGGCAATGGGGGCCGGATCGTAGTACAGGCTTAGGTCATGCTCCAATAGCATGACCAGTGCGATACCAAGCCGAACTCTCCATAAGTTCCGCTCCCCTCCCGTCAGAGGATCAAGGCGTGTCATCGGTGAAGGGATAACATGATCTATCAAGCCACCGATTATTGGAAAATCGAACTGTGACGTTTCAATAGTTACGGTTGCTGCTCGCAGCTCAGTCAGTAATTTTTCAAGCTGGAAGAGGCTATACCGGCTGTCTGACAGCGTTTTCCGCACTTTGGCAGGGTCTACCAGAAGCTCGACACCACCATCGGACACATCGCGGCGACGTTCTGCACAATACAGAATCGCCTCAACAACATCTGCGTGCCGCTGTCCTAACCTCCCCTGAATAGAGCAACGGCCAAAGGATGTCTTCATCCAGTTTGCCTCCCTCATGCTCGGGCGTTGAGTCGCCTGGTAGATCATCACTCGTGCTTGTGCGCTGGTACTGGTTGGAACGACCTTGTTACCAATTGTCATCAGCGCCCTCCAGAGCAATTTCCGATTTCTTGAACGGCAATACTTCTCTCGTTTTACGCCGTCTCTCCAACACAGCCGGCTTGAGTACGCCCCCCTCATGACGGCGCAACCAACGCTCGGGAAAAGGTGCTCCATAGTTGGCTTTGCTTACACCAAAGCGGACGAAGTAACCGCGTTGGCCGTCGTTGACCCCCAACTCTTCGGCTTCCTTTGGCGTCATCCCCGAAAGGTAGGATTGCCAACGGATGTTATCCACCAATACAGATGAACCACGGCTGGCCTGCTGTTGGTCACCAGCACCCATCATGGTCGCCCCCTTGCTGGAATGATGGAGAAATACGATAGCGCAGCCCGTTTCGACAGCGATGGCCTCCATCCGGCCAATCACCTGCGACATTGGCCCGCTGGCGTTCTCCTCCTCGATATGGAAGCGCCGCAGAGTATCCAGGATCAGCAGGCGCCGGCCCTCTGCAACTTGTCTGAGTACGTCAAACCACGCCGAAGACATAATGTCAGGACACCGACCGATCAGCGGCTCAATCAGTAATCCATCAGCTACCGCCTGCTGTTCTGTCAGCGTGAGATGTGCACCCAATACATGTAACCGATGATGGATCGTGGCGGTCGGATCTTCAGCTGGCAGGTAAGCCACAGCCCCTATGAGGAACTCACCAATGTTCAGTAGATCTGGGCCTCCAGCAATCTGTGTCGCAAGCTGTAAGGCCAACATAGACTTACCCGCCCCACCAGGTGAAACAATTGCGCCTACAGTTCCCGCAACCATATTTGGTAGAACGTAATCAATAGGCGGCGGCAGCTCAGTAAAAGCGGCCATGAGATCGAGGGCCATGCTATTAACCTCTAATAGTCTGGCCGGGGCGTGAAGCATGGAATCCAGAAGACTTGCGCTCTTCAATCCATTTTTCGACTTCCGACAGATCCCAAGCAACATTTCTGCTTGTCAGCGCAATACGGCGTGGGAATTCACCCCGCAGCTCCATGTTGTAAATTGTTCGCGCAGAAAGTGGGATCATGTCCAAGAGTGCTTTTCTATTAATGAGGGTCTTGAATGCCATTGTTTGCATGTGTTTGCCTCCAGCAGCCAGTGAAGGAGCCATAGTGCCAAGCAATACAACTTGAGTAAGCGCATTAATTGGCTAGAATGGTTGACATGAAAAAAGCACCAAAGATAGTCATCTGGGAGAACTGCGATCATCACATTTCGGCTGCTATCCGGCAGTTTGAAGAACTCTGGCTGCCATACTCGGTATCATCACGTCGATACCCTATCCTTCGCTTGATCAAGGAAGTCCTCGACCCCGCTGTAAATAGCTACATAAAGACTCTTCCAGCAAACTACACAGGATATCTTCCTGGTACGGCGGTTGGTGTACCTTTCAGTGAAATTGTCAGACTGGTGGGGCTAGAGGCCATGGTCCGTATGCAACGTCAGTTGTTGCGACAGTTCATCAAAACTGAAGACCAGCAAACGGCGAGAGACCTGTGCTTTGTCGCTACGCTTGAATCTTTGATTGGATTAGTCTGGTGCTGCGCATGCAAATCCCCCAAAAGGTCTACCTCCCAAAAAGGTGTCAACCTGAATAAGCAACGAAAACATGGATTTTGCGAATTCTGCGGGAATATGACTGAGTTTGCCACCTTTATGGCAACGGTTGAGGAGGACCGGATCAATAATTCCGAACTCGAAGATCACAAGAAATTAGAGCTGAGTCACCAGTATTGCAGAGAGCACCGACCCAAGCTGGTAACTGGCGAGTGGAACCCTTTATATAGAAGAGCAAAACGCTCCCTAACACAATTTAATATCGAACTTACCAGGCTGACTCATCAGTGCGCCAACCGCTCCAGACCAAACGCACTATCGGGTGATGAATTGATAGATCAATATTTTCTCCAGTTAATTCTGAGATTAACATTGCAGCCAGCAGACGAAGAAAAATTGCGCCACCTAGCTCGTAGGATGGTGGATTCAAAGCTATCAGACACCAAGAAAAAGATGTTAGTACTCAGACAATTGAGGTTCAATCAAACAGAGATTGGCCAACGGATACTAAATGCCAAGAAACAGCCAATAACACGACAAGCCGTATCTAAAGCGTTGGCGTCAGTTCGCAAGGAGTTCCAATTATGAGTGCATCTAAGACTGATAAAAGTTTTTAGCTGCTAAAATATACCCGCTCAGCCTTGAGCAGATGCTCTCTATCCAAATTGATAGAAAGCATCGATTCTAAAGATACATTAAATTTTTATTAAATGGGCAGGGATAAATTACCTAGGCCATATTCAGTTTTCACCCAGTATAGTCGCACCATCTATAGTATCGACCCCCGCCGGAGCCAATAATTGCTGTATCCAGCCAATAGCATGCCCTCGGTCAACGCACTGGGAGAAAAACGCACGTTGCTTTGCTCTGGTAAAGGCAACAAAGAAAGTGTTTAGCTCTTCACCGCGTTGTGGCGTAAGGCTCCACCAGGTCTGATTGTCGAGCCCATAAAATATCATCGTGTGGAACTCAAGACCTTTACTTTTATGGACGGTCATCAGAGCCACCTGGCCAATACCTTCAAACTCATCCAGCGCCTCCATCCAGCTGCTGCTATGTTCTGCGCACTCTTTCAGGAGTGTGACAAATCCACTCCATACCCTCTCAAAGTCCCTTTCCCGCTGATAAGCGGGAAAAGATTGCCGAAGTGCAGGGGTTCCGACAAATTCAAGAAGCATCTCTGCAATCTCTTCCGCTGCATCCGGATCAGGCTGGCGACGCACCAACTCTTCCCTTAATTGGCGGACGAATGCTTCAAGCTTAACCAGTAACCGTTCCTGCGTGAGATCGTTATCCGGATCAGCAGCCTCCAGAAACAGATAGTTCTGCTGGGCCAGCTCCCAGTTTTCCGGGCTTCGGTTCGTCGCACCCAGGCGGAGCAAAGGGACGAATATGCTGGTCAGTTCTTCACCAAGTAGATCCTGTATTTGAATTTCACCGACTGACCGGGCCGCATTTCTGATCCTGAGACCTCGTGCCGCAAAAGCAGGGGCTATCTCACCCTCCACCTGATCTGCCCGCATTCTGATCAGAATTGCTACATCATGTGGCGCAACACGCCCTGACTGAACCTCACGCCTCACCCATTCAGCCAGATAATTGTTCTCGTCATCTGCGTTCCGAAATTGCCAGATAGCAGAAACCT
Source organism: Aeromonas molluscorum (assembly GCF_051376105.1). NCBI lineage: Bacteria > Pseudomonadati > Pseudomonadota > Gammaproteobacteria > Aeromonadales > Aeromonadaceae > Aeromonas > Aeromonas molluscorum. The sequence continues at coordinate 164,392 of NZ_JBPQCY010000001.1, read as the reverse complement.
CACCTTCAATTTCACGGGTCCCTTGTGCCTGCACAGCTTCCACATTGCCGTCTATCCGGCGAGCAATCTCGTGCTGAATAAGAACCAGATCCGCATGTGACCGCCAGTTTGAAAGCAATGTGATACGCCTCGCACCAAAGTCGTTCTCAAACTGGTCGAAGGCGTCATTCATGGCTCCCGCCCATCCCATGATACGCTGCTTATCATCGCCGACTGCCGTAAAGACAGCATCGCTACCATCAAATGCCGTTTGCAACAAGTCGTACTGGGCATAGGTGGTATCCTGGTATTCATCAAGAAAGACAATGGGATACGTTGCCTGTAAGGCCCGACGGATATATGCATTTTCCTGCAGCAGCAGTTTTACAAGCCTATTTATCATCGGGAAGGACAGAGAGATCTCGTCGCCTCCAAAGAATTGTTCATGCCAGTAATCTGCTAACGCACGATGTACTTCAGATCCATTTGACAAGTCAATTGGCAGGTCTGTCAGAAGAAGTCTTCCCTCAAGCTGTTGAACCCTCACACCGTGATAGCCGTGACGTTCAAGAAAATCCTCATAATCCCGACGAAATGGCGTAACGATCTGATACGTGCCAGGCGAATTGAACGGCTCAGGTAAAGCAGGACGGAACCGGTCCAGAAGTCCCTTGGTGAAGGCATCAAAAGTCATTGAATCAAAGCGCCTCGCCTGATCTCTCGGGCAACGCTTTGCAACCCTTTCAGCGAGGTTTCGGGCGGCATCTTTTTTAAAGCTGATGGCCAGAATACGTTTGGGGGCCGGACAAATGCTTGTCTGCAGAAGATAGGTCGCCTTCTGTGCCAGAAACTCAGTTTTTCCCGCACCGGCACCAGCGGTCACGAGGATGCTACTATCGGTTTCACGTAAAGCCTCCCATGCTCTGCCTTCCAGACCACCGACCCCCTGAGGTACCCAGTCGTCTCTTCTTACGCGGATCATTCCCCGACTCCTGGCAGATTTAGTTTATGCATTACGTACTCAATAAGGGCCCTAAGCTCAGCGGGAGCTGACGCAGAAACATCGCCATCAGGGATACGGGAAAACGCAGCCAGATGGGTCTCTGGCTTACTGCGGCTCAAGAACAAATACGGATACCATTTAAAAGCATCATCATAGAGCTCGGTATACAAGGCAGGGGTACCACCTGTTTTAAGTGTGCTGACCTTTTTGGCTTGAATAGCGTTAGCATCACTCTGAGGCCCACGGCCACCTGGATTGGCAACCTGATAAGCGTCTGGAAACGCAAGCAACATGGCAAAATCGAGATCAATAGGATAGGAAAAGAAAACACCTTCCTCCCTGAAAGCTTGAAGCCATGGACCTTGCTGGCCTTCACCATAAAGCTGTTGGTCGGTAAGCTGAGCAGCATTATCACGATTGCACTCCCCAAAATTATTCCCAATATGGGCCAGATTCTGAAGGCAGCTCCTCATGGTGTTCGCCCCACCATGTCTACGCCCCAAATCTAGATCGAGCAGTGTGGCATATGGAATCTCAAGATCACTAAGTAGCCGCCAGAAATGTGCTACGAACCGTCCTCCTAGTGGGACGACAGGAACAAATGACGGGTCAAGTGGCACCCCCATATCTTCCGCTATTTTCGGAATGACGACGCGCTCTGAATCCCCTTCACCCAGGATTACAAATCGCGCGAAATAAAGTTCGGGGTATGCCTTTACGGCCAGCCTGACATACACGCTGGCCTCAACATCATCTTCAGGCAAGGTCAGTTCTCGGATCGATGAGCACCGGGCGCTCCGGTCCATACGAAAATATCTCACTTCCTCCGGCTCTATCCGGCTCAGGATAGCCGGGGAATGGCTGGATAGCAGAACCTGCGCAGAAGGCAGTGCACCGATCTCTCTCGCCTGTTTGATGATGCGAGACAAAAAGAACGGTGACAGGTTGTTTTCTGGCTCTTCGATGGCAAGAATCGTCAGGTGAATACGGCGTAACTTATCCTGTTCAAATGAGCTGTCATCAGCAGGCAAAGAAAAAGCTTCACGCTCGCTTTCTAGCGTTGCCGCTGTAAGGGCTATATGAAACAGAGAACGCTGACCGTCACTCAGCTCGGACAAACGGCGCTCCTGACCTTCTTCGTCAGGCGTAAAGGTAAATTCGGCTTTACGAACAAGCTCCTCAAAACGGTTTTCGATGAGCCTTAAGCGTGGCTTACTGTCTGTATCAGCTTCATAGACCTGTTGCCAACGCTTCGAAAGACGCTGCAGCAGAAACTTCGACGGCTCCTCTTCCTCGAAACTGCTCTGGATCTGACCGGCACTATCAGAGCTTGCATCCCTAAATGCCGTCGACCATTTGGCAGCCTGCCATAACCGCCCTTTTAGAAGAGCGGTCACCTGAGTCGTCGCATCACGATTTGCCGGTAAGTAAATAAACTGGATCGAAGAGCGCTCTACAGCCTGAACCCTGGAGCAATCATCCCATTCAAAATTATCATCCAGGGCTCTTATCCAGCGTATATCCTCTTCAATTGCCCCTTCCGGCGTACCGTCATCCGTCCATGTTGCTTGTAGTCGTACCCGGGCCTTAAGGGGCTCTCCCTCACCGGAAGCAGCCATCTGATTGAAGAACTCCGGAACAGCATCAAGAGGAGCAGTGTCTTGCTCTTCCAGTTCAGGGAAGGCAAGTACCGCTTCGACAAACAGACTGTCGCCAGACTGCAGTTCCTGCCGGTCAATAGGTATGTGAAAATCCCGACGCTGTACCGACCGCTGCGTTGGTGATGTACCAAACAACCGGGACACAGCTTGCAGCACTGCCGTCTTTCCGGAACCGTTTCCGCCGACAAGTATCGTCAGTTCTTCCTCGAAATTGAGCTCGACCACCTCATGCCCGAAACAACGGAAATTCTGTAGTTTTATCTTCTCTATTTTCATCCCTGATTACCTTTTTGTAAGAGATGCCTTTTTAGCGAGCCCCTAAATAACCCACTCATCGATCATATCAGCCCAGTCCTGCAACATAGATGTACGCTGATCACGATACTCCGCTTTGTTATATACCGCTCTCACGCCCTTCTGCTCATGAGCAAGGCATTTCTCAATCCAGTCAGTGTTGTAGCCAGCTTCATGTAGCAGAGTGCTGGCCGTGCGTCTCAAGTCGTGGGGCCCAAACTTGGCGAGCTGCTTGCCTTCCTTCTGGGCCAATATGTAGGTCATAGTCATCACCCGATTCAGGGTGGCGCTGCTCATGGGCAAATCTGAGTCGTAACGGGATGGCAGAATATAGCTAGAGCCACCAGAGAAGGTCTTCAACGCAATCAGGATGTCCAGAGCTTGTCTGGATAGAAACACCAGATGGGGTGTCCGTCGCTTCATCCGCTCTTTTGGGATGGTCCAAAGGGCTTCGCTGAAATTGATCTCGCTCCAAGTCGCATTGGTCAGCTCACTTTTGCGCACCATGGTCAAAAGCAGCAACTTTACCGCCGCACGGATGGAGGGCGATGTACCAATCCGCCCCATATATTCATACATAAGCCGGATTTCTGCAGGCGACAAAGTTCGATCTCGCGGCTCAAATCTGGCAATGCTCGTTGGCCTTACAAGGTCCGCTGGGTTTTCAATCTTCTGCCCTCGCTCGATGGCCCAACGATAAATCTGCAGCACTATGTCACGGGTATGAACAGCCGTTGCTGGAGCCCCTCGCTCCACAATGGCATCCGTCAGCATGCGCAAATCTTCATGGGTGATCTCGGTCAACTTCTGGTTGCCAAATTTCGTTTCAAGCTCCCGAGCATAGACTGAGCGACGCATATCACGGGTTGAGTCCGCCATCTGGTAACCTCGCAGCCACTTTTCAGCCCAAGCACCAAATGTTTCAGCATCTCTTACCCGAGCCTTTTTACGGGCCTTCTCCTTAGCCGGAGACTTACCATCGGCCACCATCCGCTTGGCTTCATTCAGCCGCTCACGGGCTTCAGCCAAGCTGATGCCACCGACACCGTAGCGGCCAAAGGTGATCGTCTCTTGCCTGCCATTGATCGAGTAGTTGTAACGAAATGAGATCGAACCGGCTGGGGTAACGGCTACATAAAGGCCATCCCGGTCATTCACCTTGTAAAGTTTGTCCCTCGGTTTGAGGTTGCGCAGCTTGGTATCGGTCAGCAAAAGTCTTATCCTTCCTCGAATTCGATACCATGCCAAAAGATCACCCAAAAACTAGGCAATAATAACAATAAAAACAGTTAGTTAAATAAAATCAATACCATGAACATAAAGGATCAAGCAGCATGGTATCGGCTATCACTCATGGTATCATTCCTCGATAATACCACCTCAAATGCCATACTCAAGTGGTGCTTGCCACTGCTATCCGTTGCCAGAACATGCCAAACATAAAAACAAAAAAGCCCATGTAAACATGGGCTTAAGTCTATTTTAATGCTAGTTAGTACCAGCTGATGCCTAACGAGCGATCATTCCCATTCGATGGTTGCGGGCGGCTTGCCGGAGACGTCGTACACCACGCGGGAGATGCCGTTGATCTCGTTGATGATGCGATTCGACACGTGCCCCAGGAAGTCGTACGGCAGGTGGGCCCAGTGGGCGGTCATAAAATCGATGGTCTCGACGGCGCGAAGCGCAATGACCCAGTCATATTTGCGACCATCGCCCATGACGCCAACGGAGCGCACCGGCAGGAAGACGGCGAACGCCTGGCTGACCTGGTTGTAGAGGTCGGCCTTGCGCAGCTCTTCGATAAAGACGGCGTCGGCACGGCGCAAGATTTCGCAGTACTCTTTCTTCACTTCGCCAAGCACGCGCACGCCCAGACCCGGACCCGGGAAGGGGTGACGGTAGAGCATGTCGTAGGGCAGACCCAGCTCCAGGCCGACACGGCGAACCTCGTCCTTGAACAGCTCGCGCAGCGGCTCGACCAGACCCATCTTCATTTCGTCCGGCAGGCCGCCAACGTTGTGGTGAGACTTGATGACGTGGGCCTTGCCGGTGGCGCTGGCGGCGGATTCGATCACATCCGGATAGATGGTGCCCTGGGCCAACCATTTGGCGTTTTTCAGCTTCTTGGCTTCATCGTCGAACACTTCCACGAAGACGCGGCCTATGGCCTTGCGCTTGGCTTCCGGCTCGTCGATGCCCTTGAGGGCGCCGAGGAAGCGCTCTTCGGCATCGACCTTGATGATCTTGAGACCAAAGTGATCGCCAAACATCTCCATCACCTGAACGCCTTCGTTCAAACGCAGCAGGCCGTTGTCGACAAAGACGCAAGTCAGGCGATCGCCGATGGCGCGGTGCACCAGCATGGCAACCACGGAAGAGTCCACGCCGCCGGAAAGGCCGAGGATCACTTCGTCGTCGCCCACCTGTGCACGAATGCGGGCCACGGCGTCGTCGATGATGGTGGCCGGGGTCCACAGGCATTGGCAGCCGCAGATCTCTTTGACGAAATGCTCGAGCAGACGCGCGCCCTGACGGGTATGAGTCACTTCCGGGTGGAACTGCACGCCGTAGAAGCGCTTGGCCTCATCGGCCATGGCGGCATGGGGGCAAGTCGCGGTCTGGGCGATGGTGGTGAAACCGGCCGGGATCTCGGTGACCTTGTCGCCGTGACTCATCCAGACATCCAGCAGGGCATTGCCATTGGGGGCAATGGTATCTTCGATGTTGCGCAGCAGCGCACTGGTCTGGCCGGACTGACCCAGCACTTCGACCTGGGCATAACCGAATTCACGTTCGGTGGAGGATTGCACCTTGCCACCGAGCTGCTCGGCCATGGTCTGCATGCCGTAGCAGATGCCAAACACCGGCACACCGGCGTTGAACACGTATTCGGGGGCACGGGGGCTGCCCGCCTCGGTCACGGATTCCGGGCCGCCGGAGAGGATGATGCCGTTCGGGTTGAATTCGCGGATCTGCGCTTCGGTCACATCCCAGGCCCACAGCTCGCAGTAGACGCCGATTTCACGGACACGGCGGGCGATAAGCTGGGTGTACTGAGAACCGAAATCCAGGATCAGGATACGGTGAGCGTGAATATTTTTAGTCATTTTATTCCTGCATCAGGCTGATGTTGTAACAAAAGGCTCGGGGATAAAAAACGGTGTAGAAACGGGGCCGCAGCCCCGTTTTATCAGCCCATCCGGTAGTTGGGGGCTTCTTTGGTAATGGTCACATCGTGAACGTGGGACTCTTTCATCCCGGCGCCGGAGATGCGCACAAACTCGGCCTTGGTGCGCATTTCGTCGATGGTGGCGCAGCCAGTCAAGCCCATGGAGGAGCGCAGGCCACCCATCTGCTGATGGATGATCTCTTTGAGGCGGCCCTTGTAAGGTACGCGCCCTTCGATCCCTTCCGGCACCAGCTTGTCAGCGGCGTTATCGGTCTGGAAATAACGGTCGCTGGAGCCCTTGGACATGGCGCCCAGAGAACCCATGCCACGGTAGGATTTGAAGGAGCGGCCCTGATAGAGCTCGATGTCGCCCGGCGCCTCTTCAGTACCTGCGAACATGGAACCAACCATGACACAGCTGGCACCTGCGGCGATGGCCTTGGCCACGTCGCCGGAGAAGCGGATGCCGCCATCGGCGATCACGGGAACGCCAGTGCCTTCCAGGGCGTCAACGGCGTCGGAGATGGCAGTAATTTGGGGAACGCCGACACCGGTCACGATGCGAGTAGTACAGATGGAACCCGGGCCGATACCCACCTTGACGGCATTGACGCCGGCGGCGACCAGCGCCAGGGCGCCAGCGGCGGTGGCCACGTTGCCACCGATGATTTGCAGCTCGGGATAGGCATCGCGGGTCGCCTTGATGCGATCCAGCACGCCCTGGGAGTGGCCGTGGGAGGAGTCAATCAGCAGCACGTCCACACCGGCTTCCACCAGGGCGGCAACGCGCTCTTCGTTACCGGCACCGGCACCGACGGCAGCGCCAACCCGCAGACGACCCTTGTCGTCTTTACAGGCGTTCGGCTTGCGCTCGGCTTTCTGGAAGTCTTTAACGGTGATCATGCCCTTGAGTTTGAAATCGGCATTGACCACCAGCACCTTCTCGATGCGGTGTTTCTGCATCAGGGCCACCACCTCTTCACGAGGAGCCCCTTCGCGCACTGTCACCAACCGGTCTTTCTGGGTCATGACTTGTTCGACGGTCTGGGAGAGGTCTATCACGAAACGCACGTCACGGCCGGTGATGATACCGACCAGCAGGTTGCCCTCGGTCACCACAGGGTAACCGGCGAAACCGTTCTTGTGGCTCAGCTCCTTGACCTGGGCAATGGTCATGTCGGGACGCACGGTCACGGGGTCGGAAACGACACCACTTTCGTACTTCTTGACCTTGCGGACTTCGGCAGCCTGCTGCTCGATGGACATGTTCTTGTGAATGAAGCCGATACCGCCTTCCTGGGCCAGTGCGATAGCCAGACGGGCTTCGGTCACTGTGTCCATGGCAGCGGAAATCATCGGGATATTCAGGGAGATAGCAGACGTCAGCTGAGTACGCAGATCGGCTGTATTAGGAAGAACAGTGGAGTGGGCTGGAACCAACAGTACATCGTCGAAGGTCAGCGCTTCTTTGGCAATCCTGAGCATGGCAATATCTCACCGTTGAGGAGTGGGGGTGGAAAATATTGCCGACAAATTTTACTCATGGTTTACCGGTTGGTAAAGAAGTATTTTTTAATTTTTTGTGGCATTGCCCGCTTTTAGAAAGCCAAACAGGCAAAAACCTCACAAATTCAGTCGTAAAATGGCCCTTTTTACGCCGAATAATGTTCCGGCGCAGCCCGAGTGATTTCAGATGGACACCAAGGCACGCTCAGCGCCCTCCCCCGAGCTCTTCGGCTGAGACCGTTGCAATGAGGCTCGACTTATCAAGAACCTCATGAGTCTTGTGTCGCGAGAATTACCCCTGGTAGCGACCGGGCTTGTGCCAGTTCATCAGCATGGCATTCATGGCCAGGGCACTCAAGGCCGACCAGAGCAGCAAGGAGGCTGGCAGCAGGCTCGAGGAGAGCGTAAATAGCAGCAGATCCAGCAGCATCTGGGTCTTGCCTGCATTGATGCCAAACCTGGCCTGCAGCCAGAGCGTCACCACGCCAGTACCACCGACCGAGGCATTGTGACGGGCGAGTGACAAGACCCCCATGCCGATGAAGGTACCTCCGACCAGGGCGGCAAACAGCGGATGTATGTAGGTGACCGTCTGCAGATGGGGCACTATCTGGCTGGTCGCCGCGAGGGCGATATTGACGATCAGCGTCTTCAAGGTGAAGGCGCGCCCCATGCGGACATAGCAAAACAGCATGAAGGGGATATTGGTCAAAATGAACAGCAAGCCGATGGGCAGCTCGACCAGATAGGAGAACAGCAGCGCCATGCCCGCCACGCCGCCGGTGATCATGTCGGCCAGCTTGAGCATGTAAAGACCGATGGCAATGAACATGACCCCCAGTGTCAGGCCATAGACATCATCCTTGACGTTATGGACAAGCCCGGCATTGATGCCTGCTGGCGGTAATGTCGCCTCGTTTGCCATGCCGTTTACCATAAGACTCCTTGTGATGGACCGATAGAAACCCTGCCGTCAGGGAAAGGCGTCAGCGCCAGATCTGAGCTAACGCGGTACTTGCGTCTTGATAACGCAGCAAAAATGACGCCAACCGTGATAAGTCGCTGCGCTTTGCGAATAAATTCGGTTCATTGAACCACCATTACCACTTTAATTAGCATTTTAATCCACCTCAGCGACCCCCAACGTGGGCCAACCAGCATGAACAGGATTTATTGGGTAATAAGCCCCATCTGATGGCCTCCCCGCATCGTCCCCTCTCAACCACAACCCTTGCCAGACAAGGACTGGCTACTCAAAAGATGATCCAGGTGGTGGGGCTGGCATGGGTGCCTTGGCAAAGAGTGCATTGAGAGCGAACTTGATGACTCGGCAATCCTAATGACTAGCGCCAAACATGCACCACTTTGGTACAACACAGCACCTTGGTGGTGCAAACGCACTGTTGCGCGATGACTGCGGAGCATCTTCACCAGAGCCCAAGAATCAGACGGCAGTCGTAAGGATGGGGATTGAATAGGCGCCAAACGGAGGCTCATCTGCCATCAAAAAAGTGGCGGCTCATGTGATGAGGCTCTTAGCCAGCGCCCCGTGATCCACGCTCAATGCCCAGCGCCGCAAGATTGACACAACAGACGGGAGCGTATCGCGCCGACAGTATCGTCATCCATGGCCCAATCCGGTAGTTGTCATCGGCTAGTCCGCCCTTCATGATGCGGGCTATGCCTGCGCCTGGGCGTACATGATTGCAACCATTTCAAGGAAGTAAGATGAGAACATCGGATTATGCAAGGCTGTTATTGCTGGCCGCCATCTGGGGAGCCAGCTTTCTGTTCATGCGTATTGCCGCCCCTGCGTTTGGCTCAATCAACACCGCTTTTTTACGGGTCTTGTTCGCTCTGATCGGGTTAGCCATCATCTTGCTGCTGATGCGATCTCCTCTGCGCTTTGAAGGCAAGCTCAAGCCCATCATGCTGCTTGGGATCATCAACTCAGGCATCCCTTTTCTGATGTACGCCATTGCCGCACTCTGGTTACCCGCCGGCTACTCGGCGATCTTGAATGCGACCACCCCCTTGATGGGCGCCCTGATCGGTTTTTCCTGCTTCAGCGAACAGTTAAGTGGCCGCAAGTGGCTGGGGGTCGTGTTGGGGCTCCTTGGTATCACCCTGATCACCACGACTGGCGAGGTTGCGCTGAGCGAAACCGTCATCACGGGGGTACTGGCCTGCCTGATTGCCACCGCCTGCTACGGCTGTGCGGGTTTCCTGACCCGGCGCTGGATCACGGCGCGCGGCGGCCTGGATGTCAAGCTGGTCGCCTTTGGCAGCCAGCTGGGCGCCACCCTCTTCCTGCTGCCCTTCTTTGGCTATGGGGTGACGGCCGGCCCCGTGGTTGATTGGGCCATTCCCGAGGTGTGGGCCAGCATATTGGCCGTCGGCTTTATCTGTACCGCACTCGCCTATCTTATCTATTTCAGGCTGATCGCCGACATTGGGCCGCTGCGTTCCCTGACGGTAACCTTCCTCATCCCTCCCTTTGGCATATTCTGGGGTTATCTGGTGTTGGGCGAGACCCTCACCGAAGGCTTCATGCTCGGCGGTGTCATCGTTTGCCTCTCGGTCTGGCTGGTGGTCAGTCCGGCCAAGCCCATACCGAGCCAGGTGCTGGGCAGCAAGTGATCATCCTGTGGCCAAACCGGGGGAGGTGCTCGGCTCCTGGCCTGAACTGCGCTAAGATGGCGCCATCGTCTCACCTCCCCGCGTCCACCATGGACACTGGGACAGCAGAAGGGCCCAGCGTGAGCCAGTCCAATCAACAGCAAGTGTTTACCGTCACCCGCCTCAATAGCGCAGTACGCATGATACTGGAGCAGGATCTGGGGCTGGTATGGCTGACCGGAGAGCTCTCCAACCTGGCGATGCCAAGTTCGGGGCACTGGTACTTCTCCTTGAAAGACATCTCGGCCCAGGTACGTTGCGCCATGTTCAAGGGCAACAACCGCCGGGTACCGTTTCGCCCGCAAGATGGCATGCAGGTGCTGGTGCAGGCCCGGGTCTCCCTCTATGAGCCCCGCGGCGAATATCAGTTGATCATCGAGTCCATGCAACCGGCCGGGGATGGTGCCCTGGCCCTGCGCTTCGAGGAGCTCAAACGCCGCCTCGCCGCAGAGGGTCTCTTTGATGCAGCCCGCAAACGCCCGCTCCCCACTAATCCCAAGGCGGTGGGCATAATCACCTCGGCCACCGGGGCGGCCCTGCACGATATCCTCACCGTGCTGGGACGCCGCGCCCCCTCACTGCCCATCTTCATCTATCCGGCGCAGGTACAGGGCAACATGGCCAGTGGCCAAATAGTGGCCGCCATCGAGCTCGCCAATCGCCGCGCCGAGGTGGACGTGCTGATCGTCGGCCGTGGTGGTGGCGCCCTCGAAGATCTCTGGTGCTTCAACGAGGAGCGGGTCGCCCGGGCCATTCACGGCTCGGCCATCCCTGTGGTGAGCGCCGTGGGCCATGAGGTGGATATCACCATCAGCGATCTGGTGGCTGACTTGCGCGCGCCCACCCCCTCCGCCGCTGCCGAACTGGTGGCGCCGGATCAGAGCGAGCGCATCAATCAGCTCAATCGCCTCACCCAGCGCCTGAGTCAAGCCATGGCCCGCCAGCAGACCCAGCAGGTCCACCACTTCACCCTGCTCGCGAAAAGGCTTGAGCATCAAGACCCCAAACGCCGTCTCGAGCAGCAGTCCCAGCGCCTCGATGAACTGGGTAACCGCTTGCAGCAATTGCTGAGTCAGCGCCTGCATCAGGGGGAGCGACGGCTCAACCAGCTCACCCAGCGGCTGCAATCCCAGAGCCCTGAACGGCGTCTGGCACAGGGTCGGCGACGCCATCAACTGGCAGAGGCGCGCTTGCATAGCCTGATGGGCAAGCGGCGCGAGCAGGCCGAACATAAACTGGCCATGCTCAGTGCCCGCCTCGATGGAGTCAGCCCCCTCGCCACCCTGGGGCGCGGCTACTCCATCACCCGCAGCCAGCAGGGTGAGGTTGTGAGTCATGCCCGCCAGGTGAGTGCCGGACAGTCGCTGGTCACTACCCTGGCAGAGGGCCACTTGCTGGTGCGGGTAGAAGAGGTGCACAACCGATAACTAACAACGGGGGGCTTTGCAGCGCCCCCGTTTTATCCCCTCCTTTTTGTTGGCGCAGCACTGTCACACCAGCGAGTGACCCGCGGCCCCGGTCGGGTGGGCAGATGCCGCGTCGGCTCCCGCCGGTGGATTGAGTTGCACATATTCGAACAGACCAGCCTGTAGATTGATGGTCCAAAAACGCCCCGCCAGGGTCAGCTCAAGCCGCTCCCCGGTCAGCACAGCCAAGCCATGTTGCTGCCAGGCCTGAAACAGCGGCAGCAGCTGCGCCTTCACATCGTCAGGTAAAAGTGCCAGCACCAACCCGCCAGTGTCGAGGGCACCGCGCAGCAGCGCATCCAGCTCGGCATGGGGATTGCGTCCCATGACCATGCCGGGAGCCCGCCTCCCCGCGGCCAGCGCCTGATGCCAAGGCGTCAAGTCCCGGCCGTACATCAGGCCATGCCCGTGCACATTTCCCCCCGCCCCGGCCCCAAACGGCAGGATCTCGGCGCCACCTTTGGCCATCTGGTTATAACGACTCTGCTCGCTGTCAGTGCGTCGCCAATGGCTGCAAGAGAGGCGCTGCCAACCGCCCTGCTCCAGGGTTTGAGCGCCATACCCGTACATGGTTGCCCGCTGCGGGCCATCGGCCGCCCAGCCGAGCCGGCCTTTATCCTGCGCCCTGTCTAGGTGGGTGCCCGGCATGGGGATCAGCTGATAGAGATCCACGCCGTGCACACCGCTGGCCATCACATCCGCGATGTCCTGGCGCCAGATGGCATCATCCTGCCCGGGTAGACCAAAGATAAGATCCGCCACTATCACGGCCTCATCGACCCGGGTCAGTTCGGCAAGTCGCGCCAGCACCCGCTCCCTCTCATCGATACGGGCCGCCTGTTGGCGAACTTGCGTGTCAAAGCTCTGCACCCCGAACGAGAAACGGTTGAACCCGCCCGCCAGGGCCGTCTGCCACTTCTGCTCATCGAACCCGTTAAGCCGCCCCTCAAGGGTCAGCTCTGCATCCTGGGTCAGGGGGAAACGTTGTATGACCTCAGCCAAGCGGGCCAGATCCCCGGCCGCCATGTCGGTCGGCGTGCCGCCGCCCACATAGACCGCCGCAAAGGGGGCACTTTGCGCCAGGGGAGTCTCTGCCCCCTGTCGCAGGTTTTCGCAAAGAGCCGCCATATAACGGCTCATCCGCGCCGGATTTGCCCCATTTTCGAAGAAATTGCAGAAGCTACAGCGCTTTTTGCAAAAGGGGATATGAATATAAAGGGCGCGATCCCTGGCCCCGGTCGCCTCTTGCCACCAGCGCTGCCACCCCTTGTCATCCAGAGCCAGGGGTCTGGCACCTCCCCGACTGGCATGGGCCGCTATTTTGGCGGTAAAGGCAAATTTAAGGGGATCCGGGCTGGACAGTCCGGTCATGGTTGGCGTCAGTATCATCGGAGGTGGGATCTGCTAGGGGATATTTATACGAATGATAACCACTATCAATAACCACGAAGCTTGCGCCAGATCAACGCCCTGACCAATAACAACACCTGGCTACCCCTGGTTAACGCCATTCATGGATCCAGTTAACAGAATCCTTACTAAAGCCGGGGTAATGTGAGCCGATAGAGTACCAAGCTTGCTGCATTGCCATGCCTGCCAAGTGACAGACCCCTTCCCCGTATCTGGACTCAGTTACCCATGCAAAACCTCTCGCTCAACTGGAAGATCTTTCTCCCCCTGGCCCTGGTAATAGGCGCCAGTTTCGCGCTCAGCTTCGAGCTCTCAGCCTGGTTGCAACGCGATCTGGCCCTGCGCCTGGCGGGCGAGAAGGTGGAGAGCACGGCCAACAGCTACATGGATCAGCTCAACGTCATGATGATGACGGGGGTCATCGCCAACCGCGCCATAGTACAGACCAAGATAATGAGCGAGGCCGGGATCACGGAAGCTCGGCTGATCCGCGCCCCTGCCGTCAGCTCGCTGTTTGGCCCAGGTCATCCGGATCAACAGATCGTCGATGGGTGGGACAAGCGTGCCATTGAGCAGGGAGAGACCTTGCTCGAACAAAAAGGCAACCAGCTCACCCTGATAAAACCCTTCAAGGCGTACAAAGAGTACCGTGGCACCCAGTGCCTCACCTGCCATCAGGTCGCCGAGGGAACCGTCATGGGAGCCGTGCGCATCAGTTACGACTTGAGTCACATCTTTGCCGAGATCCGCCACAACAACTGGCTGCTGAGCGGGTGCCTGGGGTTGGTATTTGGCTTAGGCTTTGGCCTGCTGTGGTGGGTGCTGCAGCGTTACGTCAAACGTCCCGTCTATCGGCTGCAGCGCACCATGGTGCAGATGGCCAAGGAGCGGGATCTCTCCCTGCCCCTGGTCAACCAGAGTCAGGATGAGCTGGGTCAGATGACCCGCGCGGTCAACGACATGGTGCAAGGCTTTCGCCACAGCCTGGCCGAGGTTGAGGGTGCCACCGCCGAGCTATACCGGGAGTCGAACCAGATCCGCCAGGTCGCGACCCAGACGGAAGGGTCGGCTCGCCAGCAGGAACAGATGACGACCCAGGTCGCCACCGCGGTGGGCGAGCTAGCCGCCAGCTCCCACGAAGTCCGCGAACATGCTCGCCACAGCGCCGAGCTCTCAACCCTCACCAATGACGATGCCGCCAACACCAGCCGCCTCGCCCGGCACTCCATCACCGACATGGGTGAGATGTCAGCCGAAATTGCCCGGGTCGACACCGTGATCCAGCAACTCGATAGCCGCTGCCTCGCCGTGGATGGGGTATTGGAGGTGATCAAGGGGATTGCCGATCAGACCAACTTGCTGGCCCTCAACGCGGCCATCGAGGCCGCCCGTGCAGGTGAACAGGGACGCGGCTTTGCCGTGGTGGCCGATGAAGTCAGGGCGCTCTCCAGCCGCAGCCGCACCGCCAGTGAGGAGATAGCCCGGATGATTGCCGCCCTGCAGCAGGAAGCCCAGAGTGCCGTGCAGGTCATTGGCGATGCCAAGCTCAAGGCGAATGACAGCATTCAGAAGACGGAAGCCACGTTGGCGGCAATGCAGACCATCATCGATCGCATCGCCAATATCAATGATCTCAATGCCCAGATGGCGCAGTCAGCCCAGGAGCAGGACAGAGTCTGTCAGGAGGTCGATGGCGCCGTGAACGAGATCCGCAGCACATCGAACGATACCCTGAGCCAGGCCCACAGCGCCAATCTCGCCAGCGAGCAGCTGGTCACCCAGTGCCTGAAGCTCGAAGCCCTGCTCAAGACCTACCGCTGGTGATGAACCACACAGTGCCTGCGGTTTCAGCCATTGCCGGGCAGCCATAAAAAAAGCGCGACCTCGGTCGCGCTTGTTCGTTGCAAGCCATCAATAGGGTGATCAGCGTGCGTTGCGCTCGGCCACTGCCTCTGCCAGGGTACGCAACAGGCTTTCGGTATCGTCCCAACCGATGCAGGCATCGGTGATGCTCTGACCGAAGGTGAGCTGGCATCCTTCCACCAGATCCTGGCGACCTTCCACCAGATGGCTCTCGACCATGACCCCGAATACGGCCTTGCTGCCGGCACGGATCTGGCCCGCCACATCCTCGGCCACCAGCATCTGGTTCTTGTACTGCTTGCTGCTGTTGGCATGGCTGAAGTCGATCATCACCTTCTGGGGCAGACCCGCCTTGTCCAATCCCTTCACGACCTCATCCACATGGGCGGCGCTGTAGTTCGGTTCGCGGCCACCGCGCAAGATGATATGACAGTCCGGGTTGCCGGCGGTGGAGACGATGGCGGAGTGGCCATACTTGGTCACCGACAGGAAGTGGTGTGGCGCACTGGCGGCGCCGATGGCGTCGATGGCGACCTTGATGGTGCCGTCTGTGCCATTCTTGAAGCCCACCGGGCAGGAGAGACCGGAGGCCAGCTCACGGTGTACCTGGGATTCGGTGGTACGGGCACCGATGGCACCCCAGCTCATCAGATCCGCCACGTATTGCGGCGTGATCATGTCGAGGAACTCGGAGGCGGTCGGCATACCCAGATCGTTGAGCTCAAGCAGCAGCTTGCGACCGATGCGCAGGCCGTCATTGATCTTGAAACTGTTGTCCAGATGGGGGTCGTTGATCAATCCCTTCCAACCAACAGTGGTGCGCGGCTTCTCGAAATAGACCCGCATCACTATCTCCAGCTGATCCTTGTACTGATCTCGCAGGGTCTTGAGACGCTTGCCGTATTCGATGGCGGCGACCGGATCATGGATGGAACAAGGACCAATCACCACCAGCAGGCGCTGATCTTCACCGGTCAGGATGTTGTGGATCCCCAGGCGGGACTCAAATACGGTGGAGACGGCCGCCTCGGTCGCCGGAAACTTCTCAAGCACCGCAACCGGGGGCAATAACTCTTTGATTTCACTGATACGAACGTCGTCGGTTTGATGCTGCATACTTCGGCTTCCTGCTTGGCTAGACACATTGCTTGCACCAATCTAGCCCGAGCAACCCCAGAGTGTAAATAGAAAATTACATCACACAATAAAATATCTTTAAGCGGATCATTGCATGTTACTGAAATGATGCTAGCCAGTCATGGGCGGTGTGCCAAGTCCATGAAAAAGGCCCGCAAGATGCGGGCCTTTGCTCAAGATGTCAGGGGCAGCAGACCGCCCGTCAAACCACCTGGCTGATGCTGGCGAGCTTCTCGAAGTAATCGGGGAAGGTCTTGGAGGTGCAACCCGGATCATTGATGGTCACCGCGGTGTCCGACAGCGCCACCAGAGAGAAACACATGGCGATGCGGTGATCGTTGTAGGTATCGATTGCCGCATGCTGCAACTGGGCAGCCGGGGTCACTGTGATGAAGTCGTGACCCTCCTCCACCTCGACGCCCAGCTTGCGCAGCTCAGTCGCCATGGCAAACAGACGATCCGTCTCCTTCACCCGCCAGTTGTAGATATTGCGGATGGAGGTGGGCCCTTTCGCAAACAGCGCCGTGGTGGCTATGGTCATGGCTGCATCCGGGATCTGGTTCATGTCCATGTCGATGCCATGAAGCGGCGCCTGCTCGGCCTCGATGAAGTCGTCGCCCCAGGTGATGCGGGCGCCCATCTTCTCCAGCACGTCGGCAAAGTGAATGTCGCCCTGAATGCTGTGTTTGCCGATACCGGTGACGCGCACCTTGCCCTTGATGGCGCCCGCGGCCAGGAAGTAGGAGGCGCTGGAGGCATCCCCTTCCACCAGGAAGTCACCCGGGCTGACATAGCTCTGGTTGCCCTTGATGTAGAAGGTCTGATAGTTGTCGTGCTCAATCACCACACCGAACTGCTTCATGATGTGCAGGGTGATGTCGATGTAGGGTTTGGAGACCAGTTCACCCTTGATGTGGATACGCGTGTCACCGGCGGCCATGGGCGCGGCCATCAGGAAGGCGGTCAGGAACTGGCTGGAGACGGAGCCATCTATGTGAACGTCGCCGCCCCAGAGGCCTTTGGCATCGATGGCCAGCGGCGGGAAACCATCGCGCTTGAGGTACTGCACATGGGCACCGGCCTCGCGCAGGGCATCGACCAGGTGACCAATGGGGCGCTCCTCCATGCGCGGCTCGCCGGTCAGCATGTATTCGCCTGAACCCAGGCAGAGGGCGGCACAGAGCGGGCGCATGGCGGTACCGGCATTGCCGAGAAAGAGCGTGACAGACTCGCTCACCGCGAAGCTACGGCCCAGGCCTTGCACTTCACACACCGTTTTGTCGGCGGAGAGTTTGTATTTGACCCCGAGCTGGCCGAGGGCCGCCAGCATGTGGCGAATGTCATCGCTGTCGAGCAGGTTGGTGAGGCGGGTGGTGCCCCGAGCCAGGGCTGCCAGCAGCAGGGCTCGGTTAGAGACACTCTTGGAGCCGGGTAGATTCACGACCCCTTCGACACGGGCGATAGGTTCCAAACGCAACGAATTCATAGCCTTCCTGTACTGATATCAAAAAACACCTGCCCGGACGTTATCAGCCAAGGAGAGTGAGGGCAAGGCTCTTGCTTGCCCCCCTCTCCCCTGACTTGCAGGGTGGGTGCCAAAGTGAAACGAGACGGCGCCCCGAGGAGCGCCGTTGCATAAACGTGGCCGCGGCCACGCTCAGAGGCGCGCCAGCGCTGAGTCATTCAGCTGGCCTGGCTCAACCGTGCTGCTTGGCAAAGCGCTCCATGAACCCCACCAGGGCTTCGACCCCGGCCAGCGGCATGGCGTTGTAGAGGCTGGCCCGCATGCCACCGACGATGCGATGACCCTTGAGTGCCAGCAGGCCCGCGGCCTCGGATTCGGCCAGGAACAACTTGTCCAGGGTGTCATCCTTGAGCTGGAAGGGCACGTTCATGCGCGAGCGGCAGGCCGGGTCCACCTGATTGGCATAGAAGCTGGAGTCATCTATGTAGCCATAGAGCAACTCGGCCTTGGCACGGTTGCGCGCCTCTATCTCGGTCAGGCCCCCTTGTTCTTTCAACCACTCGAACACCAGTGCAGCCAGATACCAGGCATAGGTAGGCGGGGTGTTGAACATGGAGTCATGCTTGGCGGTCAGGGCGTAATCAAACACCGCGGGCACATCCGCCCGGGCCTGGGCCAGCAGATCGTCCCGGACGATGGCGATGGCGAGGCCAGAGGGACCGATATTCTTCTGGGCACCGGCATAGATGACACCAAAACGGCTCACATCCATCGGGCGCGAGAGGATGGTGGAGGAGAGATCCGCCACCAGCGGCACGTCTCCGGTGGCCGGGATGTCGAACATCTCTATGCCGTCGATGGTCTCATTCGGGCAGTAATGGACATAAGCGGCCTCGCTGCGAAACGCCGGGGTCGGCAGCAGGTGGCTTATCCCTTGCGCCGTCTTGGCCACTCCGGCGTGGGTCAGGATGTCGCCATACTTGTGCGCCTCATCCACGGCGCTCTGGGCCCACACACCAGTCAGCAGGTAGTCGGCCTTCTTGTTGGCACCGCCGAGCAGGTTCATGGGTACGGCAGAGAACTGGCCGCGACCACCGCCATGCATGAACAGCACCTTGTAGTTGGCCGGAATGGCGAGCAACTCGCGCAAATCCGCCTCGGCCTTCTCGGCGACCGCCATGAAGGGCTTGCCGCGATGGGAAAGCTCCATGACAGAGGCACCCAATCCCTGGAAATTACAAAATTCGCGCTGGGCGCGTTCCATGACTTCGACCGGCAACATGGCGGGGCCGGCGCAGAAGTTGTAAACCTGTTTGCTCATGACACTTTCCGTGAGGTGGTAAAGAGTGAAGGACTTCCCCGTTTTTACACGAAACAGCGCCCCTTCGGCAAAGGATTTTTGGGAGCTGACTCAAGGTTTTGCCGCCCTGGCCTTGCAGCTCGTCAATATCGATCAGGTGAAAGCGGCTGGCCCAAAGGCCAGGCAGATGAGGCGAGTGTCCATAACGGCACAAACCCCGCCGAGGCAGGGTCTGTGGTCAGAACAACGACGTTTTCAAGGGCCACTCCCGGCTGCTCGCCCCGGGCTCAGAGCTTGGCGGTCAACTCGGGAAGCAGGGTAAACAGATCCCCTACCAGGCCATAATCGGCAATCTGGAAGATGGGCGCTTCCCCATCCTTGTTGATGGCCACGATCACCTTTGACTCCTTCATACCCGCCAGATGCTGGATGGCGCCCGAGATCCCGACGGCGATGTAGAGTTCGGGGGCCACCACCTTGCCGGTCTGCCCCACCTGCAGATCGTTGCCGACAAAACCCGCATCCACGGCGGCGCGCGAGGCCCCCACCGCCCCGCCCAGCTTGTCGGCCAAGGCTTCAATCAGCGCGAATTGCGCCTTTGAGCCCAGGGCCCGCCCCCCGGAGACCACCACCCGGGCACTGCCAAGCTCCGGGCGGCTCGACACCACGGCCTGGCGGGAAACCAGGCGGGTACGCGTCGCTATAGTCAGGGACGGCAGGGCCTCAACGGGCGCACTCGCCTCTCCCATGACCGCCGTGGGGAAGCTGCTGGCGCGCAGCGTCATCAGCTTGATGGGCGCACTGCTCTGCACCCGGGCGATGGCATTGCCCGCATAGATGGGGCGCAGGAAGGTATCGGCTCCCTCGATGGCGGTCACCTCGGAGAGCATCTCCATGCCAAGACGCGCCGCCATGCGGGGCAACAGATCCTTTGCCGTCGAACTCGCCGCCATCAACACATAGTGGTAGTCCTGGGCCAGGGCTGCGAGGGGCTTGTCCAGGCCATCGCACCAGTTGCAGCCAAGCTCCGCCAGCCGCACCCGTGTTACCCCTTGCAGGCGGGCAGCCTCCGTGGCCGCCTGGGTGATCTGGTCACCCAGCAGCAGCAGATGAATGTCGCCCTGCAGGGCCTTGGCAGCCCCGACCAGCTGGGCCGTGCTGACCGCCAGCGGGCCCTTCGCTTGCTGCGCAATGATCAATATGCTCATGGCAGTACCTTCGCCTCATGCTTGAGTTTGTCGATAAGTTCATCCACCGAGCCAACCCTTGCCCCGCCGCTGCGCACCGGGGGTGCCATGACCCCCAACTGCCGGTTCTGAGCAAGTGGGCTGATGCCCAGCGCGACAAAGGGCTCCGTCTCCAGCGGCTTGCGTTTGGCCTTCATGATGTTGGGCAAGGAGGCAAACCGCGGCTCGTTGAGACGCAAGTCCACCGTCACCACCGCCGGCAGCGCCATCCCCAGCGTCTCCAGCCCGCCATCCACCTCACGGGTCACCAACAGCTCATCCCCCGCCCATTCGATGGCCGAGGCAAAAGTGGCCAGGGGCCAGTCGCACAGCGCCGCCAGCATCTGGCCGACCTGATTGTTGTCCGAATCGATGGACTGCTTGCCAAGCAGCACCAGATCCGGTTGTTCACGCTCGCAAACGACCTGCAGGGCCCGGGCCACGGTCAGGGGATCGAGTCGCTCGTCGCTGGTTCCCGGCGTGGAACCGCTATCCGATGTGACATAGTGCAGGGCGCGATCCGCCCCCAGTGCCAGGGCATGGCGTAGCTGTTCGCTTGCCGCGGCCGGCCCCAGGGTCACCACCACCAATTCGCTGGCAAGGCCCGCTTCACGCAGCCTGACTCCCTGCTCCACCGCGATCTCGCAGAATGGATTGATGCCCATCTTGACGTTGGCCAGCTCCACGTCGGAGCCATCGCTCTTGACCCGGATCTTGACGTTGTAGTCTACGACCCGTTTGACTGCGACCAGCAGCTTCATTCGGACACTCCTCATCCTGTTGTTCGGTAGGCTTGCGCCACTACCATCCATGAATAATTCCGTATTGAGAGTTTACAGCTAGGTTGACGTTTACGTAAACTAACACCACCCTAGGCCAAGTCGAGCACGGAGGCAAGATGGAACGAGAAGCAATGGAATACGATGTGGTCATCGTGGGAGGTGGCCCCGCGGGGCTCAGTGCCGCCATCGCCCTCAAGCAACGCGCGCCGGATTGCAGCGTCTGTCTGCTGGAAAAAGGGGCAGAAATAGGGGCTCATCTGCTCTCTGGCGCCCTGCTCGATCCTCGCGCCCTGCAGGAGCTGTTGCCCGCGCGCTGGCAGCAGGCGCCCCTTGGCACCGAAGTCAGCGAAGATCAGCTCTGGCTGCTGCAAAGTGACAGTCGCGCCACTCGGTTGCCTCACTGGGCCTTGCCCCCCAGCATGAACAATCAGGGTTGCCGCATCATCAGCCTGGGCACTCTCTGCCGCTGGCTCGCCAAGGAGGCCGAGTCCCTTGGGGTCGAGATCTACCCGGGGTTTGCTGCTAGCGAGCTCATCATCGAAGCCGGGGTGGTCAAGGGCGTGCTCACCGGCGATCTGGGTCTGGACAAGGCTGGCAAGCCCAAAGCGGATCATGTGCCCGGCATGGCGCTGCTCGGGCGCTATACCCTGCTGGCGGAGGGCGCGCGCGGGCACCTCGGCAAGCAAGCCATCCAGCAATTTGAACTGGCAAGCCCCACCCAGCCCCAGCACTATGCCCTCGGTTTCAAGGAGCTATGGCAGGTGCCTGCGGCTCAATCCCGGCCCGGCCAGGTGCTGCATGGCAGCGGCTGGCCCCTCGGCGTTCAAGCGGGCAAGACTCGCAGCCATGGCGGCTTCTATCTCTATCATCTGGCGGACAATCAGGTCTCGGTCGGGCTCATTGTCGATCTCAACTACCAGAATCCCTGGCTCAGCCCCTTCGACGAGTTTCAGCGTTTGAAACAGCACCCTTTGCTCAAACAAGTCCTGCAAGGGGGTGAGCGCATCAGCTATGGTGCCCGCGCCATCACCAAGGGCGGCTGGCATTCACTGCCGCGCATGCACTTTCCCGGCGGCCTGTTGCTCGGCTGTGACGCAGGCACCCTGGATTTTTCCCGCATCAAGGGCATTCATTCCGCGATGAAGAGTGGCCTGCTGGCGGCCGAAACCCTGCTGCCCCACTTGGGTAAAAAGGAGCAAGGGGGACGGAAACTCGCCGACTATGACCAGGCCCTGGCGAGCAGCTGGCTCGGTGCGGATCTCAAGCAGGCCCGCAACTTCGGCGCCGCCTTGCACAGCGCCGGCCCCTGGCTCGGCGGCGCCTTCAATTGGCTGGAGCAGCGGTTGTTCAAGGGACGCTCCCCGTTCCAACTGCTGGACAAGGGTGAAGATTACCGCGCCCTCAAGGCGGCCAATCGCTGCCAGCCTATCATCTATCCCAAGCCCGACGGGGTGCTGAGCTTTGACAAGCTCTCGTCCGTCTATCTGGCCAACACCAACCATGACGAAGACCAGCCCTGCCATCTGCGGTTGCAGGATGCGCGCATCCCCGTCGAGGTCAATCTGCCCACCTGGGCCGAGCCCGCAGTGCGATACTGCCCGGCCGGGGTATTCGAGCTGGTGACCCTGGCTGAACAGCCCCACCTGCAGATAAACAGCGCCAACTGTATCCACTGCAAGACCTGCGATATCAAGGATCCGAGCCAGAACATTATCTGGACCCCCCCACAAGGCGGCAGTGGACCTAACTACCCCAATATGTGATCCGACCAGGGGCGTTTTTTGGACAAACGGGATGAATATCAGCTGAATAAGCCCTGACAATGGCGGCGAGCGCCTGTATAGTTCGCCGCAGTCAGGTTGCCCATCGGCCCCGCTATGCTTCATACGATCCCCTTCTTGGGATCAAAGCCGCATGAACCTGTTCAACCATCCCTGATAACCCAAGACTTTAAGGGGGACAGATGATCACCGCCTACATCCTCAACAACAAGGTGCTCGACATCGTCACGCTCGGTCCTGACGATATCCTGCCCGACAACACCGTCTGGCTCGATGCCTACAAGCCTGACGCGGCGGAGCGAGAATGGTTGACGGGACTCTTTCTGGAAGAAGTCCCAGACAAAGAGGAGCTCGATGATATCGAGGCTTCTGCCCGTTTCTATTGGGACACGGACGGCCTGCATATCCACTCGCTGTTCCCCCAGCGGATCGGCCGTGACACCAAGGGTGTCCATGTCTCCTTTACCCTGCGCAACAATCTGCTGATCAGCATTCGCGAAGACGACATCGGCCTGGTACGACTGATGCGCCACTATATGCGTCAGGACAGACTGGAGGTGGAAGATGCCCTGGATGTCCTGCTCGAGGTGCAAAATCTCAAGGTCGAATACCTGTCCGATCTCATCGAAGATGGCTATAAGACCCTGGAAAATACCGCCGATCAGATCTTCGAACCCGATCAGATCAACGCCATGCTCAAAGAGCTGATGGCTCAGGAAGAGGCCAATGGCCAGATCCGCCTCTCGCTGCACGATACCCGGCGCGCGTTGCGTTTTCTCAAGCGCAGTCTGCGCCAGAAGATGACCAACGAGCAGAACAAGTGGATCGACGAGATGCTGCACGACGTGGAGTCTCTGCTGCCCCACACCCAGTTCCTGTTCGACAAGATCAACTTCCAGCTGGAGGCCTCCATGGGGGTAACCAATCTGGAGCAGAACAAGGTAATCAAGATCTTCTCGGTTGCCGCCGTCATCTTCCTGCCGCCGACCCTGATCGCCAGTATCTACGGCATGAACTTCGGTCGCATGCCAGAGCTGCAGTGGGAATATGGCTACTCCATGTCCCTGGTGCTCATGGTGCTCTCCTCCCTCGGCACTGGACTCTTCTTCAAACGCAAAGGCTGGCTGTAGCGGCTTTGGCACGGCATTATGGTACGAAGGGGCCCAAGGCCCCTTTCGTTTTGTGTCTCTGAAGCCGTTGCGCCATCCCGTCTTTTTCGCTTCAACCTCTTGCAAGCCGGGCCCCAGTCCCCATATCTGTTGCACAACTCATCCATGATCCCTTCGCCACCCATGACCCTCTATCCCGAACACCGTTACGATGACCATGGTCAGCTGCGCCCGCCGCTGTGGTTCTGGCCCATCAGCCTGCTGCTGACCCGCTCCGTCTGGTTGTTCATAATGGCTGGCGCCAGCCGCCAGGGGGGCAGCGACATCCTGGCCCTGCTCTACCCGGAGCGCTGGAGTCTCTATGTGAGCCTGCTCACCGACCTGCCAGCGCTCTTGGCTCTGTTGGCCTGTGGCGGCACCTTCTCCAATCCCAATGGCTGGCGTGCTCGCCTGCGCCGCTTTAGCCCTGGCCTGCTGCTCAGCTCGGCCCTCACCGGCCTCATCATCCAGTGCCATGCCCTGATAAGCCTTGGCTGGCAATTTAGCTGGGCCAACGCGCTGGTACTGATCGCCAGCCTCTGGTGCCTCTGGTATCTGCTCAGGAGTCGTCAACTGCGGGAATACGCGGCGGACAAACCCCACATCCCGAATGCTTGAGACTGTGCCATCTAGCCGAGACAGCGCCGTGATCCGTTCCCGACAACCCGAGCTGATCAACATAGGGTTGCCCCGAACAGGGCAATAAAGATTACTGGACAGGCGTCACCCGAATGGCGAGGGTCTGCTGCTGGCTATCCTGGCGTATCTCGGCTCCTGAGATGGCCCCGACCCCACCTCCTTGACTCTGCTGACTGTTGGCCAGTGCCCCCACCTCGACCCATTGCCCAGGGGCGACATTGAGCTCGGTATCGCTCTGCCCCCGCTCCGGCAACCCTTGCCGCAGGCTGGTCTGCTCGCTGGAGAGCCGGATCAACACCTGTTCTCCTACCAGGATCGCGCTGGCATAGAGGCCATTGACGATGGGCAGTAGTGCGGTGACTCTGCCTTCGCGCCAGCAATAGAGACTGACGGGCTGATAGCTGCCCATCTGCAACAATACGGGTCGCCCCGACAGGCCACGAACCTGCCAGGCTTGCCGGCCCTGTTCACTGCCTTGCTCCAAGGCGCCTCCCGCGTGCCAGTCACCACTGCGACGCTGCCTGACCCCCAAGGCCGTACTTTGGGTAGCGCGCTGCTGCGAGACCCGCCACTCGATAAGCAACATCTGTGGTGGCTGGTTGAGGCGCGCCACCAGCTGCTCTGCCTCCTCGAGTTGTTGTGGGCTGCCGCTGAGCACCAACTGGTTGCCCATGGCACTCACCCCGAGGCTGGGATTGAGCTCGCGCAAAGTGTGCATCAATCCCTCCGGCTCAAAGACGGTAATGACCTTCACCTCTGCGCGCACCGGGACAACCATCAACAGCGTAAGCAACAGGCTCAGCCAGAGGGATCTGACGCTCAATGTGTTGTGCCAACGTCTCTGCATAGGGCTCTCCTGTCGTGATGCGCTCTATCACAGGCTCACCCTTGCGGGGCTATTTTGCCAATGACTGGTCAAAAAAAACCGCCGATAACGGCGGTGTTAGCGTGGCTCAACTCAGCCTCTGGCGACCAGCCAGAGGCCTTCGTTGTCAGAGCCAGGGCGCGGCCGTGGGGCCATGCCCCAGACCCAGCTTCCAGACCCGGCCAAAATGCTTGTAGTGACCGGCGGCCACGCCCGCTTTCTCCCCCATCCCATGGTAGAGGTCCAGATGACCGCGCTTGACGGCTCCACCGGTATCCAGGGCGATGAGCAGGCGCAGCTGGTGTTTGCCGGTCCAGTTGCCCTCCCCATCGAGCAGGGGTACCTCGGCCAGTATGGGAGTACCCATGGGCAGCAAGCTGCGATCGGCGGCGACCGACGCCATGGCAAGCAGCGGGATACCGGCAGAACCAATCACGTCATTGGTTGGGCGCCGCTCGAAGAAGACATAGGAGGGGTTCTGCTCCACCAACTCTTTCACGTTGGCTTCCGGCTGGCTGTTGGCCCAATCCTTGATGGCCTTGAGGGACATCTGCGCCTTGGGTACTTCCCCCCTGTCGATCAACACCCGGCCAATGCTGACGTAGCCATGACCGTTCTTGCCGCTGTAACCCAAATACTGCAGGCGGTTATCATCGCCATAGTGCACGAAGCCCGATCCCTGGACATCCATCAGGAAGTTATCGATGAGTGACTTGCTGTAACCCAGCTCCAGGCCACGATGGGCCAGGGCGCCTTGATGGATCTGGGCGCGGGAGGGGCAACGGCCACCGCAGTTGGGCATGGCGTAGATGGGGTACTTGAACTCGCCATCCGGACGATGGCGCACTTCCAGCACCGGCGAATAGTAGCCGGTGAACAGCACGTTACCCTGTCGATCTGCGCCGCCCATCTGCGCCAGGCTGATACCGTACTGACCGATGCGGGCAGGATCCCCTCCCTGAGCGGCCCAGCGTGACAGCTGACGGTAAAGCTCACCATAACGGTTCGCCATCCGGGTAGAACGATTTATGACCAGCTGGCTCTGGGCCTGAAAGCGGCTGAAATCATGAGGGGCCTGGCTGTTGACCCCTGTGACATGCACCAGGTCGCTGGGCAAGGTGCCATCGAGGTACTGCTTGCCCAGGTTCTCGGCCGGAGTGCAGTTGAGAAAACAGGCTTGTTCGTCGGCCTTGGGTTGAGAGAGTGGCGCCGGCTGCGGGTCGCCGGCACAACCGGCCAACCCCAGCACTGTTGCCGCTAACCAGTATGCGTGTCTATTCATAAGTCCTCATTTAACACCGAGTGCCAGATCCGGCGTGGAAGATGCCAAATTTACCTCTGGAAAGCAAACGGCCAGCTCCCTGCGGCAGACTATTTTTCCAAACCATATCATCTGGGTTATAACAGGGTAACAAAGCATGAGGAGCCAGGCATGGAACAGCTGGAAATCTTCCCGCTACAGAGCCCCTGTATCGGGGTCTGTCAGGCAAACAACAAGGGCTACTGCAAGGGATGCTTTCGCAGCAGGGAAGAGCGTTTCAACTGGCTCAACATGAGCCCGGATCAGCAGCAGGATGTGATGCGGTTATGCCGGGGACGCAAGGCCCGGATACTGGCCGCCATGCGCAAAGCCCAGGAACAAGAGCCACCTTCGCAGCAGCAGGGTTGGGACTTCTAACCCCGGCTTTCGGGCGCCGCGCCATCTACAGGGTCAGGGCGATCCTCTTCGACCTTTTCTCTTCCTTCACAAAAAAAGGCGGCCCCAGGGCCGCCTTTCTCATCATACTTCTCTGCCGCGGATACAGCCGAGGTCATGGCATTATGCCGTGGCCAAGGTGGCTGGTGTCTCGGCGCGTTTGAGCATGGCGTAGCTCACCCCGGTCAGCAGGGAGCCCGCCGCGATGGCCACGATGTAGAGCCACACATGACTGATGGCATTGGGGATAAAGAGCACAAAGAGACCACCGTGGGGCGCCACCAACTCACAGGCAAACAGCATGGAGAGTGCACCTGTCAGGGCGCCGCCCACCATGCAGGCCGGGATGACCCGCATCGGATCCTTGGCCGCGAAAGGAATGGCCCCCTCGGAGATGAAGCACAGGCCCAGCACGAAGGAGGCCTTGCCCGCTTCCTGCTCCGTCTTGATGAACTTCTTGCTCGCCAGGAAGGTAGCAATCCCCATGCCCAGCGCCGGTACCATGCCCGCCGCCATCACCGCCGCCATAGGCGCATAGGTCTTGGAAGCGAGCAGGCCGACCCCGAAGGCGTAGGCCGCCTTGTTGACCGGGCCACCCATGTCGAAACACATCATGGCACCGATGATGACCCCCAGCAGTACGGCATTGGCCGAGCCCATGTTGTTGAGGAAGGTGGTCATGGCATTCATGATGTCGGCAACCGGGCCGCCAACCACGTAGATCATCACCAGACCGGTAAACAGGCTCGCCACCAGAGGAATGATAAGAATGGGTTTGAGCGCCTCCAGGGTCACCGGCAGACGTACCTTGTCACTCAAGAACTTGGCGCAGTAACCGGCCAGGAAACCGGCGACGATGCCGCCGAGGAAGCCGGCGCCCAGGGAGCTGGCCAGCATACCGCCTATCATGCCAGGTGCCAGACCGGGACGATCGGCGATGGAGTAAGCGATATAACCTGCCAGCACCGGGATCATCAGGGCAAAGGCCGAGGCACCGCCGATCTTCATCAATGCGGCCGCCAGTGTGCCCTCTTCCTTGAACGCCTCAATCCCGAAGATGAAGGAGATGGCGATGATAAGCCCCCCTGCCACCACCATGGGCAACATGAAGGAGACCCCGGTCAGCAGATGCTTGTAGGGACCGGCCTTCTCCTCTTTCTTGGTCACAGCACCACCGCTGTGACGATAAACGCTGGCCTGCTGCCACGCCTTGTCCAGTTCGCTGCGAGTCTTCTTGAGCGCAGCCCCGGTACTGGTGTGGTAGAGCGGCTTGCCATCGAAGCGAGCCATGTCCACCTCGATATCGGTGGCGAGGAACACCAGATCGGCGGCGGCAATCTCCTCCGCCGTCAGGGCATTTTGCGCACCGACCGAGCCTTGCGTCTCGACGCGGATCTCATAACCGAGTTGCTTGGCGGTATTTTCCAGCGCTTCGGCAGACATGAAGGTGTGGGCCACCCCGGTCGGGCAGGCGGTGACGGCGACGATACGCTTGCCCGCACTGACGGCAGCGGGTGCCGTTGCGCTCGCCACATGATGGTAAGGCTTGGCGCCTTCCCGGGCGGCCTCCAGCACGGCGGCGGGATCTTGCAATGCGGCGTCCATCTCGGCGCGGTAGAGCCGCTTGCCCTCATAAGCGGACAAGTCTACCGGCGTGCTGGCCGTCACTATGACAAGGTCGGCCTCGGCAATCTGGGCCGCCGTCGGCGCACGGTGCGCCGCTATGGTGGAGTGGATGTCACCGACCAGGCTCCAACCAGCCTGTTCGGCCTGTTGGGTGAGTCGTTTGGCGACGAGGAAGCTGGTGGCGATGCCCGCCGGGCAGGCCGTTACCAAGATAGCTTTCATTGGGCATCTCCTGTGGGTGTGTATGGTGTCGCATCCTGGGCACCTGCCCGCCGAGTATCCATGGCGGTTTCGTCATCCAGTTGCGTGATGGTTATTTGTTCAAGAATGGGGGTCAATTCGTCTTGACTGGCAAAGCCGACGGCAACCTGGCTCACCGCCAGGGCCGAGACGGCAGTGGCCAGACGCAGGGTCTGCGCCATGGGCCAGCCCAGGCTCAGGCCATGGGCAAGGCCTGCCACGAGCGAGTCACCGGCACCAACCGTGCTCACCACCTGCATGCGTGGCGGTCTGGCCTGCCACGTCTCGCCATCGCCAAACCAGATCACCCCTTCGGCGCCATTGGAGATCACCACCTGGCTCACCCCTTGCGCCTGCAAGGCGCGGGCGCACTCGGCCTGCTCATTGAGGGTGCGGATGGGACGCCCTGCCCACTGACTGAGCTCCTCCAGATTGGGTTTGATCAGGGTGGGCCCGGCGCTGATCCCGGCGCTCAGAGCCGCGCCGCTGCAGTCAAAGATGACCTGCTTGCCACGCAGCTTGAGGGTGGTGATGAGGTGGGCGACGTGTGCTGTCTCGACGCCTTTGGGCAAGCTGCCCGCCAGCACAAACCAGTCAGCCTTTTCGGCCAGCTCATCAAGCAGGAGATCAAGGGCCGCAATGGCTTCGGGTGCAATGTCGAGCCCCGGCAAGTTGAGATCCGTGACGCGGCCGGAGTGCTCGGACACTTTGACGTTGATACGGGTGCTACCCGGGACGCGAACGAAATGATCCTCCAGTCCCTTCTGGGCAAACAAATCGACGAAGGCGTGTTGATTGTCGGCACCGAGCCAGCCGGTGAGGGCCACATCGCGGCCCAGATCCTTGAGCACCATGGCGACATTGATGCCCTTGCCTGCCGCGCGCAGGGAGGCTTCACGCACCAGATTCACTTCGCCAGCCTGCAATTGGTCGAGGGAAGCGGTGAGATCCAGGGCCGGATTGAGGGTGATGGTGACGATGTTCATCAGTGCGCCCCCTCCCCCAGCCCGGCAGCAATGGCCTCGCCAATGCCACGCAGTGCGGCCTCTGCGTCAGCCCCTTCGGCACGAAACTCGAGTCGGTGGCCGCACTTCACCCCCAGGCCGATGACCTTCATCAGGCTCTTGGCGGAGACGGCTTCACCGCTGCCATCCAGGTTGGCGACCCGAATATCCGAACCATACTCCTTGGCAACCTTGACCAGCATGGCACCGGGACGAGCATGCAGACCATGGGGATTGATGATGGTGAAGGTGTCTGCCAATCCCTTGGCTGGCCCGTTTTGCAGCAGTGCTATCCCGTCACTTCCCGCCAGGGCGTCAAGTTGACCGGCAGCGGCCAGGGCCGCCAGGTTGTCGAGCTGACTCAGGTGAGATTCATCTTTGCCACACAACAGCAGCAAGGCCTTCACCTCAGCCGCTTGCTGGCAGATGGCATGGCTCGGTGTGGCCAGGACCCAACCACATTGCTGCGCCTTGGCGCTGGCCAGCCAGATGCCTTGCCCCAGCGCCGTTGGCTTGCTCGCCATCAGGGCGGTCACCATCTCGGCCCCCCCCCAACCCGCTGACTTGGCACGGGCCGCTGCGCCCAGCAGCAGCTGGTCGGCATCATCGGCCGGAAAATCGGCGAGACTCAGGTACTGCACCTCGGTCGGTGCGCTCGCCCCCGTGAGAATGTCGATGATGGTGGCGGCATCTTTGGCATCCTTGAGGGCCTGGGCTGCCAGCTCGTCCCCCAACACATGAGTGAGCTGGCGCAAGATGCCGAGGTGTTCATCTGACTTGGCGGCGATGCCGATGGCCACATAGGCGATCTGCCCGTCATCCCACTCGATCCCTTGCGGGAACTGGGCCACCATGACCCCCGTCTGTCTGACCAGGTGGCGGGTATCCGTGGTGCCGTGGGGAATGGCAATACCGCTGCCAAGGTAGGTTGCGTGCTGGGCTTCACGAGCCAGCATGCCATCCACATAGCCCGCCTCGACCAGACCTGCCTGGGTCAGTCGCTCGGCCAGCAACGCAATGGCCTCCTCCTTGCTCGCGGCGGTCTGGTTCAACAGGATCTGCTCTTGCGCCAACTTCAACATGCTCTCTCTCCATCCGCTTGAGGCGGCCGAGGCGGCCACCTGGATTGCGCTCAATGATAATGCTCTGTGACTAAGGGTCGGATGACCCACGCTTGCCCTGCTCACAATAGACCGGATCGCATCCCACTGGTGGATCTGTCCTCTGTTTGTCTTTGCCTACTGACAAGCTGAATCGTTTCACTTACACTCAGACTGAATCGTTTCAGCTATTTGATCAAGTCCCCGCACTTCACCTTGTTCAATGATATGATCCGGCGCACACTTTTCGAGTCAGAACAGGGTCAGGAGGGCGGGATATTGTTACCGGAGAGAGCCAAACAAGACAGGGCCAACAAGATGAAACTGGATGAAGTGGCAGCCCTCGCTGGTGTCTCGCGCACCACGGCCAGCTATGTGATCAACGGCAAGGCCGATCAGCACCGCATCAGTCAGGCGACCCGTGACAAGGTGATGGCCGTGGTCGATGCCCACAACTATAGACCCGACAGTCGCGCCGCCTCCTTGCGTGGCGGCCAGACCCGAACCCTGGGTTTCATACTGCCGGATCTGGAAAACGCCAGTTATGCCAAACTGGCCAAGCGGCTCGAGCAAGGTGCCCGTGCCCGGGGCTACCAATTGCTTATCGTCTGCTCGGAAGATGAGCCGGATACCGAGAAGGCGCTGTGCGACATGCTGGTAAGTCGCCATGTGGATGCCTTGCTGGTGGCAAGTTGCCTGTCGCCGGAAGATCCCTGGTATCAGACCAAACAGGCCAGTGGCACCCAGATCATTGCCATCGATCGGACCATGGCGCCGGAACACTTCATCAGTGTGGCCAGTGAGAACCGCAAGGCATGCGAGGAGCTGACCGCCTCCCTGCTCCAGCCAGATCTTGCCCATATCGCCTTGATCACCGCACTGCCGAGCCTGACGATCAGTCAGGAGCGCCGGCTCGGTTTCTTGCAAGCCCTTGCGGGGTGCAATGCCCAGTATCATCTGTGCGAGGGACTGCACTTCTCCCGCGCCGAAGGCTATCGGCTGATCAGTACCCTGCATCATGAGCTGGGCGCCCTGCCCCCGGCCCTGGTGACCACCTCCTACATCCTGATGGAAGGGGTGCTCGATTATCTGATCGAGCAAGAGGCAGACATGAGCCAACTTGCCATGGCTACCTTCGGTGACGATCGCCTGCTCGATTTCTTGCCCTTTGGCATCAACTCCCTGCCCCAGCGCCATGACGAGCTGGCGGCCCTGGCACTGGATCTGGCCTTCCAGGCCATCACCGGCGACTATCGCAGCGGCCTGCACCATATAGCCCGCAGCCTCAAACGCCGCCGCTGACCCCCTCTGCCCCGAGCAAACCCAAACCGCCCTCGGGTTTGCTCTCCCTTAGATCAGATCCCCTCTTTACCGGATGGCAAGCGCCCAACGTTTGCTGCCGGTCAGGCCACCCCATCCTCCCCAGTAATCACTGACTTCATCACTGCCGAATTTCTCACCACCCCAGTCATCACTGTCAGCATTTATTTCCAGTTAATGGCGAAAAGAATTACACATCCACCTATTGCGGGCTTGTTTACCCCATTTTGATCCGTTAGCTTGGCAATCTCTTTTTACAAACGACAGGTTTTGAGTACAGATGCGTCTACTTCGATATTGCTAGCCTTCGGACCGGACCCGAAGGCGCACCACCCTGTTTTGCTCCAAGCCGCCCGCGCGGCCTTGTTATCCTCAATATCGGATTGGACTCATGAATACCAAGACTCTCGGATGTACCCTGCTTATCGCCGGTACCACCATAGGCGCCGGCATGCTGGCGCTGCCCCTTGCCTCTTCCTCTCTGGGTGGCCCCGCCACCCTGGCATTGATGTTGGGGCTCTGGGCCCTGATGGCCTTCACCGCCATGCTGCAAGTCGAAGCCAGCCTCAGTACTGGCAAGTGGTATCTTCACCAGCTGGCGGATCAGTTACTCGGCCCCTGGGGCAAGCGCGTCGCCTCCTTCTGCATTCTGATGCTGTTCTACTCCTTGGCCAGCGCCTATATCAGCGGCGGCAGCAGCCTGCTGGTGCAAGCACTGGCTGATGTGGGTATCTCCTTCAGCCAAGGTCAGGCCGCCTGGGCCTTTACTCTGTTGTTTGGCGGCATGGTCTGCATCGGCACCAAACAGGTGGATTACCTCAACCGGCTGATGTTCGCCGTGAAACTGGTGATCATGGTGGCAGTGCTGGCGCTGCTCTTGCCCCGCGCCGAAGGGCAGCACCTGCTCTCCCTGCCCCTCGGCCAGGGCTTGCTGCTGGCGGGCCTGCCGGTCATCTTCACCTCATTCGGCTTTCACGGCTCCATCCCGAGCGTGATGCTCTATCTCGGCGATTGCCCCAAGCGACTGCGCCGGGTGTTCGTGTGGGGCTCAGCCCTGCCGCTGATCCTCTATGTCTTGTGGCAAGTGGCCATCCTGGGCCTGCTCGGCCAGCAGAGCCTGCTGGACAATGGCGGCGCGCTGGATGGTCTGCTGGCCCAGATAGGCCACCTGGTCAACTGGCCCCTGTTCAACCAGGCCATGCACCTCTTTGCCGATCTGGCGCTGGCCACCTCTTTCCTCGGCGTGACCCTGGGACTGTTTGATTTCATGGCCAAGGTGAGCAAGCGCGATGACAACGCCAGCGGTCGCCTGCAGACCGGGCTTATCACCTTCGTGCCACCGCTGCTGTTTGCGCTCTACTTCCCGCAGGGCTTCATCATGGCTCTGGGTTACGCTGCCATTGCCCTGGCCATACTGGCGGTACTGCTGCCGGTGGCGCTGGTGTGGCAGAGCCGCAAGCAAGCCGAGCCGCACCACTACCGCGCGCCAGGTGGCGTGCTGGCGCTGGGTGTCGCCGGTGCCATGGGGGTATTGATCGTCGGGGTGCAGCTGAGCGTCAGCCTGGGGCTGTTACCCGCCCTCTAAGCCCTCCCCATGATGAACTGCAAAAAGCCCCGCCAACGCTGTTGGCGGGGCTTTTTCACTCCTGATAACCTCTGGTGTCCGGCATGATGCGGGGACAGACAAGGCGGGCTCAGGCCAGGATGGCGTATCAAGCGAATTGCCTATTGGGGCGCCGCTCTTCAGTCCCGCTTCACACTCCCTTCACTCGGCCATGACAGGCTGGCGCCTCTTCCAGGACCACGAGAGAATATGATGATGAAACTGGCGGCGCTGTTCACGGCACTCGGTGTAAGCTCCCTCATCACCTTTCACCTGCTTGGCTCATTCGTGGACAGCCAGGGTTACCTGCATGAGCCGTTCGGCCTGCTGCCCATCGGCTACCTGTTCATTTTCATGGGGATACTGCTCGCCCTCTTCGGCGCACTCAGGACATTTTGCAGGCAGCGGCGCATGAAGCGGATAAGCCCCCATCTGAAGCAACATGCAAACCATGCCGAGCCTAGGCTGAAACTCTAGGCCCCGATGAACCGCAAATACAAAAAAGCCCCGCCAGATTGGCAGGGCTTTTTATATCAACCTGTGAGCTAGGGAGGGATCTCCTCACCCATTTACTGGTTGTGGCTGGCGCGACGGGGGCGACGAGCCTGGGCCGGTTTGCCTGCACCATCGGCCGGACGTTGTCCGCCCTGCGGCTTGGGCTTGCCACTGCTGCCGGTGCTGGCACCGCCGGAGCGACCACCGCCATTGCCGGAACGACCGGCGCCTTGACGCTGCTGAGGACGCGGCGCACGGCGCTCTTCGCTCGGATCGCGCGGCTCTTTGCGCAGCGGCGCGCCAATGCCACGGGCGATGTTGTCGAGGGTCTCGCGGGAGGCTTCAAAACCGGCAACCTGCTCGCAGGGAATGTTCTGCTTGGTCAGACGCTCGATGGCCTTGATGAGCTTGCCTTCATCAGCAGCAACCAGGGAGATGGCGTGACCGGTGGCGCCAGCACGGCCAGTACGGCCGATACGGTGCACATAGTCTTCCGCCACGTTGGGCAGCTCGAAGTTGACCACTTGCGGCAACTTGTCGATGTCCAGACCACGGGCGGCGATGTCGGTCGCAACCAGCACCTTGACGTTGCCATCCTTGAAACCGGCCAGGGCACGGGTACGGGCGCCCTGGCTCTTGTTGCCATGGATGGCGGCGGCGCTGACGCCGTTCTTGTCCAGGGTCTCGGCGACACGGTTGGCCATGTGCTTGGTACGGGTGAATACCAATACCTGCTGCCAATCGTTGCTGGTGACCAGGTGGCTCAGCAGACCAATTTTGTTGGCCTTGTCGCAGGGGTGAACCAGCTGCTCGATACGCTCGGCGGTGCTGTTGCGCGGTGCCACTTCGATGACAGCCGGGTTGTTGAGCAGGCCGGTGGCCAGCTCGCGGATCTCTTCGGCGAAGGTCGCGGAGAACAACAGGTTCTGACGCTGCTTGGGCATCAGGGCCAGGATCTTGCGGATGTCACGGATGAAGCCCATGTCGAGCATGCGGTCCGCTTCGTCCAGCACCAGTATCTCGACTTCATCAAAACGCACGGCGCCCTGATTGTAGAGATCCATCAGGCGACCCGGGCAGGCAACCAGCACGTCCAGACCACGGCGAGTCGCCATCATCTGCGGGTTGATGCTGACGCCACCAAAGACGACGTGGCTACGGATCGGCAAGTGCTTGCCGTAGTTGCGCACGCTCTCGCCCACCTGGGCGGCAAGTTCGCGAGTCGGGGTCAGCACCAGGGCGCGGATCCGGTTCGGCGACACTTTGCGCTTGCTCTCGGTCAGACGTTGCAGCATCGGCAGGGTAAAGCCTGCGGTCTTGCCGGTCCCGGTTTGGGCCGCCGCCATCAGGTCACGGCCAGCCAGTACGGCCGGGATCGCTTGCAGCTGAATGGGGGACGGGGTGTCGTAGCCTTGTTCGGCAACGGCACGGAGCAAAGGCTCGGCCAGACCGAGGGAAGTAAAACTCATAGTTACCTGCTAGGGATTTGGGGCGCCGGGGATTTGTGGTGGGGCTCCTCTGCCGAGCCGATGCCATCTCACAAGAACTGGGCCTATTGAGAAAACAACGATTTTCCCCGGGGAGCAGAGCAAAGGGGAAAGAATAGAGGCCGCAGTCTAGCGGAGTTGACGTCCCGAGACGAGAGAAATGTGACAACTATCGCAACATGATTAAAAAATGGAGCCAATCACATCGGCCGCTAAGTCTGCGGCTCTGTCACCCTGTTGAGGGTGCGCGTCGATGTTTGTCCTGCAACGCATGGGCATCTGATGGCCGATGTACGCCTCGCCGCGGCCCCCAACCGGCCATGGACTCCGGTCCTCGTCAACAGCCCAAAAAAACAGGCAGCCAAGGCTGCCTGTTTCGCATCGACTGCCACTTGCATCAGCGCAGTTGCGGGGTCGCGGTATGGACACCGGCGTTCTGGGCGCGGTGGCGCAGCAGGTGATCCATCAGCACCAGGGCCAGCATGGCCTCGGCGATGGGCACAGCGCGGATGCCAACACAAGGATCGTGGCGACCCTTGGTGATCATCTCTGTGGCCTCGCCGCGAGTATTGATGGTTTTGCCCGGCACAGTGATGCTGGAGGTAGGTTTGAGCGCCATGCTCACCACTATCTCCTGACCTGACGAGATGCCACCAAGGATGCCACCCGCATGGTTGCTGGCAAAACCGGTCGGGGTCATCTCGTCGCGATGCTCGGAGCCTTTTTGCTCCACCACCGCAAAACCGTCGCCGATCTCGACCCCTTTCACCGCATTGATGCCCATCATGGCATGGGCGATGTCGGCATCGAGCCGGTCGAACACCGGCTCGCCGAGGCCCACCGGGACATTGGTCGCCAACACCTGCACCTTGGCGCCTATGCTGTTGCCCTCTTTTTTCAGGGCACGCATGTACTCATCAAGGGCCTCGAGCTTGCCCGCATCCGGGAAGAAGAAGGGGTTTTGCTCTATCTGCTCCCGATCGAAGGCCTCGGCCTTGATGGGGCCGAGCTGGGAGAGAAAGCCGATGATCTCGATGCCATGCATCTGCTTGAGGTACTTTTTGGCAATGGCGCCAGCCGCGACCCGCATGGCGGTCTCGCGGGCCGAGGAGCGGCCGCCGCCGCGGTAGTCGCGCTGGCCGAACTTCTGGTGATAGGTGTAGTCGGCATGACCCGGGCGGAACAGGTCCTGGATATCCGAGTAATCCTTGGAGCGCTGATCGGTGTTCTCGATCAGCAGACCGATGGAAGTCCCCGTGGTCTTGCCCTCGAACACCCCGGCGAGGATCTTCACCTCGTCCGCTTCGCGGCGCTGGGTGGTGTAGCGGGAGGTGCCAGGCTTACGCCTGTCCAGATCGATTTGCAGATCCGCTTCGCTTATCTCAAGCCCGGGCGGGCAGCCATCGACCACGGCGCCCAGCGCCGGGCCATGGCTCTCACCGAAGGTGGAGACCCGAAAGAGTTGGCCAAAACTGTTCCCTGCCATCTGTGCTCCTTAGTTCTTGTAAATCGCGAAATGAGGCTGGTATTGCTCAAGCTCAGCCTTGGTCATCACGAAGACGCCATGGCCGCCATTTTCGAACTCGACCCAGGTAAAAGGCACCTCGGGGAACTGGTTCTCCAGATGGATCATGCTGTTGCCCACCTCGACCACCAGCACGCCATTGTCTTTGAGGAAATCGGCGGCATGGGCCAGCAGACGCTTGGTCAGCTTGAGGCCATCGGAGCCAGAGGCCAGCGCCAGCTCGGGCTCATGACGGAACTCGTCCGGCAGATCCGACATGTCTTCGGAGTCGACATAAGGCGGGTTGGAGACGATGAGATCGTACTTGTCACCGGCCGGCAAGTCCCGGAACAGGTCGGAGCGGATCGGGATGACCTGCTGCTCGAGGCCATGATCGGAGATATTGCGCTCGGCCACATTGAGGGCCTCGACGCTGATGTCGATGGCATCCACTTCCGCATGGGGGAACTCGTGGGCCATGATGATGGCGATGCAGCCGGAACCTGTGCAAAGATCCATGATCCGGGTCGGCTCTTCTTTCAAGAAGGGCTCGAAACGATTGGCCACCAGCTCGGAGATGGGAGAGCGCGGGATCAATACCCGCTCATCCACGTAGAACTCCCAACCGGCATACCAGGCCTTGTTGGTCAGGTAGGCCGCTGGCACCCGCTCCTGCACCCGGCGGATAATGAGCTCGGCGATGCGATGGCGCTCGGTCGGGGTCAGACGGGAGTGGCGCATGCCCGGATCCACGTCCGGCGGCAGATGCAACGCAGGCAGTACCAGCTGCACGGCTTCATCCCAGGCGTTGTCCGTGCCATGACCGTAGAAGATACCGGCGTCGTTGAAACGACTCATAGCCCAGCGCAACATGTCCTGGATGGTGTGCATTTCGGCAACCACCTCGTCGATAAATATCTTGTCCAAATCCACCTCCAAGTCGAGTAATATCCGGCCCGAGCATTCTTATATAGCGAGCAAGACGAGTACCTGATGAAAAAAACGCCTTCACTGACAGACGATGAAAGCCAGCTGTTCCGCGATGCGATAAAAGGTACCCGGAAAATCAAGCAAGATACCTTAAGGGCCGAGTTGCGCCCGGTCAAGCAGAAACGCGAAATGCGTGAGAGCCGCGAAATGCTTGGGGTTGGCCACTTTTTCAGCGATGAATATCAGCCCCATCTGGACGAAGAGGGGCCGACTCGATATGTGCGCGAAGATGTGTCGAAATTTGAGCTGAAAAAGCTCAAGCGCGGCCTCTATCCGCCGGAGATCTACCTGGACTTGCATGGCATGAATCAGAATCAGGCCAAGCAAGAGCTCGCCGCCCTGCTCAGCCTGTGCCAAAAAGAGAACATACATGTCGCCTCCGTCATGCACGGTATCGGCAAACACATTCTCAAGCAGCGCATCCCAAGCTGGCTGGCCCAGCACCCCAATGTGCGCGCCTTCCATCAGGCCCCCCGGGAGTGGGGTGGTGACAGCGCCATTCTGGTGTTGCTGGAGATTGAAGAGTAAAGCCGCGCCCCTGCCCTTTGCAAATGGCCCTGATGTTCGGGGCTCCTGTCCCATTTCAAGCCATCATATATCCCCAGCTCAGCCCTCGTTGATAGACAAACCCTCACCAGCGGCCTTCGGATAAATGACGCCCCGATGCCTGATGACGTCGGGGGATGCAGGATAGCGATGAGACAGGGGGCGCCCGCCAAGCCCTGATTGACACCGCCCAGCAGGGATAGGGAGCGCGCTATCCTTGCGCCAGGTAGTGCGCCACCAATGCATTGGCATGACCATGACCCAGGCCGTGCTCGGTTTTGAGCCAGGCCACCAGGGCCATGTGCTGCTTCTCATCCCGTCCGGCCAGCAAGGCCAACCAATGGCTGACCGGTTGGCCATATCTCTGCTCGATGGCCGGGAAATAAGAAGCTGGCCCCTTCGTCTTGTGCTGTTCATCCATCTTGTCCTCCTTGGATCATGGCGCCGCCCCTGCGGCTTGTTCATATCAACGAGTCGGTGCCTCAGGCCTTGGGAGCAAACTGCTCGAATACCTCTTGCCCGGTGAGGGTCGGCGTGTCGTTTTTCAGTGCGTAGAAGCCCGGTTTTTCGTCGATGAAGATCTGGCAGGTCAGCTCAAAGCTCTGCTCCTGGAATAGACCGGCGGGCAGTATGTATTCCCCGGTGGGCAACAGATGATAGAAAAGGTGGGTGCCACAGGTCGGGCAGAAGCCGCGCTCCGCCCACTCGGATGAGCGATAAGCGACGGGAGTCAGCCCCTTGAATGTGACGCCAGTGCCGCCATGTACCGCGAACATCGGCCCCCCTGACCAGCGCCGGCACATGGCGCAGTGGCACAAGCTGACTTCCTGCTGTTCGTCGCTCGAAACGGCTATTCCGCCACACAGACAACGTCCTTGCATAAAACCTCCATGAACTGCCTTCGGGGCCGGCCCATTGCCGACATCCTATGTCCTTTACCACGCAACGCTCTGCATCACCACTGACCAGACGGTGCCACATTGCCCCTTTGCTACCTTGAATATGCGAACGCAAGCCGGGCCACGCCTTGGCAAGCCATGGCCCTTTTGACAAGCGGGAACCCCATAGCCAACCCGCACGCCATTGTGATGGCCATGCCGACCAATCGATAGAGGGAGACTAGTGCCTCCCTCATGCTATTTCATCTGGAAACCTAATCCCTTAGCTGGCAGGCACAGACGCCCATGGGCCGCCTTTGCTCGGCTCATCCCCTTGCGTCCACCACTTCGCCTGATAAGTGACCCCCTGATGACTCACCTTGTCACCGGCGTTATAGACCTTGGCGGCACCCCAGGCGGGCACACCGCCAACCGGTGGCGTGGTGGGGTCTGTCGGAAGGGGGGCCAGCTCGCTCACTATGCGCACCTTGGGCCAACCGGCATGGGAGCCATAAAAGTTGGTCACGCATTTCTGGTAATCCCCCGGTACAAGGGCAGAGTAGGCTGTCTGAAAACCGACCAGCTCACACTCGAATGAGTAGCCGCCCGGTCTGTCCGCGTAATATTTCCAGTTGCCATCCCAGTTGGTATAGAGCACATCGGTGGCGCCATTGAGGTTCAGGCTGCCATAGGGGGTCTGCTGCCAGCAGGTATTCTTCTCATCACTCGGCACCGGGATCTGGTAATGGGCAGCCAACCCTTCCCAATAGCGGATGCGGTTGACCGGCTGGCCTTTCGTCTTGTTCTGCTCGCCGCACTCTATGCCGCCATTGATGACATTGATGGTGGTTCCAAAGCCGTAGCCAATTCCCGCATCCTGCTCGCGTTGCGAGGGTACCCAAGTGCGATCGATCACATGCAGCATGGCCGGTTTGGGGGCTTGCGGGGTGAGGAAAAACCAGATGGCGGAGGCCAGATTCAGCCAGGAGTCGGCAACCAGCCCCGGGTTGTTGAGCAGCACCGAGGCATCGCCATCAAACATCACCTCGGAGAAGGCGCCATAGTTGAAGTGATATGAGAGCTGTTTGGCGCCCCTGCCGAAGTAGCCCTGACCGGTGGCGCAAGGCCATTTCCTGTTTTGCCAGTCATCCTGGCCACAGCCCGTGGTATAGCCGAGTTGCCCCTCGGACCAGCCCATTTCGCGCACATGGACCAGGGCCTGCTGCCACTCCTCCAAAGCCTGAGGGTTGTCGGAGACGTTCTCCTTGGCGATATGGCCTCCCGTCTCCTGGGAGAAGTGGGCGAAGGCGGTGATGATGGATTTCTTGCAGATCGCATCCGCATTGCGGCCATCCGTGTATTCACCGCAAAAAGCCGGGAACTTGCCAACCGCCCGCAAGAAGCGAAGATAGCTGTATTCCGGTGCCGCCATCTGGGTCAGAAAATCCCATTCGGACTCGGGGAACACACGCTCGACCCGTTTGACGTTATCGGGATTGCTCGCATCTCGTGGGAAAATCGCCTCCACCACAGTGTTGGAGCGGGTGGCCAGCGCTTGGGACCAGAGTGCGTACATGGGATTGGCCGTCTTGGCCTGTGCCGCCGCCGCCACGTCGGCGGCGGCAATCACGTAGCCCCCCGCATTGTCAGGATCGGGCTGGATATTCATGACGGCATGACTTGGGAAGGCACAGGCCGCAGCCACTAACCCTGCACAATGCTTGAGCTTCAACATGGGTAACAATCCTTGTCTCTGGGTGAAATTTCACCCAGAGCATAGGCTGCCCAACAACTAAATTTACAGGGAAAATTAAGAAAGGTTGCCAATGTGTGAGCCATTTCACTCTACGATACGCCCCCATGCTCCCGACCACGCCTTCCAGTCCATTGCGCTGGCGCCCCCCTCCCGGATCCTGCCTGACAGCAGATGGTTTGTGTGATCACAAAAGGGATAAAACGGTGGATCATGGTGATGAGGGCAATCCAGAAGCAGCCCTCATTTAGGATGAAATCCCAGGGAGATTGGGGGTTGGCAGTCAGTTCAGGAACCGCCATCAACGATCAAGAACGCACCGCGCGGATCAGGATGTTGCGCGGCGTCATGGGTTTGGCGCAGAATTCCCCCACTTCAACCCTGTAGCCACGCTCTTGCAAGAAGAGGGCGCGATCCAGGGCGAGCCAGATCTCGAGCGGGCGCCGAAACAGGTGGCGAACCAGCTCCATGCGGGCAACATCCCCATAACGTGCCTCCCCCTGGCCGAGGAAATCAGGGTAGTTGATGGCCTCCGGCAGCACTATGCCCTTGCGTTCGGCGGCCCAGCGGCAGAAGGCCTCGAAGCTGTCGGCCAGCAGGCTCTTCTGGATGTTTGGCACCGGCAGATACTTATCCACACCACGCACCTGGCGTTGCAGGCAGTCAAAGCCCAGCCGCCACACCACTTCCAGTTCACGCAACCGGGCGATGCGGGCACCGCTGGTGACCGTCTCTTGCAGCGGCAGGCGCAAATCGGCCTTGGCCAGTCTTAGGGCGCTATGCTGGGCGGCTTGCGAGAGGGGGCGATAATCGCTGCCCCGGATCAGGTGATAGCAGCAAGGTGAGATGGAGACACCGCTGGCACCGCGCTCGACCACGCCCTCCAGCAGGTGGGTGTGCAGCTCGCCACAGGCATGCAGCGCCATGGCGTGATGTTCTGGGGCAATGAGCGCAGCCGACTCGACAGCGAAAGCATCGGCCTCGATGAAGTGCATCCGGGCGCCATCGCGCATCGCCAGCACCCGGCCCGCCTCACACAGCTGGCCCTGCAGCTCCAGGCTGGTTATCTCGGCACTGCGATGCACCGAGACCAGCCTACCCAAGTGGCCCTTGCCGGCACACCACTCCAGATAGGGGCCCTGATGGGCGGGCAGACAGCCGGTGAAGGCTTCTATCTGCGCCTGCTTCCGTCCCGGCATGTGCAGTGCCATCCCCTTGCCACAATCGATGGGCTCGGGTTCGAATTTCACCAGCTCGCTCAAGTCATGCAACTCGGCTCCACCCGGGATCCAGGGTGCCAACAGCGTGGCCAGTGCCGCCATGTCTCCATCGAGCCGATTGATCTCCCCTAGACTCAGGCCATTGAGCAAGGCGGCCAGATCGGGGGCCTGCCCGGCAAAGGCCAGGGTCAGATGGTGATAGGGCTGATATTGCCACCAGGAACGGGAAGCAGTCAGCAGGTGATCGAGGCGTTTAAAACGTTGGGCCAGCACAGGAGTCTCGGGGTCGGGAGGCGAAAAGAGGGCGTCATTGTAACGACCTTGCCAAAAATAGCACCCGCCATCATGGCAGGATCTGCGCAACGAAAGAGGGGCTCAAGGCCCCTCTTCTTACTCAATTGGCGACTACCTTAGAACGGCAGCTTCATACCAGGAGGCAGTTGCATGCCGCCGGTGATCTCGCCCATCTTGCTCTTGTTCTGCTCTTCGACCCGGCGTACGGCGTCGTTACAGGCGGCCGCAACCAGATCTTCCAGCAGCTCCTTGTCATCTTCCATCAAGGAAGGGTCAATCTCGATGCGGCGTACGCTATGGCTGCCGGTCATGGTGACCTTGACCATGCCAGCGCCCGCTTCCCCTGTCACTTCCAGCAGGGCCAGCTGCTCTTGCATCTTCTGCATGCGCTCTTGCATCTGCTGGGCCTGTTTCATCAGGTTACCCATTCCACCTTTACCAAACATATGTCGTCTCTCGCGTTGAAATCCGGCGACCTGGCCGGGCGTTAGGCTCGTCTGTCCTAGATGGGGACGGCCGAGCGGCATTTCAAGCGGGGAGTCAGGCCCCCCGCACCATATTCAGCGATTGAGGGGCTCGATACTGTCCATATGAAGCTCCGCACCAAACCGCTGACGTAAAAACTGTATATTGGGATCCTGCTCCAGATCCCGTTTCACCTGCTCGCGCACCCCAAGATAGAGGCGCTGCTCTATCTCAAGGGGCGTCTCCTGGTCAGGAACCGTGCCCAGGGTCACCTCGACTTGCACTTCGCCACCGAGCTCCGGACCTATGATGGCGGCAAGCTCCATCAGGGCCCGATCGCTGACCAGGTGGCGCTGCTCGGGCTTGAGGGTCAACAGAACCCGCGACCCCGCTTGCACCATCACCCCATTGATGGCGAGCTGACGCAAACGCCCCCCCACTCGAGTGCGCGCAATCAGCTCGCTCCAGGGATCGCCGCAGTTGTCGAGCAAGGTCGCGGGGATGAGCCGACCAGGTTCGTCTCCCGGTGCTTCCTGGGCCTGATCACTCTCAATGGAGTCCCAATCTATGGTTTCAAGCACAGGGGGCGCAGCCACCTCATCCTGGACCTGCAGCCCATCGACCGAAGCCAGGGCTCCCTGAGCGACAGGCAAGCTGGCTGGCTGGGCCCCGTTGGGCGGCGATGCACCGACAGCAGCATGAGCGATGGGTTGCTGGATACCGGTCGAGGGGCCTTGCGGATCCCAGGGCGGCAGAGCGTCGCCCAAGCTCACACTGGCAGCGCGAGCCGTGTTGGTGCTGTCGGCGCGGCTCGGAGGCGTGGCCACAGCTTGCGCCCCCTGGGCCAGATACTCTTGATAATCCCGCTGATTGTCTTCCTCTTCATCATGATCAGGCTGCGTATCGTAGGACCAGTCGCCCGGGAAAGAAGAAG
Source organism: Aeromonas molluscorum (assembly GCF_051376105.1). NCBI lineage: Bacteria > Pseudomonadati > Pseudomonadota > Gammaproteobacteria > Aeromonadales > Aeromonadaceae > Aeromonas > Aeromonas molluscorum. Next base: position 119,861 of record NZ_JBPQCY010000001.1, on the reverse strand, counting down.
CAGGCGACACCATGGCAGCCTGGACAGACGCAGGCCCGGCCTGGGAAGCGGCCGCCGGTTGACTGGCGGCGGATGGGGCAGCGGACACAGCCGCCTGCCCGGCCCCGGGCCGGGGACCACTTTGCGCTCTCGCAGTGGAGCGCGGCGCGGCATCCGCATCAGAGGCACGCAGGCGACTGCGCAGCATGTTGCGCGTACCAAGCAGGCTCATGATGCCGCCGCCACTGCCACTTGTCTCCTCTGGAGCCGTCGCTGATCCTTGAGCGGCGACGGGATGAGCCTCCACAGGCTCGGCCATCTCCTCGGCAATGTGCTGGCTGGTTAGCAGCTCTGCGGGGCTGGCAGCATCGGAACCAGAGGGCTGGCGCTCGCCCACAGGGGCCGGATGTGGCTGATAGCCCATCTGATCCGCGGCCTGCAGCAACGCCTCCTGTTCGGCAAAGAGCGGGGAGAGTCCAGGTTCAAGCAACTCATCGTCATTTGGCTCGGAGAGTGACGCCGAAACCGGGGCCGGCGCAAGATCCGGGGCCTTCTCAGTCTCACCGGCGACGCCGTTCTGGCTGTTCACCACCCCGGCCCCGGATTGAAGGGCTACCCGTTCAGCCTGGGGAGCCGGCGTGGGAACAACCCGCGGAGCAGATGCAGGTTCAGTGCCCTGGGGTGTTAGCGCTGACGACGTGGCCGACCCCTGGGGCTTTCCCAACCCCAGGGGGGCGGCCCCCTGCCCCGCCGGGTTCGGCAAGGCACCCAGGCTCGCCGGGTGGAGCTGGGCTCTGCGCGGCGAGAAGGCCAGCATGCGCAGGCAAGTCATCTCAAGGGCTGTGCGACCATCAGGTGCCCAGGGCAAGTCCTTGCGCCCTCCCAGCACTATCTGGTAGCAGAGTTGCACCTCTTCCGGACTCATGGCCCCGGCCAGTTGCAGCAAGGCATCCGCATCCGCCCCCTGCTCCTGGACGCTGGCAGGCAGCAACTGCGCCATGGCGATGCGATGCAGCAAGGCTTCCAGCTCGGCGTGCAGCTGATCGAAATCCGGCCCCAGGGTGGCGACTTCACTGATTTTGGCCATGGTGGCAGGCGCATCCTGACGCAGGACCGCCTCGAGCAGCTGGTGCAGATGGTGATGATCAAGGGTGCCCAGCATGGTCAGTACGCTGTCGAGCAGCACACTGCCGTTGCCGTGGGCCAGCGCCTGATCGGTCAGACTGAGGGCATCGCGCATGCTGCCATCGGCCGCCTTGGCCAGGGCCAGCAAGGCATGAGGTTCAAACGGCTGCCCCTCCTGATCCAGCACCCACTCCAGCTGCTTGGCGATCTGGCTCTGATCCAGACTCTTGAGATGGAACTGCAAACAACGGGAGAGGATGGTGATCGGCAGCTTCTGCGGATCCGTGGTGGCCAGCAGGAACTTCACATAGGGGGGCGGCTCTTCCAGGGTTTTCAGCAAGGCATTGAAGCTGTGGCGCGACAACATGTGCACCTCATCGATGAGGTAGACCTTGAAGCGGCCGCGGGCCGGGCGGTACTGCACGTTGTCGAGCAGTTCGCGGGTGTCTTCCACCTTGGTGCGCGACGCCGCATCTATCTCCAGCAGATCGACGAAGTTGCCCTGATCAATCTCTTTGCAGGTGCTGCAGACGCCGCAAGGGGTGCTGCTGATCCCTTGTTCACAATTGAGGCTCTTGGCCAGAATGCGGGCGATCGTGGTCTTGCCGACGCCACGAGTACCGCTCAGCAGATAGGCATGGTGCAGGCGGCCCTGATCCAGGGCATTGGTCAGGGCGGTCAGCACATGTTGCTGGCCCACCACTTGCTCGAATGTATGGGGGCGCCATTTACGCGCCAGAACCTGATAGCTCATAGAACCTTTGGATGCAGGGAAGACAAGGCATTGAGGCAGAATGCTAACACAAATGGCGAGGGGGCTGTAACGGCGATGGCGCCAAGTTGCGGCAAAGCCTGGGATAACTGACTGAAATTCAACCCGATAGCCGAACGAGCAGCCTATCTGGCAGGGTTCAGGCGGTCTGTTTCCATCGTTCCTGTCGACATGGGCATCGGGACTCATGCCCATGGCACTCATAAAAACAGGGAGCCCGACTCGGCGCGGCTCCCTGTTTCACTCACATGGCCAGTGCCGCTTACTCGCCGGCCAGTTCGACCAGTGAGATCACCTTGATACCGGCCGCAGTCAGGCGGGCATCGCCACCCAGCGACGGCAGGGAGATGATGAAGGCCGCGTCGGCTACCTCACCGCCAGCACGGCGGATAAGTTTGACGGTCGCATCGACGGTGCCGCCGGTGGCTAGCAGATCGTCCACGACCAGCACCTTGTCACCGGGTACGATGGCATCGGTGTGCAGTTGCAGGGTATCGGTACCGTATTCCAGCGCATAGGACTCTTCAATCACGGCACGGGGCAACTTGCCCGGTTTGCGAACGGGTACAAAGCCCAGCCCCATGGCAAACGCGACTGGCGCACCGAAGATGAAACCGCGGGCCTCGGTACCGACAATCTTGGTGATCCCCTGATCGCGATAATGTTCCGCCAGCAGATCGATGGTGGCCTTGAAGGCCTCGGCGTTCTCAATCAGGCTGGTAATGTCGCGAAACAGGATGCCCGGCTTCGGATAGTCGGGGATGGTCTTGATGCTAGCTTCGATAAATTTCAGAATGTCCGGATTCATTATATGACCGCTTATTTTTTGACCCGGGTCCGGTACTTGAGACCTGTTCCTCGGGAAAACAAAAAGGCCCATCGTGCAACGGGTGCAAAAACGACAGGCCAACTCCATAGCATTATTGCCGCAGTAGCTTAGGCACTTCACTTCTTCATTGCAACTGGCTCCAGCACGGGCAGACGCATTAACCAGCCAAGCAGTATCACCAGGATGGCAAGCAACAATCCGCGGACCAAGATCATCGGGGTGATGGCCAACGAGACCGAGAAGCTTATCAGGATGAAGATAATGGCGCGCCGCCGCGCATCCCGGCGAATGCCCCTGTGATCCTGCCAGTCCCTGATGGGCGGGCCAAACCAGGGATGATGCAACAGCCAGTGATGAAAGCGCGGTGACGAGCGGGCAAACAGGGCGGCTGCCAACAACATGAAGGGAGTACAAGGCAGCAGGGGCAATACCAGACCGAGCAGGCCAGTCACAAAACTGAGCCAACCCAGGCAAAACAACAACCAGGATTTCATGCGCGCTCGCCTCGCTACCATGGGATCTTGACTCAAGGGGCTATCCTAGCAGACCCGACCCCGACACAGATAGACCAACGACGCGGCAAGGCCGCCTTGTCCTGGCTGCTGTTTTTGTGCGCCACCGATGCCTCGATGACCATGCCGAAGCTGACAGCCGGAGGCGTTGCCACTACAATCTGGCGTCCTTTTCAGCCCTTGCCTTTGGAAAACCGGTTATGCGCGTAATTTTGGCCCCCATGCAGGGCGTGCTCGATCACCTGATGCGGGAGGTGCTCACCTCGGTCAACGACTATGACCTCTGCGTCAGCGAATTTGTGCGCGTGGTGGATCAGTTGCTGCCGGCCAAGGTGTTCCATCGGCTCGCCCCCGAGCTCAAGCAGGGAGGCAAGACCCGCGCCGGCACGCCGGTACGGGTACAGCTCCTGGGCCAGCATCCAGATTGGTTGGCCGAGAATGCGCTGCGCGCCGTGCACCTTGGCTCCCCCGGTGTCGATCTCAACTTCGGCTGCCCCGCTCCCACGGTCAACAAGAGCAAGGGGGGGGCCGTGCTGCTCAAGGAGCCGGAAGCCGTCTATCGCATCGTCAAGGCGGTGCGCGACGCGGTGCCCGCCCATCTGCCGGTCAGCGCCAAGATAAGGTTGGGTTACGATGACAAGGCGCTCTATCTGGAGAATGCCCAGGCGGTCTATCAGGCCGGGGCCAATGAGCTGGCGGTGCATGCCCGCACCAAGCGGGAAGGCTATCGCCCCCCCGCCCACTGGGAGTATGTGGATGCGATTCGCCGCGCCCTGCCCATTCCGGTGACCGCCAACGGCGAGATCTGGGATAGGCAGGATGCCCTCACCTGCGCCCAGGTATCCGGTTGTGACAGCCTGATGGTGGGTCGCGGCGCCATCTCCCTGCCCAATCTGGCCAACGTCATGAAGACTGGCTGCGCTCACATGAGCTGGGCCGAGGCCCTGCGGCTCATGGTGAGCTACACGGAGCAGGATCTCGCCGGCGAGAAGGCAGACTACTACCCGAGCCGCATCAAGCAGTGGTTCTCCTACCTCAAGCGCGAATATCCCCAGGCCGATCTCTTGTTCACCGACATCCGGATACTCAAGAGTGCAGAGGAGATCCGCTCCCGTCTGCTGCAAGAGAGCGACTGCCACCCATAACCCCCTTCCCTTGGAGGTAATTCCCCTCTCCTGCCTGCGCCTTGCGGGCGGGAAAGGGGCAGAACCCGTCATTTACTTGACGCATGTCATCTTGACTCTCCTATCGACTCCCTATACTGCCCTCACTCTATAACCGTCTGTTGGGGGCATCTGTGTGTGAAATGACGCAAGCTCAGCTGGCGGGCTGGCGAGATCGCCTGCTCGCCGACTGGGCACGAATTAGAGAGGAGCTGATAGGTCAGCTCAAGGCAAGCCGCCAGGGAGACTGGGCCGAACAGGCCAGTCATTGTGAACGGGATCAACTGGTGGATCTGACCAGCCGGCTGGATCTGCCGCAAGTAGAACAAAATGTGACGGCGCTCAAGCGGATCGACGCGACCCTCTGCCAGATAGAGTTGGGGCTGTTCGGACTCTGCTCCGATTGCGAGGAGCCGCTTACCCTGGCCCAGTTGGAGCTAGATCCAACGCTGCAACGCTGCCCGCGCTGCGAGCTGCGTTATCGCAAGGGTTTCCACGGCCACGAGCTGTAACCCGCTGCGGGTCCCAACCCCGCCTGTCGCATCGACCAAAGAGTTCGAACGACACACCCCATCAGCGTCAAATAAAACGGGCCCCTGCCAAAACAGGGGCCCGTTTTCTATCCGTCAAGGCGGGAGAAGCTCCGCCAGCACGGCGCCTGCTACCCCATCACTGGGCCAGCAGGTGACCGACCAGCTCATGACGCCAGCCTTGCAGCAGCATCGGCTTGGGCCCACGCGCCCGCTCTTCTGCGCTCATGCGCCAGCTCCAGGTAAAGTACTGGTGGATGGTCTTCTTGCTGGCCACCAGCTCCGGGGGAATATTGCTGGCCTTGGCCTTCTCTTCCACCAGGGCCTTGATTCGCTTGAGCTCCGCCTTGTACTGGGGATAATCCACCAGACGGCGGATGGGCTCCGGCCACCCTTCGGGATCGCTCTGCTGGGCCGACGCCACTATGTCGAGCAGCCGCTTGCCATGGATCTTGATCTCGATCGGCGAGAGTTCCAGCTCGTTGAGCTCGCGCAGTGAGGTCGGACGGCGCTCGGCCACCTTGAACAGGTGCAGCTCCTTGACCACGAAGTTCAGGGCCAGATCGCGGCGGGCCGCCTCTTTCTGGCGCCAGGCTGCAAGCTCACGCAAGATGGCCAGCTCGCGCCGGCCCAGTTGCCAGCCATTGATGATCTCGAGATAAGCCTGATAGGGATCGCTCGCCTGGCTTCTGCGGGCACAGTGGTTCTGGCACTCCTCCTCGAACCAGGCAAACTTGCCGCTCTCGTGCAGCTTGGCCATCACTGTGTCATAGAGCGGCATCAGATAGAGCACATCCGCCGCCGCGTATTCGAGCTGGCGCTCGGTCAGCGGGCGGGCCAGCCAGTCGGTGCGGGCCTGATCCTTGACCAGTTCCACCCCGAGAAAATCCTTGGCCAGGGCGCCAAACCCAACGGAGACCCCATAACCCAGAAATGCAGTGGCAAGCTGGGTGTCATGGACGCGGTTGGGCAGATGACCAGCCTGGTGCTGAATGAGTTCGAGATCCTCCCCGGCGGCATGGAGGATGGAGACCTGGCCATCCTGACCCAGACGCTCCCACAGGGGGCTGAGATCCAGGGTCAGGGGATCGAGCAAAGCCAGCTGATGACCATCAAAGATTTGAAAGAGACCAAGTTGGGGATAGTAGGTGCGGGTGCGCACGAATTCGGTATCGATGGCGAGTGGCACCTGGGCCAGAGTGGCGAGGTAGGCTTCCAGATCGGCTTGCTGTGAAATGAGTTGATATTGCATCTTTGCCTGCATCTTGTCGGTTGGCCCAAACGAAAAAACCGTGGTGTGACCCACGGTTTCGCATCGGCCAGGATAGGTTACTGCTTGGCGATTTCCTCGTCGCGCAACACGCGGCGCAGGATCTTGCCCACATTGGTCTTGGGCAGTTCGTCGCGAAATTCTACCAGCTTAGGCACTTTATAGGCAGTAAGATGTTGACGGCAATGGGCAATAACTTCCTCCTCGGTCAGCTTGGGATCCTTTCTGACCACAAACACTTTCACCAGCTCGCCGGACACCTTGTGAGGCACACCGACCGCCGCCACTTCCAGCACCTTGGGATTGAGCGCCACCACGTCTTCAATCTCGTTGGGATACACGTTGAAGCCCGACACCAGGATCATGTCCTTCTTGCGATCGACGATCTTGAAGAAACCCTGCTCGTCGCACACCGCTATGTCCCCGGTGCAGAGCCAGCCATCTTGCATCACCTCGGCGGTGGCCTCGGGACGCTGCCAGTAACCTGTCATCACCTGGGGACCGCGTACCTGCATCTCCCCCGGTGTATTCAGGGCATGGATAGGCTGGCCAGCATCATTCACCAGACGAATGTCGGTAGAGCAGACCGGCAGGCCGATGGAGCCGTTGTAGTCGGTCAGATCGTAAGGACAGACGCTGACCAGGGGTGAGCATTCGGTCAGGCCATAGCCCTCCAGCAGCGGCGTGTCCGTCATGGTCTTCCACTGCTCGGCCACCGCCCGCTGTACCGCCATGCCGCCGCCTATGGTCAGGGTGAGCTTGCTGAAGTCCATGCTCTGGAACTCGTCATTGTTGACCAGGGCATTGAACAGGGTGTTGACCCCTGTGATGCAGGTAAAGGGGTACTTTTTGATCTCTTTGACAAACCCCGGAATATCGCGCGGGTTGCTAATGAGCAGGTTGTAACCCCCGAGGCGCATGAACAGCAGGCAGTTCACCGTGAGCGCGAAGACGTGATAGAGCGGCAGGGCCGTGACCACGAACTCCTTGCCACGCTGCAGCACCGGGCCATAGACCCCGAGGCACTGCTCGACGTTGGCAATCATGTTGCGGTGGGTCAGCATGGCTCCTTTGGAGAGACCGGTCGTGCCGCCGGTGTATTGCAGGAAGGCGATCTCTTCCCCATGGATCTCGGGCTTGATGTACTGCAGGAAGCGGCCCTTGGCCAGGGCGTGGCGCATGGTACTGGCATGGGGCAGATTGTATTTCGGCACCAGCTTCTTGACGTATTTCACCACGAAGTTGACTAGCGTTCCCTTGGCCAGCCCCAGATTGTCCCCCATCCGGGTCAAGATCACGTGCTTGATGGGGGTGTCGTAGACCACCTTCTCCAGGGTATGGGCAAAGTTGGAGACGATGACGATGGCCTTGGTACCCGAATCCTTGAGCTGGTGTTCGAGCTCGCGCGGGGTATAGAGGGGGTTGACGTTCACCACTATCATGCCGGCGCGCAGTATGCCAAACACGGCGATGGGGTACTGCAACAGGTTCGGCATCATGACCGCGACCCTGTCACCCTTCTCCAGCTTCAGTTCGTTTTGCAGGTAGGCAGCAAAGGCGCGGGACTGCTCCTCGAGCCGGCGATAGGTGATGGTCTGGCCCATGTTGACGAAGGCGGGCTGGTCGGCAAATTCGTTCACCGAGGCTTCAAACATCTCGACCAAGGAGCCGTAGATATCGGGATTGATCTCGGCTGGCACGCCCTCTGGATAGCGCTTTAGCCAAATTTTCTCGGCCGATGCGCCTGTCGGCTCGGCCTGCGGCGGCACCATGGCTTGCTCATGCTCATCCATATCGACTGACTCTGTGGTCAGATCGGACTGCTGCGGCATGATGTTCTCATGCTCATCTTTATGCTCATGCATAACTCGCACCTGTGCGCTCACTGTGTTGCCCCTATCCCTGTCCACGTTCATTTTCAATCATTTGTTTTGAGCTCAAGCTCTAATGCCGGACATCTTTACATACGACAATAGAAATTAACAGCCACTTAACAAGTGCGAAGTGTGAGGGACGAAGCAAACCTGAAAGATTGAAAGCGGGAGATTCTAGCGAATTTGACAAAATTTTTCGATAGCAATGGCGGTTTGTACGGGATTATCCATATGGAAATGGTGATTGCCCGCCACCCATTGCCGCTGAATGTCATTGAAACATCCCTGGCGGGCCTGCCATTGTGCCGTCAACTGAGGGAAGCCCTGCACCCCTTGAATGAACAACACAGGGCAAGGGATGGCCGCCATCAGCACCCTCGCCTGCCCCTCGCTCATGCGCAAGGGCGACAGATCCCGCAACCTGGGGTCGCTGCGCCAATGCAGCCTGGCAGCGCGGGAAACCAGTTGCCGCTCACAGATAAGCTGCGCCGCCTCGGGGGAGATGTCGGCCACCTTGCAGCGCGCCGCCACCGCCTCCTCCAGGCTGGCAAAACCCAGGCTCGCCCGCGCCCGGGTGCGAGAACGATTGAGAATGGCGCGCCGGATCTGTTCGGGAACGGTATCATCGGGCTGGCTGAGCGGTCCCAGCCCCTCCAGCATGATGACCCGCGTGACCTTTTCCGGGAAGACACCGGCATAGGCCGAGACGATCAAGGCACCCAGAGAGTGCCCGAGCAGCGTGATCTGTTGCCAGCCTCCCGCCACAATGATCTGATGCAGATCGTCTAGCCAGTCAATGAAGACATAGGAGGAAGATTTGTGATCCGAATGACCATGACCCGGAAGATCAACGCAGATCAAGTGAACGCCATCGAGATGGGGAGCAAGGGGCAAAAAGCTGGCCGCGTTGTCGAGCCAGCCATGCAAGGCCAACAGCAGGGGCTGGCCAGGCTGGCCGGATTCCAGATAGGCAACCAGGCGACCATCGGCAAGCCGTAACTGCCCCTCTCTCATCAAATTGCCCATCAAGGCTCCCTCATCCATGGGCTTGCATCACCAGTGGCGCATTGGCCGACGTGGCCAGAAGGGATCGTAGAAAGGGTCGCTGAAGTAGGGATCCATGTAGCGCACCTCCACCTCTTTGATGGGTGGCCACAGTTTGCTGCCGCTCACCCTGATCACCGAAAATTCATATTTGTGATCGCCTATCTTGCTCTCAACCGGTTTGTCCAGGATACCGAGCACCGTCAGGCTGCGCCCCTTGGCATAGAGGGTAGGATCGACAAAGCCCTGCATCACCGCCAGGAAGCGGCCAGGGCTCTGCTCGGTCTGCTCGGGCACACCGTTAGACTTGAGAGGCAGATAAACCACCTCGACCAGGCTGCGATCCTGTTCATTATGCACTGCGGCGATGACACCACTCCAGCGGGCCGGCTTGCCATCCAGGCCCTTCAGGGCAGGTTGGTAGGCAACCAGATCCGCCTGAGGTTCGTAGGCCAGCTCCTTGGGCACCGAGCTGCACCCGGCCAGCAGCAGACCAGCCAGGCCCAGCAGCATGCTTTTTTGCAACAGCAGGCACTTGTTCATATCCCTCTCCTTTGACCTGGCTTCACGACAGACCCGACTCATTCCCGTCCAGGCAGCTTCTTCCAGGTGACTTTGTCTCTCAGATATACGGGGGTCGCCTGCTCCGGAGCCACGGCGCTGCCAGCCAGCCAGGCGGCTTTGGCCAGGGGCAGCATGTCCTGGGCTGCCGGCAGGCGGGCCGCCGGACAGGGCCTCAGTTCATCGGCCAGACCGCTCAGGAGATCAGCATAGGTCTCGAACCCTGTACCCGTGCTAAACCAGAGACCGGAAAGGGTATCTGCTTGCGCCACGGCCTCTGGCCCAGTGACCTGCTCTTCGCCGTCCAATACCATGAGGCCATCTTGCAGCAGATAGCGGCCAAGATAGATCTCCCCCATGCGGGCATCGATGGCGCTGACTACCCGCTCGGCCCCATCCAGGCGATAAGCGCCCTGAGCCATGGCAGCCAAGGTCGAGATACCAATCAGCGGCACACCGGCACCAAAAGCCAGCCCCTGCGCCACGCCAACCCCGATCCGCACCCCGGTGAATGAGCCGGGACCACGGCCAAATGCAATGGCATCGAGCTCGCTCAAGGTTATCCCGGCTTCATCGAGCAGGGCCTGCACCATGGGCAGTATCTTTTTGGTGTGATCTCGCGGTGCCTCTTCCCAACGGGCATAGACGGACTCTCCGACCTGCAAGGCGGCGGAGCAGGCTTCGGTGGCGGTATCGAGGGCCAGGATCTTCAACTCGTTCATTCGCAACTCTTCTCTAAAAGACATCATTGAAACAGATCGGTCGGGGCCGAGTCCGGACTCGCCGCCTCGGCCAAACCGCTAAAGAACTCGCCCAGACAATCCAGATCCCGGGTCCGGGGGATGGCTGGCAGGCTCTTGATAAAGGTGGCGCCATAGGGCTTGTTGACCATGCGCGGATCACAGATGACCAGAACGCCGTGATCACGGCGATCACGTATGAGCCGCCCGACCCCCTGCTTGAGTGCTATCACCGCCTTGGGCAGCTGGATATCGGCAAAGGGATCGCCCCCCTTGAGCTTGCAGTCGTCGACCCGCGCCTTGAGCAGGGGATCATCCGGACTCGCAAACGGCAGCTTGTCGATGATAACACAGGAGAGCGCCGCCCCTCTGACGTCTATCCCCTCCCAGAAGCTGCTGGTCGCCACCAGCACGGCGCGACCATTCTCGACAAAGGTCGAGAGCAGCCGCTGTTTGTTGTCTTCCCCTTGCAGCAAGACGGTACGGCCTATCTCCCGGCGCAGCACCTCGGCCACCTGGCGCATCACCTGATGGCTGGTGCAGAGGAAAAAACAGCCCCCCGGCGTCTTGTTGATGAGGGGGATGAGCCGCAATGCCAGCTGTTCGCCACGGCCAAACGCATTGGGCTCGGGCAGCTGGCGGGGCACGCACAATCGCGCCTGCTCACCATAATCGAAGGGGCTGTCCAGGATAAGCTCACGGCTGCCCGCCAGTCCCAACTCAGCCTTGAAGTGATCAAAGCCCATGTCCACCGTCAAAGTGGCCGAGGTAAAGATCCACGATACCTCGGGGCGCATCACCTCGGCGCCGAATCGCTCGGCCACCGACAAGGGGGTCAGATTGAGGGAGAAATGGAGCCGGGTACACTCATACCAGTAGGAGTAACCCATCTGGTTGATGGCCAGCACCTCCCCGAGTCGCGTCCTGACCTCACAGAGTCGCTCGAAACAGTGATCGAGCTGCTCACCGCGTCCCAAGGCAAGTTTGAGCACCTCATAGCAGAACTCAAGGGCATCATTTAGCCGGGCCAGGGCCTGGCCCCACTGGGGCTGTCGCAGCAGATCCCGACTGTTGCCCCGCCCGCCATCGACCCCGAAGGCGAGGCGCAGATCCTGACTGGCAATACTCAGCCGATCGGCACTCTTGCCGAGCTGGGCCATGTCATGAGCCTCGGCCCGGTAGGCAAGTTGGATATCTTGAGCCAAGTCCTGGATAGTGCGGCTCGATACCGACTTGCCAAAGTAGTTGGTGGCTATCTCGCCGAGCTGGTGGGCCTCGTCAAACACATAGACCTGGGCTTCCGGCACCAACTCGCCAAATCCCGTATCTTTCACCGCCATATCGGCGAAGAAGAGGTGATGATTGATCACCACCACCTGGGCATCCATGGCGCGGCGCCGGGCAATCACCAGATGACAATCCTCGTAATAGGGGCAATCCCGACCGAGGCAGTTGTCATTGGTGCTGGTGATCTGGGGCAAGATCTCGGCGTTCTCCTGCAAGCCGGGAATGTCCCCTACATCGCCGGTGTTTGTCGTACTCGACCAGGATTTGACCCGGACCAGGTCGCTCATCACTTCCGGTTTTTGCAGATGGGATTCGCTCATCAAGCGGTTCATGCGCTCGACACAGAGATAGTTGCTGCGCCCCTTGAGCAGGGCCACGGGCTGGTTGTAATCGAGCGCCCCCGTGATGGTGGGCAAGTCCCGGTAGAAGAGCTGTTCCTGCAGGTTTTTGGAGCCGGTGCTGATGACGACCCGCTTGCCCGATTCCAGGGCTGGCACCAGATAGGCGTAGGTCTTGCCGGTCCCCGTCCCCGCTTCGACCAGCAGACGGTCGTGGCCCTTGATGGTGTTCGCCACCGCCTCAGCCATCTCCAGCTGAGGGGCTCGGGCCAGAAAACCGTCGATATGACGGGCAAGAGGACCGCCTTCTGAGAACAGGGTCTGGATGGTCAAGGAGGGATTCCCACAAGCAAAGGGAGCGATTATAGCCAAAAGCGGGGGCAAGCCAAACGCTCAGACGAACAAGTCGATCTTGTGGTCAGGATCCGGCTTGTGTCCTCCTTGCTCATCAACCTCGCCCTGACTGGGTGGCGGCGGGGTCTTGGAACGCGGCGACTCCTGAGGCGTGCCCTGGCCCCCATCACGCTCTGTGCCTATCTCGTGAGTCTGGTGCTTGTGGTCGATGGGGTTGACCTCACGGCGAATGGCATCACTGCCCGGGGTGGCCGGAGCCCGCGGCAAGATGGGAAAGAGCAGATCCTGATTAGGCATGGGACGTCCTCCGTACTGACATTGTCTTATTATCGACCACTGGCGACCATTCCTTACTTTCTTCGCGATATTTACATTCCTTGGTTGCAATTTTCGTCAAGGTCGGTAATGTAATTCCTGCGTCAGTAACGACATCTTATTTGTAAAGGATTGTTTACATGAAGTTCACCTCACTGAAGACTCATCACCACCATCATCATCCCGAATAGTCTTTCAGGAGGTTGGCTGCTGGAAGACACTTAACAGGTGACTTCCAAAAGGACCGCAAGATTCATAAACCCTCGGAAGCACACACTTCCGAGGGTTTTTTCGTTTTTGACTAGAAGGAAATCGAGCAATGGAAACACAACGTCTGCGCATCGCCATGCAAAAATCGGGTCGTCTGAGCCAGGACTCCCAAGCCCTGTTCAAGAGCTGCGGCCTCAAGATCAATCTGCGTGAGCAGCGTCTTATCGCCCACGTAGAGAACATGCCCATCGACATTCTGCGGGTGCGCGATGATGACATTCCGGGTCTGGTGATGGAGGGGGTGGTCGACCTTGGCATCATAGGTGAGAACGTCCTCGAAGAGGTGCAGCTCATCCGTCAGTCCCAAGGGCTGCCTTTCGAGGTCAAGACCCTCAAACAGCTCGATTTCGGGGGCTGCCGTCTCTCCCTGGCGGTCCCGGAAGATGCCAGCTATTCAGGTCCGGAGAGTCTGGCCGGCAAACGCATCGCCACCTCCTACCCTGGCCTGCTCAAGCGCTTCTTCGACGACAAAGGTCTCGCGTTCAAGAGTGTCATGCTGGGTGGTTCGGTGGAAGTGGCTCCCCGCGCTGGCCTCGCCGATGCCATTTGCGATCTGGTCTCCACCGGTGCCACCCTGGAAGCCAATGGCTTGAAAGAGGTGGAAGTCATCTACCGCTCCAAGGCCGTGCTGGTGCAAGCCCCCAATCCCCTGAACGAAGCCAAACAGCAGATCATCGACAAGCTGTTACCCCGCATCCAGGGCATGCAGCAGGCGCGTGAGAGCAAGTACATCATGCTGCACGCTCCCAAAGACAAGCTCAATGCCATTACGGATCTGCTGCCTGGCGCAGAGCGCCCCACCATCATGCAGCTGGCCGGGGACACCAACCAGGTCGCCCTGCACGTGGTATCCAGCGAAACCCTGTTCTGGGAAACCATGGAGCAGCTCAAGGCACTGGGTGCCAGCTCCATTCTGGTACTGCCCATCGAAAAAATGATGGAATAAGGCGGGAACCTATGCAGACCCTGATCTGGAATCAGCTCTCCCCCGTCCGGCAGGCCGAGGCCCTGACCCGGCCCGCCCTGGACGACGAAGCCAATGTCGGTGCCGTGGTGACGGAGATCATCACTGCAGTCAAAACCCGCGGCGATGATGCGCTGCGCGAGCTGAGTCAACGTTTCGAGCGTGCCCCCCGCCAAACATTGCGGGTGAGCGAGGCGGAGATCGATGCCGCCTGTGCCCGTCTGGGCGATGATATCAAGGCTGCCATACTGGCCGCCGCCAAAAACATCCGCAGCTTCCATGCCGCGCAGGTGCAACCTCCATTGCGCCTCGAGACCCAACCAGGGGTACTGTGCGAGCTGCGCACTCAACCGATCGGCAGGGTTGGTCTCTATGTCCCGGGGGGCAGCGCCCCCCTCCCCTCCACCGTGATGATGCTGGCCATTCCCGCCGCCATCGCCGGTTGCCGCGAGGTGGTGCTCTGCACGCCTTCCCCGGCCAGCGACGAGATCCTGTTTGCCGCCCGCGCCTGCGGAGTGAAACAGCTGTTCGCCATCGGAGGCGCCCAGGCCATCGCCGCCATGGCCTATGGCACCCAGTCCATCCCCAAGGTGGACAAGATCTTCGGCCCGGGCAACAGCTATGTGACCGAAGCCAAAGGGCAGGTTTCCCGTGACTGGCGCGGTGCAGCCATCGACATGCCAGCCGGCCCCTCCGAGGTGCTGGTCATTGCCGACGACACGGCCAATGCCGCCTTCGTTGCCTCGGATCTGCTCTCCCAAGCCGAACACGGCCCGGACAGCCAGGTCGTGCTGGTCACCACCAGCGCCGACCTGGCCGAGGCGGTCAAGGGGGAGCTGGCCAGCCAGCTGGCCCTGCTCAGCCGCCGCGACATCGCCACCCAGGCCCTGGCCGCCAGTCTGACTATCCTGTGCGACAATCTGGACCAGGCCTGCGCCATCTCCAACGCCTATGCGCCGGAGCACCTCATAGTGCAGACCCGGGCGCCGCGGCAGCTGCTGGACAAGCTCGAGAATGCCGGCTCCATCTTCCTGGGAGCATGGACACCCGAGTCGGTCGGCGATTACGCCAGCGGCACCAACCACACCTTGCCCACCTACGGCTATGCCCGCACCTGCTCCAGCCTGGGATTGGCCGATTATCAGCGTCGCTTCACGGTACAAGAGCTGAGCGCCGAGGGTATTCAGGGGCTCGGACCCATCGTCCAGTGCATCGCCCAGGCCGAGGGACTGGATGCCCACAAAAACGCCGTTACCCTGAGATTGAATGCACTGCAACAAAAGGAGCGGACATGAATACCACCGCACCAAGGGTGCTCGATGCCCCCATCAATAACGCCGTGACCCTCAGGCTCAATGCCCTCGCGGGCGCGTCGCAAGAAATTCTGCAGCACAAGGATCTGTCATGAGTATCGCCAAGCTGGCTCGCCGTGTGGTGCGCGCCCTCACCCCCTATCAGTCGGCCCGCCGCATCGGCGGCAATGGCCACGTCTGGCTCAATGCCAACGAAGCCCCGCGCGCCACTCCCTTTAGTGTGGAGAGCAGCAAATTCAATCGCTACCCCGAGTGCCAGCCAACCCAGGTTGTCGATGGCTACGCGGCCTATGCCGGGGTCAACGCCGATCAGGTGCTGGTGAGTCGTGGCGCCGATGAGGCCATCGAGCTGCTCATCCGTACCTTCTGCGAGGCCGGGGAAGATCAGATCCTCATCTGCCCGCCCACCTATGGCATGTACGCCATCAGTGCCGAGACCTGTGGGGTCGGCATCGTCGAACAGCCTCTTACCGCCGATCGTCAGCCAGACTGGCCCGCCATTCGCGATGCCCTCTCCGAGGTCAAGCTGGTGTTCCTCTGCTCCCCCAACAACCCGACCGGGGATCTGGTGGGTCGTGATGGCCTCATCGCACTGCTGGAGGCCGCCAGAGATCGCGCCATTGTTGTGGTGGACGAGGCCTATATCGAGTTCTGCCCGGCAGCGTCGGTGGTGGATCTGCTGGCCCGTTTCCCCAATCTGGTGGTGACCCGCACCCTCTCCAAGGCGTTCGCCCTGGCCGGGATCCGTTGCGGCTTTACCCTGGCCACCCCCGAGGTGATCGCCCTGCTTGCCAAGGTGATCGCCCCCTATCCTATCGCCGACCCCGTGGCGCAGATTGCCGCTCAGGCCCTGACCCCCGTCGGTCTTGCGCTGATGCAAGAGAGAGTGCTTGAGCTAAACGCCCAGAAGGCGGCGCTCAAAAGCACCCTGATCGAGTTGCCCTGCGTGCGCGAGATCTTCGAAGACAAGGGCAACTTCATCCTGGTGCGCTTTGTCGATGGTGCCCGCGTCTTCGCCGCCATGAAGGCGGCCGGCATCATCTTGCGGGACTTCTCCACCAAGCCGGGCCTGGGAGACAGCATTCGCATCACCGTGGGTTATCAGGACGAGATGGATGCCGTGCTCGACATATTGCGGGGCCTCTCCGTTGACGGCATATCTGCTGATAGCCTGACCGCACAGAAAGGATCCGCTGGCAAGACGCCCACCGGCACTGCGCCCGCCAGCCGTTTATAAGGATGTAGAAAGATGAAAACCCCATTTTTGTTTATCGACCGTGACGGCACGCTGATTGAAGAGCCGGTGACCGACAAGCAGGTAGATAGCCTGGCCAAGCTGCGCTTCGAGCCCATGGTGATACCCGTGCTGCGCGAGCTGCAGGCAGCAGGTTATGTACTGGTGATGGTCACCAACCAGGATGGACTGGGCACCAGTAGCCTGCCTCTTGAGCACTTCCAGCCGCCCCAGGATCTGATGATGCACATCTTCGAGTCCCAGGGCGTGCACTGGGAGAGCGTGCTCATCTGTCCCCACTTCCCCACCGATGGCTGCAGCTGCCGCAAACCCCATCTGGGGCTGGTGAAGGAGTACCTCGCCTCGGGCCGCATCGATTTTGCCAACTCCTTTGTGATAGGTGACCGGCAGACCGACATCCAGCTCGCCGAAAACATGGGCATCCGCGGCATTCGCTACCAACCCCAGGATCACAACTGGCTCGCCATTCGCGATCAGCTGCTCAGTAAAGGCCGTACCGCCCTGGTGGAGCGCAACACCAAGGAGACCCGTATCCGGGTGGCACTGGATCTGGACAAGAGCGGAGGCAACCAGATCAGCACCGGCATCGGCTTCTTCGATCACATGCTCGATCAGATAGCGACTCACGCAGGTTTCAGTCTGCAGCTGGCGGTGAGCGGCGATCTGCACATTGACGATCACCACACCGTTGAAGATGTGGGGCTGGCCCTGGGTCAGGCCCTGCGTGAGGCGCTGGGTAACAAACGCGGCATAGGCCGCTTTGGCTTCGTGCTCGCCATGGACGAAGTAGAGGCGCTGATCGATGCCCAACCTCGTCTGCCCGCCCAGGGCTCCCTGCTCGACGCCAAGGTGAGCGCAGCCCTGGACCTGAGCGGTCGCCCCTACTTCGTGTTCCGTTGCGAATCCGGCTTTGGCCGCGACAACGTGGGCGAAATGGCCACCGAGATGGTGCCTCACTTCTTCCGCTCCCTGTCGGACGCCATGGCCATCACCCTGCACCTTTCGGTAGATGCCGGCAACAGCCACCATCAGGTGGAGGCCCTGTTCAAGGGCTTTGGCCGCGCACTGCGCCAGGCCATCCGGGTGGAAGGCACGGATCTCCCCTCCAGCAAGGGGGTATTATGAGCAAGCAACCCTTGATCACCATAGCGACCACCTTGCTGGTGCCAACCTCGCACGCATCCATGGGGAGGCTGATACGATGAGCAATCAGAAACTGGTGATCATCGACACCGGCTGCGCCAACCTGGCCTCGGTGCGCATGGCCTTCGAGCGGCTAGGAGTCAGCCCAAAGGTGAGCCGCGAAGCGGCGGATATCCGCGCCGCTGACAAGTTGATCCTGCCCGGGGTAGGCACGGCGGTGGCGGCCATGAGGAATCTTAACGAGCGTGAGCTGGTGCCGCTCATCCGCGAAGCCCGCCAGCCCCTGCTCGGCTTTTGCCTCGGCATGCAGATGCTGGCACAGGCCTCCGAAGAGACCATGGATGAGAGCGCCGAACTCCCCTGCCTCGGCATCATTCCCGGCAAGATCAAACTGATGGAGGTGGGCAAGCTGCGTCTGCCCCACATGGGCTGGAACCAGATAGAGCACGATGAGCGTCACCCTCTGCTCAAGGGGATCCCCAGCGGCAGCTATTTCTACTTTGTCCACTCCTACGCCCTGGAGGTGACCCAGGCGACCCTGGCCCGCTGCGACTATGGGGTACCCTTCACCGCCATCGCCCATCAGGACAATGTGTTTGGTGCCCAGTTCCACCCGGAGCGCTCAGGCGCCGCCGGGGCACGTTTACTGCAAAACTTCCTGGAGCTATGACAAGGATGATTATTCCGGCAATTGATTTGATTAACGGCCAGGTGGTGCGGCTCTACCAGGGCGATTATGACCAGAAGACGGCCTATGCCAGTGCTCCCCAGGCACGCTTCGATGAATACGTATCCCAGGGTGCGGTACAGCTGCACCTGGTCGACCTCGACGGCGCCAAAGACGCCAAGGCCCGCCAGCTCAGCCTCATCGCGCAGCTGCTCGACGCCACCGACGCCCCGGTACAGGTCGGTGGCGGTGTCCGTAGCGAGCAGGACGTGGCAGACTTGCTGGCCGCCGGCGCCAACCGGGTGGTGATTGGTTCCACCGCCGTCAAGTCTCCCGATCTGGTGGCCAGCTGGATGGAAAAATACGGCCCCGAGCAGATAGTGCTGGCCCTGGACGTCAACATAGACCCCCAGGGCAATCGCAAGATAGCGGTCGCGGGCTGGCAAGAGGACAGCGGCATCACCATAGAGGCGCTGATCGAACGCTTCCTGCCGGCCGGGCTCAAACATGTGCTCTGTACCGACATCAGCCGGGACGGCACCTTGCAAGGGACCAATGTCGCACTCTATCGCGACCTCTGCGCTCGCTTCCCAAGCATCGCCTTCCAGGCCTCGGGCGGGATCGGCGGCTTGGGGGACATAGAGGCGCTCAAGGGCTCGGGAGTCAAGGGCATCATCCTTGGCCGCGCCCTGCTGGAGGGCAAGTTCAGCGTGAGCGAAGCCATCAATTGCTGGGCCAACCAGGGGGAAACCCTGTCGCCACAAGAAGGAGGCTACTGATGCTGGCAAGACGCATTATCCCCTGTCTGGACGTCAAAGATGGCGTCGTGGTCAAAGGGGTGCAGTTTCGCAATCACGAAGTGATGGGCGGTATCGTTGATCTCGCCCGCCGCTATGCCCAGGAGGGCGCCGACGAGCTGGTGTTCTATGACATCACCGCCTCAAGCGATGACCGGGTGGTCGACAAGAGCTGGGTGAGCCGGGTGGCAGAGGTGATCGACATCCCCTTCTGCGTGGCCGGTGGCATCAAGAGTGTCGACGATGCCAAGCGCATCCTGGAGTTCGGGGCCGATAAGGTCTCCATCAACTCCCCAGCCCTGGCCGATCCAACCCTGATCACCCGCCTGGCCGAACGCTTTGGCGTCCAGTGTGTCGTGGTAGGGATCGACTCCTATTACGATGAACAGAGCCGCCAGTATCAGGTCAAGCAGTTCACTGGCGACGAGAGCCGTACCCGCACCACCGCCTGGAATACCCTCGACTGGGTCAAAGAGGTGCAACAACGCGGCGCAGGTGAGATAGTGCTTAACGTCATGAATCAGGACGGCATGCGCCAGGGTTATGATCTTGACCAGCTCAAGCTGGTGCGCGCCCAGTGCAAGGTGCCCCTCATCGCCTCGGGTGGCGCCGGTACCATGGCGCATTTTCGCGATGCCTTTATCGATGCCGATGTGGACGGGGCCCTGGCCGCCTCGGTGTTCCACAAAGGTCTCATTCCCATACCCGAATTGAAGCGTTGGCTTAGCACCCAAGGAGTCGCTATCCGTGAATAATCCATTGATTGATCCCACCCTCATCGACCGGCTCGACTGGGCCAAGTGCGATGGCATGATCCCCGCCATGGTGCAGCACGCCGCCAGCGGTCAGCTGCTGATGCAAGGCTTCATGACCTCTGAGGCGCTGGCAAAGACCCTGGCCACTGGCCAGGTCACCTTCTTTAGCCGCAGCAAGCAGCGCCTCTGGACCAAAGGCGAAAGCTCGGGCCATGTGCTCAATCTCGTCGCCATCAGCACCGACTGCGACAGCGACGCCCTGCTCATCGCCGCCAACCCGATCGGCCCGACTTGCCACCTGGGTACCCCCTCCTGCTTCGATGCCCACCCGGTGCCGCCGCTCGGTTTTCTCGCCGAGCTCGAGCAGATCCTGGCCGCGCGCAAGGGGGCGGATCCGACCACCAGCTACACTGCTAGCCTCTATGCCAAAGGCACCAAGCGCATCGCCCAGAAGGTCGGGGAAGAGGGGGTCGAAGTGGCCCTGGCCGCCATGGCCAAGGACAGGGAGGAGCTGATCAACGAATCCGCCGACCTGCTCTATCACCTGACCGTGCTGCTGCAAAACGAGGGACTGGGATTGAAGGATGTAGTGGCGCGCCTGTATGAGCGCCACACCAAATAGGCGATAGTTCACATCATCGACATAACAACGGGCCCTCGGGCCCGTTCTCTTATCAATGCGACTGATGATGAGTAGCACTCAGGCGCCCATTGGTACTGAACTGCGCCCTGATTGCGCCCCAGGGGGCAGGACTCTCAATTGATACGGCTCCAGAAACTCATATTGACCGAGCTCGTCTCCAGCAGCGCCAGGTATTCACCCGCCACCTCGTTGTGCAACCATTGCTGGCAATAGGTTTCTGCCAATGCCTGGCTCGGGGCCATCACCATATCGGCATAAATACCATCGGCGCCGCGCAGCAAACAGTGGACGATAAGCGCCTGCTGCTGCACCAGAAACTCGGCTTCGACTCGCTGGGACAGAGCGATCAACGCCTGCTCTGTCACTCCCTCCTTGAGCCTGAAGGTGGCAAACTCCAGACCTCCCACCCCTTGCATACCGCCATTGACTATCATCTCTGCTCTCTCTTCATACCGGTTGAATGGAGAGGGGATCATAGGGCAGTGCTACTGACAGCCTTGTGTCAGTCCCGTTCGCTTTTTTTGCGGTTTGGCGACTCGACCACAGTCGGCCGGATCTCAGAGAAGGCAGCCCTGTCCCTGGACACTGGCTCGGCGCGCCGTTCGTCAAGATAGTGAGCCAGGCTCACCCAGGCGGGCGGGTCATCGCAGTCCGGTACCGGTGCCTGGGCCTCGATGCGATCTATCCTGAAATCCCGATAGCCTTGGCGCAGGGTACACCAGGCACCCAAGGTCCAGCGGCCTCCCCAATAGAAGAGCCCCAGCGGATAGACAAGCCTGCGGGTCTGTTGACCCGATGCGGCGCCATAATCGATGGTCAGCCAGTCTCCGGCCGCAATGGCGCCATGCAACTGATCCCAACGTCCATATTCCGCACTGGCGCGGCGATAATCAGGCACCCGCACGGACCGCGCTACCAGAGAAGCAGGGCGTCCCGCCGGCAAGGCCGCTTCTATCTTGGCCAGCAGGGATAGTGCAGGATCCGCCAACCCCTTGCCGGTCAGCACAGTCACCAGATTCACCCCGGTGATCAGCGCTTCGAGCTCGGCGGCGCACAGTTGCAAGGGAGGAAGCTCGAACCCCTCACTCAACCGATAACCGACCCCGGCCTCCCCATACACGGGGATCCCCGCCAGGGAGAGATCGTCCATATAGCGGTAGATGGTTCGCTCCGACACGCCAAGCCGCTCGGCCAGCGCAGTGGCGGTCAGCGGCTGGTGCGCGCGCAGCAAATTGGTCAATTGAAACAGTCGATCCGATTTTCTCACCGCTTACCTTCGGGCGCCATGATGGGGCCGCCATGATAAGTCGGATGCGTGTCGATAACAGCCTCTTCTTGGCCTGGTGCCCCCAAGTCAGGGAGTCGCCCCCCAGTGAACTTGCGACGATAATGGTGACTGACCCCGACCACCCAGCCCGAGGCTCGATGAACAAATACCAAGTTTTTGCCACCCTGGAAGCGCCCGACGCCTTCACCTTGCTCGACATGGCCGCCGCCGATTTTTTCAGAGAAAAGCAAACCTTGCTGGCCCAGGGCCTGGAAGTCATGGGGGAACCCATACTGGCCCCCGATGCCCGGACGGCGGCCAAAACCTATCAAGACTATCTAATCAACCCCAGTCTTCCCTACGGGGGCCCCGCCGCCCACGGCACCTTCATTTACCTGCTGCTCCATGCCCCCCGGATATTTGGCAAGGGAAAGCCGCGGCGACGCTGAGCTGGCTCATCCCTGAAGGGTCACCGAGTCCCCATGCCGGCCCCCCCGGGCTTGAAGCCAACCTGAACAACCGACCCCATTTGACAGCGTAAATGGGGTCTATCAAGGGCGCGGCCCAGCACGGACAATGTCGCCGAGCTAACCAGAACCAGAGGCTTTATGAGCAAATACCAGTTCTTCCGTCAGGGGCAGGATCCCGCCAGCGTCACCTTCTTGCAGATGTCCGCGCCGTCATTTTTATCGCAGAAAGAGCAGCTGCTCGCTCAAGGATTCGAGGTGGTGGGGGATTACATAGAAGCCGGGGATGACCAGGAGGCCCTTGAAAAATTTCGAAGCGGCATGATTGAGCCCCTGGCAGAGTTCACCAAGGCGACCGAAGCGGGGGGACTCTACTACTTGATCACCGGCCTGTGGGAGGCGCTGAACAAACGCATCAAGGGCACGACGTCGCACTGACCCGCACAACGGGGCCATGGCACCATGGCCCCGTTCATCTCGTTGCGCATGCTCCCTCCCCCGATCAGGCCTTCCCATTCAGCGGCCCCACGCAGCCTGTTGCTGCGCATATCCCGCGCTGGCATGTCGCAATTTACAGACAACTTTTGCAGGCGGCGTTTTTTGGCGCAGTCAGGCCTTGTCGCAGTCAGGGGGGCTTTGCCTTGAGACTATTGCGCAAGCTGCCAAGATAGCGGCAAGCCTCACCATAGGCAGCAACGGATAGTAAGGAGAGAGAGATGAACAAGTCCCTGTTAGCCGGTCTCGGCATCGGTATAGCCTCGGCAGTGACCCTCTCGGCGGTGGCAAGTGGCTCACTGTTTGAGTCCAAACCCCAGTTCGCCGAGGTACTGGCCAGCAAGCCGGTCACCGAGACCATCAAGACCCCACGTCAGGAGTGTCGCAACGTCACAGTGACCCATCGCAAGCCGGTGCAAGATCAACACAAGATCCTCGGTACTGTGGTCGGTGGCGCACTCGGCGGCGTACTGGGCCATCAGTTTGGCGGTGGCAGCGGCAAGACGGTGGCCACCGTCGCCGGGGCGGCGGCGGGTGGCTACGCCGGTAATCAGGTGCAAGGCAACATGCAAAACAGCGATACCTACACCACCACCGAGCAACGCTGCAAGACGGTGCAAGAGAGCAGCACCCGCACCCTGGGTTATGATGTCAGCTACAAGCTGGCCGGTCAGGAAGGGGTGATCCGCATGGATCGCGAGCCGGGTAAAACCATCCCGGTCAAGGATGGCAAGCTGGTCATCGATAGCCAGAGCTAAGCGCAACACCAGCTCAGGCCCAACAAAAAGCCCATCGATTGATGGGCTTTTTGTTATCTGCGTTTTGCCTTTTCCTTGGCATGCCAGTCGTCATCCCACGCAAGTTAGGGTGATACTTTATGGTCAAGGATGAAACTCTATTTTTAGGGATGACACTTTATTTTCATCCCACACTACCCATAAAAAACGGGAGCCACTGTGGCTCCCGTTGTCACACCCTCATCCGCTTACTTGCGGCCAAAGGGCCACCAAGGGTTGTCGTTGTCTTCTATCTGAACCCGGGTCTGGCGTTGATCCCCCGCAGCCGCGCCGCGTACCTGACGCAAGGTGGCGGTGAGCTGTTCAGTGCCCTCGACGAACCAGTCATCCAAAATCAGCACCTTGACCGATTTGGTACCGCCCTCACCCGCCGCCCAGCTCACTGAAGGGCTGAGCCAGGGCAGAAAGTCCAGACCCCAGTAAGCACTCTGGCCCTGGAAGGCGAGCTGGGCACGGGCTGGCTGGCTCAGATCGCCGCTGCGCACCAGCGGGATCTCGGCGAACCACTGCCCCTCCCTGACCCGCATCTCCTCTTGTGCCATGGCGATGGTGGCGGCCATCATCTTGTCCTTGATGGTGACCAGGGTCTGGCGCTGCTCACCCAGTGTGGCGCCACTGGCATCTTGCAACACCAGGGTGAACTGCTCGTCCCCTTCGTGCAGGCCATCGCTCAATACCGGGATGCTGATGGTCTTGCTCTCTTCGTCGCCAGCTAACCAGTTGAGGGTTCCGGAAACCGGGGCCACATCGGCGGCCCCTGCGCTGCCAAACACCAGACGGTAGTCGACGCTGGCCGCCCCATGGCTGCCATCCTTGCGGCTGACGGTCAGACTTAGGGTCTGCCCCTCCTCCACCTGGGCCACGGCGCTGTCGAGGGCGATGATCCCCGTCGGCGGCTCGGGATAGTCGATGGCAATCAGCACAGGATCATGGTCCGAGGCGCTAAAGGGGTTGTCAGACTTGGCCAACTGGCCGCTGTACTTGACCCCGTATTCGAAGAAGTTGCTCTCCGCCGAGTTGATGTGCCAATCCTCTATGCCCACCACCTTGCGAGCCAGGGAGGCATTTGCCAGGGCGTGATCCAGATTGCCCAGCTCCCCTTCGTAGCTGTAGGAGTAAGTGTCGGTGCCGTGGAACTGGGTATTGAGGTTGACAAGCCCAGCCCCCTTGCCAAGGGCCCCGCCCTGCTCTTCATAAGGCTGTCCCGCCAGCGTGGTGAAGGAGGCGCTCAAAATCTGGCGCGCTTGCGCCGCCGGATCATAATCGGTCAGCACCCGGATGGGATCCTCCAGGCCGTAGGCGTTCAGATCGCCGATGAGCAGCAGATCGCCGCTCTCAGTGGCCAGCCGCTCAGCCAGCACCTTGGCGGCGGAGACCCGCAGGGCATTGCAGTGGCCCTGACCATCGAGGGGATCGGCGCTGGCGTAATCCGGATAATCCTCAAAGCAGGCCGATCCCTTGGATTTGAGGTGGTTGACCACCAGGGTCAGCGGAGCATCGCCCTTGGGCGAGGTAAAGCGTTGCAGCAAGGATTCACGCATACCCTGGCGAATGTTCACCGGTTTGCCCGCCGCATCCTGGGTCTCGGCGACCTGGACTGGCAAGGGGATAAGTTCGGCGCCACCGGCAAGTTGCACCTTGGCGACTTTGTAGATAAGACCGACCGTGATGGCATCGGTGCCGATGGGCTGACCATCCGGGGAGGCTACCCAGGCATAGTGATCCGCCTCATCGGGCAAGGCGGCATTGAGCGCTGTCACCAGATTGGCGATGGCCGAGTGCTCGCCATAACCGTTGTTCTCTATCTCCATCAACCCCACCACATCCGCATTCAGGCGGGTGATGGCATTGACTATCTTGGCGCGCTGCAGCTCGAACTCAGAGATGGTCAGGGCGCCGCGGTTGCTGCCGGTCGGGTTGGCATCTCCCCCTACCACGCTGGTGAAGAAGTTGAGCACGTTGAAGCTGGCAATGCGCAGATCGCCGGTCATGGCGAGCTCGGGGGTATCAGTTCTGTCCCAGCCGCCATGATCCACGTCGGCACTGCCAATCTGGTTGTCGGCCACCAGGCGATACTGGCTGTAGGAGTAGCCGATGGCCCCTTCGAGGTTATTGAGTTTGTCGCCGATGCGCAGATAACCCTGCTCAGGATGGAAGCTCGGGTACCAGGGCAGGACGCCGTCCGGCGCCTTGGCATCCGTCTCCACCACCAATTGGTTGGCGAGGTTGCGAGCGGCCCAGTCGCTCGCCTCCTGACTCATGGCCGGAAACTTCTGGGTCGACTTGATAAGAGGCGCGCCATAGGCCAGCAGCAGATTGTTGCGCTTGCCGTCGTAATCGAAACTGAAGTTGCGGGTCACCACCAGGCTGGAGGCGGGCACCAGACGCACCCGCATTCCTTCGTGACGCTCGAGCAGTGTCTGCAGGGATTCGTTCCCATCGGGTTGCAGATCCACCGCCGCCAGCGGCTGCACATTGGCATCGGTCACCACCAGATCGCTAGCACCTATCTGGGTCTGGTTGTAGTACTCGGCCACCTTGCCCTGCACACAGACCTCGACCCCGGGCTTGATGGCGGGGTTGCTCTGGGTGCTATGGACGAAAATGCCATCCGAGGTACGCTCATCCCCATCTCCCTGCGGATCCTGGATGAAGAAGCCCTTGTAGAGGCCACTGACCACCTGAGTGACCCGGCCACGAGTGGCATAGGGGACACCCGATTCGAAACGACCGACGGGCACCAGTGGACTGCTGGCGCCACTGCCCTGAATGGCAGGAATGGGGGTCAGCCCATCAACCGGGCAGACAAATGCAGTCGGCGGCAGAGTGTCATCACAGGACGCTTCACCGTTACAGCCCAGGCCGCTAGCGTCGTCCTTGGCAAAGGCGCTGAACTCCAGGGCGGGATCGAAGGGAGATCCGGCATCCACACGGCCCTGATTCACCGTGGCCTTGCGGCGCAGGGTCATGTCCAGGGTGCTGACCGAACCCGATTGCCAGGCGCTGCCGGGATCGACCCCAATCTGGCCCAGGCTGTCAGCCACCTCATCCCCTAGGTAGAGTACCAGGCCGTCGTCACCGTTGAAGGTGAGATTGCCACTGGTCTGGTTGGCCTTGGCGAGGATGTCGGCGCTCGCGCTCGGGTGGGCCAGTACCAGACTCGCCCCGGGGGCAAGCTGGCCTTGCAGGGTGAGGCTGTTGGTCGGGCCCTGGGCCAGGGTGCGCCCATTGGCATAGAGGGCAAGGCGGTAGTCGGCGAGGTTCAGCGCCGTGCTACCCAGGTTGCTCAGCTCGACCGCCTTGTTGTTGCCGGATCCTTCCAGATACTCGGTGATGAGCAATTGGGCATGGGTTTGCCCTGACAGGGCCAGACCAACGGCCGCCGCTATCAGTGAATGTCGTCCAGACATAAGCCAGTATTCCTTTTTATTGGTAAGTTCGTTAATTACCCGCCAGGCGGGCAGCACCTTATTTCATCTGCATTGGCTGGGCCAAATACCGCGCTAATGTGCCAGTTTGGCTCCCTTCATGCCGCGAGCTGGTTAACAATTACAGGAATTTGTTGCGCGTAAGTGACAGCACTGACGATGGCAGACTGAAATAACGTTCAATAAATCAACAACGGAAGAAATACTGCTGGGGAATACCACGAGAGAGCCCGCAGACATCAGCGCATCACCGGGCGATGAGTTCCTGGCTCATCATTAATCACCACCATAAAAATTCAATATAAACAGATGAATAGGTATTTTTTGTCGTTTCAAACTCCCAAGGGGGACTATTTTGATGACAACAAAAAATGAACAAATACTAATTCCAATGCCCTATAAAGAGAGTGAGAATAACCGTCAAAAGATGACGCACCATGCCCCTACCAAGAAGCATCCCTCTTCACTGGATATAATATCCGCAACACCCATGGCAAACACCCAGCAGGTAAGCCGCCATCATGGCGTACAAATAACCATTAATATCGCCCTATCCAGCTTGACTGCCAATTGCAATCCCCTCCCCCCATAAAGGGTTTGGGTGGCGGCATGGCCCCGGCGCTTTTCCCTGACAAATAGAGGGGCTTTGTGCTATATTACGGCCCCTGTTATGGCGCCCGCCCAAGGCGCGCCTCGAATCACCTATCAGGCCCAGCGGGCCTATCATCATCCGGGACTCCTTGATATGACCATCAATGCCATCTTGCAGGCGCGCGCTGGCGCCAAGTGTGAACTGTGCAGTGCCGAACAGGCCCTGACTGCCTATCAGGTTCCCCACTCTCCTGCACAAAATGATGATCACAGTGCCGCCCTGTGTGCGACTTGCCTTGGCCAGCTGGAACAGCCTGACACCACAGTCGTCAACCATTGGCGCTGCCTGGGCGACAGCATGTGGAGCCAGGTCCCTGCGGTGCAGGTACTGGCATGGCGCCAGCTAAAGTATCTAATTGGCCAGGGCGAAGTCTGGGCTCAGGATCTGCTCGACATGATGTACATGGAAGAGGAGACCAAGAGCTGGGCCGAAGCTGGCGTCAGCGCAGAAGATGACGATAGCGTCGCGACCCTCGACTCCAACGGCGCCGTGCTGCAAGAGGGTGATGCCGTCACCCTGATCAAGGATCTTGAGGTCAAAGGGGGCGGCTTTACCGCCAAACGCGGCACCCTGGTCAAAGGCATACGCCTGACCAACAATCCGCTGCATATCGAAGGCAAGGTCAACGGTGTGCAGATAGTGCTGGTTGCGGCCTACCTGAAGAAAGCCTGACACCTCAGCCAAACCAAACAAGCGCCCTGCGGGGCGCTTGTTTGTTGAGGGGATGACCTGCCTTCTGCTCGCGTCCCTAGCTCTCTTTCTCCCCTTCCCCATGAAGACAAACCCGATTGCGCCCCGTCCGTTTGGCGTGATAGAGCGCCTGATCGGCCTGCTCCAGCAGCGCCGCACAAGGGATAGTGCTGCCGGGCGTCACGCCACTCACCCCGATACTGATGGACAGCGGCACCAGACTGTCTGAGCAACGCAGATCCATTGCCGCCACGGCCCATCGCAGCCGCTCCGCGACCTTGACCCCTTACTCCAGCTCCGTTTGCGCCAGGATCAACATGAACTCCTCCCCGCCATAACGCCCCAGTCGGTCGCTGTCGCGCAGCTGCCCGCTCAACACCTGCACCAGCTGCTGCAACACCTTATCTCCGGCGGGGTGGCCATGGCTGTCATTGATCTGCTTGAAGTGATCCAGCATCAGCATCAGCATCAGCAGGCAGAGTGGCACCTTGTTGCGACCTGCCAGCTGCATCTGCTGCTCGAAGAATGCCATGATGGCGCCGCGATTGAGGGTCTCGGTCAAGGCATCCCGGCAAGACTGCTCCCTGAGCCGGGCCAGGGCATCTTCGAGTTGCATATTGAGTTCATGTACCTGCCGGTAGAGCTGCGCCTTCTCGATGATGGAGGAGACGATGCGAGCCAGGTAGACGAACACCTCCTGATGGAGTTTCTGGTAGGTGTGTTTGCTGGCGCTGGAGAAGAAGAGAAAACCTATCCCCTGGCCTTCTACCTGCAACGGACAGGTCAGGCTGGATCGCCCCCCTTCCTGCAGCACCAGTCGGGTCGAGAGGGAGTTGGGGTGCTTGGCCAGGTAAGCCTCGAGATCGTTGATGATCCTCGGCTCCCCTGTCGCCAGAACTTGCTCCAGGCGGCTCCTGCCAAGGTGGCGCGATAGCCATCCTCGAGGCGCAGCGACAGACTGATCCGGCTCATTGACCAGAAGGAGCGTACCCGCGCACCCTCGTCACAGAGCAGGGCACAACCGATGCGATCATAGGGGATGAACTCGGCAAAG
Source organism: Aeromonas molluscorum (assembly GCF_051376105.1). Lineage (NCBI taxonomy): Bacteria > Pseudomonadati > Pseudomonadota > Gammaproteobacteria > Aeromonadales > Aeromonadaceae > Aeromonas > Aeromonas molluscorum. The sequence continues at coordinate 90,511 of NZ_JBPQCY010000001.1, read as the reverse complement.
TTGTCATAGATGAGGGTATCTTCGATGAAAAGCCCCTTGTTGACCTCCGCCGTGATCTCCTGCAGCCGGTGCAGTTCGCGAAATCGCCTGCCAGCTCGTTGAGCTCCTCGATAAGGGGAGTCAGCCCCTCATCCTCCGTGGTCGGATACCTGACATCGAAACGACCCGCTTTGAGCGGCGCGGACCATGGCTTGCAAGGGGGACAATTCGGCAGAAATAGACATGGCTGACAACTTATATGCTTTAAAAAACTTGGCCAGTATACCTTTTCGCCGATATTACCGTGAAACTAGATCAACCAAGAGATACTAAATAACTCATCGCAGACCGTGATGGAAAATAAACATTGTCGCAGTGACAACAGATATTTAATCAATTACCTCAGGTTCAGGCATCCATTTATATTTTATGTTAGCCGTCCAGTTTGCTTTATAGGGAGCGAAACAGAATACGGAGGGAATAATAAACTCGGCAATGATACCAGCGTGTTAAGTGAAGATCTGTCCGTGTTGCTATCGGCAATAACAACCCGCCTTTTTATCTGACCGGCAACCCCGGCCGCTCGCTGAATTTGCCATGGCACAGACGATGGCTCCCCTCGCATTGACTCTGCCACCCTGCTCTATTTTTTGCCTTGTCGCTCTGCCCAGCAGCCCAGTCCTGCCCCCTTGCAATGGCTGACTAGTCAGCGAATGGCTACCATATGATGCTATTTTCACTTGCTTTGCTGTAAAAATGCACTACAGTGTATATACATTGGCGATACGCGAGAAACCAGATGGAACAGGTGCCACGCAAGCGGGCCAGCAAGCCCAAGAAGGACGCCCAATTAATCATCCGCCTCTCAGGTGAGGAGCGGGATCATTTTATCGACCTGTGTGAGCAGCAAGACAGCTCGGCCTCCCGAGAGATCCGCCGCTTCATTCGGCAATATATTCGCTCGCAGCAAGACGATAAGTAACCCTTACCATCAGTCAGTCGTCGATGGAGAGACCACCCTGAGTACTCGGTACTCACATTAAGGAAGAATAGAAAATGGCTAAGGCATCCAAGAAAGACATCAAGAAGAAAATTGAAGCTCGTCAGGCCAAGATCGCCAAGCACGAAGGCAAGATCAAGAAGTTGAAGAAAGCCCTGAAATAAGGGCCGCCATGATGAAGAAAACCGCCTGAGGGCGGTTTTTTATATTCAGAAGATGAGATTAACAACCTTATATCCAGGCCAGATCGGCCACGTCCCCGACACCGCGTGCCACCCGAGAGTTTTGCACAGACAAGCACTCGCAACCCCTGGTGCAGGGCTTGGTCGAGAAGTGGAATATCTTGCTGGACGGTTCCCTTGGCACACAGCATGATGAGTTCTTTTTACAAGGGATATGTATGAACCTGGACACATGGACGTTGTTCCTGCTGGCTTATCTGCTGGCAACTCTGACCCCGGGCCCCAATGTCTTGCTGGTCATCAAGAATGGCCTGCAACTCGGTTGGCGGGCAGCGCTGCTCACCATAAGCGCAAATCTTGTCTGTCAGGCCATTTTCATCTTGCTGGTCGCCATGGGTATAGGCGCACTGTTGCAGACACTGCCGCCCCTGTTCCTCGCCCTCAAGTTGGCTGGCGGCGGCTACCTCATCTACCTCGGCGGCAAGGCGCTGCGAGCGACCAAGTCGGCGAACCAGGGAGTGACTCTGACCGATTCGCCAGCCAAATCCAGGTCCAGTGTCGCCCTGTGGCGGCAAGCCTTTCTGGTTTCGGCCAGTAACCCCAAGACCATTATTTTTCTCTGCGCCTTGTTGCCCCAGTTTCTCGACCACCAGAGCCCACTGCCGCTTCAGTTTTTTGTCATGTATCTGACCATTTGCGCCATCGTCAGCCTGGTGCATCTGAGCTATGTCGCCTTGGCCAGGCACGCCGGTAGCTACTTCAACCCGGTTCGCTGTCAACGACTCTTTACCCGCCTTACCGGTGGACTCTTTATTACATTCGGCAGCGCCATTGTGTTGAGTGGTCGGCCTTAAGGCTCACTTCCACCAACAAAAAATTTGTCACTTGGTGTTCCCCAAAATATTGGTCACTCTGGCGCTTTTCCATGATTGGACCTTTGAGGAATTGATGCCATGAAAGGCCGATGTTTTATTGCACTGTTAAATCTGGGTTTCAGAAATAGGCCATGACTTCCAGCGTCTGGCCGATATCAGAACTTCCTGTTCCAACCACGTTTTATTGGTTATCAACTGAGCCAAGCTTTCAGTAAATACACTGTTTGACTGGACGCTAGCTAGCCGCCAAGGGATCTTCCCTCTGCGACTTTTTTGCCCCTCTAACTGGCGGAGCAAGGGGCGAGCATAGTGATGCGCATATTCAATAAGATTTTCTGGCAACCAAAGTGCTAAAGGCCTTTCCACGGCGGCAGCCAGCCCAGCGGCAATATCCAAACCACGCTGATCCAGATCGCCAAAGTGAGCCCAGGAAATTGCAGCAGGCAATAAAGGTAGCACTTGCTTGGCCAGAACCGTATTGCGACCCGGCACATAGAGCAGCAGTTCACCCTGTTGCAGAGGGTAATCCACAAAGGCACCTTTGTTCTCCACCGTGACAATTTGCTGACCCTGCCACTCAATACTTTGCAACTTGGTCAAAGCACGCTCTGGTAAGACAATCTCACCCAACACGTTCAGGCTATCATCTGCACAATAACGGCGGCCATCTTTCCACAACAGAGACAGTGATACATCGCTGCGAAGCCGAATAACTTCATCACTAAACACCCGAACTCCCAACGCCTCAGCCCGCGCCAACTGGCTGGGCGATAAGGTGGCTTTACAATCCTTCAACCAGATCCCACTCAGGGTTGCACTGTTAATACTGGTGGGTAAATGCCCCCCTAGCTCTGCCAGTAGCGCTTCCCCCGACCAACGTTGCTCACCTTCTGTTTCAGCGAGCTTCTTTATCAAAAATTCCCGCCCCCGCTCTGTCAACTGACGCCGAGCCCCTAGCCCCATGGGTTGCACACCACCAATACTCTTGAGCATCTCATCGAGCTCTCGACCTACATGGCTGGTGAGCAAGATCCCTTGCCCAGCAGCCAACGCCAGCAGGCGCTCACTCAACGCTCGCATCTCAATGCGCTCGAAAAAAGCCACTTTTATCTTCCTCTGGTCTTGATTGACGACTGTTGACTCACATCAACAACGCCTTGCCGGATACCCGGATCGCACTGCCGGGTTCCGCCGGGTGCTCGGCATGCAGGCGCAATCTCATGCCCATGTATTCCCCCTGAATAGGGTCAATTTCGCCCCGTGGAGCCCCAGGATCTCACGCAGATACCCGGCAAAGCCGTGGTGGCCGAGCCTTCATATACACCACCATCGGCAAAGGGTGCTATACGCGTCAACTCAGGCGCACATTGCGCCATGACCACGCCTTGTCTTGCTGTAGATATTCGCGGCACCTGCACCATGAGATAACCCAGGGCTAATCCTTGAAAATTCGGGAAATGACCCAATCCATTAGATAACAATCCCGGCTTGCCGGTTAAATTAATGCCACACTGGCGCCGCTTGGACGCCGCGGATCCGGGCATGGGCAACTAGCCTTGTGATCTGTGTCTGTATATGGTCCAGCAGTGGAGCACCTTATGTATTCTTACACTCTCACCTTCAAAGAGCAGATAGACAAGTTGACGAGCTTTGAACAGGAGATCAGCATGCAAAGTCCTGCCCAGGCGGGCGATTTCATCATTCTCTCCGATGGCAGCCGTCATCAGGTGATGTTTGTCACCCATCGCACCCACTACAGCAGTCTTTATCTCGATAAAGGGGTGCGCGCGCCTCAGGATCAAGCCTGAGTCAGGCTCTGCCGGACAGACATAAAAAATGAGCGCCAGCTGGCCGCTCATTGTGTCTGCCTGCACGTTGACTATCCTGCGGCCAGATAGGCCTTGATACCATTACTGCGCCGCAAGAACCGGCTGTCGCAATATCTCAATGCCATTTTTATAGACCACCAGGGCTCCCGGCGGGCTATCGCTCTCCCCCATGACAATCACCTCACAGTGATATTGGTAGGGGCCACTTTTAAATTGAAATGAGTGATTGCCACCGCTGCCGTCAAATAGCAACCGCCCCTGTTTCAACACCAGATCCGGCTTTTCATTGAGCGATTTACCCTTGCTCCAGGAGGCGTAACGATATTGACCATTCCCCATATCATCGATACGAATCATGAATTTATCAGTCTGCCACATCAGCTCGGGACGCTCATATTCCCGCAAGCTCGGATGCAGAGCGGATTTTTGCTTGGCGATGAGACTGGCTTTTAGTCTGGCTTCCAGAGAGGTTTGATAATTGACGCCAATGATCTTGCCATCATAATCCATCCACACCTCACCATTGCCCAGCATGATGCCGCGCCACCCCACGCTCTGCCAATCTTGTTCGACACCGGATTGCGCTATGGTGCCCAGCAGTGCGTCATCAAACACCTCGTCAAAACGCGTCAGCATCTCCTGCTGATTGTTGATTGCGGCAAGGGGATATTCTCGTTTGAGCGGATAGGATATCTGTCTGGCAATGGCTTGATGGTCCTTAGTCTTGGCCGCATCGATGAAAGCGTACACAGAGGGGCGATATTCGGCAGGCAGCCCCTCGTCTGCATAGACAGAGGCCGCTCCCGCTACCTGTCCCAGCAACAGGCCCCCCAATACTCCCAATCGCACAAGTGCAGTCTTGCATGACATATTAAAGATCGTGGTTACATGCCGTTTAGCGTCTTTCATCTATTCCCCAATACTTATCAATCATCATAAAGTTATGCTAAGCCTATATTTATACTGACTTGTCTTGACGCCACATGACGCATCAGTACTGAGAGAAAATCAATGAACACATCGCCATGACGATGAATTTCTTCATGCTACCTGACAACAGTGACAAGATCACGGCCATTGATTGTAACACCCGTAATCTAATGGTACCCATCCAATGTTTGTTTAGTGATTAAAGTGACTCGACATCCAGAGCCGCTCTATATCTAAATTCGATCACGACAACGGTTGTTCACTCATGAGAAACCCACGACAACCCGTATTATCAAGACTCACGTCAATCACTTTCACTGAAAAGACCTCGAATGATACGGTGCTGGCAGATAAAGATTCACTTGTTTGGTGACCACAAGCTGGATATTGATATTTGTATCACGCAAGTCACGCTGTATAAAAGCACATTGAATATACATATATTTACACTCTTTCAGCCCCCCTTTGAGTAACGGCAGCAGCTTGCTGCTTATGACTGTTATGTGTCATCAATCGTGGCCACGACATTAATAGACCCAGATATAATTGTTGTTTGGCCATCTTAGCATTTTTGATATGCGGAGGAGGTTGTGGCAGGGCTCCCTGCTGGCGCAATAAAGGGGCAATTAGTCGCCAAGCTTTGTCACTAGACGATGGCAGCAAAAAGCTGCCATTCAGTTGGCTGAGGGCAGTATATGGGCACGTCTCGCAGTCATGATTCTCTATGGAACATGGTGATTGTTGGGCCAGCTTTCGACCCAACACCATTGACTATTGATCCACCTCTTCCATGAAAATCAGCCGCAGCGGCTCTGCCAACAACTCATCGGCCTGATTGGCAAAGGCCTGAAAATAGTCGGTCGCACAATGGGCATCGAGGGCCGCCTGGCTGACAAAGGCCTCACGCATATAGAAAGTGCCCGGCTCGTCACGCAGTTCAAATAACACATAATCCAGATTACCGGGCTCTTGCCGTGTGGGCTCGACCAGCGTGAGCAACTCATGGCGCAGGCGCTCCCGCATTCCCGCCTTCGCCGTCAGCACGGCGATAGATACCAGTTTGTCTGCTTCTCTCTTCATCATCACACTCCGTTATCAAGGGGAAAAATGGCAAAGAAGACCCCCTCACAACGGCTTGTCACCGGACTAAGGGCTCACTCTTCAACCTGAGAGGCAGTGTAAGAGCGAATCATTAATGCGTATAGACAGACAATATGGACAGATTGTTCACCATATAGAACAAATCTCGGGGCAATCGCAAAGATCCGCCGCCACCCCATGAGCTCGCCTATATCTCCCTGAGATTGGCCAGCGGCACCCAGCCAGAGGCGCTGCCACCAGCCTTCTCACACCAGATCCAGCCGTTGAGCGCCCGCGTACCACGCAGTTGGTCACCCACTTGCACATTCAGTTCCCTAGCCGTGTAATCCTCCAAGGCACGAGCCGTGCCATCGCCCGCCGACCCGATGATCTGGGCCGGCACCCAGCCCCCTTGCTGTCCGTCGCAATGGCAGAAGAACCAGTCGTGCCACTCCTCTTCCCCAACATACTTTTCACCAACGGTGAGCGGGGTCCCTTTGCTGAAGGTGATGGGGTCAGGGTATTCGCTACTGTGCACAGTGATGACGAGAAAGGCTTTGCTGTCCATCTTCATATGTTCCTTGAGGATAGGGGTTGGAGTGATGATCCCATGAATCAGGGCTGCGAGCGTTTGCAGCGAACCGATGCCGGGTGGCGGGCAAGCTGCTGGCGATCACGATGGCAATCTCGACCCCCTCCTCATCGGGCTGGAGGCCACACCACCCCACCAGGGCGCCATCGATGAGGACGGCGCGCACGCGGCAACCGGGCAGCGCGTCTATCCGCCGCTTCTCTTCCATCCAGGCCCGCACCCCGGCGGCATCGAAGATGGGGTGGTCAATCAGGTGTTTTCGCAGCGTCTCGTCATTGAGCAGCGGCAGAAAATCCTCTGCACTGACGTCATCAAAGGGGATGAATTTCATAGACTTATCATGCTTTCCCAAAGAGTGAGGGGCCCCTAATAGGGGGTCCCATCCTTGTGTCTGGCCACCCAGGCGCCATCGGCGCCCTGTACCAGGGCCAGATCGTCGTCGGGGTATTGGACTGTGTCCCCCGCCAGCCTGTCCCCCACCTCGAGATAGACGGCGTCCACCTCACCGTGGTTGAGCAACTGGTGGGCCAGACCGCTGCCACCCTTGAAGCCGATGCACTCCCCCGGCGACATCAGATGCTCCTCCTCCCCGTGGCGCAGGGTGGGGTTGCCCGAGATCACATAGACGAACTCGTCCTGCAGACCGTGATGGTGCTTGAGCGCCGAAATGGCCCCCGGCGCCAGGGTCGTCAGATTCACCCCGAAATTGGCGAGACCGAAATGGTCCCCCAACCTGCGCCGGGTGCGGTGCTTGACCAGGGAGGCAAAGGGCTCCGGATAGAGGGACTTTGCCTTGTGCTCCGGGATCTGTGTGGCCTGAATGGGCGTCTTGCCTGTCATGTCTTGACCCTCCTTGTGGATGATATCTCTCTATATAGCCCTCTTCTCAGCGGCGAAACATGAGCTGGGGGTGAAAGGTGACTCACAGACCCTGCCATGCCCAGTTGCAGCAAACGCCGGTGAAATCCTGCATTGGGGAACGCGGCTTTCAATTGCCCCAGCAAGGTAGCGGACAAGTCCATGGACACCATGCCAAGGGAGAAATCGGCGATGTCGGCCCGGCGAAAGAGCTCCACCAGGGCAAAGGGGGAATCTTGCCGGGAACGCGGAGCGTGCTGCCCCTCTATCATCTGGGCTATCTCGTCGACCCACTCCCCCTTGCCCCGCGCGAGCAGATAGCGCTCGGCATCCGCCTCCGATGGGGCAAGGTAATAAGGCGATTGCAACCACTACAGCAGGAAGCTGCCTTCGATGGTCATGCGAGCCTCACCATACAGCTCCACGCGACCGTCATCCCGCACTATGCAACGCAAGGTGCCCTTGCGTGCGCCCCCTTGCTGGGCAATCAGCTCCCTCTTGCCTGTGCGCTCCGCCCAGAACGGTGCCAAGAAGGTATGCGCGGAGCCGGTCACCGGATCTTCGTTGACGCCAACCTGAGGGCCAAACCAGCGGGAAACAAAATCGAAGCGTTCATCGGCTGCCGTCACGATGACACCGCGGGTATCAAACCTCACTAGCGTATTGAAATCCGGGGCCAGCCTGTCGATGAGCTGCCTGTCATCCACCAGCACGATCAGATCATCAGATTGCCATACCCCGACGACCCCTTCTTCTATGCCGAGTGAAGCCAACAATCCCGCGGGAGGCGTTATCTGAGTCGCCGCCTTGGCCGGGAAGTCCATGCAGTATTCATGGCCTGAACGGGTCACGGTGAGAAGTCCGCTGCGGGTGTGAAAATGAATGCGCTCACCAGCATGGTCCAGCTTGTTAAAGAGCACCCAGGCCGCGGCCAGGGTCGCATGCCCGCACAAGTCGACTTCGACCCCCGGGGTAAACCAGCGCAAGTGATAGCCATCCTCTGCCGGGATAAAGAAAGCCGTCTCGGACAGATTGTTTTCAATGGCGATGGCCTGGAGTACTTCATCATCCAGCCACGTCTCAAGGGGACATACCCCGGCCGGATTGCCGCCAAAAGGCTGGGAGGTAAATGCATCCACTTGATAGAAGGGGATCTTCATCGAGCTACTACTCTTCATCACATTTCTCCAGGTAGTTGTAAATCGTGTATCGCGTCACCCCCAACATCCTGGCGACATGGTTGACACTGCCTTTTATCTTGAAAAAACCCATGCCATGAATGTCTGATACGACGCGCCTTCTGAAGTCAATCTTGTTCTCCGAGCCTGTCTGTCGATATCTCTGCAGCACCTCGTCCAGTGTCTGGATGGAGATATTGCTCGACTTGCCTTCCGGCTCTTCGTCCATGCCGGCCGGCAGGAAAAGATAATCCAGATCGCGCTTCAGTTGATTGACCGTTTCCATATCGACATTGATGCAAAATGCCACCAATGGAGTGCCACCCTCGCCGTAATAGATTGTCGATGCGCTATTCAAGCGCTTCCCGGAAGCCGTCTTGGAGACATAACCACTGAATGTGCGGTGCCTGATATCGGATGAAGCCTCGAGCAGCCCCAGAAAACCCATGTCATCATCCGGACCGGATAACAGCGCATCTCCTTTCTTGCGGCCACTTACATGCCCATTGACGATGGCGATGACGGACGCCTCGGGTCTGGTCAGATCATGCAATACCGCTTCGGTATTGGCGGGAATGGTGGTTCTAAGGGCGTCAAGGGATGCCATCAAGACAGTGATTAGACTGTCGTGTTTCATATCCATGTAAATTCTCTCTCTATGAGGCTGTCGCCTGGACTTCAACTTCCACATCCAGCCCAAATGCCAGCGCGCTGCTGGTCACAGAGCGAGCCGGGAAGCCATTTGAAAACCAAGTGCGATACTCGGCGTTGAATTCGGCAAAGTATTTCATGTCACTGAGCCACACTTGCACCCTGACGACCTGATCCAGGCTCACGCCCGCCCGTGTCAGCGTCCCGTCTATCGACTGCATAATCCGCCGGGTTTGCTCCGCAACCGAGCCATACAGCGGCTCACCGCCGGCCGTCATCGAAACCTGTCCAGAGAGGAAGAGAAAGCCGTTCGCCTTCACCGCATCGGCAAAGGGAAAAGGCTTGTCGGTGGCATATCGTTCAATGGTCATGGCGCTCGCACTCCCTCATAAATGTCACTGCGCCTAAGATAGCATCAGGCGCCCTTTTTTAAACATTTTTACATAATTCAACATTTTATGTTTAAATTTATTAAAAATCAGATGGTTGAAGCTAGATTTATCGTTTGTCGGAGCGATATGCGAGGTAGGGTTTGGGCGAGACTGTCTTGAGATAAGGGGAATGAACGTAGAGGGACAGGGGATATGGCTGAAGCATTACGAGAGTGAGCAGGGCTGGCGGGGCTGTAGAGCCGACCGTCACAGTGATGGGGGCCAATCAGGCCAGCCATCTGGCGGGCTTCATCAAACCCGCCCCTCATGGAGCAGTCAGTACCATATGGATTTATGGCACTCCCCTTTTCAGGTCGCTGGCTAATTCACTACCTCGACCTTGACCTTGATAAGACCAGAGCGGGTATTGCCGATGGCGCTGAACGCCGCTTTGGAGAGATCGATGATCCGCCCTCTCGGGAAGTTGCCTCTGTCATTGACCCGCACCACCACGCTCTTGCCATTGGCAATATTGGTTACCTTCACCATGGAGCCAAAAGGCAGGGCCATGTGAGCCGCCGTGTTGGCGCTGTTTTTATAGGGTTCACCACTGGCGGTTTTCTTGTTGTGATAGCGATCGCTATAGAAAGAGGCCAGCCCGGTCTGGGTGTAACCGCGCCAGTTGCCGCCCTTGCCTGGATCTGGCTGGCTGCTGCAGGCCGCGAGCAGCAGACACAGGGAGGCCAGCAGCCCTTTTTGCACATTCAACGTCATTCTGACTTCCTCGATTCGATACACGGCCAACTCGTCATAGCCAATCCGGCTCACCCTACAGGCCGCCCACTTTCGCATACTTCCCATATAAAACGGGAGGCCCAAGCCTCCCGTTTTAGTGATTGCTCCGTCAGCCCCTGTCAGGCGATGAGCTTGTCATCGGCGAAACCGAAGCCCCGCAGCCCCACCACATGCACATGCTCGTGCTTGCCCTGCACCTTGCGGATGAGCTTGTAGGTGGTGCCCTTCTCGGGGCTGATGTTCTCCGGCGCCGCGATAAGCAGCTGCATGTCCTGCCGCTCGCACAGCTCGAACAGGGTGGCGATGGACTTGCCATCCAGGCGCGCCGCTTCGTCCAGGAACAACAGGCGACAAGGTGCGATATCCTTGCCGCGCAGACGGCGGGACTCCTCCTCCCAGCTGATGAGCACCATCAAGAGGATGGCCTGACCGGTGCCGATCGCCTCGCCGGTGGAGAGCGCCCCGCTCTCGGCACGCAGCCAGCCGTCGGCCCCGCGCTGCACCTCGATTTCGAGCTCCAGGTAGTTGCGATAATCCAGCAAGACATCCCCCATCACCTGATAGTTGCGATCTCCCTGCTCGGTTTGCGGGTTGAGGCGCTGGAACAGCTTGGCCATGGCCTCGGAGAAGCTGAGCTCCTTGTCGGCGAACAAGTCGTTGTGCATGGCGGTTTGATCGGCCAGCGCGGTCAGCAGGCGAGTGTGGGCCTCGCGGATATTGACGTTGAGACGCACCCCGCGCACCAGGCCGAAGGCGATGTTCTGCAAGCCCTGGTTGAGCACCCGGATACGGTTCTGCTCGCGGCGGATGATGTTCGTTATCTTGGCCGCCACCTCGTGGGAGGAGAGGGACAGATGGTTCTCCCGCTGCTTGAGCTCGTCGGCGAGCCGCGCCAGTTCGATCTCCATCTCCTCGATGGCCTCTACCGGATCGTCCGAGCGGATGATGTCGTTGCGGATGCGATCTTTGAGGTAACGGTAGACCTGCACGTAGAAGGCGACCTTCTGCTCGGTGCTGCGGTTGCCTTCCGACAGACGCAGCGCATCGCGCAGGGCCTCGTCGTGGGCCACCGCCACCCGCAGGGCGCCGAGGGCCTTGTCCGACATGGAGCGCAGCTCGTCGCTGTCCAAGTAAGCCAGCTCGCGCTTGTTCAGACGCTTCTCGACGTCGGTGTCCCGTGCCAGACGCACCACCCGCGACCAGCTCGCCTTGTGGCCCACCAGGGATTTGCGGGCGCCGAAGTAGTCCTTGCCTTCCAGCTTGAGACGGCCGCCGAGGGATTCAATCTCGCGCTTGGTCACCTGCAGCTGGGCCTCGGCGCTGGTGCGACGGGAGCGGGTACGGATCAGCAGCTCTTCGATCTCTTTCTTGTGGGCGCGGGACTTCTCTTCCATGTCGTCAGACAGCGTCAGCCCCATGGCCCCCAGCTCCTGCTCGAACTCGGCCAGGGTCTGGCGCTTGGCTTCCACACTCGAGTTAAGCGCGGTGCGCAGTTGCAGCGCCTCGGTGTGGCGCAGAGCAATCTGCTTGTGCTGCTCGGTGGTCGTACGAGCAGCCAGCTCGGCCGCTTTCAGCTTCTCCTTGAGCCGCTCGCTCATCTCGGAGGCCTTGCCGAGCAGGTCTTGCGCGTCCTGATAGGCAAAGTGCGGCAGACGGGCCACCAGCTGATCGAGGGCATAGCAACGGCGCTTCTGCTCGGCCAGCTGTTCGTTGACCTCATCAAACGTGGCCTGCAGGGCGGCAAGATCCTGGGGATCCTGGCGCAGCACCTGCACCAACGACTCGAGTTTTTCCAGCGCCTTGCCGTGCTGGGCGACAAAGGCTTCGGCTATTTTAAGTGCCTCGACGTCGGCACGGGCCGCCTCGAGACGAGCCGCCAAGTCTGTCTCGGCAAACAGATGGGCAAAGGGCAACATTCCCTGCACCAGCTGGATATAACGGTTCAGCTGGGCCGCTGCCGCTTTGGCCTCGGAGAGCTGCTTGTCGCACTCGGTCATGGCCCCTTGCAAGGTGCGCAGTTCGGCCTGTTTGGTCTGCACCTGACTTTCAGGGTCCGGCAGGAAAGCGATATCCAGATGCTGGCCGATAAAGTCGCGAAAATGGCCGTAGAGGCGGTGATACTTCTGCTGCTCGAAGGCGGCCTTGGCGTAGCCCTCGATCAGGTTTTCCCGTTCAAGATCCAGCTGTTCAATGCGTTTTTCCCGGGCGGCGCGGCCAAACAGCGGCAATTCGGGATAGCGGGAGAAGCGCACCTGACGCTTGCTGGTACGCACCAGCACGGCGTCCCCCAGCTCGTCCGCTTCCACCAGATCCTCGTCAAAGGAGTCCGGGTTGCCCTGGATGAGGTAGATATCTTCCGGGCAATCTTCCAGCTTTTTCAGCCGCTCGATAGCCCCCTCAAGGTCGAGCACCACCAGGGCGCTGCGGGCCGGGCCGTACAGCGCCGAGTAGTAAGGGGCATCAATGATGGAGATGTCGTCATAGACATCGGTGAGCAGCACGCCCCCCACTTTTTCTGCGATGCTCGCCAGGCGCGGATCCGCCTCGCCAGCCCCCAGTTGCAGGTTGCGGATCTGCAGCTCCAGCGCCTGTTTCTGCGCCGCGATGCGGTTGCTCTCCTGCTCGAACTCGCGCTCCTTGTCGAGCACGGTTTGCATGCCGGCCGAGAGCGCTTCGGCGCTGGCCAGCGGCAGCGCGCTCTGCTCGCGCAACTGTTCGAGCTTTTCAAAGGATTTGAGCCAGCGGGGGGCCAGCTTGGTCAGTTCCGCGATATCGCGGCCCAGCTGGGCGCCCTGATGCTCATGGCTGGCGCGACGCTGGCTCACCTCCGCCTGCTGATCGGCGAGCTCTTCCTGACGGGTACGCTGAGCCTCCAGGAACAGCTCCAGCTCGTCGTTGCTGCCGATCTGCTGGCCGCAAATCTGGGCCAGTTCATCGCGCAGCTTGAACAGCGCCTGCTGGCTGTCGCTCTCTTTTTCAAGACGGGTCAGCGCGGCGCGCAGCCCCTGTCCCTGAGCGATGCGGGCCTTCTCTTCGATATGGCGCTTGAGCAGTGCCTGGGCGGTGGGCCAGGCGGCCTCGCGGGCGGTCTCGGGGGCGATGCTGAGCAGCTGCGTCAGCGCGGCCTGATGCTCGGCCACCGCCGCCTTGGCCAGCGCCAGCTGCTGCTCGGCCCCCAGCACCTGGCTGGTGAGGCTCTGCTCGGCGGCGCGGAACTGATGCAGGTGCTCACTCGCCTGTTCGGCGCTCAAATCGGGTAATTCGCACTGCGCGCGGGCGTTCTCCAGCGCCTGCACCGCCTGACGGTACTGGATGGCGCGGGTCTGCTGGATATCGAGCGCCTGCTGATAGTCGGCAAGCTGGGTCTTGAGACTGTCCACCTCTGCCTGGGCCAGCTCCTTGCGCTCTTCCAGCTCCAGCAGTTGGCCGTGGATCTCTTCCGCGACCGCCTGCTGCTGCTCGAGCTTGTCGACCAGCTCCGCCAGATCGGCGCGATACATGGCGATCTTCTTTTGCAAGTTGACCGCCGCCATCACCTTGGCCAAGTGCTCGGCGGCGGATTCCAGCTCGTCGGTCAGCAATTTCTCGCGGTTGGCAAGCTGCTCCGCCTCGTCGGCCAGATAGATGGCGCGCTGCTTCTCCTCGGCCAAGAGCCGACGCTTGCCAGCCAGCTCCTGGCGCGCCTTGAGGGCCAGTTCGGAGAGGCGGTTCTTCTCGGCGGCGTTGCGCACATAATCCGCCGCCACATAATGGGTGGTTTCGGTGATCAGGTTCTTGAACAGATCCCGCTGACCTTGAGTCTCTTTGATCGCTTCCAGGGTGCGGCGGTTCTCATAGATGGCCGCCTCCATGTCCTGAAACGCCTTGCGCACGCCGGAATTCTCCGGCAGCAGGTATTCCCGCAGGGAACGGCTGATGGAAGAGGAGATACCGCCGTAGAGGGAGGCTTCGATCAACCGATAGAACTTGCCGCGATCTTTTTGATCACGCAGTTTTTTCGGCGTGATGCCGAACTCGAACATGAAATTGTGATAGTCGGTCACCGTATTGAACTTGGCGACCTTCATGGCCCCCAGCTCGGCGGCCGCCCCTTTCAGATCGGCGAAGGCGCGCACCCGCCCCTTGCCGTCATCGAGCTTTTCCAGCAGCAGGTCAGTGGGTTGCAACTGCTCCGGCACATCCACCAGGGCGAAGGGGGTGATGTTGACCTTGTTGTCGCGATTCGCCACCTGCTCCAGGTGCACGCCGACCCAGATCCGCTGCTCGCGGCTGTTCATCACCTCCAGCAAGGAGTAGCAGTGACCGCGCTGCAGCTTGCCGTAGAGCCCCTTGTCGCGGGATGCACTCGATGAGCCCGCTTCCGTGGTATTGCGGAAATGGAGCAGGGATTGATCCGGGATCAGTGCCGCGATGAAGGCCGCCATGGTGGTGGACTTGCCTGCGCCGTTGCCGCCGGACAGGGTGGTGACGAGCTGGTCGAGATCGAAGGTACGGGCGAAGAAGCCGTTCCAGTTGACCATGGTCAGGGATTTAAATTTGCCTCTCACGCCACACTCTCCATCAAACCAATAGGCTCCATCACACCGAAAGGCTCCGCCGGAGCCCGGAATTTAGGGTTGCAGGTCATCTTCAACCTCCAGCTCAAGCTGCTCTTCATCGAGATCCCCTTCGATATCGTCAAAGAGCGAGTCGCTGCTTGGCATCTCGTCATCGTGGAAGATGGCCTCCCCCTCCTGGATCATGCGGAGTTGCACCACCCGTGGATCTTCATCGGAGCGCACATCGGCGGCGAAACGAAACACGGTCTCGTTGACCCGGAATTTGTCACTGTTCCCCAACGAGGTCACCATGCCAAGGCGCTTGAGGCGACGCATGGCGGTGCGGATCTTCTCGAGGAGTTTCTTCTTGTCCAGATCGGTGCCGCCGGAGCGGCTGTTGACCATCCGCAGCAGCTGCTTCTCGTCCGCCAGACTCAGCACCTCCTCCTGCAGTTCACCCATGGTGAACACCCCTTCCGAGGCGAGCCTGTCAGGGCTCAGGAACAAGTAGCAGAGCACCTTGCCCACCAGCATATCGAGCTCGGAGAGCACTGTGGTGCCGATGTCGGCGCTGGGGCGCGGGCGCAGGTAGAAGAAGCCTTCCGGCGCCTTGATGAGCTCCACTTGATAGCGGCTATAGAAGATCTCCAGCTCACCGTGAAACTCCATCAGCATGGAGTGCTGCTCGAAATCGTCGGCGCTGATGTGGCGCCCCGAGCGCAAGGCGGTATCGATGCGCGGAAACAAGGGGTTGGCGATGGCCTCTGCGAGCCGCAGCGGCAGGGGAAACTCAGAATTGATCAATGACATAGGCCTGAACCTTGGATCCAGCTTGGTTAATGGGTTTCCATGCGGGTTGACGGTGCAGCATGTGCTCACCGCTGGCATGGCCCAGGCGCACGGCCTGGTCGATCAGAAGACGAGCCACATCGAAGTGGGCATGGGCGGGGAAGTCGAGCAGGTATTCCCGCAGTACATCGGCCAAGTCCAGCTGATGACCCTGTTCGAGGTAGCGGGAAAGATAGCGCTCGATACGCTCCGCCAACGCCTGGTTGATGTCCACCACCTCCATGTACTCCATCTCCAGCGGCACCTCGCCGGTTACATCGTCGTCATGGATGGCGATGGTTTCATCGCGCAGCTCCAGCAGACGGGGCTCCTCGGCGACGCGGAGCAGGAAGTTGTGCTGCTCGAAGTTGCGGATGGATTCGCGCAGCCGCTGGCTGAAGGCGCGGTTCTTGTCCATGTCGATGGCGTTGCGGATGAATTTGTGGACATGCCTGTCATAGCGCGACCAGAGTTCGATGCACTGCTGGCCCCAGCTGGTGATGACATCGAGGCGCCCCTGCAGGGCATGGGTCAGCTCCTCGACATGGAAGAGATCGTCCCGCCCCTGGGCGGCCTCCTGGATGTTGAGCAACCCCGCCTGCAGGCGGTGGCCGGCGGCATCCAGGGTATCTTGCAGCTCGCGCAGGGTCTGGCCCGTCTCACGCAGCAGTTTTTCGCAGTTGTGGATGGCATCGACCCAGTTCTGGGTCAGCAGCGCGGCTATCTCGCTCTTGACCTGATTCTGCTGCTCGTCCATGGCGCGCTGGGTCAAGTCGATACGCCCCAGGGTCTCTTCCAAAGAGAAGCTCAGCCTGGGCAGCACTTCGGCATCCCACTGTTCGCGGGTGTTGATCTCGAGCGCCGCCTTGCGGGCAATGTCGAGCTCGGAGGCCAGGTGTTCGAGCAGAATGGAGAGCTTGATGCTATCCACCTGACGCTGGTCGAGAAAGAAGTCGACGATGCTCATGCCAAGGCGCGACAGGCGATAGAGGCTCTCCCCCGCCACCATGTCGGTGTTGAAACGCGACAGCAGTTGCTGGCGAATAAGATCGTTGATGGCATTGTTGGCGCGACCGGTCAGGGTCTCGTCCATCTGGCCGAAGGCACTGCTCACGTAACCGAAGGCATCGTGCAGCGCCGCTTCCGACAAGTCCGACTCATCCTCGGACAAGGTCTTTATCGCAATCAGAAAGGCCAGCCGGTCGGTGGGCAGGCTCAAGGCCAATCCCTCCTGCCTGACCCATGCCACCGTTTCCGGCAGGGTACGGGATGTACTCATCATGACGTTATCATCTCGTTGTTATATCCGAGGGGCCGACTTGCACCTTGTGCATATCGCCTCCCCTCGCTGTGGTATAAGTCACGGGGCGCAGTGGATGGCCCCGGACGGCTAGATCCCGCTAGCATAAGAAACTGACATCAGCTGGCTGGCGTGTTCATCATGGCGCCGAGCAGCTGACGGCCAGCGGCGCCAAAGGCTGTGGTGACCATCCGCTCCTCGAGCTCCGTCATCAAGACTTGCCACTGGCAGGCTTTTGCGCCATCACATGGATGTAACGACCCAGTGCGACAAAGGGCTCCTGGCGGCAATAGTGCTGCTCCATGGCCAGCAGATCGTCAAACTTCTCGACTTGATCCTGCTTGTGACGCATGTAGTCATGAATGACCCGCACCCCGGTCTTGCCGATTATCTTGAGCCCCCCTCGCCCGATCCAGTCGTATACCTGTTCCGGCAACTGCGGATTGGTGGGAGTCAAGGCGGTCTGGCGCTTCTTGTTCAGACCCTGGCGCACATAGTCGAAATTACCCACTACCAGACTCTGGAACAGCAGGCCATGGCGGTTATAAAAAAGCAGCGACAGTATGCCCCCTGCATGGACGAAAGGAAACAGACCTAGCAGGGTCCGACGCGGCTCGGCCAGCCACTCTAGCACAGCGTGGCAGAGCACCAGATCGAAGGTGCCGGTCACATGGGCCTTGAGATCCTGAATGGGGCAATGGATGAGACGGATCCTGTCTTCCAGACCCTGTTCGGCGATCTGCACCCGGGCCAGCGCCAGCATGTCGGCAGAGAGATCGCACAGCTCCACCTGATGGCCCATGGCCGCCAGCTTCTGGGCAAAATAACCGAAGCCGCCGCCGGCATCCAGAATGCGCAGGGGGCGATTGCCAAGCCGCGCCAGGCAGGCTTCGATATCGCTCCACACCACTTTGGTGCGAATGCGGCCTTTGGTGGAGTCGTAAATGTTGCGGGCAAACTTGTCGGCGCGGCCGTCAAAACTCTGATCTTGCTTCAAGACAAACTCAGCCTTGTCGATACAGGCATGGGCCACACAGGGGTGGGCCATACGAAAAAAGAGGGGTATTCTGTCACATCCCGGATTTTCTGAAAACTCAAGGACGACGGCAGTGGCACAGTGGTTCTGACTGCCATGCAGTGTGGCAGCGCAGATTTGCTCTTTATCCCGAAAAGAAGAGACTGGACACCCAAAGCCTCTCCCATGGGGAGGCCAATGTTACCCCCTCTAGCACGCCATGCTAAGGAGGATGCGGGGAGGAGTCAAAAGTGGGTGATGTCGGATGACGTCATGACAGAAGACCCCGCTTGCCCGGGGTCTTCCTTGCCTTACTTGCTGTTTTGGACAGTGGGGTAGCGGTTGATCAAATTGCGATAGTCGGGGGTATGGTTGGCGAACAGGGTCCCCAGTCCCTCGACATCATTTCGCCAGTCACGGTGCAGTTCGCAGGCGGCCCCAAACCAGGTCATCAGTTGCGCGCCGGCGCTTGACATGCGGTCCCAGGCCGAATGGCGGGTGACTTCATTGAAGGTCCCAGAGGCATCGGTGATAACGAAGACCTCGCTTGCGAGGTTCAACGTCCGATCTGCCCGAAACGGCCACTGTTGTAGTCATTAATGGCCTGGATGATCTCTTCGTGAGTGTTCATCACGAAGGGGCCGTGCCCGACGATGGGCTCGTTCAGGGGGGCGCCATTGAGCAACAGCAGAGTGGTGTCTGCCTCGACATCAATCACCAGTTGGCTACCGCGTCGTTCCATGACCGCCAGTTCAGCCGTGCGGACCGAATGGTGGTTGCCGAGACAAATGGCGCCTTTGATCACAAACAGTGCGGTGGTATGCCCTTCTGGCAGCTCGAGGGAGACTTGGTGATGTGCGTTCAGACGCATGTCCCAGACGTTCATCGGCGTGAAAGTGCGCGCCGGGCCATGGGTGTCATCGTAGTTTCCCGCGATAACGCGCACCTCGCCTGCCCCCTCCGGCAATGCCACCTGGGGGATCTCTCCTGCGGTAATACCTTGGTAGCCAGGGGCCGTCATCTTGTCTCTGGCAGGCAAGTTGACCCAAAGCTGGACCATCTCAAAGGCGCCACCTTGCTTGGCGAACGCCGGGCTATGGTACTCCTCGTGGATCAAGCCCGAGGCGGCCGTCATCCATTGCACGTCACCGGGACCTATGGTGCCACCACCGCCTGAGGAGTCCTTGTGCGAAACGCCCCCTTCATAGACGATGGTCACCGTCTCGAATCCACGATGAGGATGCTGGCCGACGCCGAGCTGATGGGAGGTGGCCGGGAAATTGGCCGGGCCCGCATGGTCCATCAACAGGAAGGGTGACATCTCCTCGGCGATATCGTTGTAGGAAAAGATGCTCCTGACGGGGAAGCCATCGCCAACCCAATGCCTCTCGTTGCTGCGCTTGATAAATGCCAGTTCTTTCATCTCTGTTGCTCCATTGAGTCGATGGAGACAGTGTAGAAAGTAGTTATTTCCAGCGGTAGATGGTTAAATCGAAAAACACTTTCTATTGGGTTGGAAAATGGATTTCAATCAAGTGGCGGTCTTCGTCAAGGTTGTCCAGGCCGGCAGCTTTAGTGCGGCGGCCCGTTTCCTCGGCTTGCCGACCTCAACGGTTAGCAATCGGGTGGCTATGCTCGAAAAGCGCTTGGGGGTCACGCTGCTACAGCGCACCACACGCCGACTACATCTGACGGAGGCTGGGCAGGTTTATTACGAGCATGCATCGGCTGGGTTGGTTCATATGTTTGACGCCGAGGCTGCGATGGCCGAAGCCGTTGGAGAGCCTTGTGGTTTGCTGCGTATTACCGCCCCCGTTGATGTTGGCGATCAGATCCTCTCTTCTATTCTGGGACAGATGCGTAGTCAGTGGCCCAAGGTCGATGTTGAACTGGTTTTGATGAACCGCTATGTGGATTTGGTGGCTGAAGGAGTAGATGTCGCCATTCGCACCGGGCCTCTCAAAGACTCGACGCTGGTCGCCAAGAGCGCAGGCATTGCACGCTGGGCACTATTTGCCAGTCCTGGTTACCTCGCCGAAGCCGCAGTGCTCGATTCGCCCCAGGCTCTGCGACACCATAGCTGCCTGCAGTTCACCCCGCTGGGCAAGGAGGCTTGGGAGCTTCATGACGCCGTTAACAGCATCACTGTTTCCCTGGCTCGCCAGGTGCTGGTGAATGACGTAGGGCTGATTATGACCATGGTATTGGCAGGGGATGGCGTCGCGCTGCTGCCAATGTATCTGTGCCGGCAAGCCTGCGAGGAGGGAAGATTGGTGCGCGTACTTCCCGCATGGCATGGGAAGATCGATCCCATCCACATCGTCTACCCACGGCAACGTTTTATGCCTCCCAGATTGCGAGCATTCATTGACCTGGCGTCGCTGGAGCTTCGAAAGTGGCTCGAATAACCGCTCTGCCCCGAAACCCTTTGGCCTGCTCCAGGTTTTCATCCCATTCGCCATCATTCGGGCGCGTGCTTGCAGCAACATACTCATTCAGGGTTTCATGGTGTTGGCTTGGGGCCCTGTTGCCTGTAAGCCATCGCGGAGTACGGCCCGCGGCTTGCCTTGGATCTCGAATGCTGAGCGCAGCTGCAAACTCCGGGTGGGCAATCTCCTACCCTGGACAGGTTGACTGTATGATGCCGAGGGTCGTTTAGCGTATCTGGGGCTCAGATAGCAATCCCGTGGAGACAGTGCGAATGGGGAATGATGTTCACGCTGACATCCGGAAACTTGCCAAATACACACTCAACACTATCATAACTTGCTGTTATGTAAGTAAATTCTGGAGAAATTAGTGTTTGAACTCAAAAAGTGGCTAGGCCAACTGCTGATGCCGCTCCCCTTCTCCCTCTCCTTATTGCTGCTGGCGCTCTTGCTGCTCTGGTTCACCCGCTTTCAGAAAACCGGCAAGCTGCTGGCGACCTGCTCGTTGGTCATCATCACCCTGATGGGGCTAAGACCCATCAGCTATGAGCTGGCCCGCCCGCTGGAGCAACGCTTCCCGCCGTTCGAGGTGAGCCTGCACCCCGCTATCGACGCCATCGTCGTGCTCGGCAACGGCCATGTCAGCGATCCGGCCGTGCCGCCATTTAGCTGGCAGAACAATATCGCCCTCGCGAGAACGCTGGAAGGGGTACGCCTCGCCAAGGCCTATCCGCAGGCACAGTTGATCTTTTCGGGTTATGTGAGCGGCGATCCTCTCTCCAACGCCGAGGTCAACGCCCGCATGGCGGCGAGCCTGGGGATAGACCGCTCCCGCATGACGTTGTTTGAAAACAACAAAGACACCCATGACGAGGCGGTCAGCATCGCCGATTATCTCAGGCAAAAACGGGTGGCGCTGGTGAGTTCGGCCACCCATTTGCCGCGGGCCCTGGCGCTCTATCGCCAGCAGGGTCTGGATGCGATACCTGCCCCCACGGACTACACCGCCAAGCAGAGCCAGCAGCCTCAACCGCTCTATAGCTACCTGCCCAAGGGGCGTTACCTGATGTACTCGGAAGCGGCCATGCACGAGTGGATAGGCCAGCTCTGGGCCCGGCTGCGTGGTCAGGTCAACGAGTGAACAGTCGAGAGGGCCTTTCCTGATTTGGATCAGGAAAGGGAAAAAAAATTACGTCATTTGCCGCCGGGTCAGCTATCTTGGGCTCGGTTCAATTCATATAATGACGCGCAATCAAACGCCTAGGAGTAATAAAAGATGAGACAGCACCTGGTAATGGGTAACTGGAAACTGAACGGCACCAAAGCTTCCGTCGAAGCGCTGATCAAGGGTCTGATCCCGGCTGCCGCCGCGCACCCTTCCGTTCAAGTCGCCGTCTGCCCACCGGTTATCTTTTTGGGTCACGTTGAGCAGCTGACCGCTGGCAGCAACATTGCTTACGGTGCCCAGAACGCCGATCTGCACGAATCCGGCGCCTTCACCGGCGAGAACGCTCCTTCCATGCTCAAAGCCTTTGGTTGCACCTACTCCCTGGTCGGCCACAGCGAGCGCCGTACCCTGCACGCCGAGACCGACGACCTGGTGGCTGCCAAGTACGAAGTCATTCAGAAAGCGGGCCTGATCCCCGTGCTCTGCATCGGTGAGACCCTGGAGCAGTTCGAAGCAGGCGTGACCAAGAACGTGGTTGAGACCCAGCTCAAAGCGGTCATCGACCGTTGTGGCATCGCCTCCTTCGAGAACGCCGTGGTCGCTTATGAGCCGGTATGGGCCATCGGCACCGGCAAGACTGCCACCCCTGAGATAGCCCAGGCCGTCCACGCCCACATCCGTCAGTACCTGGCCGGTTTTGACGGCGCAGTGGCTGCCAAGGTTCAGATCCTGTACGGTGGTTCTGTCACTGGCGCGACCGCAAGCGATCTGTTCGGTCAGCCGGACATCGACGGTGGCCTGGTGGGTGGCGCGTCCCTGAAAGTGGACGATTTCTCCCAGATCATCGCTGGCGCTGCCAAGTAAATAGAGCCCTGAGGGGGTCCCAGGCCCCCTCCTTTGCCGGTTTTCGTATGGCGAACAACAAGCCGATACGAAAGCCGATATAGTAAAACAGGCTTATCCATTCGATAACTTGAGATCCAGAGGCACTCATGACCAAGCAAATCAAACGTATTGGTGTTTTGACCAGTGGTGGCGATGCACCCGGTATGAACGCAGCCATTCGCGCCGTGGTGCGCGCCGGTCTGCACCATGGCCTGGAAGTCTATGGCATCTATGATGGCTACCTCGGTCTGCACCAGAATCGTATCGTCAAACTCGAGCGTCACAGCGTCTCCGACGTGGTAAACCGCGGCGGCACCTTCCTGGGATCCGCCCGTTTCCCGGCGTTCAGAGATGCCAAGGTGCGTGCCGAGGCGATCGAGAACCTCAAATCCCATGGCATCGATGCCCTGGTGGTGATCGGCGGTGATGGCTCCTACATGGGTGCCAAGAAGCTGACCGAAGAGGGTTTCCCCTGCATCGGCCTGCCGGGTACCATCGACAACGATATCGCCGGCACCGATTTTACCATCGGCTTTGATACCGCCCTGAACGTGGTGGTGGATGCCATTGATCGCCTGCGCGATACCTGCAGCTCCCACCATCGCATCTCGGTGGTCGAGATCATGGGCCGCCACTGTGGCGATCTGGCCATGTCAGCCGCCGTTGCCGGTGGTGCCGAGTACGTAATAGTGCCGGAAGTAGCCTTCGATAAAGACAAGCTGCTGACCCAGATCCGGGAAGGCGAAGCCAAGGGCAAGAAGCACGCCATCATCACCATCTGTGAGCACGTCACCGACGTCAATGCCCTGGCCAAGGACATTGAAACCATGACGGGCCGCGAGACGCGCGCCACCATCCTCGGCCACATCCAGCGCGGCGGTTCGCCGACGGCCCGTGATCGCATCATGTCCAGCCGCATGGGTGCCTTCGCCGTTGAGCAGTTGCTGGCAGGTCAAGGTGGCCGCTGCGTCGGTATCCAGGGCAACGAGATGGTGCACCATGACATCATCGACTGCATCGAGAATCTGAAGCGCCCCTTCAATCAGGAGCTCTACGACCTCTCCACCACCCTGTTCTGATGACAGCCGTTATCTGAAAAAAAACCCTCCAGCCGGAGGGTTTTTTGTTGTGTGCGACAGCCTCACCGCCACCGCACTGGCTTCTCCGGTCTCGGCGCCGCCCATGTTCACCTCGCCCGCCTCAGGGTGAGGTTGAAACGCACCGCTTCGGGCCCGGCCTTGACGGGGGCCACCCCGTGAAAGCGTAATCGCGCCTCGCCGCCCAACACCAGCAGATCGCCGCTTCGCAACGTCTGCCGCTGCACCGTATCTCCTCGCGTCAGCCCCCCCAGCAGAAACTCGGCGGCCAATCCCAAGGAGAGAGAGACGATGGGATGGGCAACATCGGCCTCATCCCTGTCCTGATGCAAGGACATGCGCGCCCCTGGGACATAACGATTGATGAGGCAGGCATCGGGCTCAAAATCAACGAAACCTGCCGCCTCGGCGGCGTGTCTGGCCAGGATGAGCAACTCACTCGGCAAGGGGGGCCAGGGCAGCTGGCTGAGAGGATCAAGGGGGCTATAACGATAACCGCGCCGGTCAGACACCCAGCCACAGGGGCCCGCATTGGTCATGGCCACCGACATGCGCTGCCCGCCCGGAGTCTGCAGATGGCGAAAGGGCGCCTGGGCACTCGTCGTCACAATCCAGGCCAACAGCCAGCGTGCTCCAGGCCCCAGGCGCTCGATCCCTCCGGGCAGATGAAGGGCGCCGGGTGCCAGCCAGCGAGGCTGCGCCTCTTGCTCGAACAGATCGCCCATGGCGTTGTCCAGCATCGTCTGTCTGACCATGTTTCCTCGTTGGTTTGTGCCGCTGATTGGGAACCAGGCGCCCAGTGCTGCGCCAGCCTCTTATTCCACCGCCTTGATATCGCCGCACTCAGCGCTCAGCCACGTGCTCTGACTGGTGCCGGTGAGTCGCTCCTGCTTGCCCTCGTGCATGAGGTCGAGGGTAAAGCGACTGTGATAGGCGGTCGGGCTGACAAATGTCACCTCCCCTTCCCCCTTGGCCTGGGGGTCGCTGCAACTGAGCGTGAACTGCATCTGGGTCTCGCTGCGCTTGCTGAGCTGGCGCTGGCAACCCTCTCCCTTCTCGAAGGGCAGCCGATCCTGCGCCACCATCTGCGCACTGAGGCAATGGCGCACCCGCACACCGCCGGCGTCCAGACCCTGAATGCCAACGCCCTGCTTGGCCATCATTTCTGCCATCATCTTGCGCTGCCCCTCGGGCAGCGCCGCCAGCTGTTTCTCCATGGCGGCCATGGCCTGTCCCAACTCGCCGGCGGCCTCCATCTTGGTCTGCATTTCCCACAAGCCGGGTTTCAGGTTGTAGGCCTCGGCCCCACCACTCAGCACAATGGCGGCCACCAAGGTCACCTCTCGAAGACACAAAGCCATAGGGCCTCCTGCGTTGGAAGGGCGGCAAACTGGCTCGCCGCACCGGTTTCAAGGACCTTAAGGATGGCACAGGGCATGGCGGCAGAGCAGTTAGAAGAGATCCAGTTGCTGGCCGCAGATCCGCTCGAAGGATTCGCCGATGAAGGGCAGTATGGCGTCGGCTATGGGCTTGAGCTGCTTGTCGATGTAGTGTTCATAGTCGATGGCACTGCGTCTGTACTCGAGGGGCTCGGGGCCTGACAGCGTCATCAGATAGGCGATCGCGCCACGATGCTGGTAGCGCTGGGGCAAACCGCGGCGCAGATTCTCTTCATCGGCCAGGCGCGCGGCCCGCACATGGGGCGGCACATTCTTCTGGTACTCCTCCAGTTTCTGGCGCAGTCGCTTGCGATAGATGAGCAGCTCGTCGTGCCGCCCGCTGCGGGTCTCATCCACCATGGTGCGCACATAGTCGCAAGGGTCCTCATCGTGGAAGACCAGCTCGTAGAGCCGGGTCTGGAATTGTTTGGCCAGCATGGTCCAGTCGGTGCGTACCGTCTCCAGTCCCTTGAACACCAGATGCTCCGACTCCCCCTGCCCCACCAGCCCGGCATAACGTTTCTTGCTGCCTTTCTCCAGCCCCCTGATGGTGGGCATCAGGAATCGGCGGTAGTGGGTCTCGTATTCGATCTCGAGGTGGCAAGGCAAGTCAAACTCATCCCTGATAAGCCTGGTCCAGTTGTGGTTGATCTCCTGGGCCAGTGACTGGCCTATCTCATCCGCCTGGGCCGGGCTCATCTCCTCGGGGAGATGGACGAAGGTGGAGTCGGTATCCCCGTAGATGACGCGGTAGCCCCGAGCCTCTATCCACTCCCGGGTCTGCTGCATGATGCTGTGCCCGCGCAGTGTGATGGAGGAGGCGAGCCTGGGATCATAGAAACGGCACCCCCCCGAGCCCAGCACCCCGTAAAAGGAGTTCATGATGATCTTGATGGCCTGGGAGAGCGCCTTGTTATTGGCTGCCTTGGCCCTGTCCCGTGCCGCCCACAGGGTGGCGATAAGATCTGGCAGGAAGTGCTTGTCCCGGGAGAAGAAGGCGCCACGAAAACCGGGAATGGCGTCATCGGGGGCCTTGAGCCCTTCGATCAGCCCCATGGGATCGATGCAGAAGGTGCGGATGATGCTGGGATAAAGGCTCTTGAAATCCAGCACCAGCACTTGGCGATAGAGGCCGGGCTTGGAGTCCATCACATAGCCGCCGGGGCTCGCCAGCCCCCCATCGGCGGGCAGATTGGGGGCCACATAACCGCCGCGATGCAGCCGTGGCAGATAGAGATTGGTAAAGGCCGCCACCGAGCCGCCGACGCGGTCCAGCTCCAGTCCGGTGAGATTGGCCCGCTCGATGGCAAAGGGGATCAGGGCGCAGTGCTCGACTATCTCCCACACCAGCTTGCAATCTTCCAGGTTGTAGCGGGCCAGCGCCTCTTTGTCGGAGTGAAACAGCTCGGTGATCTTCTCACCCCGGTTCGCCACATCCTCGACATCCTTGCCACGGCCAAGCAGCTCGCTTGCCACCGCATCCAGGCTGTAACTGGCGAACTGCCAGGTCGCGCTCTTGAGGGTGTCGATGCCATCGAGCACCATGCGCCCCGGCAAGATGACGCTGCCGGTCTGGGGATCGCCGCGCGAGGCGCGCCAAAATGCCAGCTCCCGCCCACGGCCGAGGCGCAGCCGGCGCTTGTGAAGCTCGGCCCGGCGCAGCAGCAGGCGAAAATCAAAATTCACTACGTTCCAGCCGAGCACCAGATCAGGATCATGGCGCAGGAACCAGGTTTCGAGGGCCGCAAGCAACGCGGGCTCATCCGCTACCCACTGTACCTGGGTCTCCCAGGACGCGGCGTCATCGGGGGCCTCGCCTATCATGATCACCCGGGCATCTTGCTCGCTATACAGTCCGATGGAGAAGAGGGCGCCATCCATGGCGCATTCCACATCCAGGGAGACCCAGGAGAGAGTCGGAGTCACGGCCTGGGGGGCGCAGCGCGCCTCGTTGACTAACCAGTGATCGCCGCGTTTGACCGTCTTGCCATCAAAGCGCATGCCCGCGGTAATGAAGCGCTCCATCAAGAAACGTTCGGGCAGGCGAATATCCGATTCGAAATGCTCCAGGCCACGAATGAGCAGCAGCTCTATGGCCCTGTGATAGTTGCTCAGGGTGGAGAAATAACAGCCCACCACCGCACGGCCATCGAAGGTATGCATGGGCAGACGACGAAAGCGGCCACGTACCCCGGCCCCCTGGAACAGGGCAACGGCCTCCTCCATGTGGGACTGGGGCAGGAAGAAGAGCGGCTGCTGACCGGCGACCACCAGACGGACCGGTCCTTGCTCACTCCATAGCCAGAACACGATTTCGGTACCATCGCGTCCGTCACCGCGCCCGCGCACGTCCCGGCTGTGGCGAGTCAGGATAAAACCGTCGGTGGGAGCGAGACTAGGGGTCATGGTGAAAGCAGGGAACAAAGGGAAGATAAGCTATTGTACGTTCATACAGTAGTAGCTCGCAATGCTGACGCGAGTGAGGCCCGCAAGGGCTGCCACCCGCGCTGGATTTGGCTTATAGTGGGCACATTGAGTGGGCCGCGGCGCATTGCATCAAGGCCCCATCCCACTGTGCACCCGGATCTGTGCCCGGCTGGCGAGCCACCCTCGCCGGCTCATGACAAGGAGCTTTCATGCGTGTTGTCCCTTCCCTTATGCTCACCCTGACAGCGCTTGGCCTGGTTGGCTGCAGCAACACCAGTCCCACCGTCGGCGCCAGTGTCGGCATGGGTTATGGCAGCGATTATGGCGCTGCTCCCTACCCCTGGTGGTATGACGACTACTTCTACTATTGGGACCGCTACTACCCCTGGTGTTGCAATAATGATGGCGAGTTCGACGATCTGATCCAGCACTGGTGGCAGGATCTTGATGAAGGCAAGCGTGACGACATCAAGAACAAGTTCAAGGATTGGCACTCCGAGCTTGGCAAGCCGGATATAGAGACGCTGCGCACCGATTTTTCCGATCGCTGGAATGCCCTGAGCCCGGAGCAAAAGAGCATCCTGCGCGATCGCCAGCAGGTATTGCGCAAGATAAATCCGACCGGCACAGAGCGCCTCTCGCTGCCAGAGGCCACCGAGGCGGCCCGCAGGCTCAATCTGGATGGCGGCAGCCTGGCTCAGCCCAGGCCCGCGACCCGGCCTGTCAGCCTGGCCCAGCCCAGGCCCGCGACCCGGCCTGTCACCCTGCCATCCCGGCCGGTCGTCAGGCCCATGACCCGCCCTGCCCACATGATGAATATGCCGGTGATCCGGCGCCGCTAATCCGGTTGCCCAGCCAAGGAGAGTGCCATGACAGACAAACTGCAACTCATCGATTCGCGCACCACGGATGTTGGCGGCATACCGGTTGCCCGCGCCATACCGGTCAAGGAGAGACGCACCATAGGCCCTTGGTGCTTCCTCGATCACATAGGCCCGGCCCGCTTTGCCCCAGGTGAGCCCGGACTGAACGTCGGCCCTCATCCCCACATCGGGTTGCAGACCTTCACCTGGATGCTGGAGGGGGAGATATTGCACCGCGACAGTCTGGGCAGCGAACAGGTGATCCGCCCGGGCCAGGTCAATCTGATGACGGCAGGCCAGGGCATAGCGCACACCGAGGAGTCGGTGCCCGGCCACTCGAGTGTTCATGCCGCCCAGCTCTGGATAGCCTTGCCCGAGGCTTCCCAGGCCACTCGGCCCCGCTTCGATCACTACCCGGACTTGCCGCGCTGGCAACAACAGGGGATCGGATTCACTCTGCTCATTGGCCACCATCAGGACCGGCAGGCCCCGACCCTCAGCTTCGCCCCCATACTGGGGCTGGATCTGCAGGCCGAGGAGACCCGTACCCTGACCCTGCCCCTGGCTCCCGAGTTTGAACATGGCCTGCTGGCCCTGGCCGGTGAAGTGGCGGTGGCAGGCCAGACGCTGGCCGCCGAGCAGCTGGCCTATCTGGCACCGGGTACCAGTGAGGTGACCCTGACCCTGAAGGCGGGCGCCCGCTTGCTGCTCATCGGCGGCGAGCCCCTGGCAAAGCCGTTGCAGGTCTGGTGGAACTTCGTCAGCTTCGACAAGGAGGCTATTCGCATCGCGGCGCAAGATTGGCAGTCAGAGGATGCGCGCTTTGGCGAGGTGGTTGGCTATGATGGGGCCAGGTTGATAGCCCCGCCCCTGGCCGGGCTGTGAGCAGCGACCTCATGAAGCTGACCCTCTCCCCTCAATCCAGATCCCCCGGCGCGGTTCACGGGGATCAGGCCCCATTGCTGATGGATCTGACTGCCGAGCTCGATCTCAGTCCCCGTGAACATGAGGCCATCACGGCCCTGCGCAACAGCTGCTTTCCCGCCTATGCCATGCCTCGATCCTATTTCAAGCAGCGGCCTCACTTGAGGGGGCTGGTATGGCAGGGGGCGCAGCTGGTCGGCCATGTAAGGCTGGATCAGCGCATGATTGCGGTGGGCGATCAGCCCGTTGCCATACTGGGGTTGATCGATCTCTGTGTGGCGCCCGCGATGCGCGGTCAAGGGGTGGCCAGTGCCATGCTGACCGAACTGCAGCCATTCGCTCGCAGCAAGGGGCTCGATTATCTGTTTCTCATCGCCGACGATCCCAGCCTCTATCTGGCCAATGGTTTCGTGCAGATAACCCAGTACTGCAGCTGGCTCAGGATCAACGACTTCAAGAACTACGGTGTTGCGGTAGAGCTGCTGGATGACATTTTCATCAAGGCGCTCAGCGACACTCCCTGGCCCAACAGACCCATAGATCTGTTGGGTTATATGTTCTGACGCAGCCCAGCAAGCCCATGGCACAAACAGACAGGGCGCCCCAAGGCGCCCTGTCTGGCATAGCAAGCACCCTGGTGCTTAGTACTCATCTTCCTGCTCGGCCTTGGCTCTGGCCTGGCGGGCCATGGCCTCCTCCTCGGCACTCTCTATCTCATGCAGAACAGCGTCGATATCGATGATGGCCGTGCTTTCCGCAAACTGGCCCGTGAGACGGCTCTCCGGCGTCAACTCCCCCTCTTCATAGAGGGCCCACATCTCCTGGGCATAACGGGTCTTGAGCAGCTCCGGGGCGTACATGCCGTAGTAATTGCGCATATTCTCCACATCGCGCACCAACATGGCCTTGGCCTGATTGTTGGCGGCGGCATCGATCACCTGAGGCAAATCGATGATGACGGGCCCCTTGTCATCGACCAGGACGTTGAACTCGGAGAGATCCCCGTGAATGAGGCCCGTGCATAGCATGCGCACCACGTAGCCTATCACCTTGTCATGGTCCGCCAGTGCCTGCTCCGGGCTCAGCGCCACGTCGTTGAGACGGGGGGCAACATTGCCTTCGTCATCGGTGATGAGCTCCATCAGCAGCACACCATCCAGGCAGACATAGGGGGTAGGCACGCGCACACCAGCAGCGGCCAGCTTGAACAGCGCATCCACCTCGGTGTTCTGCCACACCTCTTCATGCTGGCGACGACCGTAGCGCGAGCCTTTCTCCATCGCTCGCTGGCTACGGCTGTTACGTACCTTGCGCCCTTCCTGATAGACCACGGCCTGTTTGAAGCTGCGTTTAGCCGCTTCTTTATAGACTTTGGCACAGCGAACATGTTCGCCGCAGCGCACCACATAGACATCGGCTTCTTTGCCGCTCATCAGCCGACTGATGACCTCGTCGACGAGGCCGTCGTCCACCAGAGGCTGGATTCGATTTGGTATTTTCATGGCCGAACTTTTACCCTATTTGCGCACCCGGCGCCAGCGGTGCCGTGCATTCCTGTCAGTTTTGAGGGACTTGGCAACATGGCTGCTCACGTCATCGCCGACGCGCGTTCAGATTGCAGCCAAGGCTGGCCCCGTATAACCCCTTTCGTCCACACGCCCGGTTCAGGGCTCGGGGGGCAATCCCTGGCGAATGCGGCGGATCCCATTCTCATACAGCCCCTGGCGCCGGTCACCTTCGGGCTGGGTTTCAAAAATCTTGAGAAACCACATGTACTGTTCGGGGCGCCGGCCGAGCTGTTGCTCCACCATGCTATTCATACGTAATACGTCCTCCTCCAGGTTGCTGGTGGGGTAAGGTTCGAAGGGGGGCTCTATTTCAAGGCAATAGCAGCCCTGCTCCTCGTCATAGCTTGCAAAAATGGGTACCGCCTTGGCGCCGGTCAGCTTCACCAACTTGGGCAAGGCTGGCAAGGTTGCCTTTGGGTGGCCGAAGAAGGGTACAAAAATGCTGGCCTCTCGGCCATGATCCTGATCCGGCAGATAGAAGAAGTTGTCACCGCCGCGGACCGCCTTGATGGCGGGCTTGATGCCGACGCTACGTTCATAGACGCGGCCGCCCTTGGCACGCTCGCGGTTGATGTACCAGTCAAACAGCGCATCTTTTGGGCTTTTCATCATGGTGCACATGGGCAGACCACGCAGTACGAACAGGCGACCAATCACATCCACCGCCCAGGTGTGTGGTACCACCAGGATCAGAGGACGCCCCTGCGCCTGCTGCGTCGCAATATGTTCCCAGCCCGTCACCCGAATCCTGGAGGCCAGATAGCGGTTGCTGCGCCAGGTCAGCTCGCCAAACCCCATGAAGGTCTTGAGACCCACTCGTACTGATTTGAGCAGCAGCGCCTGATGCTGCGTCTCGTCCAGATCAGGAAAGCAGATGTCCAGGTTGGTATTGGCGATATAGGCTTGCTTCGGGGAAGCCCGCAGTATGAGCGGGGCCAGGCCGTTGGCCAGGCCATCGCGCAGCCGGACAGGCAAGAAGGCCAACAGGGTCAGCAAGGCAAGGGCGAGCCAGCTAAGCCAGTGCCTGGGATGAAGCAGAGCGAGGTGAAATGAGGTGTCGAACACCGGATCTTGAGAAGCCATGTTGCGGTTCTTGTCATCTAAACAAGGGGTTATTTTAGTTATCTCAACGTATTTTTCTAGCCTGACCAGCTAGAGAGCCTGATCATTACCCCCTTTCGAACAGACCAACCCCCTTGGCCATACCATGAAAAATGGCCCCGCAAGGGGCCATTGGCGAGCAGATACGCCGCGCGCTCAGGGATGGGGCGAGAGACCACGGCGAATGCGTTTTATCCCCGCCTCGTAGAGGCCATGCTTGTCTACCGGGTGCTCCAGGGTCTCGAAGATCTTGAGAAACCACATGTATTGGCCAGGGTGGCGCCTGAGCTGCCCCTCCACCATCTGGTTCATATGCAGGGTGTCGGCTTGCAGATCGCCACTCGGGTAATCGGCAAAGGGCGCCTCTATCTCGAGGCGATAACAGTGCTGCGCCTCGTCATAGCAGGCAAGCAGCGGCACGGCCTTGGCGCCGGTCAGTTTTACCAGCCTGGGCAAGGCAGGCAGTGTGGCTTTGGCACGGCCGAAGAAGGGGACAAAGATGCTGGCCTCGCGACCATGATCCTGATCCGGGAGGTAGAAGAAGCTGCGCCCTCCCTTGACTGCCTTGATGATAGGTTTGATGCCAGCCTGGCGTTCATAGACCCGGCAACCGCTCTTGGCACGCTCACGATTGATGTGCCAGTCGAACACTGGGTTGCGGGCGCTCTTCATCATGGTGCACATTTCTATGCCCCGCTGGGCAAAGTAGTAACCGGCAGCGTCCACCGGCCAGCTGTGGGGCACGACCAGGATAACGGGGCGTCCCTCAGCCTGCTCCGCCTCGATATGATGCCAACCACTGACCTGGATACGTTTCATCAAGTAAGCGGGGCTGCGTACCGTGAACTCCCCGAAGCCAAGCAGGCTCTTGAGACCGATACGCACCGACTTGTGCAAGATGGCCTGGCGCTCTGCCTCGCTCAGCTCGGGAAAACAGATATCGAGGTTGGTATTGGCGATATAGATCTGTTTCTTGGAAAAACGCAGTACCAGGGGGGTCAGCCAGTCCGCCAACTTGTCACGCAGACACACAGGAATGAAAGCCATGACAAAGAGCAGGCCAAGTGCCAACCAGCTGAGCCAGTAGCGGGGACTGAGCAGGCGAGCTTGAAATGAGGTATCGAAAACAGGATCTGACACAGGCATGAAACGGATCAAAAAGTGGGGGGAAACATATTGTAAAGCGACTGACAGGTTATACCAGTTAATTCATCAATATCCCCTCACAGTGATGACATATCCCTGCCATTAGGCAGGAGATACCCCACTTATCTCGCTTCATCTGCATCCCTGTTGCCTTAACCGGACGGTCAGTTACCGCCCTCATCGGATGCAACCTTCACCCCGAATGAACTACGCTCTTCATCCTGTGCCTGCCCCTTGCGCCTGTTGTTACAGTCGCTCGGCCAGCCGCTCCCGGGTTGGCGAGTTCACGGTTTATCCGTAAGATGGCAGCCTCTAACGACCATCCCTGGATACCCTATGTCAACCAGCCTGTTACGCACCCTGTTACTACTGCCATTAACCCTGCTGCTTGGCGCCTGCTCCTTGACGCAATACAACGTCAGTGAGAGCGAGATCAATGACTACCTGAAAAACCAGGTGGCCTTCGAGAAGCAGCTCGGCATACCGGGCATCATGTCGAGCAAGATCCGCCTGGACGAGATGCAAAGCCGCATCGGCCGGGCCAAGGCCGACAGAGTTGAACTCGATGCCGCAGGGGATTTGCAGGTAACCAGCCCCCTTGGCAGCCAGCAGATGAAGATCCGTCTCACGCTGAGTGCCCGCCCCGACTATGTGGCCGAGCAGGGAGCCATCTACCTGCGCGATCTCGAGCTGCTCTCGGTCAAGACGGAGCCTGCCGACATAGGTGCCGCACTGGGCCCCGTGCTGCCCTCCTTCAATCGATCCCTCGGCCTCTTCTTGAACCAGACCCCCATCTATCGCCTCGATGGCAATCACCAGAACGAGGCCCGCATCAAGGACAAGGTGGAAGGGCTCAAGGTCGAGCCGGGACGCCTGGTGATCCCTTTCAAGTTGTTGTGATTAATTCAGCCGCTCCTTCGAGCGGCTTTTTTCTTCTCATGACTGATAGCATGTCGCATAATGCACACCATTCTCATTTAGATTGATGAGAAGCGTCGCTGCAACATCACAGATAAGAAGAAGGGATACATGAACAAAACCGCACTGGTACAGGGGATCACCCTGGCGCTGCTGGGCAGTGCTGCCCACGCCGCCGTCAAGGTTGAAGATACTAGCTTCAATACCGCCGCCAACATGCTGGCCTACACCGAATTCGAACTGTCCGGTGAACCCCTGGCCGAGGCCCTTGGACTGGATCTGGATGTGCTGGATCCCAATCGCGCCGATGAGCCGACTCCCTTCGACTTCGCCGCAGGTATCGAGTCCTACGAGTATTCTGAAGAGGCGATGTACGCCCTCAACTACCAGTCCGGCATGGGTCCTCATCTGGTCAATGGCCCGCAGAACCTGGCGCGGGGTGGTACCATGGCCGCCCTCGGCGAACGAGTATTGGCGATGGCCGACGCCGTTGGCTTCCCGGCAGATGAAGTGCCACAAGGCATGTATCCCCTCTCCCTGCCCTACTCGTCGGCCAAGCCGCAGTTTGCTGGCGCCGTCAATGCCAGCCCGGTCAATGGTGACGAACTGAGCATCAAGACCGCCAAAGGCGTTGAGAAGAGCGTCAAGACGCAAGTACCTGCCTACTTCCGTGATTACACCACGCTGCGCTGGAGCGGCTCGGACAATCTGCTCAATCCGGCAGCCGTCGGCGGCATTCTGCTCAAGGAAGTGATGTGGTCCCAGGACTTCCTCGGCGGCATGCATGTCGCCGCCACCGATGAGGAGGTCGAAGCCGCCTCCGCCTCCATGGACCAGGATGGCAAACACAAGCTCGGCGTCTCTGCCGCCGATGGCTTCAACGGCATGATGCTGACCGAGCAATCCATCGACAAGCTCGCCATCTTGCAAGGCCAGCTGGGGTTTGACGGTAAACAATTGGGCGCAGCCATCACACCGCAATACGACCCAGCCAAAGGGATCGTTTACTTCCCTCATCAGGTGAAAGTGACCGAGAGCGCCAAGAATGACGTCGGCGCCATCGGCAAGCTGGATCTGGTCGATGCCTCGTCCCAGTTGCGCGACAGCTGGATGCTGCTGTGGCCACTGTCTGAGTTCTTCGCCTACAGCGATCAGCGCAGTGCCAACAGCAACCAGAATCCGGCCTTCCACGCCGTGTTCGATGGTCAACCCTTCGCCGCGGCCCCGGTTGCCAATCAGAGCGGGGATCTGAGCAAGGCCACCGCCGGTCAGGATGCCTTCTCCCTGGCCCTGAACCTCTCCAACATGGTGTTCAAAAACCTCGATGCCCTGCATTTCAATCGCAACGCGGGCACCCTGGTCGACAGCTGGCAAGCGGGCAAACAGGGTCAGCATGTCACCACCTTCGATGCCGCCTACGCCCTGGTCGCTCTGCAGATCTTCCAGCGTGCCCAGGATGCCCTGCCGGTCGGTTATGCCGCCGGTGACAATGGCGAGCTGAACCTCAACACCCCCCAAGGCAAAGAGGCACTGGTGCTTGTCCGCAAGCAGGCCGACTTCATCCTGACCCAGTTGATGGGCAAGAACGGCTTGGTCTACGACGGCCTGACGCTCGGTGGCAAACCTGATGCAGGACAATCTGTGGATGCCCAGTTTGCCGCAGTGCGTGGCCTGAGTGCGGCCTTCCTGGCGACCCAGGACACCAAGTACCGCACTGCCGCCCGTAAGCTGTTTATCGCCACCGACAAGGCTTACTTCAATGCCAAGGCGGGTACCTGGCTGGTGGGCTCTCAGGGTGACTATACCCCCTGGACCCAGGCTGCCATCTCGGGTGGCTTGCGCGCGACCATGCTGAACCTGCGCAATACCGGCGCAGAGAAAGCCCCAGCTCTGGAGCTGGCGCAACTGACGCAACGTTATGTGAGCTGGTTCCGTGGCACCGTCAACGGCGGCATGCAGATGGCTGAATGGGTGGGTGACTCTGGTGAGAACATCATCCAGGGTGCGGGCAGTGACACTGATGAAGATGGCGTGCCCCAAGTGACCGCCGCCGGGGGTCAGCACGGCACTGCCATGGTGATGGCCGCCAAGGCAAGGATCAGCGAATAGATGAACCGCTGATCCGCATAACGAAAAGGGAGCGCGTTGCGCTCCCTTTTCTATTGGGGGTTGTGAACCTCGATCTACTTCTTGGTCAAGGCCTGCAACATGGGTTTGGTCACCAGCACGATACCGTTTTCAGAACGGTAGAAACGACGAGCATCTTCATCGGCGTTCTCCCCTATCACCATGCCATCTGGCAGCAGACAGCCTTTATCGACCACCACACGGCGCAGACGACAGCCGCTGCCTATCTCGACGCCAGGGAAGATGATCGATTGATCCAGAGTACAGAAGGAGTGCACCCGCACGTTGGTAAAGAGCACCGAGTTGAGCACGAAGGAGCCGCTGACGATGGATCCCCCGGCAAAGATCGAGTTGATGGTCATGCCATGCTGACCATTTCTGTCCTGCACGAACTTGGCCGGTGGCGTCATGATCTGGCTGGTCCAGATAGGCCAGTTTTGATCATAGATATCCAGATCCGGTACCACTGAGGCCAGATCCATGTTTGCCTCCCAGAAGGAGTCCAGGGTACCCACATCGCGCCAATAGGGTTTCTGCCCCTCACGCGCTCCGACGCACGACATGCTGAATGGATGGGCATAAGCCATCCCCTCGCCGACGATACGCGGGATCACGTCCATACCGAAGTCGTGCTTGGATTCCAGGTTGTTGATGTCCTCCTCCAGCAGTTGATAGAGATACTCGGCATCGAAGATATAGATCCCCATGGAAGCAAGGGAGGTGTCATCGCAGCCCGGCATCGCGGGGGGGTTGGCCGGTTTTTCCACGAAATCGCGGATCTTGCGCTGCTCGTCTATGTCCATGACTCCGAAGGCGGATGCCTCGCAGCGCGGCACCTCGATGCAGGCCACCGTCACTTTGGCACCCAGGCTCACATGATCGAGCAGCATGGCGGCATAATCCATCTTGTAGATATGGTCGCCGGCCAGCACCACTATGTATTTGGGACCGTAATCCCGAATGATATCGACGTTCTGATAGATGGCATCGGCAGTGCCTCTATACCAGTGCACCTCATCCACCCGCTGTTGAGCAGGCAGCAGATCGATGAATTCATTCATCTGATAGCGCAAGAAAGACCAACCCGATTGCAGGTGGCGCAGCAAACTGTGGGACTTGTACTGGGTGACCACACCAACGCGTTTGATCCCAGAGTTGATGCAGTTGGACAATACAAAATCGATGATCCTGAACCGGCCACCGAAGTGAACTGCCGGCTTGGCGCGATTATCGGTCAATTGCTTGAGACGACTTCCTCGCCCCCCTGCCAAGACCAAGGCCATACTCTGGTTCAACAGCTGCCGTGCCTTGGCAGTATTCATGGGCTCTAACGACATATTCACCTCGACGTCTCTGTCTCTGTTTCCATCCCATACTCCCTCTTTTCGGGGATCGTGAAAGTGGTTTCACTCACATTTACGGGATCCCGATTACCCTTATGGAAGGCTTATGCTCAAACTTAACTGCAGCATCCATACTGGCTGCATGCTTTACTCTAAGCGAACCAAGCACGGGATCCTAGGATGCATTTAAAACCGTCCAAGACCATTATTCCCTATCCTCTGATGACGATACTGATCCTGCTGGCGCAATGGAGCCTGCTTCCTGCCGATCACCCCTTGCTGGCAACCCTGGCACTGCTCGCTTGCACTCTGCTCGCCCTCGCCTATGGCCGTTATCACCGCCATAAAGCGCATGAGGTAAGGCAGATGGCCCTCATCAAGTCGCTCGAGCAAGGCTCGGCGGAGCCACTGCCTCCCTCACCGGAGCGCCTGGCTCTGCAACAGCTGCTCAATCGCCACAGTCTTGAGCAGGATCAGCTGCGCCAGCAACTCAACGATCTCAAGCATCGCACCGAGAAAGATCCCCTGACCCAGCTCGCCAATCGTCAACGTTTTCGTCACGATATCACCCATCTGTTACAGGAAGACCAAGGCACCCGCACCGCCATCCTGGTGTTGATCCGGGCCACCGCACTGGAGAGCCTCAATCGTCAACGTGGATTTCAGTCCGGGGACACCTACCTCAAAGACGTGGCGACCCTGATCCAGCAAGCAGCCCAGCGCTGGCCGGAACACAGGATCTATCGTATTTCGGGCGCCGACTTTGCCGTGCAGATCCATGCCATCAATAACACCCCCCTTCCTCTGCTCGGCCGGGATCTCAAGCTGGCATTCGATCTCTATCAAAACAGTCAGAAGATAGAGAGTGTGGCGTGCAGCGGCATCACCTCCATCTGCAGTGGCCAACGTATCGAGGCCATATTGGCCCGTGCCGATCTGGCGTTGGCGCGTGCCCAGACTCAAGAGATCAACGGCTGGTCCATTCAGTTGGAGGATGAATATGAGGAGGGGCTGGGTCAGCAGCAGTGGCGCCAAGTGCTCGAGCATATCATGCAGCAGGAGCGCATTACGCTCTCCTACCAGCCCATCGAACTCCTCAATGGCCATCATCCGGCCTACTACAGCCTCTACCCCCAGTTCTATGGGGAAGATGGGGCCGTATTGGCCTCGGATAGCCTCTTTGCCATGGCCCAGCGCCTGGACCTGCTGATACGGCTGAGCCAGTTGATGATACGGCACCTGATCCGCGAGCACAGAACCCTGGGGGGGCAACAGAGCCGATGGGGCATCAAGCTCTCCCCCCATCTGCTCCATAACAGCAGTTTTCTCATCTGGCTGGAGCGCCAGCTCATCACTGAGCCCGATATCAGTGCGCATCTGGTCTTCGAATTCGATGAGGAGCATCTGTCCCGGCAACTGACCGGCGCCCGGCGGCTGTTTGAGCTGCTACGCCGCTGTGGCAGCCGTTCGGCCATCTGTAATTTCGGCCAGGGGATACGCTCCTTTTCCCTTTTTCAGGAGATCAAACCTGACTACCTGAAGTTGGATCCGGCGCTGCTGCTCGATCTGGAGCAGGACAGTACCAACCAGAAGTTTGTGCGCATGATAGTGGAGGTGGCGCACCGCATGGGGAGCCAGGTCATAGCCGAAGGGGTAGAACAGTCGAGCCAGAAACAGCTACTGGCAAGCATGTACGTGGATGGGTTGCAAGGCTACCTCATCGCCCATCCTATGCCAGCGCCGGTCGGGCCGGCTCACTGAGTGTGCTTTAACCGCAGCAAGGTGAGAATGACATCATTGAGCTGACGATAGCGCTCCAGCTCTTTCTGATCGTAGCGAGTCGCCAGCAGGGTTGGGTTATGACGATGCTTGAGGTAACGATTGATCTGTAATCGGTTGAACCCTGCGACCCGGTAGATCTGACCGAGCAAGGCATTGAGCTCCTCGTTGCTCAACCCGGCGCTGGCAAGATAGTCCGTCTCGGCGGGGCTGCGCTGCTGGCACGACACCTTGGCAATACGCCCACTCTCCTGCAAATAGCCAAGCCACTGCTCAACATAGAGCGGCTTGCAGCCAGCCAGCAGATTGAAGAAGCCCACGGCATCGCAGCGGCACTCGCTCAGTAGCAGAACGGCCAGATTATCGTCGGTACAAGTGAAGCTTACCGGGCCACTCTGACTCCAATCCAGAGCCTGCACCCGGATCTCGCCGCACTCCCCCTCAACTCCCGTCACCTCGAATACAAACATGGCGCTTCCTTTGGCAAAACGTTCATGATGAACCATAGGAGGCAGCGCTGCAAAGGCAAAACGCCCATAAAAAAACCTGCGACGAAGCGCAGGTTCAATGCAGGTAGCGTGATGGGGTCGCTAACCTTCAGGCGTCCAGTTCAACCAGCGCCTTGGCCAGCTCGATAGGCTCGAGCTCCTGGCCTTCCAGCTCCGCATTCCAGTTCGGTCCAACCAGGACATCATCTTCGTCCAGATCACCAATCCAGATATCGAGAAACTCTTCCAGATCGATGAGCTCAGGCTCATAGTCGGCCCACTCATCGACGCAGTGCAGACGGGCATCCCCTTCTGCAGACCAGAGTGGCATCACATCGGCATCTTCAAATTCGGCGGAGCGGCACACCACCCAATCCTCACCGTAGCGCAGGCCCCACAGCTGACCCGACTCACGGACCTCTTCGATAAACAGTTGGAAATTGGCGTCAAGGTTGTCAGTTAGCTTGCTCATGGTGCTCTCTCTTTCGGGCTGCCGGGGCCAATGCTGGCCAGGTTGGGGCAAATGGTGTCCCAAAAGTGCAGCGGACTCAAGTCAAATCCCTAAAAAGGGGGGATCCGGGCCATATCCCCTCAATGAAGCGGCGATAAGGCGCGGATCCACACAATAGTACCGCTCTTGCTCCCCCATAT
Organism: Aeromonas molluscorum; assembly: GCF_051376105.1. Lineage (NCBI taxonomy): Bacteria > Pseudomonadati > Pseudomonadota > Gammaproteobacteria > Aeromonadales > Aeromonadaceae > Aeromonas > Aeromonas molluscorum. The sequence continues at coordinate 50,157 of NZ_JBPQCY010000001.1, read as the reverse complement.
CCCTGACGCGTCGGGGATCAGGTACGGTACTGACTCACCAGCGCACTCAACTCATCGCTCGAGTGTGCCAACGCGCTCGTCGCCTGCTCCGTCTGGCAGTTCTGGGCCTGCGCTTCCCTGGCCTGCTGGGAGATGGAGACCAGGCGGTGATTTATCTCATCGGCCGCCTTGCTCTGCTCGCTGGCGGCATTGGCTATCTGGGCATTCATCTCGGTGATGGTGTCGACCACCTCGTTGATGGCATGAATGGCGCCGCCAGCGTCGCCAGCCTGATCGGCGGTGGCACGCGACAACTGCTGCAACTGGTCGATCCCCCCCGTTACCGTACTCACCCCCTCCTGCAAACGCAGTATCATCTGACGGATTTCGTCGGTCGAGCTGTGGGTGCGATTGGCCAGAGTGCGCACCTCATCGGCCACCACGGCAAAGCCTCGGCCCTGCTCGCCCGCCCGGGCGGCCTCAATGGCCGCGTTGAGCGCCAACAGGTTGGTCTGCTCGGCGATGCCACGGATCACATCCAGCACCGAGCCTATCTTCAGGGTCTCCTGCTCCAGATGAGTGACGGCATCTACCGTCACCTGCATCTCGTCGGCCAGTCGGGCTATGGTGGCGATGGTCTGCTCCACCACCAGGCAACCATCTCCGGCAAGACGTTTGGCTTCGTCGGCGGCAGCCGCAGCCTGAGCCGCATGATCCCCCACTTCCCGACTGCTGACCGTCATCTGTTCCATGGCGCTCGCCACCCGCAGGGTGTCCTGCTCCTGACTGGTCACTATCTGGCTGGTACGCTCCACGACCTGGCCAAGCTGACCCGCCGCCTGGCGGTTCTGGCTCGCTATCTGCTGGGTGCGTCCCACCAGCAGTGCCATCTGGTTGGCAAAGTCGTTGAAGTTGGACGAGAGCTGGGCCAACTCGTCACGGCCCTCGGCGGGGAGACGAAATCTCAGGTCGCCCTCCCCCCGCGCTATGTTGCCAAGGGCGGTAACTGACTGGGCCAGCGGCGTCACTATACTGCGCACAATCAAGCTAACCAGCGTGATGAGCAAGAGGGCCAGCACCAGGCCGATGGCAAGCTGGGTCTTCAGCACGCCCTGATATTGGGCCTCGACATCATCCACATAGACGCCAGTGCCGATGATCCAGTCCCAAGGGGCGAAACGCTTGACGTAAGAGATCTTGCGTACCGGCGCATCGACTCCCGGTTTGGGCCAGTAGTAGCCCTGTTCGCCCCCATCGGGATGCTGTTTGACCACATCAGCGAAGGCGACAAACAGCTTGAGTCCCTGCTTGTCCTCCACGGCGGAGAGATCCTTGCCATCGAGTTCAGGCTTCATGGGGTGCATCACCATAGTCGGATGACTGTCATTGACCCAGAAGTAGTCGTTGTCACCGTATCGCAACCCTTTGAGAGCGGCCAGAGCCTGAGCTTTCGCCTGGGCCTCATCGAGCTTACCGCTGCGCGCCTGCGCCTCGAAGCTCGCCACCAACGAGTAGGCGGTTTCAACCTGATCCCTGGTCTGACGGCTTTTTTCCGCCATCAAACCATCAAAATAGAGATGCAGACTGCTCGCCAGCAACGATGCCAAAATCAGCAGTATGCCCAGGGTCACCAGCAACAGGCGCCGGCCTATAGTCCATCGTCTCAACATTCCGTCATCCTTGCCCACTTCACACATGATGACCAAGGTATGTCGGCCCAGTTGGCGCTGTCCATGCATAGGCAGGATGGAGCACCAAAAACATGATCCAGCCCTGATAATGCAAAAAGGCGCCCGCAGGCGCCTAAAGTTTTCAACAGGGCGGGATCAACGCTCCCAGTAAACCTCTTCCAGACTGTCTTCTTTCTCGGGCAAGCCCCGCGACAGACGCGGACTGCTCTGAGCCAGCACCTCGTAACTCACCCGATTGGCGTATTTGCACACCTGGGCCAGGGAGGAATAGGTCAGAAACTCGGCTGCATGCTTGGCGGAATTGGGCACATTCATGCGGTGATAGGAGTTGGCCACCATGTCATGGAGCACGGCAGACAGGGCTCCATCACCGGCGCCATTGGTGTTCTTGATCTTCTCCGGACCGCCCATGTAGGGGGAAATGTGGGAGTAGATCCGCGCCGGGTTGCGGCAACTGAGCCGAGCCATGGGACGACTGAACTCATACATGTTGAACTCGGGGATCTGGCCCGGCAGCAGAGTATGAGTGGTTTCGCGCTTGCTCTCCTCCTCGGTGTAGCTCGCCATGTAAAGGCCGATGGGGCCCGCAGTGCACAGCACCATGTCGGCCCAATCCAGCGCCTTGTCGGCGGCCATTAGAGGATCTGAGAAACCGGTCAACGCCTCCCCCTCATCTTCGTTCATGGCGAGCACGGTCACATTTTCGGCAATAAAGTCGCGCCACCACTGGGGGTTTTCGTCGATGACGAAGCGGGTGCCCAGGGTCAGTACCACAGGCACCTTGGCCTCGCGGGCATAACGCACAGCAGCCATGGCCGCCTCTTTCATCGGCGTGCCATCTGCGCCACGCACCAGATAAGCGGTGATCACCAGGGCGGAGGCCTCTTTGATCACCGCTTCCGGAATATGGGCCACGTCCAGATGATCCATCTTGCCGGCATTGATGCCAAAGCTGCGCTCGCCACATTCGGTAATGAAGGTGAAGCAGCGCCCGACCGGGCCCTTGACCGGTTGCAGGTAATCGAGATTGACCCGCGACGAGGTGTTGCACAGATAGCGATAGGCATAACTGCCGATGCGGATATCCTGGCTCATGACGCCGAGCAGGATGGAGTGGGAATCAGCCAGCACGGAATAGTTGTGCATGGTATTGCCTATGGTGCCGCCGGCAAATTCGCTCACCACCATGTTGTTGGCCTTGAGCTCTTCATAGACCCGCTCGGCCACGTCGTCACTGATCACCACAGAGTGACCCTTGCTCAGGCCATAACGGGTCAGGAAGGCCTCGTCAACATGGGCTTCGATATCCACCAGGGTCTGATCTATCCCCACCACATAAGCCTGACCCAGCTCGGTCATCTGCGGATTCTGGGTGATGAGAGGATCGCGCCTGTCGACCGGAAAATAGTGTTTGGACTTGCGCTGACCTGGAAATTTCATGGCTGTAGCCTTGACTCTGGGATGGACGAGGGGCGGGATTTTAACACAATCCGGGGCGGCGAAAAGACGCACATTTAAAATATGAAGTCAGTATAGACAAGGCTTCCAGGGAGAAAACGTTTGTCTTGCCAGCATAAAAAAACCACCCTGCCATGGGGTGGTCATTAACAATCCGGCGCTGTGGCAAGGGGTCAGGTTGCGGCAAGCATATTGCTCCTGTCGAAAACCAGGACTGAGTGGCTGGCAGGGGGACTAGCTTGCCATGATGCCCGCCTGCAAAGCCAACAGACTCAGCAGCGCCAGCGAGAACCAGAACAGCAGTGTGCCGAAGAGCCGCGCCGGGTTGGGTGCCTTGGGCAGCTGAATGCCGATGGCATGCAATATGCGCCCGAGCAGCAGTGTGCCTCCCCCAAGATGCAGCCAGAGCGGCGCCGTGCCCGCCAACTCGCACAGCGCCAGCAGCACCAGGGTCAAGGGCACATACTCGGCAAAGTTGCCGTGGGCGCGAATGGCCGCCAGCATTTGTGGCGCATCCCCTTCTCCTATCATCACCTTGAACTGGGCACGGCGCTTGACCACCCAGGCAGAGAGCAGCAGAAACAGCAAGCCGAGCAGGCCGGCGTAGGTCAGGGTGATGGGTAGCAGCATAGGGATGTCCTTCTGGCAGATTGGGTATCAGGATGGGAAAACTTGCCAGGAGCGGCCCTCAAGAGCCAGGAGCCGCTCCCGCTCATTTAGGCCAGCTCGCGACAGATGAGCGACACCATCATGCGAATGTGGGCCTGATCGCTGTTGAGTGCAGGAATGTAGTGGAACTGCTCTCCCCCCGCCTCGGTGAAGACGGCACGATTCTCGACCTGGATCTCCTCCAGGGTCTCTAGGCAATCGGCCGAGAACGCCGGGCAGATGACATCGAGTCGCTTGATCCCCTGTTCGGCAAGCTGGGCAATGGTGACGTCGGTGTAAGGCTTGAGCCACTCCTGCTTGCCAAAGCGGGACTGGAAGCTCGCGCTCCACTGCTCAGGGGCCAGTTCGAGGGCCTCCGCCAGCAGGGCAGCGGTACGGCGGCACTGGTGACCATAGGGGTCGCCCTCATCTTCACAGCGCTGGGGAATGCCATGGAAAGACATCAACAAGTGCTCACCCTGGCCCTGCTGCTCCCATTGGCGGCGCACGCTCATGGCCAGTGCCTGAATGTATTCGGGGTGATTATGATAATCACGGATGAGGCGCATCACCGGCAGGTGACGTTCACCGCGCATCACATCGGCCCAGCCGTCAAACACGGCCGCCGTGGTGCTGGCGCTATATTGGGGATAGAGCGGCAGCAATATCACCCGGTTGACTCCTTGCGACTTGAGCGCCTGCCAGCCATCGCTCAGGGAGGGTTTGCCATAGGTCATGGCGAGTACCACTGGGACATCGACGCCCTCCCGTTTGAGCTCTTGCTCAAGGGCTGCACGTTGGCGCTGACTGATGGCCATCAGCGGTGAGCCTTGCTCGGTCCAGATCTGCTGGTAGAGCTTGGCCACCCTGGGGGCTCGCAGGGGTAAAATGGCGAGATTGAGCAGTGGCACCCACAGCAGGCGCGGCAGTTCTACCACTCGAGGGTCTTGTAAAAATTGGCGGAGAAAGGCCCTGACGCCGGCGGGGGTCGGAGCGGCTGGGGTGCCCAGATTGACAAGCAGGATCCCGGTTTTGGTGGTCACGTTTGCTTCCTGTCACATGCAAAGAGGGCCCAGTATGGGCCCTATTCATATGGCAATGATCCCGATGACGGGATCAGGCCAGAATGGTGGCCAGCTGCTGGCTCACCTGATCAACGGGCTGAGTGCCATCGATCTTGACGTAACGGGTGTTGCCGGCTTCGGCCTCTTTGCCGTAGAAACCGATCAGCGGTGCAGTCTGCTCATGGTAAACATCCAGACGCTTGCGCACTGTGGTCTCTTCGTCATCGGCACGGATCACCAGATCCTCACCGGTCACGTCATCCTTGCCTTCCACTTTTGGCGGGTTGAACACCACGTGGTAGGTACGGCCGGAGCCGGAGTGAACGCGACGACCGCTCATGCGCTTGACGATCTCTTCGTCCGGCACGGCGAATTCGAGCACGAAATCAACAACCACACCGGCATCCTTCATGGCTTGCGCCTGGGGAATGGTGCGAGGGAAGCCGTCCAGCAGGAAACCGTTGGCGCAATCAGCCTGAGCAATACGCTCCTTGACCAGACCGATGATGATGTCGTCGGAGACGAGCTGACCTGCGTCCATCACGGCCTTGGCCTTGAGGCCCAACTCGGTGCCCGCCTTGATCGCGGCACGCAGCATGTCGCCGGTGGAGATCTGGGGAATACCGTGTTTTTCCATGATGAACTGAGCCTGGGTGCCTTTACCGGCGCCCGGAGCCCCCAACAGAACAATGCGCATACACGCTCCTATTGATTGGTTATTCAAATCTTGAGAAGGCAAAAAACTACACGGTTTCCCGCTTTTTAACAAGCAAACCGCGAGCGAGTGCCGATTTTACCACCAGTATCCCCACAGTCCCCTTGGCGCAAGGAGAGACAGTCGGAGACCTGAAGTGAGTGAAAATGCAGCAGGTGCCGTGCCTGTCTGGCACGACACCTGTCAAGGTATAGGTAATAAAGAGGCCCACTCGCAGGAGTGGGCCAAGGTCATCAGGACTGGAGTAACAATCGGTTGATACGGGAGACGAAGCTCGCCGGATCATTGAGACCGCCCTGTTCTGCCAGCTGGGCCTGTTCGTGCAGCAGGGTGACCCACTCGCCAAACAGCGCCTCGTCTTCGATGGCACCCAACTTCTTCACCAAGGCATGGTCGGGGTTGAGTTCCAGTATGTACTTCTGCTCAGGTACCGGCTGACCGGCAGCGCGCATCAGCTTGATCATCTGGGTGCTCATGCCGCTGTCATCGGTGACGATGCAAGAGGGTGAATCGGTCAGACGATGGGTGACTCGCACCTCTTTCACGGCATCGGCCAGGCTCTGCTTGACCCGCTCCACCAGACCGGCGTTGGCTTTTTCAGCCTCCTCCTGGGCCTGCTTGGATGCCTCGTCTTCCAGATCCCCCAAGTCCAGCTCGCCACGGGTGACGGAGACCAGCTGCTTGCCATCGAACTCGTCGAGGTGGCTCATCAACCACTCATCGACCCGCTCCCACATCAGCAGCACTTCGACACCCTTCTTGCGGAAGATCTCGAGGTGCGGGCTGTTCTTGGCAGCCGCGAAGCTGTCGGCAGTGATGTAGTAAATCTTCTGCTGACCTTCCTTCATGCGGCCAACATACTCTTCCAGGGAGACGGTCTGGGCTTCGCCCTCGCCCGCGGTGCTGGCAAAGCGCAGCAGCTTGGCGATCTCTTCCCGGTTGGCGTAGTCCTCGGCCGGACCCTCTTTGAGCACATTGCCGAACTCGCTCCAGAACTTGGCGTACTTCTCGCTGTCGTCCTTGGCCAGCTTGTTGAGCATGGTCAGCACCCGCTTGGAGCAAGCCTTGCGCAAGGAGGCGGTGACCTTGTTGTCTTGCAAAATTTCGCGACTGACGTTGAGCGGCAGATCGTTGGAATCGAGCACCCCTTTGACGAAGCGCAAGTAGGTTGGCATGAACTGTTCGGCGTCATCCATGATGAAGACGCGCTGTACATACAACTTCAGGCCGTGTTTCTGCTCGCGGTTATAGAGATCGAAGGGGGCACGGGCCGGCACGTAAAGCAGGCTGGTGTACTCTTGGCTGCCTTCGACTCGGTTGTGACCCCAAAGCAGCGGATCTTCGAAATCGTGGGCGACGTGCTTGTAGAACTCCTGGTACTCCTCGTCCTTGATCTCTTTCGGGCTGCGAGTCCAGAGTGCGGTGGCGCGGTTGACCTGCTCCCACTCGCCGGAGGTGCCGACTATGGTCTCACCCTCTTCTTCCCTGTCCGGGGAGCCCTCTTTGTACATCTCCACCGGCACTGAGATGTGGTCGGAATATTTGGCGACCACGGCCCGCAGACGCCAGTCGTCGAGGAACTCTTCTTCCTCGGCACGCAGGTGCAGGATGACGTCGGTACCGCGACCGGCTTTGGTCACGTCGGCCACGGTGAAGGAGCCTTCCCCTTCCGATTCCCACTGCACGCCCTGGCTCGGCTCGGTGCCGGCGGCGCGGGAGATCACGGTCACCTTGTCGGCGACGATGAAGGCGGAGTAGAAGCCCACCCCGAACTGGCCGATCAGCTGGGAGTCTTTACCCTGATCGCCGGAGAGGTGCTTGAAGAAGTCGGCGGTGCCGGATTTGGCAATGGTGCCCAGGTGCTCAATCACCTGGTCACGGGTCATGCCGATGCCGTTGTCCGAGATAGTCAGGGTCTTGTTCTCTTTGTCTACGACCAGGCGCACGCGCAGCTGGCCGTCATTTTCGAACAAAGAGGCATCGGAAAGCGCCTTGAAGCGCAGCTTGTCCGCCGCATCTGAGGCGTTGGAGATCAGCTCGCGCAGGAATACTTCTTTGTTGGAATAGAGGCTGTGAGCCATCAGGCTCAGCAGTTGTTTGACTTCGGTTTGAAAGCCGTGGGTTTCGGTATGAACACTTTGGGTCATCGACCAGTCCTCAAAACATCGGTTGAACACATGCTCAACCTAGATGGGGGTGGCCTTGCAAATATCAAGGGGCGAGTGTGCAATCTTGCTCACTCGCCCCTGGTCATGGCGATCACACTGCTGGGGCTCGGCGATGGCGCATGCCAAGAACCAGACCCTGCCAAGGCGCTACTTCAGACGCTGTCGCCCCATCAAGGAGTGAGAGAGCGTGGTGCCATCCACCAATTCAAGCTCGCCGCCAACCGGCACCCCGTGGGCGATGCGGCTCACCTCGACCCCGGTGCTGCGCGCCAGATCAGCGATGTACCAGGCGGTTGCATCTCCCTCAATGGTGGGGTTGGTAGCGAGGATAAGTTCGCTTATCTGCTCCTCTTTCAACCGCCTCTCCAGGATCTCCAGCCCCAGCTCTTCGGGCCCAATGCCATCGAGGGGGGACAGATGACCCATCAAGACAAAATAGCGTCCGGAGAACTGACCCGTGTGTTCGATGGCCGCGACGTCAGCCGGGCTCTCAACTACGCAGAGCAGGCCACTCTCTGCCCGTTTGGGGCTCTGGCAGATCTCGCAACGCTCCTGTTCGGTGAAGGTGCGACACTGGCTGCAATGGCCAATCTCGGTCAGGGCGCGGGTCAACAGCTGGGCCAATCGCAGGCCGCCACTGCGTTCGCGCTCGAGCAGGGTAAAAGCCATGCGCTGAGCGGACTTGGGGCCGACCCCGGGCAGAACCTGCAAGGCCTTCATCATGTCGTCCAGCAGGGGACTGAATTTCATCTCGCACTCCTCAAGGCGTTTCCTGGCGCAGGACTATACCCGAGGCGGGGACGGGCGTCAGCCCATGAGTGAGACGGCGTGCGGCTGATGGGCAAGGTAGCGCTGGCAGAAGGCGCGAAAATCGGCGGCTGGCATGGGCTTGGCGTAGAAGAAACCCTGGATCTCATCGACGCCGAGATCGTACACCATCGCCAGCTCTGCCGCCGTCTCCACCCCCTCTGCCACCACCGGTACCGCCAGCTTGTGCGCCAGATCCGTGATGCTGCTGACAAACAACTGTTGGCGGGTATGGCTGTCGATATTGCAAATGAAAGACTTGTCTATCTTGATCTTGTTGAAGTTGAGCTCTTTGAGATAAGCAAAAGAGGACCAGCCGGTGCCGAAATCATCCAAGGCAATGCACACCCTCAACTGCTGCAAGGCGGTCAGAATACGTTGGCTGAGCTCGAGATCGTCAAGGGCGATGGTTTCGGTCAACTCCAGGATCAACTGATCGGCGCACAGGGGGCTTGTCAGCAACATCCGCGCCACCCGGGAGGGCAGCCCTTCGTTGAACATGGAGCTGGACAGGTTGATGGAGAGTTCCAGCTTCATCACCTTGCTCGGCGGCAAGGGGGCCAGATCCTGGCTGACCTGGTTGAAGATCCAGTCACCGAGGCGCTCTCCCAGGCCATTGTCTTCGGCCAGGCTGATGATGTCCGGCGGGCTGATGAAGCCGTATTGAGGATGCTGCCAACGCAGCAGTGCCTCGGCGCCAAGCCGGTGACGTCCTTCCCGTTTGATGATGGGTTGATAATAGAGACTGAGCTGATCACTCCCCTCTCCATCCAGATGATCACGCAACTCGGCGGCAAGCTGACGACTGCGCTCATAGCGGCTCAGCATGGCCTGATTGAACAGCTGGCTGCGAACCCCTTGCTGGCGGGCATTGTCCAGCGCAATGTCGGCAAACAGCATGATCTCCTCAACCTGATGACAGGCAATGAGGCTCTGGCTGATCCCCATGCTCACCTTGACCCTGTGGGCCGGATCAGCCTGAAACACCAGTTGTTGCAGATGGGCCAGCAGGCGATCCGGGTACTCCTGCTCACGCTCGCCAAAATACGAGAGGGCGAACTCATCGCCACCGATCCGCGCCACGAGCGCCTCTCCTGCGACGAAATCCTCAATGGCCCGAGCCACCGTCACCAGCAGCGCATCCCCTGCCGCATAACCCAGGCTGTCGTTGACCTCCTTGAAGTGATTGAGCTCGAGCAAGCAGAGCGTCAGCGGGCGATCCTGATTGGCAACGCGCCGCGCCGCCTGATCCAGGTCCCGGATAAAGGCGGCGCGATTGGGCAAGCGGGTAAGGGGATCGTTCCAGGCCAGAAATTGATGGCGGCGGGTCTCCCGGAACAGCATGTAAAGCATCACCAATCCCATCAGCAAGAGACCGCTGAGCAACCAGAAATTGCTCTGCTTGGATTGCAGCAATGACATACGCTGGCGAATAGCGCTCGGGCCGGTGAAGTTCTCGACCATGAGGTCACGAATGTCCGGCATCATGTCGGCAAGTCCCAATGCCAGCTTATCAAGACCCGCAGACCCCGGGTGGGGATCCAGCACATCCTGCTCGTGCTGCTTGATCAGCTTGAAGATGCGTCCCACCTTGCGTTCGGCTTGAAAATGCTGCCGGATGGTGCTCGACTCGTCCCCATTGAGGAAAATATCTAGCCGATTCCAGACCAGATCGTAGCGTTTATTGAGCTCGCGCCCATCCAGATTGCCGCTCTGGTAGAGGCTTACCCCCTCCTGGAAGCTTTGCATTTCAAACTCAAGCTGGGCCAACGACCAGGCGGAGAGCTGGGTGTAACGCACCAGCACGGAGAAGGCGCGATCATTGCTCCAGGCCGACCAGAGAGTGACCCCGAGAAAGGCCACCAGGATCAGGGCAAGGGAGGCAAACTTGCCGCGCACCATGTTATGGCATCTCGGGGCGAGTCACTTGCCGCACCATCTGGTCATGGTGTGGCTGTTAGCCCGTGGTGGGACTAGGGGTAAGACCCCTGAGCAAACCATCACCAATAAGGATGCTGGCCCCGACGACAGGGGGGGCTGATCGTCATGTTCACCCCGAGGCCGAGGCCGACTCGCCAAGGGCGCGGTCATATCATGCCCCACTGCGCGGCCCTCCCCGTCACGGCCAATGATTGTTGCCTTAAGCTGCCCGCGCTGTGCTGCCCGGTGCACTTGTCCCGCCAGCCCTGTCCCGAGGGGAGTCCAGCTTGCGACGCTACTCAACATAAGGCTTCCTCCGAAGCTGAATACACGCTATCAACTTGATATTTCAACTTATAGTAGATCATGTTCGAATGACAACCAGCCTCTTGCATGAGACAGCATGGCGACCAATAAAGCAGCAGATGCCAGCCCCTTGCCCCGCTAGCATTGCAGTGGGATCCCCATCTGTGCCAGCATTGGCGGCCCAAGGCCTCAGGGGCCATGTTTCACCGCGCAGCACCAGTAGAGATCCATGACACAGCCAACATTTTACTTTCACGATTACGAGACATTCGGGATAAGCCCGGCCCGCGATCGACCGGCGCAGTTTGCCGGGGTGCGCACCGATGCGGATTTCAATCTGATTGGCGATCCTCTGGTCATCTACTGCAAGCCGCCGGCCGATTACCTGCCCAGCCCGGAAGCTTGCCTCATTACGGGGATCACGCCACAAAAGGCGATGAAAGATGGTCTGTGCGAAGCGGACTTCATCGCCCAAATTCACGCCGAATTCGCCAAACCTGACACCTGCATTCTCGGCTACAACAGCATTCGTTTCGATGACGAAGTCACGCGCTACACCCTGTATCGCAACTTCTATGACCCTTATGCCTATGCCTGGCAAAACGGCAACTCTCGCTGGGATATTCTCGACATGCTGCGCGCCTGCTACGCGCTGCGGCCAGAAGGGATAGAGTGGGCCTTCGATGAGGAGGGCAAACCGAGTTTCCGCCTGGAAAAACTGACCGAAGCCAATGGCATCAGCCATGCCAATGCCCACGATGCCCTCTCGGACGTGCTGGCCACCATCGCCATGACCAAGAAGGTGAAAGAGGCGCAGCCCAAGCTGTTCGATTACCTGTTTGCCCTGCGCAACAAAAACAAGGTCAAGGCCTTGCTCGATCTGGTGACCATGAAACCCCTGGTGCACGTCTCCGGCATGTTCTCCCCCTGGCAGGGTTGCGTGAGCTGGGTGTCGCCACTGGCTTGGCACCCCCATAACCAGAATGCCGTCATCATGGTGGATCTGACCCGTGACCCGACGCCCCTGATTGAGCTCAGCAGCGCAGAGATCCGCGAGCGGCTCTACACCCGCAAGGACGAGCTGGGCGAGCTGGCCCCCATCCCGGTCAAACTGGTGCACATCAACAAGTGCCCGGTACTGGCCCCGGCGGCCACTCTGACCCCGGAGCGTGCCGACACACTGGGGATTGATAGGGAACAGTGCCGCAGGAGCCTTGATCTGCTGCGGGCGCATCCACAAGTGCGCGAGAAGCTGGTCGAGGTCTTCAATCAGGAGTTTGAGGGTAGCAACGACAATGACCCCGATACCCAGCTCTATGCCGGCTTCTTCGGACAGGGGGACAAGGCGAGCATGGATATGGTGCGTGCCACGTCCCCGGAGTTGCTCGGTGAACGGGAGTTTGCCTTCAGCGACAAGCGCCTGCCCGAACTGCTGTTCCGCTATCGCGCCCGTAACTGGCCACAGACCCTTAGCGAACCTGAACTCAAACGCTGGCGCCAACATTGCAGCGACTACTTTGAATCCCAACTGCCGGACTATCTGCCCAGGTTAGAGGCGCTGGCGGAGCAGAATCAGGGTAACGAACGGAACTTTATCATCCTGAAGTCCCTCTACCATTACCTTGAAAATCTGTAACTTGTGACTAGTTTCACAGTTAAAGCCCTGTCGCAGAGGCCTGCTCACGCCATAATGGCAACAGGCCCTGATGACAGGGCAGCCATCCAGAGGGATATTCCATAACAAGATGCGCGCTAACCTGCTTACCGCCAGCCTGCTTGGTCTGACACTGCTGACCCCCACCGTCTTCGCGGCGCCTCGCTTCGAGTTGCCCGAATATCTGTTGCAGTTGCCACGCCAGAGCTATCAGTTGATGCAGCAGAGTTTCAGCGTCCTCTACCAGCAGACCAATTTCACCCCCTCCATTACCAACAGCTACTTCAACTATTCGGATCTCTACAAGTTTGTCGGGGTGCCCTTGGCCATCACCCCCCAGGCCGGATTTCAGCTGGAGGTGTTTGGCCAGCTCTATAACCTCGCCTCCCAAAGCTATGTTCATATGAGCCAGGACATGTCCCTCTATCGCATGCTGCGGGCCGATATGATAGGCAACCCGAACGATCAGATAGCCGTTGGCATGGGGCTGGGTGTCCCGCTCAGCCCCATGCTCACCGTCAAGGCCCTCGCCTCCACCAATCAGATCCCCGGTTACGGTCAAGCCAACTACGCCCTTGGCATCGAGTGGCGCTACTGAGTCGCATATCGCGCAACAATCAGGCTCCCACGGGAGCCTGATATCATCTTGGCGCAGGTTCAGGAGTAGCTGATCACTCTCCCTTGCCCGCCCTGCAGGGTGAGCCACTCACCCACCCCGGTCTCATGCCAGAAATCGATCCCCCCTGCTGGCACAGTGACTGTCTCTGGCTTATCGCACCAGTTGAACAGACAGAGCAGCCTGCCACCTGAAGGGAGGACAACCCAGCCGCGCTCAAACGCCATGGTGTCAAAGCGCGCGCTGGGGGCGCGCACCGCACTCAGCGCCAACAGTTTGTGCAGGGCTGCCGCTTGTTCCTCATCGAGATCCTGCAACCTGTCGCCGGCCAACACCATGCCGCCGCTGGCTACCAGGGCAGCCAGGTGGAACTCATAATTGTGGGGCTCCGCCCGCTGGCTTGAGAGATCCCGCAGACAGACACAGTCAGGATCCAGCGCCCACAACCGATCGTTTTGCCAGGCACGGCAAAAGCTCTCTCTGGCTATCTGGCGAAAACGCGGGCCACTACGCTCCACGTCATCGCTTGCCCGCATGCCGTGCACCAGCCCCAGACTCGGCCATAGCGGCGCATTGCAACCAAGCAGAAAGGCCCCCTCCCCGGCGCCCGCCAGTATGGCCCCCATGCCACGGCGATAGGCCTGAATGCGGGTCGCGGCCGGGTCAAAGAAACGGCCGCCGTGTATGGCTCCCCAGAAGTTGGCATCCAGCTTGAAGTAATGAATGCCCCACTGCTCGCGCAAGGTACGGAAGCTGCGCTCGAGGTGGGCCTGCACCTCGGGGTGAGTGCCATCGAGCACATACCAGGGAGTACAGCGCCAACCGCCATAGGTTACCCGCTCGGCGGGGAGCGGCAAGCCATCCTCCCCTTGCACGAACCAGTCAGGGTGATCCTGAAACACCCGGGAACCTGGTTCGGCAATAAACGGAGCGACCCAGAGCGCAGGTTCACAACCGCTGGCACGGATCTCTGCCGCCAAGCTGGCAACCCCTTGTTCGAACTTGGCCGAGGGTGTCAGCCAGTCCCCCATCCTGGCCTGATAGCCATCGTCGATCTGCACGTATGTCAGCGCAGGGAAGCGCGCCCCACGTTCCGCCAGGTTTTCGCGAATATCCTCAGCGCTCACTTCGCTGTAATAGTGATACCAGGAACACCACCCCGTTGGCCGCGCCTGCGTCGGTGAGATCAAGGTGCCATGCTCTGCGCTGATCCTGCCGGCCAGCGCTGCCAGCAGTGCCTCACGATCCGGCCCCGTCAGGCAGAGCAATCCTTCGCTCTGCCAATGCTGACCCGGTTGCAGTGCCCGCCCCTCGGCCCGCATCAAGATCTGCAGACGGCCATCGGGGTAGAGGCGAAATTCACCGCCAAATTGCCCGCAACTGGCAAATGCCAGCAGCAGCCACCCTTCGGGATGGGCAACCAGCAAGAGATTGTGAATGGTGTGAAAGCCGTCATCCTGGGTGATGCGATAGACATCGGCATCCGGGCAACGTCCCACCGGCTCGGGCGCCTGCCAGAGCCCCATTGTCTGGGCCAGCATCTGGAAACCCTCGCCATAGATGGCCGCATCCAACGAGATGCCAAGGGAGCCATCAAACAACACCCAGTCATCGACGGCCACGGGATCGGGTCCCAGATTGTCCAGCCGCACCCGGCACAGGGGCCCGTCCCACTGCCGGGTCTGCAGCAAGTTGTCGGGTTGGGCCAGATCCGCTGGCAGTGCCCGTAACCGGGCGAGGAGTGAAGACGACATGGATGTTTCCTTGGATAAGTACGCAGAGGAGCGCTGAGGGTGCTCGGCCAATGCCGTTCAGCCTGCGCAAAGTGAGGCCCACTCCTGCTTGTATCATAAGTGGGTCAGTTGGCCCTGTCCTGCGGCCCCTGCACTCTGTTAAACTGCGACCTCGCTCACAGCTATCCAATGAGGCTCACGTGCTCGCCCAACGCGCCTTGATCTACTTTCGCGACTTCATGGTCATCATCGCCTGCCTGTTGATAGGCAAAGCCCTGGCGGCAATGCTGCCCTTCGCCTTCCCCGGCAGCATACTGGGGCTGTTGACCCTGTTTGTGCTGCTCTCCCTGCAAATCGTCAAGCTAGGCTGGGTCGAGCAGGGCGCCGGCCTGCTGCTGCGTCATATGGGAGTCTTGTTCGTGCCCGTGGCCGTCGGCCTGGTCGCCTGGCTAGAGCCACTGAGTCAATCCATCGAACTTATCTTGCTGTGCGTCGTGGTTGGCATAGTGCTGATCCTGGCTGTGGTGGGGCGCCTCTATCAGCGCATGAATCAGCAGATGAATCAGCAGATGAATCAGAAAATCAATCAGAGGGTGGATTCATGATCTGGCTGGCCCTGCCCCTGACCCTTGCGCTCTATTTCCTGACCCGGGCCCTCTATCGCCGTCTGCCCTGGCCCATCATCAACCCTGTATTGATCCCGACCCTGGTGATCATGGGGATCATCCTCGGATTCGGGCTCCCCTTCACCGACTATCAGCAAGGCACCCGTCCCATCACAGCCCTGCTCGAGCCTGCCGTGGTGGCCCTTGCCCTGCCACTCTATCAACAGGCCCGCCAGATCCAGGCCAGGCTCAAGCCCATCTTGATCTGCACCCTGGCCTCCGTATTGATCTCGGTGTGTACCACCTTGGCGATCGGTTACTGCATGGGCGCAGAACCGGCCCTGCTGGCGTCGCTGGCCACCAAATCGATCACCACCCCCCTGGCCATGAGCGTCAGCCAATCCTTGGGGGGCATACCAGCCATCGCCGCCGCCGTGGTAGTGGTGGTCGGCATCATTGGCGCCCTCATCGGCTATCCCTTGCTCAAGCTGTTTCGCGTCACGGATCCCGAGGCTCAGGGCCTCGCCATGGGTGCCTGTGCCCATGCCATCGGCACCGCCGCATCCGCCGAGCAGGGCATTAGCCAAGGTGCCTTCGCCTCCCTCGCCATGGTGATGTGCGGCATACTGACTGCCGCCGTGGCGCCGCTGCTGTTCGCCCTCTATCACTGGCTGGTTCCTTGACATCCGATGGCGGCTGCCAGGCCGCCATCGCTGCTGTTTCATAACCCCTATAAGCCTCCTCGGGTCATTGTCCAGGCCTGCCTGCCCTCCCCGTAACACGCTTTCGAGGCAAGCTGCCCCTTGCCGGTGACTCGCCACTGGAAAAGCAAACGTTTCCCATTCCCTGTCGGCCGGACAGCGCGAGCAAGCTGTGAGTTGGTTCACACAAATGACCTCGGCCACTCCCTACAATGTCCTCCCAATTGGCCCATGAGGACAGATAGATGCATCCCCGCTTTGCCAAGATACTCGACCAGCTGCCGACGTCCCTGAGAGACGTCGTGACCCCCATGCTTGGCGATGACTTTGCCGCCAGCTTCAGCCAAGACCAGATCCAGCAGTTGCTCGCTGCAAGCCAGCTTGCCGAGCGTGAGCTGCGCCTGGCCCTGTTGCCCCTGGCCGCCGCCTGTTCGGTTGCCCCCATCTCCCGCTTCTTCGTCGGCGCCATCGCCTGTGGCCTCAGTGGTCGCTGGTATCTGGGCGCCAACATGGAGTTTGCAGGGCAAGGTCTGTTCCACTCGGTACATGCCGAGCAATCTGCCATCTCCAATGCCTGGCTCAGTGGCGAGACCGGGATCAGCGAGATCACGGTCAACTACACCCCTTGCGGTCACTGCCGCCAGTTTATGAACGAACTGAGCACGGCCAAGGCATTGAAGGTTTCCCTGCCCGATACCATCAGCACCCTGCAAGCCTTCTTGCCCCACTCCTTCGGCCCGGCGGATCTGGATATCAGCGATGCCCTGATGAGCCCGCAGCACCATGATCTGACCCTGAGCAGCGACGATGCCCTGGTGCTCGCCGCCCTGGCCGCCGCACGCCAGAGCTATGCCCCCTACAGCCAGGGCTTTGCGGCGGTCGCGCTGGAGTTCAATGACGGTCGCATCTTCTGCGGTCGCTACGCCGAAAACGCCGCCTTCAACCCCAGCCTGCCGCCCATGCAGATGGCTTGTGCCCATGCGGTGCTCAATGGCGCAGATCTGGGTGAGGTACGCCGTGCTGTCCTGATAGAGAACAGCAAGGGTCAGATCAGCCAGCAAGATGCGGCCAGATCTGTGCTCAAGGCGCTGGGCAAGGTCGAGCTGGAATACCAGGCCGTGTAACCTTCCCGGTCGTGCAACTTAACCAGAGGGAGCCAGGCCCAGGGTCAGGCTCCCTTCTTGTTGTTCTGCCCCGCGGCATGATGAAATGTGCATAAAAAAGGGCCCGCGATTGCGGGCCCTTTTCATGTTTTCCTGAAGCGGAAGATCACTCTATCGCAGACTCCACATCGGTGAAGTACTCAATCTTGGCGGACTTGCGCAGCCCTTCGACCAGCGACTTGTAACTGGCCTGAGCCTTGCCCTGACCGAGCTGCCCTTGCAGCATGGTCAGCATCTGGGAAGCCTCGGCAGGCACGTTGACCTGGTCCAGGGCAACGATAACGCGATCGCCATTGGCCTCGGTCACCAGATCCACGCTCGGCTTGCCATCTTTGGGATGGGGCAGGCGGAAGGCGTCGGCCAGCAAGTTCTGATCCAGATCCTGGGTGAAACGAGCGACCCCCTTGTGGGTTTCAGACTTGAGACCCAGCGCCGTCAATTGGGCGCTGATATCTTCCCCGGCCTTGATCTGCTCGAGCAGGCCCTGGGCCTTGCCGCGGGCAATCTCGCTCGCCTTGTCGTGGGTGATGGCGGCAACGACCTGCTCCTTCACCTCGGCCAGCGGCTTGGCAGCTTTGGGCTGATGACCGGTCACATGCAGCACCAGCGCCTTGCCATCGGCCAGCTCGATCACATCCGAGTTGGTGTTCTCCTCGCGCAGTTGCTCGGAGAAGGCGGCATTGAGCGCCTTGCCATCATTGAGCGGCGCCGGGGCATCAGCCTGAGTGAAGTAGTCAACAGATTGCACCTTGAGACCCAGGGCATCGGCTGTCATGTCCAGCGAGTCCGGGTTTTCGAAGCTGGTATCGGCCATCTTCTGCTGCAGATTGAAGAACTGCTCCTTCGCCTTGTCTGCCTGCAGACGCGTGATGGTATCGCTCATCACATCGTCAAACGGTTTGGTCTGTGCGGCTTGCACGCCCAGCAGCTTGATGATGTGGAAACCGAACGGGCTCTTGACCACGGCGGAGAGATCCCCCTCTTTACCAAGGGCAAAGGCGGCTTGCTCGAAGGCCGGATCCATGACGCCCTTCTCGAACCAGTCCAGTTCACCGCCCTGTTTGGCGGAGAAGGTGTCGGAGGAGTTGGCCTTGGCCAGGGCTGCGAAATCGGCACCGCCCTTGAGTTCGGTCAGCAAGCCTGCGGCTTTCTGCTCGGCGGCCTGCTCATCCTTACCAAGGGGGATCAGGATGTGCGCCACGCGGCGACGCTCGGCACGCTGGAACAGGTCCTGATGCTGGTCGTAGTAATCCTTGGCCTCCTGCTCGGTCACCTTGATATCTTTGCTCAAGCTGGCGGCATCGAGCAGCAGATAATCGACCTTGACCTTCTCATCGCTCATGAAGCGGTTGCTGTTGCTCTTGTAGAACTGCGCCACCTCCTCATCAGTCACCTTGACCTCGCCCACATAGTTGTCGGCGGCCAGACGCACCAGACGCAGATCCCGGGTCTGGTTATAGAGCTTGTCGAGCTGTTCGGCCTCGCTCTTGAGAGCGAACTCGGTGCCCAAGAGAGCGCCAACCAGTTGCTGGCGTACCATGTCCTGGCGCAGGGAGTCGCGGAACATCTCGGGGGTCATGTTGGCGCGGCGAATGAGCTGCAGGTAGAGGTCGTTGTCAAACTTGCCCTCTTTGGCAAACTCCGGCATGGCGACGATGGCCTGCTTGATCTGTTCGTCACTGATCCGCAAGCCAAGCTCATGGGCCTTGCTGTCAACCAGCGCCTGATCGATCAGGCGATCGAGCACGCTGCGACGGAACTGTTTCATGTAGTCAGGGTTGGCGGCCAGCTGGCTGAAGGCTTCTCCCATCTGGGATTCCATGCGGGCGCGCTCATTACGATAGGCATTTTCCAGCGCCTGCTGGCTGATTTCAGTCCCGTTGACGGTAGCGGGGGCGGTACGAGCAGGGCCATTGAGGTAGCTGCCTACTCCGGCCAAGGCGAAGGAGAGGATGATCAGGCCCAGGATTACCTTGGCGACCGTGCCCTGCGCGCCTTCGCGTAGTTTATCCAACATCATGTGTGTACTTATGCTCCCGAACTCGATGGGCATGAATAATGAAAAGGCGCACCGATTGCGATGCGCCTTGGTCAATCAGTATGAGGGAGAGCCCTCTAACTTTGTCTGGTCTGCGACCAAGGACGGAGCCGACAGGATCAGCAACCGACTCAGTTTACAGCGTCTTTCAGAGCCTTACCGGCCTTGAAAGCAGGCACTTTGCCTGCAGCGATCTCGATGGTCGCACCAGTTTGCGGGTTGCGGCCAGAACGGGCAGCGCGCTCACGAACAGCGAAAGTACCGAAACCAACCAGAGCAACCTGGTCACCCTCTTTCAGGGCTTCGCCTACGGCATCAATGAAAGCATCCAGCGCACGGCCAGCGGCGGCTTTGGAGATATCGGCGCCGTCTGCAATTTTGTCAATCAGTTGAGATTTATTCACTCTTATATTCCCCTTTTATCGAACATCGCTGCAGCAGTGATTTCCCTGGCCGCAACAAGTGGAGGTTTTATAGCAAGCCTCCTGGCCAGTTGCAAGTGACAATATGGCGCAAACCCGCGCCACATCACGCATTGCGACTGATCATGAGTACCGGATCGGGGGTCAAGGCTACTGCCGTTATCCGGCGCTTGCAAGCCTTAACCCCCGAGCACGTGCGCCAAGTTTGCGGCGCATCAACTTTTATACGACAGAAACGCGTTCGAAACCCTGTGGATTGTCCTGCAATGCCAGTTCCAACACCTCATCAATCCAGCGAACCGGATAGATTTCAAGATCTTGTTTGACGTTGGCCGGGATCTCTTCCAAGTCTCGTTCGTTATCTTTCGGGATCAACACCCGCTTGATGCCACCACGATGGGCTGCCAGCAGCTTCTCTTTGAGGCCACCGATGGGCAACACTTCGCCACGCAGGGTGATCTCCCCCGTCATGGCCACGTCGGCACGTACCGGGTTGCCGGTCAGACTGGAAACCAGGGCAGTACACATGGCGATACCAGCACTCGGACCATCTTTCGGGGTAGCCCCCTCGGGTACGTGTACATGGATGTCGCGTTTCTCGTGGAAGTCGGCGTTGATACGCAACTTCTCGGCGCGAGCCCGCACCACCGTCATGGCAGCCTGGATGGACTCTTGCATCACATCACCCAGGGAACCTGTGTAAGTGAGCTTGCCCTTGCCTGGCACATTGGTGGTTTCGATGGTGAGCAAATCACCGCCGACCTCGGTCCATGCCAGACCACATACCTGACCAATCTGGTTCTGATCGGCGGCCTTGCCGTAATCGAAACGCTGAACCCCCAGGTACTCCTTGAGGTTGTCCTGATTGACCAGAATATGCTTGATGCTCTTGTCCAGCAGGATGCGCTTGACCGCCTTGCGGCAGATCTTGGAGATCTCGCGCTCCAGGCTACGTACCCCGGCTTCCCGGGTGTAATAACGAATGACACCGACCAGTGCGGAATCCTCTATGGTGATCTCCGCCGGTTTCAGGCCATTGCGCTGGATCTGCTTGGCGACCAGATGCTGCTTGGCAATATTGAGCTTCTCATCCTCGGTGTAACCGGACAGACGGATCACTTCCATCCGGTCCAGCAAGGGACCCGGGATGTTCATGGAGTTGGAGGTGGCCACGAACATGACGTCCGACAGGTCATAATCCACTTCCAGATAGTGATCGTTGAAGCTGTTGTTCTGCTCGGGATCCAGCACTTCCAGCAAGGCGGAAGCGGGATCGCCGCGCATGTCGGAGCTCATCTTGTCGATTTCATCGAGCAGGAACAGCGGGTTCTTCACGCCGACTTTCGCCATCTTCTGAATGAGCTTGCCGGGCATGGAACCGATATAGGTACGACGGTGGCCGCGGATCTCGGCTTCGTCCCGCACGCCGCCGAGCGCCATGCGCACATATTTGCGGCCGGTCGCTCTGGCAATGGATTGACCGAGCGAGGTCTTGCCCACGCCGGGAGGCCCAACCAGGCAAAGAATGGGGCCCTTGAGCTTGTTGACTCTCGCCTGCACCGCCAGATATTCGAGGATGCGATCCTTGACCTTCTCCAGACCATAGTGATCCGCGTCCAGCACCTCTTGGGCCTTGCCAAGGTCTTTTTTGACCTTGGAGCGGGTACGCCAGGGCACCTGCACCATCCAGTCCACATAACTGCGCACTACGGTGGCTTCGGCCGACATCGGGGACATCATTCTCAGCTTGGCAAGTTCCGCCTGCGCCTTGTCATGAGCATCGGCAGGCATGCCAGCCTCTTCAATCTTGCGACTGAGTGCCTCGAACTCATCCGGCGAGTCTTCCAGCTCACCCAACTCTTTCTGGATGGCTTTCATCTGCTCGTTGAGATAGTACTCGCGCTGGCTCTTCTCCATCTGCTTCTTGACCCGGGAGCGGATGCGTTTCTCAACCTGCAAGAGGTCAATCTCCGACTCCATCATGGCCATCAGAAACTCGATGCGCTCGGACACAGAGGCAATTTCCAGCACCTTCTGCTTGTCTTCGAGCTTGAGCGGCATGTGCGCGGCCATGGTATCTGCCAGGCGCGCCGCATCGTCGATCGCCGAGATCGAGGTGAGCACCTCGGGCGGGATCTTCTTGTTGAGCTTGATATAGCCCTCGAACTGACCGATGGCGGAGCGCACCAGCACTTCCTGATCCTGCTCTTCGATGGGCGTGGAGGCGATGTACTCGGCCTCCCCCACAAAGAAGTCCTGATCGTCGATCATCTGTTCGAGACGCGCACGCTGGCCGCCTTCGACCAGTACCTTGACGGTACCGTCCGGCAGCTTGAGCATCTGCAATATGTTGGCCACAGTCCCGACCGAGAAAATCTCCTCGACGGTAGGCTCATCGGTTGACGCATCCTTCTGGGCTATGAGCAGGACTTTCTTGTCTTGCTCCATGGCCGCTTCCAGACAGCGAATGGATTTTTCCCGCCCCACGAAGAGTGGAATGACCATGTGGGGGTAAACCACCACGTCACGAAGAGGCAGGACGGGAATCTTGATGCGTTCTGAACGCTCTAGGTTCATATATGTCCTCTCGGCTTGTTATACCGTTGGCAAAGCGCTTGGCTGAGTATATGGGGGCGTAAAGATGAGATTCAATCGCCTTGGCCGTAAAAAGCAAGAAAGGGGCAAAATGCCCCTTTCATCTGATTAAAAATCAGTCTGTTACTCTGACGCAGCCGCCTGGGTATCGTTGTTTTCGTAGATCATCAGGGGCGCAGACTCCCCCTTGATCACCGTCTCGTCGATCACCACCTTGCTGATCCCGTCCAGGGACGGCAAGTCATACATGGTGTCGAGCAACACGGCTTCGACAATAGATCGCAGACCCCGGGCACCGGTTTTGCGCTCCATCGCCTTGCGCGCAATGGCGTTCAAGGCATCGTCACGAAACTCCAGCTCCACCCCTTCCAGATCGAACAGGGCGGCATATTGCTTGGTCAGTGCGTTCTTCGGCTCTTTGAGGATCTGGATCAGCGCAGCTTCATCCAGCTCGGTCAAGGTCGCGACCACAGGCAGACGACCGATGAACTCGGGGATGAGACCGTACTTGATCAGATCTTCCGGCTCCACCTTGGCAAAGGTCTCGCTCAAGGAAGCCTTGGCGTCCTTGGATTTGACCTCGGCGCCAAAGCCGATACCTGCCCCTTTGTGGGAACGCTGCTCGATAACCTTGTCCAGGCCGGCAAAAGCACCGCCACAGATGAAGAGGATCTTGGAAGTATCAACCTGCAGGAACTCCTGCTGCGGATGCTTGCGACCCCCTTGCGGCGGAACAGAGGCAACGGTGCCTTCGATCAGCTTGAGCAGGGCCTGCTGTACCCCTTCCCCGGACACGTCGCGGGTGATGGAGGGGTTGTCCGACTTGCGGGAGATCTTGTCGATCTCGTCGATGTAGACGATGCCACGCTGGGCCTTCTCCACGTCGTAGTCGCACTTTTGCAGCAGCTTCTGGATGATGTTCTCCACGTCCTCGCCCACATAACCGGCTTCGGTCAGTGTGGTGGCATCGGCCATGGTGAAAGGCACATCCAGCAGGCGGGCCAGGGTCTCGGCCAGCAGGGTCTTGCCGCTACCGGTCGGGCCTATCAGGAGGATGTTGGACTTGCCGAGTTCGACACCACTGCCATCGCCGCTGTTACGCAGGCGCTTATAGTGGTTGTAAACGGCGACCGCCAATACCTTCTTGGCATACTCCTGACCGATGACATAGTCATCCAAGTGCGCACGAATTTCGTGAGGGGTCGGCAGGGCATCGCCATCACGCTTGGGAGAGATCTCGCGGATCTCTTCACGGATGATGTCATTGCACAGCTCGACGCACTCATCGCAAACGTAGACGGAAGGGCCAGCGATCAGCTTGCGCACTTCATGCTGGCTTTTGCCGCAAAAAGAGCAGTAGAGCAGCTTGTCACCTTCACCCTTGCGTTTCTCTGTCATTCAGCAACCTCGTTGTATCAATAGAGGATGATCAGTCTGCTGAGTTTACAACAGACCGGTGTACCCTGCGTTAGGCGCGCTGGTTAAACACGCCATCCACCAGACCATAGGCCACTGCCTGCTCTGCCGACATGAAGTTGTCACGATCGGTGTCACGCTCTATGGTGGCCATGTCCTGGCCGGTGTGGAAAGCCAACCGCTCGTTCAGGGTATTCTTGATCTTCAAGATTTCCTGGGCATGGATCTGGATGTCCGATGCCTGGCCCTGGAAACCGCCAAGCGGCTGATGGATCATTACCCGGGCATTGGGCAGGCAGAAACGCTTGCCCTTGGCGCCGCCTGCCAGCAGGAAGGCTCCCATGGAGCAGGCCTGCCCCATGCAGACGGTGCTCACATCCGGCTTGATGAACTGCATGGTGTCATAGATAGACATGCCTGCCGTTACCGCGCCGCCTGGAGAGTTGATATAGATGGAGATGTCTTTATCCGGGCTCTCGGACTCGAGAAACAAGAGCTGGGCCACGACCAGATTGGCCATGTGATCTTCAACCGGACCGGTCAGGAAGATGACCCGCTCCTTGAGCAGACGGGAGTAGATATCGTACGAACGCTCACCCTTGGCAGTCTGCTCGACCACCATGGGGATCAGGGCATTGCGGGGAGAATCTGTCACGTCGTTATAGTTCTTGTACATAAGGCATTGTCCCTAAAATAAAATGGCCCGAGTGGACATCACACGAGCCATTATACTTAACAGTTTTGACCTTAAGTCAAATCTTCTTAGGCAGCGGCGCCAGACTTGTTGATCACGTCGTCAAAGGCCACTTCTTTTTCGGTCACTTGCGCCTTGGAGAGGATCAGGTCGATGGCTTGATCTTCTACTGCCAGGTTGCGAACGCCATTCAGCATCTGCTCATTCTTCTGGTAGTACTCGATCACTTCCTTCGGATCTTCGTAGGCGGTGGCCATGGACTCGATCAGTGCGGTAACGCGTGCGTCATCAGCCTTGATCTCGTTGGTGCGGATAACATCACCCAGCAGCAGACCAACGCGGACACGGCGCTCGGCCTGGGCCTGGAACAGCTCAGCCGGCAGCTCAGGTGCTTGACCACCCTGGAAACCACCAAAACGCTGCAGTGCCTGCTTGCGCAGGGCCTCGATCTCTTGCTCGACAGCCGCTTTAGGCAGATCGATCTGGTTGGCTTCAACCAGGCCGTTCAGCACTTGCTCTTTCACGCTGTTTTTCAGCGCTTGAGTCAGTTCGCGTTCCATGTTCTTGCGCACTTCGGCTTTCAAATCGTCAACAGAACCGCTTTCGATACCGAAACGCTTGACGAACTCTTCGCTCAGCTCAGGCAGCACCTGCTCTTCAACCTTGATGAGCTTGGAGGCAAACTTGGCCGCCTTGCCTTTGAGGTTTTCAGCATGGTAGTCAGCCGGGAAGGTCACTTCGATGGTGAACTCGTCCCCTGCTTTCTTGCCGAGGATGGCATCTTCGAAGCCCGGGATCATGCGGCCAGCGCCCAGCTCCAGCGTGAAGCCTTCGGCCTTGCCACCGTCGAACTCTTCACCGTCGATGGAACCGACGAAGTCCATGGTAACACGCATGCCAGCGGCAGCGGCGGCGTCAACATCAGCCCAGGTGGCGTGCTGCTTGCGCAGGGTGTCGATCATGTTGGCCAGGTCGGCGTCCTTGACGGTCGCAACCGGCTTCTCAACCTTGATGGCATCCAGACCGGCAACTTCGAATTCCGGATAGACTTCGAAGGTGGCGGTGAACTCAAAATCTTCGCCCTCTTTGATCTCTTTCGGATCCATGGTCGGGGCACCGGCCGGGCTCAATTTGCTCTCGATGATGGCTTTGATGAAGTTGTTCTGCATCATCTCATCGGCAACGCGGGCATGAGCCATGGCACCAAACATCTTCTTGATGATGGCTACCGGAGCCTTGCCAGGACGGAAACCGTCGATGCGACGGGTCTTGGCCAGGCCATTCAATTCTTTACGTACGGCAGCGTCAACAGCGGCAGCCGGTACAGTGATGGTAAGACGGCGTTCCAGACCTTGGGTTGTCTCTACAGAAACTTGCATTCTTTTACCTCGTTCAACTCAGCACTCTGTGCTGACCCTTTATTGCCCCTGGGTCGAGACCCGGAGTCTTCCTGTTTATAAAGACAACGACTGTCTTTGTGATGAGAAAATATGACGCGACATTATAGCGGCGCACTTTGGTCGCGTCGAGCCGCAGAGCCCCACATCCCTGCCCCTGAAGCGGCAATTAGTGCAATTCTGTGGTGGATATGGGGCAACCGGGGGCCAACTTCAAGGGGAAAGGGTGCAAGAATTTGCACTGGCTCACTTTTTCCTCGATAAATCGGGGAAAAATGCTCTTCGGTGGGCCACAGGCTGCGACTCTAATTGACAGTTCAGTATGGCAAGGAGTCTATTCACATATTGCGTCCCCCGCCCCGCGCGGCTATGGTGGCAACCAATTTGGATCTGGAGTCAAACTGATGGGCTTTTTTCGCTTTGTGTTCAACCTGCTGTGGTTTTTACTCGGTGGCGTCATCATGGGACTGGCCTGGTGGCTGGCGGGATTGCTCTGCTTTGTCTCGCTCATCGGCATTCCCTGGGGCCGCTCCTGCTTCGTGATCGGCACCTTCACCTTCTTCCCCTTCGGCAAGCAGGCCGTGAGCCGCAAGAGCATGATGGGTCAAAGAGACATAGGGACTGGGACACTGGGCCTCATTGGCAACATCATCTGGTTCCTGGTGATCGGCATCTGGCTCGCCATCGGCCACATCGCCTCGGCACTGGCTTGCTTTGTGACCATAGTGGGTATCCCCTTTGGTATCCAGCACCTGAAGCTGGCACTGATTGCCCTGGCCCCCATAGGCCAGATGGTGGTTACCAACCAGGAAGCGGAATCAGGCCGCTATATTCGTTGATAACCAACGGGCTTGATGCCTGATTGGGAAAAAGGGCAGACTAGGGTCTGCCCTTTTCATGTGTTCTGTTCACCCATTTGCGAGGCCTCCATGCTGCCCAGCCACTTCTTCGCCAATCTCTCCCGCATGAAACTCATCTACCGCTGGCCATTGATGCGCAACATACAGCCGGAGAACATCGCCGAGCACAGCTTGCAGGTCGCTATGGTGGCCCATGCACTGGGGCTCATCCATAATCGCCTGTTCGAGGGTCAGTTCGATGCCGATCGCGCCGCCGTCATGGCCCTCTATCACGACAGCAGCGAGGTACTCACCGGGGATCTGCCCACGCCGGTCAAGTACTTCAACCCAGAAATTGCCAGAGAATACAAAAAGATAGAACTGGCCGCCGAGCAGCGACTGCTGGCACTGCTGCCTCCCGAACTGGTGGAGGATTTTCGTCCCCTGCTCGATTCCGCCGCCCAGGACAGCGAGCTCAGCCGACTGGTCAAGGATGCAGATACCCTCTGCGCCTATACCAAATGCCTGGAGGAGATCAACGCCGGAAACCGAGAGTTTGAACCGGCCAGCAAGCGCCTGGAACAGATGCTGGCGCAGCGCATGAGCCCGGCCATGCGCTACTTTATCGATGTGTTCGTGCCAAGCTTCTCTCTCCCCCTTGATGAGCTCAGCGGACACTGACCCGCCTGCGCCGCAAATAGAAGAAGGGCCCTATGGGCCCTTTTTCATTTCTGTCATTGTTGTCGCGAGCAATGCTGTTCATAACGCATCGTTCGATCAGTGCCCCAGCTCCCGGGACGGCACCAGACCGCTCGCCCGCCAGGCCGGGTAGAGGGTCGCCAGCAGACTCATCAAGATGGCGGCACCTGTGACGATGGCCATGTCCTGCCAATGCAGTTCGGTGGGCAGAAAATCGATGAAGTAGATGTCGGGGTTGAGGAAGCGGTGGCCGATCATCCCTTCGATAGCACTCAAAATCTGGGTCAGCTTGCTCGAGAGCAGACCGCCGAGCAGGGCGCCGAGCAGGGCGCCGAGCACACCGTTCACCATGCCCTGGATGACGAAGGTGAGTCGGATCTGGCCGGGGCTGGCCCCCATGGTCTTGAGAATGGCAATCTCGCTGCGTTTCTCGTTCACCGCCATCACCAGGGTGGAGACGATGTTGAAGCAAGCCACGGCCACCACCATCAGCATCACCACATACATGACGGTGCGCACCATCTGGATATCCTGATAGAGATAACCCTGGCTGTTCATCCAACTGCGGATATAGACATGATGAGGGAAGCGCTGGGCGGCAGCCACTGTAATGGACTGGGCCTTGAGCACGTCACCCACCTTGAGGCTGAAGCCCTCCACATCCGTGCCCATGCCGGTAATGGCCTGGGCATCATTAAGGTGCATGAAGCCGAGCAGGCCGTCGAGCTGGCCGCCAAGTTCAAGCAAGCCAACCACGTGCAGCGCTTCGCGCCTCGGGTTCTTGATGCCAGCGGCATCCCCGCCTTGCGGCAGCAAGATGACCACCTGATCGCCGATGCCGACCCCCAGCTTGTCCGCGATGGTTTTGCCGAGGATCACACCGCGCTCACCGGCCTTGAGCTCGCGAAAGCCCCGCCCTGTCATGAAGTTGCCGGCATCGGAGAGATTCGCTTCGAGTTCGGGCAGCACGGCGCGCAGCTGCACCCCCTTGAGGGCGCTGCCATGTTCGAGCAGGCCGCTCAGCCGGATCACCGGGGCCGCAGCCTCGATGCCGGGCTGGGCCAGCAGATAGTCACGCAGCCTGGGCCAATCGGGCAGCGGCGTCTCCACCGCATCCAGCTCCCCGTGGGGAATGACGGCCAATACCCGGTCTTTAAGCTCCCGCTCGAAACCGTTCATGGCGGAAAGCCCCAGGATGAGCGCCATCACCCCCAGCGCAATGCCGATGAGGGAAGAGGCCGAGATAAAGGCGATGAAACCGTTGCGACGGCGGGAGCGGCTGTAGCGCAGGCCCAGAAACAGGGGCAGCGGCTTGAACATCAGGCAACCTCCGCCATGACGCCGCTCACCAGATTCACCCTGCGGTGCAACTTGGCAGCCAGGCTGAGATCATGGGTCACCACCACGAACGCCGTGCCCAGTTCGCGGTTCAGCTCGCACAAAAGCTCATAGACGGCGGTGGCGCTGGCATGATCCAGGTTGCCGGTCGGCTCGTCCGCCAAGACCAGGCTGGGCTCATTGACCAGGGCACGGGCGATGGCCACCCGCTGGCGTTCGCCACCGGAGAGCTCGGACGGCCTGTGGTTGAGACGATGGGATAGCCCGACCCGGGCCAGCATCTTGCTCGCCTTGTCACTGGCCGATGCCACGGACTCACCGGCGATGAGCAGCGGCATGGCGGCATTTTCAAGGGCGGTAAATTCGGCCAGCAAATGGTGGAACTGGTAGACGAAGCCCAGCTCCTGATTGCGGAATCTGGCCTGAGTACGGCTGTCCCAGTGATGAATATCCTGACCCTTGAACTGCACTGAGCCGCTGGAGGGATTGTCCAGCGCGCCCATCAGGTGCAGCAGCGTGGTTTTACCCGAGCCCGAGCTGCCCACCACGGCCAGCATTTCGCCGGGAGCGACACACAAGTCGATCCCCTTGAGCACCTGGGTCTCCAGCTCCCCCTCTTGATAGACATGAGTCAGTCCCTGACAACGCAGCAGAGGTTCGTGCAATAAGGGCTCATTCATAAGGGGGACTCCACTCACATCGGGGGTAGAAACAGAAGATGAATTATTCATGGCGCAGTGCCTCGGCCGGGCGTACCCGCGCCGCACGGGCCGCAGGATACAAGGTGGCACCGAAGCTGAGCAGTACGGCGCCGGCCAGTATGGTGACCACCTGCATCGGCTCGACGATGACGGGCAGACCACTGCCCCCCGCCGCCATGTAAAGGTTGAGGCCCAGCCCGCTTAGCAAAGGGTTGAGGCCCAGGCAGAGACCCAGGCCCGCCAAGGCGCCGAACAGGGCACCAATCACGCCGCTGGATGCACCCAGCACCATGAAGATCCTGACGATACCAGACTCGTTCATGCCCATCGTGCGCAAGATGGCCACCTCCCCTTCCTTGTCCGTCACCACCATGACCAGGGCAGAGAGGATGTTGAAGGTGGCGACCGCGATGATCAGCACCAGCATCAGTCCCATCATGCGTTTTTCCATGGCCACGGCCTGGAACAGTTCGCCGCGCTCCCGTCGCCAGTCTTGCCACTGATAACCGTCCGGCAGCGGCGTCTTGATCACGGCGTCGGCCGCGAAGGGATCATCGAGCCAGAGCCGCAGACCGCCCACCTGATGTTCAGGCAAGCGCAGCAGGCGCTGGGCATCCTGAATGGCGATCAGGGCGATTTGATCGTCCACATCGGCGCCCACGCCGAAGATGCCCGAGACGGTGAAGAGCCGCTGAGCGGGTACCCGGCCAAAGGGAGTGAAGCGGGTGCCTTCGGTCAGAATAAGACGCACCTCATCCCCCAGACCGACGCCGAGTCGACGCGCCACGCCCTGCCCCAGCACTATCTGGTAGTCACCGCCCTTGAGGGAGGCAAGGCGCCCCCCCAGCATCTGGGAGTGCAGAATGTCATCTTTTGGCCAGTGGGCGGGATCGATGCCTTGCACGCTCACCCCGGTCAGCTGACCGGGGCTTTGCAGCATGCCCTCGCTATCGAGCATGGGCGCTACCGCCACCACATGGGGCAATTTGGCAAGATCAGGCAGCCCCTCGGGGGCGGTATCGATGCGCCCGGCCTCGCTGGTCAGCACCACGTGGGGGATCACCCCCAGGATGCGCCCCTTGAGCTGCCCCTCGAAGCCATTCATGACGGAGATCACCACCATCAGGGCCGCGACCCCGATGGCGATGCCAAAGGTGGAAAACAAAGAGATGAAAGAGACGAAGCGATTACTGCGCCGTGACCCTGCATATCGCAGGCCAATGGCCAGCGAAAGGGGCTGAAAAAGTCCGGTCTTCAAGGATATGCACGTTGCCAACAAAATAAGATACCGGATAATAAAGGGAAACCGTCTATGACAACAAGGGATAGCCTCCATGCAGGAACAGTTCTTCAGCGTCACCCATGCCACGCCGGTCAATGTGATCCCCCTGCCGGATGATTACAGCTTGCCAAGCGAACAGGCGCTGGAGGCCGAGCTGCCCGAGCCCTTTCGCATCGCCGCCGCCATCAGCTCCATCGACATGGCGACCACCCGGCTCATTCGCAACCAGAATGACGCCATGCAGGATCTGGTCGAGATCATCAATCAGCAGTCTCGCAAGATAGACATGATCATGAGCTATGTGCTCGCCGCCCAGGATCACCCAGAGCAGCGCTTTCACACCCTGACCTTTGGGGCAGGCCAGCTCACCTACCTGCACCCGGCCCAGGGGCATGGCCAGGCTCCCCTGCGGGATCAGCTGGTGCGCCTCAAGATATTCCTGCGTGACGAGGCATCTGCCGTCTACTGCTATGCCAGGGTACGCGAGGTGACGGCGGGGGAATATGGCCAACATATCGTCCTCGACTATGCCCGCATTCGTGAGGAAGATCGTGAACTGCTGGTACGGGCCAGCCTCCATGTCCAGTCCCGTCAGCTCAAGGCGCGTGCCCAGGAGCGACTGCGCTAAGCTGCGCGCCAGTATGTGGCCCGAACGATGGCTGACATCCTTCGAGTCGACCAGACACAGAGCCCGAACGGGCCAAGGCTAAAGACAGAGTGATGAGATCCCTAACCCTACCCGTCCTGCCCGCCAAAGCGGGCCAAAAGAGCACCTTGGGCCAGCTGCATGGCAGCGCCCTGGCCCTGGTGGCCGCCGAACTCACCCGGTCAAATGATGGCCCCACCCTGCTGGTCACCGCCGATACCCCCAATGCCCTGCGCCTCGAACACGAGCTGCGCTATCTGCTGAGCCAGGTCGAACCCGGCGAGCAAGCCTGCCCTGTGCTGCTGTTCCCGGACTGGGAGACACTGCCTTACGACACCTTCTCTCCCCATCAGGACATCATCTCCCAGCGCCTCGAGACCCTCTACAAGCTGCCACAGATGCAGCGCGGCGCCCTGATAGTGCCCATCTCGACCCTGATGCTGCGCTGCGCCCCCCGGGTCTATCTCGACAAGTACAGCCTGATGGTGAAAGCGGGGCAACGCCTCAATCTGCAACAGTTGCGCGGCCGCTTGGCCGAGGCCGGCTATGTGGCGGTCGAGCAGGTGCTGGAGCATGGGGAATTTGCCGCCCGCGGCTCCCTGCTCGATCTCTTCCCCATGGGCAGCACAGCGCCCTATCGCATCGATTTCTTCGATGATGAAGTGGACTCCATCCGTCCCTTCGACCCCGAGACCCAGCGCTCCAGCGAACCGGTCAAGAGCGTCAGCCTGTTGCCCGCCCGGGAGTTCCCCACCGACGAAGGAGCCATCGAGCTGTTTCGCGGCCAATTCCGCGAGCTGTTCGAGCTGTCGCGAGCCGACGGATCCATCTATCAGGAGGTGAGCAAGGGGCGCTGGCCGGCCGGCATCGAATATTATCTGCCGCTCTTCTTCGAGCAGACCGCCAGCCTGTTTGACTACCTGCCCGCCCAGACCCAGCTCATCACGGTCGGCGACATCTACCCCGCCGCCCAGGGGTTTTGGAACGACATAGGTCAACGCTTTGAAGAGCGGCGCTGGGATACCAGCCGTCCCCTGCTCGAACCCGCCCGTCTCTATCTGCCGGTGGAGCAGCTGTTCCAGGCCCTCGGCCAATATGGCGCCGTGCGCCTGCAAGAAGAGCCGACTCCCCAGGGCGCCGGCCAGATCAATCTGCCGGTCGAGCCCCTGCCCGAGCTGCAACTCGACAACAGCAAGGAGCGCCCCCTGCTCGCCCTGGAGCAGTTCCTGCAAGACTTTGCGGGACGAACCCTCTTTGCGGTCGAAACCGAGGGGCGCCGCGAGGTATTGCGCGACTTGCTGGCCCGTATCGGTCTCAATCCGCCGGAATTTGCCAGCCTGGCCGCGTTTCTCGCAAGCCACAGCGAGCAGGGTATTCTGGTCGGGCCCCTCGAGCGTGGCTTCTTGCTGCGCGAGCCGAAGCTGGCCCCCCTTGCCTTCATCACCGAAGGCGAGCTGCTCGGCGGCAAGATCCGCAGCAAGCGCCAGCGAGACAAGAGCAAAAACCTCAGCTCCGATGCGGTGATCCGCAACCTCGGCGAGCTGACCCAGGGTCAGCCGGTGGTGCATCTGGATCACGGGGTCGGCCGCTACCTGGGCCTGGAGACCCTGGACGCCGGTGGCCTGCCCACCGAATTTCTGACCCTGGAGTACGCGGGGGGCGACAAGCTGTTCGTCCCCGTCACCAACTTGCACCTGATCAGCCGCTACACCGGCTCCGACAATCCCCCCAGCCACAAGCTCGGCGGCGAGGCCTGGGTCAAGGCCAGGCGCAAGGCGGCCGAGAAGGTGCGCGACGTGGCGGCCGAGCTGCTCGATGTCTATGCCCTGCGCGCGGCACGCAGCGGCTTTGCCTTCAAGCACGACAAGGAGAACTACCGCCAGTTCGCCGCCGGTTTCCCGTTCGAGGAGACCGACGATCAGCTCAATGCCATCAATGCGGTGCTCGGCGACATGTGCCAGGCCAAGAGCATGGACAGGCTGGTGTGCGGCGACGTGGGCTTTGGCAAGACGGAAGTGGCGATGCGCGCCGCCTTCGTGGCGGTCCATGGCGGCAAGCAGGTGGCGGTGCTGGTACCCACCACCCTGCTGGCCCAGCAGCACTATGACAACTTCCGCGACCGTTTCGCCAACTGGCCGGTTCGGGTCGAGGTGCTGAGCCGCTTTCGCTCCGCCAAGGAGCAGACCAGCGTCTTGAAGGAGCTGGCCGATGGCAAGGTGGACATCATCATCGGCACCCACAAGCTGCTGGGCTCCGATCTGACTTTCAAGGATCTGGGGCTGCTCATCGTCGATGAGGAACACAGATTCGGGGTACGTCAAAAAGAGAAGATCAAGGCACTGCGCGCCGACGTGGATATCCTGACCCTCACCGCCACGCCGATCCCGCGCACCCTCAACATGGCCATGGCCGGGATGCGGGATCTCTCCATCATCGCCACCCCCCCCGCCAAGCGGCTCGCCATCAAGACCTTCGTACGCCAGCAAGAGCCCGCGGTCACCCGCGAGGCCGTGTTGCGTGAACTCAAACGCGGCGGCCAGATCTACTACCTGCACAATGACGTGGCCAGCATCGACAAGTGTGCCAGCGATCTTGCCGAGCTCATTCCCGAGGCGCGTATTGGCATCGCCCATGGCCAGATGCCGGAGCGCGATCTTGAACGCATCATGTCGGACTTTTATCACCAGCGCTTCAATCTGCTGGTGTGCACCACCATCATAGAGACCGGCATAGACGTGCCGAGCGCCAACACCATCATCATGGACAGGGCCGACCACCTGGGCCTGGCCCAACTGCACCAGCTGCGTGGCCGGGTCGGGCGCTCCCACCATCAGGCTTATGCCTATCTGCTCACCCCCAATCCCAAGCTGATGACCAAAGATGCCGCCAAACGGCTCGATGCCATTGCATCGCTGGAAGATCTCGGCGCCGGGTTTGCACTCGCGACCCACGATCTGGAAATTCGCGGCGCGGGTGAGCTGCTCGGCGACGATCAGAGCGGCCAGATAGAGTCGGTCGGCTTCACCCTCTATATGGAGATGCTGGAGCAGGCGGTCGAGGCACTCAAGAGTGGCAAGGAGCCCTCCCTCGAGCAGCTGATGAGCGACCATACCGAGATAGAGCTGCGCCTGCCCGCGCTCTTGCCCGAAGGCTATATCCCGGATGTCAACATGCGACTCTCCATGTACAAACGCATCGCCAGCGCCAGTGATGAGGCTGAGCTGCGCGAGCTGAAAGTGGAGCTCATCGACCGATTCGGTCTGCTGCCCGACGCCGCCAAGACGCTGTTCGACATTGCCAGCTTCCGCCAGCAGGCGGCTGCCCTTGGCATCAAGCGCCTGGAGATGAGCGAGCGGGGCGGTTACCTGGATTTCACCCAGGAGACCCGGGTCAACCCCGGCTACCTGGTCAAGTTGCTCTCCGAGCAGCCTCGGGTGTTCAAGATGGACGGGCCAACCCGATTGCGCTTCCAGGTACCGACCCAGGACAGGGTCACGCGCTTGCAGCGGGTGGAAGGCTTGCTAAAAGATCTTGCCGCTCACTCAGGTTGAGGGGCCCCTTCGGCGTAGGCGCGCTTGCCATCGTCAGGATTGAGCAATAAATAAAAGAGGCCCCGAACCGGGGCCTCTTTTCGAGTGCGTCGCCGACGCCATGCAAGCACAGGCAGCGGCAGCGGCAAGCCTGGACGTCAGCTGGCCAGACTGCGCAACCAGCGGATCTCGTCGGCCCAGATGGACTCGTCGATGGTCTCCAGGATCAAAGGAATACCGTCGAAGTTGGTGTCATTCATGATGTGATGGAACACCGCCTCCCCCAGATTGCCCTGCTGCAAGCTGTGGTGCCTGTCAACCCGGCTGCCAAAGCTGCTCTTGGCGCCGTTGATGTGCATTCCCTTGAGATATTGGAAACCCACCTGACGGTCAAAATCTCCAAATACCTGGGCACAGCCCTCGGAGGTACGCAGATCATAACCGGCGGCAAAGGCGTGGCAGGTGTCAAAACAGATGCCGACCCGGCTCTTGTCCTCCACCCCGTCGATGATGGTGGCCAGATGCTCGAAGGACCAACCGAGATTGGTGCCCTGCCCCGCCGTATTCTCGATCACCGCCGTCACCCCCTGGCTACGCTCCAGCGCCCAGTTGATGGACTCGCTCACCAGTTTCAAGCTCACCGCTTCGGATATCTGCTTGAGATGACTGCCCGGGTGAAAGTTGAGATAGCACAGACCCAGCTGTTCACAGCGTCTGATCTCGTCGAGAAAGGCATCCCGGGATTTGGCCAGCGCATCGGGATCCGGGTGGCCCAGATTGATGAGGTAGCTGTCATGGGGCAGGATCTGGCCAGGGCCAAACCCCTCCCGTTCGCAGGCACTCTTGAAGGCATCGATGGACTTGGCAGTCAGGGGGGCAGCCTGCCATTGGCGCTGATTCTTGGTGAACAGGGCGAAGGCGTTGGCCCCGATGGCCTTGGCGCGGGCTATGGTGTTCTCCACGCCGCCAGCGGCACTGACATGGGCTCCGATATACTTCATTGAATCTCCTCTGAGCTGTGGATTGTCATCATGCAACACCATTGTGCCCGGTCAAACCAGGGCGTAGATGGTCTATGTCATGGCATCTCCTCTATCGGGGGACATTATGCCCAAGAGGCCCACCCGCGCCAAACCGGGTTTGTCGATAGCGGCCATAGAAAAGGCGCCCGCAGGCGCCTTGACTGTGATGGTCTCCGGGCTCAATAGGCGAGACCCGCGCCATAGGGATAGAGCGGATTGACCGAGTCGCTCGCCACATCCGGGTGCTGATTGAGCACCGCTTGCCAGTTGGAAGGCAGCTCGAACGGCAACTTGCCCCGCGCCTTGACCTGGCCGCTGATGACATCAAACAGGGCCTGATCCAGGGCGCCAAAGTTGGCCAGCAACACCTGGGCGGCCGGGGCCACCTCGGTCAGGATCGCGGGTCTGTCCAGATAGACGGAGAGCACCAGAGGCACGCCGGCTTGCTGTATGGTCTGGATGGCGGCCAGATCCTCGCTGCCATGATAGACCCCCTCATGGGCCGTCTCCTGCTCCGCCTGACCGGCACTGGCAAAGCCCAGCTGACCAAAGTGGATGCTGCCGAAGGGGAAGCGAGGGTCCTGCTCATTCGGGGTATTGACCCGAGCGATGGCAAGATCGGCCTGGGCCAGGTCGGTCACGACGGTGAAGCCGTTGGCTGTCGCCACCGCCTCATTGACTTGATAGAGATAGACCCGTTTGCCCGCCGCCTGGAGTGGCAGCATCTTGCCATCATTTTTCAGCAACACGTGAGCCTCAGCCTGGGCAGCCTGAGCGGCCGCCTGAAACTCCCGCTTGCCAACCAGCGCCACCGCGGCCTGGGCATCGACATAGGGGTTTTCAAACAATCCCAGTTCAAACTTCTGTACCAGAATACGCAGGGCAGAGGTCGAGACCGCCGCCTCGGTCACCAGACCAGCCTGGACTGCAGCCAGCAAGGGCGCAGGATCTTCGACACCGCCAAACTGATCCACCCCCGCGTCAATCGCCTTGGCGTAACGCTCGGCCTTGGTCAGACTCTCGACCCCCCATGACATGCCAAAGGGCACAGACCAGGGGCTCACTCCTGCGGTGACTTGCTCCTGGGTCAGACCATCTTCACAGGCAGTGTTGCAGTCGTTGACTATGCCCCAGTCGCTGAGCACCACGCCGTCAAATCCGAAGTGGCCGCGTAGCAGGTCGGTGAGGATCTGGCGGTTAAAGCCAAAGCCCACCTCCTCAATGGGCTGCCCTGCATAGGTCAACCCCTCCGGCTTGGCATAATAGGGCATGACGGCGCCGACCTTGGCCTCGAAGGCGCCTTCAAACGGCACCAGATGATAGGCAAACTGATCCCCCGGATAGATCTGCTCCTTGCCCCAGGGGTTGTGGGCATCCAGCCCGTTCTTCTGGGGGCCTGCGCCGGCGAAGTGCTTGACGACGGTCACCACGCTATCTTTGCCTATCCCCTCGCTACCGTGCTGGAAACCCTCGATGTAGGCGCGCACCAGTGATTTGGCGAGCAGGTTGTTTTCTCCAAAGGTACCGTTGATGCGGCCCCAGCGTGGCTCGGTCGCCAAATCGGCCTGTGGGGAGAGCGCTTCATGAATGCCGACCGCTCTGTACTCCTGACGGGCGATGTCGCCAAAGCGCTGCACCAGTTCCGCATCCCCGATGGCGGCGAGCCCCAGGGTCTCCGGCCACTGGGAGAAGGCGCCGGCACCGACGCTGGTCGCGTTGGGGTCGTGGGTGAAGTGGTTGCGGGGATCCGTACTGATGGTCAGGGGTATGCCCAGCCCCACCCCTTCCAGCACCGCCTGCAGCTTGTTGTTGTCCTCGGCGATGGCCGCCGGATCCCCGGCCATCCGGGTAATGTAGGTGTTGACCCCATCGACGCGCAGCATCTTGTCCATGGCGGTCAGGTTGACCCGCCCCTCGCCATCGAGCACCAGGGTGCCGTGCATCATGAGGCCCGCCTTCTGAGCAAGACTCAATCGCCCCAGCAGATCCCGAGCTCGCTCGGCAGCACCGAGACGCCAATCCTCGTAGGGGGTCAAGGTGCCGCTGCCATCCAGATCCTTGAATTGCAGGCCATCTTGTTCAATCAGATTCACTGTGCGGTGGCCCAGTTCGGGCTGGCTGGGCTTGGGGGAGGAGTCGTTGTCGTTGCACCCGGCCAGCAGCAGGGCACTGACTGTCAGCGCGAGACTAGGGTATTTCATTATTGTGACCTTCCTTGTGTGTATGAGTCTGGCCACTCTATGCAAAGCCGGCCGCCCACACTTGCCCGCCGGGAGCAGGAAATTGTCGGTTGGGAGCAGGTTGCAAAAGTGTGAAAAGCCTTGCAGGGTTACCTTTGGTTACACAAGCAGGAGAAGAAATTGCGCCGGGATCACGGCAATGGATCCCAATCCGGGGATGATGGCGAGCCAGGATGTACATGGCCGCCAATCAGGAGATCTGCCGTGAAGAGTGTTTCCAACCGGATTGCCCTGCACTGCCTCGCACGCTGGCAGGCCCAGGGCCGGGATCCCGCCTCGCTCCTCCTTGCCGCAGGCATAGCCCGGGAGGAGCTGCATATTCCCCAGGGACGCATCGATGCCCAGCGCCACTTCCGGCTGCTGGCCCATTGTGCCCCCCATGCCGATCTCTCCAATCACTGGTCACCCCCCTCATTGACGGGGCTGTTCTCCGACTACCTGCCACTGGCCAGCCTCTGCTGCAACGCCGCCACCTTGCGTCAGGCGCTGCACTTTTTCCTGCACTATCGCCCTTTAATAGGTGAGTGCGACCGGATCGTGCTGCAGGAGCAAGATGATGTGGTACGGCTTAGCTACTATTCGGATTCCGATCACCCGGACGTGATCGCCATGAGCAGCCTGGTCAACCTCTGCTACCTCTATGCCCTGGTGCAGTTCTATCAGCCGGGCCAGGGACAGCTGGTGCTGCCCACGCCGGTACGCCCCAAGCTGTGGCGGGAACTGGCAGCCTGGCTGGAAGGACGCGTGCGCCTGGGGGACGGCTATCAGCTTATCTTCCCCGCCGTCCTGCTCGATCAACCCTATGGCAGCCACAATGTCGCCCTGCAACCCCTGTTGCTGGGGGAGCTGGCACAGCAGATGGCGCAGCTGCGGCCGTCCTCCCGTTATCGCGAGCAGGTATTGACCCTGATCCGGCGACAGCTCTGGTTGGGAGATGCAGATCCCCGGGCCATGCTGGCCGGGATCTGCGAGAACCTGAACTTGACCCGCTGGACCCTGAACCGCCATCTGCGCGAGGAGCAGTGCCACTTCTCGGCATTGCTGGAACAGGTGCGGCGAGAGGAAGCCTGCCGCTTGCTGCTCGACTCCTCTTTGCAGTTGCAAGAGGTGGGGGGGCGGCTCGGCTTTGCCAGTCAAAGCAGTTTTACCCGCTTCTTCAAGGAGGCCTTTGAGCAATCACCCAGCCAGTATCGCGCTCGCCGCTACCGGGGCTGAGAGTGGCCTGCCATCGCCGCTCGGCCCCGCGCAAGCCTGTTTATCGCCAGCGGTCAGTGGCATCAAGCAAGACGCCATCTGGGTAGCAGCACCCACTTGCGGGGCCGCAATCTGGCTCATGGGAGCAGAACCGGCTGAATTTATTAAATTTAGTTACCGCATAACATTGGCTATAGTAGCGCCACTGGCATCATAAGAACCGATCAACGGATTGAACAGACTCTTACCTCCCCTCTCCCGCGCCTCACGAACTCGGTTCGCCTTGGTACTGGCCTGTCTCTGCTATTGCCTCACGGGCTGGCTCGGGCAGACGCTGTTTAGCCTGCAACCCGCCAACATCACCCTGATCTGGCTCCCCTCCGGGATTGCCCTGATCATGCTGCTGAACTGGGGGGGGAAGGCGCTGCCCTGGATATGTTTGGGCAGCTTCATGTTGAACGTAAAAGGCATGATGATGGAGGGCGCCTTGCTCTCCTCCCTGCTCCATACCGCTATCGCCGCCCTGATCGATACCCTGGCTCCAGCACTTGCCTTGCACCTGTTACAACGTTTTCTTCCTCTGGGAACGCGCAACGCCAGCGATCTCATCAAGTTCGTGCTGCTGGCCGGGGTGGTGCCCATCTTGCTCTCCAGTGTGCTGCTTGCATGGAATCTCGTGCTGGGTCACTACATTCCCGCGTCTGCCCTGCCCGGCATGGTCAAGATGTTCTTCCTTGCCGATATCCTCGGCATCGTGCTGATGTACCAGATCTATATCGGCTGGCTGGAGCCCTATTCCCTGCGCGTTGTGCAACTGCGCCACATCATTCTGCCTCTGGCGGGGCTGTCGCTGTTTGCCATGCTGGGACTGGGCTTGCAGTGCGGCTGGCTGCTCTATCTGATGCCTCCTTTACTGATCGTGCTGGCCTTCGAGGTCAGCCGTTTTTATCTGGGGATATTGAGCAGCCTCGCCATGCTGTTCATCATCCTGGCCACGGCGCACGGGCTCGGTCCGTTTATTCATCTGACCCAGGAGGAGACCAATACCGAGATGATGGCCTTCGTGCTCTCCTCGGCGCTCACCATCTTCGGCGTCTCGCTGCAACGTGCCCAGTTGCACCGCACCGAGCAAGACAAGCAGACTGCCGAGAAAGAAGCCAGCTACGATCCCCTGTCGGGACTGCTCAACCGCCGCGCCTTCATGCCGAAACTGGCCCAGCTTGACCACCAGGGCAGCCGCTACTGCGTGGCCATGCTCGACATAGACAACTTCAAGTCGATCAACGATAAACACAGCCACAGGGTGGGCGATAGGGTGATCCAGATCCTGGCCCAGATCATTCACAATCGCTGTCGCAGCCAGGACATCACGGCTCGGATCGGCGGAGAAGAGTTTGCCCTGGTGCTGATCGACATCTCGCCGAGCGAGATACACCCCTTGCTGGAAGAGATCCGCAGCACCCTGGCCAACATGTCCATCGTCGCCGAGCAGCAGACCCTCTACTGCACCCTCAGCATTGGCTGGGCCGACAGCGCATCGGGCCACGACGGTGAAACCCTGCTGCATCATGCCGATCTTGCTCTCTATCAGGCCAAGGCGGCGGGCAAGAACCGCATCGTGAAATTCGCCGACTAGTTGCGCCGCGGCGCCTGTTTGGCTCCTTGCCCCTGCGATGCCTCATCACTATCCCCTTCTCCTGGTGCCAGGGCATCCCCCAGCACCTCAAAGAGCCACTGGATGAAAGCCTGCACCCTGGGCGCCAGTTGGCGGCGATGACCATAGAGCACATGAATGGGCAACGGCGGCGCTTGCCACTCGGGCAAGATGGCGATCAGATCGCCCCTGGCCAGCAGCTCATCGAGCCCCTGCTCTGGCAACTGTATGATGCCAAGCCCAGCCAGGGCTGCGGCCAGGTAGCTCTCGCTATCATTGACTGTCAGTGCCCCCGCCATGGGGTGATGCACGATCCGGCCATCCGCCCCCATCACCTCGAATCCCCTCTGTTCACCCCCCAGATCGCTGCCGTAGTGGATCAAGTGATGCTGAGTCAGTTCCGCCAGGGTCTTCGGCAGCCCGTGCCGAGCGAGATAGGCGGGACTGGCGCAGTTGATCTGCCGATATTGACCCAGCCTGCGCGCCACCAGGCTGGAGGATCCTAGCGTCCCGACCCGTACCACGCAATCGAACCCTTCCCGCACCAGATCGACCCGCCTGTCCGTGGTGCTCAACATCAGGGTCAAGTCCGGGTGCTGAGCCAGAAACGCCGATAAGCGAGGGATCACCTGTAGCCGAGCCAAGCGACTCGGCATGTCGACCCGCAATCGCCCGCTCAGGCGCTGCGCGGGCTGAAACAGGCTCCGCAACTCGTCCACATCCGCCAACAGATCCAGGCAACGCTCGTAACAGAGCCGCCCATCTGCGATGAGTTGCACCCTGCGCGTGGTGCGTTGCAGCAATCGGGTGCCCAGTTGCTCCTCGAGACGACGAATGGTGAGCGAGAGGGTCGCCTTGGGCACCGCCAGCTGTTCGGCGGCGCGGGTAAAGCTTTCCAGCTCGGCTACCCTCACAAACATACCCATGGCATCCAGTTGATCCATATCGGCTATTGTTTATGTAAATGGAACATTGCATTCAGTATGACCATCTTTATCCAGTTTCAAAGATTAAATACAGTCGTGACACCGCATCTCCCTACCGCCAACCAACCCAGGAGTTCATCATGTACCAACCCATTGCCCTCATCACGGGCGCTAGCCGAGGCCTTGGCCGCAACACGGCCCTGACCCTGGCAGCCCGGGGGATCTCTCTCATCATCACCTATCGCAGCCAGGCCGAAGAGGCCGATCTGGTGGTTGAAGCCGCTCGCACCCTGGGGGTCCAGGCCCATGCGCTGGCGCTGGATGTGGCCGACAGCGCCAGCTTCCCGGCTTTTGCCGAGCAGGTGCAGCAGCTGCTGCAAAGCCAGTGGCAACGGACCCAGTTCGATTTTCTGGTCAACAATGCGGGCATAGGTATCAACGCTCCC
This sequence comes from Aeromonas molluscorum, assembly GCF_051376105.1. Classification (NCBI taxonomy): domain Bacteria; kingdom Pseudomonadati; phylum Pseudomonadota; class Gammaproteobacteria; order Aeromonadales; family Aeromonadaceae; genus Aeromonas; species Aeromonas molluscorum. The sequence goes on along the minus strand of NZ_JBPQCY010000001.1, from coordinate 7,850 downwards.
TTCGAGCAGACCACTGAGCAGCAATTCGATACCCTGATGAACATCCACCTCAAGGGCACGTTTTTCCTGACCCAGCAACTATTGCCCCTGCTGCGCGATGGAGGGCGCATCGTCAACCTCTCCTCCGGTCTGACTCGGTTCGCCCTGCCGGGTTATGCCGCCTATGCGGCCATGAAAGGAGGCATTGAGGTATTGAGCCACTATCTGGCCAAGGAGCTGGGGCCGAGGGGCATCGCCGTCAACGTGGTGGCCCCCGGCGCCATAGAGACTGACTTTGGTGGGGGTGTCGTGCGCGATAATCGGGATGTGAACGATTTTATTGCCAGCCAGACGGCGCTCGGCCGGGTGGGTCGTCCTGACGATATCGGTGGTGTCATCGCCGCCCTGCTCGCGGACGATTGCCGCTGGATCAATGCCCAGCGCATCGAAGCCTCCGGGGGTATGTTCATCTAGTCGCACAGACTTGAACGAGATAGCAGGCCTCGAAGAAACACCGAGCCTGCCTGCATGGAACACGGGCCAACCGCCGCTCCGATCAGCCCTTGTGCTCACCGGGGCGCAGCGAGCGCCGTTCAGCGGCTCTTGCTGCCTGGCATCACATAAAGGCGCCCTGGCCAATGGCCAGGGCGTCTTTGCGCCTGCCTGAACACCTCACTTCGCGGCAGGCTCTGCCTCAGGCTGCCTAGTCGGCGGCGTGGCTGGCTCAGGCGTGACCGGTGCGCTGGCCCCGCTCACCTCCCCCGCATGCTCTGCCAACGCAGCGGCAGCCTGGTTCTTCTGTTCTATCTGCGCCATCACCAACTTGTAGGCAATGTAGTACTTATAGATGTTGCTCACATAGGTCACCGTCTCGGGACCTATCTTCTCCGCCGCCACATACTCGACATTCTGGAACCAGATATCGGGATCCAGTCCCCGCTTCTTGGCCTCTGCCCGCAGGCGCGCTACCCGGGCCGGGCCCGCGTTATAGGAGGCAAAGGAGAAGAGTGCCTTGTCCAAGTCCGTCATGGGCTCGTCCGCATAGTAGTGATCTATCATCCAGCGCATATATTTGACCCCGGCGTGGATGTTGGGCTCAATGTTTCGAATATTGCCCACCTTCATCTGCTTGCCGGTGGCAGGCATCAGCTGCATCACACCAATGGCGCCCACATGGCTGCGCGCCTTCTGGTTGAGCCCCGACTCTTGATAACCTTGAGCCGCAATGAGCAGCCAGTCCACCTCATAACGCCCCCCGTATTGGCGAAACAGGTCAACCAGCTGCAAGAACTTCTTGCGGTCCGCCTCTGCGGCGGCGCTCTTGACGTAGCGGTTCTGCTTGAGATAGAGCGCCAATCGCTGGGATCCGCTCTGCTTGCCACGCAGGGCGGCGATCTGTTTATTGAGCATCGCCAACAACTGGGTGCTCTCCTTGCGTACCGCCCAGGCGATGACACCCCCTTCACGAAATACCGGCTGCTCATGAACGTTGATATCGGGAAAAATCTGCTTCCAGAAGCGCGCCTTGTGCTCATCCACGATGATGAACGGCAGCAGACCGGCATTGACCATTTCGATCAAGTCTTCATCTTCCAGGGTCTCAGGTACGGCACGAATGTCAATCAACGGCTGCCCGGCGGCCTTGCGCGCCTGGTTATCACTGAGCAGGCTCTCGAAATAACTCGATGAGGGGCGCACATAGATGGCCTGTCCACCGAGATCCCCCGCCCCTTCCACCTTGGGGGAAGCCGGGCCAGAGACCAGCAGTTCACGCACATCCTCAAGCAAGGGGTCGGTGAAATTAACCCCCTGCTTGCGCTGATCCGTGATGGTGAGATTGGCGGCGGCGATATCACCCTTGCCGGCGATCAAGCTCTGGGCCGGGGTGCGTACCACCGTCAAGCTGGCGCCCGGTTTATTGACCAGCAACTCGAAGCGGGCCAGTTCATCCTCGGCAGACTGGTTGCCCAGAGTTGATTGAAATGACCACTTCTCTGACACCAATTATTTGAATTTCCCTATAGCTGTCACACCTGAAAAAAAGTATTACTCGAAGAAGTCACTTGTTAATTTCATCCAGCTTTCTTGGAACGCCAACATCCAATACACCAACGGGGGCTCTGCGAAGAGATAATTCATTTTTAAACTCTCTATATTCATTGCACCCAAGTTCGTCCATCAAGCATGACAGAATTTTATATACATCCCCTTCGTGACAATACATATAAGAAAACTCAAACCAGCTAAATGGGATAGCGTCAAACCGAATAAGGCCTCTATTTTTTACTACCTTTACAACGTATGCTTTATCTTTATTAAATACAGTGTATTCAGTCGTAGGTTTTTTTTCAAAACCAGTAAAGAACACGGCCAAGAGAGCCATGCCGCCTGCACCAACCAATGCTAACGGCCCCAATACGGCCACTGCCATAACGCAAGCTACTACCCCAAGCCAAGCCAAGCCACGCACTATGGTGTAGGCAACTTCGGGAATAGCCTCATGATAAGTGACGATTAAACCCTCTGTCGTTAGCCGATAATAGTAATGCTTATCCGCCATCACCAAATAACGTAAATAGGGGAACATAACTGCCCCGACTATAATAAAAACCCAACCATTAGATGATTCATTCCATAACATCCAAGCACCAATAAGTACAGGTATTCCGATCAATAGCAATATAAAAATAGGAACAAAAGACTCCCTAATCCTTATTTCCCACTCATGAATCGTCGATGCCTCGCGTACTCTTTTCTGATTAGTAGCGCTAATTCTATGCTGCTCTTCCTGCGGTAGCAGATGAAAAGGGGTCTCCTGCTCGCTTGCCTCAGATACTTCATTCACCTTGTTCATTATTTACTTCCTTGATTGCCAACTACCAGAGCAGGCATATTTTTCAGTTCCACGCTGCTGGTATCCAATATAATGTGGCCGTTGCTATTACCACTGCCCTTGAAGACAAATTGCCGCTGTACCATGCCGCCTAGATAGCCCAACTCCAGCTTGATGGCGGTATTGGTATCGACCCCCAGCGGCAGGGTATAAACCACGCCATCCCAACGTCCGCGCTGTGTCTCCAGCGTCTTGGGCTGCATGGCTGCCTTATAGCGGGCCAGATCCTCTTTGGATCGCACCGGCACCATCTGGCCAGCCCGTGCCAGGGGTTGACCAATGACGCTTAGCCCTATTGTCTGCCCTCGCAAGTGAGCCGGTAGCGAGAGTTGCAACTGCCACTGAGCGCGGCCGCTGTCCATCCAGCCTTGAGCGGCGGAGCGCACCACCGTCAGGCTGGCGCCAGGCTTATTGACCAGCAATTCAAAGCGAGCCAGTTCGTCTTCTGCGGACCAGTTAGCGGGTTGCTTGCCCCAGGTGGATTGCAGCAACCACTTTTCCAGATCCGAGCGTTTGAATATATTCAGCAGCACTGTTAGAGCCAGATAGGCGATGCCCAGCACAAAGAGTCCAACTATCATCCAGGGCGCAAAAATCGCAGCGATTGATGAGAAACCCAGTCCATTACCCAATAGATAGAAGAGTTGTGTGCCAAAGATAATTCCCTGCCCCAGCAATACCCCTGCTTTCATCTGTAAGAGCGTCTTTTCCATACCGCTTATCAAAGGATCCTTGCTGGCCTGGAAGGTGTCCCACATCTCTGCCCCTGCAGCCACCATTCCCAACCCAGAAAAAGCTAACATCCGTATAGAGAAGGACTTAATCAAAGCTCCACTCTCACTTCCCAGCACGTCACTAATTGGCAATGATGTCAGTGTTTTGCCGTTAATTACGAGAGGCTTTAACTTCTCCCACACAGCCCCCTGATAGAGCGCAGCAATGGCGTTCCCTGTCCAGGCAAGGGTTGCGCCCAGCTGTAGTGAGGCTCGCTCCCATCCCAAGGTTTTGGCATTTTGCGCCGTCCCGGCAATGACCACACTCAGGTTCCAGAGGTTGAGCAAGGCCACCAAGCCGCCGAAGCTGCCCATATTGGGCACCCGCTCATTCATGGCCGAGATCCCCTTGCTCACCCCAGCTCGCGCACTGGCCAGATAGTCGCCGATATATTGCCGTGCCTGCTGCTGGTAGAGCTCGCCCTTGAGTCTGACCAGTTGCGGCATCTCGGCTGCTATCAGGGTATCAAGCTCTTGTTGCAAGGCCCTTAACTGGCCATTGATGGCTTGCACTGTGGTGTTGCGCCCGGGCGGGGGCGAGGAGATGACGGCGATCTGCTTGACGATAGGCTGCATCTTGCTCTGGAAACCGCCCCAGCGCAGCTTGAAACCGCTGTCGACCTGGAGCGGCTTGTCACCAAGCAGGGATTCGAGCAGTACCAGCCTTAAGTTGCCTGCCAGACTGTTCTTCCAGGCATGGGGCAAGATGGCCGCCATGAGCTGGGCGTGAGCCCCCTTGGCAAGGGATTGACCCGCCCCTTTTATGGCATCGATCACGGCTTCGACCGCCTGGAACCAGGGCTTCTGCTTGAGCCTCTCCTCCCCTAATAGCGTTTCTAGGTCGGCCGTTCTACCAAAGAGAGCCGTCATGTCACCCGAGGAGGTACTGAGCCAGGTATTGTCCACCGTCTGCTCGCTCAACCCCTTGTGCAGATCACTATCAAAACCATAGGGAGCCAGCGCCAGCAGGTTGTCCCGACGTTTCTCATCGAGCAGTTTTTCCAGCGCTTTTTTGTGGTCCTGACTGGTGCAGCTGAGGGTGGTCGCCTGCGCCGCTTCGGCTATCAGGGTCAACAGATAGGCCTGTCCCCTGGTCGTTCTGTTATCCAGACCAAAGGGCAGTGGATCGGCCTTGAGGCGGGTCAAGCCATTGCGCAGATCTTCGTGGGCACGCGTCAGGGCCAGATCCAGCTCATTGAGTGGCACCTGATACTGCTTGATAAAGGCATTGAGCCCGCTCCAATTGACCTCATCCTGGAAGGCGGCGCGCTCCTTCCATTGGGCGACCTGTTTTTGGGATGGGTTGAAACCATATTGTTCCCGCAGGATCTTCAGCTTGGCATCGGCCCGTTTCTCCATAGGGGAACTGAACATCGCTATTCCTGGCTCTGCCGTCATATTCTCCATATCGGCAAGGAAGCGATCCCCAAGATAATCATCCAGCGCCTCTTCAAAAGCCTGGGTCCTGGCCACATTACCCCTGACGGAGGCGGGCAACTCCTTCTCGTTCGAGCCGCACCTTGGCAAGATTGCGCGTGACCTCCGCCATCATCAGCTTGTGACTGTTGGCCTTGATGGTGGGGTCATCTTTCCCCAGCAGTACTTCGCGCTTGGCGAGCAGCTGATTGACCTTCATGGAAAGGTCGGCAAGGTCGGCCAGCGGGTCCTCCAGGGCGACCACCATGGCGTTCTTGGGATCCGGCATGCCGGCCTTGTAGGCAGCCGGTGAACTCGCTGGCTTGTGTGAGCCAGCAACTTGATCCCCTGCTTGTCCTCTTCTGCAGGCTTGGCAAGGGGGGTAGAAGAGAGCACAAATCCCTGATTCGACATCCCCAGATCCGCGACCTTGTCGAGCACATCGGGCAGACCGCAATGAGGGGCCTTCATGGTGCTGGCAAAACTGGCCAGTTTCACCTGCCGCATCCAGGTGGTGCGCAAACCGCCGCTCTTTTCCATCTCATGCTTGATGCGCCCGTCCAGCGCTGGGGAGAATAAGCGAGGGAGAGTGTGACTCGCCGGGTAGAGCAGATGACCTTTGCTTCCCCTGCTCTGGCTGATGAAGGTCGCCCCTTTTATTTCGTACTCATCAAATGTCTTGGCCTTTTCGTCATAAACATAGAGCCAGCCATCACGCAGTTGGCGCAAGGCATAACCACTCTCTTTCAACTTGAGAGGCACCACAAAGCCTGCTTCGGCGGGGACTGGGTGCGGCTGACGCTGGGGGGAGACGAACCCCTCATCCAGTGCATAACGCACCGGTACTATGGCTATCTCTTTGTTCTTGAACGGACAGGCCCCGGCGGGGTGCTTGCCGTCACTCGGATTTGCACACTGGGCTGCCTGATAGGGGGTGCTCATGCCACTCTCTCCTTCTTGTTCTGCACGCGAGCCTGGGCCAGTTCGGCGGCCCGTTCGATACGTTGGGACGGGGTCTGGCTCGATGGGTTCAGCGCCAGTTCGCGTATGTCGTCCACTTCGTCTTCTTCACCTGGCACCTGTTGCGCCGGGGTCAACACGGTGTCTCCCAGATAGCCCAGCAGGTTGAACATCAGCAGCAGATCCCGCTCGCTCTGAAACCCCCTGCCATAGCCCCACTCGGCCCACTCGGCGATCCACCGAGGGGCATCTGTCTGCTCGGCCAGCCGCACGGGAAACCATTTCTCCATATGGCGCCCTATCGCCCCCAGCGTGTTCTGCCAGGTGACCTCCCCCAGCCGCGTCCACTGCTCATCGGTCAGCCGCAACCGTTCACCCTGTCTTGGGGCAAGCACAGGGGGGGCCTGCCGGTGCTGCCAGCCCTCTGGCGTCGGGATCCAGACCTGCCCTATCCCCTGCCACAGCCAGGGGTCCTCATCCATCAGCAGCCGTCCCATGGTCTCGGGTTTGGCCATCTTGAGCAGAATGCGGCTGCCATAGGGGCTCTCGACCTCGATTAGCGTGCGCAGGCTCTCGGCCAACGCCAGCAATTCGAGGGGGGAAGATAACAGGTAACCCCATGATGATTCACGCTTTTCCATAAACCAGTCCAGCAGTGTCCGGCTGGCGCTGACCAGACAGGGGCTCACCTCCCGCAGGCTGTCCCAGGGCTGATGCAGGTAGATGGGCTGATAGTCGGGTGAGTCGGAAATTTCAAACAAGGTCCGTTCAATACGCGGGATCTGGCCGCCATCAAGCAACAAATAGAGTTGCTCTCCGCTGTTCAGCTCGATGTCGGGACGCTCTGCGATGAAAGCCATGACCATCAGCCACCTCCCTCCTGTCTGGCCAGTTGTTCACAAATTTCGCACACAGGTTCGGCAGACTTGAGCGTCGCAATCTGACGTTCGGGGTCCATGGGAGGCGGTGGTGCCACCACCTCAACCGCCTCCGGTTGGATTGGCATTTGGCCACCCCAGCCAGAGCCTGAGCCCGGGACTACCGCCAGAGTTCATCTTGATGGTGGGGCCGACCGAGGGTGACGCCACCGGCATCCACCTTCACAAAGCTACCGCCGACCTTGAGGGTCAGCTCGGCACCGGCCTCCATCACAATCTTGTTGCCGACCTTGTGGTGAACCTCGCTGGCCGCCTCAACCAGCAGGGACTGGGCCAGCTTCTGATGCAGGGAGGCATCGACCGGTGAGCGAATAGTCGGCCTTGATGTGGTCGCGTTTCTCGCCACCGTCAGACCGTCAGGTGGTCATTGCCCTTGATGCGGGTCACCCGCTCATTGTCGATATCACGATGCTCGTCATGCTTGATGTGCCAGGCGCGTCGTTTTCAATCAGCACGTTCAGGTCTTTCTGACCGTGGATGTAAATCTCTTCCTGCCCCGCCTGGTCTTCAAAGCGCAGCTCGTTGAAGCCCTCCCCCTGGTGGGTTTCGGTGCGCAGCACGGTGCGGGTTTTGTTGGCGGGCAGCTCATACGGCGGCCGGTTGGTGGCGTGGAAGGTGCGACCGGTGACGATGGGCTGGTCGGGTCCCCTTCGAGGAAACTCACTATGACCTCGTGGCCGATACGCGGGATGGCCATCATGCCGTACTGGCCGCCAGCCCAGCCTTGCGAGACTCGCACCCAGCAGGAGCTCTGTCATTGCTAGAGCCGTAGCGGTCCCAGGGGAATTGCAGCTTCACCCGCCCGTGCTCGTCCAACAATCTCCTCCTCTTCAGGGCCGACCACGATGGCGATTTGCGGGCCGTCTACCATCGGTTTGGGATCCGCATCCA